>CAVUZC010000014.1:0-85947 GCA_963745965.1 uncultured Acidobacteriota bacterium
CCTCTCCGCCATTGCATGGAGCAGCCGCTCGCTAGTCGCTCGCAGGAAGTCCATGCTCATCCCCGAGGTTCCGCTTCAGGTTCTTCCCTGCGGCTAGCGAATTTGCTGGTTGACTTTCGCTCCGCTTGTAACTCGGTTTGCTGCCAAAGTTCGTTGAACGTACGGCCCCATGGCGTTAAAGACGCCAAGAGAGTTTGATGCGCGATATTCTTCGGTTCATCACTTGCGGCAGCGTTGACGATGGTAAATCCACATTGTTAGGCCGCCTCCTTTGGGAAACCGGGCAGGTCTTCAGCGATCATCTCTCTGCGGTGGAGCGCGATTCCGGACGCTATGGAACACAGGGCGAAAAGGTAGATCTGGCTCTGTTATTGGACGGCCTTCAGGCAGAACGCGAACAGGGCATCACGATTGACGTGGCCTACCGCTTTTTTGCTACGCCGCGGCGGCGCTTCATCGTTGCCGATACGCCCGGCCACGAGCAGTACACGCGCAACATGGCCACCGGCGCCTCGACGTCCGAGGCAGCGATCCTGGTTGTGGACGCCAGCAAGGGACTACAAGTTCAGACTCACCGCCATGCGCGCATTGTGGCGCTGCTGGGCATCCGCCACCTGGCGATGGCCGTGAACAAGATGGACCTGGTGGACTGGGATCGCGAAGTCTACGATCGCATGGTTTCAGAGATCGAGCCTACGCTGCGCGAACTCGGCATCGCGTCCTTCCACGCTATTCCCGTCTCCGCTCTCAACGGGGACAACGTGACGCGGCCGAGCGGCAACGCGTCCTGGTACAACGGGCCGACCCTGCTTAACTACCTCGAAGAAGTCGACGTGGATCGCGCGGAAGCGGCCGTCGAATTCCGTATGCCCGTGCAATGGGTCAACCGGCCCGATCCCTCCTTCCGCGGCTATTGCGGACGCATCGCCAGCGGCGAAGTGAAACGCGGCGATCGCGTGCGCATCGTTCCCGGCGGAATGGAGAGCCATGTTCGCTCCATCGTGGTTTGGAAGGGCGAGCAGGATGCGGCGGCCGTGGGCTCCTCGGTCACTCTCTGTCTTGAAGACGAAGTGGATGTCAGCCGCGGGTCCGTCATCTGTTCGGCGCTCGAGCCGATGGAATCGAGCGACCAGTTTGAAGCCAGGCTGATCGCGCTCTCCGAACAAACGCTGGTTAACGGCCGATCTTATCTCTTCCGCATGCATACCTGTCAGGCGGCGGCTACCATCACCGCCATCAAGTACCGGTTGGATGTGAAAACCGGCAGCCATCTCGCTTCCCGCGGCCTGAACATGAACGAGATCGGCGTGGTGAATCTCTCACTGGACCGCCCTGCGCCCTTTGAGAGCTACGACAAATGCCGCCGACTCGGCTCGTTCATCCTCGTCGACCGGCTCACCAATCAGACAGTGGGCGCGGGCATGATCGATTTTGCGCTGCGCCGCGCCGCCAATATCCACTGGCAGTCGGTCTCTATCGACAAACAAACGCGTGCCCACCAGAAGCTGCAGGAGCCGGTCTGCCTCTGGTTCACCGGGCTTCCCGGATCCGGCAAGTCTACGATTGCCAACCTGCTTGAGAAGCGGCTCTTCGTCCTCGGGAAACACACCTATCTGCTCGATGGCGACAATGTGCGCCACGGGCTGAGCCGCGATCTGGGCTTTACGGAAGCCGATCGCGTGGAGAATATCCGCCGCGTCACCGAGCTGGCGCGTCTGTTTGTGGACGCCGGGCTGATCGTGCTTGTTTCGTTCATCAGCCCCTTCCGCGCAGAGCGGGACCTGGCACGCTCGCGATTTGGCGAGAACGAATTCAAGGAGATTTTTGTCGATACTCCGCTGATGGAGTGCGAGCGCCGCGACCCCAAGGGACTCTATGCCAAAGCACGCCGCGGCGAGATCAGGAACTTTACCGGGATCGACAGCGAGTACGAGCCGCCGTTATCGCCGAATCTGCGTCTGGAAACGCAAAACGTTACTCCTGAAGAGTGCGTCGATCGGATTCTGGCACTGCTTCGGGTCTGACCGTTCCGCACGATTGCGGCTGCGGCGGAAACTGTATGGAAGGGATCGGAATGTTAGTGGAAAATTGGAGGCCCGCGGATCTGCTTCCCCAGGTCGTCGAAATCAGCCGCCGCGCCGGGCAGGCGATTATGGAGGTTTATGCGGATCTCAATCCCGCAGTCAAATTGAAGAAGGACGATTCGCCACTGACGCAGGCGGACCTGGCGTCGCATCGCATTGTTTGCGACGGGCTGGCGCAAATCACTCCCGACATTCCCGTGCTCTCGGAGGAGTCTGCGGAGATTCCGTTTGAAGTGCGCCGCAACTGGCAAACGTTCTGGCTCGTCGATCCGCTCGACGGGACCAAAGAGTTCCTGAAACGCAACGGCGAATTCACGGTGAACATTGCGCTCGTGCGTGGAAGCGCACCAGTGCTCGGCGTGGTGTACGCACCGGCAACCGATGTCGTCTACTTCGCCGCGGAGAATGCCGGTGCGCAGAAATCGGAGGGAGGAATCGCGAAGCCGCTCCACGTTTCCGCGAAGCACAGTCCTGCGCCAAAGGTCGCAGTGAGCCGCTGGCACGGCGATGGGGTAGACGCCATGCGCGCGGACCTCGAAAGGATCGGCGTCGATCCCGGCCGCTGCGAGTTTGTGCCCATGGGCAGCTCGCTCAAGTTCTGCATGGTTGCCGAAGGCAGCGCCGACCTCTACCTGCGCAACGGGCCCACCATGGAATGGGATACGGCGGCGGCGCAATGCGTACTGGAAATAGCGGGCGGGGCCGTTTCGGATCTTGAAGGAAATCCGCTCACGTACAATAAACCGGTGTTGCGGAACCCGAGCTTTCTGGCTTCGGCAACGCGGTTGATCGCGCTGCCGGTTTGATGACAGACAATCTATGAACGAGCATCTGAACACACTCGAAGCAGAAGCGATTGAGATCATCCGGGAAGCGGTTGCGCTGGCCGAGAGGCCGGTGATGATGTACTCCATCGGCAAAGATTCTTCCGTGATGCTGCACCTGGCGCGCAAGGCCTTCTGGCCCGCGCCGCCGCCCTTCCCGCTCCTGCATATCGACACGACCTGGAAGTTTCGCGAGATGATTGCCTTCCGCGACCGCAAGGCCGCTGAGTTGGGCATCAAGCTCATCGTGCACACCAACCGCCAGGGCATCGCGGACGGAATCACTCCGTTCACGTGCGACTCCGACCGCTATACCGGAATTATGAAAACCGAGGCGCTCAAGCAGGCACTCGATCAGGGCGGATTCGACATCATCATGGGAGGCGCGCGGCGCGATGAAGAAAAATCGCGCGCCAAGGAGCGCGTCTTTTCCTTCCGCTCGGCCGGCCATCGCTGGGATCCCAAGTTGCAGCGGCCGGAGCTATGGAACCTGTATAACGCGCGCATCCATCCCGGCGAGTCGATCCGCGTTTTCCCGCTCTCCAACTGGACCGAGCCGGACATCTGGCAGTACATCGCCGACGAGAAGATCGAGATCGTTCCGCTTTACTTCGCTGCGCAGCGCCCCGTGGTGCGCCGCAACGATCAGTGGATTATGATCGATGACGATCGCATGCCTCTCGCTCCCGGAGAAGCCCCCGAAATGCGCATGGTCCGATTCCGCACTCTGGGCTGCTATCCGCTGACAGCCGCGATTGAGAGCCGGGCTACGACCATCGCCGAGATCGTGGAGGAAACCCTGGCAGCCACCACCTCCGAGCGCCAAGGCCGCTTGATCGATCACGACCAGGCTGCGTCGATGGAAAAGAAGAAGCAGGAAGGCTATTTCTGATACTGGTGCGTCTTGCCTTTTCCGGTGGAGAAGATGTCATTCGGTCATCTATACTCATTCAGTCACACCTTAAGGGCCCATTCATTCCCCTGGCTCGATGTCCAGGTCCGTCCCGGGCCTGCAGTCCGAATCGTTTAGCTCGAGATGGACTAGCATTAGAAGGAAAAGGCAAATGTCTCAGTCACTGAACGCCAGCTATGACGGCCACAACCTTGTAGTTGTAGCGGGCTGTCCCAGGAGTGGAACGACCTGGATTCAACGGCTTCTCGCATCGCATTCTAAAATCCACACCGGGCCGGAATCGCATCTCTTCAATCACCACATCGGTCCGCAACTTATCGCCTGGGACAACTCCGGTGACGCTAAGCGATCACGTGCAGTGGGGTTGAGTTGTTACTTTTCCAGAGAAGAGTTTCGCTCCATCTTGAAGTCACACCTTATTCAGTTGCTGGAGCCCATGGTGCGGAACCTGTCCCCTGGCGAGGTGTTCCTGGAGAAAACCCCGGACAATGCGCTCTTCCTGCCGGAGATTTTCGAATTGCTGCCGCGCATGCGGGTGATTCATGTCCTCCGCGATGCACGGGACGTGGTCAGCTCATTGATTTCACGCGAAGAGTGGCTTTCCAAATGGGCCCCGTCCAATGCTCGGAATGCGGCTGAGTATTGGGTGCGCCGTGTCAAAGCCGTTCGCGATGCGATGCCCGGCATTCCGGCAGGACAGTTTCATGAAATCAGGTATGTAGACATGTCACGCGCCCCGGTGGATGAGCTGCGGAAGATGGCGGATTTTCTGGGACTCGACTGGAACCTGGCGGATATAAAAAAAGCTGTGGAAGTGAATCGCGCCGACGAAGCCAGGAAGACGGGGGGAACGCCGATCCCCGTTTACGGCGAAGTGGCGAAACGCACTGGGCCGGTGCTTATTGAGCCTAAGGGTTTCATTCGCAGGGCAAAACCGGGCGGGTGGAAAAAGGATCTTAGCCTGGTGCAGAAATTCTGGGTGTGGCACGTCGCGCATGACACGATGGCCGAGAATGGCTACCATTGGTCCAAGGGCGCAGATCTTGCATTCTCTCCGATTTCTTCGCTGGTCGATGTGGCTCGTCGGGGCTTCAAGAGAACTCTCTTCGGCGAAGTTAAAAGACAAACCGGCTGAGCCTTCTATCTTTTGTTTTGCGGATGCTGCGCCGCCCTTTGAATGCCGGATTGCGCCGGCGACGGCTCACAGGTTTGCAATTGTCGGCGCCTCTGAGAGAGACCGCGAAATCCGAGCTCAAACCTGCTGGTTAAAGTCGCAGCGCCCCGTTACGAAATCGGCTGAGCCGTCGCGCAGCCACGCATCGAGTTGCGCCGGCTCTTTCAACTGCTGTCCGCGCGCGCGCGGCACGATGACGTATTCGCAGTCGACCTGCGGCAATGCGGTCATATCGCCCCAAAGTTTCTCGAACTGCGCCACAGGATAGATGTCCTCCTGCCCCTTGCCCCAGCGCTTCTTCACGTCTTTGAGGGTGACGTAGGTGGGCATGCGCGCGGCCATGGCGCGGATGGCTTCAGTGAGCCGCGACTGATCTGCGAGATCGGAGCGAGTCAAGCCGAAGACGCGGAGCAGGGCGTCGATATCAATCCAGAATGTGTTCGAGTTGTAATAGGAGAGTTTGAACTCGATCTCCTCGGACGGCAAGGCGAGGCCCTCCACGAGCCGCATGCGCCCGTCGATGCGGGCCAAGCCTCCACCGTGATCGTCGATGCGGCGCGTGATAACTTCGATAGTCATTGCGGCGCCGCGCTCGATGTGCCGGCCCAGAATGCCAGGATCGAGATCCGCCCCAACCGTGTCGACGTTGTGGACCATGAGGTGGCGAAGATTGGGCTGAACATCCAATAGTTTCTTCAGAACGCCGCTGCGCAGCAGGTTTGGCACTTCGTACCAGTGACCCACCGGATGCAAGCATTGCAAGGGAAGGTTATCGGTGTAGTTGCTGGCTTCGCCCGCTTGCTGCGCCCACGCAATCAAAGCGGCGCGTACACTGTCGCGAACCTTCTGCGCCTGGGTGTCGAGCTGTTGTTGCGGCATGGCTTCCCACGCAAAGCGCAGGTCGCGCACGGTCGGGATCAGGCGCAAGCCCACGCTTTGGCCTTTCGAAAGATGCAGCGTTCCCTCGTAACCGTAAGCGCCCTCGCTCGCGAGCAGCCGCTCGATGGGGCCGTGGGTGAGGTAGCTCGTCGTGATCACGTGCGGCACAGGACGCCCGAAGATGCGGCTGGTGCGCCGGCTCTTTGCCAGATGGACTTCGAGAAACGTGCGGTGCGTGCCGTCGAGACGGCAGAAGGGGCTGAGCGCTTTGACCACGCCTGCGCCTCGCGTCCAGCGGCTGCCCGCGCCTCCGCTCAATGTCACCACGGCGACGGCTCCGGATTGAAGGGCCTCTTCGCCTATGGATCGCAGCCGTGGGTCTGCTTCGTGCCTGGCGTCAAAAAGATCTTGCGATTCGACATCTTCGATCTGTACCAATGCCGAGAACCGGCTTTTCGCGAGGCTGATGTGGCCGGCGCGCAACTCCGACTGAATGCATTCGTGCTGAATGGGATCGAAGCCGTTCTCGGCCAGCAGCGCGTCCAGCGAATCGGCGCTCTCTTCGCCGTGATTGCCCTGCGGCAGAAGCCGCGCCAGAAGATTCCGCGTGCGATCGAGCGCTCCGGGAACATCGCGGCAAAGAAAACTGAAGCGCTCGAGGTCCGATCGTTCGCCGGGCGTAAGCGTGAGCTGGTCTCTGCGCAGCATTGTGGGCAGCACAATGTTGTAATAGCCGTCGGGCAGTGTTGCCGCCGCTCCGGATTTTAGCTCCGCAAAGGTCCCGCGCTCGTTAATCGAAAAATCGTAGACTACCGGCTCCATGGCGAAAGCCACGCCGCCTGAAAGTTTTCGGCTCACGTCGCGCATCAATGTGCTCAGGCGGTTCTGGGCTTCAGCCTTGCGTTTGGGATCGAAGATGAAACCCATGCCCCCGCCCGACATGCCGCCCAGCATCCAGAAGCCCCAGAAATCTTTGCCAAAGATTGCGCTCACTTCGCGAATGAGCGTCTCCGTGTAGAGATTGCTGGCCCAGGGGATCATGGTCTGGATCGGTCCCTCGAAGTTGCGCTGCGTGGCACCGCCGACGGTGCGCACATCGCCTGTGCGCAGATGCTCGAGGATCTCGTCCAGGATGTGGCATGCGGTTTGCCGCGCGGACCATTCGGGCTCCGAGCGAAGCAGGTATCGCTCGGTGACCATCTCGAGAATGGGGCCGACATCCTGCGCCATGCCACCGTGCACAAGGACGAGGCTGTCCTGCAGTTTTTGCCGCGTCTTGGCGCTCACTTCGTCGTTGGAGAGAATGCGGTGATGCGGGAGCAAACGGCCGCGACTGATTCCGAACTCCGCATCGCCCTCAGCAGCCAGCACGCCTTCAATCAACTTGATTCCCGGCCACACGCCGCCGGAGTCCTGCCAACCTCCTCCTGAACCTCCGAGCCACTCGCCCAGAATGGCGCGCGCCGCAACCAGCCTGCGCTCGGGTTCGGTCAAAGCCCCGGTGAGCGAACTTGCCTGCCCCGTGGCGCGCATGGCGGCCGAAATGAGCGACGCGAGGAGATTTGTGGAGACGGCGAGGCGCGAACCCTTGGGAATGTTATGGACGTGGCTCACCAACTCGAGGCCGAGACCCTCCCGCTGCATCAATTGCGCGAGCACGGCGGCGAGTGGCTGATCGGAGCCTTCCATTCCGGGCGGAACGATTCCCGAAGCGATGACCGCAGCCTTGAGCAGGCCCAGATAATCGTGTCCGAAGTCGAAGAGCTCGTTGAGGCCGCGAATCTCCGCCGCCGCGTCGAGATCGACACTGACCAGGCGAATCACTGGACGATCGATGACGCGCAGAAACGCTTCTACCGGCGGGGTGGGCGCCTTGGCATCCGGTCCGAGCACGGCGAGATCGATGGAGACATTGAGCACGCGCGCCAGTTCGGGCAGGTCCATTCCCAGAAAAAAGATGTCGCTCCACCCGCTGTGGGTGAGGTCCATGCGCACGGGCGTGGATTCGTGCAGAATGGGGAATGGCTCGCTGGGATTGCGCCGCAAAAGTTCAGGGCGGATGCGCAGCGCGTAATCGGCCGGGTGGCCCGCGCGAAACATCCACTGATTGCCCCGCAAGGAACGCACACTCTGGCGCACCTGGTTGGCCAGCGTTTGAAAAGCGAGGCCGCGATACGCCGCGGCCAGCGCACTCGAAAGGCTGTCGTTCGGTCCCTGGGCCGCCTGGGCTCTGAGAAACACGGCAATGGCCTCTTCGTAGCGGCGGCTGAGCAGCATTTCATAGCCGTTGAATGGAATTGAGGCTCGCGAAGATCCATTCGCCGGTCCGGAAGAAGTCGCCATCCGCGCCGGCAGATGGAAACGATGAATGGCATACAGGAAAAAAAGTGCGCGCACCCGCTCATACAAATTGCTGCAGACGTGCCGTAGTTTTTCGAGTTCGGCAGCCTCGGCCGCCAGCCGATCAGCCGTCGCCTCGCGGCAAAAAGCGTCTAGAGAACGGTTGCGGATGGCGGGGTCGGAGGCCTGAATGATCGTCCAAAGCTCGCTCACGCTCATGCCCCCTTCGTGAGCAATTCGCGCGCGGCCATAATATTGATAAGTTGGGTCAGCACCTCGTCCCGATCTTGCCCGTTCAGGGCCAAAGCGAGCTGGGCCGTAAACAATCCGTATTTCACGCCCACGTCGAAGCGCTGGCCCGTTTGAATCATGGCCAGATATTGTTCCCGCTGCGCCAGAGCGGCCAGCGCCGACGAGAGGCTCGCTCGGCCCGTCGGCGATGCAGCAAACATGTGTTCGAGAATCTCGAAGACAGCCGGCGTGAGCACATGCATGCCGAAGAAGCAGAGATACTGTCCGCTGCGCAGTCCGGGAACGATCAGACGCTGCTCGGCTTCAGTAGGCGTGGGCTTTTCGATGACGGTATCGATGCGGTAGAAACCCGGCTTGCCCACCACTGGCTGTCCGCCAACCGCGCCGTAATACGGAAGCAGGCTCTCGCGCGTCACCTGCACGGCGGAGATCGCGCAGCCCTCGGCGTGAGCCGCCTCCACCAGGCGCTTTGCGCATCCACTTGCCACGCTGCTCACGTAGATGTGGTCGCCAACGCAGTGTAGAAATGGCTCGCCGCTGACAAAGCTCCGCGCGCAGTAGATTGCGTACGCATAACCGCGCGCTTCCTTCTGCTCGACGAACGTCAATCGCGCACTGACATCACCCAGCAACCGGGCGTACGGCTCTTCGTCTCCCGGCGAGACTACGATGCAGATTTCGCCGATTCCGGCGCGCACCGCTTCTCTGACGACCAGGCTTAACACCGAGCGCTCGGCGCCCTGCTCGTCGAACAGGGTTTGTAACGGCAGGGTCCGCTGATTCTGCCCCGCCGCTGTAATTACGGCCTTCCTGATTGGCATATCCGCAATGGTAACGCATCGGGTTCGGTCTGGCCGCTGCAGTTTTCCTGACTATTACTGCGGCGAAGCGTCGGCTCGCGGATTGGCCTGATTGCCTTGAACATCGAGTGGAATCTCGAGCGATCCGGTCTTCGCGCTGGCCGCATCGTAGAGGACGATGCGTAATCGAAGCTCGCCTGCCGGCAGATCCAATGCCATGCGAAACGGAATCGCGCCCCCAGCTACAGTGAGCTGTTCGTATTGCTGCGGCGTCATGTTGAGCTTGAGGGCACGGCCGAGCGAATTCACGAGTTGACCTTTATCGTCATAGACCAGCAGGTCGCACTCCAATTGCACGCTGCGCTTGCCATCGGAGTCCAGCGCAAGCGGCATATCCTGCGGCTTCAGCCCCAGGTCTACTACATAGCGGTGCGAACCACCCGAAAAGCTTGTCTTTCTTTCGCCTGCCACCTTGTCATCGAGCGCGGCTCCATTCAGCTCTGGCGCGCTGTCGGGCAATACGCGGGCGCGAAACAGAATCTGCGTCGAAGGCGGGGCGCCATCCTCGGCCGCAGCCGACACCGGATTCGACCCTCCGCCGGATCCGTTCGCAGGATTGCTGCCGGGTGCGGTGTAGTAGCCGCGGCGATAGGCAAGCTGATATTTGCCGCCGTCCACTTTCACGTCGATTGTATGATAGCCATTCTTGCCCGGCTCCGATTGCGGCGGAACGTAGCTCACCGCGTAGTAATACGAGTCGTTGTCCGTGATCTTATTCAGTGCGGCCTTCAGATCGTTGCCCGCCGAGTAGACATGCCCGCCAGTCTCGCTTGCGATCGTGTTCATCGAGTCCTTTTCGACCGACGTCTGCTCGACAAAGTTCGTCGTGCTGTCGTTCCCGATGACCATTGGATTCTTGGGCCCCGCCCCGGGCGGCGCAATGTAGCTTGTGCTCGATGCAGGCGACACCAGCAGTCCGCGCGCGTCAACGGGATAGACGGATACGCGTGCCGCGGAAAGCAAATCGCTCGTCTCCCGCACCGCGCTCGAGTAATCGCGCACGTTCTTCATGTCGGCTGTCGAGAGCGCATCGGGAGAGAGGCCAGTGGGAAACGACCCCGAAAACCAGATGAGGTTTTTTCTTCCTTGGACTGCGGCGAGGTAGCGCGCCAACTGCTCAAGAGCATCGAGAGTCATCATCACGCGCTGGTCGTTCTCGTAAGTTTGCGTATCGGCCGCGAATTGCTGGATGGTACTCACTAACCAGCGGGTCTGGGGATCGGGGTTATTGGCCAAGCCGGGCGCCAGGTTAGAAATATCTCCAGTAAGATTGCTGGCTGCAGCCTGCGTCTTGCCCTTCTGGGTTTCAAGAACCTTCAGCAGTTGCGCAACGTCGGTGGTGAATCCGGTTGCCATACGCAACTGCGAAGACAGCATAAAGATCGCCAATGAACTTCCGGGCTTGATGGTGCCGAGGTATTTGATCATCTGCCTCCGCACCTGCTCCTGGTCGCTGGCCGGCGTGTTCAGCGCGTCCAGCAGAAGCACATTGACCGAGCCTGTCCCGGGATATGCCGGCACATTGGAGTAGGTATTCTCCGGCAACGCGGGGGCCTCTGGCGTTTCCTCGCTCGCAGACTGGCTCGCAGGAGGCTGATTCTCCTCGAAGGAAGCGATGGGCACCTCGCGGCCGTCCTGGAAAAGATGGAAGCGGCTGCGATCAATCCCCTTCACGGGCTTGTCGTGATCGGTCACCACCACGTCTACCAGCACCAGCCTGGATTGGGCATGGATCACGGGGCCTGTGATCAGCGAGTTCGCGACCGGGCTCGGGATTGGCTGCGGAACGGTATTCGCAGCGGTTTGTGTTTCCGGATTTGTGACGCTGCCCTGGGCCGGCCCGGAAGTTGGTTCTGCGGAAGAAGGCTCAGCGGGATTGGAGGCAGAAGCAGGCGGCGCCGCGGTGTTCGCAAAAGGAGCAGCATTCGAAGGGGCGCTCGCCGTCGTCTCTGGAGCTGGCGACGCCGTAGCCGCTGGCGCGGCGTTGGCGGAAGAAGTTTCGGGCGGCGCTGTCTCGCTGCCGGCCGGCGCGCTGCTGCCGTAGGCTTCCGCCGGATTCGTGATGATCCGTGTCTCCGTACGAAACTCGTGGTAATCCTTAAATACGACGCCGTTCAGCTCTGACTGTATCGGCCAGGCGCTCGGATCGGGCGCGCCCACCGTAGGAACCGGAATCTTGGAATAAGCCACGGCGCTCACGGGACAGATGTAGCCGTGGCCAGCGATCGTCACAGGTCCGTATTCGACGGCGATGGATGCGCGCATGGCCTGATAGGGCGGAGACATCTCCGCCACTTCGCTGAAGCGGAGAATTGCGCCCGTATCCGGATCGATGGCCATCTCTCCGTGATAGGCGGGATGGACGCTGTCGGCCTTGTCTCCGCTGACGATTCCCACCCGGAAGTGCGACGCATCGGCCAGCACGCTGTAGTGAAAAACCGCCTCCGGTCCGTTCGCGCCTTGCTCCCAGCGCGTGAATTCGAGTTGATTTCGCAAAGAGTCCACGAGAATCTGCGCGAGGATGGGCCCGAACTCGCCGTGGGTCATCAGGCCCAATGCCGGCTCCTTCTCCGGCTTGCTCCCCTCTTCCTCGAGAACCTCATGGCCGCCGCGGTAGGTCACTGTCCGGCTGAATGTGCCTGTGGCGTGCAACTCTTTGAACACGGTCGAAGTGGCCGAACCGGGCTGCCCTAAAGCAATCTCAGAGAGCGCTTCATTCGCACCTCTCGCGCCCGGACCTCCAGAACTTCCGTTCAGTCCTCTCCCGGGGCTTCCAGTCGGACCCTCCTGAACGGAAGAGGCTGCGTGTTGCGAAAGCGTATCCTCAAAGTGCGTGGTCTCTTGCGTGGCGAAGAAGTCGGGCAAGCGCGACACCGTATTCTCCACATACTGAACAGCCAGCCGAAGGATGTGGTTTTGAGTTTCAATGTCGGGCGGTGGGTTCGGAACCACATCGGACGCAGGCGGATCGAGAAAAGCCGAGAGATCGGCCATCTCGATCAGCTTCTCGCGCATTTTGGGGCCTGAAAACTTCGCCTCCCAACGCTCCAGCCTGGCCGAGCTTACCCGCTCCGTCAACTGCACCTCATCGAGTTCAGCGGCCGCCTTGCTATCGGGCTTGCTGCGGAGCGTGTTCAACAACTGCTCCATCTGGTCGACAGAGACATTCTTAGCGGCCAAGGCCGGCCACGCCGCGCCCCACAGTAGCAGTAGTACAATCCATCTCCGCATTGGGCTTCTTCTGCCACCCATAAGTTGTTGCGCACCCGCTCGTCTCACGGGCTGAGGGCACATCTACGATCCTATCCTCCGATCGGAGTTCATGGTAGTGGGTGCATGTTACATCATTTGTGGTAGTGGCTATACGTTATATCGTTCAAATGGGATTGCAGGGGCCATGAGCTTTCGTCCTGCGCCCCGCCGCTGCCGTTCTTCGCACCTTTGGCCGGAACCTGAATTCGCGAAAGCGCCACGCCCTTCACGGGGAAGATGAAACTGCGATCGCCGATCGTCACGGGCGCGTAATCCACCTCGATTGCCGCGCGCTCAGCCTCGTGCGGAGGAGACATGTCTGCAATCTCGCTGAGGCGCAGGACTGCGCCCGTCTCCGGATCGATTTCAATCTCTCCCTCGTAGGCGGGATGAACGGTCTGCCCCTCGCTGCCTGTTGTGGTGTTGACCGCGAAGTGCGATGCGTCTTCGGGAACGTCGTAGTGAAAAACCGCCGCCGGATCGCTCGGGCCCTGTTCCCAGCGCAGGAAGCGAACGTCGCTTTCCTGCGCATCGCTCAAGACCTGCGAAAGTATGGGTCCGAACTCACCGTGAATGACGAGACCGGATGCGGGTTCACCATCCTGCGGGCCGGCGGCATCGGAAGTAAGCTCGCGGCCGTTGCGGTAGGTCACTGTACGGCTGGATACGCCGGTCCACTGTAAGGGCTTGGCGCCTCCGCCGGCAAAATTGAATCTTCCTGAAGAAGCAGCCTCGAAGTGCATCGTCTCGCGGGTCGCAACAAAGTCAGGCAGGCGCGACATCGTCGATCCTACGTACTGCTCTGCCATCCACAGCATGTGCCGCGCCGTGTCCGGATCCGGCGAGGGATCGCGAATTACATCGGAGGCAGGCGGATCGAGAAAGGCCGCCAGATCGGCCAGCCGCATGAGCTCCTGCTGTGTACGGCTGCCGGGGAATTGCGCTTCCCAGCGCGCCAGCCTCGCCGGGCTCACTCGCTCCGACAGTTGCAGATCTTCCAGCTCATGCGCCACTTTGGCATCGGGCTTGTCATGCAGCTTGGCGAGCAACTGCTCCACCTGATCGACGGTCACGGGTTTACCCGCCATGGCCGGCCAGGCGAACCCGAAGAGAAGCAACAGTGTGAACCATTTGCGCATTGCGCCGGTCGCATTCATCTGCGGCATCAGTATAGCTGTTCTTCGAGTGCTCGTGCCGCGAATGCGGGCCGGAGCTGCCAGTGGCAAAGAAGCCGCCCTCGCTTGCGCTTGGGCGGCTTTGAGAATTCAAGATTGCGCACGGCGCCTGGCGCCGTGCGCAGATGTTTATTACTGAACGAACGTGGTGATGCTTTGCGCAGGCAGTGTGTAGCTGAACTGGCCGCTCGTGACGGTGACCGCGGACTGCGCCGCGAGGCTGGTTGTGGATGTCGATTGGTAGGGCGTCATGGAGGTCACGGTGCCGTTTACGTTAAAGCCCATCGACACCGATGATGTGTTGGTGTTGATGACCACGATGACATAGTGCTGCGTGCCGCTTTCGGTCCCGGTGTACGCCGAGACGTAGACGCCTGTTGTTGGGCTGGCCGTAGCGCTCGCGCGCAGGTATCCGGGTTGGATGAACTTCGAGTACTGGCCCATAATCTCACCCATCGGCATCAGATTTCCTGCGTTGTCGACGAAGCCGCAGGTGCCGGCGGCAGTTGCACAACTTCCGGTGGAGTAGCCGAAAGCTCCCCACCAGACAAAAGCGTTGTATTCGCCGTTGACCAGAGAGTCATGGATCGCTACGCCGTAGGGCGACAAGGCTCCCGCGAACGTTAGTTGTGCGTTGCTCAAGGGGCCGAACTCGGTCATCCAGATTTCTTTCGGCGTGTCCCCCGCGGGAATGGAGTACGGCGTCGGCGAAATACCATAGATGTGCCCGCCGATGATGCTGACCTGACCCTCCGCACTCAAATCGTTGAGAGTCGGTGAGGCATCGACGGGGCTAAAGTTGTCTGACTCCGGCATGATGAGTTTCGTGGAATACGCGTCCGAAGTGATGGTGGAGGCGTTGCCGGCTACCCAGGCATCCATCTGTGCGGGCGTCCAAACGCAGGATTCGTAACCGACGTTCTCTTCTGGTTCGTTCTGCATCGAGATCGCGTACAGGTTGAAGCCCGCAGTGGTATTGAAATACTTGACGAAATCCTCCAGATAGTTGGCGTAGTCGGCGTAGTGATTCGGATCCAGATAGCCTCCGCAGGTCGACGCGTTGGGGCTACATGCAGGGGTGCCGCTGTAGAATGCCTCGTTAAATGTCCTGCCACTCACCGTGGTGCTGGTGCCGCTCAGCTTCCAGGCAGGCGGCGGCGTCCACGGCGACGCAAAGACGATAGCGTTGGGATTGTTAGCGACGGCTTCCGCGCCGTTGGCAGCCTCGACCGACCATCCACTTCCATTTGTTGTCACCCAGGGAGGGGTACTCGTCGGGGATCCTGTCGGATCGATGCGCACGCGGAGGATGCTCAGGTTCAGGTCGTTCGGACCGGAGCCGAACAGGGCTGTGGCCACGGCTGAGGGCATTTTTCCGAGCCATACCGACGCCCCGCCGAAACCGCGAATGGTTTGATACGTGGTGGTGAAGTCCACCGTCGCTCCGATCATCAGCGTCACCGTCACCGTCTGCGTGATGGCGGAGCCGGTTGTAGGAGTCACGGTGAGCGTATAGACCGTTGAACTCGCGGTCGGGCTGACGGTAACCGGCGTGCCGCTGGTGACGGAGATACTGCCCGGCGTAATCACTCCCGTGCCGCCCGCGAAGACAGCCGTCAACTGAGTGGAGGTTGAGCCGGCCGGAATGGGATTGGGGCTGGCCGTAAAGCTGGTGATGGAGAGAGAACCGGTTACGTCAACGGTAGTGATGCCCGTGCCGTTGTTATAGGTCGACGAACTGCCGGCGTCGGGCGTGTATTTGGCCGTCAGCAGATCGTTGCCGTCCGGAAGCGAAGTGCCTTGCACCACGATCTGCGCACTGCCGCTCGTCAAAGTCGACGAGCCCAGGCTGGTGCTGCCGTAGTTCAGCGTCACCGAACCGGTCGGCGTGGGATCGCCGTTCGGGCCGCTGACGGTGACCGTCACCGTTGTGCTTTGCGCGCTGCCGATGTTCGATGGATTCGGTGTCACCGTCACGGTGGGCGTAACCTGCGTGGCCGAGGTGACGGTCACCGAGCCCGTTCCCGTCGCGCTGTTATACGTGGACGAACTGCCGGCGTCGGGCGTGTACGCTGCTGCCAGCGAGACATTGCTTCCAGTGGCCAGTGCGCTGCCTTGAACCGTAATCTGCACGCTGCCGTTTACGAGTGTCTTCGCGCCTGAATTGTAGCTGCCGCTGGTTAGCGTGATCGAACCAGTCGGCGTGCCGCTGGTCCCGCTCACCGTCACCGTCACCGTTGTGCTCTGCGCGGTGGTGATGCTCGTCGGGTTCGGCGATACCGTCACCGTCGGCGTGAGGAGCGTGGGCGTGGTGACCGTCACCGATCCCGTTCCCGATGCGCTGTTGTATGTGGACGAACTGCCGGCGTCAGGCGTGTACGCTGCCGTGAGCGTGTCGCTTGCGGTGGCCAGCGAGCTGCCTTGAACCGTGATCTGCACGCTGCCGCTTACGAGGCTCTTCGCGCCCGAGTTGTAGCTGCCGCTGGTCAGCGTCACTGAACCAGTCGGCGTGCCGCTGGTCCCACTCACCGTCACCGTCACCGTTGTGCTCTGCGCGGTCGTAATGCTCGAAGGGCTTGCCGACACCGTTACTGTCGGCGTGAGGAGCGTGGGTGCAGTGACTGTCACCGAGCCCGTTCCCGATGCGCTGTTATACGTGGACGAACTGCCGGCATCGGGCGTGTACGCTGCCGTGAGCGTGTCGCTTGCGGTGGCCAGCGAGCTGCCTTGAACCGTGATCTGCACGCTGCCGCTTACGAGGCTCTTCGCGCCCGAGTTGTAGCTGCCGCTGGTCAGCGTGATTGAACCGGTGGGCGTGCCGCTGGTCCCACTCACTGTCACCGTCACCGTTGTGCTCTGCGCCGTAGTGATGCTGGACGGGCTTGCCGACACCGTTACCGTCGGCGTGAGGAGAGAGGGGCCGGTCACCGTCACCGAGCCCGTTCCCGATGCATTGTTATAGCTGGACGAAGTCGACGTATAAGAGGCCGACAACGTATCGGTCCCGGTTGCGAGCTTGCCGGCAGCGATGCTGATCGATGCGCTGCCGTTCGTCAGCGTGACTGCGCCCGAGCTATAACTTCCACTCGACAGCATGACCGAGCCAGCAGGCGTGCCACTGGTTCCGCTCACCGTTACCGTCACGGTTGTGCCCTGCGCGGTGGTGATGCTCGACGGACTCGCCGACACCGAAACCGTCGGCGTCGTCGCGCCGCCGCCGCCCGTGGTTGTCGATCCGCCGCATCCGGCTACCAAAAGAACTGCGCTCACCAGCCAAAAAGGATTACGAAACCGCATCATGAAATCTTCTCCTTGGGGCCGCGAGACGGCGGAAAGCTACCTCTCGGCACACCACCTGCCGGACGAATTGGGCTTGGCCGCGTTCGCACACCGGTTTATGCCTCAAAAATCTCGAGCAGACACCTGGCGTGCGGAGGGAGGGTGTTACCTGAGGCAACGATCGGTACCAGCTTGGTGCAGCTATGTATGCTAAATCAATTTAAGTCCCCGCGCAATGATCGCTCGTGCTGAAGTTACAAGTCGTAAACAGGAATATGACAACCGTCACGAAGCAACTGCCCATCTGCGATGTATCAAAGACATCGCGCCGCTTGCGCGGCGCGATGGTGATGCGGGTGATCCCGACGATGTCGCAACCTGTGGCCTATTGCACCGTCAAGTCGATGTGATACGGCAGCGAAACGTTGTTATTACTGCCGGCGGTGAGAATTCCGGCTGCGCCGCTCGCCGATGTGCAGTTGTCCTTAGGATTTCCAACCGACGGTATGCACTGCGTCCCCACTTGCGAGGCCGTGAGGTTAACGGCGTAGGTTCCCGGCGGCGTCGTAAGCTGCGACAACGGCGCGAGATTGGTGGTATTGCAGGCGCTCAGCGTAATCGCGAGTGCGCCTCCGACAACCATCAGGACGAACATCATGAAGCGGCGCGCTCTCTCAAACGCTCTGCGCCGGACGAATAACCCGATCATTCCCAAGCCAAAGAGGGACGCCAAGGTGACGGACGCCGCCGAAGCGTTCTGACTGGTGGTGGTAGTGGTTCCGACCGTCACGTTGGTATTGATCGTGAGCGTGACTACTCCGACACCGTTCGCATTGCATCCGCCGTTTTCAGCCAGCGCCTCAAATGCCGCCGCTGTATCCGAATTCGAGTCCAGCGTAGGCTGCGGGCATATCTGAGCCGAATTCGGAGCGCTGGGCTGATAGGTGCTGATCGCCGACGGATAGGTAAAGGTGCAGGCGGTGTGCGGCGGCAGGTTATCGCACGACAACGTCACCGGGAAGTTGTAATCGTTCAACGTTCCGCCTTTGCCCTGGAAACCGTAGCCCAGCAGCGGAGCGAGATAGAGGGTTAGATTTGCTGTCGATCCCGGGGAGACGGACAACGAAGCCACTGAGATCGGAGCGGACGGAGCCGCCGGAGCGGAAGGTGTGATATTCACCAACGGACCGGTAATGACCTGGAGGAGCGTTGAGGTCGAGTCCGTGGCTCCTATGAAATTGGCGTCGCCGCTATAGACCGGCGTGAGGTAATGCGTGGACACGACGGGCGTGTAGGTTGTGAACTGCGGCATCTGCAGGCAACTGGTCAGGAACGAAGCCGAACCGCCAGCAGTTGTGGAAGGTGTGCCGCTATTGACCACGAACTGGACAGCGGCGCCGTTTTGCGCCGGACACGCCACGCCCGAGTAATTCGCCAGCGCACAGGTAGCCGCGCCTACCCCGGAGACGGAGGTCCCAGGCGGGCATGTTGTCGAGTTGTCATTAAAGGTGACCGTGCCCGTGGGAATTCCAATCGCGGTGTTGACGGTTACCGGCACGCTGTATGTCCAGTATTGATTGGTCCCGTCATACGGCGTTACGCTGCTCGATTGCTCCACGAACGGCAGGTACGGCGGAGGATTGGTATCTGCGATGAAGCCTGCGATAGCGGACTTCGCTACGTTGGCTGTCGCGGTTCCCGTTGACGAGCCGTAGGTTCGATCGCCTGTATAACCGACCGTAAAGGTTTCGTTGCCGGCCAGGACTGGCGCCAGGGTGAACTGGGCCACGCCATCGGTCAAGGGGGACGACTGGGTGACCGTAACGGGGTTGATCGTTGGCGCACACGGCGGGTTTGTGCAGTTGGTTGGAACCACCACAGTCCAGGATGTAAAGCTTACCTGAACCGTTCCAGTGGGCGTGCCTGTTCCGCTCGCCGGGGTGACGGTCACGGTCAGCGGCGTATCAATCACCTGCGGTGTGCTGCCGACGGTCACTTGGGTTTGCGAGTTGGACAAGGTTGGAGCTGCGCCAGATGCATTGATCGTAATCGGCTTGTTGACGGCGTTACTCGTCGCCTGGACCCAGCCAGTCAGCGCGCCTTGTTGTCCGTCCTCGGGTGCGAAGGTGACTGCCACCTGGCAGGAAGCGCCGGCCGTGATAGGACTACTGCCCACACAGGTCCCATCGGCGCCGGTGAAGTTGTTGATAGTCACCGAGTCGAGAACGAACGAATAATCCGTATAGCCGGTGATCGAGAGCGGCGCGTTGCCAATATTCGTGATGGTGGCAGGCAACGATGAGGATGTGGCCGGCGGAGTCAGAGTGCCAAGGTTAAGCGTGGCGGTGGTGCTGACCAGCGTGACACTTGGACCGCCAAGCGGGGTTAGGTAGATATTACCCCAGCGGTCTAGCGCCACAGACGTAGGGTTCGTCACATCGGGCGCAATCGTCGTTCCGCCGCCCAAAGATCCACCTACGACGGGGATGCGTAAAGTGGCGCCCGAAGTAGAAGCAAGGTAGATGGCGCCGGAGGGATCGACGGCGATACCATTGACACCGCTCAGGCCACTTAGCAAGTTTGTCGGCGCAGATGTTGGTGTTGGCGAACTAATGGGCGCACTCACGCCACCGGGGAGCTCAAAGAGACTGCTTCCATTGTCGACAATATAGAGGTTTCCATTCGAGTCTACGGCTACCGCGTCGGGCGCAGTCAAGCCGGCGGTGAAGGTAATCGTTGACTGCGCTGGAGTACCGTAGCTGGAGTCGCCTACGCCGGCCAGCTTTAGGACCTGGCCATCGTTGGGATCCGCGACATAGACGTTATCCGTTCCGTCCGCAGCCAGATTCAGATAACCACCAAGGCCGGTGGCCAAGGTGACAATATTCGCGGCGTTCAAGCCGTTTGGCCCAAAGGGAATTTCGTATACAATTCCGGTATCGTCGCCAATGAAGAGGTCACCCGCGCCATCGACTGCAACGCCGGTCGGAGCGTCCAATGTGACTGATCCGGTGTTGACAGGGACGGCAGTCCCGGAGCCAGCCGCGTACTCAACCACCTGGTCTAGCGCCGGATCTGCAACGTAAACATTGCCCGAGGCATCTACTGCCACCTGGAGCGGGAACTGCAGAGTCGAGCCGATGGTGGATTCCACCCCCGGCGAGGCCTGCGCGTTCGCGCCGACTCCGGTGCCGTGCAACACCATCGAGGCCAAAACATTGTTATTGCTGTCGAGCATCAGCAACTTTGCCGAGCTGCTGCCCACCGCGGCCGGAGTATACGACACACTTTCGTAGCAGGTGCTTTGTACGGCGTAGGCTGTGCCGGTGGTGCAGGTGCCGCCCGTGATGGAGAACTCAGGGTTCGACATTCCGTCTTCGACGATGACGAAGTTCGCCGGCGTCACGCTGCTGTTAAAGTAAAAATCAATTGGCAGACTGTTGGCTGTCGCTGTACCGACCGGCGAAGAGCCTAACTCTCCGCTGCCAATTCCGACCATGGCGACATCTCCCTGGCCGTTGTTTTGTTTCTGATTGGTCGGAACGTACATGATTTTGCGGTCCGGATCGAGGGCAATTTCTCCGTTGGCTGGTACAGGGGTCAACCAGACGGGCGAAGCGGTGTCCGGGGTTCCCGAAGGATTGGGAACCATAACGACGCCATCCTGGCTGTCGCTAATGTAGAGGTTACCAGCGGCGTCAGTGACCACACCCGTCACGGCGGGCAGATTGGGATCGACGCGCGTGAATCCGGAGTCATCGGCGACCGCGCCCGCGTTGGTTCCTGCGGCGTAGGCGGCTGCCATCGTCGCCTCCGGAATCTCATAAACGCCCGGCAAACCTGCGGGAGACGTGGTAGGATCTTCAACAAAATACACGTTGCCCTGCGGGTCCGTGGCGAGCGAGATAACCCGCGACGTCGTTTTCGTAACGATGGTTGTGATGTCGAAAGGAACGGCGACCGGCTCGCCATTGACGGCGTAGGTATTGATCGCGTTGTCGGTCGTCACGGGCAAGCTGACGATAGCGTTGTCATTCTGGCTGCTGAACAACACGTTGTAGGCAACCGCAACGCTGGTATACCCATTGTTATTGCAGGTATAGTTGGGCGCGCCGCTCCAATCCTGCACAGGGCAAACATAAGGGGTGGCGGTAGGAGCCGCCGGACCGGTGTAAACTGCCAGCCCCCAGGGCTGAATGTAGTATGGTGAATAGCTTAGATAAACTGAGCCTTCCGCGAAATCAGGAAAATCTCCTGGAACCATTCCCGCGACACCGTTATTCGAATAGCAATACTTGCTTGAGGGTGTTGTGGAAGTCAACGTGGAAGTCAAGTTCGGCCAGGGATTCGCCGCCGAGCCATAGGGAAACATGAGCAAACAATTGTTGAAGTTGCCCTCAAGATAGAGGTTATTACCGGGATCGAGCAATATTCCCGGCTGCCCTCCGCCGTAGGCGTTGTTCAAACCTCCCTCGGCAACCAGGGCAATAGCTGGGCCTCCCCCTACGGGAAATTCGTAAACGGCCTGCCCTTCCACGATGAGCCAATTGCCGTTCGAGTCAATCGCCGTCTGCTGAATAGCGCCCCATCCAGTGGGATGGCTCAGACCTGCGGGAGCACTGGCGGTCACCGCCGGAGCCTGACCTGTTGCTGCTCCCGGCAGGCAGAGACAAACCAGAACCAGCGTAAATGCACTTCCGGCTAAACGGCGCAGTGCGGTGAACGACGTGGCGACCATGACATTCCTCCCGAAAAGAACTCGTAGCGAAGCTCCATGAGCAGCGTCTCTTTGCGCGGCTCAAGGCTTCTTTTCTCTTTTCGCTCTCCTGGAGATGCTGCCATCTCCAGGAGAGCGAGATTGTCTACCCTGCCCCAGGCAGGTTTACTGAATCGTCAGCTGCAGGGTATACGGCGGCGTGTTCGCCAGCGAAACCTGTTGCAGACTGGACGGATTGTACCCAGTGATCTGCACGTTATACGTTCCTGACGGCGTGGTGACCTTGGGCGCCGGCGGCGGCGTGGAGTATCCCGCATTGGTGCATGAAGTCATGGCCATGAATGCGCCCGAAAGCATGACCGCCACGCAAAGCATCGTCAGGTAACGGTTGAATTTTTTGCGGCCGGCGATGAGTCCCAGCAAGCCTACTCCGAAGAGCCCGGCCAACGCCCACGGCTCCTGCCGCACGATGGATACCGTCGCCCCGCTGTTGACGGGAACATTCGTGCTGATGGTGACCACTACAGTTGAAAGCGCTGCGCCGGATACGCCAATCGTTCCCTGGCCGGAATTGGGATAGGCGAAGGTGCACTCGGCATACTTCGGCAACGAAGCCGAAACGCACTGCAGGCTGATTTGCCCGGTGTATTCCACCAACGGCATGACATCGAGGGTGGTCTCGACAGGAGTACCCGCCTTCGTGCTTGCTGTCGCGGGATCGGATGTAATCTCAATGCTCGGGACAATCACCTGGAAGACAGGCAAAGTAATGCTTTGGGGCGCGTAATTCTGATCGCCGTTGTACTGCGCAGTCAGCGTGTACGTGCCGGTGGAGAGATTGCTGAGGGCAAAGTTGGCGATTCCATTTGCGTCCAGCGGGTTTTGCGACTGTGTTGCATCGACCGGCTGCCCATTCGCCAGGAAACTCACCGAACCCGTGGGCGTGCCCGATGCCGAAATCACCGAAGCCGTAAACCAACCGCCTTGAGCCTGGTTGATAAAGTAGGTGCCCAAGTAAAGCTGGACAACTTTCGGGTCCGGGGTGCAGTTCGTCTGAGTCCAGGTCAAGCAACCTTCGCTCCCCGGAGGTCCGACGGTAAAGCTCGGCGTCGCACGCGCAATGGTGAAGGTGGTTGTGGCCGCACTCCCCGCGAAACATTGCGGGGAGGAGCAGGTCAGAAGGCCCTGGCCTCCGTAGGTCACCAACACGTTGTACGTTCCACCGGAGAGATTGGCGTAGGTGAAGGTCGCCTGGCCGTTGTCGTCCAGAGTTGCAGTTTGCTGCTGCTGGGAGACACCGCTTCCGGGAACCTTAATGATTACCGAGCCTCCCGGCGTTCCCGCGGTCGAGGTAACGGTCACGGTTGCTGTCTGGCATCCTGGATAGGTCGAACCTGCGCAGTTGGCACCGGTATTGGGAGCGAAGGAAACGGTGACGGTGGATGCAGGCCGCGGATCCTGAACGACATCCGCCGAGAGCGCAATATTCAACCCGGAAGTCGCATTGGCGGCATTACTCAGGACAGCTACGGAGACGTCGTCGGTGGCGTTCGGCACGGTGGTGAGGAGCTGCAAACCAAAGTAGCATGAACCACCTGCGGAGACGCTGGTCGAGGAGCTGCACGCGGGCGTATTCAGCGTAGCCGGAATAACCGTGTAGTCGGTTTCCGTGTTCGGCGTGAACGCATCGCTTGAAAATGCTGAAAGCATCAACGGCGCGTTACCGAGGTTGAACAGCTGCGCATCGACTTCATAGGGCACGGCCGGGTTGGTTTCCGGATAATTGTTGCTGCTGTTGAAGTCGATCGCGCCATTAATATTCAGCAGCGAGAGACCCGCCGTGGCAGTGGCGGCGCCGTAATCGGTGTAAATGTTCTCGGAATCATCCAGCGCCACGCCGACGGGCGCCGCGGGGCCAGAGCCAAAGCTGCTCGCGATCTGGACCTCGCCGTTTATGTTCAGGCCTGCCGATGTCCCGGAAACCTGGTACGGAATCCAATACAAGCCGCTGGAACTGGCCACAAAGACCGATCCCGAAGGATCGATGGCAAGTCCCGTTACCCCTGCGGGGAGGTTGCTGGTAATCTCGGTGGCCCCGCCAAAGGGCAAGGTGATTTCCCAAAGATTTGTTCCATCGGCTATCCACACATTGCCGGAGTTATCGGTGGCGATGGCCGTGGGGCCGGTGAAGCTCGCGCCTGCGCCCAGCGTGACAATCGGTGAGCTTTGCACTAAGATCGCGGACTCACCGTTCGGTATTTCGATCACCTGCTTGTTGGTCTGATCCGCGACAAAGACATTACCCATGCCATCCACGGCCAGATTCAGGTTGGCGCCAAGACCGCTGGCGATCTTGGTCTGTTGCGCCTTTTGCAGCTTTCCGCCGAGATAAGGAATTTCGTAGACGTTGCCCGAGTCGCCAATAAAGAGGTCACCTCCGCCGTCGACTGCCACGCCGGTAGGCGCAGACAGTCCGCCATTATCGACAATCGTGCCTGCGGTCGGCGAGGTGGTCCCGGCAGGATAGAACTCGATGTGCTTCAAGCTCTCGTCTGCCACAAAGGTGTCACCCTGCGCATCGGCCGCCACTTGCATAGGAGAATGCAATCCCGAAGCTACGGAGTAGGTCGTGGGCGCGGCCAGGCTGGAGATCGCCGCCCCTTGCCCCGTACCGCTCAGGTAAGCGTTGCTGCCCGTAACGACACTGGTGCCGTTCAGTATCTGGACATCGCTCTCCACGGTTCCTGCGCTCTGGGTGTTTAGCTGCAGGTTAAGAGCGCACCAACTGTAATCCGAAGGAGGATTACTCGATGTTTCCTCTGTAGCATTGAAGGCCGGATAAGTGGCGCCAGGCGTACAGGGCGGCACAGGAGTTGTCAAAGAGGTATTCGGCAAAGGATTGCCGATTACCTTGAAGTTGTTGCTGCCCTGTCCAAAAGCGAAGCTGGAGAGGGTTGTAGCCTGATTGAACGTGAAGTACACCGCCGAATAGGGCGACAAAGTGACCGTAGCCGAAGTGGAACCGCTCGCTCCGGCGGCGAGAGCACTGGTGGGTATCGCGAATTCAGTGCTGCTCAGCGGGCTACCCTGCACGATGAAAGTAAGACCATTGAGCGGGTAGAGAGGATCAGCGGGATTCGTCTCCGTGATGGTGACGACCTGGTTTTCCGCGAACGAATTGCTTGCAGTCAGGTCCATCGTGCCGCCTGCCGCCACAACCGAATATGCGGTGATCTGCACCGGGGTTCCGCCATTCACCGCCGCAGAGCCAAGATTAGCGGCACCCGGCTTCCATATAACCATGCTGGATGCCAGACAGGTGGCATCAACCGCCTGAATACTCGTTGTGTCGCAGGTCGGGGCCAGCGTTCCGGTCGGGACCCAGTTGTTGCTTCCGCCGGTCGCGATCCACAGGAAACCTCTGGGATCGACAAGAGGATCGTGCGCGCCACTGACCGGCGAAACCATCATCGTGTCGGTGCCGTTCAGACTCGGACTTGCGGGCGTGCCTTCATTGGGAACCATGAATACGCCGTCCACATAACCGCTATAGCTGGCATTATTGATTGAGCCGAAGTACAGATTGCCTTGCGCATCGAGGGTGATCCCACCGATGCCCGTGAACGCGCCAGTCCCTCCCACCACCGAGGTCTGCGTGGCCTCGGATCCGCTTCCCGAGCAGGTAACATTGGTTGTGCCGGCAGGAACCACACGGACCCCCGAGACCCTGCTATTCACCGCAGTGGGATAGATATTCTCCGTGAAATACACGTTCCCGGCCTGGTCAACTGCGATGGCTGCGGCAAAATCCTCCAGATTCGTGATGACGGGTGTAATTGTGCCCAATGTACCCGTCGAAGGGGTGAAGGTAACCTCGTAAATTGCATCGCCCCCGGCAGCGCCTGAAGTGCTGAAATACATCGTGTTGGTCGAGCAGGAGGAGCCGCAAGGCGGGATAAACAGCTCCTGCGGGTTGAGCACCGAAGTGCCACCACCGCTGGCCGGAATGCTGGGAGGACCCCAGAGGGCCGCGCTCCCAAAATCCCACGATTTCGTGCTGGAGTTGTACGGAACGCGGCAGAAGGGCGCCAGCGAGCTATAACGGTTGCCGACATAAAGATTGTTCGCTGAGTCCAGCGCGATGCCAGCGTTCCAGTAAGATCCGGTAGCCTCGAGAGTCTTGCAGTCGTTTGCTCCCGAGCTGGCAGTTCCAGGGCCGGCTAGCAACGTGGGCTGTGAAGCGCCGGGCGTAATAGCGAAAAGGTCACTGTCTGCGGAGTCTAGAAACAATACAGTACCATTGGGCGCAATCTTCATCGAGTAGATTTGGCCCCATACCCCCGTCGCGCCATGATTGAAAGGGATGACCGAGCCGCTCAGAACCGGCGGAGGGTTCCCGGGCGTGAACGAAATCGGCAATTGGGCTACAGCCGCGCCCGCCGGCAGAAGACCGGCAACCAGAACCAGGCACATCATCCGCATAACGCGACGAAAGACGAGAGAAGACTCGATGTTCATACCTTGCCTCCCAAACCTCACTTCAACCTACCTTACAAGCGGCTTGCCTGCCGGCCATATTCTGCCCCGCCGTCAGGCGCCGCTCTTTTATGAACCTCTTACCAGTTTGCGCCGAGCGGCTTTTGGCGCCAACACAGAGGCTTACCGGAAAACCGCTAGAACGAATACTTCGCCTCAACTTCCACCAGCCGGTTTCCGACCTTGATGTTCGCCACGCCGAAGTCGGGGTACGTCAGCACGTTGTTCGTAAGCGGCTGCCCCACCGTCGCCTGATTAAAACTCAGGGTCAGATTGTTTGTGTTCTCATTGTTAAAACTAACGAGTGGATGGTTGAGAACATTGAAGGCCGCCATCCGCAACTGCAAGTTCTGCCCCTCGCGCACGGAAAAATTCTTCAGCAGCGTCACATCGTTGTCGAGATACGCGGGCCCATGCATGTAGGGGAGCCTGTACACTCCGTTCGAAACTGGCTGCGGCAATCCAAATGCCGTGGGATTGATGAACTGGTGATTCTTCAACCCGCTCTTCGGATTGCCAGGCAGTGTCGGCATCAACTGCACGTCCGGCGTTCCCAGCCACACCGTGGGATTCATATTCGTTGTGCAGTAGTAATTTCCGTTGATAGGCGGGACGTTATAAAGGTAGCGGCAATTATTTGTCTGTCCCTCGCTGGGAAGTGACTGGTTGGGGAATGGAACACCTACTGGAAGGGTCGCGCCATAGCCGAAGCCAAAGTTCTGGCCGTTCTCCGAGGCGAGCGGGAATCCGCTGCTCACGGTTGAAATGCCAGAAACCTGCCACCCATTCACCGCCTCAGACAGGAACGTTGACGAGCCCTTGTACGGCCGCGTCCCGATGTTGACCAGGTAATTGACGTTGAACGTCTGTGTACGATCGTACGGGACCGGGTTGTAGTCGTTGCGCAGGTTCACCGGATCGACAATCTGATTGTTCCAGGAAGCCGCGGTGGCTAGGTTCTTCGCAAAGGTATAGTTGGCGCCAAAGGTCACCATTCCAGCCTGCTTGTTCCACTGCGCCTGAATGCTGTTGTAGTTCGAATAGAAGTTATGCCTCAGCGCGTAGATACGCTGATAGAACGGGTAGGGACGGAAGAAGTCCTGCTCCTGCGTGTCCAAACCGCCAATGCCGCCCCCTCCGTAGTTGGGATTTTGAATGCCAATCATCGTTTGCCAATCCGCCTGGTCGGCAGGCTGATTCCCCAAATTCACCCCAAACAGACTGTCCGGATATTGCTGGGTGACCATGTTCGGGTTCTTGTTTGCCGGGCAACCCGTCTCAATACCGCAAATAACGTTGATATCCGAGGCCTCGTTGTAGCTGCCACCGTTATAGGAGCCCAGATTGACGTTGTGGCTTCCCACGAAAGCGATCTGCGCGATCGAGTTCCAGGGCAATTGCTCGTCGATTGAGCCGCTGTACTGGTAATACACCGGGCGAACCGTATCCGACGGCGTGAGCGTATAGGCAGTAAAATCGGGAGGATTGAGGGGCGTTTCACTGTCAATCTGGTTGTAGGTTAAAGCGCCCACAAGGTCGCTGTGTTTATAGTTTTGGGCTGTGGCCGCAGCCAGGGCATAGGGATTGAATTGCTCCTCATTCCGGTAGATACCCCAGCCGCCGCGCAGAACTGTCTTGCCCTTACCAAAGACATCCCAGGATGCGCCCAGGCGAGGAGTGAAGTAGATCGATGGCGGCGCGTTGACGGAGTTCGATACACCTGAATTCTGCGAGTGCCATGTAATGCCGGGCATATTCGCGCTGGAGCAGGTGCGCAAATACCCGTCGCACTGCGTATTGTAAAGACTGTCAGAGAAGGTCGCCAAACCGTTGTCATGCCGATCCGTCCAGGGGCCGAGGTGCTCAATGCGCGCGCCCAGGATAATCGACAAGCGATGAAGCCGCCAGGTATCGTTTACGTAACCGGCAAGCGTGGTGAACTGCATATCGACAAGCGGTGTGAAATTCTCCTGATCAAAGGAGTCCGCGTAGCCTTCATACATCATGGCCGTGGGGTTGTAGCAGCTACCCAGATAATTGACTCCCGAGGGGCGCAGCGTGCCCAGCGTGCTGGGATTCTGGCATCCGGCGTACGGAGCCACATTGGTGGGACCATACGCAAAGTAGCCGTTGCCGGGGTTGTCTGTGTATAGACCCTGCGGATCGGCACCCGGATCGGCTACACCGTTGTATGTTCCTGTCTCCCAGTAGGCGCCGAATTGCAGGAAGTGGCCCCTCAACTGCCAGCTCAGATCGTCCTGAATGATCGGATCTACCTTCTTGACATGTACCCGGTTGTTATAGAAACCTCCCGGCATGGCGAGGAAGGGATAGCCAAGACCGTTAAAGCCACCAATGGCCGGGATTGAAAGATCGCCATTGTTCTTGTACATACCCAGGTAATTAAAATTGTTCCCGAGGTTATAGGGGCAGGTTCCCGTATTGCGCTCTGCCACGTTATTGCAATTGTAATAACTCATGTCGTAACGATCGACCGCCTGCGGATTGCCCATTTTACCGGGCAGACTCACAAAGGACATGGCAGCAGCAAATTCGTTATTGACCGCAGAGCCAAAGGTGCGATTGTAGTGCGCCGAGAGCACATTGGAGATGTCACCAGTCGTTATATCTCCAGGATAGGGAACCGCTCCGGACGGGAACGATTGATTCAGGGCTACGGGATCTTCATCAATCTCCTTCTGCAGCCCGTACACAAGGAAAAGCCTGTCTTTGTCGTCGATGTTGTAATTCAGCGTAGCCTTGAACTGCTCACCATTCTGGTTCTCAATCTTCTGCTGAATGTAGTTGTAACCAAATGGATTCGTGAATGGATCGGCATTGGGCAACGGGAGCCAGTTCACCAGCGCCGCGCCCGAGGAGTTGACAAATGGCTGGGCATTGTAATTAGTCACAGCCGTGCCGTTGGGCAGATAGTTATCGGTGTTACACATCGCCTGAATGGAATTAGGATTCGCAGTGCCATCCGGGCGCGGACCGCAAAGCTCATTATTGAGCGATGTAGGGCTGAAATCTCCCTGCCGTTCCGACATCGTAGGCACCCAAGCCGAGATAGCCTGCTGGTTGGCCTCAAAGCTCTGGTTGTAGTATTCGAAACCGGCAAAGAAGAACAGCTTCGGATTGGCACGGCTGAACAGCGGCAGGGGACCGCTAAAATTGCCGCCCGGGTAGTAGTAAGACCCCGCCGGGCGCGACTGGCGCAGATAATTGTCGTACCAGTCATTGGAGTTGAGATCCGTGTTGCGAGCGACCATGTAGGCCTCGCCGTGATACTTCGATCCACCCTGTTTGCTCTCCGCGCTGATGACAGCCGGCCCCTTGGCGTACTGGGCGCCAAATGAGGAGTTGGTGGCCTTGACGGACTGCACCATCTCAATGTTGATCTGCTGCACCGAACCCGAGTTGCTGGCAATGTCGGTGAGCGAGACGCCATCGGTAAGTATGGCAATGCCCGTAACACCCGCGCCGTTAGCCGAAAATGCTCCCGTGGGGCCGCTCAGGCCCGTCACCGCACTGTTGTACCCCGGCCTGTTGAACAGACCCTGGTCGCCCGTCGACATTGCGTAGCCAGGCAGCATGCGGACCAGCTCGGTCGCGTCGCGACCGACAATGCTCAACGTATTCAGCTCCTCGGAGTTGATGACGTCGCTTTGCTCCGCGGTGTCCAGGCCCGCCAGTCCGGTTGGGGTCTTGGCCTCAACCGTCACCTCTGTGGTGGCTGTTCCCACCTTCATCCGAATATCCGTGAAGCTGAGCTGATCGCCCGAGTGGACAGGGAAGGGCTGCGTTTGCCAGGACTCGAAACCTGACGCGGTCACCTTAAAGCTGTAGGTCGCGGGAACTAAGCCCGCAAACGCAAACGAGCCCGCGGCATTACTGGTCGTGGTGATCTCGGTGCCATTCACAAGGTTGGTCAAAACGACCGCAGCTTTGGGAATGACAGCGCCGGTCTCATCTTCGACGACTCCGGTCACGTTGCCTGTTGCCTGCCCAAAAAGGGCGGTTTGCGCGACAAACAACACCGTTAACGTCACCAGCCACAAGGCTGTTGGCCTTATCCGTGAAAAGAACTTCATGGTAGTTCCCCCGTCGGCTACGTTCCTTTGGTCCTATATCTGTACCCGGTCCGCAGTCCTCACACAGTCCTTAAGAAACTTGATCGAGAGCGTTTGTACGGACAATGTCCATGCCGCTCGCAAACCGCCGCGCTCGCATCGTGCGCCCCACACCACAGCTGGACCGCAGACGATACCCTCCCCCGCGCAAGCTCTTCCTGTTTTGAGCGACAGAACACAGGCATTCTTTCTGCAATTGATGACAGGCGATTCTCACCCCTCTCAGCAAGTCCTGTCAAGCGGATTTTTCATTTTTCCCCGCAAAGAAAAATCCGCCTCTCCTAAATCGCTTTTCCAAATATTGACGGCGATTCTCTGTCACATGCGCATTGCGCGATTCGCAACGCAGCGTCAGTTCCGTCCCTATTTCGCGGCATCGCACGCACGTGCATTGCTGGGTACGGCGCGCATCCGAGTCTAGCCGGGAATCACGACGGGCGGGATCGATTGCGCTAGGAAGGTGCCCACGAAAGTTGTACTCGTCGATCGCACGGCGCCGCCAAAGTAGCCAGAGGAGGCTTCTCGATAGAAGTTGTCTGGCGGGGACTGAGGCGCGCACGCGGAATCGATGCGCCAGCCGTGCCGAATTGCGGGTATCATGGGTGGGCAGTTCAATGAAAGCGATTTCAGGGTTGGAAGTCCGGGCCGTGTGGGGAAGAGCCTGTGCGACCGGCAGGGGCGTGAGCGTGGCGGCCCTTGAACGGGACACCCATTCCCGATTCGCGCAGGTGGAGATGCGATGAGATACCGTTCTTTTGTTGCGGCCTGTGCGGCTGCATTGTTTGGTTTGGGGCTGATGACGCTAGCCGGATGCGGCGGATCGACAACCACGGGCGGCGGCGGCGCGACGACGCCGACGGTTTCGGTGTCGGCGAGTCCGTCGAGCATCACCACCGCGCAGGGCACAACCGTGACGGTAACGGTGAGCGGAACCAGTGGCACGCCTGCTGGCTCGGTCATGCTGTCGAGTGGAAGTTATAGCTCGGGCGCAGTCACGCTGACGAACGGCAGCGCATCGATCAGCATCGCTGCCGGCAAGCTCGCAACCGGGACCGATACGTTGTCGGCCTCTTATACGTCGACTTCGTCCAGCTATAACAATGCATCGGGAACGGGCTCGGTGACGGTGACCGGCCCCTCTCTCCTCACGCCGACGGTAACGGTGTCGGCAAGCCCGTCCAGCATCACTACGGCGCAGAGCACAACGGTGACGGTGACAGTGAGTGGGACCAGCGGCACGCCCACCGGTTCAATCACGCTGACCAGCGGCAGCTACAACTCGGGCGCGAAGAGCCTCGTAAGCGGCAGCGTGCAGATCACGGTTCAAGGCAGCTCGCTGGCCACCGCAAGCGACACGCTCACGGCAGCGTACACGCCCGATGCCGGCAGTTCGTCCACGTATAACAGCGCATCGGGAACGGGCTCGGTGACAGTCACTGCACCCACGCTCCTCACGCCGACAGTAACGGTGTCGGCAAGCCCTTCGAGCATTACGACCGCGCAGAGCACAACGGTGACGGTGACGGTGAGTGGGACCAGCGGCACGCCGACTGGTTCAGTGACGCTGACCAGCGGCAGCTACAACTCGGGCGCGAAGAGCCTCGTAAGCGGCAGCGTGCAGATCACGGTTCAAGGCAGCTCGCTGGCCACCGCAAGCGACACGCTCACGGCAGCGTACACGCCTGACGCCGGCAGTTCGTCCACATACAACAGCGCATCGGGAACGGGATCGGTGACGGTCACCACGCCCACGCTCCTCACGCCGACGGTGACGGTATCGCCGAACCCGACGAGCATCACCACCGCGCAGAGCACAACGGTGACGGTGACGGTGAGCGGGACCAGCGGCACGCCGACTGGTTCGATCACGCTAACCAGCGGCAGCTACAATTCAGGCGCGAAGACACTCGTAAACGGCAGCGTGCAGATTACGGTTCAAGGCAGCGCACTGGCCACTGGAAGCAATGTCTCGCTGGCAGCAGCGTACACGCCCGACGCCGGCAGTTCGTCCACGTATAACAGCGCGACGGGAACGGGCTCGGTGACCGTCACCTCGGCCACGCAGGTTACGCCCACCGTGACGGTGACACCGAATCCATCGAACATCGGCAGCGCGCAAAGCACAACGGTGACGGTCACCGTCAGCGGCCCGAACGGCGATCCCACGCCGACCGGTTCGGTGACGCTGAACTACGGCAGCACCAGCCTGGGCTCGTCGACTTTGACGAGCGGCAGTGCGCAGATCGTGGTGCAAGGCACTTCGCTTCCGGACGGCAACGATCTGCTGACGGCCAAATACACGCCCGACGCCGGCAGTTCGTCGACCTATAACAACGGCACGGGCATCACTACCGTTGACGTAACCGGTTCTCTCTCCATCACCAGCTTTACGGCCAGCCCCAATCCCATTCCGGCCGGCTCAACCTCCACTCAGTTGACGGCTGTCTTCGCGGGCGGCACGGGAGTGATTACGCCGGGCAGTATCTCCGTCACCAGCGGCACGCCGGTTACCGTCAGCCCGACCGCGAGTTCAACGGTCTATACGCTCACCGTGACTCCTACAACCGGCTCCGCCATCACACAAACGGTCACGGTGAATATTCAGAGCGGCATCACGGTGAATCCTGCGAATCCGGGGATCGCGGTGACGAACCAGATTCTGGGCATGAACATGGCCGCGTGGTACGACGAACTCACGAACGCGACGCCGATCAACACCGCATTCGCAGCGAACGGCATCAAGGCCATCCGCTGGCCGGGCGGCTCGTGGTCCGACGTGTATCACTGGGGATACCAATCCGGCAGCGGCACGCTGGTCACGCCGTATCAGTGCACGTGCAGCTCCGCTACCCATTGCACCGCCAACAGCACCGGATGGGCAGGTTACGGCAGCTTCGCAAATTTTGTGAGCGCGATTCCTCAGGCAGGTTCGTACGACCTGGCACTGACTGCCGACTACGGCACGAACGAAACCTGCAACGGAGGCGGCGACCCCAACGAAGCGGCAGCGTGGGTGACGGCGGCCACCAGCGACGGCGTCACGGTAAGCCACATGACGGTGGGCAATGAGGAATACGGTAGTTGGGAGACGGACCTGCACGCGAAACCGAATGATCCCGGCACCTATGCTAGCGCGGTAGTTGGAACGACCGGCTACTACCAACTGATCAAGGCTGCATCCTCGAGCACACTGGTCGGGGTCGTCGTGGATGCGGATAACTCATCAACCGGATGGGATAAGACCGTACTGACGAATGCCAAGGGCTCTTATGACTTCGTCGAGTACCACTACTATCCCGAGACGCCGGGCGCGGAGAACGACACCACCCTCATGCAGAACGCCGCGAAGGCACTCACCACGAACATAAATACGATTAAAACGGAACTATCGAACTGGGGCACCCCGGGCACGCCTATCTATGTAGGCGAAATCGGCGGACCGTACAGCAATCCCGGCAAACAGAGCTGGTCAATTACGCAGGGCATGTACGCCGGTGAGGTCCTGGGCGAAATGATGAACGACGGCGTTTCGCGGCTGACGTGGTGGATCAGCTTTGGCAACTGCAACGGCCAAAGCGGGAACGACACAAGCTCGGTTTATGGATGGCAGAACTTCGGAGCCTACAACGTATTCTCCGATGGGAACCAGGACTCCACCTGTGACTACGGCGGCAATGCTGAAACCACCGTCGGCACTCCCTCGCCCACGGCAATCGCTTTCGATCTCTTCAGCAATGTCGCGGTGAATGGCGAGTACGTGCTCACTCCCGCCGTGACGGGCGACACCACCGATGTGCGCGCTTATGCGGCGACGCACTCCGGGGGAACGGCGCTGATTGTGTTCAATCTGAATGAGACAACTGCGCAGACCGTCGAGCTGACGGTCACGGGCGAGAACAATTCGGCGGGGGTGACGGAGTACACCTACGACAAGGAGATGTACGACTATACCAATACCAGTTGCGATACGGCTCCGACCTGCACCGTTGACCCCAACCACACCTACAGCAACGTGGATTGGGTGGGCCCGACGACCACTTCATTGGGACAGCAGACGCTGCCAATGACGGTAACGCTCCAGCCCTGGAGCATGAACGTGTTCATCATCCAGTAGCGTGCCACCTCCGCCCTCCCTGCCTCCGGCGAGGGAGGGCGCGGAAAACCCTCATGCCCGCCCTCACGGCGGGCATTATTTCGCACACAATTCGTAATGCAAAACTGAGCGCTGCTAAACCGAATTACCTATGATTGTCCCGGTCTCGGCGTGCTACGGCTGGGTGTTTTTCTCTTGACAATCGCGTTTTACCTCGATTACGGTTTATCGTTACCAAATTGGTACATTTAATCCGCACCAAACCAGGGGGATGTTTGTCTGCCAGAGTGCGTGCGGACATTTGCCGGGGCGTGATTTGTTCTCGCAGTTTTTCCGTAGCTGTATTTGGCTCGATCTTTCCGAGAAAAGCGAGCTCGGTAAGGGAGCAAAGGGTTTGGCTCTCGATCCGGCCGTTGTGGATGACAGTCCAGGCAAGAGGAACGAGGTTCGGGGCCGGGAGGCCAGGCTGGGAAATTAGAAACGCGAAAGTACCAGTGCCGGGTTTCTCGGAGGGCGTGGGGGCCCAAAAGGCAATTTTCGATCTGACTTGACACGAGAGCGATGGCCGGCGGAGGGACGATGGCGCTTGAAGCAGCATGCGCCACGAGCCCGAAGCCGGCAGCGCTCCCTTGGAGCAAATGAACCGTAACTGATCTTCAAAATTGAACGGGCGCCGATATGGAGGGGGCCGGTATGCAAACTACTTTAGTGAACACATGGATGAAACCAGTGCGGTTCTTCGCGACGGGAACATGCGCAGTTCTGTTCGCCGCCTTCACCCTTTGCCTTAGTCCGGCTCCGGCGCACGCCGTGGCTCCGCCCTCGCCCATCGTCGTCGCCGGCCCATTGACGCAGCTCGGCACCCTCGGCGGCACCTATGGCGGCGGCTGGGACAATGGGGCGGATCCCATTGGCGGGTCGTTCGCTGTGGGACCGAACGGCGACGTCATTGTCGGCGACGGATATGGTTTGGGCTGGCTGCAGATCACTCCCAGCGGGACCGAGTCGGTATTGGCGACTTTCGCTTCCGGCAACGAGCAACCAGGCGCAGCGTCTACAACGGACATCTATGGCAATGTTTATGTTGCGTCCGCTGCCGTGTGGAGCAGCGCGGCGTACGTTTTTAAGCTGCCGTACAACGCTTCGACCGGGACCTATACGGGCTTCACATCCTCGACCATTCCCACGACGAACTGCGCGGGCGGCACGCAGGACACGGCTGCGTGCATCTTCGCTTCTGCGGTTCCGGGAGCATTGACCAAGGGATACTCGGCCGGCTTCGCCGATATTGCTTTCGACGCGCAGGGCAATTTCTACTTCTCTACGGATACGCAATCGGAAAACAACAGCCCCAACACGATCTACGAGTGCCTCGCGAGCGACCTCCCGGCTTGCAGCTCTCCCATCCTGGTTTATGCCGATTCAAATCCTATGGGCGCGATGGCAATCGATCCCTGGGGCAACCTCTTCTTCATCGACGGCGCCGGCGCCTCTACCGGGGCAAGTTATTTGAAAGAAATCCCCGTAGGTGGCTGGAGCAGTTCAACACCTGCGACAACGCCCACAACGCTCGAGACCGTTACCACCACGGCCGGCTACAACGGCCTCGCCGGCCTGACCATAGCCGGCAACGGCACGATCTACTTTAGCGACAGCGATGGTATCTTGGCTATTCCCAATACCTCAACGGGGCCCGTTACGAGCGCGGTCTACGTGGTGTCCACCCCCGGCGGAAAGGGCCTTGCGCTCGATGCCAAGGGCAATCTTTATCTGTTGGACTCCAACAACAATGTCGATTTCATTCCGCTGAATCACTTCTCTCTGGGGTCTGTGGCCACCGGTACAGCGGCCACGGCAGTAAATGCCACGATCTTCGACAGCAGCGCTTCGTGCTCTCCCACTGAGACAGTTGCCGTCACGCAATCCGGCGTGACGTCCACGGAATTCACGGCAACGGCCGGATCAACTTGTTCTACGGGCTTTACTCCCAGCAACGGAACGTTTAGCTCGGGCCCGTTAAGCGCCGCGGCATTTTCTTCTTATTCTTTGACGCTGAACTTTACGCCGTCTGCCGTGGGAACGCGCACAGCGACGCTCACCATTACCGATTCGGCGAATCACGGTCTGGGCACAGTGGCACTCAACGGAGTCGGCCAGGGTGCGGAAGGGAACGTCGATCCCGGCGTATTCACCTCGTATACCACCGGACTCAGTGGACCTGAATCAGTGGCAGCCGATGCCGCGGGCGATGTGTTTGTAGCCGATCCCAGCGCGGGCAAGGTTCTTGAATTCCCCTCGGGCTCCACTTCGAGCACGACGCCGACTCAGATCGGCTCGGGATTCACTCACCCCGTAGCGCTTGCCTTTGACGCCAACGGCGATCTGTTTGTCGCGGACAATGCTGGGCCCCAGGTAGTCGAAATATCCAATACCGGCACTACCGGCGCTTTTGTGGCCGGAGGGCAGCAAACGATCATCAGCTCCTCGTTCAAGTTTGCGGGTGTGGGATTGTCACTGCCGACCGCGATTGCAGTGGGTCCAAATGGCACGCTGTACATCTCCGACTCCGGAAATTCGCGCGTAGTTGCCTACAACCTCGCCACCGGACAGGGTGGCGTAACGCTCGCGCAATCGACAATCGAGCAACTGAGTTCGCCGACCGGCCTCCAGGACCCGCAAGGACTGGCCGTTGATTCCAGCGGCAACCTGTATATTGCGGACTCAGCCCAGAATCTGGTCTTCATCGTCTGGAGCAGCGGCGTTGTTACGACGGTTGCGCCGCCCAGCGTGACCAGCGTGACCGGAGTGGCTGTTGATGCCGCCGGCGATCTGATTGTTGCCGACAGCGCAAGCGATGGCGCGAACGGCAGCAACATCGTGTTCATTCCCAATGTGAGCGGAACGTTGACGACTTCCCAAGCGACCGTTATCGAAGCCGTGTCTCCGACAGCTTCCTCGCTCTCGATGGATTGGGCGGGCGACTTGTACGTTGCGAGTTCGAGCGGCGCATCGGCCAACATCATTTTGCGCAGTCAAGTCTCCGGCGCGGCGATCAACCTCGGCAGCGTAGCGGACGGCGCGAACAATTCCGGCAACATCACCCTGGAAAGCACGGGCAACGTAGCTGCAGTGCTGCCGGTCACGGATGTGACCGAGCCCAGCAACTACAACTGGATCACGCTGGAACCAGCGGCAACCAATGGTTGTAATGGGGGAGGGGCCGGAGCTCCTGGAGCGTGGTGCCAATTCACGGCCACGTTCGCCCCGCCTGCTGGACTAACTGCAGGGCCCTATAGCGACACCGCGGGTATCGTCGTAACCACACCTGCGATAACGATTCCGGTGGTCATCTCCGGCACTGCAACGGCATCGGCGGCTCTGCCCAACAGCATTACTTGGGTTGCGCCCACGACAGGCTACGTCGGCCAGGTCATCAATCTGTCGGCCACGTCGACTTCGACCGAACCGGTCAGCTTCGCTTCCACCACATCGGCGACTTGCTCGGTAGCCGGCAACACAACCTCCGGATTCACCGCCACGTTCACCGGAGCCGGAACTTGCAGCATTCAGGCCACAGTGCCTGCCTGCAGCCCGAGCGGTTGCAGCGTCAGCGGTAATTTGTACGCCGCCGCTCTGCCAGTGTCGAAATCCATCACCCTCACGACACTCACCCCAGCTGTCGAACCGACGCTCTTGATGCTCCAGAACAACGCAACCTTCCCAGCGATTCTGGGTGGCGGAGTGCTGGCTGGCCCCATCGGGGCTGGCAGTAGTATCGGCGTGGGCAACAATGGCTACGTCGCAGTCAGCGAGACCTACGGCGGCAACGTGGACATCTACAATCTGGCCGCCGGGACCGTAGCGCGCCTCGGCGCTTTCAGCAGTCCCGGAGGAGTGGCTGCTGATAGCCAGGGCAATCTTTACATCGCCAACCAATACAGCAACAAGATTGCAAAGCTCCCATACGTCAGTGGAGCTTATGCAGCATTGAGCGCCACCTCCGGCACTACCCCCAACTGCACCGGCACGTCCACCACCGAGTGCATCGTGGGCCCGATTGCCGGTGTCTCCGCGATCGGCGGCGTCGGTGCGATCACCTTCGACTCGACAGGCGATCTCTTCTTGACAACAGACAACAACGGAACCGCCCAGTTCTCCATCTGGGAGTGCACGGCGGCTTGCCTGTCCACTGGCACGCCAGCCCCGGTTGAAATCTTCCAGGAGCCGGCGGGAAGCAATCCGGTCACAACGGGCCAACTCTACATCGGCGGCCTTGGAGTCGATCCGTGGGGGAACGTCTTCTTCACCGATTCCAACATGGTCAACCAGGCTATCTCTAGCCCGAACAACGAGGCGACATACTCCGATGTGTACGAGTTGCCTACGAGCACGGGCGCGGGCTTCGGCGGAGCGACGACCGGCTATGCCGCGGCGCCAACTCTTTTGCAGACCTTCTGCGACGGCAATTTCGTAGCGGGCGTCTGCGACGGCAGTTCGGCAGGTGGCTATGACAATAACCTGGACGCACTGGCGGTGGCGCCTGACGGCACCGTGTACTACGCAACCCTGTACAACGGAGTGGTCGCGATTCCGAACACCAGAACCGGTGGCCCGGTTATCGCGAATCAGTATCCAGTGTTCGGGACAGGCGCGAAGGTGCTGGGCATGGATGCGAACGGTAACCTCTACGAAGTAACCGGCGCTCTCAGCGTGCTTACCATCAACGACCTGACGGTGCCGACCGCGCAGTACCTGGGCACGCCGACGACCGCCTCGGCCAGCGTGGTTGTGAACGGAATCGGCTATTGCCCGTCAACCGGCCCGAACCTGTCCTTCGCGTTCTCGGGCGCCGATGCGGCGGACTTCTCCGCTACGGCCGGCAGCACGTGCTCAGGGCTCTCGGTCGGCGGCGGCTTCTTGAACACCAACGCCTACGCTTCGAGCTACCCCGCAACTATCACCTTCACGCCCAACAACCCGGGAAGCCAGACTGTAACCGTGACCGCCAGCGACACCAACTACGGCGGCGTAGGCACATCGACGGTAAGCGGTTTGGCCCAAACAACGCCGCAGACCATCAGCTTCACCGCGCCCACCACAACCACTTACACCTATGCGGCTGCGCCTAACCAGGTCACGGTTGCGATGACTGTGGCTAATGGCGGGTCGAACTTCCCGGTCACCTTCACCATTGACGCTTCGAGCACCGGCGCCGGAACCCTCTCCAGCACGACGGTGAGCGGCACCAACTCGCTGGCCACGCTCACGGTGACGCAGGCGGGCCCAATCGTGATCGATGCGGTTGAGCCGGCCGGATTGGCGAGCAATAACACTTACTACAGCCAATCGAACCAGGCACAGTTGACCCTGACGATCAACCAAGCCTCGCAAACTATCACCTTCACGCCGATTGCTCAATCGACGTACACCTACGCGGCTGCGCCCAACCAGATCACGATCCCATTGAGCGCAACAGGCGGTGCATCCGGCAATGCCGTGGAGTTCAGCGTGGATGCGAGCAGCACCGGCACAGCAACCATCACGCCCTCGACCATGGTCGGAAGTGCGTCGCTGGCGACTCTAACGGTGACGGGAGCCGGCACAATCGTGATCGACGCCAGCCAGGCGGCAAGCACGGACTACGCCGCCGGGAGCCTGCAGAACGCACAGACTCTCACCGTCAACCAGGCAACCCAGACCATCACCTTTGTCTCTCCGACGCAGGCCATCCACTTCATCGCGGGCGGCATTACGGTGCCTGTCACGGCCATGGGCGGCGGGTCGGATAATCCCATCACCTTCACCGTCGATCCAAGCTCGACGATGACGGCAACCATCGGCGCGAGCACGGTCAGCGGAGCCAATTCCACCGCGACGCTCACCATCCCGGCGCAGGGCAGCGTGGTTTCAGGCACGATTGTGCTCGACGCCACGCAGCCGCAAAGCGCCAATTACGCCGCGGCCAGCGCAACGCCTCTGATCGCGCTTGTGATCATGGCGCCGCTGCCGACGCAAACTATCACCTTCAACAATCCGGGAACTCAGGTCGTAGGAACGTCGGCGACGCTCTCGGCAACAGCCAGCTCGACGCTGCCGGTGAGCTTCACTTCTTCCACCACCTCAGTCTGCACACTGGTCGGCGCGGTGGTTAGTTTCAATGCCAACGTCACCACGGCCAGCACCTGCACCATCGTGGCCACGCAACCGGGAGATAACGTCAACTGGGCCGCGGCTGCTCCAGTGACGCTGAGCTTCACCGTCAATCCCACGGGCCAGACTCCTTCCATCAACCTGAATCTCTCGCTCTCCGCGTTAACGATTCAGCCTGGAACCTCCGGCTTGACGCAGCTCACCATCACCTCCATGAATAACTTCACCGGCTCGCTGGCCCTTACGTGCAGCGGGTTGCCCTCCGGCTATACCTGCAGCGCGAACCCGAACCCGGTCACCATCGCTGAAGGCGGCACGGCAACCACAACCATCACCGTAACCCCGCCAGCAACGTCTGCCATGGTTCACCATGACTCGCCGCTGGCGCCGCTCGCAGCTGTGGCGTTCGCGCTTGGCTTCCTCGGCTTCAGGAAGCGCACACGGCTGCAGTTGCTGATCGTCCTGGCGCTCGGCTTGACGGCGCTCGGTGCACTCTCAGCCTGCGGCGGTTCGGCTGCTACCTCGTCGACTAAGGCCACATTATCGACGGCCACTATCAAGGTAGCGGCGTCCGGGTTGGGAGGGGCCTCGTCCTCGGTACAACAGTCCACAACGTTCACCGTCACGGCCGAGTAAACCAACCATCTAAAGCGCATCATCCGCGGGGCCCCTCCACGAATGTGGAGGGGCCCCGCGGCATTTGGGCGCAATGCCATCGTCCGCAAACGCGCTCTGCGCACGCGCAGCCGCAATGCCGATGCCTTCTGGCTGGCCCGAAACCACGCAAGAGCCCACAAAATGTTCGTGAGCGACAAGTGCCTGGGACTGGTGGGGGACCTGGCTGAGTTTTATCCCGAGGCCAAGTGGCAGCATCGCGTGGTTCATTTTTACCGTAACCCCAGAACGGCCGCGCCCTCGATCAAGAAAAAAGAAGTTACGGCGATGCTGAGGGCAATTCTTGCCCAGGAAGATGCGCAAGAGGCTAAGAAAAAGCTCGCCAGGTTCTTCCCGTGGCACTCAAGCCCACGAGGACGTTCTGCCCAAACATCTGGCCGCTATCGGCAGCCAGGACGTGAGGAGCTTGCGGCGGAACGCAGAGTCACCTGAAAATGCGCTCATATTGATCGTTGAAATTCGGCGTTGACCGTTACGCCTTCAGCCAATCCTTGGCCTTTTGCAGAATCACGTCGCGGCCCACGTCGCTGATGGCATTGGTGAGCGGGATTTGCTTGGGGCAGGCCTGGACGCAGTTCTGCGCATAACCGCACTCCTGGATGCCGCCATCGCCGGCGAGCGCGCGCAGGCGCTCCTCTTTGAGTACCTTGCCGGTGGGGTGATTGTTGAAGAGCTTGACCTGTGCGATGGTGGCCGCGCCGACGAATCCCGTTGCGACATTGAACTGTGGGCACACTTCCATACAGCAGGTACAGGAGATACAGTTCGACAGCGGATAATTCACTTCCTGTTGCTGCGGGTAAACGCGCGGGCCAGAGCCCAGATCGTAGGTGCCATCCACGGGAACCCACGCTTTGACGCGCTTGAGGTTTTCAAAGAGAACTGAACGATCCACCTGAAGATCGCGGACCAGCGGGAACTTGGTGAGCGGCTCGACGCGGATCGGCTGCTCGAGATTGTCCACGAGGGCCGAGCAGGCCATACGGGCCTTGCCGTTAATCTTCATCGCGCAGGACCCGCAGATCTCCTCGAGGCAATTCGAATCGTAGGCGATGGGCGTGGTGCCGCGACCGTCTGCGGTGACGGGATTGGCGGCGATCTCCATCATCGCGGAGATGACGTTCATGCCGGAACGCCACGGGAGTTCGAAGCGCTCCCACACGGCCGGCGCGTCGGGACTGGCCTGGCGCTTGATTTCGAAAGTGACGGTTCGTTCTGCCATGGGTTCCTTCGTTGATTCCGGGCCTACAGGGGCTAAAGCCCCGAAATCATTTTGCTGCCTTATCGGCACGACTGAAGTCGTGCCCTTTCAAAACAGCTCTATTTCACCGCGTCGTAACGGCGCGGGCGCGGCTTGATGTACTGCGTATCGACATCCTCGAACTCAAAGCGCGGCCCTTCGACCGAGCCCGTAAAGCTGGCCTTGGTCGTCTTGAGGAACCGCTCGTCGTTGCGATCGGGAAAGTCGGGTTTGTAGTGTGCGCCGCGCGACTCGTCGCGCAAAACCGCGCCCAGCGTGACGGTGCGCGCAAGCTGCAACATGTTGTAAAGCTGGCGCGTGAAAGCGAAGCTGGTGTTGGCCCACTGGCTGGTGTCGCTCAGGTTGACGCGCCGGTAGCGGTCGAGCAGCTCCACAACTTTCGAATCGGCGGCTTTCAGGTTCTTGTTGTGGCGCGTCACCGTTACGTGCTCGGTCATCGTGGCGCCCAGCTCGCGCCAGAGCCTGAAGGGATTTTCGCCGCCCTGGTTGTTCAAAAGCTTTTGGTTGATCTCGGATTGGCGCGCGACTTCGGCCGCAGCGCCGCCATCGCCCTCAGCCGCGGGCAGGTTCTTCGCGTACTGCATCGCATTCGGTCCGGCCTGGAATCCGCCGAAGATGCAACTGACGAGCGAGTTTGCCCCTAGGCGGTTTGCGCCGTGATACTGGTACTCGCACTCGCCGGCGGCAAAGATGCCGGGAACATTTGTCATCTGGTTGAAATCGACCCAGAGGCCGCCCATGGTGTAGTGCATACCGGGGAAGATCTTCATGGGCTCTACGTGCGGATCGACGCCGACAAACTTTTCGTAGATTTCGAGAATGCCGCCGAGCTTACGGTCGAGCGTCTCGCGGTCGATGTGTGTGAGGTCGAGATAGACCATGGGCTGCCCATCGATGCCGAGGCCCAGTTCGTAGACGATTTTGTGAATGGCGCGCGTGGCCACATCGCGCGGGACGAGATTGCCGTACTTGGGATACCACTCCTCGAGGAAGTAGAAGCGCTCCGACTCAGGAATGGATTTGACGGCGCGTTTATCGCCGGGCGTGCGCGGCACCCACACACGGCCGCCTTCGCCGCGCGCCGACTCGGACATGAGGCGCAGCTTGTCTTCGCCGGGGATGGACGTGGGGTGGACCTGGATGAATTCGCCGTTGGCGTAGTAGACGCCCTGCTGAAAGATGGCCGACTGCGCCGAGCCTGTGCAGACCACCGAGTTAGTGCTCTTGCCGAAGATGGCTCCGATGCCGCCGGTGGCGAGAATGATGGCGTCGGCTGGGAAGGCCGTGACCTCCATGGTGCGCAGGTTCATGGCCACGATGCCACGCGCCACGCCTTTGCCGTCGAGGATGGCGGAGAGAAACTCCCAGCCTTCGAACTTGTTCACCTTGCCTTCGGACTCGTAGCGTCGCACCTGTTCGTCGAGCGCGTAGAGCAGTTGCTGGCCGGTGGTTGCGCCTGCAAACGCGGTGCGATGGTAAAGCGTGCCGCCGAAGCGGCGAAAATCGAGCAGGCCCTCGGGAGTGCGATTGAAAGGCACGCCCATGCGATCCAGCAGGTCGATGATGGCGGGCGCGGCCTCGCACATGGCCTTCACCGGCGTCTGGTTGGCCAGGAAATCGCCGCCGTAGATGGTGTCGTCAAAGTGCTGCGCGGTGGTGTCGCCCTCGCCCTTCAGGTTTTTTGCGGCGTTGATGCCGCCCTGGGCGCAGACGGAGTGCGAGCGCTTGACGGGGACGATGGAAAACAGATCCACCGTGCCGCCGGCTTCGGCGATTTTGATTACTGCCGCCAGGCCGGCAAGCCCTCCGCCCACCACGATGATTTTGCGTGCTGCCATGAAGTACCTTTCGGAAAACAGCTTCTAGCCTCTAGCTACTAGCCCAAAGCGAACCGCTAGAGGTTCGGAATAGGTGCGTTGGCGAAGTGTGGGCCGACGAATGCGTAAATGCTGGCGATTCCTATGGCGGCGAGCAGCACGCCAAGCACGACGCACGCGTAGCCGAAGCGGCGGCGCGCGGTTTCTCCGGGCGTGATGCCCCACTTGGCGGCGAAGAGCCACACACCGTAAGCAAAGTGCCAGCAAATAGCGATCATGGCGATGACGTAGACGGCCAGCATCCAGGGATTCGAAAGCTCAACCTGCACTTTGTGAAACGCGTAGTAGGGATTCTCAGGCAGCATGACGCCGGAGAAGCGCTGCCTCCAGACGTGCTGGATGATGTACGCGAATGCGATGAGGCCAGTGTAGCGCTGGACGATGTACATCCAGTTGCCTGCCCATGGGTAGTAGACGATATTCGATTTGCCGCGCAGCCAGATGTAAACGCCGTACACGCCGTGATAAATGAGGGGCAGAAAGATGAAGACCCACTCCAAAACGCGGACCAGCGGCAGGCCGTTGAGAAACTTCACCTGGTTGCCGTAGGCGATGGGCCCCTTGAGCGCTTCGAAATTCGAAAGCAGGTGCTCGATTAAAAATGCGCCGATGGGAATAACACCGAGCAGCGAGTGCAGCCTGCGCCAGATGAAGCTCATGCCCTGCCCGGCGCGCAAAGGCTCGACGCCGGCTCGGAGCTGTGGCGCGGCAGAGGATTCGACGGTTGCCATGGAGAGTTTGGCTCCTAGATTGTGGCCGAAGCAGTCTTAGAATGAGGGACGATGTGTCGTGTTCTGTGTCACATGCATTATTCGAGGCCGAAGCAACACCCGTCAAGGCACTCCGTGCTTTTAGGTTTCGGAGGAGAGCAGTGGAAAGTCACAAGGACATCTTGGGTAGCAAAGCAATAAGCGCGCGGCCGCGATGGCTGAGCGAGAGCTTGGTTTCAAGATCGATCTCGGCCATGGTCTTGTCGAGTTTCGGCAGATAGAACAGCGGGTCGTAGCCGAAGCCGCCGGTGCCGCGCGGCGCTTCGAGAATCGTCCCCTCGACGCTGCCATCGGCCACCTGCACCACCTCGCCATCGCGCGCGGCGACCAGTGTGCAATGGTAGCGGGCCGTGCGCAGATTCGGCGGAATGCCGTCCATTTTCTGGATCAACAGCATGTTGTTCCAGACATCCGTGTTGTCGTTGGCGTCGGGCGAGTCTTTCAGGCCCGCATCGGCGGCGTAACGCGCGGAGCGAACGCCGGGAGCGCCGCCAAGCGCATCGACTTCAAGACCCGAGTCGTCTGCGATCACCAGTTCGCCGGGCGCGAAACCCGAATAGTAGACGGCCTTGGTCGCGGCATTGGCGAGAAACGTGTCTCCATCCTCGGGCGGCGCGGGAATGCCGGCGATTCCCGGGAGCGGTTCGATCTCGATGGAAAAGGCCTGCGCGGCGGTGCGGAAATCGCGCAGTTTGCCGGCGCTGGTGGTGGCGGCGTAGAGGCGAAGGGCCATATTCCGAGTGTAGAAGACCGAGCAAGGGACTGAGGATCTGAGGGACTGAGGTCAGACGTTTGCGGGCAAGAGGGAGATCCTTGTCGAAGCGTGCAGCGATCAGGTCGCTGCGAAGATTCTCGACCGTCGTGAAAACCAGCGCCTCCATGCCAAGCGTCGCGGCAGCTTCCACATTCACCCGGCGGTCGTCGATGAAGACCGTGTCTTCGGGCCGCGTGCCGAGTCTTTCCAGAGCGTATCGATAAATCGCCGGATCGGGCTTGGCCATGTGCAACTGATAGCTCCACACCAGCACATCAAAGCGCGTGAGCCAGTCGAATTCGCGCTCCATACTGCGGAGCACGGTGTCGCCCATATTCGAAAGGATGGCGGTACGGATTCCGCGCGCTCTGAGCGCTTCAGCCCAGGCGAGCATGGGCGGATTGAGCGTCATCCACAGGCGCGCATCCCAATGGATCAGCTCTTCAATGGCTGCGGAACTCAGCGTAAGACCGGCTTGATGCGCTATGGCCTGCCAATACGTGTGGCCGTTCAACTTGCCCTCATCGAAAGCATGGCGATCGGCCCAGTAGAGCGCATCGAGCTTCTCCGCGGGCAATCCAGTGATGCGCATCAGTTGGGCGTGCGCCTGCGGGTCCGGCGGACCGGTCAACACCATTCCATAGTCGAAGATCACCGCGCGCAGGGCCAAGCTCGAATCCCTTTCACACCCGTGTATGGTTGAGTAGGGCGCTTTTCTCATTGTGCATGACGATGCTCGCGATCTATACAGAGAAACGTTAGCGGCTACCTGCTTAGTTGGTGAGTGACGCTCAATGAGTGCCGCGTAGACGCCAGCACGACAGCCAATCCGAACCGGCGCGACAAATCCATGCGATTTTCCGAAAGAACCGGATGGAACACCGAAGAGAGCGAGCTGGCTCGCGCGCATCGGCTACGGCGCGAGGCCGGCCTGCCCATTGCCGATCTCACGGTCTCGAATCCCACACGGTGCGGCTTCGAGTATCCCGCTTCCCTGCTCCAATCCCTCGCCGATCCGTGCGCGCTCGACTACGATCCGCAGCCGCGCGGTTTGCTCGCGGCGCGCGAGGCTGTCTGCGGCTACTACGCTGACCACGGTGTCGCGCTCGATCCCGGTCAGATTGTGCTCACCACCAGCACCAGCGAAGCCTATAGTTTTCTCTTCCGCCTGCTCTGCGATCCGGGCAGCGAGATTCTGGTTCCGCAGCCTGGCTACCCGCTCTTCGACTTCCTGGCCGACCTCGACGATGTGCGCATCAAGGCTGTGCCGCTCGTCTATCACGACGGCTGGCAGATCGACTTTGAAGGTCTGCGCCGCGCCATTACGCCGCAAACGCGAGCCGTCATCATTGTGCACCCGAATAATCCTACCGGGCACTTTACAAAGCGGTGGGAGGCGGAAGAACTGGCCAAGATCTGCCGCGCGCACGAGCTTTCGCTGATTGTGGATGAGGTGTTTCTTGATTACCAATGTACAGGGAGCGAGGGAGAAACAGGCCGAAGCGGTGCGGGTCTGGAGACCCGCACGACAGCCGGTCAGGAGACCGGCGCTACAGGGGCGGGGATCGCGGAGGCCGGGAGTTTTGCTGCGGGGCTCGACGGCGTTCCCGTCTTTGTGGTGAGCGGCCTGAGCAAGATCGCGGGGCTGCCGCAGATGAAGGCCGCGTGGATCGTTGCTACCGGGCCGGAGAAGACGCAGGCGCTCGAACGGCTGGAGGTGATTGCCGACACCTATCTCTCGATGAATGCGCCGGTGCAGTGGGCTCTGCCTGGCTGGATCGCGCAGCGGGCGGAGATTCAGCAGCAGATTCAAAGCCGGGTGGCCACCAACCTTGCCGACCTTGATCGCCAGCTTGCGCCCCTCCCCGAGCTCCAACGTCTTCCTGTCGAAGGCGGCTGGTACGCGGTTCTGCGGATTCCCGCACTCCGGCCGGACGAACAGACGGTGCTGGCGCTGCTCGATCACGGGGTGTGGGTGCATCCCGGTTACTTCTTCGGACTGCCGGAGTCTGGGTGGCTGGTCTTGAGCCTGCTCGGTTACGAAAGAGATTTCCGTAATGGATTGGTTACTATTACTGACTATTTCCGAACGAATCAAGGGAGTAAAAATTAAGCACACCCTGCGCAATCTCTACTTGAAGGAATCGCGCTACAGCCATGAAAGCAAAGGAGCGGTACTTCTACGATTCGTGGAGTAGTTGTGTTGCAACTTTCGCACCAAAGCACCATCAAGCGCACCCCGCGAACGCATTATTGCTTCTGAAGAAAAGGATTACTGAGCCGCTCTTCGCCGATTGTGGTGGCCTCTCCATGGCCCGGCAGCACTCTGGTCTCGTCAGGTAACACGAGCAGCCGCGCGCGGATCGAGTCGATGATCTGCTCGAAGTTGCCGCCGGGAAGGTCGGTGCGTCCAATGCTGCCGGCAAAGAGGGTGTCGCCGGCCACAAGCAGCTTGAGCGGAGCAAAGTGCAGGCAAACCGACCCCTGCGTGTGTCCGGGCGTGTGCAAGACCTGAGCGGGATAGTGCTCCAGTCCTACGATTAGCCCATCCGTCAGGCCCGCGTCGGGCGGAGCGACCGCCGGTGCGTGCATCCCGATCCAGGCGGCCTGTGCGTCCATCATCTGGAGCAGCGGCAGATCGTTTTCATTCAAAAGGATGGGCGCGCCTGTCAGCCTTTTGAGCTTCAGCGCTCCGCCTACGTGATCGATGTGCGCATGAGTGATGACAATCTGTTTGAGCGTCAGTCCGTGCCCTGTGAGCCGCCGATGGATGCGATCCACGTCATCGCCGGGATCGATGACCATGGCCTCGCGCGTCTGTTCATCGCCCAGGATCGTGCAATTGCAAGCCAGCAGCCCGACGGGGAAAGTCTCGAGAATCATGGAATCATTGTAAGAGCGATGGAGCTGAAGCCGCGAGCCACTGCGCATCGTGGCGCCTGCGTTCCGTACGCGTTCGCCAGCAAAGCTTGCGGGCGTTCATGCCGAGTCTTACTTCAGCGTGAACGCCCTCATGATGACAAAATTGACGATCGGCCTAGAATTTGACCTGTGGCGCGTTCTGCGCCCCCGGACTGGCCTCGAAGTACGCGTTGTTCTGGTGGTAGCCGGCAATCCCCGCCCAGATATTATTCGGAAATTGCAGGATGAAGGTGTTGTAGTCGCGGATCGCATCGTTGTAGCGCATGCGCGAAACCTTGATGCGGTTCTCGGTTCCGGCCAACTCGTCCTGCAGGCGCATGAACTGGTCACTGGAGCGCAGTTGCGGATAATTCTCAGTCAAGAGCAGCAGTCGGCCGATCGCGCCGTCAAGCTGATTGTTGGCGGCAATCTTGGCCTGGGGCCCTTGCGCATTCAACATTCCTGCGCGAGCATTGGCGATGTCGCCAAACACCGTGCTCTCTTCCTTGGTGAATCCCTTCACGGTTTCCACCAGGTTGGGGATCAGGTCGGCGCGGCGTTGCAGGTCCGTGTCGACGTTCGACCACGCCTCTTTGACCACCTGATCTTTGGCCACCATTTGGTTTCTGGCGGTCACATAGCTGCCAAACACCATCAGGACCGCCAACACCAGAACACCAATGACAGCCAGCGCAATTCCAAGTCCCTTGCTCATAGAATTCGATTCTCCTAAAAGCAGCTTCTCGCTGCTAACTTTTGCCAACCGATCTCGATGACCCTGCGGAAACATCTCCTGGCTTCGTGAAATGTTCCGGCTTTGGTATTCCATTGCTTGAGTCGGCGAACAATCTAGCTAGAGGCTAGAAGCCGTATTACCAGCTTCCTCCGGCGCCGCCTCCGCCGGTTGCGCCGCCGCCAAATCCGCCGAAGCCTCCACCGCCTCCATCTCCGAAGCCGCCACCACCGCCGCCGAACCCGCCGCCAAAACCACCACCGCCGCGGCCCGACATGAGCCCGAGTCCCCACAAGCCGAACAGTCCAAAACCACCCAGAAGGCGGAGCAGGTAGAGGATAATGACGACGGTAATAACAATCCCCTCTAAGACTTTGCCAGCGGACGACTGCTGTTGCTGCACTGGTTCGCCAGCCGGCACGGTCCCGGTCGAGTTGTCCAGCGTGACATGGGCATCGTCAGCAATCACCTGGGCAACTTCGCCTACAGCCGCCGTGACCGCTCCGTCATAATCGCCCGCCTTCAGGTCGGGGACCATGTCCCGGCCGATATCACCGACTTTACCGTCCGGCAGAATACCTTCTAACCCGTAGCCCGTTTCAATAAAACGCTTGTGATCGTTGATCCCAAGCAAAACCAATATGCCGCGGTCGCTCCCTTTTTTCGCGATCTTGTATTTGTCGTACAACTGTAAGGCATAGTCGGCAGCATCGTCGCCGTCGAGGTCGTGCACCGTCACTACGGCAACCTGCGCGTTGGCCGCGGAGTGGTCGAGTTGCGCGCAAATCGCATCGAGCCGTGCAATCGCCTCCGGCGAGAGCACGTGGGCATAGTCGCTGACGTAATCGGTGGGCTGGGGAAGACTTGCGACACTCTCGGCGCGCGCGGAAACCGCAAGAAACACAAAAAGCCCCGCCATAAATGGCAGGAACACGGCGAAACGCGCGCAGCCCAGAGCTTTCATTGCTTCTCTATTGTACGTGGGCGCGGTGCAGAAAGTTCCCGCAGTGGCAGGCTCTACACTGAGAGAGAAATGACCGAATCGACGTTTCCTACGCCCCCAACCGCTCGTAAACAGCACACCGAAACCGCCCTGCACGGCGTGGTGCTGGCCGATGACTACGCTTGGCTGCGCGATAAAGAGAATCCCGAGGTTACCGCGTATCTCGAGGCTGAGAATGCCTACGCCGAAGCGGTGATGGCGCCGCTCGACGGCTTGCGTGCAGAGCTATACAACGAAATGCTGAGCCACATCAAGCAGACTGACGTCTCAGTCTCCTACCGCGAGGGCCAGTGGTGGTATTACTCGCGGACCGAGGAGGGCCTGCAGTATGGCATCTACTGCCGCAAACGCGGTGGGCCATCAGGGCCTGATGCCGATGCGGCCGAAAAAGTGCTGCTCGATGGAAACGAACTGGCCAAAGGCCATGCGTTCTTTGCCATTGGCGACACCGACATAACAGACGATGGCCGCTTGCTGGCTTACACAACTGACACCACGGGCTTTCGCCAATACACGCTGCACATCAAGGACCTCGCGACCGGCAATACGCTGGTGGACTCGGTCGAGCGCGTGGGCACAGTGGCGTGGGCTGCCGACAATACCACACTCTTCTATACCGTCGAGGACGAGCAACAGAAGCGGCAGTTCCAACTCTATCGCCATTGCATAGAGCAGATTTCTGAAGATGCATTGGTGTACGAAGAGGAAGACGAGCGCTTCAACATTGGCATCGGCCGCACGCGCGATGGCAAATATATGGTGCTCGAAATTGCCAGCCACACCACCAGCGAGGCGCGGGTCCTAACCGCCGACAATCCTACCGGCAGCTTCAACGTCATCACCGCGCGCGAGGACGAACACGAATATTCACTCGATCATCGCAACGGCCTTTGGTTCATCCGCACCAACGATCGTGGGCGCAACTTTCGGCTGGTCACTGCGCCAGCGGACACTCCGGGGCGCGAACACTGGACGGAGGTGATTCCGCATCGCGCCGATGTAATGCTCGAAGAAGTGGATCTCTTCGCCGGATTTTTCATCGCCTGCGAACGCGAGGATGGATTGCCGCGGCTGCGCCTGTGGGGGTTTGTTTCCGGCGGAGCGGAAGTTGCACCCTCCGGCGAAATCGCTTTTCCCGAGCCAGCCTACAGTGCCCACCCGCACGTCAACCGCATCTTCGATGCGACCACTTTCCGCTACGGTTACGAATCGCTGATCACGCCCAGCTCGGTGTACGAGTACGATATCGCTTCGCGCGCATCTACACTTCTTAAGCAAAAAGAAATTCCGGGTGGATTCGATCGCGCGCTCTACGCCAGCGAACGCATTCAGGCCATGGCACCCGATGGCGTGAAAGTGCCGATCTCGCTGGTATACCGCCGCGACAAATTCAACGACAGCAAACCGGCGAAGAACCCGCTCTATGTGTATGGCTACGGCTCGTATGGCTACGCATTGCCACTGGGGTTCAGCTCGAACCGGCTCAGTCTGCTCGATCGCGGCATGGTGATGGCCTACGCGCACATTCGCGGCGGCGGCGACCTGGGCAAGCCCTGGCACGACGCCGGCAAGATGCTCTCGAAGCGCAACACCTTTACCGACTTCATCGCCTGCGTGGAGCATTTGACCGCGGCAGGATATGGCGATCCGCATCGCGTGGCCATTGAGGGCGGGTCGGCTGGTGGACTGCTGATGGGCGCGGTCACAAACTTGGCTCCAGAAAAAGTTCGCGCTGTCCTGTCGCACGTGCCGTTCGTCGACGTGATGAATACCATGCTCGATGCGTCCCTGCCCCTGACGGTTCCCGAATACGAGGAGTGGGGCGACCCGAACCAGGAGGAGTATTTCCGGTACATGCTGAGTTACTCGCCGTATGACAATCTGCGTGCGGCCGGGTACCCGGCGATGCTGGTGAAGACCAGCCTGCATGACAGCCAGGTGATGTACTGGGAGCCGGCCAAGTATGTGGCCAAACTGCGCACGCTCAACCGTGGCAATCAGCCGCTGCTGCTGGTCACGAACATGCAGGCCGGCCACGGCGGCGCGAGCGGCCGCTACGACTATCTGAAGGAGATCGCGCTGGACTACGCGTTTATTCTGAGAGAGCTGGGAATCGTGTGACGAATTGCAAGGGTTTGCGTCTTTGTGTCAGAGGCGATGGAATGCATAAAACAAGATTCATGATGTGTTTCTTGGCGTGTGCCGCGATATACGTTTGGTCGCAACAGGCACTGGCGCCCAATCCGGATCAGCCTACACCGCGCCCAATTGTCCGGGACTCACACTCGACAGAGGCGGATTTGGCCGTGCCGCTCTGTCCCGCAACCTTCAACGACAGTCTGGACACCGATGGTATTGCGGGAGTGCGCGATAAGAGCGTGATGCATCCGATCCCAACGTACCGGCCCTTACCCGAGGCCACAGATGAAGCGCGGCGCCTGGACCAAGGGCCCTTGTTTTTCAGGGTACTGTTTAGCCTCGTCGTCGATGCAAGTGGTAAACCGCAGGACGTGTGCCTGAAACAATCCGCCGGCTACGGCCTCGATGCACAAGCGGCCAAAGCAGCCCGGCTAGGTCGATTCAAACCTGCGACCAAGGACGGCAAGCCGGTAGCCACGCGCATCTCCGAGGTTTTCACATTTAACATCCGTTAACGCAAATTCTCGCCTCAAACGACTTAGGCGCCCTTCAGCTCCGCCAGCGTCTTCTCCAGACTCGCCGCGTCTTCCACATTCAGCGACTTGAGCTCCCCGTCGAATTGCTTCAGCAGTCCGCAGAGCACCTTGCCGGGGCCAACCTCGATGAAGAGATTCGCGCCTGCCGTCTTCAGCGCCTGCTCGCAATCCATCCAGCGCACCGCGCCCGTCACCTGGCGGATCAGTGCATCGCGCGAGGCGTCGGCTGTGGTGACGAGGCTCCCACTCACGTTGGCTGCCACGGGAATGCGCGGATCGTGCAAGGCGATCCCGGCCAGCACGCGCGCCACTTCCTCCTGGGCGGGCTGCATCAGAGCGCAATGAAAGGGCGCGCTGACCGGCAGCGGAACGGCGCGCCTCGCGCCTTTCGCTTTGCATAGCGCCGAAGCCTTTTCCACGGCCGCCGCAGCGCCGGAGATCACTGTCTGTGTAGGCGAATTAAGATTCGCTGCCTGTACGACGAGGCCGGTTTCGCGTGCTGCCTCTTCGCAGGCTTCGGCCACCAGCGCGGCATCGAGCGCGAGCACGGCAGCCATAGCGCCCTCGCCGGCCGGCACTGCCTTCTGCATGGCCGCGCCGCGAGCCTTCACCGCGCGCACTGCGTCGGCAAACGAGAGCGTTCCCGCAATCACGTGCGCCGACCATTCGCCTAACGAGTGGCCCGCAGCCAGCGCCGGGACAAAATTGTTTAGGGCGCCGTGCTCTGCAAGCACGCGCGCCGCCGCTACGCTCACTGTCATGATGGCTGGCTGCGTATTCTCGGTGAGGCGAAGCTCCGCTTCGGGCCCTTCAAAGCAGAGTTGCGAGAGCGAAAAGCCGAGCGCCGCATCGGCCTCGGCAAAAGTTTGTGCGGCGACGGGAAAACGCTCAGCAAGCTCGCGGCCCATGCCGACAGCCTGCGAACCCTGCCCGGGAAAGAGAAAAGCAATCGTTGTGGTCATTCCAAATAGAATTTTATCGTCCCGAAGGTTAAGCGCCCCACGTGGCGAGAAAAACAAATCCGCGCGAGGGCGATTCCCCCGGGTGGTCTTTTTCACTTCCCTATTCCCTAGTCCCTATTCCCTGCTTTTGATCAGTTCCAGCGCTTCTTATCGTCGGGATCGTCATCGAGAACGTGGCCTTGGCCATCGAGCTTTACTGTCTTGCCCTGCCGCTTCATGTACACCTCAAATCTCCTTGCGGCTTTGCGGCGCTTCCAGCGGTAATAGCGATTGCGCATGCCGTACCAGCCTTCGCTCATCACGAACGAGAAGCCGCGCCGCGGCGCCATGCGCACAAACGCGAGGCCCGCGAGCGCTCCGCCCAGTTGCGCGAAGGCGTACATCCGCTGCTCGCCGAAAAGCATGGCGATGGAGATCAGCGCATAGATCACGACCAGGTAGCGCGCCTTGATGCCGATGGGCAACGGAAACAGCATGAACTGCAGGTCGCCGTAAAGAATGCCGATGGCAGCCAGCAATCCAAAGATGCCGCCAAAGCATCCATACACCGGAGTTGCCCCGCGAAGAAGGGAAGGCGCGAGAGTCGCGGAGCACAAATAGAGGGCCAATGCCGCAAGCGCCGCTCCGATCACCGAAACCGCGTACAGGCTCGTAACCCAGTTGGCATCGTGATAAGTTTCGAGAAAGCCGGCCAGGAACCACAGCGAAAGGAGTTCAAAGAGCGTGCCCAACAAACTAGGGTGGAGGAAGCTGTAGGTGAGCGGCTGCCAGAACCATCCATGCAGGAAGAGAATTGGATCGAACGCCGCCCATACCTGCAAGTGGCCGCCCCATGAGGTGGCCGCGTTTACGATCAGCAGCAAAAAGTACGCTGCCAGATTGATGAGGATCAGCCGGCGCGTGGCGCCGCGGAAATCCGGAAAGGCAAACGGACTAGAGCCAATTCTTGGCATCGCATTCAATAGGGTAAACGCCGAAGCGGGCCGATGTCATGATGCCTTACGTGACGAACCAGAGGAAGGCACGGCTGGCAGAATTTGTCGGGGCCACAATTGGAAGCCAACAAATCTATGCTGGCGACGATCTCCAGCAAGAAAGGGTCGAATCGGAAATGAGCCGCTCTGCCGGTTTTGCACAAGTAGAATTGCAAATAGAAAGACTCCCGCGTGCCTCTTGACCAGAGGCCGTGTTCTCACTAAAACTAGCCTTGGCCAAAGAAAACGCCATCATCTTGAAATGTGAATTGGATAGGAAAGCGAGGACGCTGCGATGCCCAGCTGCCCTGAATGCGAAAATGATCTGAATGTTGAAATCGACGAAGTAGAAGAAGGCGACGTTGTCGCCTGCGAGGAGTGCGGCACCGAGTTCGAGGTCGTAGGCGTGGAACCGCTGGAGCTGGCACGCGTGGAAGAAGGCCTCGACGAGGAAGACGACCTAGTCGAAGAGGACGAAGAGGAGTGAGAATGCGCCGAGCAAGTTGGCTGGCTTCAATAGCGTGCTGTCTTTGGGTGTTGGGCGCGATTCCCGCAGGGCCGGGGCGCACGTTTCTTGCGCCAGCCGCTTGGGGTCAGAACTTTGGCCAGCGCACGGTGTCCGGAGCTGTTCTCGACGGCAGCGAACAGCCGGTGGTGGGCGCCACGGTCTTCCTCAAGAACGAAAGAACCAAAGCGATTCGCAGCTACATCTCTACCGACAAGGGCCACTATCATTTTGCGCAGGTGGATATGAGCGTTGACTTCGATCTGTGGGCCGAGAAAGACGGGAAGAAAAGCGCAACAAAGACCGTCAGCTCATGGGACGACCGCAAGGATTTTATCAGCGATCTGAAGCTGAAATAGAGAGACGTATGTGCGGACCGGGAGGCCAGCAGTCGCCGCGGCGACCCGGTCAAGAGACCGGTGCTACCCTTCACCCTTCCAGCTTTTTCGTTACCAGTTCATTCAGCAGCGCCGGATTCGCCTGGCCTTTCGATGCCCGCATCACCTGACCGACAAAAAACCCTGCCATCGTCTTTTTGCCTGCGCGATACTGCTCCACCTGCTTGGGATTTGCCGCAATCGCTTCGTCAATCAGCATTTCGATCGCTGCCGAATCGGTGATCTGCTGCGGCTTTTCGCGCTCGTAGACTGCGGCAAAATCCTCGCCCTTCTCGAAGCACACGTCGAAAAGCTGCTTCATCTGCTTGGAGCTGATCTTGCCTTCATCGAGCAGATCGGCGGCAAGCACAATGCCCGCCATCGACACCGGCGACTGCTCCTGCTCAAGGCCGAGTGCCTTCAGCCGTCCCCCGACTTCGTTCAGCAGCACCGCAGCTACGCGGCGAGCATTGCGCGCCGTCTTCGCCGCCGCCTCAAAGCGATCGGCGAACTCGCGCGAGGCGGTAAGCGTATGCGCATCCTGTGTAGAAAGCTCATACTCGGCAATCATGCGCGCGCGCCGGGCTTCGGGCAGCTCCGGGAGTTTTTTCCTGGTCTCGGACAAAAATTCGGCGGAAACGACCACTGGGGGCAGATCCGGCTCGGGAAAATATCGATAATCGTGCGCCTGCTCCTTCGAGCGCATGGAGTAGGTACGTCCCTCGTTCGCGTCCCACAGCCGCGTCTCCTGGAGCACGCGTCCGCCTGACTCGACCACCTCGATCTGGCGCTCGATTTCGTACTCCAGGGCCGCGCGGACAAACTTGAAGCTGTTGACGTTCTTGACTTCAACCTTCGTCCCGAATTTTGCCTGGCCTTTCGGCCTCACGCTTACATTGGCGTCACAACGCAGCGACCCCTCCTCCATGTTGCAATCGGAGACGCCGGCGTAGAGCAGAATTTCTCTGAGCCGCGTGAGGTACTCGAAGGCCTCGTCGGGGGTGCGAATATCCGGCTCGCTCACAATCTCGGCCAGCGGCGTGCCGCAGCGGTTCAGGTCGAGATAGGTGCGGGTGGCGGAGTCGGAGAAGCCGTCGTGCAAACTCTTGCCTGCGTCCTCTTCCATGTGCAGCCGCGTGATTCCGATGCGCTTCTTCCCGCCGTCAGCCGCCGGCACCTCGATCCAGCCATGCTCGGCGATCGGCTTGTCGTACTGCGAAATCTGGTAGCCCTTGGGCAGGTCGGGATAAAAATAATTCTTGCGCGCGAAGATCGACCGCTCGCGTACCTGGCAGTTGATCGCCAGCGAAGCCAGCGCGGCGAACTCGATTGCCTTCTCGTTCGTCACCGGCAACGCTCCCGGCAGCCCAATGCACGCGGGACAGATATTCGTATTCGGCTCCGCGCCAAAGCGGTTGGCGCAACCACAAAATATTTTGGTCGCCGTGAGCAGCTGCACGTGCACTTCAAGGCCGATCACCGGCTCGTACTTTGCCAAAACGTCAGGAGACATGGCTGCGGTGGGCATGATTGAATTTTATCGCGGCCCCTGCCAACCGGGTTCGCGGCTCCGCAAGTGCTTGACCTCGGCATGATTCTGCCTACAATCGTAATGCGCGGGAATGCCGCGAATTGCCGCTGTTCAGTTCCGTTCGGAAGGGAGATCTGAAGTGAATCGAAAAAGCTTTCGCAATACCACATGGACCACCGCATTGGTGACAGGGCTTTTAGCTGCGACTTCTCTCAACGCACAGCAGACCGCGTCTCACCCCGCAGCGCAAACAACTCCCGCGGCACAAGGTCCCGCTAGCCAAACAACTCCCGCAGCACCGGCCCACACACAAACAGCTCCCGTTGCACCAGTCGCTCCGGCACTGTTGCCCTCGGGTCATCCCAACAATTCCTACTGGGTGGAGCACGATAAGCAACTGCTGGTGGACTTTGGCGGGCTCAATCATTTCAGGGACGCCGACGCGATACTGGGCGCTCCAAAACCCGGCAAGAACCGCGTGGTCTTCATGGGCGATTCGATTACCGAGGCTTGGAAGCTCGATCAGTCGTTTCCCCGCAAGGCTTATGTGAACCGCGGCATCAGCGGCCAAACCACTCCTCAGATGCTGGTGCGCTTCCGCCAGGACGTGATCGATTTGCACCCAAAGGCCGTCGTGATTCTCGCCGGCACGAATGACTTTGCCGGCAACACCGGACCGATGACGATCGAACAGACGGAGGGCAATCTGGCCTCGATGGCCGAACTGGCCCGGGCGAATGGAATTCGCGTGGTTTTGTGCTCAATCCTCCCGGCCCTCGATTACTGGTGGGCGCCGGGCCACGATCCCGCGCCGAAGATCGCGCAGGTGAATGCGTGGCTCAAGAACTTCGCTGCAAGGCACGGCTACGTGTACGTGGACTATTACTCCGCCATGAAAAACAATCGCGGCGGCCTGCCCGCAAGACTCAGTAAGGATGGCGTGCATCCACTGCCGGCCGGTTTCGCGGTGATGACGCCGCTGGCGGAAGCCGGAATTGAAAAGGCGCTGAAGACAGGAAAGTAGCGGGCAGGCTGCGCTACACGGAGAACGACGTTCCGCAGCCGCAGGAACGCGCGGAGTTCGGATTGAGGAAGAGGAACCCCTGGCGCATCAGCGTCTCTTCGTAGTCCAGCGTCATGCCGTTCAGGTAGACGAAGCTCTTGGGATCGATGAAGACGCGCACGCCGTCAAAGATGAAGATGTGGTCGCGCTCGCGGGGTTGGGCGTCGAATGCGATGGCGTAGGAGAGCCCCGAGCAACCGCCGCCCTTCACGCCCAGGCGCAAGCCGCCTACTTCTGCAGAGATGCCTTCTTTGGCAAGAATCGCGCGAGTGCGGGCGATTGCACTGGCAGTGACCTGGAGGCCTTCGGCAGGCGCCGCTGCCGTCGCCGGTGCGCTTTGATTTGACCCGATACTGACAATCTGATCCATAGCCCTCGTTGGTTTGATTCCGTAGCGTCCGCCGCCGATGCAGCGGTTTCGGGCTGGCTCCTACAACGTCAGCGTCACCAGGCCATGCCCATCGCGCGGTTTGCCAGCGGCTGGTTCCCGCTCCGCAAGGTCGTAGATGCTGATGCTCTTGAGCACCCCGGTGATGGTCTCGTTCACGCGCGCCAGCGGCTCCTTGATGGTGCAGCTCGGCGTGAGGTCGCACGATTTCGCTCCCTTGAAGCAGGACGTGATAAACAGCGGCCCATCGATGGCGTGGATCACTTCGAAGGCCGAAATCTCGCCGGGGATCACGGGCCAGCTCGTAACCGCCATTCATGCCCGCGTGCGAGCGCAGCAGTCCCGTCTTGGTGAGGCGCTGCAGGATCTTGGCCAACAACTGCGCCGGAATGCCATATGCGTCGGCCACATCCTTCGCGCTTAAGGCAGGGGTTTCCGGGTGCTCGGCCAGATACTTGAGCGCCATCAGCCCGTAATCCGCCTTTTTGGTGAGCTTCAGCATGGAAATATGCGACTGGAACAGTCCGCTTTTAGTATACGTCCGCTTTTGACTGAGCTTCAAGCGAAGGCGTGCGCCGTCCTGTACCGGGAAGAGGCCAAACTTCCGGTTACAGGTTTCATCAAAAATGGGTTGCAATCGCCAAAAAGAACGCTACAATCTGGCGGAAAGAGCACCTGTTGCACTCCGGATTGACTTTGCCCCGCGTCCACGCACCATGCCTGAGGTTCTATAAAGCAGCCTTAAGGCGTGGGTGGCGGTTCGACGGTTTTCGCGAGGATGCGGAGCGGCGAACCCAGGACCGGGCGCACGCAAGCCGGAGCGCAAAGGTTTAATCAACCCCCGAGAACGATGGCAACCGCCTGCAGACATCCCAAGGTTCGGATCGTTTCCCGGCACGAAGACACTGAGTTTGTCGAGTGCCTGAATTGTGGCGAAATCTTCGATTCCGAAGAGTTTCGCGATATGGAGATTGAAGACACCGCCGGTGTCGAGGATCCTAAGGACGGCTCATAGAAAGCCAGTGGTGCGGTATTCGCACAACTGGCGAGCGAGGCTGACGGCTTATTTGCCGGTGGCGCCGTTTGTCGCAGGCACACCGCTGCGGCGCGAAACTGCCCACGCGTAGTGCAGCCCAGAGATGATGGTAAGGGCTATCGTGGCATCGAGAGCCACTTGGCGCGTGAGCACGACCCACTGCCATTCCGGGGTGACTTGACGCAACAGCACCGTTGCCACCGCCGAAATCTGTGCCAGGGTATTGGCCTTGCCCCAGAGGCTGGGCTGGAACTCGCGCCGCCCGATGGCGGCATAGAGCAGCGCAGAAACCAGCAGAATGCCTACATCCCGGCCAAAGACCAAGACCGTCACGGTGGTCGGCATCAAGCCTTTGTACATCAGGACCAGAAACAAAGTGCTCAGCAGCAGCTTGTCGGCAACGGGGTCGAGATATTGGCCGAGCATGGAGCGCTGCTTAAGCAGGCGCGCCAAAGCGCCATCCAGTGCATCGGTCAATCCCGCCACGAGAAACAACCAGAAGCTCAGCAGGAAGTGCCCTTCGAGGATTGCCGCCACCAGAAAGGGCGCGAGGCAGATGCGGATGAGCGTAAGCAGATTGGGGGCATTGCGAAGAGGGTTCAAAACGGTCGTTCGGCTCCTCATCGATGGCAAACTCAATCGGCTCTCGATTTCCGTGCGCGGGCCGGAGTTGAGTTGCTGTCGTCAACGATGGTAAAGCATTGCGGCCATGCGGTGCAGCTTTGGGGCCTGCCTTCGGGCTGACCCGTTTCAGATCTCCGCGTGCAGCTCCGCAGCCAGGATATTCTCAGGCGTGAGCCCGCGCTCGCGCAGGACGCGTATGCTCAAGGCGTCGTGGCGCTTGGCCAGGCGTTGACCTTTGTGATCCGCCACTAACCGGCAGTGGTACCACGCGGGATCTACAAATCCCAGTGCCCGGTTGAGCAGAATCTGCCGCGCGGTGGATTTGAGCAGGTCTTCCCCACGGACGACTTCCGTAATACGCATGGCCGCATCATCCACTACACAGGCAAGCTGATAGCTCGGACTGCCGTCCCGACGCCACACAATAAAATCGCCAAAGTCCTTGCCGGCGACAAACCGCTGCGGCCCGAGATTGCCGTCGATGAACTCGATTGCTTCGCCGTCCGGCACGCGGAAGCGCCAGTTGATGCCTTCGGAGGAGTCGATCTCCGCGTGCGGTTGCGACGATTGGCCCAGCGTAGGGCGGCAGGTGCCTGGATAAATGGGCTCATCGTCGAGGGGGTCGATATCATTGCCGCCCTTGCCCGCTTGCTCATGCGGAGCGGCGAGGGCGGACTCTATGTCCTTGCGCGAACAGCGGCACGCATAGAGACAGCCGCGATCGAGCAGCTTGCGCCACGCCGCCGCGTACAAAGCGCCGCGCTCGCTCTGCACATAAGGCCCATAGGGACCGCCAACGTCTGGACCCTCCTGCCAGCGAATTCCCAGCCAGCGCAGATCTTCCATCGCGGCTTCGGCAAATTCCGTGCGGCTGCGCTCGGCGTCGAGATCCTCCATGCGCATCACCAGCGTCCCGCCGGCATTTCGCGCCCGCTCAAATGCCTTCAAAAAGGTGCGCGCATGGCCCACATGCAGATACCCTGTAGGCGAAGGCGCAAGCCGCCCGCGATAGTTCGACATCCTACTCCCTACTGGCTATTCCCTACTTCCTGCTTCTTCCATCGCAGAATCGGCTTGCGAGCGGCCTGCACCTCGTCCAGCCGCGAGATGCGCGTGGAGTGCGGCGCGGTCTTCACGAGCTCCGGATTCTCCTCGGCTTCGCGCGCAATCGCGCGCATGGCATCGACAAACAAATCCAGCTCCTCGCGCGACTCGCTCTCCGTCGGCTCGATCATCAGCGCGCCGGGCACGATCAGCGGGAAGCTGACCGTGTAGGGATGGAAGCCGTAATCGATGAGGCGCTTGGCGATGTCGCCGGTCTTGACGCCCTTTGCCGCCTGCCGCCTATCGCTGAAGACGACTTCATGCATGGACGGCGTTTTGTACGGCAGCTCATACAGGTCTTCGAGTTTTTTGCGGATATAGTTTGCGTTCAGCACCGCATCTTCGGTGGTCTGGCGCAGGCCGTCGGGGCCGTTGGCGAGAATGTAGGCAAGCGCGCGAATGAACATGCCTGTGTTGCCGTAGAACGCGCGCACGCGGCCGATCGACTGCGGGCGGTTGTACTCCCAGCGCAGCGGGCCGGCAAATGGAAAATACATTTGCGGGGTCTCGCGGGCGCCGGCGCGTGCGGCTGTAGGCGACTCGAAAAACGGCGCGCGGAACAATGGCGGGCAACCGTCCGCTGTGGGCTCAGCGTTCGCGTCTTCCCAATCTCCCGCATCCGCGCAGTGCTCCGCACGGGTCTGGCTTCGGACGAGAATTGGGATTGGCAGGAATGGCTCGAGAAACTTCTTGCACGCCACCGGCCCCGATCCCGGCCCTCCGCCGCCGTGCGGCGTCGAAAACGTTTTGTGCAAGTTCAGGTGCATCACGTCCACGCCGAAGTCGCCGGGCCGCACCTTGCCCACCAGCGCGTTCATGTTCGCGCCGTCCATGTAGAGCAGCGCGCCTTTCGCGTGCAGAATATCAGCGATCTTGTGAATCTCGCTCTCGAAGACGCCGAGAGTCGAGGGGTTGGTGAGCATCAGCGCCGCGGTGTCTGCGTCCACGCGGCTGGCCAGAACGTCAAGATCGATGCCGCCCTGCGCATTCGATTTAATGTTTTCGACCACGTAGCCGCTGAAGGCCGCAGTGGCGGGATTCGTTCCGTGCGCCGAGTCGGGAATGAGGATTTTTTTGCGCGGCATTGCCCTGCGATTCATGCCACGCACGCGTGAGCAGGATTCCCGTGAACTCGCCGTGCGCGCCGGCCGCCGGCTGCAGCGTGATCGCGTCCATGCCGGTGATTTCTAACAGGCACCGCTGCAGCAGGTCCAAAATCTCCAAAATACCCTGCGCCAGCGCGTCGGGCCGGTAGGGATGGGCATCGGCCAGTCCCTCGATGCGCGCGACAAACTCGTTCACGCGCGGGTTGTACTTCATGGTGCAAGAGCCCAGCGGATACATGCCGAGATCGATCGCGTAGTTCCAAGTCGAGAGCCGCGTGAAGTGGCGGATCAGCTCGATTTCGGAAAGCTCGGGCAACTCTGCGCGATCCTTGCGCACAGCGGCCCCAAGGAGCGCGTCAGCATTCACTTGGGGCACATCGAGCGGCGGCAATTTGTAAGCCCGCTTCCCCGGCGACGACTTCTCAAAGAGCAAAGCCTCGTTCTGCGTGGGATGCAAACGGACTTTTCCCAATGTGCGTGGGTCGGGGCTATGGGGATTATCTGCCATTCTCAATACCTCGTTGCAGTTGTTTGAGGGTTTGCGCCGGCGTCTCGTAATTAGAAGACGAGAATTGCATCATCTCTCGTTGATAGCGCTTTTCATTCGATCCCCATTCCCTCACTCCCTCAAAGTAGCCCGCAAGAAGCCATACAATGCTTTCGCCGAGAACATGGTTGAACAGGCCGTCAAGGTGTTTGTGTTCCCAAATGCGACCTACCAGGAGGCCAAGTATCCCGCAACCAGCAGCGATAAAAACTCTCGTCAGCACAAAGCGCACTTCTCCACGACTGCGCGTTTGCGTCCACTTCCGGAAGTGTTCTTCAGATGCCGGCGGTTCTCTCTTGCCAAACATTCGATGCCCCTCCGGGTCTATCCGGCCAAGTTACGCCTCCACCTCAACACCCGCCAGCACCTTCGCCGCCACGTCGATCTGCTCGCGCGTCACCACTTCTGTTGCGCACCAGAGCGTGCAGTTCTTGAGCTCCGGATACCAGCGGCTCAACTCGATGCCGCCAACGATTTTGTTTTCGAGCAGGCGAGGAGTCCATTGCGCGGGAGCTTCCGTAGTATCGAGCACGAACTCGTGGAAACGCGGCGCGCCGTTGAAGCGCAGCTTTGCACCGGGAACGTTGGCGAGCGTCTTGGCTGCGTAATCGGCCTTGGCCAGGTTGTGTCCGGCAAGCTCCTTCATGCCTTCTTTGCCGTACACCGCCATGAAAATCGTCGCCATCAGCGCTACCAACGCTTGATTCGTGCAGATGTTCGAGGTGGCCTTCTCTCGGCGGATGTGCTGCTCGCGCGTGGCCAGCGTCAGCACAAATCCGCGGTTGCCTGCTCGATCAACGGTTTGCCCCACGAGCCGGCCGGGCATCTGCCGGACATATTGCTCTTTAGCCGCAATGACGCCGCAGAACGGGCCGCCGTAACTGAGCGCCACGCCGAAGGACTGCGCCTCCATGGCAACGATATCGGCTTCGATGGGTGGCCGCACGATGCCGAGCGAGACCGCCTCAGAAATCGAGACGATCAGAAGCGCGCCTTTTTTGTGCGCGATCTCGGCAATCGCAGGAATGTCTTCGACGACTCCGAAGAAGTTCGGGCTCTGCACCAGTACAGCCGCGGTTTCTGCGGAAACCGCGGCGTCCAGCGCATCGAGGTTGACGCGTCCGGTTTTCGCGTCGTAGCCAACGATCGCGGCCGGAAGCTCCTGGTGGAGCGCATAAGTGCCCAGCACCTCGCGGTACTCAGGATGCACAGTGGAAGCGACCACGGCCTTATGACGGCCCGTCACGCGCACCGCCATCATCACCGCTTCTGCCGCGCCCGTCGACCCGTCATACATGCTGGCGTTGGCAACGTCCATGCCCGTCAGCTCGGCGATCATGGTCTGGAATTCGAAGATCGCCTGCAACGTGCCCTGCGTAATCTCGGCCTGGTAGGGCGTGTAGCTGGTGAGGAACTCGCCGCGCTGCACCAGCGCATCGATAATTACCGGCCGGTAATGGCGGTATGCGCCCGCGCCGAGGAAGCTCACAAACCCGGTCTCATTCTTGTCGGCTGCGGCGCGGAAGTACTGGACGATCTCGCTCTCCGCCTGCTGGCGCGGCACGTCAAGATCGCGGGTGAGCCGGTACTCTGCCGGAATGCTCGCGAATAAATCGTCAATCGACGCCGCGCCGATCTCGGCCAGCATCTGGCGGCGTTCTTCGTCGGACTTTGGAAGATATCGCATCTTGCAGCCGCTACTTCGTTTCCTCCGCGATGAATGCCTCGTAGGCTGCCGCGTCGAGCAGGCTTGCCAACTCGGCCTTATCGGCCAACTCCACTTTGATGATCCACGTGCCGTGCGGATCAACGTTGAGCTTGTCCGGCAGGGTCTTCAGTTCTTCGTTCACCGCAATCACGGCGCCGCTCACGGGCGAGTAAAGATCGCTGACGGCCTTCACGCTTTCAACCGAGCCGAAGGTGGCTTTGGCCATCACTGCGGCGCCTACATCGGGCGTGTCCACGTAGACAATGTCGCCCAGCGAGTTCTGCGCGTAATCCGTGATGCCGATCGAGCCGGTGTCGCCCTCGACCGAGATCCATTCGTGCTCGCGTGTATAGCGGAAGTTCGTGGGATAGGGCATGGCGGTCTGCTCCTTGACGATTACCAGTCTAAGCGGTGCCGGGCCAGGCGCGGGCGAGGAAAACTGGGAAATCAGGGAATAGGGAGTAGCCAGTAGGGAGTAGAAATCAGCAGCAGTAGTCAACTCTCCTACTCCCTATTGGCTACTGGCTACTCCCGCTCTTACCCCATCACCAGCACCGGCTGAAAGAGCGTTCCTGCCACGCGTTTCGCGATTCCGGCCAGTTCCCGCGGCCCGGCGAATACTTTGACCAGGGGCGCAGTGGAAAACTCCGGCAGATTGGCCTGCGCGCCATTGCGCAACCGGCCAAGCGCCGTGGCGTCGGCGGTAACAGAGGGCATTTCCGGCAGCAGGGCGCGCGGATGCACGCAATTAGCCTCAAGCGCGCCAGCTTTGCCAGCCAGCACCTCCAGCTCTTCGAGCGTGTGCGCGTCATCGAGCGTGAACGTGCCGGCCCGCGTCCGCCGCAAGCGGCTCAGATGCGCGCCGCAGCCCAGGTCCAGTCCGAGTTCGTGCGCCACCGAGCGCACATACCCGCCGGAGCTGATGCCGATGGTGAAGCTCGCCTCCGCGCCTTCGAGGGCCACAATCTCAAACGTATGGATGCAGATCTTTGCCGGTTTCAGCGCCACCGGTTTGCCCTCTCGCGCCAGCTTATAGGCCGGCTGGCCATCGATCTTTTTGGCGGAAAACTGCGGCGGCATCTGCTCCATCTCGCCATAGAATCGCACGGCAGCGGCGCGCACCCGTTCCAGCGTGACGGACTGGGCCGCCTCCGGCCAGCGATCAGGCCCGGCGGGTTCACCGTCGGCGTCGTAGGTGTCTGTAGCGAAACCGAAGCGGATCGCACCCGAATAATTCTTCTCAGCGGCGGAAAAAAACTGCGCCAGCCGCGTGTACTTCCCCATCAGCAGTGGAAGCACGCCCGTGGCCATAGGGTCGAGCGTACCCAAATGACCGATCGAGCGCTCCCCGGTAATTTTGCGCAGCCGGTTCACCACGTCGTGGCTGGTCATGCCGCCCGGCTTATCAATCACAAGAAGACCGTTCACATCCTCACTTTAGTTTCGTGCACTTGCCCTTGCCAACTTGACGGGCCGCAAACAAAGCTAAAGACGGATGCCCAGCGAACTGGAACGCGTGCGGAAGGCTTTGCGCGAGCTCGGCAAGTCGCTCGAAAGCTTGCCCGCCGATCCTGCGCCCCGCAGAGTGCACAAGTTGCGCACGGCTTCGCGGCGGGTAGAAGCCGTCGCCGCCGTATTCGACTCTCCAAAGAAGGCGCGGCATCTTCTCCAAGCCATCGAACCGGTGCGCAAAGCGGCTGGCGGCGTGCGCGATATGGACGTGCTCATAAGTCTAGCGCGCAAGCTGCGACGGTATTGCGCGGACGAGTCGCTCGCCCGCCTGCTTGACCATCTTGAAACGGCCCGGCAGAACCATGCCGTGGAACTCGCGCGCGTGCTCCACCACAGGCATCACGCGGTTCTCAAGGAACTCAAAGAGTACTCGAAGCTCGTCTCAGCGGCGCTGAAGCGTGAGAAGTCAAACCGTTTCAGCACTGACCCGAACCAAAACCAGGAAAATATCCGCGGTGCTGCGATGCATGTGGTGCGCGAGCTTGAGAACTGGAAGCATTTCGACGCGGAGAATCTGCACGAATTCCGGTTGAGGTTGAAGCATCTGCGTTACACGCTGCAACTGGACGAGAATGCGGATGCCGATCTGGTCGCGGCGCTCGGCGACGTCCAACGCCGCATCGGCGACTGGCACGATTGGCAGCAACTGGCAGAGATTGCGCACGCGATTCTGAATCTCGAGCAGGACAAGCCGCTCGTCGACCGCATCGAGCAAACCGCCAGGAGGAGATTCAATCGCGCGCTCGCAGCGGCGAATGGGCTGAGTGGGAAGTATCTGGCCATGCCCGTGGCCAGATACGTTTGAGACACACTGTCGTTGGCCGGCTTAGATTGAGCCCGTGCCCGGCTGGCGCACCAGTGAGAGGAACTCGGCGCGTGTTTCTTTTTGCCGGAAGCATCCCTGCATGGAGCTGGTGACGGTAGAGGAGTGCTGCTTCTCGATGCCGCGCATCATCATGCACAGATGCCGCGCCTCGATGACCACGCCCACGCCCTGCGGCTCAATCGCTTCCTGAATCGCATCGGCAATCTGCCGTGTCAGCCGCTCCTGCACCTGCAGCCGGCGCGCGAAGACCTCGACGAGCCGGGGAATTTTGCTCAAACCGATCACCTTGCCCTTGGGAATGTAGGCCACATGCACTTTGCCGAAGAAGGGCAGCATGTGGTGTTCGCACAGCGAGAACATTTCGATATCCTTGACGATCACCATTTCGTCGTAATCGACATCGAAGAGCGCGCCGCGCAGGATCTGGCTGGGATCCTGATCGTAGCCCTTGGTCAGATAAGCCATCGCCTTCTCGACGCGCTCCGGGGTCGCGCGCAGGCCGTCGCGCTCAGGATCTTCGCCCAGGCGTGAGAGAATCTCGCGGTACATCTCCTGCGTGCTGAAAGCGCTCAGGCTTTCGCTCTCCGTGCTCACTGCCCTGCGCGTCCCTTTGCTCACAACGATTGGCTGCGCCATCGTCTCTATCCTCCCGCCGAACATTCAAAGAAATTGTTTTCTGTCTCTTCCACGCGCACATGCTCGAGTTCGACATTCGGCAGCGCATCGCGCAATAGAGAGAAGATCGCCTGCGAAAAATTCTCCGTCGTGGGCACGCGATCCTTAAACAGTGAATCCAAATTCAGGTTGGCATGGTCGAAGCGACCCAGAATCCGCTCACGCACTGCCCCATCCAGCGCCACCAGGTCCACCACCATTCCCGTCTCACCATTCACCGCGCCGCTCACCAGCACCTCAACCACATAATTGTGGCCGTGCCCATGCGGGTTGTTGCACTTTCCATAAGCCGCACGGTTTTCTTCGGCGCTCAGCTCCTCCGCGTGCAGCCGATGACTGGCGCTGACCACATAGCGGCGGCCAAAGTACGCTTTCACGCCTCACCTCTGTACTCCGCGAAAATCTCTGGCGTCTCGTAGACGCGAATCCGGCTCAGTGTTGCGCCGCCTGCGTTCTCGATCGCCGGCTCCAGCCGCTGCCACGCCGCAACGGCGATATTTTCCGTCGTCGGAATCGCGTTCTTGAACTCCGGCACTTCGAGATTCAGGTGCCTGTGGTCGTATGCGGCAAGAACCTCGCTTTCGATCACGCCCTTGAGCCACTTCAGATCGACGACGAATCCGGTTACGGGATCGGGTTCGCCGGCTACCGTCACCTCCAGCGTGTAATTGTGCCCGTGCCCATTGCGATTGGCACAGCGGCCGAAAACCTGCTGGTTCTTTTCCGCCGGCCAAGCCTCGTTCCAGTAATAGTGCGCTGCGGCAAACACGGCCCGCCGCGTCAAAAAGATCATGTCAATTCCCTATCTGAGAGATTCCACAGTCCGGTAAAGGTTTCATGGAATCGCTCGCCATTTTGCGGCTGATCAAAGAATCGGCCTATAGACCACAATCTGATGTCTACTTGCCGCTCAGCCTCGCCAGAATTGTTGGCGGCAAGTTCCACACACCCAACTTATCGGTTTCAGGTATCCGTTCGTAAGGGGAGTATTCGATATAAACATATCCCCCATTGTCCCGAACGGCACGAAGGAACTCTAGAGGCTGATTAAAGAATAGAGAGTCTGAACCATCGCCTCTGGAAACGGAAAAACGTTTAGGTGCCGAAGAATTAAACTTTACGCGGACAGAAGTTTGATCAGCAAATATCGTGGAATTCAACTTCAGGTACACTTCACATCGAGTTTTACAGCGGACGACTAGAGTTGTTTTGTCGCCGTCCGTCATTGCAAACTCTGTGTTCTTGTTTTCCATCACGTCCTTGTCAACGCTATAACTCCACCCACTGTTTTGGCCTAAGCAGGATACATCAACAAGAGCCACCATAATTGCGAGCACAGCAAATGCGCGTTTCACGGTGATATCCCTTTCAATGCGAAAGTTGCATTTCAGTTTACCCCTATTTCGCAGTCTCTAGCCTCTGTATTCCCGCCCCTTCCAGCTTACGCGCTTCAGAATCCGGTGCTGGAACCAACTGCGATAGAGCAGGACCACAAACAGCGGCAGGCCCAGCGGCGAAATGGCGCAATCGAAAAACGGAAAGTTCGACTTGGCGACACGCATGTAAAAGCGAAAAAGCGTGCGCAGCCATAAGAGCGCGAGAACCCATCCCGCGCCCAGCCACTGCAAACCATGCGGACCGAAGCGAGCATTCCACAGCTCGTAAGCCAGAATCGGCAGCCCGAAGAGAAGTAAAAAATCGATGGCGCGGAAGACGGCCAGCATGAGCGCATTGTTGAAGAGCAGTTTCAGGTTTTTAGTCCAGCCCTCGACCATTGCAGCGGTGTTGCGGTACATGCGCGTGGCGACGATATCATCCCCATAGCGAAAGCGCAGGCCTACACGACGCCGCTTGGCCAGCACTGCCAGCTCTACGTCCTCAAGCACCTTATCGGCGACGCTGGGGTGGCCACCGAGCTTGCGGTACGCCTCCCGCTCGACCAGCAGAAATTGCCCGTTGGCGGCGGCGATGCGCTGCGCCGGATCGGAGACCTTGGCCGGCGGATAAGCCAGCGCCAATTCGCAGAACACCAGTGGCATGAGCGAGCGCTGCGCGAAGCCGGTCACAATCTGCCGCGGCGAGTAACTCAACATGCCCACCTTGTGCCTCTCCGCCTCGTGCATGGCGTGGCGCAGGCTGCCCGGCTCATGAATCGTGTCCGCATCGGTAAACAGCAGCCAGCGCCCGCGCGCCTTGCGCGCCGCCGTCCAAATCGCATTGGCTTTCCCCGTCCATTCCCGTCCCAATTGGCCCGGCTCGAGCTTCTGCGCTTCCATCACGGTCACACCGGCGACGCTTCGTGCAATCTCCGCAGTCTGGTCGGTGGAGCGGTCGTCCACCACAATCAGCTCCCAGTCTTTGCCGAGTGCAAAAATGTATTCCGATTGGTTGGCCAGTGATTCGAGGCACGCGCGCAGGCAGTCCTCCTCGTTGCGCGCCGGAATGATGACGGTCAGCTCGCTGAGCTGCTCAGGCTCAGGCTGATCGAAAACTGTCCCCGGAACGGTCTTGGCCGCCCATTCGCGCCAATCCGCAGGCGGAGCGGCAGGCTCTGCCGGATCGGCGAGACCCAACACCGGCTTCCAGCTCCCTGCTTCGGTTTTTCCGGCCTTATCCTTCGCCATCGTGCCTCACCGTTTTCTTCCTGCCCTTTTGCTCCGTATTATAAGGATGTGCGGTTCCCTCGTTTTCTTGCCTGGATGGTGCTGGCGTGCGTCGCTTTTCTCGCAGCGTGCAATCGCGGCGCGCATCCGGCGCAATTTGGCAAAGTGGCTCCCGATTTCACCGTCTCCGACGGCGCCACAACCGTGCATCTCGCCAACTACCGCGGCCATGTGGTCCTGCTCAACTTCTGGGCCACGTGGTGCATGCCCTGTCTCGAAGAGATGCCGTCGCTGCTCGCCCTGCACCACGAAGAGCCCGGCCTGGTAATTCTCGCCGTCAGCGTTGACGACAACCCGGAAGCCTACTCCCGTTACATTATGCGCAATCACGTGGACCTGATCACCGTGCGCGACCCGGACGAATCCGCCGCCAAGCTCTATCACACCGACATGTGGCCCGAGACCTACGTCATCGACCGCAACGGCGTCATCCGCCGCAAGTTCGTCGGCCCCCAGGATTGGACCAGTTCCGAGATCGACAGCTATTTGAACGGGCTGTAGAACCTGCTCGCACGCCGGCCGTGCAAGCGTCGCAAACCCGCCTGCTGGTATTCTCTACCTATGATCACGGTGGACATCACGTACCGCTATGCCGCTCCGCCTACCGAGCAGGTGGCGATGGCGCTGGCCCGCGCGCGCGACGTCTACGGCATCCGGCAACTCAGCTTCGACCGCCAGGGCCGCACCGTGCGCGTCGAGTTCGACGCCACGCGTCTGAATGCCGCCGCAGTCGCCAAGCTTTTGCGCGCTGCCGGGCTGGAAATCGAGGAAGACGTGCAGCAGCTTCTGGCTCCCGCGCCAGCCCCGGCGGTTCCCACCGCCTGACGCGTACATTGCGCCATAGCTTCAACCTTGGTAATCTGAAAGGGTACTCAGCGGCTTCGTCCTGAAGCTCGCATGTGTGCGCCCGTAGCTCAGCTGGATAGAGCGACTGACTACGAATCAGTAGGTCGGGAGTTCGAATCTCTCCGGGCGCACCATTCAATCAACACATTACAAGCATGTTATACGACGACCAAGAGATTGCTCCAGATGGCCATGTTCAGTCTGGTGCCTGTTTTGGTGCATGTTGGTTCATGCAGGCGGAGGCATCACCATGCGCTCGGATGCAGATGCGGCGGCATCCGGGGATAGATGAGCATAGCGGGCAGCCATGGTGATCGTCTTGTGGCCGGCCAAGGTTTGAATCTCCTTGAGCGAGACCCCAGCCATAGCCAGCCACGAGCAGAACGTGTGCCGGTTACAGTGCCATGTGTATCCGGTGATGCCGGCATGCTTGATGGCAGGCTCGAACCAGAACCGGCAGTAGTCCCCTGCCTCTGGGAACACCTGGTCTGCCGGCTTGTGGGGGACGATTGTCTGCTGTGCCTTAAGAGCATCGAGGGCTGTGCTGTTAAGCGGGACGTTCCGTGCTGACCCATTCTTCGTCTGCGTCAGCCGAATGGTCCGTCGCCTCAAGTCAATCTGATTCCACGTAAGGGAGAATTGCTCACCCCAACGCATTCCCGTGTAGACGCTGAGCACAAAGGCCGGGTGCTGTTCTGGATTGTCGCGGAGGATGATGCCTGAGACCTTCTTGTATTCGTCGCGGCTCAGATAACGAAGGCGGGCATTGTTCTCCCTGCGCATCCGAACCAGCCGCGCAGGATTCGAAGCTACCTTTCCATTCTCCATTCCGAGCCGGTAGCAGAGCGACAAGAATGCGCGAAATCGATTCGCGGTAGCGGGCGTCTTGCAGTGTTCTGTTAGAAACCGGTCGATTTCCTGTGGGGTGAGCTCGGCGGCGGGACGGGAACCAAACTGCTCCCGAAGAGCGCGCTCTTTCCAGTCGTAATCCGCCCAGGTTTTCAGGTGAGTCTTGGCATAGGCCACTGCTTCGTTTGCCAACTCCCCGAAAGTTGTTACGTTTTGCGGCTGCAGTTCCGGGAGCTTTATCCCGCGCCGGGCATCGGCCTTTCGCTTCTGGTAAAGCGCGATCGCATCGGACTTGCGCCCGACCTTCTCACGGTGCTGTTTCCCATTGACGTAATAGTTGATCCACCAGATGCCGGAGCCGGGCGGACGCTCAAACAGCCCGCGCGTTTTTCTTGGTTGCGTTCCCATTCACCTGCCTTGATAGTACATGTTCCACCTGACTATAGCATATCGATAGTCAGTCACAACATGCAACACGCGGGCCAGATGACGGCATGAAGCTAGTCGCTGCCATGAAGGGGATCTTACCCAGGCGAAAGCCCGGTTGTTGCCGAAGGTTAACTGCGGCTGCGCCGCGGTAACGCCTGTGCAATTGCTGCCGCTGCAACTCGCGTTCTGCGCCCAGCGGTTGCCGTAGCGGTCGTAGGTCCAGCCCAGGCCCAGGCCGGAATTCGCTGTCCCGCCGCTCAGCCGGTTGAAGTCGTCGTAGCTGTAGGACCAACTCCCCATCACCGCATCCGTCATCCCCAGCACGTCGCCGTTGGGCGCGTAGCTTGAGATGCTCCAATTGTAGAGCGGCGCGCTGCCGCCGCCGCCCGCCAGCGTGCCGGGGTTGGGGAAGGCTGCAAACGAGGCGCCGGAGAAAGCCTCACCGCAAACGCCCAACCCGCGCCGTGAGCCTTTGTGTGCTTACAGCCGCCTTCGTCAGCCTTGGCCGGTACACACCGAGCGGGTCTACTTGGAGGCCCTCGTGAGCCGCCTTAGCAGTCTCTCTGCTTGTTCCCTTGTTTCGTCGCTGATGTTGCTGGGACTAAAAGAAATCGCCTTGGTCAAAAGATCGACAGCTCTCTTCCTTCCATTCCGCCTCTTTAGATAAATCTTCGCAAGCCGCAAGTGCGCATCGCCGTCGTTCATGACCACTGCCCTCTTGAGCCAAGCCACGGCGCCGCGCTGGTTCCCCTGCTTTTCTAGGTCCACCGCAAGGTTAAGGGCCCCTGCGGATTGGCCATAATTGTAAGCGCGCTTATACCAACGCGCAGCTTCACGCAAGTCCTTTTTGACGCCTCTCCCCGCAGCGTAGAAGTTCCCGAGATTGAGCGGGCTCAGAATATCCCCTGACTTCGCAGCAGCTAACAGGCTTTTGAAAGCCCCCTGGAATTCGCCCCGCTCTTCTTTGATTTCAGCGTCGCGGAAGAAATCTTCCGCTCTTGTTTGGGTATTCAGAACATTCCGCTTCATAAACGACTTCATCTCTTGTTTTCAATGCGCTTCAACAGCTTCCGGGCCTCGCGTTGTGTGTCCTCGCCAACACCAATGGGAGGAGTTGCTTTTAGGATGGCTTTGAGGTACGCAATAGCTTTTTCCTGCTGCCTCGGATTCCTAAGATAGATTTTTGCGAGTTCCAGGTTCGCATCTACATCTCCGTATAGGACAGCGCGCCGAAACCACCGAACGGCCTCTGGATAGTTGTGTTCATCCCGGAAAATTGTCCCGATATTATTGGCTGCTGATCCGTTTCCGCGCTCAGCTAGATACGCTTTCCTGTACCAGAACATCGCCGCTGTGCGGTTTGGGCGGACTCCTATCCCGACGTCGTATGTATATCCGAGATTTAGTTGCGCCCCGGGATTGCCTAGCTTGGCTGCTGCAAGAAGCAATCTGAAGCCTGACTTCAAATTGCCCTTTTCCTGCTGCCTGTCTCCGCGCAAATAGATTTCATCCGCTCTCGCGAGACGCTGCTTCTTCGATTCGGCGGCTCCCACCATGTGTAGTTCTCCTTCCTCCGACGGTTATCTCTTATCTTCGCAGTACGTTCGGGATGGGGCTAGAAGGCAAGGATAAGGCCTCCAGCCGTTTCTAAGACAGTTGATAAGGCTATGCCTCCGGCCGCAGTTCCAGCGGCGACCAAGCCCGCCTTCTCCAACTGTTCCTTTGAGGGTTTATAGTTAGGGAGTCTCTTCTCTTTCCCGTCGGCATCCGGCATCCACCAATACTTCCCCTTGGAATTCCAGCGCGCTTTTTTGTTGATCTTTTCTTCATTGCCAGTTCCGCTCGGTTTTGCGGCCCGATTCCGTTCGCCCTTACCATGCGCCTTGCTATATACCATGGGGTGCAGAGCAGGAACAGTAGGATTCGTGAGTTGCTTCCAAAGATCCGAAGCGATTTGTTTGCAGAGATCTGTACTGCAGCTACCATCGGACACAGTCACGGTTTCGACAGGGTGAGGAAGCGCACCACCTTGGACAGCGTTCGCACCCGTTCCGTCGGACGGAGCTCCGAGCGCATAGTCACTGCCTGATCCTGCGGCTAACATATAACCGTCTTCCCCGTTACCGGCCGATGCTCCCGCCGCCGCTTCTTCTTCTGCCTCGCCCGACATCTCCTCAGTGACATCGTCGCTTCCAGCGTCGCCTACGTGTCCGTTGAAATCAATCCAGATATTCGGATTGTTGCCGACATAGACATAGAGGTTGAGGCTTTGCGGGTCATCCGGGTCTGCATACGGAACAGGCTCGGGATCGTCGTCGTCGAGGTCATCGAAATCCGGGGTCATGAAGCGGCCCAGGGTCGACGAGTAATAGCGGGCATAGAAGTAGTCGAGGCCGGATTCGGCATCCCGCTCCTTGCCGGTGGAACGAGGTGGATGCGCGGACGCTGTGCCGAAAAGACAAGCGATGGGCAGTGTCGTAGATTTATCCGGCATTCGAGTTGTGGCCGACGCTTGCATCCTATCGCTATCCCCGATCCCCAAAAGCGAGGTACAGGGGGCACCCTCAGCGCGATTTGGAACGATCATCGAGGTCGGTGCCACCCGCCAACGAACATGCCGATTACACCCCTCAGAGAAAACCATCTAAATGCTTGAGCAGGACCGCGATGTAGATCAACAGCAGCAAGTTAGAGAGCGACGCCCAAAAAAGTAAATCAAATATCGTCATTGCGCCCTCTGTCGAGACGGATTCGATAGAATCGGCAACTCGCCTCGCCCGCCGGAACTGTGCAAACACATGCACTCCAAATGGAGCAAAAATCAACAAGATTGCGTAGACAGTGACCGTGTGCCAGTGCCTGCAAATCAGAAAAATGCTAAATACCACGCAAATCAGGCTCAAAACAGTGGCATTCAGCGCAGCGGCTGTTCTAGAAAACTTCTTACGGGCTTTTTCAGCACACATCTGCTCGCTCCAGACTGCGGTTCTCCATCACATACACCCGAAACCGCCTATTGCGCCCGCAACGCCGGTCCAACATAAATTATCGCACCGACCTCAATTACACTCCCCGCCGTGCCGATCGCCGTCTCGCCAATCGCAGACAGACAGCCCGTTTTTTGCCAGAAGTGTTGCGAGTTTTGTTGCTGAGCGTTATTTGGGGCGATTTTAGCTCAGAATAGCCAAGAATACTGCCAGGAATGCAAAACCAAGCAACTCCAATCCGCAACGTACGGCCACATCAAGAACCTCGGTTCCCGGGCCAATCTCCAATGCAACTCTTTTGACCCTGCGATACGCCCTCAGCGCCATGAAGCACATCATCAATGGAGCGAGAATCCCAGCTATTGTCCAATGTAAGACGGAAGATAAAGGCATCGTTCCTCTGTCGTTAAAGAGCCGCACGAACACGATCAATTCGAGCGCAAAGAACTCGACACCAACGAAGGCAACAAGCAACCACCAAGCGAGTCGACTTGGGAGTTGAAGATACTTCTCTTCACCGATGGCCTCATTCTGCGAATTGTGATTAAGGTTCTTCATCGATAACACCCACTGAGTGCAGCATCCACCCCTAAACCTGCGGTCACAAATGCCAGCACTTTTCCAACTGGAGGATTTACGAAATTGAACACGAACGCGGCTGCGCCCATGAGGGGAATATCAGTCTTGATCTGGCTGCACTGTTGTTGCTGCGCGTTGGGATTTGGATAACCGCCGTTTGGCTTCCATCGCGGATCAAATGGCCCCACCCGGTTGTATGGTGGTTGACCTTGCCCTCAGAATGCGTATCTCTTAACCGGCCGTGTTTTGAGGATTAAATTCATCCTCGTCATCGTCGTGGCGGTGGGAATGTGGGAATCGGTTTCATCGATTTCCAAGGTTTGTGGGAAGGGCGGAAAACAGCGTTATCGTTTTCCGGGCTTTCCATAAACCGTCATTTCCACGGCCTGCCTCGATCGCCGCGTATTCTCAGGCGGCGATCTTCTCAGCAGCATCTGTCCAGTCTTGCTCGAACTGCATCGGGCTGACGTAGTTCAGCGTCGAGTGCATCCGGGTTCGGTTATACCAGAGCAGCCAGGAGATGGTTTCATCCTTGGCCTCCCGGATCGTTTCAAAACGCCGGCCGTATAGCCGTTCCACCTTCAGTGAGCCGAACAACGTCTCCGAGCAGGCGTTGTCCCAGCAGTTTCCCTTGCGGCTCATCGATGGCGTAATGCCATGCTCTTTGAGTACCTCCCTGAAGTCGTCGCTGGCGTATTGGCTGCCGCGATCGCTATGAAAAATCAATCCGGCCAGCTTGCCGGGATTGCGCTTGAACCACGCCATCTCCAGAGCATCGATCACCAGGTCGCGCTGCATGTCCTGCCTCATCGACCAGCCCACCACCTTGCGGCTGAACAGATCGATCACTACCGCAAGAAACAGCCAGCCTTCTTCGGTCGCGATATAGGTCAGATCGCCAACCCAGGCCTGGTTGGGCGCAGCCACCGTGAACTTGCGATCAAGCACATTGGGCGCAATCGGAAGACCGTGCTTGCTGTCGGTGGTGGCAACGCGGAACTTTCGCTTGCCGCGCGCCTGAATGCCATGCTTCTGCATCAGCCGTTGCACCCGCAGTTTACCCACGCGAATGCCCTGCGCCCGCAGTTGACGCCAGATCCGCGGCCACCCATACGCACCGCGATTCTCCGCGTAAACGGCGCTGATGTGAACCAGAAGCGCTTCGTCGCTGAGGTGACGACGCTGAGCAATATGGACCCGCCGCGCCAGATGTTCATGGTAGCCAGAGACACTCACCAGCAGAACCCGGCACTGAACCGAGATCGGCCAGACTCGCTTGTGGCGATGAATAAAGGCGTACTTCATTTCTGGCACTTCGCAAAATACGCCGTGGCTTTTCCCAGGATGTCGCGCTCCATCGTTACCCGCGCCAATTCTGCCCGTAAGCGGCTGTTCTCCATTTGCTCGGCAGTCACCTGAGGCTTGCCGCTGGCACCCTTCAAGGTCCCGGCTCGATGCTCCCTGACCCAGTTGCCTAACGTCTGTTCAACCACGCCCAGACTGCGAGCTACCGCTGCCTGACTCTGGCCCGACTCCACTAGCCGAACCGCCTCTTGCTTGAACTCCAGCGTGTAACGTCCCCGCGTTGCCTTCGTCATCTTCGCTACCCTTTCGCATTAGAACAGCTTGCTAAGGGATACGTTTTGCGCGGGCAAGGTCAGGTTGTGCTCCGTTATTTGGGGCAACAACAGAACCTTAATGTATAAAGTCTGGTCCGAAAATTGCTTGAACAAGCAGAACCGCACCATAAAACGCGATAATTGCCCAAGGACTAATCCGTTTGGGCTTGACTGTCAGCAGGCAAATTGTTCCCGCAGAAAACCCGATGTAAAATCCAAGCTTTACATTCGATCGAAAGACGGCACCAATTACTGCCCAAGGCAATATTAGGGCAGCTACCATCATCAATGCCTCCCCCCAAGACGGCAGGTTCAACCGGTGCCTAGATTCGCGCATTGGCACTTATCCTCCCAGCCTGGTACTGTGCCCGGGTGATGTTGTAGTCGTTCTGCGGAAAATGGGTATCCCAAACCTCAATTCTGAGACCAGGATGGAACTGGGGTGAACCCCTTGAGTGAGACATTTTTCCGAAGACACAGTTGCCGTTCAGTGTGATTGTCTTCTCAAGGTGTAGCTTCTCCTTGAGCATGGTCGATAGCCGGTGAAGCGGAGTCGGGCTCTGCTGGAGAGCAACCCGCCAAGGAATAGCCGGTTGGAGACTCATCGATAGGATGGGCCGGGGAGTTGGAGCGATTCGGCTCCCCACGCTCCTGTCCTGGTTTCTGATCCCATCGATAGATTTCCCCATGCCTGAAAAAACTCATGCTTGCTGCCGCACCACTGCCCGCGTGGCCGGATGCAGTGCCGGCCGCGTTCTGTTCGAACTCTTCCGGCGGAAGGTAGCCAAGCGCCGAGTGCAGCCGGATGCGATTGTAATAGCGCTCGATGAACTCCTCGATGTGAGCGCGCAGGTCTTCCAGATCGCGGTAAGTGTTGGCGTAGATCTCTTCCCGCTTGAGCGTGCGCATGAAGCTCTCGCAACTGGCGTTGTCATAAGGGTTGGCGGGCCGGCTCATGCTGGGCACCATGCCCTGGCTGGCAAGCAGGTTCACATACTCCCGGCAGGCATACTGGCTGCCGCGATCGGAGTGATGCACCAGGCCCGGCAGCGGCTTCCGTTGCGCGATGGCCTGCTCAAGCGCGGCTACCGTCAGCTGTGCCGCCAGGCTGCGCCCCAGCGCCCAGCCCACCACCTTGCGCGACCAGGCGTCCAGCACCACGGCCAGATAGACGAACTCGGTCCGCAGCCGGATATAAGTGATGTCGGCTACCCATAACTGGTTGATCCCGGTTAATTGCATGCGCGCGGCCAGATTCAGATAGACCTTCAGTTCATGATCGGAGTCGGTGGTCTGAACCCAGGCCCGTGGCTGGACCGCAAGCAGGTTGTCTTCGCGCATCAGCCGCGCCACACGCTTGTGATTCACAACCAGGCCGCGGCGGCGCAGCTCCCGGCTCACCCGCCGATAGCCGTAGCGGCCGCGATGTTCCAGCGCCACTTCGTGAATCGCCGCGCGCACTTCCATCTCTTCCTCCGCCGGCGCCTCGGCCGTGAGCCAGCGATAAAATCCCGCCCGGCTTACCCGCGCCAGCACGCACATCCGCTCGATACGTCAAACCGCCTTGCAGCGACATCATTGACCGCACTTGGTCGTAGATGCCGTCTCGCCAGTGCCGCCGTCCCCCTGGCGTCGAGCCGCTATCTTTTGCAAGGCACCTTTGAAAAAATCCACCTCCAGCGTCCGCTCCGCCAGAAGCTGCTTCAAAAGCCGATTCTCTTCCTCAAGCCCCGAAGATCGAGCCGCGATAGGCGCAACCGGGCCCTCGCATCCGCATCTGCCACCGATACAGCAATCGCCGCGGCACATCCAGTTCCTTGGCCAAAGCAGAAATGTTGTGGCAACCCTGCATCCGCGCCACCGAAAGGCGCCGGAATTCCTCCGTGTAAATCCTCTTCCTTCGCATTTGCAGCCCCCCATTCGCTGCAAACTGTGTCCTTCTAAAATGTCTCACTTTTGGGGGTCACTCCAGAACTCAGTTGTGCAGACGCAGTACTACGGGGCCACAGCGCACGCTTCATAGGCACCCTCCCATTTAATCGTGCCAACAATGGCTCCCCCAAGGTTGTCCTTGAGGACCATTGCGGCCCCTGCAAACCAGCCTATTGGGTTACTCTTTGTGGCAACGCCGAACAACGTGCCAACAATTCCTCCCCCTACAATACTCCGTGCTTTCGGCGGCGTCCTCATGGCGGCGTAATCATCTGCGGCAGCAGCATCACCTGCGGCCCAGCACTTCGCATTCTTCTTGTCTTGCTCAGATTGGTTATTTGTGACCTTGCCCGCGCAAAACGTATCCCTTAGCAAGCTGTTCTAATGCGAAAGGGTAGCGAAGATGACGAAGGCAACGCGGGGACGTTACACGCTGGAGTTCAAGCAAGAGGCGGTTCGGCTAGTGGAGTCGGGCCAGAGTCAGGCAGCGGTAGCTCGCAGTCTGGGCGTGGTTGAACAGACGTTAGGCAACTGGGTCAGGGAGCATCGAGCCGGGACCTTGAAGGGTGCCAGCGGCAAGCCTCAGGTGACTGCCGAGCAAATGGAGAACAGCCGCTTACGGGCAGAATTGGCGCGGGTAACGATGGAGCGCGACATCCTGGGAAAAGCCACGGCGTATTTTGCGAAGTGCCAGAAATGAAGTACGCCTTTATTCATCGCCACAAGCGAGTCTGGCCGATCTCGGTTCAGTGCCGGGTTCTGCTGGTGAGTGTCTCTGGCTACCATGAACATCTGGCGCGGCGGGTCCATATTGCTCAGCGTCGTCACCTCAGCGACGAAGCGCTTCTGGTTCACATCAGCGCCGTTTACGCGGAGAATCGCGGTGCGTATGGGTGGCCGCGGATCTGGCGTCAACTGCGGGCGCAGGGCATTCGCGTGGGTAAACTGCGGGTGCAACGGCTGATGCAGAAGCATGGCATTCAGGCGCGCGGCAAGCGAAAGTTCCGCGTTGCCACCACCGACAGCAAGCACGGTCTTCCGATTGCGCCCAATGTGCTTGATCGCAAGTTCACGGTGGCTGCGCCCAACCAGGCCTGGGTTGGCGATCTGACCTATATCGCGACCGAAGAAGGCTGGCTGTTTCTTGCGGTAGTGATCGATCTGTTCAGCCGCAAGGTGGTGGGCTGGTCGATGAGGCAGGACATGCAGCGCGACCTGGTGATCGATGCTCTGGAGATGGCGTGGTTCAAGCGCAATCCCGGCAAGCTGGCCGGATTGATTTTTCATAGCGATCGCGGCAGCCAATACGCCAGCGACGACTTCAGGGAGGTACTCAAAGAGCATGGCATTACGCCATCGATGAGCCGCAAGGGAAACTGCTGGGACAACGCCTGCTCGGAGACGTTGTTCGGCTCACTGAAGGTGGAACGGCTATACGGCCGGCGTTTTGAAACGATCCGGGAGGCCAAGGATGAAACCATCTCCTGGCTGCTCTGGTATAACCGAACCCGGATGCACTCGACGCTGAACTACGTCAGCCCGATGCAGTTCGAGCAAGACTGGACAGATGCTGCTGAGAAGATCGCCGCCTGAGAATACGCGGCGATCGAGGCAGGCCGTGGAAATGACGGTTTATGGAAAGCCCGGAAAACGATAACGCTGTTTTCCGCCCTTCCCACAAACCTTGGAAATCGATGAAACCGATTCCCACATTCCCACCGCCACGACGATGACGAGGATGAATTTAATCCTCAAAACACGGCCGGTTAAGAGATACGCATTCTGAGGGCAAGGTCATTGAGGCTGTGCCGTCCGTGCCCTTTCCGTCGTCCTTCCCGCCTCCTACATAGAAAATATAGTCCCAAAGAGTATGCTCTTTTATATTGTCTAGAGTTATTCCGGGCGGAAGCCATATGTAGCGAAACAACGGGTTCCCTTCGCCGTGTCGGCTCAGGAAATCACTCCAGGAATCTGGAGGGCTAGGAAGATCCGGATCTGAGGAGTCCGAGGAGTCCGAGGAGTCTTCTGGCTTCGGTGCGTCGAACGGGCCCTCAGAATATTGTGGGGTGTTTGCTCCCGTTCCGTTGGGTAGGTTGTTCTCGAATCCAGGATCATTAGAAATTGGATTGTTGTTCGGCCCAGCGTGCCCATCGAAATCGATCCCCGTGTTGGGGTTGTTGTTCACGTAGGCGTAGAGATTTAGGGTCTGCGGGTCGCCGAAGGTAGCATAGGGCACCGCTGTTGGCGCTGCGGCCCAGTCGGGGGTCATGAAGCGGCCGAGCGTCGACGAGTAGTAGCGCGCATAGAAGTAGTCCAGCCCCGACTCGGGATCGCGTTCTTTGCCGGTAAAGTGCTGCTCGGTGGCGTCGGCCGCAGGGCCGGTGCAATTCAGGCCGTCGCCGAAGGGATAGCTGGCGCAGGTCTCTTCGCTGTTGCCCGCGGCGTTGGTCTGCATGCGCTCGGTGCCCAGCCAGTCCGTCAGGTGGAAGTGATACGTGTTGGGCTTCGGCTCGCCCGGCCCCTCGTAGGTCGCAAGCAGTTTTCCGCCCGGCGCCCACACGTTCGAGTGCATCCATTTGCCCGAGCCGTTCAACTCCGTCACTTGGTGGCCGGTGAGGTCGAGCAGGTAGCTGGCCGTCACCGCGCCGTTGGAACCAAGCTTCGCCACGCGCCGCCCTTCGGCGTCGTAGACATACGTGGGCTCTCCGTTCAGCGCGATCAAGCGCCCTTCGGCGTCGTAGTTGTAGGCGTTGCGGCCGTCGTAGAGCAGGTTGCCGTCGGCATCGTAGACCCAGTTGGCAACCTGGTTGTTGTTGCCAAAGGTCAGTTGCGGCTGCGCCGCGGTAACGCCGGCGCAGTTCGCGCCGCTGCAGCTCGCGTTCTGCGCCCAGCGGTTGCCGTAGCGGTCGTAGGTCCAGCCCAGGCCCAGGCCGGAATTCGCTGTCCCGCCGCTCAGCCGGTTGAAGTCGTCGTAGCTATAGGACCACGTCCCCATCACCGCATCCGTCATCCCCAGCACGTCGCCGTTCGGCGCGTAGCTCGATATGGTCCAACTATACAGCGGGGCGCTGCCGCCGCCGCCCACCGGCGGCAACGCCTGGGGGGTCAAGGAGGATGAGATCCTGGCCATGGGCTGCACCTATATTCTGATCGGCAACGTGAACGTCCACGGGCACAAAAAAATCAGGGCGCAGCCGCACAGGGAGTATGCCTTGCCCTTCCTGCGCAGCCGCGCCATCCGTCCCCACCTGAACCGCGTGTGGGTGTGGAATGCGTAAGTTACGGGTTACGATTTGGCACAGTACTCCTAGCACAAATCAAGCTCGGACTTGCCTTACAGCCATCTCTGCTACCACTCGTCTATTTGGGACCTAACCTGTCTACCCGCTTCTTAGCGATTATGTGATTGAGTGCCACCAGAAGTAGACCAAGTGTAACAATCCCGCAATACGGCAAAATCCCGTGAATAAAGGGAACAAGCAAGACCACCAGAATCAAGATAGTCCAGTCGATAATTCGCAAATGAATCTTGTTTCTCATGAAATTCCTCCTGGGGCGTATCTTCATTGGCACGCGACGAACGCTTCCACTTTTGCAGCCGCTAGTTTAGCCTGAGATGCAGCGCTGTTGAACAGAACCATCGGATGGGAAAGCACGAAGACGGCGTTCGCCGTTTCAACACCTTCTATTCCCCCGACTGCGCAAGCGCCAACAACCATAGGCGTCCCAGTGCCTCCGGTCCCGGCTTCATCACCCAAAGCGCCAACTGCACATCCGATGACACCTCCAGCAGCCAATTCTTTGAAGTAGGTCTTCGCTTCCTCTCGTGAGACTGAAGGGGGTCTGCTTTCCAGCTTTGCGACTTCAGTCTTCGCGGCCGTACATTTATCCTTCGGTTTCGTATCGGGCGTTTTCGGCTTTGCGGCGGTCGGTGCCTTTCCCGCACTGCCGGCTTTCGACTTTCCGGAACTGCCGTTGGCTCCAGTCTTCGAACTCGATGAATCCGCGGAGTTGTCCTTGTCGCCGGCAGAGTCATCCGCCCCCGCTGCGGCCACCGCAGCCGCCTGATTCTCTGCGCTCTGTTGATCGGAGCCGCCGCCGCCCTCGCCCTGGATGGTGGCATGCCCGTCCATATCGATGCCCGTGTTGGGATTGTTGTTCACGTAGGCATAACTGTCGCTTTGCCAAAGCGACAGTGCCCGCTGATAGGTTATTGGGAGCCTAAATGAGCAACTAGAACTGTGATACTTGCTAGCATTAAAGTGTTGAGCGCGAACGACCAGAAAAGAATATCAATGAGACTTCCAGTGATCCGCGCCTGGAGCCGTTCGGTAGAGTGCGACGATCCTCTATCTGCCGGAAATGCTGAATGACACTCCGCCTCGATGGACCGGTAATAACGAAGCACCCTGATCCATAGGAATACTGGTTGCAAAACGACTGGAACCGAATACCATTGCAATCCAATATGCACCCAAAGATTCCAGTATGCGCAGGTCAACCAAAGAGCCCATACCAGGCAACCTGTACCCACTGCGGTCGCCATCCAGAAATAGATGGATCTTAGGAGTGGCTCCCTCTCAAGCAACAGACCGTCGCTGACGTCGTATGCTTTCATAAACACCATGGCTTCTCCTTTCACTGCTTACAGAACGTGGCATTCGCCACGCCCACGTACCCGGTGTATGCCCAAGCTGTCCATTGTACCGGAGATGGAATCCACTTAACCGGTGCTGAAGCCGCAGCGAGAGCTACGACTCCTGCAGGGGTTCCCAATGCCCTAGTGGTTTGACAGGTAAATGGGGTGGCAGCGATAGCCGCTGCTGCCTTTACAGCGTCTAGTACACTAGTCCCTTGCACATTACAGACCCCCGTCGCAGTGGATGTGAGTGGGGCGGCGAGGGGAGTCGCCATCGTGATAACTGTTTGAATAGCAGATTCTGCGGTCGAAGGGAAGCATGAATGGTCGTTCTGACCTGACGGCTGTTGCCCCTGACCCGGCTTCGTATCGGGCGTTTTCGGCTTTGCGGCGGTCGGCGCCTTTCCCGTGCTGCCGGCTTTCGACTTTCCGGAACTGCCGTTGGCTCCAGTCTTCGAACTCGATGAATCCGCGGAGTTGTCCTTGTCGCCGGCAGAGTCATCCGCCCCCGCTGCGGCCACCGCAGCCGCCTGATTCTCTGCGCTCTGTTGATCGGAGCCGCCGCCGCCCTCGCCCTGGATGGTGGCATGCCCGTCCATATCGATCCCCGTGTTGGGGTTGTTGTTCACGTAGGCGTAGAGATTTAGGGTCTGCGGGTCGCCGAAGGTAGCATAGGGCACCGCTGTTGGCGCTGCGGCCCAGTCCGGGGTCATGAACCGGCCCAGGGTCGATGAGTAGTAGCGGGCGTAGAAGTAATCGAGCCCCGATTCGGCGTCGCGCTCCTTGCCGGTGAAGTGCTGCTCGGTGGCGTCGGCGGCCGGTCCGGTGCAGGTCAGGCCGTCGCCGAAGGGATAGCTGGTGCAGGTCTCTTCGCTGTTGCCCGCGGCGTTGGTCTGCATGCGCTCGGTGCCCAGCCAGTCGGTCAGGTGGAAATGATACGTGTTGGGCGCGGGTTCGCCCGGCCCCTCGTAGGTCGCAAGCAGTTTTCCGCCCGGCGCCCACACGTTCGAGTGCATCCATGTGCCCGCGCCGTTCAACTCCGTCACCTGGTGGCCGGTGAGGTCGAGCAGGTAGCTGGCCGTCACCGCGCCGCTGGGGCTGAGTTTGGCCACGCGCCGCCCTTCGGCGTCGTAGACATACGTGGGCTCGCCGTTCA
>CAVUZC010000015.1:0-766600 GCA_963745965.1 uncultured Acidobacteriota bacterium
AGCCAAGGTGATGGTGTCAGCAGTCAGTCTATAAATTCCGTCATACGTCCAGTTCTCGGTTCGGCCATTCTGCTCGGTGGCGCTCGTCAAATTGCCCGTCGGGCCGCGCTGGTAGCTATAGCTCGCCGGTTGCGAAGTCAGGCCCATCACGCGGTTCAGGGTGTCGTAAGTGAATTGCGCGGCGACCCCGTTCGGATAGGTGACGGAGCCGACGTTATTTGCGTTGTCGTAGGTGTAATTCGTCATCCCACTTCCCGTGAGCCGCGCATCTGTGACGCTCCCCAGCCGGTTGAGGCTGTCGTAGCCGTAGGTCACGCTCACGCCATTTACATGGTTCGACTACATCGATTGCAGGCTCCCTGCCGCATCGTAAGTGTAGCTCCGGGTGCCTTCCGGTGTGGCCTTCACGAGAGGCGGTCCATACTATCGTAACCGTACGTCGTGGTGCCGCTCTGGTCGGTGATGGTCTGGCGCTTGCCGGTCGCCGTGTACGTGAAGCTGACCGTGGTTTCGCCGGGCGTGGCGCGGGAGAGCAGCCGGTTCAGCTGGTCGTAGGTGTAGGTGGTGGTCATGCCGTTGAAGTGCGTGACCGTGGTACAGATTGCCGTTCGAGTCGTAGGTGCGAGTTCGGTGTGCGTGGCCATCGGGCAGGGTTTTCTGCGTGAGCTCGCTGAGCACGTCGAAGACGATTGAGTGGTGGTGTGTATGTTGGCGTCTTCGAGCGTGATGGGGTTGCCGTTGGCGTCGTAACCGTAGATGGTGGTGTTGTGCTGCCGGTGTTCGGGGCTCGCGGTCTGCGGACAACGTTTGGACGAGCTGGTTGGCCGCGTCGTAGCTGTACTGGACCACATTGTTGGCCTGGTCGGTGACGGAGATGAGGTTGCCGGGGCCGTCGTAGGCGTTGGTGGTCGTGGTCTGGCCCTGATACGAGGTAGCCGGATACGTGGTGACGGTGAGCCGCTTGCGCGCGTCGTAGGCGTACTGCGTGGTGTTGCCGTTGCCGTCGGTCATCGAAATGCGGTTGCGCGCTCAACCTTGGTGAAATCTGCTAACATGCCTAAAGTTTTTAGTTATAACCACGATCAACAATACCGAGAATATACTTAGTAGTAAGTATCTGGCAAAGGACAGTTCGTATAGAGCCCTACCGAAACGGTCAATGCTATAACTAAACGATAAATACATATCTAACGCTGCATACATCATGCCAATGATTCCGGCGAACAGTCTTATTCGGCGACTCTTCAGATTATGCCTTCGATTCGGAAAGAGAGAGGTCACAAAAAAGAAGAAGCATCCAAGACAAATAACTAAGCTGATGATCTTGCGCGTTGACCAAAAACGAGAACCGCCCATTCCCAAGGATCGTTGGGCTCTCGGTTCACCTTGGGCAGCCGCCTGATGGAGCAGGCGGTCAGCTTCCTTTCGGTTTTGTTCAACACCGCGACCGTCATAGTACATATAGGCCAGATCATATTGGGCCCTGGCCAGTCCCTGATCTGCTGCTTGACGGTACAAACGCGCTGCCATAGCAAAGTCTTGCACGACCCCTTCGCCGTTATAATACATATAACCTAGGCCATATTGTCCATTTGCGTCGCTTTGGTTTGAAGCCATACGATACCAATTGACAGCTTCCGCATAGTTTTGTGACACCCCCATACCCAAACGATACATTGTGCCGAGGTTGTACTCAGCGTCAGCATCGTCATGACTCGCGGCTTTTTGATAGTACAACAACGCTTCAGAGTAGTCTTTCGACACCCCAAAGCCTTGTTCGTACATGAACCCAAGAGAGCTTTGTGCGGAACCCACCCTTGATCTGCAGCCGCGCGGTACCAATGCACAGATTCTTCGTAGTCCTGTGGAACCCCCTTCCCTTCGAAGAACAGACGACCCAATTCATATTGTGCTCTTGGATCTCCATGCTCGGCCCGAGCACGATACGATTGAGCGTTATCTAAACTTTTCTGAATGTCCGAATGTTTACGGACATGCGAGAGGGCCACATATCCCCCAACAGCTGCGACGAATGTGGCCATGATGGCTGCCTTCAAAAGGTGTCTCAATGCTGTGCTCCGGCCCCACCTGGTTCTACGGGAGGTGGCCCGTCTGGCTCAAATGGGCCAGGTCCGGGATCCACAGGTTGTGGACCGCAGCCACCGCTGACTTCGCATCCCCACCCAATTGCCGTTGAAATTGCGGCGGCAATAGTGCCATAGAATTGCAAGGTACCAATGAATGTTGGAACGTAGTACTGGGTGTATATGAATATCCTATTTGGAAAGGTGACAATAGTTTCGATTAGTGCATTGCGCCCACGTGGATCGATCAAATTTACCGGATCACCGTTGGCATAGAGATAGTTATGCAAGTACTTCGGATCGGTAGGTATTCCATTCGAACTGAATGGTCGCGGAGTATTTGGATCTCTGGACATGAACCTACCGGTGGCGGGATTGTAGTATCTGGCGCGCAGATAGTACAGGCCTAAGTCGCGAGTCAAATTGTTCGCCGCGATAGAGATAGTTGTTCGGTGTCGAGCCGCTGGTTTGTGAACGCGTTGCCGAAGGCGTCGTATTCGTAGGTGTCGGTCACCGCGCCGGTCGAGTTGGTCAACTGGCGCACGTTGCCGCCGCCGTCGTAGCCGTAGAAGCTCGGCGTCCAGACATTGCTGATCTGCTGCTCTTCGCCGATGCGCTGCAGGCCGTAGGTGTACTGGCGCGTGACAACGCCGCGCCCGACAACTCCTCCACGACCTGCGGGTAGCCGTTGGGTTGAGATCGTCGACGAGGTAATAGGTCGTGACGCCGTTGACAGTTTTCGCAACGCGGTTGCCATCGCCGTCGTAGATCATCGCGACCGAGTTCCGCCGCTGGTCATCGACATCGATGATTTTCGCGAGTCGTAAGTAAACGTCTTGCCGCCGGTGAAGGTCACATTGCTGTTCTGGTCGTACTGCTCGCCGGATAACTCGTCGTCCGGATCGTCCGCACCGAAAGTGCCGCTGACAGGAGACAGGCCGAGGGATATCCGAGCTGGCCGAGGTGCGGTTGCCTACCGGATCGAGGCCGTAGGTGACTTCGCCGTTCTCGGTCTTGGTCGCCCGCGATCGATCTCGTTGGTGAGCCGGTAGATGCCGTCGTAGGTCCAGTTGACGGTGCGGCCGCCCAGCTCGACCGCGCTGGTGCAGATTGCCTGTCGGCCCGCGCTGATACGTGTAGCTCGCAACTTGCGACGTGGACCACTGACACTGCGAGATCGATCACGCGGTTCAGAGTGTCATAGGTGAACTGGGTGGTGACGCCATTCGGATATATGACCGAGCCCAGGTTGCTGGCGTTGTCGTAGCTGTATTGCGTGATGTTGGTGGGCAGGCCGGTGAGGTTGGCGTCCGCCACCGTGCTCAGACGGTTCAGGTCGTCGTAGCTGTACGTTGACCGAAACGCCGTTGGCGTGATTCGAGGTCATCGACTGCAGGTTCCCCGCTGCATCGTAAGTGTAGCTCAGGGTGCCTTCCGGCGTGGCCTTCGACGAGAGCCGGTCCATACGATCGTAACCGTACGTCGTGGTGCCGCTCTGGTCGGTCATGGTCTGGCGCTTGCCGGTGGGCGTGTAGGTGAAGCTGACCGTGGTTTCGCCGGGCGTGGCGCGCGACAGCAGCCGGTTGAGCTGGTCGTAGGTGTAGGTGGTGGTGACGCCGTTGAAGTGCGTGACCGTGGACAGATTGCCGTTCGAGTCGTAGGTGCGCGTTTCGGTGAGCGTGGCCGTCGGGCAGGGTTTTCTGCGTCAGCTCGCTGAGCACGTCGAAGAGTTAATGGTGGTGTGCGTGTTGGCGTCATCGAGCACGATGGGGTTGCCGTTGGCGTCGTAGCCGTAGATGGTGTGTCTGCGGTGCTGGGGCTGGCGACTGGATAACGTTGGTCAGCTGGTTGGCCGCGTCGTAGCTGTACTGGACCTCGTTGCTGGCCTGGTCGGTGACGAGATGAGGTTGCCGGGGCCGTCGTAGGCGTTGGTGGTCGTGGTCTGGCCCTGATACGAGGTACCGGATACGTGGTCACGGTGAGCCGCTTGCGCGCGTCGTACGCGTACTGCGTGGTGTTGCCCTTGCCGTCGGTCATCGAAATCTGGTTGCGCGCGTTGTCGTAAGCGTAGCTTGTGGAGCTTGCGCTTGACGGCCGTAGCCCTGGTCACGGAGAGCAGGTTGCCGGCATTGTCGTAGGTGTAGCTGGTGATGTGGCCAAGGGCGTCGGTCTCGCTCGTCTTGCGGCCGGCGTTGTCGTAGGCGTAGCTGGTGGTGGTGGCGTTGGCGGTGCCGTAGGCCTGCGTGACCTGATTTGCCGGCCGGCGAGATCGTAGTGGTGTTGCGTGACGTTGCCGTCCTGGTCGGTCTCGCGTGACGACGTTGCCGCGGAAGTCGTAGGTCTTGGTGGCTCTTGGTGCGCGTCGGGGTAGTCGGTCTCGATGAGCCGGTTGAGGGCATCGTAGACGTAGTTGGTGATGTTGCCGCGCGCGTCGGTGTCGGAGAGCTTGTTGCCGTTGGCGTCGTAGGTGGAGTAGGTGGTGCGGCCGAGCGGCGCCTGGGTCTGGGTGAGGTTGCCGAAGGCGTCGTAGGTGTAGGTGGTGGTGGCCTGGGCCGCGGTGCCTCCGCTCGGGATCGGCTCGGTCATGGCGTCTTCTGGCCGAGAGAGTTGTAGGTGTAGGAGGTGGTGCGGCCCAGAGCGTCGGTCTTCGAGATCAGGTTGCCGTTGGCGTCGTAGGTGAACTGCGAGGCGTGGGCGGGCGCTTGGGTGATGTCGTAGCCGATGGCGCCGGAGAGCATCTGGCCCGCGGCGTTGAACTGCGTGCTCATCAGCGTGCCCGCGGAGTCGGTGACGGTCTGCGGGTTGTAGTTGGCGTCGTAGGTGAAGGTGCGGGTGTTGCCGTCCTCGTCGGTGGTGGAGACGGGCTCGCTGAACTGGTTGTAGCTGGTGGTAGCTGGTGGTGTTGGTGCTGGTCGCGGTGGCCGGGTAGGTGGTCGAGGTCTTGTTGCCGTTGGCGTCGTAGGTGTAGCTGGTGGTGTGGCCCAGCGGGTCTGTAGTCCAGAGCAGGTTGCGATTGGGGTCGTAGGTGTTGAGGGTAGTGTGGCCCAGCGGGTCAGTGGATTGGAGCAGGTCGCCCTGGCTGTCGTAGATCATGGTCGCCGTGGCGGTCTGACCGCTGCCATCCGCCGGATCGGTTGGATAGGTAATGGTGGTTACGCCGGTGTTGGGAACCTGAACACCATTGATGGTGCTGGTAGTCGACAGCTCGTAGTTGTAGCTGGTGGTGTTGCCCGCGGCGTCAGTGACGCTGGCCAGGCGCCCGTCGAGCGCGGAATTGCCGCCGTCGTTGCTGCTGTCGTAGAAGGTGGTTGAGGGCAGCGAGTAGCAGCGCCCATCTGTGCCGCCGGCAAAGAAGTGCGCCGGGTAATTGGGATGCTCGGCGTTGGGGTAATAACTGTACTGGCTTGTGTTCGAGCTGTTCGCGCCAGGACAGGTCGGCGCATTCGGCGTGGGCGGATACGTGACCGAGGCCAGATTGCCGCTGGCGTCGTAGCCGTAGGAGTAGACGTTGCCCGCCGGATCGGTGATCTGCGTGATGCGGTTCTGCGCGTCGCGCACGAAGGGCACGTTGAGGCCAGTGGTCGAGGTGATGCCGTTGGGCCCGATGGTAAGGCCGTTGCCGTTCTTATCCAGGACAGACTGCAACTGGCCGCCGGCGCCGATGGTGTAGGCCGTGCCGCTGGGGTCGGTGTAGATGTAGCCGGGCGGTGTGTACTGGCCACCTCCCACGCACTCGCCGTCGGCGAGAAGCATGTCAAGCACGCAGCCGGAACCGGAATCGGTCAAGGTTCCGAATAATCCAGGCTCAGGCGTGAAAACGGGCGAGTACCACGGGAAGAGGCAGCCGACGAGGCCGCAGCCAAGCATTTGCGGGGTGAGATAGAAGGTCTTCCGCTGGCCGCCAAGCGTGAAGGTCACATCGCCTTTGTGGTCGACGGTGAGGTTGGTGTTGATGCCCAGATTCCATCCGTAGCCGAAGTCCCCGATAGTTCCGGCGTTGAGGCTGTCGTAGGTGCGCTGGATCTGGATGGGCAGACCCGTGGCGGGGACGACAAGATCGGTGACGTGGTGGTGACGCGGCCAGGCTTGTAGTTTCCGGTAACGGTCACGAGAGAGAGGCTGTATTGCGAGTTGCCGGTGCTGTCGGTGGCCTGGAGCGTGATCCAGTAGGTGCCGTTGGGCAGCGCCGTTGCGTCGAGTGTGCCCATTTGCTGGCCCGCGGAGCCGCTTACGGCCGAATTCAGCACGGTAACATCAGCTGGATTGCTCGCTGGGTAATAGCTCAAGGTTCCGCTGGTCAACGTTTCGCCGGCGGCAACCGTGATGGGAACAATGCCCGAGACGCCAGAACCGTTGGCGGGACTGCCGATCCAACCCTGGGTAAGCCCGCCACCACCACCCGAGCCTGTGCCGCCTCCGCCTGAAGAAGTCCAAGTGACTGTGACCTGGTCCGAATAAGTCACCATACCATCCATGAACGCAACGGCCTGCACGTATGCTGTTCCGGGATTCACATCGTTGTAGACGATGGTTGCGTGGCCGGTACTATCGGTCGTGCCGCTCAATTGCAATTCGTCGTCCCCGGTCACCACGAGGCCGACGTTTGCATTCGCCAACGGGTTGCCAGAAACGTCTGTGGCAAACACTGTAAATGTCTGACTACCACCAGCCGGTTGCGGGCTGACTGAATCCGGGGAAAGCATGAGAGAGCCTGTTGTGGGAACGCCTGCTGAGCCTGTTCCACTAGCAGTAATCACCAGAATAAGTGGACCGCTGCAGCATTCGACGTAATCCACCTCGAACGGATACGTTCCCGGACCCGGGAAGTTCACGGAAATCGACGGTGGTGAGCTGAAGGATAACCCCACGGAGCCCATGGTAGGCAGCTGATCGAATGTGGTGAATGCGGGTGCGTTCAAAATTGGTGCATCACTTGCCGGCGCCGCCCCATTGCCGATACCCAATATGAAGGAATCGTCGTAAAGGTAAGTGAAAGTAATTGTCCCCGCGTTCGCGACCGTGAATTCTCCGCTGAACACAGCCTGGAATTGGGTCATGTCGCCAAGAACGTTCGGATCGCACGAGCCACCCGTACTGGGTCCGCAACCGGCCTGATATCCATTTCCTTGCGCGACGATTGTGCCGGTGACATTTCCATTTGCATCTGTAGTCACATTTGTGAACGGCCGTGAATTGTTATTCACCGTTGTGAGCCCTGGAATGGTTCCACTGGGCGGATTGAAGATAAGTGATGGGAATGTCTGGACAAATACTGGCTGCGTTCCCAGCGGCGTGTCAAAAATTCCTGAACCGTCGGAAAGATAGAATCTGCCAGTCACTGTCGTGTTCGAAATGGGTTGTGCGGGCGTGGCCCAGGTAGCAGAAACAGAGTTGGAGGTTACCTGCTCACTCCCTATGCTTGCAGAGGCATGTACAACATCATTACCAGAATGCGTCCCGGTGTAGATGTAAGCGGCAGTCCCAGTGCTGTCAGTCGTTACGCTGCCTGAATTGCTATTGGCGCCTGTGACGTTGAAAGTCACAGATCCGCCAGAAAGCGGCGTGCCGTCTCGATTCTTCAGGACTGCATAGAAGGTCTGGGCAGCTCCCGTCACATAGGGAGGCGGCGCAATCGCGGACAGTGACAGCGTCGGAGCTACGGCTGGCGGCATCAATGTTACAACTGCTGGCGCGTAGGTGTTGTCATTGGGATTTATCGCGGTGATTGTCACCGACTGCTGAGCAGTAATGTTCGCTGGTGCTGTGAAGGAAGCAGTGAATCCGTTTGGCACGAGCGTCCCAAGGCCTGACGGGCTGACAGACCACGACATAGAGCCTGGGCAGGATGCATTACATGTCGCGGTGAAGGTCTGTACCTGGCTGCCATAAAGGACTGCCGTTGACGGCGCAACGGTAATCTCGTGAGGGATCAACGTTATCGTTGCTGAAACAGGTTGCGCAAGAGCCGCTACACTCGTCGCTGTGACGGTCACCGTCTGTTGCGCCGAAATTGATGGCGGAGCAGTATAGAGCCCCATTGAACTGATCGTGCCCGCACCCGTTACAGGCGTGAGCGTCCAGTTCACTGGAGAGTTTGTGTCGCCGTTCACGGTCGCAGTGAATTGCTGCACCTGACCGCCCCAAAGAGTCACGTTGGCAGGACTGATCAATATCGCCGCGGTTTCTGTAAGCAATAGGTTTGCGTTACCGGTTGGACCTTGGGGATTGACTACAAGGGTATAGATCCCGGTGGTTGGCAGCGTATACGGACCTGTAATACTGCCTGAACAAAGTCCCTGGCCGTTCAGATAAGATCCATTCGGATTCAGAACTGTGTATTCAGCCCAGCCGCAGCTGTCGGTGAAGGTTGAGATCGTTGACTGCACCTTCACTATCTGTCCGGCGGTGCCGCTAAAGGACAAGAATGCCTCCTGAGAGGGGAAGCTGAGGGACAGCGGATACGTCACGCCGGGATTAATTATGCCAGTAACATTGGCAAATTCCCACAGAACGAAACTGGCGCTGCCTGTCGCACCTTTGGGATCTACAACAAGGGTATAAGTCCCGGTAGTCGGAAGCGTATACGGACTTGAAACGTTGCCTGGACAAAGCCCCTGACCATTCAGATAAGATCCATCCGGATTCAGAACGGTGTATGAAGCCCAGCCGCAGCTGTCCGAGAACGATGATCTCATCTGCTGCACACTTACTATCTGACCTGCAGTTCCGCTAAAGGACAAATACGCTGCCTGATCCGGAAAGTTGATGGACAGCGGGAATGTTACTCCGGGAGTAAGGTTGCCCGTCAGATTGCTGAATTGCCACAAAGTGAAACTTGTGCTTCCGGCGGTTGAGCCTTGCGAATTGATCACAAGGCTGTAAGTTCCGGTCGATGGTAATACATTTGGATCCGAAACCTGGCCAGCACACATATATTTCCCATATAGTTGCGACCCGTCGGGGTTTAAAATTGCGAATTCAGTACATTGATTGGAGAATGTATTTCCGGCCTGCTGAAAGCTGACGATTTGGCCTTTGGTTCCGTAGAAGATCAGTGATGCGGCTTGGGAAGCCGTATTGATAGTCGTTGCTGCTAGCAATCCGGTAGCAGGCGGCGTGACGCCTACTATTCCTGCGGCCACATTAAACGTTGTTTGCGCGATTACTTGATTGTTAACGGTTATGACGATCTGTTGGTTGCCCAACCCTGTGCCGGTAGGGATCTGGACCTGGATTTGCGAGTTGTTCCAAAAGAGCGTTACTGCTGGAAGGCCGCCGACAGTTACACTGTTCGACCCCTCGGCGCTCCCGAAGCCCTGACCGTAGATCGTGACTACGGTCCCTGCCGGTCCTCCGACAGGCCAGACTTGCGGAACAAGCGTTACGGTAGAAGTCGTCGTGTTGTTCGTCTGAGTTAGCCCGCTGATCGTAACTGTCTGCGGTTGTGTGATGCTCGCAGGTGCCGTGTACAGGCCAGAAGTGGTCAGCGTTCCCGGACCGCCGCTGGGCATCGACCAGGGTACGCCATCGCTGCATACACCGGGAACCGCAAACTGTTGACTCTGCGAAGCAAGGAGGCTCACCGCGGCAGGAACAGCCTCAATCGCATTTTCCGGAGTGAGCGTATAGAACGTAAAAGGCGAATTCTCGTTGGCGTACTCTGTGGCAATCCAGTCCGCTGATCGAACAATATTTGATACTCGGACCTCATCGATCAATCCGTTGAAAAGGCGACCGCTGTATCCCAGACCGATTGAGGCTGAGGTAACGCCATTGTCGTAGGAAGAATCGCTCCACGACCCGCCCGCAGGAGTGCCGTTCAAGTACATTGTCGGGCCGTTCGAGTTGTTGGTTGCTACAATGTGATTCCACCCCACAGAGAAGCTACCTAACGGAATCATTGTCTGCATAGTGTTGGCAACAACTAAGCCAATTCCATTGCCTGATTCACCGTAGATACCCCAATTGCTTGAGTTATTGGCATCGAAATCAATGACGGCTGGGTAGGAGCCCATTCCAGATATATTGACCCATGCTTCCAGGGTAAAGGCACTCGGAGTCGCTGCTGCTAGAGGCGTAGACGAAAGATCAATATAGCCAGACGTACTGTTTGGATTATTAAGGCCTCCGTCGATCTTTCCGGTAGTTGCCGTTGCACCCACCACTTTGCCGTTGTTGCCGTTGGCTGTTGAATCATTCGCGGATAAGTTGTTTCCATTCGGCAAATGCCAGACGCCCTTATAATTGCTATCCCACACGGCTGTGGGATTCTGCTGAGAGGTTGTGATGTTGGGATTGCCGTAGAAGAGATAGATCACCGTGTCTGAAGTATGAGAGAGGTCGGGTATCTGAACCCAAGCTACCGCCTGTCCTGTTGCCGGGTTGTACTCTTCCAACTCGTAAGGAAGTGGATTCTGCCCGCCCGGATCGGACGTGAAGATGATGTCGTAGCCGTTGGGATTGACGACGTGGCCGTTGTTCGCGGTCGTGGCCAACAGCGGGTCCGTCATGCTGAACAGGAACGGGAAGTTGATCTGGTCGGTGTTCGGCACCTTTGTGTGGTCAATATCGATGGCGCGCACATAGCTGTAGCCGTTGGAAGCACATGGTGCCGTAACGACCAGCGAAATGGTCGTAGAGGCAGTTAGGCTGCCCGACGTTCCCGTGATCGTGACTGTGATGGGACCCAAAGTGGCCGAATTGCTGGCGGCCAGGGTCATCACGCTGGTCCCAGTGGTGGGATTGGTTGCAAACGTGGCCGTAACACCGCTTGGCAGACCCGAGGCTGCGAGATTCACACTGCCGCTGAATCCGTTCGCTCCAGTCACCGTGATCGTGGATGTGCCGGAGTTGCCCTGGGCAATGTTCAACGACTGAGCTGAGGCAGACAATGTGAAGCTGGATGCACTGGTGATTGAGGCCGTTGTCGTCGGCTGTGTCAGCGTGTAGTTGCCTGCAGAAGCTCCGCTCAACAAAAGTCCGGTGACCGTCACCGTGATGTTGGTGCCGGGCGAGGATTGCGCGAATGTACCCGCCACGCTGCTCGTGTTCAGCGTCACCGTGTCGCCGGACACTACGCCTACGAGGCTCGCCCCGCTGGTGTTCAGCGTTGCTGCCGTCGTGCCGTCGTACGTCTTGTTGTTCGCGGTGATGCCGCTGACCGTCAGCGCTTTGGCCGTAATCGACGCCGTGGTCGTCGGCTGCGTCAGCGTGTAGTTACTCGCCGAGGCTCCACTCAGTGAAAGCCCGGTGACCGTCACCGTGATGTTGCTGCCGACTGCCGATTGCGCGAATGTACTCGCCGCGCTGCTCGTGTTCAGCGTCACCGTGTCGCCGGACACTACGCCCACAAGGCTCGCCCCGCCGATGTTCAGCGTTGCTGCCGTCGTCCCGTCGTAAGTCTTGTTGTTGGCCGAAATGCCGGTGACCGTCAGCGTCTTGGCCGTGATCGAGGCCGTCGTCGTCGGCTGCGTCAACGTGTAGTTACTCGCCGAGGCTCCGCTCAGCGTCAGTCCGCTGACCGTCACAGTGATATTGCTCCCTACTGCCGACTGCGCAAACGTCCCGGCCGCGCCGCCCGTGCCGAGCGTGACCGTGTCTCCGGACACTACTCCCACCATGGCCACTCCGCTGGTGTTCAGTGTCGCTGCCGTTGTCCCGTCGTACGTCTTGTTATTGGCGGTGACCCCGCTGACCGTCAATGCCTTCCGATTCACCGTCTGGGTGATTGCGCTGGATGTTACAGGATTGTAGTTGGTATTACCTGCCCAGCCGGCGGTGATGCTGTGGGAACCAGCAGCCAGTGAAGTCGTCATCAAAGTCGCTGTAGTCCCGCTGATTGTGCCCGTGCCGATCGATACGCCGCCATCGTAGAAAGTGATCGTGCCCGTCGGTCCACTGGAGATGGTAGCAGTGAAAGTCACTGAGTTGCCGTAAGTCGACGGATTACTCGAAGAGGCAACACTCAGTGTCGGAGTCACCCTCAGATTCACCGTTCCGGACGCGGACACCGCAGTATTTGCCTGACTCGTTGCCGTGATGGTTGCTGTTCGCGGGGTCGTGACCGTTGCTGGGGCGGTATACAGTCCAGATGTGTTGACGGTTCCCGCGCCGGTCGTCGGGCTTATCGTCCAATTCACGGCGGTGTTGGAGCTCCCCGTAACCGTGGCTGTGAATTGCTGAGTACCTCCCGCGCTCACGTTCGCTGAAGCCGGCGCCACCGTCACGGTTACTGGCTGCGTACCGATCGACATGCTCTCTACAGGCACGAATGTCGTCGGAACCGAAAAACTGGTACCCGAAAAGATAATACTGTGATTGTCGCTCTCAAAGGACGAACTTGTATTGGTGTTATAAAACGCAATCTGCGTGATCGTTGCGCCGGTGATGACGAAACTCACGTATGCAAACGGCTCACCGGAGTCGTTGTTTGGGGCAGTGAGATTTGGATTGCCGAAATACGCACTCGTATTGTAAGTTGAGCCGCTGAGGGCGGTGACGGTGCCTGATCCATTGTTCAAAATCTTCAGAAGGTCAGCCGTGCTGAAGGTCCCATAAAGGGTGCTTCCGGAGTACAACGCAACTCGGTTGTTCGCGTCGCCTGCAGCCCACCAGAAGCCAACATAGGATGCTGGCTGACTCAAAGTCAGAAAAGTGGGGCTGGTACTGCCAGAATCGCCCCCGACTGAAAAGTAGTTTGTATTGTTTGCTCCACCATACAAGCCACCGGGGGCGTGGACGTCGAAGGGTACTGTCGAACTAGCCGCATAGGTACCGATCGTCGACGAACCTACTTTCCACACAAAGTTCGTAGTTTGTTTCCCAGTAGGCAGTGAGTCGAACGTCTGCGTCGTGACACCACTTACACTCGACGACTGGACAGTCGGCGCGTCGATATAGACCGTTAGCGTTCCTTCCAGTGGTGTGATGGTGTAGGCGGCTGATGCCGGGGTGGAGGTCGTAGCGCCACTCAGCACCCCGATCGCTTTGACGGTCTCCGATGCAGAAACCGAAATGGCTCCCGTGTACCTGGTCGAGTTGGTAGTCGGAGTCGAGCCGTCGGTTGTGTAATAGATCGTCACGCCCGACATAGCATCGCTGATCGTCACCGATTGCGTGCCGGTGTAGCTTCCCGCAGCTGGACTAAAAGCAGGAGCGGGCACGGTGATCGTGTACGCGGCCGAGGCCACGGCGGAGTTCGTATCGCCGCTCAGCTCCGCGATGGCTTTGATAGTTTCAGACGTAGAGACGGAGATCGTTCCGGTGTACCTGGTCGAGCCGCTATTCGGTGTATTACCGTTGGTTGTGTAGAAGATCGTCGCGCCCGATGTGGTGTCATGGATCGTCACGGATTGCGTGCCGGTGTAGCTTCCCGCGGCCGGACTAAAGGTCGGGGTCGCAACAGTTGTGGCTTTGGCAACAAGCGACGTGCTGAGAACTGCGAGAACGAGCAGGATTATGCGCAGCGGGGAGCTGACGAACGGCGTACATTTCATCGGGTAGCCTTTCAGTCCGGGAAAATGTGACATTCAGTGAATAGTGAAGGAACCGCCAGTAGCATCACACGCTACGGCTAAAAACCTTCTGACAGCATTGATTTTTTCTTATATGGAGCCCGAGAACGTACGAAGCCAAGGTGGAGCAAATCTACGCATTGAATTCAGATGCTGGGGATAAAGCCCTCTCAGGGTATGAAATAAGCTTTTGAAAAGTCAACAGATTCTACGTATAAATATGTGTAAATCTCGCAAATAATGCGGCACCAGTCGCCTGAGCTTCCCGCCGCCGGACCGCCAGCCGGACAATTGCAAATCATTTGACGAAGCAGACCCCCTGGACTTGGTGTTGCGCCGTGCAGCAAGGTTGTCTGAGCAGATAGTGGGTTTGAGTCGCTCGGTATAATGGTCGCGGCCGGAGAGGGGCCTGGCTGCTTATTCGCTCGTGCATCGCGGCCGAAAGGGTTTGTTTGCAGAGTTTGCAGATGTTGCCCTGACGGAAGAAGATGAAGAAACACGCGCGTGGCCTGAGGCGACCAGTCTGCGCGAATTGGCGATCGCATTGCAGTCTATTCTTGGCCAGGAGGCGAGCGTGATGCCCTCGTGGATGAATTCCTCGATGCCTGTACCCATGGCGAGTGCAATCCAGGTGAATCGCGGTTGGCGCATCAGTTTCTGGTTCGTATAGAACGTGGCGAGGTAGGAACGCAGGCTGAACAAAAACTTGTGCAGCACGCCATGATCCACAGTGGTGATCCGGCTGATTAGCGCACACCATCAGTCATGTAATTGAAATCCGTCAGCAGTTTCAGATTGAGGACGATCCGGCAATATGAAAAAGGAAATTCGTCATCGGGCGCCGTGGTGGCCGGAAGAGGAAAAATTCCTCAAAACCTATTACTTTAGCCTGGGCGCGAACGAGGTAGCCCGAATCCTGCAGCGAACTGTGTGGGCCGTTAACCAGCGTGCACACCGGATTGGTCTGTCACGAACCCAGAAGAAAAGGCCATGGTCCCGGAAAGATGACCGCCAGCTGATCCGTCTCATCGACATAAAGCCGATGAGCGAGATCGCCGAGTTACTCGGACGAACAAACTCCTCCGTTACTCGCAGAGTTTCATTGCTTGGAATCCAATCTCATCGAGGAAGGGCGTGGTCAGAGAGAGAGGAAAGTCTTCTCGTCCAGCTTTATTCCTCACAAACAATTCGTGAGCTGAGCCGGAGGTTCGGCCGCACGGAAGGTGCGATCCGTGGCAGGGTCTTCCGTCTGGGGTTAAAAAAGAGCGTTCACTGGACCTCTGAGTTGGACGCAAGCCTCAGGTCTCTTTCCCGAAGCGGTATAGAAGACGAAATAATCGCCGCGGCCCTGAATACCAGCGTGGTAGCGGTGCGCCAACGACGCCTCCAACTCCTCATCCTCATTCGCCCGGCGCGCAGGCGCTAGACCGCCCCGTTGCGCGTGGATCATCTTCCCTTAGCTGCCGAACCGATCGAAGCCGTCAAGCAGAGCACAGTGCGCACACTGCCTCCGCCGATAGCGTCGGAGGCCGACGACCGGGTGTTGCTGCTCGAAATCGTGGACTACTACCGCGACACGCTGAAGCGTTCGCCGGAGGCGCAGAAATATCTCCGCTCGCACGGCCTTCAATCTGCGGAGATGTTCGAGCACTTCCGTCTTGGCTTCGCCAACCGCACACTGGGCTACCGGCTTCCCGGCGAAGAATCGCTCCGAAGGCGCGGTGATGTGGGGCAGATCACTATTGCAATTGAATTTCGAACAGCGTTAGCGTCGCATCATGCTGACGATTCGAGCCATGACGGGTGGCGCGGGTTACGCACAGAGACATCTGGAACATAGCGACTACTACGACGAGCATCGCAGAGTGCAGGGCGAGTGGCATGGCCGCGGAGCCGAGTTGCTCGGCCTGAGCGGGAACGTGACGCCGGAGCAATTCGAGGCCATCCGGGAAGGTCTGAACCCGGAAACAGGCGAGTTCCTCCGCCCACGGCACAGTGCGGACCGGGCGAAAGAAGACGGAAGCGAACAGAGCAAAGCGCGCTCGCTCTACGATCTGACGTTCTCCGCGCCGAAGTCGGTTTCGGTTCAGGCTATGCTCACGGGAGATGAGCGCCTGATCGCCGCCCACGACAAAGCAGTCGGCGAAGCCCTGGCGGAAGCAGAAAATCATGCGGCAACCCGTGTTCGGTTGAATGGCGCAAATGAGAATCGCACGACCGGTAATTGGATCGTCGCCGCGTACCGCCACGACGCAAACCGCGAACTCGATCCGCAGCTGCATACACACGCCGTAGCCGCCAATCTGACCTATGACGGCGTAGAGGGCCGCTGGAAAGCGTTGCAGGCTGGGGGCCTCTACGAGCGCCGTGCATATCTGACTGAGGTTTACCGGAACGCATTGGCGCGAGAGGTGCGCGGCCTCGGATACGAGATAGAACCTCGCCGCGATGCTCGCGGAAAGGATCTGGGATTTGAGATCAACGGAGTCTCGAAGGAACTGCTCGAAAGATACAGCCAGCGCAGCGCACAGCGGGATAAAGCCATTGACGAATTCATACGGGAAAATGGCCGTAAACCAACCGACAATGAAGTTGCCCTGCTTGTCCGCGAATCCCGAGCAGACAAGCTAGCGGAAATCTCCACGGAACAAGTACGTGAACAACAGCAGAGCCGGCTTGCGCCAGAGGAAAGATACTCGCTCGAACGCATCCGTGCGGAGTCCATTGAGCGAAGTCCCCATCTTTCCCGGGAATTCTCGCAGGCATCGGAATCGCTTCAGCACGCAAAGGCGCATCTCTTCGAGCGTAATTCTGTTGTAAGCGACCACGAATTGATGACCGAAGCTCTGCGTTATGGACGCGGGCAGATTGATCTTGGCCAGTTGCGTGGCGTTCTGGAGCTTGAACAATCACAGGGTTCGCTCATCCGATCTCAAAACAATCTGGCCACTCGCGAGAGTCTTGAGCGCGAACAGCGCATGATTGCCGCCGTGGATCGCGGCGCAGGGTGCTTTGCGCGGCTGGGTGGCGAGGGCGAGTTTCAGCCTTCCGGGCGTCTGCGGGATGAACAGAAGCGGGCTGTCCAAGAGATTTTGGCTTCCCGCGATTTTGCCATCAATCTGCGCGGAGCGGCCGGAACAGGCAAGACCGCTACGCTTCAGGAGATTGATCGCGGTTTGCACGAGGCCGGACGCGAAGTGACGGCGGTCGCGCCGACACGCAGCGCGGTTGACGAGTTGCACAAAGTTGGCTTTCGAGATGCGATGACGGTCTCCCGGCTGCTCGAAGACGAGACAGCGCAGCGCGCGTTACGCGGCAAAGTGCTGGTTGTCGATGAGGCGGGCATGATCTCTGGCCGCCAGATGGAGGGACTGCTCAAGCTGGCTGAGCGCGAATACGCGCGGGTTCTTTTCTCCGGCGATACGCGGCAGATTCAGAGTGTCGAAGCCTCGGATGCTTTGCGCATCCTGGAACGGGAATCGCAGATGAAGAGCGTCTCGCTGACCGGAGTGCAACGGCAGACACAGGCGGCGTATCGGGATGCCATCCAGACTTTCCGCGATTCGCCTGAGCAGGGATTTGAAAAGCTGGAGAAACTCGGCGCGGTTCGCGAGGTTCCTTACCTCGATAATGCCCGCGCTGTATCGGCAGCTTACCGGGAGCTCGCGTCAGATTCCAGCCGCAAGGTGCTGGTTGTCGCCGGGACTCATGAAGAGATCGGCCGGATCACTCACGCAATCCGCGTGGACATGAAACAACGCGGCGAACTTAATGGCGGCTTGGTCTTTGAACGTCATACTCCATTGCAATGGACTGAAGCGCAGAAGAAGGACCTGTCGAATTATCAGGAGGGTCAGATTCTATCGTTTCATCGCTCTTCGCGCGGAATCGACAAACATGAGGCGCTCATCGTCGAACGTATAGACGCGTCGCACATCATTGCCAGGGATCGGCGCGGCGTAGAACGCATGGTGAGCCCAACGCAGGCGCGCTCCTTCTCTGTGCATGAGCGACACCGCATTGAAGTGGCTCCTGGAGACCGCCTGCTGTTGACTGGAAATCGCCGGGAGGCGGATTTCCGAGCCACGAACGGCGAACTGCTATCGGTTCGCAGCGTCGATGGTGGGCGCATTCAACTTGAGGATGGCCGTACTCTGCCTGCGAGCTATCGCGATTTTAACCATGGATATGCGATTACTGCACATCGCAGCCAGGGCAAGACTGTGGACGCGGTGATTCTCTCCGGCGACGGAATGAGGCAGGAACAGTTCTACGTCGCCGCCTCGCGTGGCCGCAGTGCAATCACGGTGATTTCTTCTGATGTCGAGCGGCTGCGCGAATCGCTCGGTATTTCTTCGGCGCGCCCGTCGGCCACTGAGCTGGTCCGCGAGCAAACGCGACAGGTTGAGCTGGCGCACGGCATTGCCTCGGTGCTGGCGCGGCGCACTGGCGCACCAGCGATTGGACATGAAATCGGGCATGAGCACGAGCTTGGGATCGGGTTCTAAAACAGACATTCCCCATGTATGACAGCGTCAGTCCCTGTCAAGCGTTTTTTGCGTAGGACGCCCCGTGGTAGTGAGAGCCGTGTCAAGGGCGCCGTACTTTGGCGTTCATCTTGACCCTTGACGCGGCTCCCACCACGTCCAGAATGGTGGGAACGAAGGTCAGAATTTTTTCTGAGCTTCGTTCCATACTTGAAAAGCGGTCCTGCATTGCTAAACGACCGAGCCCACACGTTGACGCAATCATTTTCGATGGCAACCTTCAGGTTCCACCAACCATGTATTCGGCCCGGTAATGCGCCATGATTTTCCTATTCAAACTCTCTCGTACGAACGGGAGAGACGGGGTGCCCAATCAGATAGTCGGCCTTAATGCCGAACCACGGGGAATGGCGGACTGCCCCGCATGTGAACCGCGCTCCATGATTTGTTCGTAGCTTTTCCCGGAGCGCAACATCCAATACAGACGAACTGCCAGTTTGTGGGCGATGGCCACCTTAGCCACGCCGTGATGCGGTCTTCTGCCGTCGTGGACACGAGGCACGGATCGCACTTGCATCTCCGGGTAACAGCTCGTGTCCCAGTCCATGGAACAAGCTCTGGACCTACCAAGTCCTCCCGTTGCCTCCACGGACCTGTTTGCCAACCAGCGACCGGTAAAATCGCTCTGCCTTCTTCGCGATGGCATAGCCGCTGCTCGCCACACTCTCCTGTTTCCGCATCCACATACGCAATCTGCTGGAAACTGGGATGAAAATCACAGCCTATAATCATCGTCATTGCTCGGCTCCTTCCTCCGAGTGTCATGGTCGATTAGCGGCAACGAGTCTACTCACCTGAGGGAGCTGACGCTGTCATGTAAGCTGTCATGTAATCAGATATTGGGATTGTGAGCCGAGGCGGCGGAGGGCGGTGTCAAGGGTCTTGACCGCGTGAGCGGCGGCGCAGTCGCTCTTGACGCCGCCCGCGTCTCGGCTAGGCTCTGTTATCCCGGGGAATGTCTGTTGCTTCTAGCAATCCCGCAATTCTCTTTTCATAAAAGCAAAAAATCGGCTGCTTCCATAAATGCCTAAAAATACCTTCCATAACACTCCATTCTTCTCTATTCCACTCTATGCATCTCCAGTGCAAGTCCTCATTTTGATGGGGAGAAGTTGCTCAATCTAAAAGACCTAGACAAACAGAAAAATCTCCTTCATCTTGAGTTCAAGGAGCGTGCGAACTATGTTCGATTCCCCAGTTACATTCGAGCCTTTATTGAACAGCGAGCAGGCTGCGGCCCTCATGAAGGTCCATCCCAAAACCCTGCAACGGTACGCCCGTAGCGGCCTTGTCGCTGGTCTACGGCTAGGTAAGCTGTGGCGATTCAGGGCTTCCGATCTCCGCGATTGCGTCTTCGTCCCCAAGCGAATAGGAATCGACTCAGAGGCAGAGCCGCGCTACTCTAATCACAACCACTCGTGCCCGCAACCAGACAGGAGGTAAAAGTCTTTGGTTCGGACACGGTACCAGTATGGAAGTTTACGGCTGAGGAAGCGCGAGCGAGGCCCCGACGTGTGGGAGTTCCGGTATTACGAGACGGACTCAACCGGGCAACGAAAGCGACAGAGTGTGATTCTTGGGGATCGCAATCTGTACGTGACGGAAACCCATGCACGAAAGGCTACGCAAGCCCTTCTTCTTCGACTCAACAATGAGTCTCCACGAGCGGAAGTGGAGACGGCGTCTTTCGGAGCGTTGCTCGACCGCTATATCGAGCAGGAGTTGCCGGAGCGCTACTCAACCAGAAAGTCACATCTTTCCAATATCCGCGTTCACATTCGTCCGCGATGGGGTGAGTACCCCGTAGACAAGGTGAAACCGATGACGATGGAACAATGGCTGCGCGATATGCCACTAGCTCCAAAGTCGAAGACTCACATACGGGGCGTCATGCACGTTGTCTTCAAGTGCGCTGAGCGGTGGGGGATTATCGAAATTGGTAAAAACCCTGTCTCTCTAGTGCGCGTGAAGAATGCGAGCAAGCGTTTGAAGCGACCTCGGATTCTCGAAGTCGGCCAATTCTTTGAACTGCTCAAGCATTTGAGCGAGCCATACCGCACGATGGTATTGGTCGCACAGTGCCTGGGGCTTCGGGTCAGCGAGATTATGGGCCTGCAATGGAGCGATTTCGATTTTGAGAAGCGCACCGTGTTGGTTCAGCGCAGCGTAGTGGGCGGCAGGGTGGACGAGGTAAAGACGGAATATTCGAAGGATGAGGTTCCGCTTGACCCTCGGTTGGCAGAGGTGCTGCTGGAATGGCGTTCTGCTTCGTTTTTTCCGGGAGATGAGGATTGGGTTTTCGCCAATCCCGCGACGGGGAAACCGTACCACCAGGAAAGCCTGCAAAAAAGGCAAATCAAGGGCGCTGCAAAACTCGCTGAGTTGGGAGAGGAGATCGGGTGGCATACTTTCCGCCACACCTACCGCTCTTGGCTTGATGAGACGGGTGCTCCGATGAAGGTACAACAGGAGCTGATGCGTCACGCGTCGATCCAAACGACAATGAACGTCTATGGGCGAGCGATGACGGAAACCAAACGCCGGGCAAACAGCCAAGTTGTAGGGTTGGTGTTCGGCCACAACTCGCAGGAACCAGCCGTGAACGCGGCCTCTGCGATCGTTCAATAAATAGCAGCCGATCTTATTGGGGGATAACGGGGACTTACCGGAGCGGCCAAATCTTCGTAAGTTGTTGAAAGATTTGGTTGCGGGGGCTGGATTTGAACCAGCGACCTTTGGGTTATGAGCCCAACGAGCTACCGGGCTGCTCCACCCCGCACTCTTATTTTAGCAAGCTGTGGAACGACGGTCAATCAAACGGTGCTGCTCGGCTCGCGCCCTGCAAGATGCACGAGTCAATCGTGTCGCCTGCCTCGATTGACTGCGATGCCGCGAGGGACTGTTTTCGGTTCAACGTAAAATGGACCTATGGGACTGGAGAACGTAAAGAAGGTTGCAGAGGCGGATTTCCCTTCGCGTTGGGGCGTCTTTCGCATCTTGGGATTTGAGGGCGTGCGCAGCGAGGGTCAAGCGGGCTGCGCGCCGGCCCAGACGGTGGAAGGACTGGTGGCGCTGGTGATGGGCGATGTGCACACGACGCCGCCGCTGGTGCGCATTCACTCGCAATGCCTGACGGGAGATGTCTTTGGGTCGCTGCGTTGCGATTGCCGGCTGCAACTGGAGCTTGCGCTGCGCAAAATTTCCGCCGAGGGCGCGGGGATTCTTCTCTACGAGCAGCAGGAGGGACGCGGCATCGGCCTGATGGCCAAGCTGCGCGCCTACGAACTGCAGGACCAGGGTCTGGACACAGTGGAAGCCAACGAGGAGCTGGGATTTGCCGCCGACTGCCGTGGCTACGAATTGCCGGCCACCGTACTCAAGCTGCTGGGGGTCACGCGGGCGCGGCTGATCACGAACAATCCCGAGAAGGTGGCCGCGATCGAGTCAGCGGGTATCGTGGTAACGGAGCGCATCTCAGCCGAGGTCGAGCCACAGGAGAGTTTCGCCAACTACCTCAAGACCAAGCAGGAAAAGATGGGGCACATTCTGGATTCGCCGGTGAGCGAAGAGAAACAGTAAGCGTCAGCTTCGCTGCGCCTTCAGCACCTTCGTGGTGGCGATGACCAGCCCGACGTGACGCAGCGTGTGATCGGCGACGTGGATGAGCGCTCCACCGACGGTAGTGGGCAACTGCTTGCGGCCTACGTAGCGCGGCGTTTCGAGATCGGCCGCAGCCATCACGTGAATCCGCTCGGCAGCGTTCGCGAATGACGCTTCGATCTCGGCAAGCAGCTCGGCCAGCGGCTCTTGCTTCGAAGCACTTGCCTGCTCTGAACTTGCCTGTTCGCCCTTAAGTGCGGCCAACTGTTCGGCCGTGAGTTGCTTGCCTTCTGCATATGTGAGAATGCGATCGGTAGAGCGTGCAATGTGGCACAGATGAAAGGCGATGGGCGTGAGGGCGAGCGGCTGCGAGTGGATTTCGGCGTCGGTCAGGCCGACGGTCCACTTGGTCAGGTCGTCGAGAGCCAGCTCAAGCGCATGAAGAACGGCGCGGCCCGCGGCGGGAATGTCGGTATGCGTGCCGCGAAGCCATGGCTCGGTGTAGGGGGAAGCACTGTAATCCACTGCCATTTGTCTCCGGAGTATTTGGCGACTTGATAGACTCGCCCGGTTTTAAGCGCTGATGTTCACTTCATATTCCCGGCAGCCGGGCACCCGCTAATAACCCTGTCATATTTCTTAATGAATCCGATCGTGTTCTCGTATTTCACCTTTTCTGCGGCGGGTGCGGTTTTCAGCATTTCATCCAGATCGCCAAGCAAAGGGCTGGGGAAGTTGCGACTACCATGGCAAAATGTATAGGCATAAACATCCTCATCGAAGATCGAATGCCTCCTCATGGGAATATCCCGGTTGACATAAGAATGGTGCAATGGATTCAGCGAATGCTCATACACTTTTTTCGTTGCGGAGGGCGTTAAGAGAAGTCCCAGCCAATTTTGATCTTCACCATACTCATAGCTTTCCAGGAAAGCCTTCCCCATCAAAATTTTCTTTTCATGCCCGAAGATCAATTCGCCAAAAGAGATTGCGCCCCGGACAGGAAGCTTGATGGAGATGCATTTACGAATAAACTCCTGTGCAACAGACAGCATTGAAGGATAATCTTTAACCTGATCCGACCTTGAATAAAAGATAAAAGTATCTGCGTAAAACAAGTATTCGATATGCTCACGATGCAATGGCGGCATATCATCTATGGATCCAATAATCTCATCTATGTCAATCTGCGACAGGATAGTTTTAAAGTCCTGGCTTCCATGAGCCAAGAGTGATTTGAACCCAAGAATATCGAAGCGGGCGACCCAGCATTCGTGCGTTTCCCATTGTTCCAGCATAAGATTCACTCCCTTGAGTAGCGCCAGGACAAACATATGCAAGATTGAATCGAATCATGCGGCAGCGTTGATCGAAGACGTGTCAGTGATAGAGGGGTGTCGGATGGATAGAGGGGTGTCGGATGGATGATGCCTGCATAGCGTGACCCTAGCCGAACAATTCAAACGACCTTCTTCTTCAAACGATGTTGGTGGTTGACTGGCAAACCGGAGACGACGGAATACAACCGCAGATCCTTCGGCTGCGCCTCAGGATGACAACGCCTACCGGAACCTGGACTCCAAACAGATGGTGATTCAGTTCGAGCGTGTCGAGAAGCTTTCTACCCCGCGCTCTTCACCCGCACCACGGTGATCTTTTCAAACCCTTCTTCAAACACCGGCGGCTTGAGTTTCTCGGCCATCTTGCGCATCACCTCCTCGCTCACGGAGCGGTCGCGCTGGCGGTTGCGCTCAAGGCAAACGTCAAGCGGCACATCAAAAAACACCGCCTGTACTTCGTAGCCAAAACTCTTAGACATCTTGATCCACTGGCGGCGCTCGTGGGTGGAGAGGTTGGTGGCGTCCACGTAGTTCATGGGCATCTTGGCGATGAGGCGCGCGCGCAGGAGCGATCGCAGCGTGGAAAAGACCAGTCCCTGGTAGCGCTGCTCCTCGACATCGTCAAAGAGGATGTTGCGCAGCAGATCACTCGAAAGCGGCGTGATGCCGCGGCGGCCGAACCAAGTGGTTTTGCCGGAGCCTGGCAGACCGATGGCCAGCACCACATAGCCCTTGGGCGTTTGCCCCTGGGCGTTCGGCTTGGGCGTTGCGACCGGCGGCATATCCGGTTGGGTTTCGACCTCGAGACGGCCCGAGCCCGCCGGCTCATTCCACTCCTGCTGCTTCGCGGGCCATTGCTGCCGGGGAGCGGGAGCCGTTTGCCTGGGCTGTGTCTGCTGGGGGCGAGGGCTGCGTATCGGGTTCGTGTCGGGATAACTGGGAACAAGCGGGGCCGGCTGATTCGAGGGAACTTCCGCGCCCGTTTTGCCGGTGGATTCCGATGTGTTTGGACCGCGTCTGGAGCGTCTTCTCATGTACGAATCTTCCTTGCGAACCCGTGAAATTCCGATGGTTTGCGGAACAGTGCGCGGGCCTGAAAACCTGCGCGACAGCCAGTCAGCCACCGCAACGAGCTAAAAGCAGGCTCGTCGGGGACCCCGGCCGGGAAACCGGCGCTACAACCTCTCACCGAATACCATACTGGGCGCGGGCGCGGCAAATCGTGTGCACACCGTCACATACAATGCCATCGCTGGGAATTCATCCTAACGGTAGCGAATCGTGTGCGCATAATCAAGCGGCACGCGCTTTGGAGCCGCAGCCTCGAACTGGTACGATCAAAGGTTCGGTTGAATTCATTTTCAGAGGCCGCACGATCCGGTCTTGCCGGACGAACCGGCGCTTTTTTAAACCAACTGGCTTACCCAAAACCAAGGAGAAACGACACATGGCAGTGAAGGTTGGAATTAATGGCTTTGGCCGTATTGGACGCAATGTTTTTCGCGCGGCGAGCGGCAACAAGGACCTGGAATTCGTCGCCGTCAACGATTTGACCAGCCCGGCAACGCTGGCGCACCTGCTTAAGTACGACTCGATCCTGGGCAACCTGCCCAATGAGATCACTGCGGGCGACGACTTTATCTCGGTCGACGGCAAAAAGATCAAGGTGTATGCAGAGAAAGATCCCGCCAAGCTGCCCTGGGCCGAAGTGGGCGCTCAAGTCGTCGTGGAATCGACCGGCCACTTTACCGACGCGACCAAAGCGAAGGCGCACCTGGGCTCGACCGTGAAGAAGGTCATCATTTCGGCGCCGGCCACCAACGAAGATGCCACCCTCGTGCTCGGCGTGAACGAAGAGACTTACGATCCGGCGAAGCACAATGTGATTTCGAACGCGAGCTGCACGACGAATTGCCTGGCGCCCGTGGTCAAGGTGCTCCTCAAGGAGTTCGGCATGGTCAGCGGCATCATGACCACCATCCACAGCTACACCAATGACCAGGTGATTCTGGACTTTCCGCACAAGGACCTGCGCCGCGCCCGGGCTGCCGCGCTCAACATGATTCCCAGCTCGACCGGCGCAGCCAAGGCCCTGAAGCTGGTGATCCCCGAGACCGCCGGCAAGCTCGACGGCTTCGCTATCCGCGTCCCAACGCCGAACGTTTCGATCGTCGACCTGACTTTTATCAGCGAGAAGACCACCGACGCCAAGGCTGTGAACGCCGCGCTGAAGGCTGCCGCCGATGGCCCGATGAAGGGCATTCTCGGCTACGACGAGAATCAGCTCGTCAGCTCCGACTTCAAAGGCGACAAGCGCAGCTCAATCGTGGATGCGCCGTTGACCAAGGTCGTGGGCCAGAGCGTGAAGGTGCTGAGCTGGTACGACAACGAGTGGGGCTACTCCAACCGCGTCGTCGACCTGATCGGCTTCCTGGCAAAGAAGGGGCTGTAAGAAAAACAGTGGTTAGTGATTAGTGGTCAGTTTCGACCGCTCGGCGCTGGCCACTGTTCCACCGTCGATTGTTGACGGCTCGTGTCGTGTTCAAGGAGCTCGTATCATTATGGCGCTGTCATCCTGAGAGGAGTTTGGCGCGTACTTTGCGCCAAACGGAGTCGAAGGATCTGCGGTTGCTTTTCCCGAACCACGAGAGCTTGTTTCAAGATTGTTTTTTGGGTTGCGCACGGTTTTCCCGCAGGGGCTAAAGCCCCCCGTTTTATTGGGTGTTTTCGGCACGACTGAAGTCGTGCCCTTTCACGAAAGCATTTTTGAAACAGACTCGAACCACTAACCACTGATTACTGACCACACAAATGACCCGACAAGATATTCCAGGCGGCTCGCCTTACGAGCCCATTATTGGTTTCTCCCGCGCGGTGCGCATTGGGAACGCAGTGCACGTTTCCGGTACAGGTCCCGTGGGAGCGGATAACGAAGATGCCGCAGGCCAGACCCGCCGCATCTTCCAAATCGTCGACGAGGTTCTGAAAAAGGCCGGCACGTCGCTCGGCAACGTCGTACGCACGCGCATGTACCTGGCTCACGCTGAGGACTGGGAGGCCATTGGCCGCGTTCACGGCGAGTACTTTTCGAAATCCCGCCCGGCTTCGACCATGGTCGTCGTTGCTGCGCTGCTCAATCCGGCCTGGCGCATCGAGATGGAGTTCGACGCGGTAATTCCTGAATAGATGGAGTATCTGCGGTTGTCGAGGACAACTGACACCTGAAACCTGACACCTGAAACCTATTTTCCAGAAAGGCATCATCATGGCCAAGCTCTCGATCAAAGACATCGAACTGACCAATAAGCGGGTATTCATCCGCGTTGATTTCAATGTGCCGCTCACCGAAGACGGCTCGACCATCACTGACGACACGCGCATTGTGGCCACGTTGCCCACCATCGAGTACGCGTTGCGGCACAAAGCCAAGGTGATTCTGGCATCGCATCTGGGCAGGCCCAAGGGCAAACCGAATCCGAAGTATTCCCTGCGGCCCGTCGTCGACCGGCTGCGCGAACTGCTCGACAAGCAGTTGAGTGACAGCGTGAACGTGGCCTTCTCACCGGATTGCGTGGGCGAAATTGCTGAAGAGATGGCGCGCCAGCTCGAATCCGGCCAGGTGCTGCTGCTTGAAAATCTGCGCTTCCACGCAGAAGAAGAAGCTAACGATCCGGCCTTCTCGAAATCTCTCGCAGCGCTGGCCGATGTTTATGTCAACGATGCCTTCGGCTCCGCACACCGTGCACACGCTTCGACCGAGGGCATCACACACTTCCTCAAGCCCTCCGCCGCCGGCCTGTTGATGGAGAAAGAAATTACCTATCTCGGCAAAGCGCTCGAAGCCCCCGAGAAGCCATTCGTCGCCATCCTCGGCGGCTCCAAGATCTCCGGCAAGATCGACGTGATCCAAAACCTGCTCGACAAGGTGGACACGCTGGTGATCGTCGGCGGCATGGCGTACACGTTCTATCGCGCGCTCGGCGTCAAGACCGCCAAGTCGCTCGTCGAAGAAGACAAGATCGAGCTGGCTAAAGAAACACTCGCGAAAGCGAAGGCCAAGGGCGTGAAGCTGCTTCTGCCCGTGGACAACGTGATTGCCGACAGCTTTGCGAACGACGCCAAAACCCAGGTCTGGGACAGCTCCAAAGATTTCCCTGAGGATTGGCAGGGGCTCGACATCGGCCCCAAATCCGTGGCCGCAATCGAGCAGGTGGTTTCAACCGCCAAGACGATCGTGTGGAACGGGCCGGCGGGCGTCTTCGAGTTCCCCACCTTCGCCAAAGGCACCAACGCGATTGCGCGGGCAGTCGCGGCTAATCGCACGGCCACGTCGATCATCGGGGGCGGCGATTCTGTGAGCGCGATCAACCAGGCCGGAGTAGCCGACCAGATCACGCACATATCCACCGGCGGCGGAGCCAGCCTCGAATTCCTCGAAGGCAAAAAGCTTCCCGGCGTGGAAGCGCTGACGGAAAAGCAGTGATCAGTGATCAGTGGTCAGTGGTCAGTGAATCGCATCCGGTCCGGCAGTGCCGGATGCGATTCTTGCTTACTGATACCAATGCAGGGCTATAATTGCCGCTATTCAACCTATCTAGGTGGGTGATATGAGGCTCTCTCTGGGTACTGCAAAACGCTTTGTCGTGATTTTCTGTTTGCCAACGGTTCTGGCTGCGTCCCTCGGTTGCGATTCATCTCCAGATCTACTGACAAAATCGGAACAAGACTCGATGAGCAAACTTCGTACCGGACAGTACACACTCATAAGCAATCAGGATTTGACTTCCTTGAAGAAGGATGCGGAGGTTGGAAAGAGTGTGGGACGTTATCAGATAGATCGGGAGGGGCTTCGCACTTGGAGACTGGATACGGCTACCGGAAAGACCTGTCTCCTTCTAACTTCGGATGAGGATTGGAAAAAGCCCGAAACTGAGGAGCAGGGTTGCGCATTAGCTGACCCTGGCACTTAGCCAGTGCCACAGCGTCCGTCGGCTGGGCAAGGCCGGTCTTAGTAAGAGCGAACGCTATGCCAGCGCGACCTTTTGGGCGCTATTTCAGCTCGCCGGTTGTGCCCGGCATCACCCGACACGGCGAAATCGATCCCATAAAATTGAAGTGCCAACACTTTTCATCTGAAGGGACCCAGAAAAATGTCTCGTAAAGCACTGATTGCCGCCAATTGGAAGATGTATAAGACGCCGGCCGAGGCCAAGGCGTTTGTCGATGCATTTTTGCCGCTGGTTGCCGGGCACACGCGCGACGAGATCGCGCTGTTCCCGTCCCCGGTGCTGCTGCCCACCGTCGTTCCCGCCTGCGAAGGCTCAAATGTAGCTGTCGGCGCGCAGAACATCCACTTTGCCGAAGAGGGCGCCTACACCGGCGAAACGTCAATCGGCCAACTGAAGGCCGTGGGCGGCACGCACGCGCTCATCGGCCACTCCGAGCGGCGCCAGTACTTCGCCGAGACCGATGAGATCGTGAACAAGAAGCTGCACGCGGCGCTCAAGCATGGCATCGTGCCGGTGGTCTGCATCGGCGAGGTGCTCGCTGAGCGCGAGGCCGGTAAAACAGCCAGCGTGTTGAAGACGCAGATCAACGGTGCGTTCGCGGGGATCACCCCTGAAGCCGCCGCGCCCATCGTGATTGCCTATGAGCCGGTGTGGGCCATTGGCACGGGCAAGACTGCCACGCCCGAGATCGCCGAAGACGCGCACAAGACCATCCGCGCTGAGGTAGCGAAGCTGCTGGGCGACAAGGTTGCCGCGGCGCTGCGCATTCTCTACGGCGGCAGCGTGAAGCCGGACAACGTGACGTCGCTGATGGCGCAGGAAGACATCGATGGCGCTCTAGTAGGTGGCGCAAGCCTCAAGCCGGATTCCTTTACGGCGATTGTGAAGTATTGAGAAAGCCAGCGGAGTTGGCGGGGTTAGCGGCGTTAGCGCCCGCATGCTTCACGAGAGGCGAGAACATGTAGCGCCCGGTCTCCTGACCGGCTGTCGCGGGGGTCTCCAGACCCCCGCACAATTTTGCGTTACGCGTAGAAACCCGCAATCCAATTCTGTAGCAGCGCCGGGAAGCAGCCGAGCACGACTACTGCTGCGGCGATGGCGAGGAGCACGGCCAGCGTGACGGGATGCGCCTTGATGGGCGTTTCGTCGGCTGCGGGCATCACATACGCGCGCTTGAGCACCTGCAAGTAGTAGTAGAGCGAGACAGCGCTGAAGGCGATAGCGAGAGCGACGAGCGTCACTTGTTCGGCGGGCAATGAGGACAATGGCCCTTGGGAGAAACCTCCCCAGCCCCCGTTGAGGACTGTGGCAAACAAATTGAACTTGGCCCAGAAGCCAACCAGCGGTGGGATTCCGGCAAGCGACAAGAAGAGCACAAGCAGGACGGCAGCGAGCAGCGGGTTGCGCTTGTGCAGGCCGAGGAACGAATCGAGCTTATCCGAGCCGGTGGCGCGCTCCACAACACCGACCACGCCGAATGCGCCGATGGTGGTGACGCCGTACGTGACGATGTAGTAGAGAATCGCCTGCGCACTCGCATTGGTCCAGGAGAAGAAAACCAGGCCGAGCAGGATGTAGCCGGCATGAGCGATCGCCGAGTAGGCAAGCAGGCGGCGGACGCTCGATTGTGCGAGCGCGGCCAGGTTGCCAAAGACCATCGACGCAATCGAAAGCACCATCAAGATCAGCGGCCACACGGTGACAAAGCCGGGAGAGTAGTGCGGGGGCGAGGTGCTGGGCGAGGAAAACGTGACGGTGAGGCGGCCCTTCATATGCAGCATCGCGGGAAACCGGAGAATTGCGTAGCTGATGGAGATGAGCAGCCCGAAGCTGGCAACCTTGGAGACGGATGCGATGAATGCTGCGGCGGGAGCGGGCGCGCCTTCGTAGGTGTCGGGCGCCCAAAAATGGAATGGCACAGCCGCGATCTTGAATCCGAGACCCACGGCGATCATGACCAGCGCGAGAAGAAGCAGCGGCGTTGCACCGCGCCACGACGCCCAATAGGTTCCCAGCACAACGCGAGGCAAACTCGTCGAACCACTCAATCCATACAGATAACTAAAGCCAAACAGCAAGAACGCCGCGCTCATCCCGCCGAAGAGGTAATACTTCATCGCCGCTTCAGCGCTTTGTCCGGATTTCTTTGCGAATGCCGTGAGGATGTAGAGGCCGAGCGAGAGCAGCTCCAGGCCGACGAAGATCACGAGCAGATCCTGAGCGGCGGCAATGATCATGCCGCCCGCCGCTGCCATCAGTACTACGGCGACGTATTCGCCCGGATTGCGCGTGAACTCGCAATCGACGAAGAGCAGCAGCGTGAGCGCGGTGAGAACCAGAATCGCGATTTGCGCGACGGCTGCGGAGCCACCTGCGGCAAGAAGCAGATCGCTGTCAACGCTGAAGCCAGTCCGGCCGGCTGCGTAGACAGCCCAGAGCGCAGCGGCGCATCCGGCGATGCCGATGAGTGCGGCGGCGGCGATGCGGTTTTTCGTTGCTGCGCGGCGAAGGAATCCGAGATCGAATACGATTACGAGCAGCGCCGCAATTTCAAGAACGGTTTCCGGCAGCGTGGCGTGGAAGAGAGCGGAGTAGTTCATTGCATCCCTCCCGCGAGCAGCGTTTTCACGGCCGGTTCAATCTGGTCGAGCAGAATGCGCGGATACAGGCCGACGACGAGCGTGCAGATGCCGAGCAGTGCAACGCCGGCGAATTCAGGCCAGGTGATGGGCGGGAGTTTGTGATGCTGCTCCGTCTCAAGCTCGTGCGCGGTGGGCAGGGCGTCCGAGAAGAAAGCCTTTTGCAGAGCGCGCCAGATGTAAGCAACGCCGACAATGACGCCGATGCCGGAGGCCGCCGTCCACCATGGATTGGCTAGCCACGCGCCGGTTAGGATCTGGAACTCGGCGACGAAGCCGGAGAAGCCGGGCAGGCCCATGGAAGCGATCCCGGCAAAGACGAAGGCCCACGCGGCGAAGGGCAGGCGTCGCGAGAGGTGCATGGGCTCTAGCTCGGCAAACTGGCGCGTGTGCGTGCGGTCGTAGACTATGCGGCCGACAATGGCGAAGAGCAGCCCGGCGATGACGCCGTGCGAGAACATTTGGAGCACCGCGCCGTCGACGCCAATCTGGTTGAGCGTCATAAGGCCGAGGAGCACGAAGCCCATGTGGCTGACGCTCGAGTAGCCGATGACGAATTTGAAGTCGGTTTGCGCAAGAGCGACTAGAGCGCCGTAGACGATGCCGATAACCGCGAGCCAAGCAAAGACGTCGCGCCAGGAGCCGAGACCCAAAACTGTGAAGCCCCAGGGATCGAGACCGTGCGGGAAGACGCCGATACCGACGCGCAAACAGCCGTATGCGCCCAGCTTCATGACCACGCCGGCAAGCAGCATCGATGCGGCCGTGGGCGCTGCCACATGGCCGGTGGGCGCCCAGGTGTGGAAGGGCCACATGCCCGCGAGAATTCCGAATCCCACGAAGACCAGCGGAAAGCACCACATCTGAAAGCTGACAGGCAGGCCGGCGCTGGCAAGCGAGGCAAGCGTGGTTGAGTGCGAGCCCGAAGCTGCATAAGCGGCAAGCAGGCCAATGAGCACCATGGCCGAGCCGGCGAAGGAGTAAAGCGCGAGCTTCATGGCGCCGTACTCGCGGCGCGTGGAACCCCAGATGGCAATGAGGAAGTATTTTGGAACGATGGCGATTTCGTAGAAAACGAAGAGAAGGAAGAGGTCGCCGCTCAGGAAGACGCCGTAGACGCCGCCGATGAGCGCGAGATAAAACGCGAAGAACTGGTTGGTGCGCAGCTCGATGTTCCAACTGAACAGCACGCCCGCCACGGCCGCGATGCCGGTGAGCAGTACCAGCACGCGGCTGATGCCGTCGGCAACAAGCAGATAGTGGATGCCCATCGACGGCACCCATGGCGCATCAACAAAGACCTGGCGCGGCTGGCTGAAGCCCGCGGCGTAACCTGCGACGGCGATGGCGAGGCCGGCCGCAGAGACCAGGAGCGCAAGCCAGCGCGCGAGGACGGGTTTGTCCTTGGGGCAGAGCGCTGCAATGAGCGCGCCAGCGAACGAAATGTAGATAGTCCAGGACAACATTTAACGCGGTACTCCAGTTTCTTTCATTCGGAGCCGGTTGAGTTTTGCGGTTTCCCATCCTTGCGACAAAAAGACGTCGCAAGGATGGGGCACCCAGCCGTTGTGCGGAATGTGGATCGTCGAAGCCAACATTAGAATCTCCAGTGCGCCAGCAGGTTCTGGACCGTGGGATTGATGGTGTTCGTAATGAGCTGGGGCACAAGGCCGACGAGAAACATAAGGCCGATGACCGGCGCGAGAGCCATGCGCTCCCCGTGATGCAGATCGGGGAACGTGGCCAAGTGCTCGGGTACCGGACCCGTGAAAACTTTCTGGATCACGGTGAGGATCACGATGGCGGTGACGAGCAAACCAAGCACCGATACGGATGCGCTGATCCAGGACAAGGGAAAAGCTCCGCGGAAGATGAGGAACTCGCCAGGAAATCCGTTGAGCCCCGGCAGACCGAGCGACGAGAAGAGCGCAATGCCCATGAGGCCGGCAAATACGGGCGCGGGCTTGCGCAGGCCGCCGAAATCGTTGATGCCGCGCAGGCCGCCAGAGCGGAACTGGATCAAGGAGATGAACCAGAAAAGCGCGGCGGCTGTGAGGCCGTGATTGAACATCTGCAGGATGACGCCGTTGAGCGCGGCGGCCTGGCTGGCTTGTGCGGCCGCGCCCGATGCTGGAACGGCCAGCGCGAAGATGCCGAGGAGACAGTAGCCAAGGTGATTCACCGATGAGTAGGCGAAGAGGCGCTTGAGATCGGTTTGGGCGGCGGCGGCCCACGCGCCCATCACGACGGTAGCTGTGGCGAGCGCCAGCAGCGGCGTGCGCATGGCGGCGATTTGAGCGCCGAAGATGGGGAGGGCGATGCGCAGCAGGCCGTAGACGCCCATCTTCGACATGGCGCCGGTGAGCAGCATGGTGACGGGCGAAGGCGCTTCGGCGTACGCGGCGGGCAGCCATGTATGGAACGGCATCAGCGGCACTTTGACGGCGAAGCCTGCGAGCACGCCGATGGCGAGCCACGGCATCACGTGGCCGAGATGCATTGTCACAGAGTGAGCAAGTTGGCCCGACGCGGCCAAGGCGGTGAGCATCTCAAAGTCCATGGTTCGCGTGCAAAGAAAGATGGCGAGGAATGAGATCAACAACGCCACAGAACCGGCCATGGTGTAGACGAAGAATTGCGTGGCCGCCGAGCCTCGCTTCGGTCCGCCCCACAATTTAATGAGGAAGAACGCGGGGATGAGGCTCAGCTCCCAGAAGAGAAACCAGTGGAAGAAATTGAGCGCTGTGAAGGAGCCGAAGAGGCCAGCTTCGAGTGCGAGCACGAGACAGAAGAAGAGACCCGGCATGTGGTGGACGCGATGCTGGGCGGCGTCGACGGCCATGAGCGTCACGATGGCCGAGAGCACAAGCATGAGTGCTCCGAGACCATCGACGCCCAAGTGATACTCAATGCCGAGTGACGGCGCCCACGCGGCGCGCTCGACGAGGCCGATCGTGCCGTCGGCGGGCAGATGGGTCCAGATGAAAAGCGAGAGAAGCAGGCAGACGAGCGAAGTGGCGATGGCCACGATGCGCGCATGACGGCCGGAGAAAAGCGCGATGACAGCGCCCAGAAGCGGCAGCAGGGTGAGAAGCGTCAGAATGTGGAGCGCGAGCATGTTCATGGCCGGCCGCTCCAGAGAAGGATTGCGGCGAGCACGACTACCGCCGCGGCCAGAATACGCAGGTAATTCTGCACGCGTCCGCCTTCGACACGCGACAGCAAGCCGCCGCCCGAGGAAAGCTCCTCGCAGGTTTTATCGAAGCCGCCGTTGACCCAGTTGTTATCGAGGAAGCGATTGAAGCGCGCCCAGAGGCCGGTGAGCCAGACGACGAGAGCGACGATACCGCCCCAGACGCGGCGGTCGAGCCAATCGGCCACGCGCGCCCACCAAGCGTAGAAGGCGATCACGGTTACGCCGTACAGTTCGTCCGCATAGAGGCGGTCACGCAGCGGAGCCCAAAGCCAGGGCGCGGATTTCTCGATCACGTCGGGCTCTTCCGGTCTGGGCGATTGGTTGCCATAGAGCCACCAGCCGAGCCCCAGACCGGCAAACACGACCAGCGAGGAAGTGAGCGTCAGCAGGCCGAGGCCCGGCTCAAAAAAATTTCCGATGCCAAAGGTCGCCGTCCGATTCTCAAGGAAGGCACGAAACCACGGCCACGCGGGCGTGCCAATGACGCCGAGTGCTACGGCAAAAAAGGCGAGGATGGAAAGCGGCAGCGTCATCACCCTCGGGCTCTCATGCGCGTGCTTCTCGCCGCGGTTGTAGCCAAAGAAAACATAAGAGACCTGGCGCGTCATATAGAACGCCGTGAGCAAAGCGCCAAAGACAAGCAGGTAGAATGGGCCTTTGATCGCGGCGGAGTGGTGCGCGGCCTCGATGATTGCGTCCTTGGACCAGAAGCCTGAGAGAAACGGAAATCCGCAGAGGGCCAACATGCCGATGGCGTAAGTTGCGAAGGTGAGCGGCATATCGGACCTGAGCCCGCCCATTTTACGGATGTCCTGCTCCTCGTGACAGCCGTGAATCACCGAGCCCGCGCCGAGGAAGAGCAGGGCTTTGAAGAAGGCATGCGTGATGAGGTGGAACATGCCGACGGCGACGCCACCGAGCCCGAGACCGGCCATCATGTAGCCGAGTTGCGAAACGGTGGAGTAGGCGAGGATGCGCTTGATGTCGTTTTGCGCGATGGCGATGAGGGCAGCGAAGACGGCCGTTGCCGAACCCACCCATGTGACCACGATGAGGGCGGTTGTCGTGCCGGTGGCGCCGTTTTGCATGAGCGGAGCGCCCGCAGACATCAGCGGATACACGCGCGCTACGAGATATACGCCGGCGGCGACCATGGTGGCCGCATGAATGAGTGCGGAGACGGGTGTGGGGCCTTCCATGGCGTCGGGCAGCCAGACGTGCAGCGGAAGCTGGCCGCTTTTGCCCACGGCTCCGGCGAAGATCAGGAGGCCGATGGCGCCGGCAGCCGAGAGTCCCAGCCCTGCATGCTGCGTGAGCAGAACGGAAAGCGCCAGTGGTTCGATGGAGCCGACGCCGTGGTTATAGAAGAGCAGTGTGCCTGTCTGCGAAAACAACCAAACGATTCCGAGAAGAAAGAAAACATCGCCGACGCGGGTCGTCACAAAGGCTTTTTTCGCAGCGGCTGCGGCAGAAGGCTTTTGATACCAGAAACCGATGAGTAGATAGGACGTGAGGCCGACAATCTCCCAGCACATGAATAGCAGCAAGATGCTGTTCGCGATGACAACACCGAGCATGGCTCCGGCGAAGAGCGAGAGGAAGCAGAAGAAGCGCGTGAAGTTTTCGTCGTGGGCCATGTAGCCCACCGAATAGATAAAGATGAGCAGGCCAACGAACGAAACCATTACCAGCATGACAGCGGCGAGCGGATCGAGAACCCATCCGAGATCGACCGTCGATGTGCCGAAGCGGAGCCACGTGAAGTTGACGAATTCGCGGATAACGGCGCCGTGGGCCCAGGCACCGACGACGTGAATGAATGCGGCAAGCGAGAGCACAAGCGAGACCGAGAGTGAACCGATGGCGAGCGCAGCGGCGGGTTTGCGGCGCGGCTGCTTCAGGAGCGCGATCAGGCCCGATGCCAGGATGGGCGCCGCGGGAATGAGCCAAAGGACGCCCGTGATGGCGGAAGCGGCGAGTTGGGGAGTGAGTGCTGCGTGTTCTTGCATCAGGCCTTCACCCCTTCATCCTGTTCATCTTGTCGAGATCGGTGGTGTTGGTGTGACGATAGATGGAGATGACGAGGCCGAGGCCCACAGCGGCTTCGGCCGCAGCCACGGCGATGGAGAAAATGGCGAACATCATCCCGGTGAGCAGTTCGGGATGCGGGCCGAAGCGCCAGAACGCGATCAGATTCAGATTGGCAGCGTTCAGCATCAGCTCGATGCCGATGAGCACGAGAATCGCGTTACGGCGCACCAGCGCGCCCGCCAGACCGATGGCGAAGAGCAGCGCCGCAACCAGCAGATAGCCTGCAAGAGGCGTCGTCATTGTTTCGGCCTCTCTTTCTCGTGCATGGCCACAATGACCGCGCCGACCGTGGCCGCGGTGAGCAGCAGGCCGACGATCTCAAGCGGCAGGACGTAACGGCCGACCAGCGCGTTACCAATGTCATGAACAGTTACGGCGGGAACGGCAGCTTGCTGAGGAATAGCGCGGACGCTCTGGAGGACGGCCCACGCGAGCACGGCAAAAACGGCGGCGGCGATCACCAGGCCCGCGGCCCAGGTGCTGCTGAAGACTCCATCTTTCGGTAAGTCGGAGCCGCGGGTGAGCAGAATGGCGAAGACGATCAGGATGGCGACCGCGCCGATGTAGACGAGAACCTGCGCGAAGCCGGCGAATTGCGCGTCGAGCTCGAGATAAAGCAGCGCGAGTCCGGCGAAGGCCACGGTGGTGGCGAGCGCCGCGTGAACGAGGTTCTTGAGCAGCATGGCAGCCAGGCCGCCGCCGATAGTGAGGACCGCAAGGATGTAAAAGATGGGGCTCATCCCGTCGATCCCTTTCGCACGATCGCATCAGTAACGATTCGCTCCGCCGAAAGACAACCGCGTATCCTTCGACTCCCTTCGTCCTGCGGACTTCGGTCGCTCAGGATGACAGCGTGTTGCTGAACGAGACTATGTCGCCATGCGAAGCGCTCGCCCATTTCCCCGCTCCCTTGTTCCCTTGTTCCCTGCCGGGGTCCCCGGCGCGCGATTTGTGTGCGCTGGGGTGGCTTGTTCCCTGCACTACTCAGCATAGCGGTAGCTCCTGGGACCGAAGTGTTCCTTGCGCATGGAGGCGCGGCCCATGAGCACGTAGGCCGCCACGAGAATCGCCGAACAAACCACCCAGCGCAGCCAACCCTCGCCCATGAACCTCCACAGCGCGGTGACGAAGAGGTTGAGCAGCGTGAAAGGCAGGACGAATTTCCAGGCGAAGTTCATTAACTGATCCTGGCGCAGGCGAGGCAAGGTGCCGCGCATCCAGATAAAGACGAAGATCGAGAGCATCACCTTCGAGAAGAACCAGATCCACGAAGGAATGAACCTGAGAAAAGAAAGCGGCGCGGACCATCCGCCGAGAAAGAGCGTAGTGCCTAGACCGGAGATGGAAAACATGGCGAGATATTCGCCGAGGAAGAAGAGCGCGAACTTGAAGCCCGAGTATTCGGTGTGATAGCCGGCTACCAGCTCCGATTCGCCTTCAGGTAGATCGAACGGCGAGCGGTTGGTCTCCGCCGTTGCGGCGATGGCGTACATCAGGAATCCGGCGAGCCCCCAAGGCGTGAAGATGTACCAGTGCGGGAAGCCAAAGGTGTACTGGTTTTGCGCTTCGACGATCTTCGGCAGCGAGAGCGAGCCGGTGATCATGACCACGGCAACGGCTGAGAGCAGCAGCACAACCTCGTAGCTGATCATCTGCGCGATGGCGCGCATGGCGCCGAGCAACGAATACTTGTTGTGGCTGGACCAGCCGGCCATGAAGACCGAAAGCTCCGTGGCCGCGCCCATCGCGAAAAAGAAAAGCAGCCCGGAGTCCATATCGACCAGCACCATGTTGCGGCCCATGGGCAGCACCGCGAAGCCCATGAAAACCGTGACCACCAGTACGATGGGCGCGAGAAAATGCACCGCCGCGTTGGCGCTGAAAGGCACAACATCTTCCTTGGTCAGCGACTTAATGCCGTCGGCGATGGGTTGCAAAAGGCCGTAGGGGCCGACGCGATTGGGGCCAAGACGATTCTGCATGCGGCCCAGGCCTTTGCGCTCAAAGACCGTGGTGAGCGCGAACAGGCCGGGAAATACGCAGACGATGGCGATGACGCCAAGCACAACGCCGGCTGCGGGACGCGCTGCCGCCGGTAAAAAGCCGACGAGCCAGTCGCGAATGAGAATGAAAATTTGGTCGAACCTGTTCGCCATCGGCTAGCTTTCTCCTCCGGCAGGCGGTGCGGACGATGCGGACGGAGCAACTTTGGCAGCGGCGGCTTCGGCCGCGGCTTTGGCCTTAGCGTCAACTTTGGCCTTTTCTTCGGCGAGGCGCTCATCGACTTCCGTGGCCTCAGTGGGATGGATCGAATGATAGTACTCGTTCGATTTGGCGAGTTCCTTGCGGTCGTAGAGCAGGCCGCCGAAGCGGTCATCGGTGGCGAGCTCGAACTGCGTGTCCATCTTGATCGCTTCGAATGGGCAAACTTCCACGCAAATTTGACAGCTCATGCAAACGGATACATCGATGTCGAAGCGAGTGGGATAAAACTGCGCTTTCCCCACGAAATCCGGCTTCTTATCCTTGCTTTTGTCGATGTAAATGCACTTGGGCGGGCACTCTTTTTCGCAGATCTGGCAGGCCACGCAACGCAACCCCGCCTGCCAGTCCGCTCCGTCATAGACAAGAAAGGGAAACACGCGCGCGTTTTCGGCGGTCGGAATCCGCTCCTCCGGATACTCGACCGTCGTCAGCCGTTCTTTGGAGACGTAGCTGCCGAAGAAATTCTTCGCAGTCTCCGCCATTCCCTTCAGGATGCCTTCACCTAGCAAGTGCGTTACTCCGTAAAGTTGTCAGTTATCAGTTATCAGCCGTCAGCCTTCAGGGATCGAATCCTGTTAGATCGATTCCAAGAGGCCGTAAATCATCTTGCCTATCTCATGTGACAGCTTCTCAGCTTCGTTGACCATCGACGGGTTGCCAAATTTGAGCGCACGAGCGATTTCGAGCTGTGTCTGCACTTCAAAGTTCGAGCCTCGCGCGATTCCTAAAAACTGCTTAAACTCTCCAACGCTCAACCTACCTTGCCCCTCGGCGATGTTACTCGGGATGGAAACGGCGGAACGCCGGACCTGATTCGTAAGGCCATACTGTTCCTCCCGAGGAAACTCTGCGGTGAGCCGGTAAACTGCAACAGTCAATTGCATCGCCCGCTGCCAGACCACCAAATCGTGAAAGGACTGCGCCGCGATCTTGTCTCCCATCTTCTTTTCTCCTCGCCAGCCTCTGTCTGATAACTGAGAACTGATCACTGACAACTGATAGCTATCTGTCCACCTCTCCCAACACAATGTCTACGCTGCCGAAGATCAGCACCACGTCGGCAACGTTTTGGCCCAGGCACATGTCTTCGAGAACCGTTAGATTGATGAGGCTGGGCGGGCGCACGCGATAACGATAGGGATTTGGGCCCCCATCGCTGATCAGGTAAAAACCCAGCTCTCCTTTCGGCGCTTCAATGCGCCCGTAGGCCTCGCCGGGCTTGGGCCGAAAGCCGCGAATCTTCGCCTTCGGGTCCATAATCGGGCCGGCAGGAACGTCTTTGAGCGCCTGTTCGAGAATGCGGATCGACTCGCGCATCTCCAAAACACGCACCATGTAGCGGTCGTAGATGTCGCCGTGATCGCCGAGCGGCACGCGAAACTTGAAGCGATCGTAAATTCCGTAGCGATCGACTCTGCGAATGTCGTAATCGACACCCGACGCGCGCAGCATAGGGCCTGAGACGCCGGCGTTCACGGCGAGGTCCGCTTTTAAAATGCCCACACCCTGGCAGCGCGCCATCAGAATCTCATTCGACGAAAGCAGCGCCTCAAATTCATCGACAAACGCGGGCAACCCGGCAACAACTTTGCTCGTTGCGTCGAGCCAGGCCGCGGAGACATCCACGCGACAGCCGCCAAAGCGCATGTAGTTGCACATCATGCGCGAGCCGGTGAGCGACTCGAAAAGGTCGAGAATCTTTTCGCGCTCGCGGAAAGCGTACATGAGCGGCGTGCCGCTAGCGCCCATCTCCTGAATCAAAAACCCAATCGACGAAGCGTGATTCTGCACGCGCGTCAACTCTGCGAGAATGACGCGAATGTACTGCGCGCGCTCGGGAACATCGTGGGGAGCGAGCTTCTCAACCGCCAGCGCGTAGGCCCAGTTGTTGGTGAGCGAGCAGAAGTAGTCGAGGCGGTCGGTGTAGGGCATCGACGCCAGATAGGACGCGCCCTCGGCGATCTTCTCGTGATTGCGATGCAGGTAACCGAAGACAGGCTTGAGGCGGATGACGCGCTCACCGTCGAGCGCCACGTCCATGCGAAAGACGCCGTGCGTCGACGGGTGGTGCGGCCCCATGGCGACTTCGAGCAGTTCGCCCTCGCCGTCAGGCTCAATCACCGGCGGCCGGTTCCAGCCGTCGCGTCTCTCCGATTTGGTCTCCGTCAGGCTCATGCCGCGCTGTTCGCTTGTTCCCTCGTTCCCTTGTTCCCTTGTTCCCCGCTTTTGTGCTCCTGCGCACGCTTGAGCACGTGATCGTGCGGGGTAGGCTCGTACTCGAAGTCGTCCGGCTCCACGTAATCCTTGCGCATCGGGTGATCTTTGAATCCCTCCCACATCAGCAGGCGACGTAGGTCCGGATGGCCGCGAAAAACAATTCCATAAAGATCGAAGACCTCGCGCTCCTGAAACTCAGCAGAACGCCAGACAGACGTTAGCGACGGCAGTTCCACCTGATCGCTGCGGTTCACGGTCTTCATGCGAATCACCAGCGGCCCGTGCTTCTTCGCAATCGAGTAGAGATGGTAGACAGCCTCAAGGCAGCCCGGCTCGACGCGCTTGCGGATCTCTTCGACGGTCTCTTCGACCTGCTGCTCGACACCATCAACGGTCTTCGCTACTTGACGCGTTACTTTCACTTTTTCCGCGATCTCTTTGTCGGGCCAGTCAACTCCTGTGACGTTCGAGAGAAAGTCGAAGGCGAGATCGGCGTCGTCGCGAAGGAAAGTCGCAACTGCTATCGCACTCTCGGGCGCAAGCCGCAGCGAGTGCTCGGCGGCCGGCCCGGGATTGGGCACAAACTCCACACTCGCGCCGGGAACCGCCGCCTCAATCGCCACCTTGATCTCTTCGACCGTCTTCAAAATCAGCTCCTGGCTTCTAGCTGCGAGCCTTTCTCGTCACTATTCAGCCCTATTGGCTACTGGCTGTTCCCTGTATTTGAATCGGCCACACGCTGCGATTCGATGGTGGCTCGAGATCGTGCTCGCCCTGCTCCGGCACGGGAAACTCGCCCTGTGCGTCTGCGTCGAGAAAGCGCGGACGATCCTCTCCGGTTAACGGCTGGCCGTCGATCTTCTTTTGCAGAGTCATGAAGGCTTGCAACAGCGCTTCGGGCCGCGGCGGGCAGCCGGGAATGTGCACATCGACGGGAATGTAGCGATCGATTCCCTTGAGCACGTTGTAGCCTTGCTTGAACGGCCCCCCGGAAATCGCGCATGCGCCCATGGCAATCACGTAGCGCGGCTCGGCCATCTGGTTGTAAAGGCGGACAACTTGCGGCGCCATCTTCTTGGTCACGGTGCCGGAGACGATCATCAGGTCCGCTTGCCGCGGCGAGGGCCGAAACACCTCCGCGCCGAAGCGCGCCATATCGTAGCGCGCCATCGTGGTGGCGATCATCTCAATCGCGCAGCAGGCCAGGCCGAACTGCATGGGCCACACCGAGCTGCGCCGGCCCCAGTTGTACAGCTCCTGGATGGTCGTGACGAAAACGCCCTGCTTGCCCAGCTCGATTTTGAGATTCTCATCCATGCTTCGCATTGCTCCGGAGGTTCATATCAACCGCTCGTCTAAGCACGAAGAACTGAACCCTGACACCTGAAACCCATCTTCACGCCCACGTCAGCACACCCTTGGCCCACGCCCAAGCCAATCCTTCGATTAAGAGCAGCACAAACACCAGCATCGCGGCGCAGGCCGCCGCGCTCAGACCAGTAAAAGCCACCGCGAAGGGCAGCAGGAAAACCGCTTCCACATCGAAGATGAGAAAAATGATGCCGTAAAGGTAGTAAGCCGAGCGGAATTGGACCCAGGCATCGCCCTTTGAAACCAGGCCGCACTCGTAAATGGCGTTCTTGGTTGGGTTGGGTTTAGGCGGTGAAAACACCCGGGCCCAAAGCCACGCCAGCCCCAGCGGAGCCAGCCCAAAGCCCAGTGCCGCCACAAACAAAATCGCCAAGGAAAAATATGGACTTGAAGCCATCGCGGGAAGAAAGTCTTACATCTTCAAGCTATCAGTTTGGGGTTGGCTTTGGCGATGGAGCTGTGATCGAAATCCTACCATTCAAGTCCACTTTTGCACCGTTCATCTCATCTGATGAACCGTTGACTGCGATGGGCCACCGCCATCCCCCTGAGATGCCGGTGTCCTACCAATGAATCGCTAATTCGCTGACCCGTTAGTCATCGCCATCAGCGGACTTCTTCGTGTGGGCCTTCAGCATCGCCGGAACCGGCACGTCGCCCATCGCATCTTTCCACAGAATCACGTTGAGCTTCTCCGCGGGTGCGCGATCCTCGTGGCTAAAGTCCATCTTCATACTGGCCTTCGCGCCCACCGCATTCTTGGCGTTGGCGGTGTAAATCAGACCGTTGTCGCGGTTCGAATAATCCGCGTCGTAAGGCGCGCGATCGCCGGGACCGGTGAACAGAGAGGAGATGAGCGACGAGAATGCGTCGTTGTTATTCATTGGCGGTAGTCCAAGCAATGTTTCCATGGTGCGGATCACGCTGACCGTCGAGTAAAACCGGCTGTCGACAAAAGGCGCGCCGTCGGGATTGTGCGGCGCGTATTTACTGACCACGAGCGCGATGCTGCGGTGCGCGTCCACGTGATCGGCGCCGTTCTGCGCATCGTCTTCGAGAATGAAGATGGCGGTGTCGTCCCAAAACGGCGAGTGCGAGATAGCTTCCACCGCGCGGCCCACGGCAAGATCGTTATCGGCGACAGAGGATTTCGGAGTAGGCCCGCCGGACCGCGTTCCAGCAGTGTGATCGTCGGGCAGGCGAAGTTGAATGAAGCTGGGCATGGTGTCATTGCCTTGTGCGCGATCGTTAACCCATTGCTTCAGGTGGCGCAGAAATATCGCCACGCGGATCTGATCGGGAACAGCCAGATTGAAGTCCGGCGCTTCCGGCGCGAAGTGGCCCACCAACTCCGGTTTCGTGGCTGTGTTGGCGGCGATCAGCGGAATGGCCCACGGCCATTTGTTCACGCCTCCACCCCACTCGGCGGGTAGCGGCTCACCGGGAGCAATCGCCTTGCGTTCGCACTTCGCACCCGCAAGCATCGGCCCCAGCGTGGGGTCGGCGACCTGTTCCTGGCCGCAAAAAGTTGTCGCGATGAACTCGCCGAAGTGGTAGTAAGTTTTGCCGTGCACAGCCAGATTGCCCCAGAGATAGCCGCTGGCAGGCTCATCCACATCGGGAATCTTCTGCAGCAACGGATAGCCTTCGGCCACCACGCCCTCGTAATCGTAAGAGCGCTGATCTCCGCGGTAGTTCTGCTGCCATGTCTTCTCCAGGTAGTCAGTGCCGATAGCGGCATTGGACCACACGTGACCGTCGCCAGAGACTTCGCCGGAGTCAAAGAAGTTGTCGAGCACGCCGAATTGCAGAGCGAGTTTGTGCTCATTGGGCGTGATGGGCTCCCCGTACATCGCCCATTTGGGCTCGCCATTGCCTACTGGCTTGCCATTCTGCTCCAGATCGCCGAGCACCTGATCGTAGGTGCGATTCTCCTTGATGATGTAGATGACGTGCTTAATTCGGCTGGGCGCGCCCCCGGCAAATGCAATCTTCTCTTCGGCGGCTTTCATGCGGTTCGACGCCAGCGCGATCGCGGTCCAATCGGAAAGGTGGCTTGGAATTTCAGTCGCGTCGATCGTCGCCAACGAACCGTACAGCAGCGTCGCTATATAGGTGCTGGCACCGTGGCGGCCGCTCGCCTGCGACTCCACTTGTCTTTGCTGAAAATCGTTTGGTCCGGTGCCCTTGCCTTTGTCGGTGGCAACATTCAACTTGCCGCCAGCGGCTGAAGGAACGAACGCCATCGACATCGGCATCCATTCCGTGGGGATGAAACCGTCTGGCTCAACCATGCCGGTCTTAGCGATTTTTGAGGTGAGCTTGCGCGTATCGAACACGGCGACAGAATCCGTGCCCATGTTCGACACGTAGAGGCGGCTGCCGTCGCCATCGATCGCGAGCGCCACAGGCTCGGCGCCGAAGTAGCTCTGCCCCGGCAGTCGCGTGTCGAAGTAGCCTTTTACGGAAAACTTCCCTCCGCTTAGGTCGATTGCAACGACAGCGTCGCGGTTCGCGAGCGCGACGTAAAGGATGTTCTCGTCGGGTGAAAACGCGAAGGCACAGGGATGGGTTCCGGCAGCGACAGGGTTGGAGGGCTTGAGAAGGGCGAGTTTGCGCATCACTGTGCCGTGTACGAGATCGAGCTCCACAATCTCCGATGCGTTCCAAAGCGCCACAAAGGCCCGCTTCTCATCTCGCGTGGCGGCGACCGCGATGGGATAGGTTGCGGGCACGGCATCGCTTTCAGAAAGATCGAAGCGTTTCTCCACTATGCCAGTCGCGGGGTCGAGGAGCACCGCGTCGTCAGAAAGGTTTTCCGCAACCAATAGCTTTTGGCGGCCGGCCGAACCGAGAACCGCAATCGCCGCCGGGTAGGGTACGCCCTCGCCGCTCTCTGCTCCTTCCGGCAGACGGGTTTTGCGTCCTTGCGGCAACGGCGCGACGGGCAGAGGAATCAAGCGCTCCGGCACGATCTTGCCGGCGGCGAATCGGTAGACTGCAATGCCACTTCCCGTGTCACCCGGGCTTTCGCCTTTCGGATCGGAAAGCGAAGCCACGCTCGCGTAGAGATAATTGCCGTCCCGGCTGAAAGCCAGTCCGGAGTAGAGCGTCTGATGCGAACGCGGGCCCGTCCGTGGATCCGGAAAATCTGCCAGCGCGCCGGTCTGCGTGTCGAGCACCGAGAAGGACTGATCGTATTGCGACTCGTAAGTTCCATAGCCGGCGTTCACCGTGACCACGTAGCGCCCGTCCGGAGACACTGCCATCGAGATGGGCAGGCCGTTGATGCGCTGCGGATGCCCCGGCGCCTCGCCAATCAGTTGCTTGCTCGATGGCAGATCGATGACCGGCGTGGGCGTTTGCGGTACGGTTGTTTGCGCGGGAACCCATGCAGTGGAAAGGCCGATAGAAACGGCGAAAAGAGATAATGAGAATCTTGCAGACATGAAGACCGGTCCTCATGTCTATTGAATAACGTCCAGATGAATGGGCAATAAAAACGGCGGGCGGCAGGGCTACACGGGCGCTTTTGCGATCGCTTCCTTGAACAGTTCCCTGCCCCGCGCGATCGCGCGCTCATCCAGTTCCACCCAGCGTGAATTCTTGACCAGCCGCCGCAATGCCGCGCCGATACTCGCCTCGGGCAACACGCCCGCAATCTCCAGCAGCGCGCCGAGCATCACCATATTGGCGGCGCGCTTGTCGCCCATCGCATCGGCAAGTTCGGTAAACGGCAGCGCCAGCACATGCACGCCTTCATGCCGGCAATCGGCCGGAAACTGCACGCCGTTGTAGATGATCCATCCGCCTGCGCGCACGCTTTGATCGAACTTGCGCAGCGATGGCTCGTTCATGGCCACGAGCACGTTGGGCGCGGAGACCAGCGGCGAATCGATCGCTTCGCGCGAGAGCCGCACGTGACAGTTCGACGTGCCAGAGCGCATCTCCGGCCCATACGACGGCAGCCACGAAACCTCCAACCCCGCATCGAGCCCGGCCTCGGCCAGAACTTCGCCTAGCAGCAACACGCCCTGCCCGCCAAAGCCCGCAATGCGCACCTGCAAGTCGACCACCTGCTTCGGCGCAATTTCGCCAGCGTGGCCCTCGGGCAAATCCTCTTCCGCCACGCCCAGGATGCGCGGTAGCTCAGCGAGCGCAGGGGCAGGCTCCGCAACCGGAGCAGCAATCCGATCCTTCGTCCGGTCGCAAAAAACACCCAGCGGAAACGTCTTCTCCATCACGTCGCGCACCCAGCGTTGCGATTCGACGGGCGTCATCTTCCAAATGGTCGGGCAGGGCGAGAGCACTTCAATCAAGCTGAATCCCAATCCGCGCACCTGGTTCTCGACTGCGCGCTTGATGGCGCGGGCCGCCTGAGCGATCTGCCTGTTGTCTCCCAGCCCCACGCGCTCGATATAAGCAGGCGCCTCGAGCGTCGCCAGCAGTTCGCAGATGCGCAGCGGATAGCCTTCGTTCGCAGCGCTGCGGCCATTGGGTGTGGTGGTGCTCTTCTGACCGATTAGCGTGGTAGGCGCGGCCTGGCCGCCCGTCATGCTGTAGATGGCGTTGTTCACGAAGATGACCGTAATGTTCTCGCCGCGATTGGCCGCGTGCAGAATCTCGGCCGAGCCGATCGCCGCCAGATCTCCATCGCCCTGATAGTCGATCACGATGCTTTTCGGCAGGCTGCGCCGCATCGCCGTGGCCACCGCCGGCGCGCGTCCGTGCGCGGCCTGCACATTGCCCACATCGAAGTAATAATAGGTAAAGACACCGCAGCCCACGGGACCGATCATGATGGTGCGGTCCTGCACGCCCAGCTCGTCGATGGCCGCGGCAAGCATTTTATGAATGTTGCCGTGGCCGCAACCGGGACAGAAGTGCGTCTGGTGCTGCCGCTCTGCCTTGCGCTCGTAGCGCTCGTAGAACGATTTGGCTTTACCGCGCGCGACGGCGTATTCGCCGATCATCGAGTCAGACATGGGCCATTCGCTCCTGCGCAGGAGTTCGTATCGAAACATCTTTCTGCACCAGGCCTTCGCACCGCGCCAGCTCGTGAACAAATCGCAGCACTTCCTCGTGCGAAGGCACGTTGCCGCCCATGCGATTCAGGAACTCCACAGGCCGCGAGCCATTGAGCGCCAGCTTCACGTCCTCGATCATCTGGCCGTGGCTCATCTCCGCGACGACAAACAACCTCGCATGCTCCGCCAGTCGCTGGAAGTGCGCTACAGGAAACGGATAGAGCGTGATGGGCCGCAGCACGCCGATCTTCAGCCCTTCGGCGCGAGCCTGAGCAGCGACAGCCTTCAGAATGCGGCCCACGATGCCGTAACCCACCAGCACGATCTCCGCGTCGGCGGTCGAGACCTCTTCGGCGCGGGCTTCGCGTTGCTCGGCCAATTTGTACTTGGCCTCAAGCGCGCGCGAGTGCTTTTCTAGTTCATCGAATTCGATATAGAGCGAGGTGATGAGATTGCCGCGCGATGCCGCCGTGCCCGCCACAGCCCACTCCGGCAGTAGCGGCGCCTTCGCCGTTTGCGGAAACGCGACCGGCTCCATCATCTGTCCGATGAAACCATCGGCCATTACGACTACCGGATTGCGATAACGGTCGGCAAGATCAAAAGCCAGCGCAGTCAAATCCGCCATCTCCTGCACCGAATGGGGAGCGAGCACGATGGTGCGGTAGTTGCCGTGTCCGCCGCACTTCACCACCTGGTGATAATCGCTTTGCTCGGCTCCCAGGTTGCCCAGTCCCGGCCCTCCGCGCGTAATGTCGGCGATAACGCAAGGCAGCTCTGCGCCAGCCATGTAGCTGATGCCTTCCTGCATCAGGCTGATGCCAGGGCCGCTCGATGCCGACATGGCGCGCACGCCCGCAGCCGCCGCGCCGTAAAGCATGTTGCAGGCCGCGACCTCGCTCTCCGCCTGCACGTAGACGCCGCCTGTCTTCGGCATAAACTCCGCCGCAGCCTCGGCGATCTCGCTCGCCGGCGTGATGGGGTAGCCGTAGAAGGCGCGGCATCCAGCCAGAATCGCGCTCTTGACGATGGCTTCATTGCCCTTCATCAGTTGCTTGCGCATGGTGCGGCTCCCTCGATGGCTTTGTTTATTCCGCCTGCGCGCGAATGCAAGCGGTAAACGGTAATCGCGCCCGGCTCAGGACACGCCATGAAGCAGATGCCGCAGCCCGTGCACCCCAAGCCCGCATACACGGCCGTACGGTAGCCGTAGCGATTCATCCGCTCACTCAGTGCAATCACCTTCGGCGGACAGGCCTCGATGCAGAGGCCGCAGCCCTTGCACTCCTCTTCGTCGATCCGCAACCGGCCGCGGTCCTTCACGCGCTCAGGTTTTTTGGCTTCGCGCATCGCGTCTCTCCGCGCAACTCCACAGTGGCGGAGTCGCCCCCACAAACCCGCGTTATTCTTTCGCTTCGAAGGGCCGGACGCAGTGATAGTGGTCACCTGCAGGAAAACACGCCCTTTTGCGCATTCCTGAAGCGAGTTTCGCAATCGCCTGAAAGGAGAGATTCCCGGCTGAAAGCCGAGAGCAAAAAACTGGTTTTCGAATTAGTTGCTCTTGTTCGGGCTGCCGGCCTCGAGGTTCGGCAAATCGAGGGCAACGAGGGCAAACCGAGTCTGGCCGCTTGGGCATTTCTCAAAGCCCACAATGTGCTGGTGCCGCTCGGATCCAGACCTCAGTTGAAAGCCTCCATCCCCCGACTTGTATCCGGCAGCATCCACGTTTACCTGGTTGTGATGGCCGTCGTCGGCGCAGGTCAGGCCTTCGCTGGTCCGGGTAGGCGTGCCCACAGGAGTGTTGTCCTGGCAGGTAATGACGTCGCCATAGCGGCCGAGTGCCTTTTTATAAAACGCCGCCACCTTGTCCTGGTTGTCGGGTGTCGCGTAATTGACGACCTTCACATGCAGCGCCCACTCGCCAAAGCCCATGTTCACGTCCGCCGACTTGTCGCTTTGATCGTCGCGGACGATCTGCGCGCCGGGGTAAGCCGGCAGACCGAGATCGGCAGCCGTCGTCTGGTCGGTATTCACATGGATACCGCCAAAGGGAGTGTCCACCTGGACTCTCTTCTCATGGCCGTTCGCGTCTTTGTCCACATGGATCCAGCACCCGGCCAGCCCAGCGGTGAGACCCAGGCACGCAAGCAGCCCAGCCGCGCTCGCCATCGGAGTTTTTGTCATGGAAATCGCCCTCCGGCACTGTTATACGCCGGGCAGGCCCAAAAGGTTCCGGAAAATGCGCTGAAAGGCGACCGTGGTGTCTTGCCGGTCGCGAGCTTCGACGGCCCTGATTGTAGCGCCGGTCTCCAGACCGGCTGTCGTGCGGGCGTCCACGCCCGCACATACGGCGCTGGGACTAGAATCTTCATCAAATGACCAAAGCCACACCGTCCGGCATTTCGCAAACTGTGCAAGGCGCCGTACAGCCCCGTTTCGGCGAAGTGCGCATCCGGCAACGCGGGCGTCTACCGCATTGGGAAAGAGAGACCGGACTTTACTTCGTCACGTTCCGTCTCGCAGATTCTTTGCCATTGGTGGTACTAGAAAAAATGGCCGAGCGCCAACGCGTGCTTGAGGCTGCAACGCACAAAGGAGCGCATTTGCTCCCGGAGCAGAAGAGAACTATCGCAGAGTACAGCATCAAGACGATTGAAGAATACTTCGACCGGGGAATGGGCGCATGCTTTCTGAGCGATCCTCGAATCGGCGAGTTGGCTGCGAATGCACTGCGATTTTGGCACGGGAAACGGTATCGCTTGATTGCATGGTGCGTGATGCCCAACCATGTGCATGTCATCTTTCGCGCATTTCCCGGGCAGGATTTGGGAGAGATCCTACGAAGCTGGAAGACATATACAGCGAGAACGGCGAATCGCATCCTGGGACGTACTGGAGCCTTTTGGCAAAGGGAGTACTACGACCGGCTGATTCGTGAAGATGGCGAACTCGATCGGGCAATCAACTATGTGTTGAGCAATCCGGAACGAGCCGGGCTGTTGGAGTGGAAATGGGTCTGGAGCGCGGGCCTAGAGGCCCGCACGACAGCCGGTCTGGAGACCGGCGCTACAGACTAGCCATGCCTCAGTGCTCCGAGGGCTTGTCTTCCTTGCTGCTGGTCGCAAACAGGATCGATGCCACAAAGACGCCAATGATGACGGAAACGACCACGAATGGAGAAGAAATGTGCATAGTGCAGGTCTCCTTGCTGCTTCCAGAGTAGCAAAAACAGGGGTCAGGTTTCAGGTGTCAGGTGTCAGATTGGTCGCGGCAGGCTTTGCCGACGGCCGAGAACCGAGGCCTGAGCCTTCTTCTGTAAACTTGGTCCTCGCTTCTACTTCCTACGGCTATTGGCTATTCCCTGCTTTTGCGTAGTCCACGCGAATCGTCAGAATCTCGTACGGATGAATCGGCGCCTTCACCACATCGCCTTCCACTTTGAGCGGATCGCCCTCAGGCTGCTCCATCAAATTTGTGACGGTAGCACCAGTTGCGCCCGGCGGCACGTGAAACTCCGCGGTTGTTTCTTTGCCCGCCCATTCATAGACGCGGAAGATGAGTCCATTCGCGTCCTCGGCCTTCTTCACGGCGGTGAGCACCACATTCTCCGGAGAGACCGATGCGAACGAGTGCTCTGGCGGCAGCGATCCCGCGTGGGCCGTGGTCACGACAGCCTGGAGCGGGTAGTCGTACTCCCAGCCGTGGCGTACCGTGAGCGCGTCCTTCCACGTGCCCGCGTGCGGATAGAGCGCGTAATGGAAATGGTGGTGCCCCTGGTCGGCGTCGGGATCGGGCCACGTAGGCGAGCGCAGCAGAGTCAACCGCAGCACGTTGCCCACGGCGTCGTAACCGTACTTGTCCTGGTTGAGCACGCTCAGGCCGTGGATTTTTCCGTCCGCACCCGTCCCAGAAAGATCGGCCCAGCGCATCGCCGGAACCTCGAACTGTGCCTTTTCCCACGAATTGTTCCGTGTAGTGGGCCGCTCGATCGCGCCGTAGGGAATTTCGTAGGTGGCGAAGTTGCTGGTGACGCTGAGCGGGAAGGCAGCTTTGAGCAGTACATGCTTTTCGTGCCAGTCGATGTCGTTTTCGATGTCGACGGTGTCTGAGTCTGAAGCACCCCGCCAGGGATCCTTACCAAGCCGAATCGTCTGCACTAGTTTTGAATTCCCCATTGTGCGCGTGACCCTAATTCCTGGTGACATTGAAGGGGCACCAACCATCTCCACCTTTGCCGCACCAGGAAGACTTGGCGTATGTTCAAAAGTGCCGGGGTCGATATTCCATGCGTCGTAGTCCTTTGGCGTGTCTTTGAAGGCCTGGATCTGATTGCCGCACGCGCCGGGCGCTAATATCTCGTAGTCCGAGCGGAGATCATAGAGGCTTACGATGCAGCCGGAGGAGCGGTCTACAGTAACACGAACGCGTTTGTTCTCGATCGTGAAGGTCGTTGGTCCGGGACTGTTGAAGTCGGCATCCGTGAAATATCCGGTGATCGCGGCATCCGATCCGACCCGTCCCCAAATCAAAGGGAGCACCTTATACCCAAAGGCAGGGATATTTGACACCCGCCAACTGACATCCGCGATCTGGTCCAACCCCTCTTTCGAGATGGTTTCGACGCGAATCACCGAGTGGGAAGCATCGGCGGGGGAAAAAGCCCTTTCAAGCGGGAGTCGCATACGCACAGTAACGTCGCCGCTGCGCTCCCAGCCGAGTGGGTTGAAGATAACGACAGGGGTTGATGCCGTATCTTCCACACCCTTGACCTCAGTATCAATTCTGTCGGTCAATGCTCTGAGCGCCTCCGTCGAAATGTCATTCGTCGACATGCGCACCCAGTCGTAGTCCTTCTGCGCGTCCTTGTAGATGACGCCGATGCCCGAACCTGCTGCCAGATCGTGGAATTGGTTGAATAAAACCTTTTTCCAATCTTCGGTCAGCTCGTCAGCCGGGTACTTGGCGCCAAACAGCCAAGCCAATGAGGAAAACTTCTCCGCGTTCAGCACTTCCTCTTCGCTGTCGCGCATGTTCTTTTTGTGGTTGGCCTGCGTGGTGTAGACGCCGCGGTGGAACTCGAGATACAGCTCCGAATTCCACGTGGGAATCGCGACTTTACCGGGCACAACGGCCGGGGGTTCATAGCCCTTGGCAATCGACTGATAGTTCCAGACGGGGCTCTCCGGCGCGATCTGATTCTCGACGGTCGAGAAAAAGCTTTGGGCGGTGCCGAACTGGTACTTCGGCGTCACCGGCTCGCCGCCGTTGGCAGCCACGGAAGCCGCTGAGGGCGCAGCCCAGCGGAATCCTTCGTCGAGCATGGCCCGCGTGGGCCCGCCGCCATGATCGCTGACGCCGTAGAGGTCCATCATCTCCGTGAGGCCCGGCGAGCGCTGGCGCGCGGCGGCGAGATCGTCGCTCAACCGCACCGGGCTAAGGTTCGTGTTCCCGTAGTCGTGCGGAAAATAGGTGAGCACCTTCGATCCGTCGGGCGATTGCCACCAGAAGAGCTTGAATGGCAGTTGATTGGTGTCGTTCCACGCCATCTTCTGCGTGACGAAGTAATCGATGCCGCTCTTCTTATAAATCTGCGGCAACTGCCATGTGTAGCCGAACGAATCGGGGTTCCAGCCGATGCGCACGTCCACACCGTAGTTCTGCTTGTACCAGCGCTTGCCCACGAGCAACTGGCGCACCAGCGATTCGCCGTCGGGCATGTTCAGGTCCGGCTCGACCCACATGCCGCCGACGATCTCCCAGCGGCCCTCCTGAATGCGCCGCTTGATCTCGGCATTCAGATCGGGATACTTGTCGGCCATCCACTCGTTGTACGCCGCGGCCGATTGCGTGAAGACGTAATCGGGATATTCGTTCATCAGTTGCAACGCCGTGCCAAAGGTCCGATGCACCACGTCGACGGTTTCGGTCCAGGGCCAGAGCCACGCCGCATCGATGTGCGCGTTGCCGTCGAGCAGGAAGGTGGCCTGCTGCATCAGCGGCCGCAGCACGTCGAGCTTCTGCTGGGCGCTCTTGAGGCTCGTGTCGAACTTTGCCGAATCGCGAGCATCGAGCGCAGCCACGTCGACGGCTGCGATGGCGTGATACAGGATGTCGGTTTTGCTGCTGTCGCCGGAAGCGAGCGAGGGCAGAAGTACCGCCGCGGAAAGGAACTCCTCGGCCAGGTCCTGCGGATTGGGGCGGTTCTCGGGAAAGTCAATGCGCAGAGTCGTGCCGCGAAATCGTTTGGTGTCGACGGTCGCGAGAAGTTTGACCGCGACGACGACCTTATCGCCGGGCTTCGCGTCGTCGAACAATACCTCCGGCTCAAGATCGTCGCCCATGGCCACGCGGCGGCCGTTGAAGTAGAGAATCTCGGGGATAGGCCCATTAGCGTCCACCTTAAATTGGAGCCACACCCGCGCGCCGCTTAGATCGTAACCATTGAGCGATGCTGGAATCTCAATGGTCTGGCGAAACCAGACCGCGCTGGTTGGATAGCGCGCGTTAACCCCCGCGCTCTGCCAGCCGGTGTCGTCGAGATCCACGGTTTCGCCATGCGCCAAATCGCCTTCGTGCACCTTCCACGTGCCGGCCGGCAGCTCGGAAAGGCTCAGCAGCCGCCCGACAACAGCGCGGGAGCTCTCCGGCAGGAGCGCCATGGCCCGGTTCACGTCAGTTGCGCTCTGCGCCGCCGCGGTCCCAAGGGCGAGCAACAGCTCCTGCGAACGACACAGAGAGCGCGACGATGGGGCAATGGGATCTCAAAGAAGAAATCATGGCGGATCAACCCTCTGCCGCATTGTAGGACACGTTGGCAAGTAAGCTTTGAACCGGAGACCAGCGGCGTTTTTTCTCTTTTGAGTTTTCCCGCATTGCCGACCCCAGTCCCGCATTTCGGGACATTTGTCTACCTTCGGCTCAGGTCTCTGCGCCACCGTGTGCCGTGTCACATCCCCTCGAACGCCCGCGCCCTGAACATGAAGGCATGGACGCCCCTAGCGTATATCGACACTGATTCTGATGGCTCCATGCTCGCTTTTGCTGGGCGCGGTGCTGCAGCTTTTGGTGGCAAAGCTCCTTTCCCCCAAGGCAAAGGGCATTCTGGCATTTCTCACCTGTTTGCCCGCAATTGTGGGCGTCATCGGCATCGCTCCGGCTTTGCGCAACGGGCAATCCATCGACCTGCATCTGCTTCCGTGGGATGGGCCGCTGGCACTCGTGCTTCACGTCGATGCGCTCAGCGTCCTGTTCGCCTTCATGGGCTCCGTGATCGGCGGCCTGGTGCTGCTCTATTCGATCAGCTACATGGCGCACGATAAATCGGCTACGCGCTTTTACGCCATCATGTCGGTCTTCATCGGCGGCTTTATCACGCTGGTCTATAGCGCCAACCTGTTTATCTTTTATCTCTGCTGGGAAGTGGTTGGGCTCTGCTCGTTTTCGCTGGTGGGTTTCTGGTATACGAATCGCGAAGCTGTCGCCGGCGCGCGCAAGGTGCTGCTGATGACACACATCGCGGGTTATGGCCTGCTGGCCGCGATCCTGGTGCTCTATCACCGCGCAGGCACGGCCCTCTGGACCGATCCGGCCGTGGCGCACGCCTTCACCGGCGGCCTGTTCGCGCTGATGCTTGTGGCGCTCGTGGCCAAGAGCGTGCAGGTTCCGCTGCATACCTGGATTCCCGAAGCCATGGCCGCTCCTACTCCGGTGAGCGCCTTGCTGCACGCCGCCTGCTATGTAACGTCCGGCGTGTATCTGGCCGCGCGCATGTACAGTTTTGGCTCCAGGCCCGCATGGGACGAGAGCCTGATGTGGGTGGGCACCATCACCATGGCCGTAGGCGTCATGTACGCCATGGTGCAGACCGATCTCAAACGCATGTTGGCCTTTTCCACCGTAAGCCAGATCGGCTACATGATGATGGGCATCGGCATCGGCACGCCGCTGGCGATCACCGCCGGCCTGCTGCATTGCCTGAATCACGGCTTCTTCAAAGGCGGGCTGTTCTTGACAGCCGGCTCTGTGCAGCACGCCGCCGGAACGCGCGACATGAACAAGCTGGGCGGTCTGGCTACCAAAATGCCGCGGACCACCTTGTCGTGGCTCGTCGGCGTGGGAAGCATGATGGGCATTCCGCTGATGAGCGGCTTCGCCTCAAAGTGGATGCTCTACGCCGCGGCGCTGCAGGCTGGGCAGGCCGTGCCCGCTATGATCGCCTGGACGGCTAGCCTGGGCACGGTTTTCCTCGGTGTTAAAGCCACCAGCGCGGTCTTCCTCGGACCGACAACCGAAAACACCAAAGATGCGCATGAATCTCCGCCGACAATGGTCTGGGGCATGGGCTTGCTGGCCGCCGGCAGCGTGGTTCTCGGCGTTGCTCCACAGTTGGCCGTCAACTACTTCCTCAATCCGATTCTTGCAGCGCTGGGCATGGGCGCGGGCGTGCATGTCACTTGGCTCGGACTTTCAGCCGACGCTGGAAGTTTTTCTTCGACAGGCGGACTTGTGCTGGCGCTGGTTTCGCTGGTTGTAGGCGGCGCGATTTATCTGGTTGCGTATGCCATGCGTCCGGCGTCGGCAGGCGCGGCCATGGCCGGAGCGGGCGGCGGCATTTTCACCGGCGGCGAACCGCTGGGCGAGCAAGGGCGTCTCACAGCCGGCGATTTTTCCGAAATTTTTCAGGAGCATTGGCGCTGCTTCTTTCGCTGGTCGAATGTAGATTCGCGTTTTTCTTCGGTTTTGGAGTGGATTGCAGGTTGTTTCGCGCTGGCTCGGCCAACTCTTCGCATGGATGGAGCGCCGCGCCACTCTTCTGCTGGTAATTTTCGCCGCCGCGATTTTCGCTGTCGCGCGCTGGATCGTGCCGGCGACAACCGGAACTCTCGAAGGTACCCCGGCCCAGATGCCTCTGCTGCTGATGGCCGCAATTGGCGTAGCTGCCGTGGCGCTCTTCGCCGCTTCCATCGGCAAATCGACCATCCGCATTCCCCTCTGGCCCTGCATGTTGATCGTCGGCGGCCTTTCGGTTACAGGACTTGCGGTTGCGAATCCCTGGCTCCGTCTCGGCCTGCTCGAATCGGCTGCGCTGCTCACCGTGCTTCGCGTCTGGATAACCGCGCGTTCCAAACCGGCCAAGATCACTTATCTCGCAGTCGTTCTCATCTCCGCCGGATCTTTGATTGCGAGTGAGCTTTTGAGCACCTCCAATCTCGCCTGGTCGCGCGCACTTCTGCTGACCAGCGTCTTCGTCAAGCTGGCCGCTGTGCCCATGTTCTTCTGGCTCCTCGCGCTGGCCGACGAAGTGCCCGCTCTCGTCCTCGGCCTCATCATCGCTGTCGTCGACATGGCCGCCTTCGGCGAGTTCCTGCTCGGCGCGCAAACCATGCCGGCGCTGCTCACGCCGCAGCTGTTTTTCTTCTACGCCGCGACCCTCACCTCATTGCTGGCGGCCTTGCTGATGCTGATCCAGCGCAGCCTCAAGCGGCTGCTGGTTCTCTCGACCGTCGAGGACGTAGGCTTCCTATTGCTCGGCGCCGCAGCCGCAAACTCTCTCGGACGTGAGGGAGCGATGATCGCCGCCGCCACGCACGCGCTGGCCAAGGCGCTGCTCTTCATCTCTCTCGCCGCGCCCGAAGCCGACGGCGCGTTCGATGCCGAACCCCTAGCTCTGGCCGCGCGTTACCCGGTCAGTGCCTTCGGATTCCTCTTTGGAATGCTCGCCATGCTGGGCGTACCGCCGACGCTCGGTTTCCTCGGCCGCTGGCGGCTCTATGAAGCCGCAGTTCAGATTGGCTGGCCGCTGGCCGCGGTCTTTATCGTCTCGTCGATCCTGGCGCTCGTCGCCTACACGCTGGCGCTCACGCGCAACTGGTGGGGCCCTCCGCCCGATCCGCCGCCGCAAGCTCACGCTCGCGAGCCATTCGCGATCAAAGCGGTGATCGTCCTCGTGGTCGCGATTCTCCTCGTTGGCGGAATCTGGCCCGGCGCGTGGCACATGCTGACGGGGGTGCGGCCATGAAGCTCTGGAGAAAGTTGATGTGCGCCGCGCGCCGCAAGAGCCCCTGGCTCTTCCACATGAACTCGGGCAGCTGCAACGGTTGCGACATTGAGATTATCGCCGCGCTCGCGCCGCGCTACGACGCCGAGCAGTTGGGCGTTCTGCTGCAGGGCAGCCCGCGGCATGCCGATATTCTCGTGGTCACCGGCCCGGTGACGAAGAAGGCCGTCAATGCGGTGAAGACCGTTTACGGCCAGGTCTGCGGGCCAAAGGCCGTGGTTGCCATCGGCTCCTGCCCCGCCACTACGAATGTATTTATTGACAGCCGCACCCTTGACGGACCGCTCGATAAACATCTGCCCGTCGACGTCTACGTTCCTGGCTGCCCGCCGCGGCCCGACGCGATCGTCGCCGGCGTGGTGAAGGCGGCGACGCTGTTGGCCGAGCGCGGATTAGAAGCAACCGCATATCCTTCGACTCCGCCGTTCGCACAAAGCGCGAGCGGCTCCGCCCAGGATGACAATCCGGTGGAACACGGCGCGGTCAAAGAGGTGCAGTCATGACCCTCCTCACCGCCCTCGCCCGCTTGCTCATCTTTCCTGGCCTGCTCTTCGCCATGCCCGCCGCATGGTTCTTTCTTTGGGTGGAACGCAAAGCCGTGGCGCGCATGCAGGAACGCGTTGGGCCGCCGTTCATGCAACCGTTTTGGGATTTCATCAAACTACTTGGCAAAAGTACTCCGCCGCGCCCTGGAATTGCCGGCTTCATCATGCGCGCCTGGCCGTTGATCGCGGTCGCGTCCGCGGCCGGAGCCGTAGGCCTGCTGCCCGTTCTGCCCGCGTCTGGCGGATTCGAAGGCGACCTGATCCTGCTGCTCGCGCTGCTCGAGCTGCCTTCGATCTGCATCATCGCCGCCGGCTTTTCATCGCGGTCGATCTTTGGAGAAATCGGCTCCGCGCGCGAAGCGGCACTGAGTGTCTCCTACAACATCGTGTTTCTGCTGGCCATTGTCTCCATCGCGGCCTCGCAGCATACCTTCAGGCTGGAAGATCTGGCCGCACTTCCCAGTTCTCCGCTTCGCTGGCTGGGTGTCGTTGCGATCCTTATCTGCCTGCCCGCCAAGTTGCACCTCAATCCCTTCTCGCTGCCCAATGCCGAGCAAGAGATTTACGCCGGCCCGATGACAGAGTACGCCGGCCCCGAGTTGGCCATGTGGGAACTGGCGCACGGACTCGAGTGGGTTGCGGCCACGGGCCTCGTCGCAACTCTCATCGCGCCGCACATCGCGATGAGCCTACTCGCCGGCCTTGTCTTCGTCGCGCTCTCGGTCGCTGTCGTCCTGGCGCTTTCCGTCGTGGCCGCGGCCACGGCGCGTCTCGCTATCGACTCCAGTGTGCGCTTCTACTGGCAGTGCACGCTCATCTTCGCGGTGCTTGCTATCTCGTCCGCGTTGCTTGTGAGGTTCCGGTTATGAATATCCTCACCATGCTCTGGAATAATCTGCGACGCGGCTACCAGACGCTGCTCTTTCCCGCGCGACCTCGCGTGACGCCACGTTTCCGCGGCTTGGTCGAATTCGATCCCGCCTACTGCACCGGTTGCGGCGTTTGCAAGATGCGCTGCACCTCACGCGCCATCGACATCAAGCCCGGCAAGGGCGAGTTCACCTGGAGTTACAACCCTGGCCAGTGCACCTTCTGCGGCCGCTGCGTGGAGGGTTGCATCGAGCACGCGCTCAAAGAAGGCCGTACCGAACACGCGCTCACGCAGCAGGAAGACACGCCGCCCATTTACACCACGCAAGGCGAACTGAAGAAGGCGTACACCGTTGCGCGGCGTCCGCCGGTGCGGAAGGCGGCTGCGGCACCAGGCAAGAGTGCGGGCGCGGACGCCCGCACGACAGCCGGTCTGGAGACCGGCGCTACGCCCGCCACTGGAGGCGCGCAATGACCGATCTCGAAACTCTTCGCACCAAGCTCGGCGTGAACGACTCCTGGGCGGAAAGCCGGGACACGTTCTGGCTCAATCCCGCTCCCCTCGGCGTGCGCAGGGTTGCAATGGCCATGTCCGAAGCAGGCGCCCGTTTCATTACCATTACGGCCTATCAGCTTCCCGGCGCTGAAGGTTTCCGCCTGGAATACCACTGGGACCTTAAAGGCCGTTTACTCGGCCTGCCCTTCACAATTGCCGGAAACGCGCCTGAAAGTCCCAAAATCGACAGCATCTTCGATCTATGCGAGGCCGCAGACTGGATTGAGCGCGAGATTCACGAGGAGTACGCGATCGATTTCACCGGACGCGAGCTTGAGCCGCTGCTGCTGCGCCAGGGCGACGCATGCGGCGTCAACCTGCGCGAGGAAGCTAAACCCAAACCAGCTCCCGCTGCGCAGACGCCAAAACAGGAGGTCGCGCAATGAGCTACAGAATCCCCATGGGCCCGTACCATCCCGGCCTCGAAGAGCCCTACAAGCTCGACATGATCTGCGAAGGCGAGACGGTCGTCGACGCCGAACTGCACATCGGCTTCAACTTTCGCGGCATCGAGCATCTGGCCGAGACGCGCAACTACTATCAAGTGATCGCGCTGATGGAGCGCGTCTGCGGCATCTGCTCGTTCATCCACACCCTCACTCTCTGCCAGGCGATGGAAAAACTCGCCGGCCTCGAAGCTCCGCCGCGCGCCAAATATATCCGCGTCGTGATGGCCGAACTCGAACGCCTGCACTCGCATGTTCTGTGGGCAGGCATCGCCGCCAAGCTCATGGGCTTCAAAACCATGTTCATGACCTGCTTCGCGCTGCGTGAAAAGGTCATGGACGTATTGCAGGAGATCTCAGGCAACCGCGTGAACTACTCGATGAACCGTGTAGGCGGCGTCAATCGTGACATCGCGGACCCGCTCGCGCTCATTCCGCTCATCGACGAACTGGAGCGCGAGATGGTCAAGACCGTGATTCCCATCTTCACCACGAGTTCGACGGCGATTTCGCGCTGCGCAGGCGTGGGCGTGCTCACACACGAGAAGGCAGTCTCCTGTGCTGTGGTCGGTCCCACCGCGCGCGCCTCGGGCGTCAACCAGGACTTGCGCCGCGATGCACCATACGCAGCGTATGCGGAGATGAAGTTCGAAGTGCCCGTCCAGCCCGTAGGCGACGTGAAGGCCCGTCTTCTCGTTCGCGCCCTCGAAATCCTCGAAAGCTGCAAGATTCTGCGCCAGGCGCTGACCACCATGCCTCCCGGCGAAGTCTCCGTGGGCGGCGACAAGTTCGCCTTTGTGACCGGCACGGCAACCAGCCGTGTGGAAGCTCCACGCGGCGAGGTGATGTACTCGGTTAGCTGGAAGGAAGGCTCGCGCAATCCAGCGCGCGTGCACGTCCGCACACCCACCTACGCCAACATGCCCGCAGTGCGCTGGATGGTCCGCGGCGCGCGCCTGGCCGATACCCCGCTGATTCAAGCCTCGATCGACCCGTGTTACTCGTGTACGGACCGGTAAGCAAATCAGCGATCTCCCGCTGACTTGCTTACTCGCTATTTACTGCTCTGCTCGCTCACGTTATGGCTTTGCGCTATCCGTTCCAGAATCTGCAGATGGTCGGTCAGCACGGGCGCATCCGTCTCTGCTAATCGCTGCATATTTGGGTCTTGCGATCTTTCCTCGTCCTGGAAGTCTTTCAGATCCGACTTCTGGTCCCTCAGCATGGCGCGGAGGAAGGCGGAATCGAAGTCCGGACCGGAGAGCGCCTGCATTTTCTTAATCTCCTCACGGTCCTTCTTTGAAGGCTGCCTCGGCTGGCTCACTCCGAGCTTCCTGGCCAGCGGCATCATCTGGCTGGTCAACTGGTGACGGATCTGCGCCATCTTTTGGCCCACCTCCTTCACATCCTCGCTTTGCGACTTTTGCGCCGCAAGCTGTCCCATCTGCTCCTCGGCCACGTTGTCTTCGAGAGTCTTGCGCAGGAAGGACTGGTCGGCAAACGTCTGCGGATTTGCGGTATCGGGAGTGTAGTTGTCAGGCATCGGGGATGAAGGTGGACCGGCGGGGCCCGGCTGGTCCATTGAACCTGGCTGTTGTTGACCTGCGCCCGACGGCCCTTGCTGCGCCAGAGCTACCACGCAGGTTACCGCCCATAGGCCAACCGTAGCCGCCATCATCCATACTTCTTTCCTTGCATGGAGCGATTTCATTCGATCGTCCTCCTTTCTCCCTTGGAAAAAGTGGCGCAAACGTCCCGGTTAGGCGCCAATGCGCTTCAGAGGAGATACGATGCGGCGCTCCGCGCGGCCGGTTGCCGCAGCCAGAATGGCGCGGCTTTCGCCGCATCAAAACACTTGCGGGTGAGGTGTAGGTTCAGGCATTACGGTTCTTCTTTCAAGCGGTGCGGACTCCTCGGCGCTGTTTTCCTCGCCCATTGTTCTCAGTTTTTTGCGCGCGCAGTCCGCCCGGATGCTCTACTCTGGCCTTGGAGATGATGTCGCGCTATTTTGCCAGAATACGAGAAGCTCTTTACTCGGCCTTCGCCCACGATGTGGTGAACACTGCCAAGGCGGCGGCCTACTCCGGCATGTTGATGTTCTTCCCTGCCCTGCTGGTCGTGACGACTGTGGTGGCCAAGGTGGAGGAAGGCTCCCTGCTCACCGGCGAGTCGCGGGCAGTTCTGGAGCAGTTCCTGCCGCCGGATACCCTAGACATCGTGCAGGACTCGCTCCTCGCGCATCATCTCCACTCGGGCCCGCTGATTCTCTCTGCCAGCTGCCTCAGCCTGTTTGCCGGGCTGGGCGTCATGCTCTCGCTCATGGAGGGCTTTCGCCGCGCCTATCGGCTTCCGCCCGAGAGCTGGACCTTCTGGGGTCGCCGTATACGCGGCCTGATGCTGGTCTTTATCGTGCTCGCTCCGCTGGCCGCAGCTTCGTTGGCCATCGTCTTCGGCCACCAGATCGAACGGTGGATGATCGCCAATGCCGGCCACGATTTGCGCCACATGGTCCTCATCGCATGGCGCACCGCGCGCTGGGGAGTGAGCTTTGCCGCGATCGTCGCAGTGCTCTCGGAGCTTTACCACTTCGGCACGCGGCGCACGGAACACTGGCTGCTGGTCATGCCAGGCGCCATCGCCGGCACATTAATCTGGTTTCCGACCACGCTGGCCTACGGCTGGTACGTGACCAGTGTCGCCAACTACAGCCGCATCTACGGTTCCTTTGCGGCCGGCATCGCCACCCTGGTCTGGCTCTACATCAGTTCATTCAGCGTCTTGCTGGGCGCGGAGCTGAACGGCGTTCTCTACTGGGAGCGCCAAGTGCAACTGGCGGGAGAAAAATCTCCGCCCGAACTCGCCCGCGTTTCCGAGTAAACCCCAATCCCTACCGCAGTTTCGGCCATCGATGATTCGTCATTACCGGGAACGCGCGCACCTGTCTGTCCTCTCCCCTATTGGCGACTCCGTTCTTCCATTTACAATGGGACAAGCAGCACTCCTCTACCCCTCACACCTGCTCGAAAAACTTCTTTGGCTGAGTTCGATTGCCACCGGAGCAATGAATTGATGACTTTTGCCGACCTCAATCTGACCGAGACTCCATCGCAGCGCCGCGCCAAGATTGTCGCCACTCTCGGACCTTCCTGCAATACAGAGCCCGTGATCCGCGCCATGATCCATGCCGGCGTCGATGTCGTCCGGCTCAATTTTTCCCACAGCACGCACGAGCGCAAAGTCGCCGTCATCCAGAAAATCAGAAAAGTGAGCAAGGAAGAGCGCAAACCGCTGTGCATCCTGGGCGACCTGCAAGGGCCCAAGATCCGCACCGGCTTGCTCAAGGACCACCAGCCGGTGCTGCTCAAGGCCGGCCACAAGCTCGTCATCACGCCGCGCGACGTGCTGGGCACCGCGTCCTGCATCGGCACCACCTTCACGACGCTCTCCGAAAACCTTGAGCAAGGCTCGCGCATTCTGCTCTCCGACGGGCTCATCGAATTGCGCGTGCACGAGATCAATGGCGAAGACGTTTCCTGCGACATTATCAATGGCGGGCTGCTCGGCGAGCACAAAGGCATCAATCTTCCCGGTGTGCTGGTGCGCACGCCTTCACTGACGGAAAAAGACGCCGAGGATCTGGATTTCGCGCTCAAGCACGGCGTCGACGCCATTGCAGTATCCTTTGTGCGCACAGCCGAAGACGTAACGATTGTTCGCAACCGCGTCTCTGCACTCGGCTACCAAACCTGGATCATCGCCAAGCTTGAAAAGCCTCAGGCGGTCGAGCACCTCGACGCCATCCTGCAGGTTTCCGACGGCATCATGGTGGCGCGCGGCGACCTGGGCGTCGAAGTTCCGCCGGAAAAAGTTCCCGCCATCCAGAAGTACATTATCCGCCGCGCCGCCGAGTACTCGAAGCCCGTCATCACGGCCACGCAGATGCTCGAATCGATGATCGAGAACCCGCGCCCCACGCGCGCCGAAGTCTCCGACGTGGCCAACGCCATCTATGACGGAACCGACGCCGTGATGCTCTCCGGCGAGTCGGCCATCGGCAAGTACCCCGTTGAGTCCATCGCCATGATGGCGCGCATCGTGAGCGAGACCGAGCGCCACATTATGGAGAATCTCGAGAAGACTCCCCGCGAGCGCCCCACGCATCTGTCCATCGCCGAAACCATCTGCGAGGCCACGGCCCACGCCGCCGACGATCTCGACCTGCGCGGCGTAGCCCTCTTCACCGAGTCCGGCGCAACCGCGCGCCAGCTTTCCAAGTACCATCCCTCGGCGCCCATTTTTGCACTCAGCCCGGTTGACGTCACCGTCAACCGCCTCAATCTTCTCTGGGGCACCACGCCCATCCGCTGCACGAAAGCGAATACCACCGAGGCCATGGTCGACCTTGCCGAGAGGCTGCTCGAAAAGGGCGGCTATGTGCGCCCGCGCGAGGTGATTGCAATTGTGGCCGGCACGCGCACCAAATCCGGTTCCACCAACTTCATGCGCCTCCACGTGATGGGCGAGAACGCCGCCGCGCAGCCGCAGCCCTCCACCACCACCGCCGAAAGCGTTCCCAACGGGAAAAAGCGCAGGAGCCGCTCCACCGCAGCTGAGAAGCCGGAATTCTCGGAGACGGCAAGATCGCTGGCGGCTCGATATTGATGGAATGACGGCCGACGAAACTTAGTTTGGGGATTCGCTGCACCCAGCACACGATAGGCTGGCACTGCATTGACTTGGGAGTGGATCTGGATAGTTCGGGTTCGTTCTCGATCCTGCTAAGTCGCTCTGTAAACGCGCAGGAACTCCTGGACCTGATCGAGGTACATGCCGTTGGCCTGGTCCATCCATTCCTCCGGGCGGATCTTGCTGCGATCCCTCTCCTCCAGCACAAACTCGAAGCCCACGCCATCGCTTCCTGCCCGCACTGCTTTCGCGTTCACGGTAATCGACCGCTCGTTCGTCGGGTTGTGCCGGTTCGTAAGCGTGACGCGCACGACGGTGCCAGGATACCAGCGCTCTTCGGTCACGATATACATCCCCGTCTGACTGATATCGCGCACGGCATGGGGCTGGGGCGTGCCTCCCGTGAAGTAGTAGGCGATCAATCCGGGCAGGGACTCTCGCGCAGTAATCCGTGCGTCCTCAGGTTCAGGATTGAGCAAACGCGAAAACCATCCCTTTGCGGGCTTATTCTTTTTCCATTCGTCGGCCCCGGCACGCTGCGCGGGAGCATCGCTGCGCGGCGCGGAAGCGGGCTCCTGCCTGACCGGAGATTCTTGTGGAATCGCCGGGCTTGCAGCGTAAGGCGGAACTGGTGCGGCCGACGGCGGTTCATACCGGGGCGAAAGTGGTTGATAGATCGGCGCCCCTTGCTGAACGGCAGTTGGCAGCGGTTCAAAGGCACTGCGCGACGTCCTTGCCGCGAAATGCGGCGATTCCACAGGAGCCCACTCGTTCGCGCGCGGTGAGGTTTTTGCCGGAGCCGGCGGCGCTTGTTCCGTTGCGCCTGACGTCTCCCAACGCAGATCAGCCTTTGCTTGTTCGGTAGCCTTAAGCCAGCTCGGCGCCGGTTCAACATCGACTCGAGCCACATGGGCCACAGTAGGCGGGGCAGTCGATACCTGCCCCGATATCTGAGTCGATACTGGATCGACGTGGGGCCGAGCCGATTCCGGATCTTCTGTCGTGCCAGCAGCCGGGGCCTCAGGGGAAGACGACGAGTGCTGCTCCAACGTAGAAGATGCAGCATGCTGCGCTGCGGCTTTTGCTTCCTTCAGCGTTTGCAAATGCCGCTTCATCTCATCGGGTGCAGCCACAATCAGCCGGTCGCCGATATGGACCTCGCCCGCAGCAACGGTGTTTTCCGCGAGCACCAGTACGCTGCCGGCCATTGCGCTCGAAACGGCTGCGTTGACGAGGGGAAACGATTCCACGGCGGCAAGAACCGCGCCTTCACGATTCAGATAGACCAAATCCACGAGAAAGCGGATGCTGGTTGGGGAAATCTCCGGGCATGGCATAAGCCAGAGCCCGGCTCCTGCCCCCGGCTCGAGGTTTCGCAGCCGCACTTCCTGGCCGCCCGAGGAGGCATCCACTGCTTCAACGCTGGTGGCCACAAAACGACCACGGGTCTGGTTATAAACGCAGTATTTCTCATTAGTTGGAGCAGGCTGCTCCTCAGGCGTAACTTTGCGCGCCACGTTTTCCCACGTGGCCTGGAATCCCGGAAAGTGCCTGATCTCAGCCATTTGCTTTTTCTTCTATCCTATCCCTCACTTTATCGCCATAAAAGTCCACAAAAGAGGTGATATTGGTCACCCAAGTACTAACCAGTTCCATTTTGGGAATTCGGGAACAACGGAACCCGATCCGACGATTCCGGCCACAAACAGGCTCACCGTTAGTTTGATGATCGAAGGGCTGGCGCCGATGCGCAGCGCCCGTGAGCAACTCCCATCGCTTCTTTATGAATGACTCGCTATTCCCGGGGCCGTCATCGAAGGGAACCGGTTCGACGCCGACGGCGTGCTTGAAGACCAGCACGTGGGAGACGGAAGCATCGAGGGCAAACTGAAGAAGATGATTGCTCGCGCCACAGAGATTGAGAACGCGAAACCCGCGCCGCCGGCCACCGGCCAAGCTCAGGGCAGTGGAAATTGAGCGAAAAAGAGACGCAGTGCCATTTTGAATGGCGCTTCCCAGAACGCAGGAAGCAAGAACGTATCACAATTCGCAGCACTCATACAAGACTTGCAATTCTCCGCCGCTGCCCCTACTATCCGCATTAGAAACCGGCCTGCAAAGCAGGTGGGTAGTCAACGCTGGTTGAACCAACATTCAATGAACAGGGGCTCGACTCGAATAATCGGTTTTGTGTGCAGTGTCCGCCAGTCCGGAATGCCTAATAAACCGCGGGGAGCTCCACCGTCTTAGGACGGGTTCACCAGCGCATTGCTCACGGCCCCGTGGGCCGGATTCTACCTTCTGCTGCGCGCTGCCTCGTCGCCGCTCCCAATCGCACTCTGGCAGGGCCAGCTCTGCAAACGCCGTTGGCTTCGCTGCCGTATTCTGTCCTGAGTGCATCCAGTTCTCTTTCATATCGGCGCAATCGTCGTCCCGTCCTATGGCGCGGTGACGGCGCTCGGAGTGCTGCTGGCGCTTGGCCTCGTGCTGCGCACAGCGCACATCGCGGGCCGCGGCACGAACCTCGACGCGGCGAAAGTATGGAATCTCTGCATCTTGAGCCTGTTCGGGGCCCTCATCGCGGCGCGGCTGCTGCTTCTGGCCGCGAACTGGAGTGCTGTGCGCCTGCATCCCAGTTGGCTTCTCGGAATCGCCATGGTGCATCACCCCTTGCTGGCCGGCGCGGGCGCGCTGGCTGGCTCGGCCAGCGCACTCTGGTACGCGCGGCGCTCGAGACTTCCACTCGCGGCAACCGCCGATGCGCTCGCGTCTCCGCTGGCGCTCGGCCTGGCGTTTGAGCAACTGGGAGCGCTGGCGGCGGGGTCGGGCTACGGCCGCGGCGCAGGCCCGGGCGTACATTGGGCCGTCACCTATACCGACCCGATGGCGATGATCTGGAGCGGCACGCCCCTCGGAGTCCCGCTGTACCCGGTGCAGGCCTACGCCGCCCTCGCCTTTCTCGCGCTCGCTTTGCTGCTTTTTGTCTGGCTGCCGGCCGAGCACCGCAAAGGCGACGTGGCCGGGCTGGGTCTGATGGGCGCGGGCATTGCCATTTACATTACCGAGTTCTGGCGCGATCCGGAGGGGCGCGGCTCGTTGCTTAAAGGCGCGCTCGATGGGCCGCAGATCGCAGCCATTCTGCTGGTGCTAGCCGGAGCGCTCGTGCTGCGCGAGCGCAAGACCGCCCAACCGTCCCCAGCCGCTGAGCCGCGAGGCAGGGCGTGAACGTAAAACGCGAAATCGAAGTTCCCGCCGAGGCGCGGGGCCAGCGCCTCGACCACTTTGCGGCAACCCAACTGGAAGGCGTGAGCCGCTCGCGCGTACAGCTGCTCATCGAGCAGGGCGACCTGCTTGTGGATGGCCGGCGGCAAAAGCCCTCGTTCAAGCTGAGGGGAAGCGAGCAGATCGTCATCACCGGCGAGCCGCATCCTGCGCCGCTCAAAGCCGTACCCGAGGCGATTCCGCTCGACGTGGTCTACGAAGACGACGACCTCGCCGTGGTCAACAAACCCGCAGGTATGATGGTGCACTCGGGATCGGGAGCGAGCGATGACGCGCGCAGCCGCGGAACTCTTGTGAATGCCCTGCTGCATCGCTTTCGGGCCCTCTCCACCACCGGCGGCGAGATGCGGCCAGGCATTGTGCACCGGCTCGATAAGCAAACCAGCGGATTGATCGTCGTCGCCAAAAACGATCGTGCGCACGCGGCCCTGAGCGCAATGTTTGCCGGGCGGCGCGTGGAAAAGACTTACATCGCTCTCGTCCATGGGGCGGTCGCGCGCGAAAAAGGCACCATCAGCGCTGCCGTGAGCCGCGATCCGGTCCGGCGTACGCGCATGACCACGCGGCCCAGCGAGCACGCGCGCTCCGCGCTTTCACATTTTGGGGTCATTCGCCGGCTGGATTGCCGATTTGGCAAGTTCACCCTCGTCAGCGTACGCATCGAAACCGGCCGTACCCACCAGATCCGCGTGCACATGGCATCCATTGGACACCCCGTGGTGGGCGACACGCTCTACGGCGGCGCGGCGCAGTTGCACGACCAGCAGGCCTTGCAGGCTGCGAATTCGCGCGCGGCACGGCGCAGATCGGAGCCCGAATCCCTCCGCCTCGGCCGCAACTTTCTCCACGCCGCGCAGCTTAAGTTTGCGCATCCGCTCACGGGCAAGCCACTCGAACTCGAAGCTCCGCTGCCGGACGAACTCCAGGCTTTCCTTCACCACCTGGAATCAGCTTAATCGCGCTCAGGGCACGATGCCTGAACGCGCCCAGATTCGCGCTCCCACGAACAACTGCAAGATTGCTAAAATAGAAACGTCATGACAGAGCATCCCCTCACCCAGGCGGCCCGTCCGCTGCGCTCGCGCACGCTCCCGATCGCGCTTGCGGCCATGTTTCTTGCTGCGGCTCCCGTCACCAGCGTCTCTGCGCAGACGCAGAACGCGCAGCCCGCACCGCCCGCGGCCGCGAGCCTTGCTCCATCGCAGCCGCCACAGAACACGCTAAAGGCTCCGCCCCAAGCCACCCCGCAAAACCCGCAGCAGAACGCGCAAACGCCCGATCCGGCAGCGGCCCCCGATGTGGGCGCCTATCACCTACCCCCTGTGCACGTGAACGAGGTTAGCCTCATTTTTACCGTCACCGACAAGCACGGCCACTACATTCCCAACCTAAAACAGAGTGACTTCACCCTGCTCGATGACCGGAAAGCACCAGTGAGGGTCAATTCATTCCACCAGCAGATCAATCTGCCGCTGCGCGTCGGCATCCTCATCGACACCAGCAGTTCCATCCGCTCGCGCTTTCAGTTCGAGCAGCAATCCGCCACCGAATTCCTCCAGCAGGTAGTGCGCTCAAAGGCAGATCGCGCCTTTGTCATGGGATTCGACGTCACGCCGACGGTGACCACGGACTGGACCAACGATCAGGATGCTCTTGAAACCGGCATCAACAAGCTACAACCGGAAGGCGGCACGGCCCTGTTCGACGCCGTTTATGTTGCCTGCCGCGACAAACTGCTGACTGACCGCGGCCCGGAGCCGGTGCGGAAGGCCATCATCCTGATCACGGACGGCGAGGACAACCAGAGCCGCGTGTATCTGCCTGAGGCGATCAAAGAGTGTGAGCGCGCCGAAACCATCATCTACGCCATCAGCACCAACTGGACCCCCAGCCGCGGCGAAGGCGACAAAGTCCTGCAGAAACTGGCGGAGGACACCGGCGGCGAAGTCTTCTTCCCGCCCTCCATCGAAGACATGGCGACCAGCTTCAAGGAAATCGAGCAGGAGTTGCGCAGCCAATACGCGCTTGTGTACACTCCGGCGGATTTCAAACGGGACGGCTCCTTCCGACCTATTTACCTGTATTGTTACGATCGCCGCTACACGGTGCGAGCCCGCAAGGGGTACTTTGCCCCGCGCGAATGAGCCCGCGGCCAGGCAGCATCGATTCTTGAGAGCGCGGCCATGGTCGCGCTCTTTCGCTTTCTCGACGGAATCTTCGCAGAAGAGCTGTGCGACGAGTTCCAATTCAGAACGGTCTGCTGCCCATTGTTCCCTTCTGAACCAGACCTCCATTCGCAGATGAAGAATCTCATCCATTTCCGCATCCGCCCGATGAAATAGAAGGGTGGCTTCTTCAGAAGGCCTAACCGCCTTCTGGTGCGCTCGGGAAGTTGTATCCGCATTCGCATGGGGAGGGCGATGAATACGGTTGACATCGATCGTGCGCCACGAAGCCTTTACGGTGTGAGGGAATCGGGATGATCCGGCAGGCTATTTCGTGTGACATTTGCGCCGCGGAAAAACGGCAAACCAATCATTGGTTCGTCGCCTACGAGCAAGGGGGGGAGTTGCGCGTGAGCGGATGGACCTCGCGGCACCGGCTCAAACAGGACGCGAAACATCTGTGCGGGCAAACCTGTCTGCACAAGCTGATCGACGAATTTATCGCCAAATCCATTGCTGCGCGCGCGCAGCGCGGTGGCGAGACCGCTGCAGCCGAAGCGGGAACGGCGCTCGCGACAGACACCAGTCTCATTCATTCCTCAGCCGTCGCAATCGAATCGTCTGCACGCCTGGTATCGGCGTCCAAACCAACCCCACCGCGTGCTCCCACGCCGATTTCCAAACCCGTTCCAGCGCCGCCTGCGCCCGCCGCCGAGCATCCACACCCGGAGATCTTGACGATGCCGCCGCGGCCCTATCCCAAGGACCTTCCGCCGCTGCCCGCCGATACGTTACGCTACGCCTCGCGCCGCTGGCACGCCGAAGCCTGGGAACGCGAGCGCGAACGCGAACTCCGCGCCGTGGAGAAGCACACTGAAATTGCAGGCCGGCGCCGTACCGGCGTATGAGTTTGAAGTTGAAAAAGGCCGAAGCTGAAAGAGGCCTGTATGTGGTTCGATTTGATTCTGATTTTTGTTGCCTTGATTCCACTCTTGCTGACGAGACCGGCTCGCACCCGAAGCCAGCCGCCCCCCGCACGCTGAGCATCGAAGGCTCGAATTAACTCGGGGCCGCGTGCCCCGCAAGCAGCGCCAGCAGTCCAGCCTCGTCCAGCACCGGGATATTCAGCTCGCGCGCCTTGTCGAGCTTCGACCCAGCCTCTTCGCCCGCCACCAGGTAACTCGTTTTCTTGCTCACAGAGCCTGCCACTTTGCCGCCGGCCGCTTCGATTTTTTGTTTCGCATCATCGCGGGTCAGCGTAGGCAGCGTACCCGTCAGGACGAACGTCAGGCCGGCAAGCTGCGTACTCCGCTGCTTTTTCTCAGCCGTCATATTGACGCCTGCTTCTTTGAGTTTCTCCACCAACTCGCGATTTGCAGGACGCGCGAAGAATTCAAGAATCGATTGCGAGATGCGTGGGCCGACCTCCTCCACGCGCTCCAGTTCCTCGGCAGTTGCGGCCATGAGTGCATCCATCGAACCGAACTCCTGCGCCAGCAGTTCCGCAGTGCGTTCACCGACAAACCGAATTCCCAGGCCCATGATAGCGCGCGCCAATCCAGCGCGCTTCGAGCTCTGAATCTCATTCCAAAGCGACTGCGCTGACTTTTCGGCAAATCGCTCAAGCCCCGCGAGCTGATCGACGGTGAGCGCATAGAGGTCAGCAACGCTCTTCACCATGCCGCGCTCGAGCAGTTGCGCGACTGCTGCATCGCCCAGCCCTTCGATATTCATCACGCCGCGGCTGCCGAAGTGAAGCAGCGACTCGCGCAGCTTGGCCGGGCAGTCGGCGTTCACGCACCGCCAATCGGCCTCGCCCTCTTCGCGCACCACTTCGCATTGACATTCAGGGCAAACCAAAGGGAATACGAAACGAAGTTTTCCGCGCGGGTGGTCGTTGTCTTCGACCACTTCGGTAATTTTGGGAATCACGTCGCCGCCGCGTTCGACTTTGACCCAGTCGCCGATCTTCAGGCCCATACGCTCGATAAAATCTGCGTTGTGCAGCGTGGCGCGGCTGATCGTCACGCCGCCCACGAACACGGGATGCAGCATCGCCGTCGGCGTAAGCTTGCCGCTGCGGCCGACCGTGATTAGGATGTCTTCCATCTGCGTGATCGCCGATTGCGCCGTGAACTTGTAGGCGATGGCCCAGCGCGGCGCGCGGCCCGTGTAGCCCAGCCGCTGCTGAGTAGAATGCGCGTCGACCTTGAGGACCACGCCGTCAATCTCGTAGCCGAGCGAAGCGCGCTCGCTCTCCGCCTTCTCGATGAATCGCATCATTTCTTCGACATTGCGCACGCTGCCGCGGTGCGGATTCACGCGAAAGCCGAGCGCAGTAAGCGCATCAAGCGTGGCCGTTTGCCCCGCCGCATAATACTCGCCATCGACGAGCAGGAAATACGCAAAGAATACGAGCCCGCGCGCGGCGACGATGTTCGGATCGAGCGTGCGCACGGTGCCGGCGGCAGAGTTGCGCGGATTGACGAATGCCGGAAGCCCTTCGCGCTCCCGCTCTTCATTCGTGCGCAAAAATGCCTTCTCGGGCATCACGCATTCCCCTCGCACCTCTATGGCTTTTCCCACCGGGAGGCCGACCTTCTTTATCTTTTCATGCGCAATGCTTAGCGGCACGCTGCGAATGGTTCGGATGTTCGAGGTAACGTCCTCGCCAGTCTGCCCATCGCCGCGCGTGAGCCCTGTGGCAAGCCGCACGCCGCCGTCCTCGGCGAGCTCGTAGCGCAAGGCCACGCTCAGGCCATCGAGCTTGAGCTCGGCCGCGTACTCGATGGGAAGATTACCGGCGAGTTCGTGGACGCGGCGGTCCCAGTCCGCCAGCTCTTCAGCGCTGTAGGCGTTGTCGAGTGAAAGCATGGGCCGCGAGTGTTGCGCCTTTTTGAAGCCCTCCGCCGGTTTGCCGCCCACGCGCTGCGTCGGCGAGTCGAGCGTAACCAGCTCAGGGTGCGCCGCCTCCAGCCTCTTCAATTCGTTCATCAGCGCGTCGTACTCGGCGTCCGAGATCTCCGGCGCATCGAGAACGTAATACAGATGCTCGTGACGGCGAAGTTCCTGGCGCAGCTTCTCGACTTTTCGTACGACGTCCGGCTCGCTCATAGGTATGGATTATAGAGAGGCCAGTTAATTCCCCTTCAAACCACGGAACTTGAGCATCGGCTCGATGCTCGGTTTACCCCCCAGCCACGCGTCGTACATCTTTTCGAGGTCTTCGGTGTTGCCGCGCGAGAGCACCATCTGCCGGAAGCGGTCACCGTTGGCGCGCGTCATGCCGCCGTGATCGAGGAACCACTGATAAGCATCGTCGTCGAGCATCTCGCTCCACGAGTAGGCGTAGTACCCGGCAGAGTACCCATTGGCCCAGATGTGCATGAAGTAGCTCGATCGATAACGCGGCGGCACATAGCTCAGGTCGAGATGCGTGCGCTTGAGCGCCTCAACTTCGAAGGCGTCGGGGTTCTGGAGAGGCGCCGTCGCGGGCAGCGTGTGCCATTCAAGATCGAGCTCGGACGCGGCCAGAATCTCGGTAAAGGCGTAGCCCTGGTTGAACGTCTTCGACTTCTCGAGTTTCTCCCGAAGGGCGGCGGGCATGGGCGCGCCCGTTTTGTAATCGTGCGCGTAGTGCTCGAATACCTTCGGGTAGCTCGCCCAGTGCTCGTTGAACTGCGACGGAAATTCCACAAAGTCGCGCGCCACTTGCGTCCCCGACAGGCTGGGATAGACCGTGTCGGCAAACATGCCGTGCAGCGCGTGGCCGAACTCGTGGAACATCGTGGTCACGTCGTCGAAGCTGAGCAGCGCTGGTTCGCCGGGCGCGGGCTTCTCAAAATTAGCCACGTTGAAGACCACCGGCAACTGGTGCAGCAGCTTCGACTGGCCTACGAGCACATCCATCCACGCGCCGCCGTTTTTGTTGTCGCGCTTGAAGTAATCGCAGTACCAGAGAGCGAGCGGCTTGGAATCGGCATCGAAAACCTCGAAGATGCGCACGTCCGGCTGGTACACGGGAATATCCTTGCGCTCCTTGAAGGTGAGCCCGTACAGCTCGTGCGCGGCATAGAAGACGCCGTTCTCAAGCACGCTGTTCAGCTCGAAGTAGGGCTTGATCTGCGCTTCGTCCAGATCGTATTTCGCCTTGCGCACCTGCTCGGAGTAAAACTCCCAATCCCACGGCTCGAGCGTGAATCCCCCATGCTGCGAGTCAATGAGCGCCTGAATGTCTTTGGCTTCGGCATTCGCGCGCGCCGTCGAGGCCGGCACCAGCGCATCGAGGAAATGCTTTGCCGCCTCGGGAGTCTTTGCCATCTGATCGGTCAAGGTCCATGCCGCGTAGTTCGGGAAGCCGAGCAGCGCGGCCTTTTGTGCGCGCAACTGCGCCAGCCGAGCGATGGTTGCGCGCGTGTCGTTGGCGTCGCCGTGCTCGGCGCGGTTCCAGGAGTTCTCAAAAATCGTGTGACGCGTGTCGCGATCGCTGAGCGAGGCGAGCACCGGCTGCTGGGTGGTGTTCTGCAGCGGAATCAGCCAGCCTTTTTCTTTACGCCCCTCCGCAGCCTGCGCGGCGGCGGCAAGCTGGGCATCGCCCAACCCCGCAAGCGCCCTTTCATCGGTCGTCGAGTACGCGCCGGTCTTTGCGGCAGCCAACAACTTGTTCGTAAATGTGTTTTCGAGCGTCGCCTCTTCTTCATTCAGCTTCTTGAGCTTAGCCTTGTCGGCTTCCGACAAATTGGCGCCGGCTTTCACCATCTGCTGGTAGTCGTACTCGACGAGCCGCAGCGACTCGGGATCGAGATGGAGTGACGCGCGCCGGTCGTAGACCGCCTTCACGCGGGCAAAGAACTTCGGGTTCAGATTGATCGCGTCCTGATGCGCAGCCAGGCGCGGAGCCTCGTACTGCTGCACCTTTTGCAACTCGTCGTCGATATTCGCACCCGTGACGCAGTTGAACACCTGCATCACCCTGGTGAGCAGCTGGCCCGTGCGCTCAAAAGCAACCATCGTATTTTCGAATGTCGGCGGCGCGGGGTTATTGGCAATCGCGTCAACCTCGACGAGCTGCTGCACCATCCCCGCATCGATTGCCGGCTGGTAGTCGCTGTCCTTGATCTTGTCGAAGGGCGGCGCCTGAAACGGCAGTGTGCTTGGCGCGTAGAACGGATTGCTCGGACCAAAATTAGCGGTCTGATTTTGAGCGGTGGCGGCAGTGACGCCCAGAGCGACGGAAATTCCGGTAGTCAAGATGCTCCTCGTGAACCATTCGATGCGAAGCTTCATCATGGCGGTCAAGCCCCTCGGAAAGGCTATGAACATTTTCGATTGTAGGCGATGCGGTGGATGGGCGGTGAACGCCTACAATAGCAGCATCCCGCTCGCGGTCCTGAAGCTCACGGCCGGCGTGAAATTCGCAACACGGAGAAGCAATGACGCAATCCGCAACCGCTTCTGAAGTTCGTACGCACACCGAGAATCTGGATCTTCTCGCTCAAGTGGCTGTCAACATCGGGCTGGGCCTCAAGCCGGGTCAAGAGCTGCTAATGACTGCGTCGCTCGACTCCGTGGCCCTGGCGCGCCGCATCACCGAGCAGGCGTATCGGGCCGGCGCATCGCTCGTCACCACGCTTTTCAACGATGAGGAGTCCGCGCTCCTCCGCTACCGGCTGGCCGCGGATGCGAGCTTCGATCGCGCAGCCAACTGGCTTTACGATGGCATGGCCGCCGCATTCAAAAGCGGGGCGGCGCGCCTGGCCATTGCCGGAGCCAATCCCTCGCTGCTCTCCGACCAGGACCCAGGCAAAGTGGGACGCGCCAATCGCGCTGTCTCGCAGGCCTACCGTCCTGCTCTCGAACTCATCACGCGCCACGAGATCAACTGGACGATTGTGGCCGGCGCCACGCCCGCATGGGCTGCGGCGGTGTTCCCCGATGACGGACCAGAAGCCGCTCTCGCCAAACTTTGGGACGCAATCTTCGCCACCACACGCATCCACACTAACGATCCCGTGAGCGCATGGCGCGCGCACGATGCCCTACTGCAGAAGCGCGCGGCCTTCATGAACGCGAAGCGCTACTCCGCCCTGCAATACCGCGGCCCCGGCACCGACTTCCGCCTCGGACTTGCTGACGATCATGAGTGGCTCGGCGGCGGCACGACTGCGGGCAATGGCGTCTACTGTATTCCCAACATGCCCACAGAGGAAATCTTCTCGGCGCCGCACAAAGACCGCGCCGACGGCACCGTCGCGGCGACCAAGCCGCTCTCGCACCAGGGCACGATGATTGAAGGCATTCAGGTGCGCTTTGAAAAAGGCCGTATTGTTGAAGCGCGCGCCACGCGCGGACAAGAAGTGCTCGAAAAGTTGATTGACACCGACGAGGGCGCGCGGCGGCTGGGCGAAGTGGCGTTAGTTCCTCACTCCTCGCCCATCGCGCAGAGCGGTCTGGTCTTTTTCAACACGCTCTTTGACGAGAATGCGGCCTCGCATATTGCGCTCGGCCAATCGTATTCCTCCTGCCTGCGCGATGGCGATAAACTGTCGGCCCCGGAACTCGCTGCGAAAGGCGCGAACGACAGCCTGATCCACGTGGACTGGATGATCGGCTCCGCGGAGCTCGACATCGACGGCATCACCGCATCCGGCGCAGTCGAGCCGGTGATGCGCAAAGGCGAATGGGCGATGGCAGTTTAGCGTCCTTAGAGGAGCTGGGTGGCCGCGCGCAGAGAGTGTAGCGTTCATGCGCAGCGCATCGGCAAAGATTAGGGCAATGAGCTAACGAACGCATGGAACCAATAACTCACTTTCTCACCGGCGCGTGCATGGGGCGGGCCGGCTTCAATCGCAGAACGGCCTACGCCACATTGGCGGCAACCCTTGCCGCCGAAGCCGCGGATCTGGACGTCTTCTGGGGCTTCTCTGGACCGGTCGAAGAGCTCAAGCACCATCGCGGCATCACGCATACCTTCTGGGCGGTCCCGATTGTGGCGGGTGTCGCCGTGGGCGCGGTCTGGCTGCTCGACCGCTGGCGAGAGACACGTCGGAAAAGGGCCGGCCTCGCCTCGTCCGTTTTCCCCGTACAACAGGGAGACAAGACAAGCGCACCTCAGCCCATCCACTGGGGCTGGCTCTACCTCACCGCGTTCGTCGCCGCGCTCAGTCACCTTCTGCTCGACTGGGCCAACAACTACGGCGTGCGGCCGTTCTTCCCTTTCAACCCGCGCTGGTATGCGGGCAGCTTCATGTTCATCTATGAGCCAGTCGTGTGGGCGCTGCTTTTTCTCGCCTTCTTCATGCCCTGGGTGCTGGGGCTTGCCGACCGCGAGATCGGCGCGCGCAAGCAGCAATTTCGCGGCCGCGGCTGGGCCATCTTTGCGCTTTGCGGCATGTTGATTCTTGGCTGCTGGCGCTGGGCTGAGCACGCGCAGGCATTAGCCATGATTAACAGTTCACCCATTTCCACCGAGCCTGCGTTGCGCATCGCCGCCGAGCCCTACCCGGTGAATCCCTTCCGCTGGCACGCCATCGTCGAGACTTCCGATTTCTATCAAACCGCCGAGATCGACACCCGCACTGGCGCGATCGAGAGCGACCCGCATAACGATGTGCTCTATAAGCCAGCCGACACTGCCGCGGTCGAAGCAGCGAAACAGACTGAACTCGGCCGGGTGTATCTCGATTGGGGAACCTGGGCTGTGGTTCACGACCTGGGTTCTGTACCGGCTCCCGGCATGGCGCCTCCGCAGCTTCCGCCCACCCGCACCTGGACCACCGTTGAATTCAGCGATCTGCGCTTCGACTACTCACGTTTGTCGGCCCGCGCAAATTCGGGCCACCCTGCGCTCGCAGGATGGGTTTACATCGTCGATGGCCACGAAGATGCCGGCGAAGACTGGAATGGGCGGGAGCAGCATTAGGGCGTGCGAACCTTCCCTGGAACCGGATTCCCTGCCGATTTGCCGCTGCGGAAAATATTGTTGCTTTCATGGAACACAATGGGTTGACCACCCAGCCCGCACACCGCAAAATGTAAGAAGTCCCTTGGTTTTTTTCATTTGGCTTTATTTGGACCGGGAATCTCCGGAAAACCCCGCATCAAGAAGGTGGACATGGCCGCATATTTCCTCGTGTTGGTTGCCGTTTTATCGCGTCTGGTTCCTCACGCTCCGTGGTGGAGCTTTACGGCCGTCACCGGCAGCCTGCTGTACTTCGGCGCCAAGCGCCCATGGCGCGAGATGCTTGCGCCGCTGGCGGCTTTGATCACAACCGATTGCTACCTCACGCTCTTCCGCTACTCCGGCTTCTCGATCCACTGGGATTCCGCATTCACCTGGGGATGGTACCTGGCGGCGATGGTGCTGGGCTGGGCTCTTCTCGGTAAGAAGGTCACGCTGGCGCGCGGCGCTACCGGGGCACTCGCTGGACCCACCTCGTTCTTCCTGGTCTCGAACTTTGGCGTTTGGGCCTGCGGAGGTTTCAATGCCTATCCGCACACGCTCGGCGGTCTGGCCACCTGCTATCTCGCGGGCGTTCCGTTCTATCGCAACGATGTGATGGCAACCTCACTTGTGCTGGCCGTGGCGCTGGGTGTTCCCGCATTGCTGAAGCGCATGAACGGAGCGCGCGCGCAAGCGGCGTTGGCCGAAAAATAGCCTGCAAGCAGTTTCATCACTCTGTTCTTGAAGGGCACGGCATTGACCGTGCCCTTTTCAATGCGCCGGGGAGAGACCGGGCTAATTCTTCGTAAACTGGCGCAGTTGCGCACAAATTCTCCGTTGCCGGATCGACCGATTCGCTTCTCAGCCTTCCATCGCATTTCCCGAGCGCTTCTTCCGTACCCACCACAACAGGAATCCCAGCACAGCCAGGGCGCCCACGACCAGGACCGCCGCCAAGGCGTGCCTGGCCACTATATCAACCGCACCCGGACCCAGCTTAATCACCAGGACCGAAAGAAGCAGCCAGCGCACCATCCTGCCCACAAGTACAGCCAGCAGAAAATCGGGGATGCGCATTTCGAAGACGCCGGCGGCAAAAACGAAGACTTTCCACGGCGCTGGCGGCGGCAGCATCGAAGGAATCATCACGGCCAGAAACTCCTGGCGCTCGAAGCGGTGGCGTATGGCGTCGAATTTGGCGCGGTTCACGCGCTTGAGGAGGAACAGCTCCCCGCCGGCGCGCCCCAATCCGTAAGGAAGCAAGCCCCCGACAGCCGAACCTGCGGCCGCGACGAGGCAGTAGAGCCAAAAATGAGGCTTGTCGTTCCAGATAAAGACGGCAAGAATCGCATCGATGGGCACGGGAACGCTCGAAGAATCGAGCACTGCTACCGCGGCTACGCCCCAAATCCCCCATTTCAACAGCGCCGGCAGAATCACCAGCTTCCATTCCGCCAAAAGATGCGCAAAAAAACGCTTCAAACGCTGTCCCCTTCCACTCTATCCTGCGTCCAATCAACAAGAACCATTGTATGAGGCCGAGCGTTGGCAACGTCCTGCGCGCGGTCCAAAAGAATGAGAGAATAGACAGAGTGCGGAGCCGTCGAAGAGATTCTGCGTCTCTTGAACGGCTCCATCGCCATCGAATGCCCACCAGTGAAGCGCCAGCCAGAGAGAACGAACCCCGGCAGCCCGACCCGCAAACCGGAGAGGCAGTGCGGGAGTCGGCAATCACCGGTTCGATTCTGGGATTGAATCCTGTGCGCGGCGTCGAAACCGCGAACGGCTCGGTGCCTGAGACTCAGGAGTTGCAAACTCCTCCTCCGCAAGAACCAGAGCCGCGCGAAGCACCCGCAGCCACAATTGGCGGCTCGCGCTGGGTCGACTACGACACCCACGAACTATTGGAGATGATCAGCGAGCTCGAAGACGAGCGCCGCTGGGCGCGGCTGCGCGAAGGCGTTCTGTGGGCTGTGCTGGCCCATATCATCCTGCTCTCTTTCCTCACCTGGATTCCCAGGTACGTGTTCAAGGTTCCGAAGATCGATGTGTTCGACGTGCTGAAGGATCGCCAGGAACAGACCTATCTCGACCTGCCTCCCGATGCGTTGCGCCAGTTGCAGAAACCGAAGGTCGTCTCCAAACCGCTTCCGCCCAATAAGCCGCTCATCGACAAACAAACCATGGAAGAGCTGAAGCGCCAAGCCGAGCAGGCGCAGCAGATTCCGCCCGCGCAGCAGGCTCCCGAGCAGCCGAAAGAGCAGGCCACGCAACCCATTCCGAACACTCCGCAGTCGCAAGCGCCCGAGGCGCCGCGGCCACAGGCTGTTCCGGCCAGGCCGAGCTTTGCCATGGGCTCAAAGAACCCGGCCGACCAGCTTCGCCAGGACATGCTCAACGCCATGCATGGCCATGGCCAGGAGGGCTACGGAAATCAACCTCCCGGCGCGCTGGCGCGCCACCCCGGCGCAGGCACCGGCGGCGTGCAGATTCTTTCCGACACGCAGGGCGTCGATTTCAGTTCCTGGATTCAGCGCTGGTACTTCATTACCGAGCGCACATGGGACCCGCTGATTCCCGACGAGGTCAACCCGCCCATCTCCAAGCAGGGAGTGGTCCAGATCCGCTTCAAGGTTCTGCCCAACGGCCAGGTTACGGACATGGTGCTGGAAGGCCGTTCCGGCGATACCGGCCTCGATCGCGCGGCCTGGGGCGCACTGGTGGGATCGAGCTACCCACCGCTGCCGCATGACTTCCACGGCCCCTATCTCGAACTGCGCGCCGCCTTCCTCTACAACGTGCAGCCGCAGTAAACTTACCGCTCTTCCTGCGCCGGCTCCGCATCGGTCTCCACCGCCAATTCCTCGTGAACCAATGCGTCCGTTTCGCCCGGCCCGTGCGGCATGTGTGTGGGATCGAGATAAATGCCGTCCTGCTCAAGCAGCGCATCGTACACCGGTGTGTGCCGCCAGTGGCGCGCCAGCGCGAACGCGCTCATATTCGCGATCATCATCGGCAAAACCAACCCGTAGCCGCCCGTCATTTCGAAGATGATCAGGATCGACGTCATGGGCGCGCGCACAATGCCGGCAAACACCGCTCCCATGCCCACCACGGCGAAGGCGCCGACGGAATCTGCCGGGTGGTGGAAGATCGTCACGTCCAGGTAGCCGACCGCGCCGCCCAGCATGCCGCCCATAAACAGCGCCGGCGCAAAGATGCCGCCCGAGCCGCCGCTCGAATACGAGGTGACCGTAGCCGCGAGCTTCAGCACGCACAAAGAAGCCATGGCCGCCACCGGTAAGTTTCCAAGCAGCGCCTGCGTCAGTGTCTTGTAGGGATCGCCAGCAATGCCGTTGACGTGAAAAAACAGGATGGCAACCACAGCAAGGGCGCCCGTTGCCGCGCCGCCGATTGCGGGCCGCACCCAAGCTGGCACGTTCGAGAGCTCGCGGAACCACTTGCGCAGCCACAACAGCGAATCAGTGAACGCCACGGAGACGAACGCCGCAAGCAGGCCGAGCAGCGCATACCAAACAAGCGACGAGCCATTGACGAGAGTGAATGTGGGCAGGTGCGGCACATGAAAGATGGGGTTGATGCCGAGAATCTCGTGTTCCACTACGGCCGCCAGCGCCGCCGCCACAATCACGCCGGAAAGCATGGTTTGGTCGACGGTGCCGATCAGTTCCTCCAGCGTGAAGGTAACGGCGGCAATGGGCGCATTAAACGCGGCAGCAATGCCCGCCGCCATGCCCACAGAGCTCATGCGCTTCTGGTTCACCGGGCTCAGCCGCGCCATGCGCGCAAGAAAGCTGCTCACCCCGGCGCATATCTGCACCGTCGGGCCCTCGACACCCAGCGACGCTCCCGTGCCGAGCTGAAATGCGCAGAGCACAAACTTGCCTACGGTTTCCTTGATCGTGATGGCGCCGGAGCGGAAGGTGTAGGCGGTCTTCACCTGAGGAATGCCGCTGCCTGCGGCCGCAGGAACCCAGTACGTGAGTCCCAGGCCCGCGACGAGTCCCCCAAGGGCTGGCGCCAGGATCGTCCACCAGATCCATGCGTGCCCAGGAGCGGACGCCGCGCGATCGATCGCCCGTCCGTAAAGCCATGCAACGCTTATGTGAAATGCCACCGCTGCCAGGCCGCACGCCCCGCCGGCCACGATCGTGATGGCCAGCAGCCGCTGCCGCTCGTTCGGCATACGCCGCATGAGCCACGCAAAAAAACGCGCAGAAAGACCCTCAATGCTATCCCTGAAATTCAATGCAGTGGAAACCTCGGTGCGAAAACCGCGCACATTTCAGTATAGGTTGGAGATGCGGACATTCGGGCAAAGAGAAACTAAGTTAATCGAGAAACGCGATCCGGAAATCTTTTCGCTTCTTTCAGAGGTGTATAGTGGTCGGAAACGCCACAATAGGCATCGAAGATGCAATTCAAACTCACCGCCGTACTTTTGCTCGCGCTTCCCGTCTTTGGTCAAACGCCGAATCTGCCGGACGTCGTGCCTAACTTGAACGGGGCTATCCCCGCAGACACGCTGTCCAACGAGAATCTTGGCGTAATTCTGCATTATCCTTCCGGATGGACGGCATCCGAAACCTTCTATGATCCTGTGCTCTTCAATCCCGATCCGAACGCCCCGGCCAACCGCTGCACGCATATTGAACTGCGGGCACAGGCACCAGCCAATGCGAATGGGGCATTTGTTTCGTGGAGTATTCTGGCTGTACTCGACCGGCGTTGCCTAAAAATCGGCCCCTTCCCAAAGTCCATTGAGGATCGGAGCAAAATCAGCGAAGTTTCAAGGGCCATCTGTGAGGCTTTCAAGGGTTCACCTTTTGTTCCAGCTAGCGGCATGGACTTTGAGGCGAACTTAGCAGAAAACGGAAAGCTGAAAATGGTTATCGTTCAGCTGTCTGGCAAAACGACCCTCAGCGCTCTTACAGGCCATCCCGCGCCGCAAAACGGCGATACGTCAATCGATACGGCGATGTCGATTGCAGAAGTCAAGGACCGTTGGATTCTTTGGGCAGCGATTTCCGACCCAGCAACAACTGAGATGTTCAAAGCCCAACCCATCGAGCAGTTCTGGCACAAGTAACGATTCGGCGTCCCCATTTCCCAATCGACACCGGCCCACAGTAAAATCTTGAACGAGAAGCGATGAAGAACCACACACGCAAAGTCAGGTCACTTTTTATCAAGCGTTTCCGCCGCGGCCGCCACGACCGTGGACGTTGAGCCTTCCCGCTAAGTAATCTAATTCCGATGAGGCTTTGCCCCTGCGCACGCCCCACAGAGTCCTTGCGACTTGCTGGGCGCCGAGGCTCTAGCTCCGCTCGTTTCAGAAACGATCCGCCAAGCCCGCGGATAGAAAGGTCATTCCCCGATGAACAGCTTCAAAAGCAAGGCCGTGCTCGCTTCAGGCAACCGCTCCTATACCATCTATCGTCTGACAGCGCTTGCCGACCGCGGCTTCAATCTCGCGCGCCTGCCCTTCAGCCTCAAAATCCTCCTTGAAAACTTGCTGCGCCGCGAAGACGGAGTGAACGTCACCGCCGCCGACATTGAGTTCCTTGCCAACTGGGACGCCAAGGCCGAGCCGAGCCGCGAAATCGCCTACATGCCGGCTCGCGTCCTCATGCAGGACTTTACCGGCGTGCCCGCAGTCGTCGATCTGGCGGCCATGCGCGACGCCATCAAAACTCTGGGCGGCGATCCCGAGCGCGTGAATCCACTCGCGCCCGCAGAACTGGTCATCGATCACTCCGTTCAAGTGGACGAGTACGGCACGCCCATGGCCTACGAGGCCAATTCCCTGCTCGAGTTCCAGCGCAACCGCGAGCGCTACGCCTTTTTGAAGTGGGGCCAGTCGGCTTTTCGCAACTTCTCCGCCGTACCGCCGGGCATGGGCATCTGCCACCAGGTGAATCTCGAATATCTGGCGCGCGTGGTCTTCACCGCGCAAATTGACGGCGAAACACTCGCTTATCCGGACACGCTGGTCGGCACCGACTCGCACACCACGATGATCAACGGCCTCGGCGTATTGGGCTGGGGCGTGGGCGGCATCGAAGCCGAGGCCGCGATGCTTGGCCAGCCCGTCTCCATGCTCATCCCGCAGGTCGTCGGCTACAAGCTCACCGGCAAGCTGCGCGAAGGCGCCACGGCCACCGACCTCGTCCTCACCGTAACCCAGGCGCTGCGCAAACTTGGAGTGGTCGGTAAATTTGTCGAATTCTACGGCGACGGCTTAATGCAGTTACCGCTCGCTGATCGCGCTACCATCGCCAACATGGCTCCCGAGTATGGCGCTACCTGCGGCATCTTCCCCGTGGACGCCGAGACCCTGCGCTACCTGCGCCTCACCGGCCGCAGCGACGAACAAATCGCGCTGGTCGAAGCCTATTACAAGGAGCAGCAGCTCTTCCACACCGCCGGCGCGCCCGAGGCCGAGTACACACAAACTCTTGCGCTCGATCTGGGCGACGTAGAACCAAGTGTGGCCGGACCCAAGCGCCCGCAGGATCGCGTGCTTCTCAAAGACGCGGCCGCAAGTTTCGCGCAGCAACTTCCCGCGCTGCTCGCGCCCACCGCGAAGCCCCTCGGCTCGCGCACTGCCGACGCATGGCAGCGCAATGCAGTGGTTGACGGGGCGATCGCAACCGAAGAGAACGAAGGCCCGGCAACTTCCTCCGCGCCTTCCGGAACTCCGCTCCATGTGACGACCACGGTAAAAGAGCGTTTCGGCATCGAGCCCGATCGCTATCTCGATCACGGTTCGGTGGTCATCGCCGCCATCACCAGCTGCACCAATACGTCGAACCCATCGGTGATGATCGCCGCAGGCCTGCTTGCAAAGAAAGCCGTCGAAAAAGGTCTCTGCGTCCCGCCGTGGGTCAAGACTTCGCTCGCACCCGGTTCGCGTGTCGTCACTGATTACTACCAGAAGGCCGGCCTGCTGCCCTACCTCGAAAAGCTGCGCTTCAACGTGGTTGGTTACGGCTGCACCACTTGCATCGGCAACTCCGGCCCATTACCCGCCGACGTTTCGAAATGCATCGACGAGCATGGCCTCGTTGCCGTCAGCGTGCTCAGCGGCAACCGCAACTTTGAGGGCCGCGTCAACGTCGATGTGCGCGCGAATTACCTGATGAGTCCGCCGCTCGTTGTTGCTTATGCCCTCGCCGGCAAGATCGGCCATAACTTTGAGACCGATCCGCTTGGCCATGACAAGAACGGCAAGCCTGTTTACCTGCGCGACCTCTGGCCCACGCAGGCCGAGGTCGCAAGCGCCGTCGAACAGGCCGTATCGAGCGAAGGCTTCCGCAAGGAGTACGCGACCGTCTCCGAAGGCGACGCGAGCTGGCAGGGCCTGAGCTTCCCTACCGGCGACGTCTACCAGTGGGAGGCGGATTCCACCTACATTCGCCAAGCGCCCTACTTTGACGGCATCACCATGACGCCCGCACCAGTCGAGGACATCGCCGGCGCGCGGGTGCTCGCCGTGCTGGGCGATTCCGTAACCACGGACCATATCTCGCCCGCCGGATCTATCAAAGCCAACGGACCCGCCGGCAAATATCTCGCCGAGCACGGAGTGAGGCCCGTGGACTTCAACTCGTATGGCTCACGCCGTGGTAATCACGAGGTCATGGTGCGCGGCACCTTTGCCAACGTGCGCCTGCGCAACAAACTCGCGCCCGGAACTGAAGGCGGCGTCACGCGTCTCCTGCCCGAAGGCGAGCAGATGTCGATCTTCGACGCCAGCGTAAAGTATGCCGCACGCAGTGCCCCGCTGATTATTCTCGCCGGCAAGGAATACGGCTCCGGCTCTTCGCGCGACTGGGCCGCCAAGGGACCAAAGCTCCTTGGCGTTCGCGCCGTGATCGCCGAAAGCTTCGAGCGCATTCACCGCTCGAATCTTGTCGGCATGGGAATCCTGCCGTTACAGTTTGAAGTCGGCCAGAACGTCGAATCCCTCGGCCTCACGGGTGAGGAGACGTTCGATTTCCCAGGCCTCACCGCGCTACTCAAGGACCGCTTTGCAAACGGCCGCACGTTGGCTGTGAACGCGCGCTCTACCAACGGCAGCAAAGCATTTTCAGCTCTGGTTCGCATCGATACGCCGCAGGAGATCGAGTATTACCAGCATGGCGGCATTCTGCAGTACGTTTTGCGTCAATTGGCAGCGAAATAGACAGCGAGGATTGAATTCGTCCGAGCCCAGCTTGCAGAAATGGGAACTGGGCTTCCTCATCCGTTCTCTGACACTGGTTTCGGCTCTTACGAGCCCGCTTTCTGCTCGTCTGCCAGCACCGCGTCAAGCAAGCGCCGCAAGTTGGCCGCCCGCGCACTCCCCTCGCTCAGATCGGGCGTCTTAACCTGCCATAATTCATCGGCCAGATTGAGCGCGGCCAGAACGGCCACTCGTAATGAGTCTGCAGTAGTTCCATGAGCCGCGACGGCGCGCATCTTGGCATCCACATACGCCGCCAGCTCGCGAATGTGCTCCGTATCCTGACCCGAGAGGTGATAGAGCTGGTCGTAAATCTCTACCGTCACGTAATCGCCCGGATTTCTGCGCGATTCTCCGGACATTGCCTCACATCTCCAATGCGTCGAGCTGCTTGAGCACCCGCTCCATGCGCTGCCGCACCTGTTCGCGCTCCTCACGCAGCGCCTGCACCTCGTTCTCAAGCTGCTCTAATACCAGCGCCTGCGCCTGAAGTTGCGCTTCGGCCCGAACAGCGCGGGCTTCGAAGTCCGAAATGCGAGCTTCGGTCGAGGCGCCTTGCTGCCGTCCCTGTTTCACCAGTTCCACGGCGCGATAGATGCGATCTTCGAGCGCGTCAAAATCATCTACGCTCACGGTCAATGCTGTCGACCTATCGGATTCAGGCATATCCTCCGGCTCGTCTTTGGTAATGTTCACAGATTGCGCCTGGTTGGCCAAATGTTGAGCATCGGGAAACCAGAATGAATTTGCCATCGCTTCAACCTCCAACTGCTGAGGGCCTCTATTCGTTCGAGTAGTATAGCGCGGATTGCGTTCAATTCCCTCTCAAACGCGAAGCCGCGCCCCTGCTTTGGTAACTGCTTTGACTACAGTGTCCTGGAACGTCTGCAACTCCTCTTCGCGCAGAGTCCGGTCCGGCGCCTGGAATGTAGCTCCGAGCAGCAAGGCATATTCGCCTTTGCCCAGGCGTGCGTCGCGAAATACCTCGCGCGCGCGCCACTCCACCAGCTCGGGGATCTCCAATCCGGCCAGGGCGCGATCGATCGTTTCCCATGGAATGCTCTCATCCAGAACCAGAGAAAAATCGCGTCGAACCGGCTGGTAGCGCGAAATCTCTCGTGCCTTTGCACGGCGCAGCGGCAGCTTGTAAAGCCGGTCAAGATAGAGCTCGCCCGCCAGCACTTCGTCCTTGATCTTGCGCGCCGCGGCCTCGCGCGGATGCAGTTGCCCGAACCAGCCCACCGTAACTCCGTCCGCAACCACCCGCGCCGCGCGATACGGATGCAGCCAGCCAGGCGTCAATCCCGCCTCGGCGGGAAAACGATCGAAGTACAGGTCGCGCATCTCGAACCGTGAGAGCACCTGTTCGACTACGCCCTTCACATCGAAGAAATCAAATGTGCGGCCGGCGTGCAGCGCGCCCTCCTGCGGTAGCGCACCCACGGCTCCAAAGGCCAGCGCCGGCCGCTCGTCGACTTTATCAGTTGTTCCGCTGAAAACCGTGCCCACCTCGAAGAGGCGCACGTCGCTGACGTCGCGATTCAGATTACCCGCAATCATCGTCAACATACCGGGAACGAGCGAAGGGCGCAGCACGCCCGCTTCCTCGCTCAACGGATTGCCGAGCGGAACCACGAGAGCTGGTTGCGGCGCTGTCAGCGCAGCTTCAGCCGCCGAGCAGAACGTGCTGCCAATCGCCTCATGGAACCCGGCAGCCAGCATCGCACTGCGCACCGCAGCTTCCTTTTCCTCCCAGGGCAGCGCGCGCACGCCTCCCGCGAAAGCGGGCAGCGTATTGGCAAAGCGGTTGTAGCCGTAAACCCGCGCGACCTCTTCAATAAGATCGACTTCGCGCTCAAGGTCCAGCCGCCAACTCGGCAGCATGACCTGCCAAGCCGCCCCGCCTTCCGCTGACTCCGCTTTTAGCCCGCACCCCAGCGCGGTCAGCACGTTTTCCACAATCGGTGCGGTGATTCCGTCTTGATCGACCGTCTGGCCCAGAATGCGCTGCACCTCGCTTAACGCGAGCTGAACGGGTTTGCGATGTGCGGTGCGCGCCTCCATTGCCGGCACGCGCGCGTCAACAAGTTCGCCCTCAATCCATCCGCCATTGGCGAGCAGGATCGCGCTTACCAGTGCCGATGCAACCGGAGTCGCGTTCAAATCCGCGCCGCGCTCGAAGCGGTGGCTCGCGTCTGTGTGCAAACCATGACGCCGCGCCATTTGCCGCACAGCCACTGGATCGAACCACGCCGCCTCAACCAAGACGTTCTTCGTCTCCGGCGTGATCATCGTGTCCCAGCCGCCCATCACGCCGGCCAGCCCCAGCGGCTTCTTGTGATCGGCCACCACAAGATCGTCCGCCTCAAGCACGCGTTCCACGCCATCGAGCGTCTTCAGCCGCTCACCTTTGCGCGCTCGCCGCACCACAATCCCGCCGTCAATCTTGTCCAGATCGAAGGCGTGCGTAGGCTGGCCCATCGCCAGCCAAGCGAAGTTGGTAGCATCGACAGCATTCGAAATTTTCTTCTGCTCAAGCAGCGCAAAGTATGTGGAGACTTCAGCGCCCGCGAACCAGTCGCGCGATTCACCGATGGTCACATCGCGCAGCACCCGCGCCGTAAAGCGCCCGCAAGCATCCTCAGCCTCAATCTTCACGGAAAAGGAGTGCTGGCCGCACGGGCGGGCCTTTGGAAGGGCAAATTCCAATTCCGGCAGCGCCAGTCCATAGATCGCCGCCGCCTCGCGCGCCACGCCGTAGTGGTTCATCGCGTCTACGCGGTTGGTCGTGATGTCCATCTCGTAGAGCGAGCCATTGCCCTCGCCGAGCGGATAGATGCCCTCGACAGCAATGCCGCGCAGGGTCAGGTCCTCGGCGAGCTGAGTGTCGCCGACCGGGAGTTCCGGCAGGTAGGCGCGAAGCCATTTCGTTAGTATCTTCATCTCGCCTGTCTTAACTCTCCTTTGAAAATCTCAGCTAGCCATCCCGCAATCTCAGCCTTATGCTTATCTGTGGAAAAAACAAATTCCTGACCCCGTCCAGGGCACCGGCCTTCAATGCGATCTCCTTTTACTTTTTTCCATCTCGATTTGTCCATTGTCTTGAGCCACTTAACGTCAATCTCCCGAAAAAACCCGGGAAGACTCCAATCGCTCCGGCTCTTTGACTGTTTGCCAGTAAGTTGCAATTCATCTCCGAAGTTTGAAAACACTCCGGCACCAAGCAGCCTAGGAAGTATTGCTAGTCTGTCACGAGCAACATACAGGAAGTTATTCTTCCTGCCTTCGTGATGCGTAACATGGGGATGATGCCTCGCAATTTGCTTTGCCTCATCTCGGTCTTCTTGCCTCTGAAGATCGAGTATTTTATCGACCTGGAGCCAGCCCCAAATTGCGTGAATATCTGGTTCGTCGCGCTTAAACTGATAGACCCCGTTGCTTGACTGCTCGACTTGCCGAAACCAACCAAAGAAAAGAAACAAGTCACCATCCTTCAAACCTTTCAATGCAGCCTGTGCAGTACCACTTTGACCAAATGTGAGAGGGAGCTTGCGATTGTTTTGATCGCGGAGTTCTGGCCGAATATCAGGATCGAGGTGGACTAGAGCATCTCTTTCTACATTCCTTCTAGTAGTGAGCTGGTTAATAAGGTCGACAATCTCTTTGCCCTGGTTGCCACGCAGTTTCCTATAACGAAGCCGGCCCTTCTTTGGATCGACCTCAGGGATCGGAAGACTAATCAGCCTTCCATCGATAATCGGACTCGCACACCCACCAAACGACGAGTCAAAACCTTTTCGGCTTAATACAATCCGCTTCGGCATTTTCGTTGCGTTGATCATGCAAACTGCCCCAGGAACCGCATGTCCCCCGCAAAGAAGCTGCCGATCTCACTGATGCCGTACTTCATCATCGCGATGCGCTCTACGCCCATGCCGAAGGCGAAGCCGGAGATCTGCTTCGGATCGTAGGCCGGCTGCTTCTCTGCCGCGAACTTAAAGACACTCGGATCGACCATGCCGCAACCCAGCAGCTCAATCCAACCCGACTGCTTGCACTTGCGGCAGCCTTTGCCTCCGCAGAAGATGCAACTGATCTGCACATCGGCCGAAGGCTCCGTGAACGGGAAGAACGATGGAAAGAAGCGCGTCTTCACCGCCGATCCGAACAGCGCCTTCATGGCGTGATCGAGCGTCCCCTTCAGATCGCTGAAGGTGATGTTTCGGTCCACGCACAGGCCCTCCACCTGATGAAAGATCGGCGAGTGCGTGGCGTCGGCCGCATCATTGCGGTGTACCTTGCCGGGGATCACGATGCGAACCGGCGGCGGCTGCAATTCCATGGTTCGCATCTGCACCGGCGAGGTATGGGTGCGAAGAAGCAGCCGGTCGCGCAGCGGACGGCGTTCCTGGTTGGCGATCACGAGCGTGTCCTGCGTGTCGCGAGCCGGATGACCGGGCGGAAAGTTCATGCTCTCGAAGTTGTAGTAGTCGGTTTCGACTTCCGGCCCCACGCCCACGGAGTAGCCCAGCGCCGCAAACACCGACACAATTTCGTTCATGGTGCGCGTGATCGGATGCTCGGCGCCGGTCAGCCGCCGCGTTCCGGGCAGTGTGATGTCGATGGCCTCAGCCTTCAACGCATCATCGCTCGGACCCGCGCCGGCCGCGCCTTCGAGCAGCCCCTCGACGAGTTCCTTGAGCACCTTGAAGCGCTGGCCCACAGCCTTCTTGGCCGGACCGGGCGCGGCTTTCAACCAGCGGTCAGAGACTTCCTGAAGAAGGCCCTGCTTACGCCCGAGCCACTTGAGCCGGAACGCCTCGGTTTCGAGCACCGCCGCGTCCGCGCGAGCTTGGGCCTCCAGAGCCGCAAAGGCCTGGCTCAGGGACTCGTCGTCAAACGCCGACAGATTAGGTATCGCTTCGTTCGTCATGCCGAATGTTCAGGATAAACTACTGCGGAGCGTAGGTTGACGCGTCGCGGCGAGGTGAAAGAGATGAAGACCATCAAGGGACCGGGGATTTTTCTGGCGCAGTTTGCCGGTGACGAGCCGCCTTACAACACACTCGAAGGCTTGGCGCAGTGGGCCGCGGGGCACGGCTACGCCGGCATTCAGATTCCCAGCTGGGATCGGAGGCTTTTCAACCTCAAGCGCGCGGCAGAGAGCCAGACTTATTGCGATGAGGTCAAGGGGATCGCGGCGCGGGCGGGGCTTGCGGTGACGGAGCTTTCAACGCACTTGCAGGGACAGCTAGTAGCCAGTCATCCGGCCTTCGATACTCTGCTTGATGGATTTGCGCCGGCGGAACTAGCCGGAAATGCCAAGGCCAAGTCGGCATGGGCCGTCGAGCAACTGCGTTGGGCAGCCCAAGCAAGTCGCAGGCTCGGCTTGGAGGCTCATGCGACGTTTTCGGGAGCCTTGGCGTGGCCGTTCTTTTATCCATGGCCGCAGCGTCCCGCGGGGCTGATTGACGAGGCCTTCAAGGAACTCGCCGCGCGCTGGCTGCCGATTCTGCGCACCTTCGACGAGGCGGGAGTGGATGCGTGCTTTGAGCTGCATCCCGGCGAGGATTTGCACGACGGGGCGACCTTCGAGCGCTTCCTCGACGCTGTGGACAATCATCCGCGCGCCTGCATTCTCTACGACCCGAGCCACATGGTTTTGCAACAGCTCGATTATCTGGCATTCCTCGATCTCTATCACGATCGGGTGCGCGCGTTTCATGTGAAAGACGCGGAGTTCCGGCCGAGCGGGCGGGCGGGCGTCTACGGCGGCTATCTGGAGTGGATTGACCGCCCCGGCCGCTTCCGCTCCTTGGGCGACGGGCAGATCGATTTCACGCAGGTCTTCAGCAAGATGGCGCAGTACAACTATCCGGGATGGGCCGTGGTGGAGTGGGAGTGCTGCATCAAGCATCCTGAGGCGGGTGCGGCCGAGGGCGCAAAGTTTGTGCGCGACCACATTATTCGCGTGACGGACCGGGCGTTCGACGATTTTTCCGGCGGCGGCGCGGATGCGAAGCGGAATCGGAGAATCCTGGGAATTTAGCGTCATCGATACAGGCAATGACTTGTGCAGGATTTGGAATTGTTACAAGCAACCGCAGATCCTTCGACTTCCTTCGGTCGCTCAGGATGACAAGTCTATTGGTGATGGATCGTGGCCGAGTGGTGCGATGCCGTATTTCTTATCGAGAAAATCTGCGAGGTCGGCGGGAAGCGCTGCGGTCAGCTCCTGCCATGTAAGCACCTTCAGACGGACGCGCAATGCGGAGCTTTTTACTGCAGCCATCACCTCGAACCACGCTTCGCGCAAATCGGGGCGGCGCTCGTCGTGAATCACGCAGAAACTCGCGCCCGTGGCGTGCGCCGCCAACACGTTGCGGATGAGCTGATAGCTGGCGTAGCCTTCCTCGCCAGACGGACGGAAGCTCGTGTCCATTGCAGTAAAGAGCGCAGGATCGGCGACGACGCTTTCGAACTCCTGCGAGCCATTCTCCGGAAATTCGCTTGCGCGCATCCAGCGTGAGGTGGAAATTTCGACCCGCGGCAGGCGGTCGCAATCGAACACTTCATCGAAGTCGCGATAGGATTCGACAATTGCAGCAGAGCGAGATTGGAAGTCCGCCTCAGTCAATTTGGCCTCAACGAGAAGCGATCCGAGGCGCATATCGACTTCTGTACGGTCGAATCGGCCGTTGGCCAGCGGAACACGAGCCTTCCAGCCGAAGACAGGCTCAGCGCTCTCATCTACACCGAGCAGATTGCGAACCGCCGCCGACTCCGCAACGCCAGGCGTGCAGAAGATGTTCATCAGCAGCGCGTCAGAGCTCATCGAAGAGTCCAGCTCGCGCCAGCGGCGTTCGGACTTCGGGAGCGAGCGGGCCGCCTGGGCGTGAATTTTATCGAAGCGGCGCATCCAGTCGGGATTCGCAACAATGGCCGCGTATGCGGCATCGCAAAAGTTTCCGTGCCGCGCCCCGTCCGGCTCGTAGACGATGACCGGAGCAGCGCCGTAGCTTTCCACGTGCGCACGTCCGCGAGCATAGACCCGGTTGCGCGCAATGAGCTCGTGGCGAAGCTGAGTTGCGTAAAAGGCGGCAAGCGCAGCCATGGCTGCCTTCAGACTACTCTCGCATGGCGGCGGAACTTGTTGGAGACAGTGCGGCGAAGTGCATGACAAATGCTGTTACGCAAATCGAAGGCCTCCCGGCTGTTTTGCCGGAAGGCCTTTGGGCTCTGCGCCGCAACTGCGCGGCGGAATGGTTTAACGCTCGTGACGGGTGAGGCCGACTTGGAAGGTGAGCATAATCGAGCGGCCGGCCTGCTTCTCGAGGGAGTCGGCCCAACTCGGACTGTAGAGCTGTTGGTTATGGGTCACCTCGAGTGCCGTGTTGGAGGTGGTCGAAGTTAGCGTGGTGCCGTCGTTGGCTGCGCTGTTGGCAACGATGCTGTGGTCGTCGAAGAGATTGTCGATGCTGAGCTTGATCTTGGAGCCATCGAAGATCGAATGGCCGCGGACGTTGTAGTTCAGGAAGAGATTGCTCATCCAGAACGGGTCGAGGGGAACATTCTGGTGGTAGCTGCCAATGTCGTTCCAGCGGCTTCCGATGCGCTTGCCGAAGATGCCGAAGTCGAGCCCCCTCCTCTGATAGGTCGTGCCCAGCGACTCGGTATCGTGCGGAGCCAGAGCAACCCAGGCCGCCAAAGTGGGGGGACCCGCGGCAGTCACTAGATTGCCGGCTGCGTCATAGACGGCAGGCGTCCCGGAGGAGGCCTCGTATTTGGCGGTGCCCAACGTACCGTTGGCGTTGAAGCTCAGGCTGTTGGTCACCGCGTAGTTGCCCTCGGCTTCAAAACCAATGGTGTCGGAGTTTGGATTTGCGTAGTAGTAGGTGAAGCCGTAGTTAGGATCGTTCACATTGTTGTCGGTGGTCGTGGAGTAGGTGTTCGTGAAGTGAATGTGATAGAGATCCGCGTCAAAGGCAACGCGGTTCAGCTTGACCACGGTGCCGCCCTGGAAGGTGTCGGCGATGGTCGGCGGCGGAGTAACCGCAACCTCGGCGCCTTTCGTATCGAAGACGCTGCTGAAGGGAGCGATGCTGCCGCGGCCGTACTGACCATAGACCGACGCGATCGGGTTTAGGCGATAGTTAACTTCAATCGAAGGCAGCAGGGAGTTATAGTTCTGAGAGTTCTGGGTGGTTGCCGTGCAGCTCGACGTCAAGGTGCCGGCTACGGTGGGGCAGCTAAGCTGGCCGATCGTATGGCCGTCCGCGTACTGAGTCAGGTTCATGCGATAGAAGGCATCCTTGAGACCGACGGTGATGGTCACATCCGGAATAGAGACAATCTGGGCCTCGGCATAGGGCTGGACGGCCGTGGTGTAAAAGTGCTCGTGGAACTTGATGTCGTTGAGATACGGCGAATCCACCCAGGTAAGCGGGTCAGTGTAGATCTGATAGCGGAGAGTGTTAGTCAGCTCATACCAGGAACCGGTGCGGAAGACGCCCCACTTGGTGGCATAGCTGAGGTCGGTGATCTCGCCGCCGCGGGCATACTGATTCAGCTTATCGACTCCTGTCGGCGTCGTCCCTAGGACCCAGCCAGGCTGGTCAGTACCGCCGACTTGCTCATTCTTCGGCGTAGTCAGAATCGCGTCGGTAATAAGATCCTGGTCGGTCTTGTTCTGGTAGTGCTGGTGGTTGGAGTAGCCGTAGGCGTAGGTCTTTGTCGTAAGCCTCCAGTTCTTGCCGAAATCGTGGTTGAAGCTGACGATGTCGAAGAAGCTGGGAACGTGATAGACCGAGAAGCGCCAGTATTGCGGGTCGTAGTAGTACTTGGAGGTGGACGGGTAAGCCGTATTCGTCAGTGTGTTGTCGTAAAGGTAGTTGTCGCCGTAGTGAAGGAGCTGGCGGCGAGTAGGGTCGTTGTTCTGAAAGGCGTCGAGGATGATGTCTGTGCCGATCACGGACAGATAGGTGCGGTCGCTGAATTTGTAGTCGAACTTGGCGGTGATGGCCTCGTCCTGCTTGGGTGAGAAGGTTTGGTAGCCGTCGGAGCTCTGGTAGTCGCCATTGAGCCAGAAATGGGCTTTGCCGCCCAGAAAGGCGCCGGAGTTGATGTCGCCGAGGAACTGGCGGGTGTTCCAGGAGCCGTAAGTCACTTCGGCACGCACATGGGCGTCGTCGCTCAACTCCGGCGAGAAGAAGTGAATGGTGCCGCCGAAGTTGGAGGTGGCGATATCGGAGGCGGTGCCGGGGCTGCGATCGAAGTCCACGTGGCCGATAGCGGCGGCGGGAACGTAGGCCCAGGAGTGGTGGCTGGGATCGTTGGAGTCGTTGAAGGGCACGCCGTCCCAGGTCATGGAGTAGTCGTCGTCGACGAAGCCGCGGAAATAGATCTTGGCCTGGCCGTTGCCGATGCCGTTGGTGGTGAAGCTGACGGTACCGGGGGCGGCCTGGATGATGTCGGCGAAGTCGGTTACGGGGGTCGTGTACTCGGAGACATAGTTGCTGGTGATTTCGGTGCGGGCCGAGCCGGCGTCAAGCACGGACTTCACGGGCGCGAGCTGGGCGGCGAGGGAGGGGTCGCCTTCCGCTTCCACCGTGACTTCTTCTGAGACCGAGGCGATGTTGAGCGTTACGGGAACTTGGCTGGCGGAGCCCGCAGCCACTTGAACGCCGTGCTGCACCTGAGTGGCGAATCCGGGAGCGGAGATTTCCACTGTGTAGGTGCCGGCGGGAAGGCCGGTGACGGTGAATTTGCCGTCGGCGCCGGTGACGACTCTGCGCTCGACGCGGGATTCGCTGGCGATGGCCACGGCAGCGCCCTTAATCATTTGACCGCTTGAATCCGCGACGGATCCCTGGATGGCGCCTGCACTGTCCTGCGCACGCACGCAGCTCATGCCTGCGCAGACCGCGAGCAGGCACACGACGAGGAATGTGGCCAGGGGCCACTGTTTTAGAAATCTGCCGTTCAAAGTCTTGCCTCCAAAGATGAATTGTGAAAGGGGAGCCGGGATGCAACTTCACCTTAAGAGGATGGTGTGAATTTTTGTTGACGGCTCGATGAAAATCAGAGGTAGAGATCGACGCCCGGTTACAATTTGGCAAAAATGCGATGAATGCCCGACGAGATTTCCAGAGCCCCGCCCAGCTCCTATCAGGAGCCGCTGTACCCGGCGCGCCAAGCATACAGCCCGATCGTCCGCAGCTCCGGCCTAACTCCGCTAGCCGCGTTTCCTCTTCTTCACGTGAGCACCGGCACGTTGGAGACGCCGGCCGCGCCGAAGACGCGCCGGTACCGCTCGATTTCGTCCGGATCGCCGAGCGCTTTGGACTCGTTGTCGGAGAGCTTGACGGCGGGGCGGCCGTCGACCTCAGTCAGCTTGCAGACCACGCCGACGGGATTGAAGCCGTCGTTGCCTTGCGGATTGCAGTTGCGGAAGTCATTCGTCAGGAGCGTGCCCCAGCCGGCGCTGAAGCGGATGCGGCGCTCAGGAGTCCAGCGGCTCGGGTCGCGAAAATCGGAGGCGGAGCGAAAGTCGTCGGGCATTGCGCCGTTGCGGATCGTCCCGGCGAAGTAGGCGTGCAGGCCGAGAATCTGCTCCACGTCGAGCGCGTCGCTCGCGATCAGGCGCTTCTGGCGCGGATCGCGTCCGTGGCGCTCGAGCCATGCGATGTATTCGTCGCCGGCAACGTAGGCATCCTTGCTGTCGATGCGCTGGCCAGTCCAGTTGGCGACCCATTCAGGCGCGTTGCGCAGAAATTGCGTGGTGCCGAACGTGTCGGGCAGCAGAATCAGCAGCTCGCCCTGGTAGCTCTGCTGCCACAACTCGAGCAGCCGGTACTGCGCGGTGCGCAGTTCTTCGTCGTCGCGCGCCAGCGCTGCCATGGCCATGGGCAGCTCGTGGGCGTTGGTCCCGATGGCTTCGAGATCGTGCTTGTAGGCGAGGAAGGCATTGGAGGTTCCGGTAAAGCTTGCGCCGATGGTGTCGCGCATGGCGTTCACGACGTACTCGTGCCAGAGGAAGCTGTGACGGCGGCGCGTGCCGAAGTCGCTGATGCTCAGATCGGGCACGCCGCGCAGGCGAGCCATCTTTTCCCAGAGGCGCGTCTTGGCGCGGGCGTAGAGAATATCGAGTTCGAGTTCGCTTAAATGCTTAAGCGCGGCGCGCGTTTTCAGTTCGCCGATCTGAGCGAGCGCGTAAATCTCCCACATCGAAGTTGCGGACCAAAGGCCTTCGAAGCGGAGCTGCAAACGGCCGTCTTCAATGGAGAGTTCGTAGTCGGAGAGCTGAAAATCATGCTCGAGCCAGTCGAGAAAGGCCGGCTCGAAAATACCGCGGCGGCCGAAGAAGGTGTTGCCGGCCAGCCAGACCAGCTCCGACTTGCGGAAGCGCAACTGGCGCGTGGCTTCGAGCTGTTCGCGGAGTTGCGCGAGGCCAACGACTTCGCCCAATCGCACAGAGGAAGTGCGATTGATCAGCGTAAAAGTTGCGCGCGTGCGCGGAAAATGCTTCCAGATGAACTGGAGCATGAGGAGCTTGTAGAAATCCGTGTCGAGGAGCGAGCGCGTGATGGGATCCATCTCCCAGTTGTGATCGTGCGCGCGGCGGGCGAGGTCAATAATCACGATAATTTGAATTTACTCTGATGGAGCGGCTGCGGAAAGCGAACCGGGTTCGCAAAGTTGCCGGAGTGGCAATGAAGTTAGACATGCACGGTGTCGAAAGGCGGTTTCACAAGCGGCATTCGCATCAGCAACGGCGCGTGGTGAGCCCGGCGGATTTATCAAGCCGCTTCGGGCGCCAGCTTGCCAGCTACGCGGCGCTGGAATCGGGATTTTAATCTCAGGACCGGCTTTTCAACAAATCTGTACGACAAAGCCGCCACGCCGATTGATAATGTAACGCGAAGAACAGTTATGATAACCAGATTACTGGCCGAGTGGTGCACGCGGAAATTCTCAAGCCAATAAAAGATAGGAAGGTGATACAAATAGATTCCGTAAGATCGCCGGCCCAGATAGACCATCGGTGGAGACGAAAGTATATGGTTGGTCCATGTTGACTCAGGGGCCTGCAGCACTACGGAGGCAATCAATACGGCGAACAAGAGCAATATGGCAGTAAGTCCCCAAGCATACAGAGCATAATTATATTGGCCTACCGTAAAGAACAGCGCAGTGGATATAGCCAAAGCCAAGGCACTAATTGCCCCACAAAGCCGAGTGGGCCGCGCAGAGCACAATACGACAGAACGGTTCGTAATGAATAAGGCTACCAAGGCGCCGATCATCAGAGAGTCCATGCGCGCGAGGGGAAACAGAAAGATCTGCCACGGCGGATCGTGGTGAAATATCATTAGATTACGCACGAAAATAGCCGAGGCAGCGATTCCAATTGGCGGCAGGAACCGCCAACGCTTCAACCGCAAGCTGAGTAATAATATGAAGGGCCAAAGGATATAAAATTGCTCCTCCATCGAGAGCGACCACGTGTGATGCAAGGGGCTATTCTGCGGCACAGTGTTGGCATAATAGAACAGGGACGCCAGCGCCATTCTCGGATAAGAGACCTCCGTTCCGGGTATAAGGTTCCAAACGAAACCGGTCAGGATGACAGTTATCACTAATGCTGGATAAAGCCGTAGGAGCCGCCTCATATAAAACAAGCGGAAACTGATTCCGCCGAACTGCTCGGCTTCATTCACCAATAAAGACGTGATCAGGAAGCCGCTGAGAACGAAGAAAAGGTCGACTCCAAGGAACCCTCCCTTTACAAAGCCGTAGCTGGCGTGCAGTGCCATGACCGCGATAATCGCTACGGCACGAATACCGTCAAGTTGTGGCAGGTAAAATTGCGCATTGCTGCGAATAGAGATCTCCTCGCCGTATTAATAGCTCAATTCCAGCACATTCACTGAATACGGCGCAAAGGTCTGTGTGAATTTAAGGCCGGAGATGGGAACTTTGCCCGCGGAACGGCCGCACTTCATTGGGATGCTCGATGCTGTTTGTCGCGTTGGGCGTTTTGGCGCTCATCGTGGTCAGCGTAGCCATCGATGCAACTTTTTTTACGCCGGTCAGCGTCGATCGCTAGCGGCTGCGGGACGGAGGTTGCGTTGACGACCTTCACGAATAGTTTGTGCTTCGCGTCGTCGCGCGTAACGGAGGCATAGACGCGCGCGGGTGCGTTGGCGAGCGTGCTCGCGACGACCTCGGTGCCGAGATGCGTCGAGAACATCACCTGCGTCCAGTAGCTGGGCGAGCCGTAGCTTGTGAGCGCGTTGTAGCCGATAAGGTCGGGAGCCCACTGCATGGCGCCGGCATTGACGTTGGTGAAGAGCGGCGCGTAGCTGTTCATGATGACGAGATCGCTGTTGCGTTCAAGGCCTGTGAGCCAGGCGGCGTCGGCGAGCGCGGCCTGAAGGTTCGGCGTGGGGTCGCCCTCGCGCGTTGCCCACTCGCCGACGAAGATCTTCGGTCCCTTGCGGTCGGCCTTGTCGTAGTGGTGCGCCTGGTTGAAAGTCTCCTCGGCCGGCATGTAGAAGTGTTCATCGACCACGTCGGGCGTAACGCCTTTCACAGGCGTAGTAGCGATGATCTGGAGATTCGGATAGCGCTGCTTGATGGCGTTGTAGAACTGCGCGAAGCGGCCGTCGTATGAACCGGATTTGTCGAACCCATCCTCGTTGCCCACCTCCACGTAATGCAGTGGGAAGGGAGCGGCGTGGCCGTCTCTGATGCGCTCCGCACCCCAGGTTGTGTCGGCGCCGCCAGTCACGTACTCAATCTCATCAAGTGCATCCTGAACGTAGGGTTCTAGCGCCAAGCCGGCATCGACGTGCTCGCCTGCAAGCGAGTAGCCCGCATAGACAGCGAGCACTGGCTGCATCTTCAGATCCTCGCACCACTCCAGAAATTCGAGCAGGCCCATACCGTCCGACGAGCGATAATGCCAGGGGCTCTCGTGCGTGGGACGGTCAACCCACAGGCCAATGGTCTTCTTCCAGTCGAAGCGGTCGACAACGTGGTCGCCTTCGAGATAATTGCCGCCGGGCATGCGCAGAAACTTAGGCTGCATGGCGGCCAGCAGATTCGAAATGTCAACGCGGTCGCCGCCGGGCCGGTTGTGATAAGTGGGCGGAAAGAGCGAGACCACATCGAACCACACCGTGGCCGGGCGATCGATGGTAAGGATGAGATGGTTGTTCGAGGAAACCGGAACTGCGCCGGTCTTGAGCGTGTAGCTGAACTGCTTCCACTCAGCGGTGAGACCCGTAATCGTGGCTGTAGCCGCGACCGCGCCGGTTTGATCGTTCTGAAGGGTGACTGTCACGGGAAGGCCCGGCGTATCGGTCTTTGCGTAAAACGATCCCGAATACACACTTTGCGGGCGCACGGGAATGCCCCAATATCCGCCGTTCTCAAAACCAGCGGGCGAGCCGGGATCGGCCGCGGTTACCGCGACGCGATAGCTGCGCGGCTGCGCAGCGCCGGGCCCGGCTGTTTTGTCGACCGACACATCCACCACAGAGTTGCCCCGCGCCACGATAGGCCAATAGAGGAGTGTGTCCCAGGCCGTGCTCGGCGTGCGGTCGCGGATCAACTCGGCATAGAGACCCCCGTCGAAGGCATGGTTGATTTCTTCGGTCATGAGGCCGTAGAACGTGGGGCTCACCTGAGCGATGGGGTGATTGACCTCAATAGTGAACGACGGCGCTTGCGCAAGAAGAGAAACGGAGAAGAATGCGAGGGCTGCAATGGAGGCGAGGGTTGCGGATGGCTTCATCATGACCCCGCAATCGTAATGCGGCAGCCAGCGGGATGGCAATCTGGAAAACGCTTACTTGCCGGTATTCCCGCCAGGATCGGCCACTGCTGCACACGCCCCACCCCGGCAAAACTCCGGGGCCGACCCGCGCCGCTTCAGCGAATGGCGAGACTTCCTGTGAGTGGGGTGTTCTGCGATGAGCCGCCAACGAAGACCGCATAGTCACCGGTCGCGAGAGTCCAGTTGTTCTGCGCTTCGTCGAAAGTCTCGAGGACCCGCACATCGATCGGGACAGTGACGGTTTCGGATGCGCCAGCGGCCAGCGAGATTCGCTTCCAGCCAGCCAGACGCTTGTATGAGGACTCTTCCCGGCCCTGCGGCAGTCTGGCGTACACCTCCGCGATCTCCGCGCCAGCACGCCTGCCCGTGTTCGTCACCGTAAAGCTCACCGTCTTCGCGGCCGCGTCGACGCTCAGGCCGGAATATCGATACGACGTGTACGAGAGGCCGAATCCGAAGGGAAACAGCGGCTGCTTGTGCTCGGCCTCAAACCACTTGTAGCCAACTTTGGCGCCTTCGGTGTAATCGACGGCATAGTTGGTGGGAAGAGAAACTGCCCTGCCCTTGGTATGCGCCGGATCCCAATCAGGCGCCGGCGGAATTACCGGGTGGGGAAGATCGTTTTCATCCTTCGGGAAAGTGATGGGCAGTTTGCCCGACGGATTCACCGCGCCGGTCAGCACGTTGGCTAAGGCTTTGTGGCCCGAGCTTCCGGCATACCACGCCTCAACCACTCCGGCGACCTTGTCGATCCAGGGCATGGTGACCGCAGTGCCGCTTTCGAGCACGACAATGGTGCGCGGATTTGCCGCCGCTACCTTTTCGATCAGAGCGTTCTGGTCGTTGGAGAGCGCCAGACTCTTCAGATCCATGCCCTCGGATTCCCACTGATCGGCAAAGACGATAGCAACATTGGAGCTCTTCGCAAGGGCTGCGGCCGAGTCGAGGTCCGTTCCCGGATCGAAGGCGATCCTCGTGTTCGGCAATTCGGCCCGGAGCGCCGTCAACGGAGAGGTTGGAAACCAGACATGTTCATGCCATTGCACCCTCCCTTGCCGTGGCGCGATGGCATTCCCGCCCGGTGGGTCCACCTGCGCCGATCCTCCGCCGGAGATCATGCCCACATCCGCGTGGCCGCCGATGATTGCGATGCTGTGAACGCGAGAGGCATCGATGGGAAGGATTGAGTGGTTGTTCTTCAGGAGAGCAATGCTCTCCTCTTCCACGCGCTGGGCAACATCAAAGCCTTTCTGCACGTCCACAACGCTCTTCTGCGGCGGATCGTCGACGATTCCCGACAGGAACTCTCCATACAGCACGCGCCGCGCATGATCGTCGATCTGCGACATGGGAACCTGTCCGGCCTCGACGGCTTCCTTGAGCTTGGGACCGAAAAACCTATCCATGGGCTGTTCCTGATCGAGGCCTGCCGCGGATGCCACAACGGTGCTGTGTGTCCCACCCCAGTCGGAGAGCACGAAGCCTTTGAATCCCCAACTGTCCTTCAGCACATCGTGCAGCGTGTAAGGGTTCTCGCAGGCGTACTCGCCGTTGACGCGGTTATAGGAGCACATAATCGCAGCAGGGTTGGCGATGGAGATAGCGATGTGAAACGCCAGCAGGTCCGACTCCTGCATGGCCTTCTTCGAGATGATGGCGCTCACAAAGTTGCGCCCCGTCTCCTGGTCGTTCATCACGTAGTGCTTGATGTCGCCGACGACGTGCTGCGCCTGTTCGCACTTCATCATGCTTCCGTCCATGGTGCCGGCCAGAAGCGGATCTTCCCCCGTATATTCAAAGGTCCGGCCGTTCCTCGGTTCGCGCACCAGGTCCACGCCGCCGCCCAGCGTCATGTTGAACCCCTGTGCCCGCAACTCCTGGCCGATGATCTCGCCGTAGGCACAGGCTGAATCCGTGTCCCAGCTCGAAGCCGCGCCCAGGTTCGATGGCATCGCTGTCGAGTAGCGCCCGTTTGCCGCGCTGTCGCGCACTCCATAAGCTGCGTCAGACATGATGAGCGGCGGAATGCCCAGCCGTGGTACGCCCTCGACGTACCCCGCGCCGCCATTCGCAAGCTGCGTCAGAGGCGTGTTCCAGCTCTTTTCGTGCGCCATTCCATTCCCGTGCAGCAGCGCCAGCTTCTCATCGAGGGTCATCTGCTGTAGTACCAGCTCGGCTCGCTCCTCTGGAGAGAGCTTCGGGTTCATCCACGGCCGCGGCGCATCCGGTGTGGCCTGGGAGGCCTGCGGAGTCTGTGCGAGCAGCGCGCTCGCGCCGGACAGAAATGTGGTCAGGACGATGAAAACAAGAAAGGACTTCGAGCGGCGAGTGCGAAATTGCATAGGTCTCCGGACGCCGCGGCGGCCGGACTCGGGGGGTTCTGTCTCACTTCGGCAGAAGCGTCACTCCGTTTCGCGCGGGCGATGACGAGCAAGGATCGAATGGCGAGGAGCCATCGAACAAGATTCAACGCGTATCAAACGTTCCTGCCAATAGTAACAGCCCTAGGCTCTGCCAGATGCGGGAAGGGCCCAGGCCGGAAAACGGCATGTATCATACGGGCTGCGTCTCCCAATTCGGGAGATCTACGCGCCATTTTGCGAATGAGATCGGTACTGGCACGCAAACCCACACAGCCGAACGCACGATTCGGCGCTACCAGGTCTCGACTGCGAGAACATTTGGAGGACCTGGATGGCCCTCGATCACGTTCGTCTCGATCACTGCCTCCAGATTGAGCCGCTCCCAGTTCCTGGGCGCTTTTTGGAGCATTGCGTCCATATAAATAGGGTTCGACACCACTTCGCTGGCGGCTTCAGTCCCCTCGCCGAGAATTCCCGCGACAATAATTACCGGCTGTCCAGTCACTTTGTCGTGGATTCTGGCCACGATGGCGTAATCCTTCGCCAGCTTTGTATTCGGAATCTGCCACACAAGTGTCCATGAGCGCTGCGGTGAGCTTTTGCGATCCACCAGCTTCTGAACCCCGTTATCGGTTTCGAAGCCGATCGGCAAATCCCGCGTAATGCGCATCGTCCAGACGTTGTCGAAGGCGCCGATCAGCACGAACGGGCTCTCGCGCAACTCAGCGAAGGGCGTTTGCGATGCGGATACGACTCGAAATGCGTCGTGCCGCGGCGCCAGCGGAACGATCGACCTGGCCAGCGTGATCACGTCCGAGACGTCGAGTCCGCCATTCACCGGCTCGCCCTGCGAAAGAATGGAGTGCGCTGGATCGGTGGTGTCGGCCGGCATGCCCAAGCAGTACGTAATCCTGCTGGACGCGGAGGTCATCGGCTCCCAGAAACGTTCGAGATTCGACGGCTTCCGGGGAAACTCGATGCGTCCCAGGCCAAACCCCGCAAGCAACGCCAATGCGAATGCAATTCCCAGCGCAACCCGGCGGCGAGTCCTTGGCGCCGACGCTTCACGAGGTGCGGACGTCCCCGGCGCCGCATCGACAGCGTTGGTCTCCGCGTTTGCGGTAACCGCCGGCGCAACCGGCTCGCGAAACGCAGGCACATAGGAGCCTACCGGCATCTCGACGATCAGTTCTCCCGCATGTTGTGGGCTGTAGTAGTACTGGATCAGCCTCTTGCGCACTTCCGCCGCGGTGGTGCGCACCACCGGATCGAGGTTCACATCGTAATTGGGATCGCGCCCGAAGGCCTCAATGCCGATCGTGCGCTCTTTCAGCTCGCCCGCGTGGCCGAGCAGCGTCTGCTCAACCGTGTAGGCAAGCAGCACCGGGTAGCGCTTGCTGTGCGTGAACAGGGGATGCGCGAGCAGCCGCTTCAACTGCTCGCGCACGACAACGGGATGAGGCGCATGGCCGTTCCCGTTCAGTTCCTTCTCGAATTGCGGCGGCAACGGCATGGTCAACCTTTGTCCAGATTCGCCCGCGTGTGCCGGCTGCCGTTTTTGTGCCTGCGCACCATCTCAAGGAACAGATGCTGCACGCGCGAATCGGAGGACATCTCCGGGTGGAAGGTGGCCGCAAGCAAGGTTCCCTGCCGCACCAGCGTCGGCGAGCCGTCGCGCTGAGCGAGAACCTTGACGCTAGGGCCGACGCGCGCGATGCGCGGAGCACGGATGAAGACCATCTCCAGCGGGCCGCCCGGCAACTCGGTGGGCAGCGTGAGAATGCTCGAGTCGATCTGCCGGCCGTACGCGTTGCGCTCCACAGTCGCGTCGAGCACGCCCAGGCTGCGCTGTTTGGGATGCAGCACCTCCCGCGCCACCAGAATGCAGCCCGCGCAGGTGGCAAAACATGGGGTGGCCGCAATAAACTCGCCGAGCGTCTCAAAAAATTCCTTTTGCTCAAGAAACTTGAGCATGGTTGTAGATTCTCCGCCGGGCAGCACCAATCCGTCCAGGCCCGCGAGTTCCTCGGGCTTGCGCACCAGCACCGTGCGCGCTCCGGTATTCTGAAACGCGCGCGCGTGCGCCTCGTAATCGCCCTGCAGCGCCAGCACGCCAATGGTGATACGAGTGGTTTCTTCGGCGCTTTCCTGCGCCGGCTGATGGATTTTTTCTGCCGTCATCGTCCCTGCTTCCATGATACCGGGAATCGCGATCCGACCGGATGGTGAGCATTGAGACCATGAAGGACATCGCCTATCAAATACAGGCGACGGCAATGGAAAAGTCAGCAAGGAACTTTTATTGTGTCGAGCTCGACTGTTTCGCTGCGGCATCTTGGGCATTCCGCTTCATTTCGTCTGCTTCGGATTGTTTTTGACCGGTCGCAGCCTGTTTTGCGGCAAGTCGTTCGTTGGCCTTTATGTCGATACTCACAGGGGGATCGAACTCGACACCGCAGCGCCCAGATGCGAGCTGCCTGAAGGTTCTGTAATAGTGGGTTGTGAACGCAGGCTTGCGGCACGCGGGGGAATTGGTCCCAACTCGGAGCTTCTCGTACCAGAGCGTGTCGGGCCAGTGCGCCTGCTGATTCTCGCTCTTCCAGATCAGCTTATGGTCCGGAGTGTAGAGATGCGCCTCGCCCTGATAGGAGGCGCTTCCAACCCAAATGTTGAAAGCGCCGATCAGCGAAACCGCCGGCGAAGGACCATAATATGATGTACAGTTTCCGGCCCTGTCGCAATCGATGTCCAATTCGTTACCGTTCGAGTCGATGCAGCTTGACGAAGTGCCCGAGGAACTGCACGTGATGCTGAGGACGTCGTCTCCCGATGGCCGGGCGGCCGGCAGTTCTGGGGCCGGCAAATCAAGAATGGCATCAGCTTTCGCGGGGTTGGTCACAGGAGTCAGGCAGGTCTCATCGGAAAGATGCTTGTAGGCCCACACGACCGCGCTATAGTGCTCTCCTGTGACATAGACCGTTTTGATCTTGTAGCCATTCACTGAGGCTTGGCATTTCGTGAGCGCGTTGACATGCGCAGAGACGGCCAGAGAATAAACCAACGAGAATAGAATCCACTTCTTCATAGCGGACCACCTTTGCATGGCAGTTTACCAACCTCTCATCAGACGCTGCCGGAAAGGCTCACGCGGAGCGCAGCCAGCGCAGGATCTCCGGCAGGGTAGCGCGCTTGCCGTACATGAGGATGCCCACGCGATAGAGGCGCGCGGAGAGCCGCAATGCGATCCAGATACTGAGGACCAAAATTGCCAGAGAAGTGGCCGTCTGCCACACCGGAACCGTTTCGATGCTCAGCCGCGGAACCATGACGAACGGCGAGGTGACGGGAAACAACGAGGCGGCCAGGTTCCACGGCGAACCGGGATGATGGATCACGTTCATCACGGCAAACATGGCCAGCCACACTGGAATGACCACCAAGGAAGCGTACATCTGCAGATCCTGCGACGTCTCGCAGGTTGCGCCAAGGCCGGAGAAGACGGCGCTGTAAAGAAGGAACCCGAGCACAAAGTAAATGGCAAAGAATACAATCTCGGCGAGTGAAATATGAAAATCCACATTGCCGCCCATCGTCGACGCTAAAGTCGCCGAGCCGCTGGCAAATGCGCCCATGGCAGCCCAGATGACAATCTGCGTGAGGCCTACTGCACCTGTGCCCAGCAGCTTGCCGGCGAGGCTCTCTTCGGGCCGCACCACGGCGAGCATCACTTCGTAGATGCGCGAACTCTTCTCCTCGATGATGGCGCGCGCCATATCCATGCCGTGCAGCAGAATCGGCATCAGGATCAGCAGCAGCATGACGTTCACTTTCGCCAGCGCCGCCATGCTTGAACCTTTCACGATCTTGTCCTGTTTACCGATACGAAGGGTATCGACCGGGACATCCTTGAACACCTGGTCGATGTCCGCCGGTCTCATGCCGTCCTTCATCAACTGTTGCCGCGCCATGACCGTGCGCACCGTGTACTTGAGCCTTCCCACCAACTCCACATCGCCGTTCGAGAGCGAGAGGAAGGCGATTTTGGGAGAATCGGCCTTTGTGGAATCGATCATGAGTAGTCCATCTATCGAGTTGTTGCGCACCTTGTCGCGCAGCGCGGCGCGCTGCTCCTCACTCGCCGGCGCCACCACATCCACCGTGAAGCCGGCCTTCTTGTCCGCGAGCAAATCGCTTTGAATCGCGTTCGCAAGTTGCGGGTCGGTCGCCGCGATGGCAATGTGCTTGCCGGAGCTCGCATGGCGAATGAGAACGAAGTTGGCGCCGATCAACATGGCCACCAGCACCGGCACCAGTGCGGTTGAAAATCGGAAGGACCGCCCGCGCACCTGCTCCAGATATTCGCGCTTTGCAATCAGCAGAATGTTACGCATCGGCGCGGCCTCCCACAGTCTCAATAAAGATCTCTTCGAGCGAAGGTTCCATGACTTCAAAGCGATAGACGCGCGCCGCGGCTGCCGCCTGGAGCAGCAGTTTCTGCGCGTCGCCGTGCGGCTTCAGCTTGATCTCGGCATGGCCGGTGTAGTTATTGGCTTCGGCAATCTCATCGCTCTTGAGAAAGTCCGCGCTGCCTTCGAACTCGATGACGATGCGGTTGCGCTCGTAGCGGCTCTTGATTTCGCGCATGCGGCCGCTCAGGACCGCTTCTCCGCGATCGATGAGGCAGATCGAGTCGCAGAGCTTTTCCACCTGGTCCATGCGATGCGTGGAGAAGAGAATAGCTTTGCCGCGGCTCTTGAGTTCGAGCAAAGCATCCTCAAGCAGCGTGGTGTTCACGGGATCGAGGCCGCTGAACGGCTCGTCCATCACGATCAGGTCGGGGTCGTGCAGCAGTGTAGCGATGAACTGAATCTTCTGCTGCATGCCCTTGGATAGCTCCTGCGTCTTCTTCTCGAGCGCATCGGAGATCTCCATCCGCGCGGCCCAGTCCCGAGCGCGTTTGCGCGCGTCCTCCACGGCCAGGCCGTGCAGCCGGCCGAAGAAGATGAGCTGGTCGATAACCTTCATCTTCTTGTAGAGGCCGCGCTCTTCCGGCAGATAGCCAACGCGGTTGAGGCTCTGGCGGGCCAGCGGCTTCTCAAACAGATCGATGCGGCCTGAATCGGGCAGCGTGATGCCCAGCATCATGCGAATGGAGCTGGTCTTCCCCGCGCCGTTGGGGCCCAGCAGCCCGAACATCTGGCCGCTGTCGATCGCAAGGCTCAGATCGCGCACAGCTACTTTGCCTTCGTAAGCCTTGGTGACACCTTCAAGCTTGACGACGGGCATGAACTCTCCTGGTGGTTGCTGGACCGAGTGACGGATTGGGATCGGGTTGCACGAAGAGTGTAGCAAAGAGGTGGATAGGCTCACTTGTACGATTTCGTACAATTCATGACATTTGTACGTTCTCGTGCAAGTACTGGTTCCGTCATGATTTCAGAACGCAAGCTGCGAAGATCCTGCGCGGATCAAAACAATCGCCTCCGGACCATATCGAGAGCCTGCTGAGCGGCCCATTCGCGGACACGCTGGCGGTCCCCGCGGAAGGTACGCTCCACCTGATCGCAGCCCTGCGCGTCGCAGACGGCCATGTGCACGAGACCCACGGGCTTGCTTTCTGTGGCGCTTGTGGGACCGGCAATGCCGGTGATGCCCACGCCGATGCTTGCGCCAGTGCGCGCGCGAATCCCTTCCGCAAGCGCTTTAGCCACTTCGGCCGAAACCGCGCCGTGCTCGGCGATCAGCTCCGCGGGGACACCGGCGAGCGATGTCTTGAGCGCGTCCGAGTAGACAACCGCTCCGCCCAAAAACGAGCGCGAAGCGCCGGCAACGCCGGTGATGCGCTGAGCAACCAGGCCGCCAGTGCAGCTTTCCGCCACGGCAAGCGTCGCCTGGCGCAAACCGAGATAGTAAAGAACGACCTGTTCCAGCGAATCGCCCTGCGAAGAGTAGAACCAGTCTTCGAGAATCTCTTCGATTCCCTCGGCAAGTTCGTCCACGCGCTTGCGCGCGGCCTCGGCGTCGGGTTTCGCGCAGATGAGCGTGATTTGCAGATCGCCGCAGTGAGCCAGCAGCGTGGTTTCAACGTCGGTATACGTGGTGTAAACGGGCGCCAGCAGCTTGTCGGCCTGCGATTCGGGAATCATGGCCGCCTTGAGCGTGCGCACGGCAATATGCCGCGGTGGCGCAACGTCCTGAATGCGCGCCAAGCATTCGGCATCGAACAGTGGACGGCACTCATGAGGAGGCCCCGGCAAAAGCGCGATGAGTTTGCGGAAACCCTCGAACGTAACATCGAGCCACTGCCCCGGCGCGCTACCGTTCGCATTCGGCAGCAGCGTTGCGCCTTCGAGCACATCAGCCTGCTTCAGATTGTTCTGCGGCATGGGAACGCGCCACGCGGCGGCGCGCGCATGCAGAGCGGCGACCTGCGAAGCGTCGCGGCGCATCGTGAGCGAAAGGGCATCGGCCAAAGCCTCGCGCGTCAGGTCGTCTTCGGTCGGGCCGAGCCCACCCATCAGAATCAACACATCCACTCGGGCAAGCGCAGTGCGGATGGCGCCAACCAGGTCTTTGCGCCGGTCGCCAACAATGGTCTTAAAGGCAACGAGAACGCCAATCCCGTTGAGCTTCTCCGTGATGTAGAGCGAGTTCGTATCCTGGCGGAACGGAGTGAGCATCTCCGATCCGACGGCAATGATTTCGGCTTTCATGAGAACAGGTGTCAGGTTTCAGGGGTCAGGTGTCACAGATCGGCAGTTGGAGATCGGCGGAAAGTCATATTGCACCTCCGCGTTGGGCCCATGCCGATGCCTCAGGTCCAGTCACTGAAACCTGACCCCTGAAAACTGAAACCTAAAACAGATTCAGTCCTTCCACTCCCAAATCCACATCATAAACGGCTTCGTTGGTAGCAAGGACGGCAGTGCCGAGCGGCCCAAACGCAATGCCGACCAGATTGTCGCCAGCCAGCACCAGGGACGCTTCTGCCTTCGGCGTAACGCGTACCAGCCCGTGGCGGCCATGCAGACACGCGGCCAGATAGATGTCGCCCTCGTGCGAGATGGCCAACCCCTGCGGACGCCCCAGGCCGCGATACCACGCACGTGTTTCGCCATTCGGCTCGATTGCCCAGATGGCGTCGTTCGATGAAAGCGTGGGACCGGTGACGAAGAGTGTTCCCGCGCCGTTCACCGCCAGGTGATAGGCCGAAACGCTGGGCTCGAGCGTGGCATGCACAAAGATCTGCCGCTCGGTATTGATCTTGAAGATGGTGCCGCTGCGATCGCCCACAAAGAGGTTGCCCCCTGCATCGAACGCTGCGCCGGTGGCCACCCCCATGCCGCCCACGTACAGGTTAAATTCGCCCGCCGCGTCCACCTTGTACACATTGCCTTCGGCGCGCGAGGTCACGTAGAGCTCACCCTCGGGGCTGAAAGCCAGCCCGGTGGCGTTCAGTAGTCCCGTGACAAACGGAGTTGACCGGCCGTCCACGCTGATCCTCATCACCGACGCCGGCGTCGGCTTGCCGCGCGGGCCGGAGATCGTCGCATAGATCATGCCGGAGCGGCTGACGACGGGGCTCGTCACCGGATGCAGGCCGTCGGTCAGCTTGCGCGCCACGCGCACTGCGCCGGCATTGGCCGCACCCGCCGGCGTGCGCACCTCAATCAGGCCCGTGGTAGCCGATCCCGGCACGCGGAAGGCCAGCCGGGTCGGCCGGCTCATCACCACATGCGATCGCTCGCCGTCCACGTAAACCGCGGGCAGCCCGTACTCATGCGGTCCAAGATAAACCCCGGTCAGTTCTACCTCACCCTGCGGCAAGGCCGCTGCGGGAACCACGTCATCCACGCGCGGCAGCGGCACCGAGGCGGGATCGGGTTGTGGAAAGTTACGAGGCATAACAACAGATCAGATGCACATGCGAATGAGAGAAGCTATAAGCAAAGCATACAGGCCCGCGGCCACATCGTCGAAGACAATGCCCCAGCCACGCGGCAGCCGCTCCAGACGCCGCACCGGGAACGGCTTGATGATGTCAAACAATCGGAAGAGCACAAGCGCGATGAGACCATGACGCCAATCGGTGGGGCTGCCGAGCAGCGCAATCCACTGGCCGATTACTTCATCGACGACGACGAACCCAGGATCGGTGCGCCCAGCTTCACGCTCCACAATCGTGGCCGCCGGCACGCCGAGCGCAATTGCAATGGCAATCCCGGCCAGCAGCACCAAGAGAAGCTCACGCGGCGGAGGGTGCGCGAGCCACGCGTAAGCTCCCCAAAGTAGCACAGCAGCAACGGAGCCCCAGGTGCCCGGACCCGGCTTGCCGTAGCCCGCACCGAAGAACGTCGCGACTATCCAGGCCCAACGTGTCCTTTTCGGTTTGGGCACATTTTCAGGCTCCGGACTCACTCGTGCCTCGCATTCTCCTGTATAGACACTGGTCGAAACGAAATTGCTTGAAAACCCGCATGCCGAACTGGACTAGAACGGCGAGCAGTATGAATGCAATCTCGATCGGCGTGATGAGAGCTAGAGCGATTCTTCTCAGCAAATCAAAAGGACCGGTGACGCCTTCAGCTGTGAGATGACTCACCAGCCAATACCAGTGATACGGAATCAGCATCCAGAGGCCCAATGTGGCAAAGCGTGTGATCCCGAGCGAAAACACGAATAATGGTAACGCCAGAAGGAAGGGCAGGAAACAACCGAGTATTTCAAGGTCCTTGTTGCCGCGCCCGAATCCGCTCCACGCGAGCCCCATGAGGCCGAGAAAGCAGAGGTAAAGTGAGAGCAACCCTGCGACGGTCAATGCCGTGACAGCGAAGCTGCGCCTAGTCTTCATCGGGGCCTCCGCCGCGGCTCGCGTCGCCCAATCCCAAATCTTCGAGCACTTCCGGATCGAGAACCGGCGAACTAATCTTGTACGCCCCCGAGGCCCACTTGCCGAGATCGATCTTGCGGCAGCGGTCGCTGCAGAAAGGAAAATCCTCGTCCCCGGGACGCACCAACATTCCGCAGGTGGGACACTTCATCAGCTTCGAGGATTTCTTCTTCGCGGGCATGGATTCGTCCACACCCATCGTAACGCGCAAGCCTCAGCGCGCGCCCGCTACATCCCCTTCAACAGCAGTTCCAGCCGCTTCAGGCCTTCTTTGCGCACCGCCGTGTTCGCCGGATTCGTATTCGCCGGATCCTCACCGGCGCGCATAAATCCATGGCCTGCGCCTTCGTAGACTACCGGGTCATAGCTTTTGCCTGCGGTAGCCATCGCGGTCTTCGTGTCCGGAACCGTCGCCGTAATGCGCGCGTCGCTGCCGCCATAGAAGCCGTAAACCGGCGCGGCGATCGACTTCATGCTGTCTGCCGGCGGCGGAGGGCCGTAAAAGACGAAAGCCGCGCTCAGGTCTTTACGATCTGTTGCGAAACGGAACGATTGCCCGCCGCCCCAGCAGAAACCGACGACGGCGAGCTTGCCGTTAGCCGCAGGCAGCTTCAGCGCGTAATCGGCCGTGGCGTTCAGGTCGGCGGTGATCGTCTCAGGATCGAGGCCGCTCACAGCCTTAATCGCCGACTGCGTATCCGGGAAGGCGCTCGTGTCGCCGCCATTCGGCCCAAAACCCGAGAGCAGGTCCGGCGCGACAACAATGTATCCCATCGCGGCGATGTCATCGGCCATCGAGCGCGCCCAATCCGTGAGCCCGAATATCTCGTGAATGAGCAGCACCACCGGCGCTTTGTGGCTGACTTCGGGATAGACGACAAACGCATTCACCGTGCGACTGCCGTAGCGAATCTTCACCCATTCCTGGTGCCGCGGCGATTTGTTCAGCATCGCCTTCGCCCAGTCCTGGCCGTGCGCGGCGGTTGAGTTAAAAGCAAATGCGAGCGCGGCGCAAAGCGCCACGCGGAGGAACCAGCGAAAGGGGGAGCGCGTTTTCATGCGGGAAGTGTACTACAGAAATCGCGGCGGCAAGTGTCCCAGATGAAGTGAACGGGGCCGAGTGATTGAAAGGCGGAGTTGGCAAAAGCCCAGTTGCGATTCCGCCGGAACGCCCCTGGCTTCGGGCTAGTAGGTGGAGATTCCAGGCGGCACCGTCACCTCAACGGTTGTACTCGCCGACTGACTCGTATAGATGTCCGATGCAGTGAGCGTGAAGGCATAGGTTCCGGGAGTCAGCGTATTGCTGTATCCGCCGCAGGCGGTGATTCCTGCCGTGCCCACGAACGCGGCCACAGCAAGCAAACCGAGTGTGACCCCTCGGGATAAGCGGCGGCGGAAACTGAATCCGATGAGCAGCGCCGCTGCGATCGCCCTACCAAACGGTTTTCTGCGGGGCTGCCGATAACGGCAGTAGTAGCCGCAACCGCTTGATATGGGGACAGAGGAAAGAAGAAATGTTCCCGACTCCGATGCATTCGCGGTCAGCTGGTAAGCGGCCGTGTTCACAGGCCCTACGCAGTAGGGAAGATTCCCTCTCGCTGAGATCGGAGGAATGCAATTGACGGTAATAAAGCCACTGTAGCTGTTAACTGAAGTCAGCGTAAACTGGATGGTCCCGTTGCCGGTGGTCGGCATAGTCGTATTCAGCGCTGTGATGGTAAAGGAGGGCGTTAGAGCGGCAGAGCGTGCGCCTGCGAAGGCAAGAAAACACGCCAGGAAGGACGTGAAAAGAACAACCATCCTTCGTTCTTGCATAAAAGGGCTCCTTTTACGTGTGTCCCTTTTTTGATTCCGCTTATTGGACGGTTTTGCGTTGTTGGTGGTTACATGGGAATTCTATCTCCGATCCGCGCGACGGAAACGGGAGCACTGCTGAAGGGGTGGGCAGGATCGCGATTCAGCCTTTGCGCGGAGTCCGTAAAGGTCAAAGCTCAGGCGCCACAATGCGGGCGACCAGGTCGTAGTCGTGAGCTTCGGTGATCTGAGCGCGGTAGAAGCGGCCAGATTCCAGAGATTCGAGCGGGCCGAAGTCGTTCAGGTAGACTTTTCCGTCGATCTCCGGCGCGTGGAACTCGGTTCGGCCTTCCCAGAGGAGTTCCGTTTCTTCGCTCGGTCCTTCGGCGAGCACGGTAAGCTCACGGCCGATCCATTCCTGTTTTGCCTTGCGCGAGATGGATTGCTGCAGCTTCATCAGACGCTTGCGGCGCGACTCGATGGAACGCTTGGGGACCTGGCCGTCAAGCGCGTAGGCGGCTGAGCCTTCTTCGTGCGAATAGTTGAAGACGCCGAGCCAGTCGAATTTGGCTTCTTTGACAAACTCCTCCAAAACCAAAACGTCGCGAAGCGACTCGCCGGGGAAGCCGACGATGAACGAAGTGCGCAGCACGATTTCTGGGACGGCTGCGCGAACTTTCTCCAAGGTCTTCAAGAAGATTTCCGCGCCTGCGCCGCGCTTCATGCGTTTTAGAACGTCGGGCGAGGCGTGCTGCAGCGGCAGGTCGAGGTATTTGCAGATGTTGTCGTGGCGGCCAATCGTATCGAGTAGCTTGCCTGTGATGCGGTTGGGATAAGCGTAGAGGAAGCGCAGCCAGCGCAGATTCGGGATCTGCGCGAGCCGGTCGAGGAGGGTGGCAAGCCCGTCCTTCAGGTCAAGATCCTCGCCGTAGCATGTAGTGTCCTGGCCGATGAGCGTAATCTCGCGAACGCCGCGCGCAACCAGGGCTTCAGCTTCGGTAACCACAGACTCGAAGCGCCGGGAGCGGAATTTTCCGCGCAGATTTGGAATCACGCAGAAGGTGCAGGGGTGGTCGCAGCCCTCGGCGATCTTGATGTAGGCCGAGGCACGCGGCGTCGAGAGGAGCCGTGGCGTGGTTTCATCGTAGAGATACGTGGGCAGCAGGTGCGATGCGCCTTGCCAGTCGTCGCGTTTGAACCGGCCGGCGCGCTCGCGGTGGTCACCTTCTAGGCGAGATGTGGCTGCTTTATGCGTGCCGGATTGAGATTCGCGGCCTGAGCGCACTTCTGCGTGCGCGGTGGTGAGGATATTGAACAGTGAAGGCGCGGCCGTTGCGGGCACTGAGGCGAATCCCGCCGCTTCGAGAATTGCCTCAAGTTCGCCAGTACCGACAACTGCGTCGACTTCCGGAATGTTTTTCTGGATTTCCTCGCGATAGCGCTCCACGAGACAGCCGGCAACGATGAGCTTCCGGGCGCGTCCCTCGGTCTTGTGGCGCGCCATTTCGAGAATGGTGTCAACCGACTCCTGCTTGGCGGTGTCGATGAACGAGCAGGTGTTGACGACGAGGATTTCGGCATCTTCGGGCCGGGCGGTGAGGCGCGCGCCGGCGCGGTCGAGAAGGCCCATCATCACCTCGGAATCAACGAGGTTTTTGGGGCAGCCGAGAGAGACGAATCCCACGGAAGGGGCCGTGGGCGAGGAATTTTTGGTCACAGGTCTATTCTAGTTGAATTGGAACTTGCGGCCACGGACAATGCGAACTAGCTGTCTTTGCGGTAGAGCAGGTCGCGCATGGCGCGGCGGCGCGCGGCGGTCACTTCGGATTCGGCGCGGCGGTCCGCGTAGTCGGTGGAGCGGCCGGACGTAGACGCGGACTCGTCTTCCGGTTCGCTGCAAGTGGGGCAACGATTGGCAAAGCCGGGCTTGCCGGGCTTGAGCTCAAACTCTTCGCCGCAGACCACGCAGGTTTTGATCGGGAACGACATCGGAAGAATATTTTAAGGCAATACCATAGTTTTGCGATCCCAAATTACGATATGAGTTTTGGGATCCCGGATTGCGATATGAAGATTGGAACTTGCCTTTGCACCGACCCTCGCATATGATCAGCCCATGCATATGACGATCTGTTGTCGCCTCTCAGCAACGCGCTTTGCGCGGGCGGCATAGGTCTGTGCTCCCATAGATCGGCTTGAGTTTGCCCGCGCAGTCTTGAACTGTCGCGGGCTTTCTTGTCTCATCGGTGTTTTCCGCGACTTCCCCGACATTCCAAACACAACGGCGCTGAATCATCTTCTTCGCATATGCGATCGGAAGACGGTTCAGATGCGGAGAACTTCGATGCGAAAACTCTTTCTGTACCTTGTGATTGCTCTTTTTCTGGGCGCGGCTCACATGCAGGCGTGGGCACAGAATAACGATTCCGGTTTCGCTCCCGTGCAATCGACCGGCGAAGGTGCGCGAGCGCCGCACCGCGTGACGGCTGAATCGAACGGCCTGCATTTCTCGACGGCAAGCGGCGCGAATACGCTGCATGTGCATGGCTATGTGCAGGCGGACGACCACATGTTTTTGAGCAACGTGCATGGCGAGCCATTGGATACTTTCTTCTTCCGGCGCATCCGGCCGCTGTTCGAGGGTACGGTCTTTCGGCGTGTCGACTATCGTTTTATGCCGGACTTCGGGCAGAACAACCCGCAGATTCAAGAGGCGTTTGTGGACGGGAAGATCGTGCCTGGGTTGCGCCTCCGCCTGGGGAAGTTCAAGGAGCCGATCGGGCTCGAAATCCTGCAACAGGATCGTCAACTGGCTTTTCCGGAGCGCTCGATGGCGTCGGATCTGCTGCCGCTGCGCTACATGGGCGCGCAGCTCGGTGGATCGGTGTTCACGCACCGCCTGGATTACGCGGCCGGATATTTCAACGGGTCGAACGACGGATCGAACGGCAGCTTTGCATGGTTACCGGCGAATGAATTTGCCGGGCGACTGTTCGTGCATCCACTGGCAGGTTCAGGAAGTGAGGCGATTCGCGGATTGGGCATCGGGATTGCGGGCTCTGACGGGCATCAGCACGGATCCATCGCGGGCTTGAAAACGGCGGGCCAGAGCACGTTCTTCCAATACGCATCTACTGCGGTTGCGAATGGAGCGCACAGCCGGATCTCGCCGCAAGCGAACTACTACGGCGGGCCGGTCGGGATCGAGAGCGAATGTGTCGTTTCAGAGCAGCAGGTGCGGAGCGGAGCGTTTACCGCATCGGCGAGGAACGTGAGCTGGCAGATTGCGGGATCGGTTCTGCTGACGGGCGAGAAAAACAATTACGACGGAGCGATCCCCCGCCACAGCTTTGCGCCGGAACGCGGGGTGCGTCACATTGGAGCTTTTGAGCTGACGTTGCGCGCGAGCCAGGTGCGGATCGACCGCGGGGCGTTTCCGCTGCTCGCGAACCCGGCCAAGTCCGCGCAACAGGGCACGGAGTTTGGAGTAGGGACGAATTGGATTCTGAATCGGTATGTGAAGCTCACTACCGCTTATGAGCACACGAAATTCGCGATGGCAGAGGAGAATATGGCGGCGATGCCTGCGGAGAGTGTGATCGAGAGCAGGGTGCAACTGGCGTTCTAACGCATCGAAACGCTAATTCGCCAGCACTGCGCGGTAGCGGACTTTGCTCTTCTTCACCTTTTCGATGGCCTCGTTGGCTTTGGCCATGGGGAAGAGCTCCGTCGCGGCTTTCACACCGTGCCGGGTGGCGACATCGAGCATCTCACGCAGGCGTGCAGGGCTGCCAACTGGGCTGCCGCCAATGGCGCGACTGCCAGAAATGAGCTGGAAGGCCGAAACCGAAACCGGCTTGGGAGGAACGCCCAGGAACCACAGAGTTCCGGTGGGGCGGAGGGTCTGGAGGTACGCGCTCCAGTCCTGATCGGCATTGACAGTCGTGAGAATGAAGTCCTGCGTACCGGCGGCCTCTTTCATGGCTTTGGATTCCAGGCTGTTGATGAAATGATGCGCGCCGAACAAGCGGGCCTCGTCTTCCTTGGCCAGCGAGGTGGAGAAAGCGGTGACCTGCGCGCCAAAGACGCGAGCGAACTGGATGGCGAGATGGCCGAGGCCGCCGATGCCCACCACTCCCACGCGCGACGAAGGATTGATGCCGTTCATGCGGAGAGGATTGTAGACGGTAATTCCGGCACAGAGCAGCGGTGCAGCCTGCTCGCTGGGCAGACCTCCAGGAATCGGAACCACGAAGCGGGCATTGGCGCGCACGCGGTCGGCATAGCCGCCGTTGCGATGGACGCAGGTAGCCTCCGCATCTAGGCAGAGATTCTCCTGCCCGCTGACGCACCACTCGCAGTGCCCGCAGGAGTTGGACTGCCAGCCGAGGCCGACGCGCTGGCCGATGGCCAGGTGATTGACCTCAGCGCCCAACTCGGCAACGGTGCCGACAATCTCATGGCCTGGGATGAACGGATACTGGCTGATGCCCCAGTCGTTGGCGATCAGGTGCAGATCGCTGTGGCAGACACCGCAGTGGGTGATGGCGATTTCGACGTCATACGCCCCGAGTTTACCGGGATCATAGCGGAACGACAGGAGCTCGGCTCCTGCTGCATGGGCCGCAAGCCCTTGAATCTGTGCCATTTGTTTCTCCGAGTGACCCTCGCTGGTTGAGCATCGGTTCGGCAAGTTTCCCCAGAGTGCCGGCCGATATGGAGGAGGATAGAACTGCGATGTTGCTAGTTTAACCCGCCGCCCGGCTCGATGTGGAGATTGAGGACCTCAAAGCCGGAGAGCACGCCGCCGGCTGGGGCATCGGCGGCCAACTCCGCAGACTCGCCGTTGAGGCTGGCATTCTGGGAATTTCGCAGCGGCTCGAGGGCATTGGCCATCGAGAGCGGCAGATCGGTGAGAGCCTCCCCCTCTACTTCCCCTTGTGCGTCTGGAGTGAGAAGCGTTACATAAATGCGGTCGGCCGGATGCTGATTCCGCGCTTCGGCCACGACCGCGGCCACGTCGGGCGGCGGAGCGTTGAGGCGTGGCTGCAGGAGGGCCCGGTCGAGTGTGGCGGCATCCGAAACAAGCAGGCGCAGGTTGCCCTCGGCCATACGCGACGGCAGCCTGAAGGCGATGCGGACGTTGCGCTCCGGCATCTGCCATGGCTGGAGGGTGGCTTCGATCTCGACCGTGTCACCGGCGTGGACGAGGTCACTCGAGACAATGCGCGCCTGTTCGAGCGTAACCTGTACCCGCTGGGGGATAGCCTGTACGTGGAGGTCGATGGCGCGGATCACCCCCTGGCGCGCGCCATTTGTGTAAAGCCGCGTGAACTGTTGGCCGGTCTGGAGAACAGTCTGGAGCGCGGCCGGCAATCCTGCGCCTGCCGGGGCCCAGAGGTCGAGAGGCATGGAGCCGTAGCCCGCCAGATCGACACTTCCGGTGAGGTGGTAGCTGAGAGCTTCGCTGTTGGCATTGGTTGCCACGAGGGATTGAAGCAAGACGACCTGCATGGCGATGGGCGTCAGCGAAGGCAGATCGAGAATCTCGACGTTGAGCTTGCGCGGGCCGGTGGGCGCGTCGATCGCGATATGCATTGGGATCATCTGCGCGTGCGCGCCGAAGACGCCGCGAATGGCCGATTCGCGATCCTCGTTGAAGGCTCCGATCATGGCCCCGGTGTTGACGATCTTGAACGCATTGAGCGGCGAGGCGACTGTCGTCACAATGTCGGCGGTAGTCATCGGCAGCGAGACCGCGCCGGCGCCAAGCACAGGATGCCCGCAGGCGAGCAATTGCTTCGGGTCTACGTAGGTGACCGTGCATGTAGCGGAGATTTCGATGTCGCCGCGAACCAGTTGCATGCTGACTGCGGAGCCGGGCACGATCCCGGAAGCGGCTTCGCCGGAAGCCGAAGAGCTTCCTGCGCCGCCCAAGCTCGAACTGCTGGACGAACCACCTGCGGTGATCGTTTCCAGCGCGGTACCGGCCGTCTGCTGCTGCCAAAAGCGGATGGATTCCGGATCCAGTCCGCTGAGGACGAGCGGAGTCTCCATCGGCTGGAAGGTCATATTGGGGTCGCTGCTGCTCGCCTTTTCCGCAGCCTGACTACGCAAATCCGCCGCCAAAGAGTTGCCGCCCGAGGAGCCCGGCATCGGCAGATCGCGCACCTCAATCATCTGTTCAATGGGCGTGATGCCGGCGATGGGCTCTTTCGTGAACTGCCCGATCCGGTAGGAGAGCGCGCCGGCGAGTTTGCCATCGATATACACAGGACTGCCGCTCATGCCTGCGACCACGCCGGTGTACTCGGGCTTTGCGCCGCGGAGCCGGGCCAGAATCATGTCCTGACCGGGGCCGCGCACGCCGCGCAGCACGCCCAGAATCTCCATATCCATCGCCTCAGGACGGGTACCTTCAAACACCGTCCAGGCGGTGGCAGACATGCCGGCGCGGACCTGGCTGAGCGGAAAAAATCCGGGATTGCGCGGCGGCCCCGATAGATTGTCCGGCAGATCGGCGGCAGGTTTCTGCGCTGCGGGCGAGCCGGTTTGTGCGGCTGATTGCCAAGGAGCACAAGCCAGCGCCAGAACCGTGCAGCACGCCAGCGCGGAGAGTACCCGGTTGAATGCGTTTAGGCGAGTTTCCACGTCTATTAGAGTACAGCGGGACGTACACCCGGTTGCCGGCGAGGCAGCCGAGGGATGCGAATCGCGTATGCTGGTGAGCACAAGAGGTGGGTCATGATGAGACCGCGCAAAGAGGCAGATTTTTGTGAACGCACTCCGATCAAAACGCTTTTTGCCGTTCTGGCACTGGCGGGCGTAATGCCGCTTTGGGCGCAGTACCGGGATTCTCCACCGCCGCAACAGCAGCCCGCCCAGCAGCAACAGACGGACCAGAACGGATCGCAGGCAGGCGGCCCGGGCGGCGACACGGGCGTGATCGCAGTGCCCAAGAAAAAGGACAACTCCGAGCAAACCCCGCCGCCGGCGCCGGCCGAGCCCAAGTTCAAGAACCCAGCCGAAGCGCCCAATATCACCTTTCACGTGAACGTGCCTGAGGTGACGCTCGACGTGGGCGTGATGCTCGAAAAAACCCACCAGTTCGTGCCGGGATTGAGGCCCTCGAACTTCCGCGTGTACGAGGACGGGGTAGAACAGAAGGTGGAAGGCTTCCGGCCCACCGAGGCGCCGATTACAGCCTTGATCCTGATGGAGTATGCGGCGCGCGGCTACATCTTCAGGGTGGATGCCTTGAATACTGCGTGGGCATTTGCGCAGCAACTGCGGCCGAAGGACTACGTGGCCATGATGACCTTCGACCTGAATACGCACATCGTGAGCGATTTTACCCAGGACAAGAAACAGATTCAGCAAGGGATCAACATATTGGCTAACGGAGTCTACATGCCTGCGGCCTTTCAGGAAACCGATGTCTTCGACGCATTGAACGAGTCGCTGGACCGGCTATCGCGCGTCGATGGCCAGAAGTACATCGTTCTCATCGCTACCGGCATCGACACCATGTCCAAATTGACCTGGGACCAGATTCAGAAGCGTGTGAAGGAGTCGCACGATATCACCATCTTCAGCATCTCCACCGACGGGCTCTTCGAGGCGTACACCCAGGGCGACAATATGGGCAGCTGGGGCGGCAGCATGCGCGACATGACCTTCCTGCAGGCCGACAACCAGATGAAGACCTTGGCGCAGATGACCGGGGGCATCTTCTATCAGCCGCGATTCGCCGGGGAACTGCCCGACGACGTCAAGGAGATTAACCAGAATATCCGCGCCAAGTATGAACTGGTTTACCGTCCCACAAACGCCAGGCTGGATGGCACCTGGCGCAAGATCCGCGTGGAACTGGTGGACGACGAGGGCCAGCCCTTGCGCATGCAGGACCAAAAGCACAAGCCACTCAAATATGACATCGTTGCGCGGGACGGCTACCGCGCCAAACAGGAAGTGGAGTAGAGCCTGCAGCTCCGGCCGCTGGCCCTGCGGCCGCGAGGGAAACGGGAGCCAGGTGCGGCCGGGGGAACTCCGCACCGTGCGCACTATCGTCGATCGAACTTAGTGAATGATGTTCAACTGCAGCAGAACATCGCGAACATAATAGACAACGACCACAACCGACATGCCCGCCAGCAGCCAGGTAGCGATGCGTATCCACGGATCGATCCTGGCGACCTTCGCCGAAATGACCGCCTGCGCGGCCTTCTGCTGATCGAAAGAGTCGTCGAGGAATATCTGATCTTCCTCATCGCGGCCCAGGCTGGAACGGTATACATGCAGCACAGCAAAGAAGAGCGCGAACGCGATCCACACGCTCCATAGAGCCATCGCGATAACCGTCATCTTGCACCTCCCAACGCATTGCGGTCCCACTTTGCCAGCGGGGTCGTAGGGAATTGCGGTCTCGAGGCCAGGAGGGGCCGTTCTGGTTGTCTATATTAGCCCCAAATGAGCGGGATTGTGAATCCGGCTTAATGCGATCTTTACAGGGAAAGGAGAACCGCGGCCATGAGCCGGGCGATCAGGCTGTCAAAATGCAGCCAATGGCGGCAGAGACTGAGGGAAGCTGCGATTTGTCTAAATTGTTGCATCCGTTCTCCGGCCTGGGAAAACAACCGGAGAACGGACGCTAGAAAACTCGGCCGGCCGATTACGCCGCCGTGGAGGAACTGCATTAGTGGAGGATGTTCAGCTGGAACATGATGTCCCGGGCATAGTAAACAATCACGATGGCCGACATACTGGCGACCATCCATTGCGTTGCGCGTACGATTGGCTCAACTCTGTTGATTCTGGCCATGAGGGCGGCCTGTGCGGCCTTCTCATGGGCGAATGAATCGTCGAGGAAGAGCAGGTCTTCCTCATCGCGTACCAGGCTGGCGCGATACATGAACAGCACAGCGAGGAGAAGTGCGAGCGAACTCCAAACGCTCCACAAAACCATCTGAACAAACGTCATTTCCCACCTCCAAGGCGTGTTTCGGTCCCTGAGAGCCTGCGGAATCGTGGAGGGGGGAAGCGCGGTTACGCCGGCCAAAGGGCCGTATTGATTGAAGATGCTAGCCCGGTTCTTATGCCCTTGGGAATCAGCCCTGAGAGTAACGTTTACCTCACGAAAGTTGTATTGCTTTTGGCGACCGAGTTGGCTTCCGTTTGTGATGTACCGCACATGCTGACGTGATCTGCCACACCGGCCCCCAAGAGCCCGAACGCGTCTTGCGACTTTTGCCCGACCGGGTGCATCCTGTATTCGTGTGCCGCGACAGGGCCTTGTGCAGGAGTTCCGGGAACGGTACAGTGAAGGAAGGAAAGCGCACACCCCCAAGGAGGAATCATGGCCACAACCGCTGTTGAACTAACCCAGGAAACCCAGAAGAAGCCGCCGCTGGTGCTGACTCCTCAGGCAATCGCCAAGGTGCGCGAGATTATGGCCACGCAGGACCCGCTACCCGCTGGATTGCGCATTGGCGTGGTGGGCGGAGGCTGCTCCGGCTTCCAGTATTCGATGGCCTTCGAGAACCAGGCCGGGATGATGGATAAGGTCTTCAACTTCGATGACCTGAAGGTGTTCGTCGACGCCACGTCGCTGATGTACCTGAATGGCTGTACGGTCGACTACGTGGAATCGCTGGAAGCCGCAGGCTTCAAGTTCGAGAACCCCCAGGTGAAGTCAACCTGCGGGTGCGGTTCGTCCTTCCACGTCTAAAGACAAGAAAGCTACGGACTATGCGCAAGAACAGCTAATATCTACACAGAGGCTCGCCGATTGGCGGGCCTTTGGTGTTTCTGCTCAGGCCCAAGGAGCCGCAAGAAGATTGCGGCGTGCAAGGCAGTCATCGCAATTCCTTTCGCAACTGGCCGCAAATCCTTGGCTGCGATATACTAATCTAGGCCTGAAAAAAGGCAGGAAATCCTGTCTTTCGGGTCACTTGGAAGAATGCACCTCTCCAAGACCAGGAAAAAACCAGGAAAACGATCAAAATGCCAAAGTTAAAGACCCATTCGGGCGCGGCCAAGCGTTTCTCGAAGACTGGCACCGGCAAAATCAAGCGGGGCCAGACGAAGACGCGGCACATCCTCACGTCGAAGGCGCCTAAAACCAAGCGGAAGCTCGGCAAGACTCTGCTGGTTTCCGACGGCGACTACAAGAAGGTAGCGCGCATGATTCCTTACGCTTGATCGGCGCTCCTTAGAGGAGCGATCCGGGCCCTGCGAATGCGTTGCAAGGCCCCCGTCGGATACCGACGAGAGATCAGGCTTGATAGAGCGAGTGAAGAGGTTCATCGGCCTCACGAATCCGTGACGCCTTCCTACCTCCAGCCGCGAAAACGAAACGCAAAAAGGAGAACAAACCATGCCCCGCGTAAAACGTGGCACGAAACGCAGCGACCGCCGCAAGAAGATTCTGAAACGAGCGAGCGGTTACTTCCTCACAAAATCCAAGCTCTACCAGGCGGCCCAGGAGGCCGTCGAGCGCGGCCTCAAGTTTGCTTACAAGGGCCGTCGCGAGAAGAAGCGGCAGTACCGTTCGCTTGTGGATCGTGCGCATCGCCGCCGCCTGCAAGCTGAACGGCACAAGCTATTCGCAGTTCATCAACGGACTCAAGAACGCCGGCATCGAGCTCGACCGCAAGATTCTGGCCGACATCGCCGTGAAGGACGCGGCGGGCTTCACCAAGCTCGTAGACCAGGCAAAGCGAGCCAAGGCCAAAGCAGCATAAACATCCACTGACTGGCGGACAAATACCGGCCCGGAGTTCCAAGCGAACTCCGGGCCGTGGTGCTTAAGGCCGCATATTTCCAGCCCGCGCCGAAACTCCCTTCAGGTCGATCGTCGCAATATGCCTGCTCTCGGTGTGCGCACGATCGAGCTGGAAGCTAATAGCTAAAAGCTGCTTTTCAGAACTCCACCCAACTCTCTTTACGATTGCTCTCAATCGCGCGCTCGATAAATCGCAGCCCGCGCACGCCCGCCTCAATTCCAGGCAGTGTCGCCGGCAACACGCTTCCCTTCCCTATTTTCCATGCGTTCAGGGCATCCGCAAACTCGCCATACAGGACGGCGAATGCTTCCAGATACCCCTCCGGATGCCCCGCCGGAGTCCGCGCCACACCGCGTGCATCGTTGCTCAGATACCCCATCGCCGCATGATGAATCTCCTCCGGCTTATCGAGCCATTTCACGATCAACCGGTTCGGATCCTGCTGCTGCCACTCAAGCGAGCCCTTCTCACCGTAGATGCGCAGCTTCAGCTCGTTCATTTCGCCCACGGCCACCTGTGAGCAGGCCAGCGTGCCCGCCGCGCCGTTGTTCAATCGCACAAACGCGTTGCAATCGTCGTCGAGTCTGCGCCTTGGCACCACGGTGCGCAGCGTTGCGTTGATCGCGGTAACCTTCAGCCGGCTCACATACTCGAGCAGATGAAAGGCGTGCGTGCCAATGTCGCCAATCGCCCCGCCCGCTCCGCTCTGCGCAGGATCGGAGCGCCACGCCGCCTGCTTGTGCCCCGTCGCTTCAAGCGGCCCGCTTAGCCAGCCCTGCAAATATTCCACGGCCACTTTGCGAATCGTTCCCAGCTCGCCCGCTGCGCACATCGCTCGCGCCGCGCGCACCATCGCGTAGCCCGCATAGGTGTGCGTCAATCCATACGGCAGTCCGCTCTTCGCCACTGCGGCTTCGAGCTTCAGCACTTCTTCATAGGTCGCCGTTGCCGGCTTGTCACTCATCACGGGAATGCCCGCTTCCAGCACCGCAAGCGCCACCGGCAGGTGCATATGATTCGGCGTCACAATCGCCACAAAGTCGATCCCATCCGCGCGCTTGCGCTCGGCCTCGATCATCTGCCGGTAATCGGCATACGCGCGCGCAGGATCGATCTTGTAATGCGCGCCCGCCTCGCGCGACCGCTCCGCCGACTGCGAAAATGCGCCCGCCACCAGCTCGATCTTCCCGTCGAGTTCCGCGGCGATGCGATGCACCGGCCCGATGAACGCGCCAGGCCCTCCGCCCACCATCCCCATACGCAGCTTGCGTTTTTCCGCCATACTCTCGCTCCCTCGCTCTCAGCCATTTTAGTAAACTGAACCTTGAGCACAACCAGCAATCCAGCACGCGCCAGCAGTGCTGCCCTCGCCGAATGGCGTCCCACGGTCAATCCGTGGATGGTCGCGGTCAGCGTAATGCTGGCCACCTTCATGGTGGTGCTCGACTCCTCCATCGCTAACGTAGCCCTCCCGCACATCGCCGGCAGCCTTTCCGCTTCCACCGACGAATCCACCTGGGTGCTCACCAGTTATCTGGTCTCGAACGGCATCATGCTGCCCGCTTCCGGCTGGCTCTCGCGCCGCATCGGCCGCAAGCGCCTGCTCATGCTCTCCATCCTCGCCTTCACCGCCGCATCCATCCTCTGCGGCATGGCGCTGAACATGCCTATGCTCATCGTGGCGCGCGTGCTGCAGGGCGCGGGTGGAGGAGGAATGCAGCCGCTGGCACAATCCATCCTGCTCGAAAGCTTCCCGCCGGATAAACACGGAAAGCGATGGCCGCCTACGGAGTCGGCATCGTGGTCGCGCCGGTCATCGGCCCTACTCTCGGCGGATGGATCACTGACAGCTATACCTGGCGCTGGATCTTCTATATCAATCGTTCCCGTCGGCCTGCTCGCACTCTTCATGGCCAACCTTTTCATTGAAGATCCGCCGTATCTGCGCCAGGCGCGCCGCGTCGCTATCGATGCCATCGGTTTCGCGTTCATGGCCGTCTGGCTCGGCAGCCTGCAACTGGTGCTCGACAAAGGTCAGGAAGCCGACTGGTTCGAAGCTACATGGATTCGTTGGCTCACCGCGCTTTCCGTCGCCATGTTCCTCGCCTTCATCGCCCGCGAGCTGCTCTGCCGCGATCCCATCGTGCAGTTGCACATTTTGCTCGACCGCAACTTCCGCACGGGAACGCTCATCACCGGCCTCTTCGGCGTTCTGCTCTACGGCGTCACGGCCTTTCTGCCTCTGTTTCTGCAAACGCTCCTGGGTTACTCCGCGATGGATAGCGGCCTCGCCGTAAGCCCGCGCGGGCTCGGCTCCATGCTGGCGATGGTGGTCGTCGGCTCGCTCATCAACCGCTTCGATAGCCGTTTTCTGCTCGCCTTTGGCATGGCCATCTTCGCCGTCTCCACGTTCTACCTGAGCCGCGTCAATCTCGGCATCTCGATGGGAGCAGTTGCCTGGCCAAATTTTTGGAATGGTTTTGGAGGAGGGTTTGTCTTTGTCCCGCTTACCACGCTTGCCATGGGCCGTCTGCGCAAACAGGAGATGGGCAACGCCGCGGGCATCTACAACCTCATCCGCAACATCGGCGGCAGCGTCGGCATCGCCGCGCTCACGGCCAATCAGGTGCGCGGCGCGCAAATCCACCAGAGTTACATGAGCGCCAACCTGACGGCCAGCAGCCCCGCCGCAAACAACGCTCTCCAGGGACTCGCCACGCGCTTTCAAACCGGCGGCGCTAATGCAGTCCTCGCGCATCGAGAAGCCCTGGGCGCAATCTACGGCAGCCTCCAGCAACAAGCCGCAGTCCTCGCCTACGCTGACAACTTCCGATTCCTCGGCTATCTTGCCCTGGGCTGCATTCCCCTGGCGCTGTTCCTCAAGCGCCCACGCCACGACACGCGCGAAATAGCCGGCGAATAGCGGCCCCTCATTCTCCGGTGCGGCGCACACACATCGCGCGCATAAGGGAGGAAGGATACGGGAACCCACTTGGATCATTGTCCGACCTACCTTCATTGAAGTCGAAGTACCACTCGTAGCCGGAGGGATGGCCGCGGTCGTCATATATGCGCTCACTGCTCCACACGTTGCCTGTCAGGAACAGATTGCCCTTCACGTGCCAAGTAAAAGAACCTTCTTTGCGTGGGCCCGCTAATCCGGGAGCATTAGCGTTGCGGTCGAAGATCGCTCCTAACTCAGCAAGTGTCGCAAGCCTCCAGTCCGAATAGCCAGCTAAGTGCAAACGGCGGCAGTACTTCATTGCCTGCCGCCAGTTCACATCTTTGCCGTTGTCCTTCGCCGCCCACATCAGTCCAGTGGATGGATCGACCCAGTAGGCAGGCACCCGAGTCTCCTGCGCCGGACCTGCTGAGGGCAGACTCGGTTGCGTCTGCGCACACGCGGCGTATGCGGCTGGGAAGAAGACCAGCGACGTGAAGGCTAAGAGAAGACGGTTGTGGAGGTCTGGCATGGACCAAGCATATGGCGGATTGAGGACCTTGCTACAACCCAATGTGACACTTCCTTAACTGTCACAATGGACCATGCTCGTGAGAATTTGCCTGGACACGCTTTTATTTCTTCGCGCCAGGAAACTCCGTCAGGCTCAGCAAATTTCCATCCGGGTCTTTGAACCAGGCCACCTTCGCCCCCGAAGGTGAGGCCCAGATGCCAAGCTCGTCCTGTGTCATCCCCTCAAAGCGCGCAAACACGATGCCCGCCTGATTGAGTTCCTTGACCGCCGCAGCAATATTGGGCACGCCCCAGCCAAGAACCGTCCCCGGCGCGGGCGTTACCTGCTTGGCAATCGCCAGGCGCAGCATCACGCCGTTGGCATCGAATTCCAATGCAAAGGGCAGCTGTTCTGAAACCAGCCGCAGCCCGAGAGTGTCGCGGTAATATTTCTTCGCGCGCTCCACATCGGCAATGGTCACAAAAGCGATGATGTCATACTGGCCAAGTCCGGAAGTTTGCGTCATGTAGTGAATATGGGCCTCCATCATCTCAGTATTTTAGGGCTGACAAAATGCAGAGCCCGCTTCAGCGGGCAAAAGACGGTAGCCCCAGGCGTGAGCCTGGGGAACTAAATTCAAAAAAGGACGCCAGCCCCCGCAGGGGGCGCAAGAACCGTCCGCACCGAAACGCAAACCTCAAAATTCTTCCCATGCGGAACCCCCTGACAAACCTAATGAAAAAGCCGTGAGTAAATTGCTCTACGCTTCCGCCCGAACCAGCAGACACGTAACGTTGTCGTGCCCGCCGGCCTCGTTCGCAGCTTCCACAAGCCGTGTGCACAATACCTGAAGCGGCAACTCGAGACTGAGGATCGATTCGATGGCCGCATCGGAGAGCTCGCGCGTCAGTCCATCGGAACACAGCAGAAAAAGATCGCCAGGCTCGGTTTCCATCTCAAAAATATCCGGAGTCACGACGCTCTGCGTTCCCAGCGCGCGCGTAATCACGTTTTTGAGCGGGGAGCGGTTTGCTTCCAGCCGGTCCATGCGTCCAAGGCGCAGCTGCTCCTCCACCAGCGAGTGATCCAGAGTGATCTGTTCGAGTTTGCAGTCCGGGCGGCCCTTGCGCATGCGGTAACCGCGGCTGTCGCCCACATTCATCATCCACGCGCGGTGGTTCTCGGTCATCAATGAAACCAGCGTCGTGCCCATGCCGCTCAGGTTGCGGTTGTGTTTCGCGCGGCTGAAGATGGCGGCATTGGCGGCGGCCAAAGCTTGCCCGGCGTCTTCAATCAAAGAATGGCCCGGCTCGGCCCAATCCGTGCCAGAATGTGCCGCGCCACCACTCGTGAGCAACCGCATCATCTCGTCAACAGCGAGAGCGCTCGCAACCTCTCCTGCGGCCGCGCCGCCCATTCCGTCGCAAACCACATACACGCCATGTTCGACGGAATACCCGAATGCATCCTCATTGGATGGCCGCTTGCGGCCACAATCCGTAGCCGCCGCGGCGGCATAGTTCGCAACAGCCGTGGTCAAGAAAAGATCCTCCGTCGCCCAGTGTACCGAAAAGGCAGTCGTCAGTGATGCGTAGTGAGTGGCGAATTCCTGCTATCCAATTTCTGTCTGTCGTCCATGGTTCTACGAACCACCAATCACTTTGATGGCGCCTTGGCCGCGGCCGGCAAATCAAACACCTGAATCGCCCCATCGTCGATCAGCGCGACGCGCCGTCCCGAGGGCGAAATTGCCACATTGCCGCCAACATCGAAGATCGGGCTAAGCGGCGAAACCAAGGGAATATTGCCGGTGGCCGCATCGAACACCGTCACTGACTGCTCCTCCACGGTCTCACTGCTCATCGGCACAAGGCTGGAAAGCGATTTGGCTGTATCAAGCGTCGTCCATGCAAAGCGGGAGCCGTTCGCCGCCACGGTGAATTGCGGCCACACCTGGTTCTCCGGCGCCTGTGCGATCCATAGAGTCCGGTTGTCGGTCGTCATCGCCACCACCCTCTGATCGCCACCGTCGTTGCAAGCCTCGATCGCAATCTCGTTCTCCGAGAGGAATCTGTCCTCGGGATCGCACCCCGATGCCACGGTACCCAGAATCCTGCTCCCACCCGCAAAGTAGTGGAAATTCAGCGTCCACAGCGGGCTCCGATCACGCAGGTTCTCGAGATAACCTGTCGAGTTGATCGGCAGGTCCACGAAATTCTGTACCCGGTTCACGAGCATGACCTCGCCCGAATCGCGCCGCAGCACGCGCAGCACCTTATTCGGTTGATCCTCCTGCCCTGCCTCCTCGTCGTCCGCAGCTCCAGTCGGCATGGCGGCCGAAGGACTTTGTGCCGCGAACGATGATCGGTCTGCGTGGGCGTCGCTCTTCGCAGGCTCGTCCGAGTTGGTCACGATGTACTGCTTGCTCGGGTCGAGATCAATCGAAACCAGCGGCCCCGGAAAATCGAGGTACGGCTTCAGCTTGAGCGCGGAGTCGCCTTCAAGCAGAGTGTTTCGGTCGCGCAACAGAAAATGACCGTCCTTAAGCGGCCACAGATACCGCCGCCGATCATGCACCGTCCACAAAGCCTCGGCCTGCACCGTCCCTTGTGGAAGCGCAAGCACAACCGCGCGAATCTGCCGCTCATCACTATCCCCGCCCTTTGTGTCGCGATGAATCAGCCCCGGCACGCGAAAGCTGAACAGCAAATGATCCTCGTCCAGGAAATCCAGCGAGACCAGCGCATTGCGCGCGCCCAGATAAATAGTACCGGGTGCGGCAAAGCCCAGCGGATCGACCGGAATCTTCAGCGTAGGCGTGAGTGACGGCTTCTCGGGGAAATGATCCACCAGATACCGCGGCTCCGGCAGCCCATTCTGCTCGGCGTCTTTCTGCGCCGCAAGCGAGCCAGCAAACAAACTCGGAACTCCGGCCACGGCCAAAGCGATCCCCAACCTTCGCAGGCTCTTTGCGATTTCGCGCACACAGACCATCAAGAATATTCTCGCCGATTTCGAGTTGACGGTGAAACCTTGCCGGACTCTAATAATGGTACTGCTCGCGCTTTCCAGCCAAGGAGATGAAAGAATGAGCCGTCTTGTTGCCCGTCTGTTCTATTGGCCGCCGAGAGTACTGGCTATCGTCATTGTCTCCCTCTGCATTTCTTTCACCGCCGACTACGATTCCGGATGGTGCGCGACCGAATTTGGGGAGGATGCCTTCATGCATCCGACGCTCGTCCATTTCGGCCACTTGCTGCCTGCTGCGGTAGTTGCGCTACTCATGATTCTCGCCTGGCGAAGGGAGTGGATCGGAGCAGTGACATTCACTTTGCTCGCGGCGTGGTCCGCTTGGGCTGAACTGCTGGGGGAATCACTAAGCTGGATCATGCTGGTGATCCCTTTGTCACTTCTCGTCATTGCTGCACTCTTCCTTGCCAATTGGATTAAACGGGCCGAGTTGCGAGCCGCACTCCACATTGGTCCCGCCATCGTTCCGCTCTCGTTGCGCGAAAACGACGCGCCCTCTGTGCGACCCTAGAAAAAGGATGTCATCGCAAGATTCCGCGAGCGGGCAGATCAAGTTTCTGGGCTACGGCGCATGCGCCCTCGCAGGAACGCTGTGGGGCACAGGCTTTTACTGGGGCCGCATCGCGCTCAACGAAATGAGCGTGGAGCACATGGTGCTCTATCGGTTTCTTTTTGCCTGCCTCGGCATGGCGCCCGTCATGCTCGCCCGGCGCGTGCGCTTCACTTCCGGCGAGTGGCGAACCATGCTCCTTGCCGCGGCCTTCGGTATTCCCATCCAGTTCCTGCTGCAATTCCACGGCCTGGCGCTGACCACGGTAAGCCACGCCTCTCTCATGGTGGGCTCCATGCCGGTGATGCTCGCCGCTGCAGCTGCCATCTTTGCCAACGAGCGCCTCGATTGGATCGGCTGGCTCGCCCTGTGCGCCTCCACTGCTGGCGCAGCCATGGTCGTCCTCGGCGGCGACCGCGCCACCACGGGCCGCGAAACGCCCTCGCTGGCCGGGGACCTGCTCGTGATCGTCTCCCTGGTCGTCGCCCTGGGCTGGATTCTGCTCAGCAAAAAGCTGATGGAGACCCACAGCCCACCGGTCGTCACCGCTTACACCATTTATTCAGGCACGTTGATGCTGATTGCGTGGGAATTCATCTCCTGGCTGCTCTCCCCACTCACGCATCAGCAGATCGAGCCGATGCCGTTTCTGCACGTGAGCCGCACCGCCTGGATCGCCCTCGCCATCGGCGGCCTGGCATGCACAGCTACCACCACCCTCCTCTGGAATTGGGGCATCCATCACGTCCCCGCCTCGCGCGCCGGAGTCTTCCTCAACATCGAGCCAGCGCTCGGCTCCGTCCTTGGCGTGGAGTTGCTGGGCGAGCGCCTCGGCCCCTACGCCTGGCTCGGTGGCGCGCTCATCCTCGGCGCAGCCATCACCCTAACCACCCGCGGCCACAAACCCGAACCGGCCGTAATTCTGGAGTAAAAGACGGCGGCGTAGCTCGTCGTTCCACATGCCCGTCCTTCCTCTGTAAACTGCGAACTACGAACTGTAGGCTGCACGGAGGACGCAATTGATCTGCACAAAATGCGGCGCACAGATGCATCAGACCGACAAGAACACCATGACGGGCCGCGTCATCCGCGAGTACGAATGCCGCACATGCGGACACTCGGATTGGGAAGACGATGGCGTCGCTCTCTGGCAGGTCATGCACGACGCCCGCGAGCAGGATGAAGCCGAAGCCGCCGCACGCGCCGCCAACGCCCAAGCCGCTCAGCCGGCGGCCGTATCGCCCAGCCAGAATCCGCGCACCTCGCTCTGGCAGCGTCTCAGCAACCTCTTCCGCAGCAAGAAATAGTACGTCGATTCCCCCACCTTGTGCGGCAGAATCTCGGGCGGAGCCACCTCGACCCACTGCGCCTTCTCGGCATCCGGCGGGGACTTCACCCACAAAACTGAACCTCCCTGTGCGGCATAACCTGCAGCTGTGACTTCATATGGGCGATTCTGTAATTCAAGAGCGCCGTGCAGTGGGTGGAGCAAGTTTACGGAACAACAACTTGGGCGTACGTTCCATCCATGCCAGGGAGTATTTGGACTCTAGCTCCGGTCTGCGCCCATTGTTCCAGCGCGGATTGCTCCTCGGTTCGCTCGGCGTCATCCAACAGGACAATGCAATTCGGGAGCAGGAATTGCTTACAAACGGGCACCAATCCCACTCGGTTTCCGCGCGTACCACCGGGAGGCCCGTCGCAAATAACAAGGCAAAAACCTGTGAGAATGCTTGGAGGAAGCGTATACCAGTCAAAACCGTTGTACTCTTTGAGCGGACAAAATGCGACCTCACCCGGCAAATTGAAGCGACGCAGCGTCTCTTGGATCTTGGACCGCCAACCTGAATGATGCTCCAAAGAAAGGGTGGGGATTCCTCTTTTTCCAGCATAGATGGCAAGCAGCACGGTCGTGAGGCCGCTGCCGCACTCCAAGATGGGAGCGTCCGCAGACCTGGCTGCTTCGCAAACCGCACGTAAATAGGTTACGCCGGCGCTCCAATCGTTGCCCCAGGCCTGGCCTAGTTGTTTCAGTTGCCGCTCGGAAGGAATTACCGAGGGGGATAATTTCTTGACGCAGCGGTAAAACAGTGCCGCATTGACATACCCTTTGATGGCCGACTTAACCGATCGAGGCACCAGCCGCTTGATCGCGGAAAACATGCGCACGATTCCCCACTTCTGCTTCCTTAATCACGCCAGCATTAGGGCTGCATCAACAGAAATCTACAGGTACAATCATATAGCTGCACGTATGGCGGGAGCCGCATCAAGCGCCACGGAAGAACACGCTTCACTCCCCCGGCTTCAGCGGCAAAATCTCGGGCGGAGCCACCTCGACCCACCTGGCCTTCGCCGCATCCGACCGGCACTCCGACCAAAGCGCGTAAATCTCCCGCCGCGGCACCAGCGTCGCATCCACCAGCACCGCGCTGCCTCCATCCGCGTTGGTGTACCTCTCGCGGCACCAGTGCACAAACGGCTCATGCTGCCGGCCCTTGCGCATCGTAAACCAGTCGATGATCTCGTGCGGCGACTCCCGGCGCACCTCCTCCGGCGTCCACCAGAACCGCACCGGCCCCTTGGGCGAGAACTTCTCTTCAATGCAGGTGCCGCCGCGCTCGCGCATGGCGCACACAAACTCTGCCCACGCAATCAGCCGTCCCGCCGACTTCATCTTGAGCCGCAGCTTGTGTTCGCGATGCACTCGCAGCCATCGCGCGCCCACGGTGTAAGGAATCGCCAGACACGCGCCTGCAAACAGCACGGGAATCATCGCCACGCCCATCACCGTACCCGTCGCGGTGGACGGCGGCTTCTCCGTGCTCTGTTGTCCCTGTGTCTGCATCGTCTCGACTCGTGTCGCTCAAGGTTTCGCCGGCAACTTCGGCGGCGTCACCAGATAATCGTCGCCCACGCGCGCCAGAATCAGCGCCCGCCGATCCATCAGCAGCTTCAGCTTATCGGTCGCATCGACAAAATCTTTTTTCTCGTCGGCCGTCAGCCCCGCGCCAGGCTGCGCCGCCTTCTTGTTCAGTTCGTCCAGCCGTGCCTGCAACGGCGGAATCTCGCGATCGATCAGCACCGGCCTGATCACCGGCTTCTTCGCGCGTCCCGCGGCCAATTCATTGCGGTTGTTCTCTTCCCACACCGGCAACATGCCCACATGTCCCAACTCCACGCGCACGCCCGCCGGCCCGTAATCCCGCTTCACCGCCGCAAACAACCCGATCATCTCGTCGCGCGGGTCGCCATTCGAATCCGGATTCAGCCCATCCACATAACTGCGCGACTGGTTCGACAAAAAATTCCCCAGCGAGTAAAAAATCACCGTGTCGCGCCCGTCCTGCGTCTTGTAGGTCTCAATCGGCTGCAGCACATGCGGATGCGCGCCCACAATCACCGTCGCGCCGGCCTCCAGCATCTTGTGCGCCAGGTCAACGTCCTCGGGCCGCGGCGCGGTTGCGTACTCAATCCCCCAGTGCACGCTCACCACCAGCAGGTCGCACTGTGCCCGTGCCGCCTTTACCGCATTCAGCACCGTGGCTTCGTCGGCTCCCGGTGCGCCGTCGGCCTCGCCCGGATAAGGATAGAAATTCACATGCGGCTGGTCGTCCTTGTCGGGATTGCGGTTGCCGTTGAGCCAGCGCGTCATGCCCAGCCATCCCACCTTGATCCCGTTCGCCTCGGTAATCACCGGTTGCCAGGCTGTCGCCGTGTTATCTGACGGCCCGACCGCAATCAGCCCAATTTCCTTCAGATGCTCGCGGCTCTCCGTGAACCCTGCCCACCCCTGATCCATCACGTGGTTGTTGGCAAAGGAAACAATCTTGATCCCGCTCGCCTTCAGCGCCTCGGGCAGCTCCACCGGCGCGTCGAACATAAACGGTTTGGTTCCCTTCGAGTGCTCGGGCGCAACCGGAGTCTCAAGATTCACGAACCCGAAATCCGCGCCCTCAAAAACATCTGAAACATCCGAAAACAGCGCCGCCCATCCCGCCTCGCCGTCGCCCGCAGCCTTGGCCGCCGCGCGCACCGCCTCATGCGGAATCACATCGCCCGCAACGGCAAAACTCACCTGCGCTACATCGTGAGGATAGGGAATCGCGACCGCGGCCTGCCGCCGCCCGTGCATCGCCGGAATCAGCGCCGCGCCAACCGCCGCCAGCGCCACAAAACCCACCGCCCAGCGCCATCGCCGACGTAGAAACGTTCCTACACCAGCACCCACTCGCGCGAGCCGCTTCGATCGGCTGCTTGTCTCGTCCGCGAATTCCATCTCTCGTTTGATCCAATAGATCATTTGCTTGTCGGCTCCGGTGCTCGTTCGGGATTCGTATGAAATGTCTGCTGGGCGTAACTACGGAGCTCCTCTACCCAGTTGACTAAAGGTGTCTTTTGGCCATCAGTTAAGCTCAACTCTTCGATCTTGAAATGTTCCCAACTGTTGTCGTAAATGATCGTGAAACCTGAGGCATCCACTGGAACTGCAAAGAGTCCAGTGGACATCGAATACGCGGATCTCTCCTTCACGGTTGACGTGTACTGAGTAAAGGCGTTGAGAAAGTCGCGATGCAACTGTTCGAATTGCGCTCGCTGTAATTCTCTAACCTCCCAATGGATTCTCAGCAGTTTTTCAGCTTCTCCAGGGTCAGCGGGAAGCCTGCAAGATTCTGCGACATCCCGCAGAAAACTCCAAATATTTTCGCCTGGCACTCCTGTAATGCCTAGCCATAAGTAGTATTTCTCCCCGTTGGAATAAAGAATGACCCTTCTTCCAAAGTTGAACTGCACCGATACAGAAATGCCCATGCGGAGATCCGGCGGCCGAATGCCATCCATTACTGCGTAAACGTAGTCACCTGAAGCGATGGCATTGGCCTGTTCTTCACATTTAACGCCGGATTTCGCAGGCTCGTCCGCCTTCCGCTCCTGAGACGCTAGCGGGAATACCGAGCAAAGGAAGATGACCGAAAGGCACCATCTACCCGACGTCACTTTTCCCCGAATCATGGTCAGCCGCTGCAAAGGCTTGGAATCAAGCATACAAGGCCCAATGCAGGACGCCGTCTTCCGAACGCCGTCGTTTCCGTCTTCCGCGAACGTCCAGCGACCCTTCCGCGTCTATTTCATGGAGTTGGGGTCCGTCCTGAGACTGGTAACCTTAAGAAGGAGCTACTCTTTGAGAGCTTCCCGGCCACGCCCGAGGCGCGCACCCGACAAGAATTACCATGGCAGAGTTCGTTATCAAATTGGCCGATGAGCGCGGCCGCGTGCAGGAGCAGGTGCAGACCGCGGCCACGGCCGATGAGCTGCGCGCCCGCTTCCTTCATGCGGGTTACCATGTCTTCTCCGTCCGCGCCCGCGGCGCCATCTCCCGCGGGCGCCGCAAGGTCAAGCTCGAGCCCTTCCTCATCTTCAACTCTCAGTTCCTCACTCTCATCCGCGCCGGGCTGCCCATCCTCAGCTCCCTGCAGATGCTCGGCAAAATCCAGCGCAACGCCCACTTCGCCGGCCAGCTTGAGGACGTCGCCGCCCGCGTCAAAACCGGCCAGGAGCTCTCTGGCGCATTTGAAGCGCAGGCCGGCTTTCCGGTCATGTACACCACGACGCTTCTCGCCGGCGAGCGCTCCGGCAACTTGACTGAGGTCCTCGACCGCTACGTGAGCTTCCAGAAAGTCGCGCTCACCCTGCGCAAAAAGCTCATCGGATCGCTGATCTATCCCACGGTGCTGCTCTCGCTGGTCTGTGCCCTGCTCATCTTCATGTTCACAGTGGTGGTGCCGCAGTTCGCCCAGCTCTACGACCAGCTCGGCAACAAGCTCCCCACGCTCACGCTCATGCTGCTCAGCTTCGGCAAGTGGATGCAGCACACCATTCTTTATCAGGTGCTTATCGCCGCCGCCGCCGGCTACGCCCTCTACCGCTTTTTCCTCACCGAACGCGGCAAGGACTTCGCCGACGGCTTTCGCGTGCGCATGCCCATCCTCGGCAAAATCTGGCTCAAATACCAGGTGGCCCTTTTTGCGCGCACCCTTTCCACGCTTCTCTCCGGCGGATTGCCGCTGGTGCCTTCGCTTGAAACCGCCGCGCGCTCCATCTCCTCGCGTCGCGTCTCCCGCGCCGTACAGGCCTCCGTCGTCACGGTGCGCGAGGGCAAAAGCCTCGCCGATTCGCTGGCCAAAACCGGCATCTTTCCCTCGCTGGCCACTGAAATGATCACCGTTGGCGAACAGACCGGCGCTCTTCCGCAAATGCTCAATTCCATGTCCGAGTTTTTCGAAGAAGACGTAGCCACGGCGCTGGCCGCTGCGCTGGCATTGATCGAACCCGCGATCCTGATCGTCATGGGCGTCGTCGTGGTCTTTATCTTGATCTCGCTCTACCTGCCCATCTTTTCTCTTGGGCAGGGTGGCGGAATGTAGGAGGTTGCCCGAATGGCCGACACCAATGTGCTGCCCATGCCCGTGCCCGTCATAGGCGACGAGCGCACTCACGCCGAATCCCTCGCGCGCCGCTATCACACTGAGTTTGTCGATCTCAAGAACTTCAAAATTCAGCATGAGCTGCTGCGCACCGTGCCCGTCGAGCTCATGTTCCGCTACAACTTTGTGCCCATCGAACAACGGGAAGACGCGCTGGTCATCGCCGTCAGCGATCCTTCGCGCCTCATGATCCTCGACGAAATTGCCGGCCTGCTCGCCGCGCGCATCGTCGCCCGCGTGGCCACGCTTTCGCAAATCACCGACCTGCTCAAGAAAACCGAGCAGTCGCAGCGTGTTCTCGACGAGGCCAGCGAGGGCCTCACCTTCGACGTCGTCACCGGAGATGACAATCCCGACGAAAACATCTCCATCGAAAAGCTCACCAGCGACACCGAAGAAATCAACCCCATCATTCGGCTCGTCGACACCACCATCTTCACCGCTCTCGAGCGCCGCGCCTCCGATATCCACATCGAGAGCTTCGACGATTCGGTCCACGTCAAGTACCGCATCGACGGCGTGCTCCAGGAGGCCATGGCGCCTATCGCGCGCGAACACCACGCAACGATCCTCGGCCGCATCAAGATCATGAGCGAGCTCGACATTGCCGAGAAGCGCGTCCCTCAGGACGGCCGCTTCCGGGTGCGCTATAAGGGCCGCCTCATCGACTTCCGCGTCTCCATCATGCCCACCGTGCACGGAGAAAACGCCGTGCTCCGCGTCCTCGACAAAGAGTCGATGAGCGAGAAATTCAAGAACCTCACGCTCGACGTGGTGGGCTTCGCCGAAGAAGATCTGCGCCGCTTCCGCCGCTACATCCGCGAGCCGTACGGCATGGTGCTCGTCACCGGCCCCACAGGCTCAGGCAAAACCACAACCCTCTACGCCGCGCTCAACGAAATCAAGAGCGACGAAGACAAAATCATCACCATCGAAGACCCGGTGGAGTACCAGATTCGCGGCATCACGCAGATTCCCGTCAACGAGAAAAAGGGCCTTACCTTCGCGCGCGGCCTGCGCTCCATCCTGCGCCACGACCCCGACAAGATCCTCGTCGGCGAAATCCGCGACCAGGAGACGGCGCAGATCGCCATCAACTCCGCGCTCACCGGCCACCTAGTATTTACAACCGTCCACGCCAACAACGTGGTCGACGTGCTGGGCCGCTTCCTCAACATGGGCGTCGAAGCCTACAACTTCGTCTCCGCGCTCAACTGCATCCTCGCGCAGCGCCTGGTCCGCACCATCTGCGAGTACTGTGCCCGGCCCGCCCGCCACACCGACGAAGAGCTCGTCGCCAGCGGCCTCGATCCCGCCGAGTGGCGCAACTTCCAATTCCGCGAGGGCCAGGGCTGCATGGAGTGCGGCGGTACCGGCTATCGCGGCCGTACCGCCATTCACGAGTTGCTCGACCTCACCGACACCATCCGCGAGATCATTCTCGACAAGAAACCGACATCGGAGATTCGCCGCCAGGCGCAGCGCGAAGGCATGACCTTCCTCCGCGAATCCGCGCTCGACCGCATTCGCCGTGGCCAAACAACACTCAAAGAGATCAACAAGGTCACGTTCATTGAAGCATCACGTTAAGTCAGGGAGAAGGCATTAGGGAGTGGAACAACAAACATGGGTGCCCCACGTCCCTCGCTTTTGGGGACCTGGGATAGCACGAACGGTGGCTCGCCTCAACCTAAACCACTTTTTGAAGTAGCCGCGCCAACTGAAAGGACCACGCGCACTTGCGATCGATCTTGAATAAAGCGAAACTCGCCGCCAACTCTTCGGCCCGTCCGCCCGCCGCCGTCGAGTTCTCACCGGAGGGCGTGCTTGCGGCCGCGCTTCCGGCCAGGCGCCGCGGCACCGCATCCGGGCCGGTCTACGCATTCGCGCCGCTGCCCGAAGGCGCGCTCGTTGCCTCTGTCGACGCGCCCAACTTCCGCGCGCCCGAAGCCGTCGCATCGGCTCTTCGCTCCGCGCTCGACCAGGTTGCGCCGCGCATTCACGCCGTCACCTTGATCCTGCCCGACCCCCTCGTCCGCGTCTTCGTGCTCGACTTCGACGCCTTCCCCGCCAAGCCAGCCGAAGCTATCTCCGTCGTCCGCTTCCGTCTGCGCAAAACGGTGCCCTTTGACGTGGAGCCCGCCGGCATCAGCTACCAGGTGCTCTCGCAAACCGAATCCGAATACAAAGTCCTCGGCGTCATCGTTCCCGGCCCCATCCTCGCCGAGTACGAAGCCGCTGTCCGCGACGCCGGTTACGAGCCCGGCGCAGTTCTCTCTTCAAGCCTCGCCGCGCTCGAGGCCGCCGGCTCCATGGAAGGCGTGCTCGCCGCCAACGTGAGTGCAACCTCCATCACCACTGCCGTCGCCATCGGCGACAATCTGCTCCTCTACCGCACGCTCGACCTGCCGCCGGAGCCATGGTCCCGCTCCGCAGAAATCGAGCGCTCCATTGCCGTCGCCGCCGCCTATTATGAAGACAAGCTCGGCGCGCCTCCGCAGAAACTGCACTACGCTGGAATTCTCTCGCCGGCGGAGTTTGCCGAATCCGTCCCGAACTCCGAACTCACCATCGTTGAATGGGCCGAGCGTCCCGGCGAAGGCCTGCTTACTCCGCTGCCCCAAACCACATTTGCCGGCGTCCAGGGCGCGTTGGCGGGAGCGAGTTAGCTTATGACCGCTCATCAAGACAGCAACATAAGATCCGTCAGCTCAACTCTTAGGCTGCGAAACTAAAAGAAGAAAATGAAAGTCACACTCAATCTCGCCACCCGCCCCTTCACCGATCTCGGACCGGCCACTAAGCGTCTGCGCATCGGAATGGGCGTCCTCGCCGGGCTCTGTTTGCTTTTCCTTCTCGGCCTGCATCTCTTCGACAGCCAGGCCGCCAACGCCCGCGCCACCGAGCACTCGCTCGACGGCCAGATCGCCGGCATTCAGGCCCAGCGCCAGGCCGCCCAGGCCTACATGCAGCGGCCTGAAAACGCCCAGCTCCTCAAGCAGGCCGAGTTCCTCAACGATCGTTTCGCCGAAAAAGCCTTCTCCTGGACCCTCGCCATGGAAGCCATGGAAACTGTACTGCCCGCCGGCGTCGAAGTCACATCCATCGAGCCGCAGCGCACCAAGGGGGGTGAGATCAACGTGGAAATCCGCGTCCTCGGCCCGCACAATGAATCCGTCGACCTCGTGCGCAACCTCGAGCGTTCACGCCGCTTCATCGCTCCGCGGATTGACAACGAAGCTGCCGAAAGCAGCAACAACCTCAACTCGCGCATCCAGCCGCCCGTCAGCGCCTCCAACCAGTTCGAGTACGAATTGTTCGCCGGCTACAATCCGCCTTCAATCGAAGAGCTAGCCGCCCAGAACACCAAGGCCAAGGAAAAGGCGCCGGCGAACCCTGAATCGCGCGGCTCCGCAGCACCACATCTTCGCGCACATGCCGCGCATCCCGCGCAAAATGGCCGCCAACCCTACACCGGGCCAAGGCAGTTGCACAAGCCCAATCCCGGCCGCCCGGCCAACGGAGGTGCGCGATGACTCTGCTCTCTCCACGCATGCGCGAACGCCTCGCCTCACCGCTCACCTGGCACATCGCCGGTTTCGCCGCCCTTCTCGTTCTGGCCATCGGGCTCGCCATCCGTCTCGGATTCGACTGGTCCGCCATGGACACCAGTTCCCAGCAAGTCCTCGCCAACAAGCAGGTCGATCTCAGGGTGCTCAAGGTCCAAACCGCCCCTCTGCACGACATCGACAAGCGCGTGGAAAAAACCCGCAAACAAGTCGAAGACTTTTACCAGAAGCGCATCCCGCCCAACTATTCGTCGATTGATGCCCGCATCAACGAGCTGCAAGTCGCTTCTGGCGTGCGCCTCACCCGCGTGCAGTACACGCAGGGCGATCAGGGGCCCGGCCTCACCGAAATCACCATGGACGCAAGCATTAGCGGCGACTATCCCGCCATCATGCGCTTCGTCAACAGCATCGAGCGCGATCCCATGTTCTTCATCGTGCGCGCCATGGGCCTCACCAGCCAGCAGGGTGGCCTTGTTAACCTGCGTCTCCGCGTCTCCACCTGGCTGCGCCCTGCCGACGCCGCTGCCAGCGGCCTGCCCACCACGCTGCCCGACAAGGCCGAGCCCACCGCCGCATCACCCACCGTAAACAAGGAGGGTGAATAACATGGCACTCGCTCTCGGTCTTGAAAACAAGAGGAACGTAACCGTTGCAATCCTGGCCCTTGTGGGACTTGTCGTCGCCGTGTACTTTACGTTCTTTTCCGGTCCATCCGCACCACCGGCTGCGCCCACGTCACCCGTAGTTTCCGCGGCGGTTTTGAACCACGCTCCGGCAGCAACCGGCGGCGAAGCGCAGAAACTCTCCAACGCCGGCATCGATCCCGCGCTCGACTTCGCCAGGCTTGCACAAAGCGAAGACGTGCTCTACACCGGCACCGGCCGCAACATCTTCTCCGCGGAATCCGCGCCGCCGGTGATTCCTAAGGCGCTCACGAACGGTCGCAACAACCAACAGGCAAGTCTTACGCCGCCCGTGATCGGTCCCCCTCCGAAGCCCCAGCCACCAGCCATCGACCTCAAGTACTTCGGCTACGAGATGGACGACAAGAACAAGACGTACCGCGCGTTTTTCATGCACGGCGAAGATGTCTTCATCGCCCGCAGCGGAGAAATCGTCGACCATCGCTACAAGGTCGGAGCCATCCACCCGCTGACCGTCGAAATCACCGATCTCTCCTACAACAACACGCAAAGCATCGCGCTAACATCCAACTGATCCACATGGCGAAGCATTCCCCAACCCGTCCCGGCCGACCATCCGAAGATGGCTACATCCTCCTCTTCGCCATCTTCCTCACGGCGCTGCTCGTCATTGCGCTGGGCATCGCCGCGCCCAAGATTGCCAAATCCATCCAGCGCGACAAAGAGCTCGAAACCTTCAACCGCGGCCTGCAATACCGCCGCGCCATCCAGCTCTACTACCGTAAGTTCAACGCCTATCCGCCCACCATCGACGCACTCGTCCAGACCAACAACATCCGTTTCCTGCGCAAGAAGTACGTCGATCCCATGACCGGCAAGGACGATTGGAAGCCCATCCTCTTCGGCCAGAACAAGGCCCCCACGGCGATTGGCTTCTTCGGCCAGCCGCTCGCGGGCACCACCATCGCAGGCACAGGCCCCGGCGGCGGCGCTCCCGGCTCCACGACCGGAGGAAGCCTGCCCCCCACAATGGACTTCTTGACCGGCAGCTCCCCAACTGACACTTCGAGCACCTATCCCAACAGCGGACCGACGGACGGCTCGAGCGGCGGCGGCAGCACTGACTCGCCGGGAAATGCCTCCGCAACAGGAACCACAGGAAGCCCAGGTTCACCCACCGGCACAGGCCAAACCGGATCGACAGGCCAGACCTTCGGCGGCGCCGGCATCATCGGCGTCAGGCTGCCTCTCGAAAAGAAGTCCATCCTCGTCTACAAAAAGAAACAACGTTACAACGAGTGGGAATTCACCTACGACCCCATCTCCGACCAGCAAATGATGGGCGGCGCTGGCGGCGGCGCCAACCCGCAAAACCCAAACCCGCAACCGACCCCAACCCCTCAGTAGTAGTCTCGACCGCAACCCGCTCCGCAGCCGTCCGCCAATGGGTAGACAGCCCCTGCGATGCACCAGAATCGAACCTGCGCCGAAAAGCCCAAAGCCCGCGAACCGCCGTCAATACCCGTTGGCTACGAGCCACTCCGTAGTCAGCTCAAAGCTGGACTTCTTCCCGGCCTGCATCTGCATGGCCGCCAGCTTCACCAGCACGTCGGCCTCGATGTTCACCGGCGCGCCCACGGCAAGCGTATGCAGGTTCGTCCGCCAGTAGGTCAGCGGCAGAATGGCAATCGAAATATCCTCGCCATCGAATGCAGCAATCGTCAGGCTGATGCCCTCAACCGCCACCGAGCCCTTCTCGACCATCCACTGGCGAACGTTCTCGGGCACGCGCACCTTGAGCGTCCAGTCTGTGGTCTGGCGGTCGAAGTCAGGACTGGAACGCAGGACCAAAGGTTCGAGGGAACGGAGTTCCCCCGTGCCATCCACGTGCCCCTGCACGATATGCCCACCCAGAGGGCTTCCTGCCGCGGTAGGTAGTTCCAGATTCACCTGCGCGCCGGGCGCAAGCGCGCCCAGCGAGGTGCGGTCGAGGGTCTCCTGCGCCAGGTCGGCATAGAAGTACGTGGGATTCGGGTCGAGCGCCGTGAGGCACACCCCGGAGACCCCCAGCGAATCGCCCTCCCGCAGCCGCGAAGCCACCCCCGGTGCTTCAATGCTGATGCGCCGCACTCCGCCGCGGCTCGTGAGGCCAACAAGGGTTCCTGTCTGCTCGATGATGCCGGTAAACATGCTTCGATTCTAGGGAGCGAGGGAGCGAGGGAGCAAGGCAGCGAGAATGCAGGGAGTGGGTCAGTTCTAATCGGCTTTGAAAGGGCACGACTTTTAGTCGTGCCGCAAGAACCCTGAATAATGAATGCGGGCTTTAGCCCCTGAGGGATGGTTTCTTTCAAACTGACCCACTAACCCACTCTTTAGAATGCAGCCTTCTGCCCCCTGATCCCTCACTCAGTCGCCTTCGGGCGCGGGCTCAGCAAGGGACGGCCCAGCCGTAAGCGCGCGGTAGGCGAAGAAGAGCTTGGCGCGCCAGCGCAGGATCATGCCGAAGGCCAGCAGGTAAAAGATGGCGCCGGTCTGCTCAAGCGAAAGAAACGAATCGAAGTAGCCCCGGGCTCCCCAACGGACGAGCGCGAGCACAACGATCACGGCAAAAAACGCGCTGGACCGCTTCATGCGGATCTCGCCGTTTTCCCTGTGCAAGTCCGACGTAAGCAAAAGCGGATAGGCGAACAGAACAGCGCCGATGACAAAGGCAGCCAACCCCCAAAGCAAAGGCACGCGGCACGGAGGATACAAGAACATACAGAAACCTGTAGCCATGCCGAGCGGCGGCATCACGATCTTCTTGAGCGTCACCACGGTGCGGCCCTCGCGCACGCGCCACACCAGCACGCCCGCCAGGCCGACAACGGATACTACAGCCGTGAGAACCGTATTAGAAACCATGAAGCTCGACATTTCCAATGACCTGAACGGCTCCGGTAGGGCGATGCAAGCGGCCGGAGTCTCTTCTTCGTATTCTAATTGGATGACCGGACTCCGAAAAGCGCCTCAGGAACTCCGATTTCCGAGAGACACAGCCGCCGGCCCAACGTTCCGGGACTCCATCTTGTGGGAGCAGCCGTTCCCAACAAGCGGGCTTCAAGCATGCGTCGGCCCGGCAGGTCTTTGCATCTAAATATCTTGCAGTGAGCCGGGACAGGCGTGCCCTGGCCGCCTTAGACTTAAATTAGACGTGGAGATCTAAATTATGGCGTTGATGAAGACCTCGAATCCGGCCCTCGGCCAAAACACCTTCAGCGATTTTGCGCGAAGCGCATACGGCGGGGACCTGCTGGACGCGTCGGCTCGCATGACACTCAATGGCACGGTCAACAAAACCGGCATTTTACTGCTGTGCGCAATCGCCACTGCGGCGTGGACCTTCAGCACGCACGATATGAGCTTCGTCGGCCCGGCAATCGCTGTGGGCGCGCTCGGCGGTCTGGTCCTCGCCTTTGTCACAGTCTTCAAAAAGGAGTGGTCGCCCGTAACCGCGCCCATCTATGCACTGCTTGAGGGGCTTACGCTTGGCGGCATCTCGGCCATCTTTGAACTGCGCTACCCCGGCATCGCCATGGAAGCCGTTGCCCTCACCTTCGGTACGCTTCTTGTTATGCTGCTGGCCTACAAGTCGGGACTAATCAAAGTCACCGACAAGCTTAGGATGGGCATCGTCGCGGCCACGGGCGCGATTTTCATCTTCTATCTGCTGCTGTTTGTCTTCAGCCTCTTTCACATCCCGCTCTTCAGCGCCGTTTACGGCTCGGGCACCATCGGCCTGATCTTCAGCTTTATTGTCGTTGGCATCGCCGCACTAAACCTGGTGCTGGACTTCGACTTCATCGAGCGGGGAGTAGCCGCGGGCGCGCCCAAGTACATGGAGTGGTACGCAGCCTTCGGCATCATGGTCACGCTGGTGTGGCTGTACATCGAGATGCTGCGCCTGCTCTCGAAGTTACGCAGCAGAAACTGAAAACAGCTTTCAGCCGTCAGCTCTCAGCTTTCAGTTGCCCAAATCCGAAATGGTCGCACCGCGAAAGGGCACGACCGGGGAACCCACCCAGTGGGTGGGTCGCGTGCCGCAAACGCCAAGTAAAGAGACTTTTGGGCGAGGCTCCTGAAAAACTTCCTGGGTGCAAGAATCGCGAAAGGGCACGACCGGGGAACCCACCCAGTGGGTGGGTCGCGTGCCGTGAAAGCCGCATTAAACATTGGGGCTTTAGCCCCTGATTGCGGTTTCAACTCAAACTGAACTGCGACCTGCGAGCTGCTCTCGCAAGTAAACTGGAGATGATGCTTTCTCGTTTTTTTAGCAAGGAAAAACCCGAAGAAGTCGCGGAACAAGAGCCAAAAACAGGCTTCCTTGACCGGATGAAGCAGGCGGTTTCGCGCACCCGCGAAACCTTCTCCCAGAAGATCGCCGACATCGCCGCGCTCACGCGCACCGTCGACGAGTCTGCGCTCGAAGAGCTCGAAGCTGCACTGCTCACCAGCGACCTGGGCGTACAAACCACCACCGCAATTCTCGATGCGCTCCGCGATCATGCGCGTCGCCAGGCAATCGAGGGCGGAGTTGAGTTGCGCAATCTGCTCAAAGAGCAGATGGTCGCGATCCTGAGCGCCCCGCAAGTGCCCATTCCCACGCCTCAAGAGCCACCTAAAGTTACATTTCTCGTTGGCGTCAACGGCACCGGCAAAACCACTTCAAGCGGCAAGCTAGCCGCCTGGTCCCGCGCGCAGGGGCACTCCGTGCTTCTGTGCGCCGCGGATACGTTCCGCGCGGCAGCCATTGAGCAACTGGAAATATGGGCCCAGCGCTCCGGCGTGGAGATGATCAAGACCAAACAGGGCGGCGATCCAGCGGCCGTTCTCTACGACGCCATCGCCGCTGCCAAGGCGCGTCACATCGACGAGCTCTACGTCGACACCGCCGGCCGCCTGCACACCAAATCCGGTTTGATGGATGAGTTAGACAAGATGCGCCGCACGGCCGCGCGTCTGATTCCCGGCGCGCCCCACGAAGTGCTCCTCGTCATGGACGCGACCACCGGCCAGAACGGCCTCCAGCAGGCCCGCCAGTTCACGCAATTGGCCGGCGTCACCGGCATCGTCCTCACCAAGCTCGACGGCACCGCCAAAGGCGGCATAGCCGTAGCCATCGCCCGCGAGCTGAATCTTCCCGTCCGCTACGTAGGCGTAGGCGAAAAAATGAACGACCTCCTCGAGTTCTCTCCAGAAGAGTTCGTCGATTCGCTGCTGGAGTAGAATTGCTTCCAAATCGCTCTTCGCGATGCACGGAAACTGGAGCAGCGCAATGAAGAAGAACCGAAGACACCCAAAACGCTTGCTGCGAGATCTCCTGAGCCGCATGAAACGGTTCTTCATGCCTTGGGCTGAACCCACCGAGCCCGAAGATCCATACGCCTACTGCATGGCCCCGCTGCGCCGTCCTCCAAGCAAAGGCGGAGCGGCTGCGGTCGCGGAATTTGACAACGAGGAGCCCGCAGACTGATCCGGAGGGTTTTAGGGTGAACGAGCAGCTGCTGCAGCAAATTAAGAAGGGCGACCTTCTCGACGTCATCCGGGTGCGAACTGCAATGTATACGGGAGCTCGCACCCTCACATCGGTGTACCACTTTCTGGGCGGCTATGTGTTTTGTCTTTTGACTCACGGGATTCAAGAGCCAGATCCCTTGCCGGACGATTTCCATGGCTGGGTTGCATATCGCTTGCACTTCTTCGAAAGATCAATTGGAATCAAGAACATGATTCTGGAGCGCGTTCCGGACGAAGAAAAGGCCTTGGACAAGTTTTTCGAACTGGTTGACGAGCACAAGGAGCGGACGCCACACATCGTTGCCCTTGGTACGAGCAAGGGCTGGACCTCAGAGACGTGGGAGGACGGAAAAAGAAGAGAGAAAACGGCACATCTCCCGGAGCCGTTCGCAATGGTTACGTACACAAATGATCCAGGATTTTTTGTCAAGGGTACGGACGGAATCTCGCCCCACAGCCGTTGGAGAGACGGATTCTTTGCCACCCTCGGTGATCCCGTAATACCAATGTTTAGCAGCGATCCCGATTTCAAGATTTTGGATCAGGTCGCCTATGATCGGCTGGTGCGGGAGACAAATGAGCACCGGCAACGATCAATGCGACCTCGTTGATTACCAGGGGTGTGGATTGAGTCCACTCGCTTTCACGCGGCCAATCGCGCGATCTTGACGCGCCGGTGGCGCAAGGCTTTCGCGAGATCGTAATTGCCCTGCAACCTGATCCACACGTCGGGAGAAGTTCCGAATGCCTCGGAAAGGCGCACCGCCATCTCGGCCGATATGCCGGTCTTGCCGTGAATCATCCGCGACAGATTCGCCCGCGTGATCTTCAGGTGCGCGGCCAGCGCTGAAACGGTCAAACCAAGACCTTCCATATACTCCTGAACGATCTCTCCTGGATGCGCTGGGTTGTGCATCATATCGTTTTCTCCCTCAGTGATAATCCTGATAATCGACCAGAATCGCGTCTTCGCCCTCGAACCTGAACGTCATGCGCCAATTGCCGCTCACGCGCACAGACCAATGGTCTTTCAACTTTCCTTTGAGCGGATGCAAATGCCATCCCGGCACGTCCATCTGCTTTGGCGCTGTGCTGGCGTCAAGCAATGCCAGCTGCCTGCGGAGCTTCTTCGCGTGTTCCGGCTGGATTCCCGCCTTGCTGTCGGTGCGGTAAAAGCTCTCCAGCCCGCATGACGGAAGCTCTTGATCATCTGTATATCGTATCGACACAGTACACAAAACGCAAGTTGGCTAGCTAAACAGGAAGATCGTCTTTCCGCCGACGCGATTTACACTTGATAGTTCCCTCCCCTCGTAGCCATGACCGCCTCCGACCCCATTACCGATCTCGACCTCTACTGGATGCGCCGCGCCCTCGAACTCGCGCGGCGTGGTATCGGCGTCACTTCGCCCAATCCCGCAGTGGGCTGCGTCATCCTCGACCGCGCTGGTCGGGTTATAGGCGAGGGCTGGCATGAGTATGACCTGCTCGACCACGCTGAGATCGTCGCACTCAAAGAAGCGCAGCAGCACGCCGCCGACCGTATACACGGCGGCAAAGCTTACGTCACGCTCGAGCCCTGTTGCACCACCGGCCGCACGCCGCCCTGCACGGATGCGCTCATCAAGGCAGGTCTCGCCCGTGTCGTCGCCGCCACCATCGATCCCAATCCCGCCGTCGCCGGCAACGGCCTCGCAGCGCTGCGCGCGGCAGGGCTTCAGACCAGCGCCGGAGCGTGCCAAACCGATGCCCGCCGCCTCAACGAAGGCTTCGCGCGCTGGATTCAGCACCATCGCCCGCTCGTCATGATGAAGGTGGCCATGACGCTCGACGCACGTATTGCGCCGCCGCCCGCGCAGCAAACGCCCCACGCGCCCTACTGGATTACCAGCGAGGCCGCACGCGCCGCCGTGCAACAACTGCGCTGGGCCGCCGATGCCACCATGGTCGGCGTCGACACGGTTCTCGCCGACGATCCCTGGATGACCGACCGGAGTGGCCTGCGCCGCCGCCGCCCGCTGCTGCGCATCGTCCTCGACTCCGCACTGCGCATGCCTCTCGACTGCAAGCTCGTCAACACAGCGCAAAACGACGTCGTCGTCTTCACCGTCTTGCGCGACGATGTACGGGCCGGCGAGCTCCGCAAGCGCGGAGTCCGCGTCGAGATTCTTGAGGCTGATCAAGGCCGTGTACCGCTCGACAAAGTCCTGCTGAAGCTCGGCGAAGAAGGCGTGCTTACGCTGCTCACCGAAACCGGCACGCGCCTCAACACGGCCTTCCTCGCCGCCGGCCTTGTCGACCGGCTGCATCTATTCATCGCGCCTCAGATCATGGGCTCAGACGCCGTCCCTGCATTCCGCGGCATGAACCAGTTCGTGCACATGAACGACGTTGAAGTCGAGCGCTACGGCAACGACCTCGGCCTCTCCTCGCTCCTCATCGATCCCTGGCCGAAGAATAGCGACGAGTAACTCAACCGGTTTCAAGAATCGCTTTGTGAAAGGGCACGACTTCAGTCGTGCCGCAAGATACCGAAGTATGGCGCGGCTTTAGCCGCAGAGGGATGTTTTTCAAACCTCGATCATTTATGAGTCAGCTTTTAGTGTTCAGCGGTTATAGGGGCGTTCTCGGCCCACGCGATTCCCTGCCCTCCATGCTGTACGCTCAATAAAGGGTTAGCCTGGCTTTGGATCGATCGTGACACAAACAAAAACTCTATCCTCGCGTCCTTTTGTTTATCCGCAACCCGGCGCACCGCTGCACTGCGGAGGCGTCTCACTGGAATCGCTTGCGCGCCGCTTCGGCACGCCACTCTATGTTTATTCAGCCGATCAGATTGTCGAGCGGCTGAAGCTCTTTGAGCGGGCGATCACGGGGCGCGAACATCTGGTCTGCTATGCGGTCAAGGCCAACTCCGCGCTGGCGATTCTCAAGCTGCTTGCAAAAAATGGCGCCGGCTTCGACATCGTTTCCGGCGGCGAACTGGAGCGTGTGCTGGCCGCCGCGCCCGGGGCCGTGGGCCGCGTGGTTTTCTCGGGAGTGGGCAAAACGGCGGCAGAGATCGATCTTGCTCTCAAAGCCGGAATTCTCGAGTTCAATGTCGAGAGCGAGGCGGAGCTCAAGCTGCTCGCATCCCGCGCGCGTAAACACAAAGTCCGCGCCCGCTTTGCGCTGCGCGTGAATCCTGACGTCTTTGCCGAAACACACCCGTACATCTCCACTGGACTGCGTGAGCACAAATTCGGCATCGACATCCGGCAAGCGCTGGCCATCTATAAGAGCGCAGCCAACGATCGCTGGCTCGATCCGCATGGGATCAGCGTACACATTGGTTCTCAAATCCGGTCCGCCGACCCGTTTGGCGCAGCCATCCAACGCGTCAGCAAGTTGGTGCGCGACTTGCAGAGCGAAGGCATTGAGCTGCGCAGCATTGACGCCGGCGGCGGACTCGGAATCGATTATCACGGCGGCGCTTTTGACGCAGCAGCCAAAGTTGCCGAATACGCCGCAGCGCTCGAAGACGCGCTGGGTGATTTTGCGGGCCGCCTCCTGATCGAACCGGGACGTTTTCTTGTCGCGCAGGCCGGCGCGCTCGTGGCCCGCGTGCTTTACGTGAAACGCAATGGCAAGAAGACCTTCGTCATTACCGACGCGGCGATGAACGACCTCATTCGCCCCGCGCTCTACCAGGCGTGGCACGAAATTGTGCCCGTGCGGCGGCGTGCAGGCAGAGCGCGCGTCGTCGATGTCGTAGGGCCGGTGTGCGAGTCGGGCGATTTCTTTGCGCGCGACCGCAAGCTCGCGCCCGTCGAGCCCGGCGACCTCGTTGCACTGCTCGACGCCGGTGCCTACGGCATGGTGCAGGCTTCCAACTACAACACACGGCTGCGGCCAGCTGAAGTGCTCGTCGAAGGCAAGAAGGCGCGTCTCATCCGCCGCCGCGAAACCACGGCCGATCTTCTCGCACCCGAGATCGCCTGAAATCGGAGCTGGCCTGCGCCCGCGCACCGACTGCCACACTCGCCGCGCTTCCTGCTATCTTGTTTTGCGGGAGACTCTGCGATGGTGATTCGTTGCTTATTTGCCGTAGTGCTCGTAGGAACTGCCTTCGGGCTGCCGCGTCTATCCGCTGCCGATCCCCTAAAAGTAAAAACCACGCAGGGAAAATTACACGGTAAGCCGATCAACGATGGAAAGGTGCGCGCCTTTCTGGGCATTCCCTACGCCGCGCCGCCGGTGGGCGATCTGCGCTGGAAGCCGCCGCAACATGCGGCAAAATGGAAGGACTCACGCGAGGCAACTGCATACGGCGCGCGTTGTATGCAGGTTCCGTTTGAAGACATGATTTTTCAGGACGCGGGCATGAGCGAGGATTGCCTCTACCTGAACGTGTTTACGCCCGCAAATGCGAGGGGCACGAGCAAGCTGCCGGTCATGTTCTGGATTCATGGCGGCGGATATTCTGCCGGTTCGGCGTCGGAGCCGCGGCACAATGGCGATTTTCTGCCCACCAAAGGCGTTGTGCTGGTCACGATCAACTACCGCCTGGGCGTTTTCGGCTTTCTCGATACCGAAGAACTGATGAAGGAGGGCGAAGGCTCGGCTGGCAATTACGGATTGCTGGATATGATCGCGGCGCTCCATTGGGTGCAGGCAAATATCTCCAAATTCGGAGGCGACCCCGGTAACGTGACGATCTTTGGTGAGAGCGCAGGATCGATCGCGGTGAGTACGCTGATGGCGTCGCCATTGGCGCAGGGTCTGTTCAACAAAGCCATTGGCGAGAGCGGTTCGGCGTTTGGCGGAGATCTTAGCGACATGCCAGAGGCCCAGATTGCGCCGGTAGATACAGATTGGGCACAATCGATTGGCGCAAACTCACTGGCTGACCTGCGCGCAATGCCCGCCGAAATAATTCTGAGAGCTGCGAAAAAAGACGGTGCGCCGAAGTTCCGGCCGGTCGTCGATGGCAAGGTGCTGACGGAGCCGGTCGCGCAAACCTACGCTGAAGGAAAGCAGGCGCACATCCCGCTTCTCGCGGGCTGGAATCGCGACGAGGGCAGCTTCGCCGCCGCAAAAGGCATGACGGCGGTGCAATGGAAGTCGAAAGCTGAAGAGCTTTTCGGCGATCACGCAGCGGAGTTTCTTGCGCTTTATCCGGGAACCGATGACGCGCAATCTTTACGTTCATCCATTGACTATTCCGGCGATACATTCATCGCCTTCAGCACGTGGAAATGGATCGAGGCCCAGGTGAAGACCGGTGGGGCGCCGGTTTATCGCTATCATTTGGAATTGCCCGCGCCGCCCAGCAAATTTCACAGCGCGTTCGCCTTTCATTCCGACGACATCGAGTACGTGTTCGGGACGCTGGACACACGGCCGGGCGCGGTGTGGCGGCCGGAAGACCGGAAACTGAGCGAAGAGATCATGGACTATTGGACGAACTTCGCGAAGACGGGTGACCCCAACGGAGCGGGTTTGCCGGAGTGGCCGCGCTACGACAAGACGGCAGAGGTACTGCATCTCGACAACGAAACGCACGCATCGCCAGACACAACACGACAGCGGTACGAATTCTTGTTGAAGTATTTGCCGCCGGGCCGGCAGCATTGATGTCGCGTAAGAAAAGCTATTGACTCACGCCAGACGCTGCAACAAATCCTGCATTTTGCGGCGCGGCAGTGCTGCTGGAACCCGCGGCTGGCTGTGCAAAGCTTGAGCCGTCGGCGTTGATGGCCTTCGAGTAGTCGGGGCCGAGCCCAAGTTTCATTAAAGCGCGGGAATCAGGCGTCAGCTTGGTCTGCCAGCCGTGATCGGCCTGGTACTTTTGCATCGCCGCGATTGTCGCTGCGTCCCAGTTGCCAGTGGCTTCGCCGGTCAAATAGTGCTCGCGGATCAAAGCCTGCTGAATCTGGGTTACCCGTTCCGGCTGGATAGCCTGCTGGCCGCGTGGGCGGCGCGCTCTATGCCTGGAATGGGTGAGCCTGTGCGAATGCGTCTGTCCGCTGGTGGGCGAGCGATGCACATTGGTTGCGAAGAGGGGCGGCGCAACCAGAACCATCGAAATTAAAAATGCGACAGTGGGCCGCAAAAACATGCCTATCCACCTGTGGAATTGCCCGGCTTTTCTGGACTCTTCCGAAGAGTGTAGCCAAGGCGCCGCAACACGGCAAGCAGAAAATCAAACAAGACGAATCGATCCAGTAACTTTAGGAACAGGCGCTGGCCACGTCATGGGCAGCCAGCGCCCGCATTCTTTAAGTCTATAACGTTCCGCCGATGTAGTTGATACCCTGCTCGGGATGGCGTGGATCGATCACCTCGAACACCACGTCGTCGCCCGATTTGAGCTTGCTCACCACCGCATCGAACTGGTCTTTATTGGGCGTGGGTTGCCGATTCACATGGGTGATCACCAGTCCGGGCACCAGTCCCTGTAAATCGGCAAACGATCCTGTGCGTACGGAATCGATCATGACGCCGGGGGTATGAATCTTAGCGACCATCGCTGGCGCGATCTCGTGAACCACCACACCGAGCTTGGCTTCGCCGGCTCCCACCTCGCCTTGCTGGTTGCTCTCAGGCTGTGGATTGTTCATCTCGGCAAACACCTTATCGCGATCGCCGATTGTCACGGTGGTGTCCATCGGCTTGCCATCGCGGATGTACCCGAGCCGGATGCTCGATCCCGGCCTGCGGCTGGCGATGTCATTCACCAGATCGTCGCCGTCCTTGATGTTCCGGCCATCGACGGTGGTGATAATGTCGCCCTCCTTCAAACCCGCCTTGTCGGCAGGGCCGTCGGGCTGCACCTGGCTCACGATGACGCCGTTCTTGAATCCGTACATGCGGTTGACGCTTGCAGAAAGCCCTTCGCGGAACTGGATTCCAATGGAGCCGCGCGTCACCTTGTGCGTAGGCCCGATGAGGTCGTTGTACACCGCAACCACCGTATCCGACGGCATGGCAAAGCCGATTCCCTCGTAGCCGGCCGATTGCGTGTAGATCGCGGTGTTCACGCCGATCACTTCGCCATTCATGTTCAGCAGCGGCCCGCCGGAGTTGCCGGGGTTGATCGCCGCGTCGGTCTGAATAAAGTGCTGGAACTGCCCCGCCGCGCCCTGGTCGATGGTGCGGTTCTTGGCGGAGATAATACCGGCCGTCACCGTCTGCTGCAGCGCGAACGGGCTGCCGATGGCCTCCACCCAATCGCCTACGTGGGTGTGCTCATCGTCGGAGTTGCCCATCTTCACCGTGGGCAACGGCGTGCTGGTATCGATCTTGATCACCGCAAGGTCCGTGGCCTTATCGACGCCGATCACGCGCGCCGGCCGGCCCAGGTCTTCATTATCGGGATCCGTAGAAAGCTTCACGTAAATCTTGTCCGCCTTGTCGATCACGTGATCGTTGGTGATGATGTAGCCGTTGGGATCGACGATAAAACCAGAACCGAGCGACTCCTGTACCTGGCCGTTGTCGCCCTCGTCCGGCCCGCCTGGGACCTGCCCGCCAAAGAAGTGATTGAAAAAGTCCTGGAAGTTGTTGTCCGGCCCTTGCTGCTGATCGTTCTGATCGTTGTCGTCGTTGTTGTCGTTGTTGTCGTCGGGATTCTGCGGATTGGGCTGCACGCGGAACTGGAAGTTGCGGTGTCCGCGGTTACCCGACTCCTTGGGCAGCGTCTGCGTGTTGATATTGACCACTGCCGGTCCAACCAGCTTGGCAATCCGAACGAAATCGTTCGGCGGAATGGTGGAATTGACTACCTTGAGGGGAGCGGCATCGCTCGAGTCGTTCTGTTTCTCCTGGCCGCGAACCCCGTGGGCGGCAAACGATCCGATAACAACCGCAGCCGAAAGGGTGGCAAGCAGCACGAACGCCGATGCAAGACGGCGCGAGCGTAGCCGTTCAAAGAACAAATTCATGATGGTATTGACCTCTTGAGGCGCCGGGCGAATTAGCCTCAGTGTCGATGACGCCGTCTCCTCTCAGTATAGTCAGACTGCGCCGTCTGCGAGGGGCATTCACTTCCCCTTCCCTCTACACGGCAGCCGGAACCAACCCGCCTGCAGATAAACATTTAGACGCTGCGAGCCGGAAAAGAGCCGCATGGCGCTAATCTGGTTTCCCGGCGAAGGTTATTGCCCAGCGGCCCATTCCAGCCCGGCCAGGGTCAAGAGCAGAATCCTTTTAAGCCCCAATTCGCGGTCCACCGGCGAGTACCACTCCTGGAGAGTATGCGCCTGACCACCATCACCGCCCGCGCCCATCGAAAGCGCAGGCACGCCAAGCACCAGGGGAAGATTGGCGTCGGTCGATCCCAGGCGAAGATCTGTGCGCAGACCAAGATGCCTGTCAACAGCGCGCAATGCTGCCAAAAGCGGCGAATCGCCGGCCAGGAGCGCGGCAGGCCGATCGCCAATCTTAACAATCTCGAAACCCAGGCGGCCGCGGGCTCCTTCTGCAGTTGCCTTGCTCCGCGCATTCCACTGCTCCACCGCGTCTTCTACGGCGCGATGCAGCGCCACTTCCAGGCGCAGCAGTTCACTGGGCTCGGTCGAGCGAAAATCCACCGCAGCCTCGGCGCTTTCCGGGATCGAATTCACGCTGATGCCCCCGCGCACCGTCCCCAGGTTGAGCGTGGTTCGCGGCTCTTCAGGCAAAGGCGTCTCCGCCAGCTTAGCCAGCGCCGTTGCCAGTGCGGCGATGGGATTCGGCTTCCCCGCGTCAGTAAAGCTGTGCCCGCCGGGACCCGTGATGGTCACACGATAGCGGCGGCTGCCAAGTGCCTGTGTCACCGCGGCTTCCGCACCAGCTCCGTCGAGCACAATGTGCGCCGCCACGCGCCCGGCGAACGGGCTGTGCTCGTAAAAATGCCGCACGCCGCGCAAATCGCCTTCGCCTTCCTCGCCCACGTTGCCCAGCACCACGAGCGGCGAAGGCAATTCCACCTTCGCTTGGAGCAGCGCATAAACAACACCCAACATGCCGACAATACCCGCCGCGTTATCGCATGCACCCGGAGCTTCAAGCCGATCGTTGACGATCGCGGGCCGGAGCGGCGTGTCCGCCGGAAAAACCGTATCGAGATGCGCCGACAGCACCACCACCGGGCCGGTGCTCTCCGCAGACAAGTGCGCTGCCGGCAGCACTCCGAGCACATTACCCACCGCGTCGGTTTCCACTGCGCTCACGCCTGCTTCCAGGAAGCGCTCTTTAAGCCAGCGCGCCCGCTCCTGCTCGCCGTTGAAGGGCGCGGGGATGCCCGTCACATCGATCTGCCAGTCCAGGATGGTCTTGGGATTCGCGTGCAGCCACGAAAATGCCGCATGAACCGGTCGCTGCGCGGCCAGTGCGGTGACGCGCGAAAACGCTGCAGCTGAGGAAAAAACCGGCATGTGGATGGATTCAGAGTAGCAGGGATGCGGGTCGAAACCCGTGGGTTTACATCTGACGAATCAGGAAATCAGCCGCCGCGCCAGAAGCGATTGCATATCGCGCCGGCCGTCCGCGATTACAGCAATTAAGATTGCCTGCCCCCGAAGTTTGTAGAGAATGCGGTAAGGCTTAAAGAATATCTGGCGATAGTCACGCCTCCCCAGCGACAACAACTCCGAAGGGTACCCGCCTCGGGCAGGCGCTGCCGCGAGCGACAACACCTCTTCGACGATCTTCCTCGCCACATAATCCGCTTTCTCCGGCGAATCGTTTTGGGCGATATAGTCATGGATATTTCGGAGATCTTTCCGTGCGCCCGGTGTGAACTTAACGGCAAAGTTCATCGCGCGTGCTTGGCCTTCACGCCATATTCAGCCATGATCTCTTCCGCCGAGATTGTCTCGCCGACCTCGATTTCCTTGTCGGCAATCGCCAGTATCTTCAACAACGCAAGGGTCTCCTGCGTCTGCTCATAGCTGGCTACATCCATCAGCACCGCGCGCGCCTCGCCGTTTTGCGTGATGATGATCGGCTCGCGCTCCTCGGTGATCCGGTCGAGTAGCTCGGCAGCGTTGGCTTTCACATAGCTGATGGGCTTGATTTGCGTAGAATAGCGCATCGGCACCTCCCAGGACCTATCTCGATCCAGTATAGTTCGTTTTCAGTTCGAATGAAAACATAATTCAGTCTAAATTTAGACTGAATAGGGACTTTATTCAGACCCTCCCAGTGCCTCCTTGTCATACTCCACGGAATACAGAAACAATCCCCGAGCCGGAGCCGTTGGCCCCGCCGCGGAACGGCTGCGCGCCTCAAGGATGCGCGGCATCTCCTCCACGGCCATCTGCCCCCGGCCAGCCTCCACCATCGTTCCAACCAGGTTGCGCACCATGTGGTGTAGAAAGCCGTTGCCGCGCACACGATACACAAGCAGCTCGCCCGCCTCGTGCGCCTGCAGCTCCCACGCCGACGAGTAGATGGTGCGCACCGTAGAAAATGGCGCAATGCGGAGGCTTGCGTCCGCCTCGGGTTCTTCGGCACCGGAGTCACGTTCGCGCTCCGCGAGGTCCGGGTCGCTCGCGGCAAAGCTCCGGAAATCGCGCTCGCCTTCAAAGAGCCGCGCAGCCGCCTGGAACTTGTCAAACTCCAACTTCCAGGGGCACGCATAAACGTAGCGCGCAAGAAAAGGCGGACAAATCTCCCCACGAAAAATGCGGTACTCGTACGTCTTCGCAACTGCCGAGTGCCGCGCATGAAAGGTGCTTCGTACCGTGGTGGCTTCGGAGATGCGTATCGACGGCGGCAGAGTCCGATTCAGCGCGCGCTGCAGGTTTTCAGCGGGAATGGGAGCTCGCAATGCAAAGCTTGCGACTTGCGCAAGAGCGTGAACGCCGGCATCGGTGCGGCCCGAACCCTGCGGCAGCGGCGACTCACCGGTAATCCGGCCCAGCGCCGCCTGGATCTCTCCCTGAATCGTTGGCAAACCCGGCTGCACCTGCCAGCCTTGGAAATCGGTGCCGTCATAGGACAGGGTCAGTTTCCAGTTCTGGAGTGCCGAATCGCTTTGGTCAGCGTCTGTCATGGAAGTTGCTGCATTCAGGGTATCCGATGCCACGCATTCCGCTCGGTAGGCCGTCCTCTGCGATCCAAGTCCGGCTCCTGGAGGCGTTATTTTGGCCGAGGGCGGTTGCCAATTGCCCCGACTTGGGGTATTTTACTAACCAGTTAGTTAACTTCATCCAAACGGATGCCTCCCGCAAGCCACTCCATCGTCGGAGTGAACGGGCTGGGTGGTTCTTCAATCCAGGTTTCGAGCGTCCCGGTAAACAATGACTGGAACGGACAAGCAACCGATTTCGTAATCCCGGATGTGTCGCAAGAGTTCCACCAAGCGGCGATAATCATTCTTGAGAAACGCAAAACATCCGGATTGGTTTTCTGGCCTTATTTGAAGCGCAACAGGAGAACCCGCCCAGCGAGGTGGGTCGCGTGCCGCAGGATCTTTGGGAGAATAATCATGCAATTTTTGAGGACAGGTGGTTTCGACAGGGAGCGGGCAACCGCAAGCACCGAGCGCAGGGGAACCAGCCGGGGAACGCAATCGCACGCCGGCGATCGCTTGCGCACAGCCGCGGCGATTCTGTTGACGCTCGCGGCCACCATGCCGCCGGGTTACGCGCAGCAGGCAAAAACCGCTCCTCCGCCGTACGAGAAGGCGGCCTCCGAGCTTCCCGCGGCGCCGGTGCCCGTTGCGACGCAGCCCTACCCCCTGCGCACCTCGAACCGCAATTTTGCCAGGCCATTCGCCTCGTGGCTCACTAATCCCATCGGCGTCTATCGGCCGACGAGCATTCCCATGGCCAGCTTCACAAACTCTGTGCGCCTGGCCGATCTGGTGAAGAACGGCAAGATTTATCTGAGCCTTTCAGACGCCATCGCGCTGGCGATCGAGAACAACTACGACATCGCCATCGCCCGCTACGACCTGGAGATTGCCGACACCGACATTCTGCGTGCGCGCTCCGGCGCACCGAACCTCCTTGGCGCGCCGTCGGGCCTGGTGACCAATACACTCAGCGGATCGACCTCGATTCTCTCGACAGGCGGCGGGCCGGGCGGGACGACAGTCGGATCGGGCGGTGCTGGCTCAGGCACCGGAGGGCTTGTGCTCTCCACGAGCGGCGCGGGGCCAGCGCCAGAGGCTTTTGATCCTGCCATAACCGGCACTATTCAATTGGAGCGGCAAAAATCGCCACAATTCAGTACATTGCAACCGCGATCGTTCACCAACACCGATCAATACAACTTCGCGTTCAATCAGGGCTTCGTTACCGGATCGGCATTCAATTTGGTTTGGAACAACAGCCGTACAACTTCCATGGGTTCGTTCAATGGCTACAGTCCACAATTGGCTTCGAGCTTCAAAGCCACGCTCACGCAACACCTGTTGCAGGGTGCCGGCATCTGGGTGAACAAGCGATTGATCTACCAGGCGCTGAATGACCGTCGCATCACCGACTCGTCTTTCCGTCAGCAGATTCTCTATACCGTTGACCAGGTGGAGACAATCTACTGGGGCCTGGTGCAGGCATACGAAGATGTGCAGGCCAAGCAGCGTGCTCTCGATCAGAGCAATCAACTGCTCGGCGACAACAAGAAACAGCTCGAAGTGGGCTCCATGGCGCCGCTTGATGTGGTGAACGCTGAGTCGAGCGTAGCCGCCGACCAACAGGCACTCATCAGCGCGCAGAGCGCCCTCAATTATCAACAGCAGATCATGAAGCAGGCCATCGCGCGCAACCTGAACGATCCTGCGCTCTCCACGGCTCCGGTGATTCCGACGGATCGAGTCAGCCTGGAACCGATTCCCGAGGAAAGCCAGCCCGTAGAAGCGCTGGTGCAGGAAGCATTTCAGCGCAGGCCGGAGCTGGAACAAGCGGTTATGACACTGCGGAACGACGAAATCACGCTGAAGGGAGCCAGAAATGCCCTGCTGCCCCAGCTGGACGTCTATGGATTTTATTCGGCACAGGGCGTGAGTGGCGCCTCAAACACAACTTGCGTGATCTTCAATTTCAATTGCGGGGCGACAACGGGAATCGGCGGCTATACGGACGCGCTGAGCAATCTGGTCAACGGCTCTTCACCCGATAAAGGCGTTGGCTTTAATCTGAACATCCCTATCCGCAATCGTTTCGCCCAGTCGCAGCAAGAGCGCTCGCTGATGGAGTACCGGCAGGCCGAACTGCAGCTCGAGCAACGATACACGCAGATTCGCATGCAGGTGGTGAACGCCATGTATGCGCTCACCAACGATCGCGCGCAAGTGCGATCGGCCGAGGCCGCTCGCGATTATGCGCAGCAAAGCCTCGACGCCGAGCAGAAGAAGCTGCATCTGGGCGCGTCGACCACGGCCAACGTCTTGCAGCAGCAGCGCAACCTGGCAATGGCGGAGGACAACCTGATCGCTGCACACGCGGCTTACGCCAAAGATCGTGCGGGCCTCTACCAGACCCTGGCGTCAACCTTGCAGCACTACGGAATCAACCTGCCGGAAGCCGCCCAAGGGACCGTGACGACAGAGCCGGTGATCCCGGGAGTTCAGCCAGCCAACCCCGGCAACGAGCCGAATATGACGCCGCCGGCCGCGCCGGATCAGCAGGCGCCGCCGCCTGGGCAGTAAGGCCCATTGGTCCGAAAAAAGGGCGCGGGCTTAAAGCCGGCTTGAGAATAGAGCGCTCAGAGCTTGCGTTTGAACGCGAGGAGCGCCCTATTGACGGGTCTGGGGGCGGGCCTTCCTTTTTGTTCTCCTGAGCGGCTCGTCCCTGCCCAGGCCGTGATTCCTGCCACGCTTCGTATCTACAACTGAATCTCTTAGCGCACGCGCAACACAATGATCGTCTCGTCGTCAAAACGGTCTTTGCTGCCCTGGAAGCGCGCCACATCGGCCAGGATGGCTTCGGCAATCTCGGCGGCGGGAAGATCGCGGTGCGCGCAGAGCAAGTCGCCCAATCGCTCCTGCCCGTACATCTCCTCTTTCTCGTTTTCGGCGTCCAGAATCCCATCGGAGACGAAGACGATTGCGTCACCGGGCTGTGTAGCCACGCTCAGCTCTTCGTAAGAAACGTCGGGGAACATGCCCAGCGGAAATCCCTCGGCCTTGACCGGCACAGATTGGCCGGCGCGGCAGAAGACCGGCTGCACGGCGCCGGAATTGGCCACCTGCAAGGTCTGATTCTCATCATTCCAGAGCACGAAAAGCATGGTCACGTACTGTGAGTCGAGCTTGCGTTCCTGCAGAGCATCGTTGAGCAGCGTGAGCATCTGCGCCGGATCGGGCTGCTGCGCCGCGGCCGCGCGCATGATGCCGCTCACCAGGGCCGCGAAGAGCGCCGCCGGCGCGGCCTTGCCGCTCACGTCGCCCAGCACGATCGCCGTGCGGCCGGGCCCGTACTCAAGAAAATCGTAGAGGTCGCCGCCGATGGTGCGCGCGGGCAAAAAGCGCACGGCCATCTCGGCGTGGGGATGCGAAGGCGCCCCAGGCGGCAACAGGCGCAGTTGCACCTCGCGCGCCATGGCGATGTCGCGCTCCAGTTGCCTCTCCTGCCGGCGGACGGCTTGATACAACCGCGCATTCTCAATGGCAATGGCAATCTGCGAGGCCAGCGTGGTGAGCATGCGCTCATGCTCTTCATTGAAGAACGCCGGGCGCGTGTGTTCGAGGTCCAACACGCCGATGATGCGGCCCTTATAAAAGAGCGGGACAACCAACTCCGAACTCGTCTCAGGATTCATCGGCAAATAGCGCGGATCCTTGCTCACGTCGGGGACGTTGATGGGCCGCCATTCGCGTGCCGCCGCGCCCACAAGTCCGCTGCTCGTGGGCATGCGGCGCATGGGCGCATGCGAGTACCCGAATCGCCAGGCATAGCGCGTAATCAGCGTCTCGCCCTTGTCATCGAGCAGCATGATCGAAAACATCTGGTAGTCGATAAGGCGCCGCAGCAACTGCCCCACCTTCTCGAACAGCGGATTCAGGTCGAGAATCGACGCCAGCTCGACAGCAATCTCGTTCAACACTTCAAGCATCCGCGCCTGGCGCGAGACGCGCGCATACAAGCGCGCGTTTTCGATCGCCTGCGCGATGCGCGAAGCCGTCAAGGTGAGCACGTTCAGGTGTTCTTCGCGAAAGAAATCCAACTGCTCGCTCTCGATGTCCATTACGCCGATGAGCCGGTTTTTGGCAATCAGCGGCACCGCCAGTTCCGAGCGCACCTCGGGATTGGCATTGATGTAGTAATCCGCCGTCGAGACATCGTTGAGCAGGATCGATTGCCGCGTAAGCGCCACCTGTCCCACCACTCCTTTGCCGACAGGAACACGGGTGCGCTCCACCTCGGCTGAGTGGCCGATCTGGAACCTCATGCGCAGTTCGTGCGTGCGATCATTCACAAGGAATATGGCGAAGATGCGGTAGGGGATCGCACCGCGTACCAGTTCCGCCGTACGGCTGAGGAGCGTTTGCAGATCGAGAGTGGTGTTGAGCGCGTCGGTAAGACGCATGAAATACGCCATATCCGCGGGTTCAACGCGGATGTTCGCCGGATCCAGATGCGCAGGCGCGGCAGGACGGTAGTCGCCCTCGAATTCGGGTCCTGCTGGCGGGGGTGTCGGCGTCTCGCTCATAGAGTATTGAAGGGAATGATAACGCAGGTGTCAGGGATCAGGTTTCAGGTGTCAGGGAACAGAAACACCAATGCGCAACGGAGCCTGACGCGGCCGCTTAAATCTGACCACTGAAACCTGTTTTATTCCGCTCCCAGTTCGCGCAGAATCGCGACGGACCCTGAGCCGCCGATGCGGTTGGCGCCGGCTTCAAGTAGTGCGCGCACCTGATCGAGGTTGCGAATGCCGCCCGATGCCTTGATGCCGCAGCGCGCACCGGCCACGCCGCGCAGCAGAGCCACATCGGCCACGGTCGCCCCTCCAGTCGAGAAGCCGGTCGAAGTCTTGAGAAAGTCGGCGCCGGCCTGGATCGCGATCTCCGAGGCACGCAGCTTCTCCTCAGTGGTGAGCAGGCAGGTTTCAAGAATCACCTTGAGCACACCACCCACGCTATGGGCTACGGCAGCGACTGACTGAACCGCGTGCGTGACTGCCGAATGGTTCCCGCTCTTGAGAGCGCCGATGGGCATCACCATATCGAATTCGCGCACGCCCAGCCGGGCAAGCACCATGGCCTCCTGCTTCAGCGTAGAAACCAGCGCCGCGCCAAACGGGAAGCCAACGACGACTCCCGTTGGGATGCCTGTGCCGGCAAGCACGCGCACCGCGAGCGACGCCCAGACGGGGTTCACCATGGCGCAGGCAAAATGGTAGCGAGCCGCCTCGGCGCAGAGCTCTTCAATCTGTTTGCGCGTGGCATCAGGCTTGAGCAGCGCGTGATCGATCACGCCAGCGAGAGATTGCCAACTCGAGAGAGTCGTTGCGGTAAAGGCAGCAGAATCGAACGTACCATAATCAAATTCCAGGTCTGTTTCCTGGATAGGAATCGTCTTCATTGAAACCGAGCTCCTTGCATACGCAGGACCGCCGCTTGAAACGGCTGATCCGGTTCCGGGATGAGAGTATACGTCGCACGCGTGTCCAGGGCAAAGGGAACGAAGCTAAATCGGTTCGAGCCTATGCCAGTCTGGGCCATCGTGCACCAGGACTATTGATTCAGGCCCTATTCTGGACCCGCCGTTAAAGGCCCGATCAAGAATTGTCCGGCGGCATCAGGCAGATGTCGGGCAGGTTGCGATAGCGTTCGGCAAAATCCATTCCGTACCCTACAACAAACAGGTTTGGGATGGAAAAGCCCACATAGTCGGCCTCGATTTTTTCGATGCGCCGCGATGGCTTGTCGAGCAGCGCGGCAATACGCAGAGACTTGGGACGATGTTGCTGAAAGAGCTTGCGCAGATAGGCGAGCGTGAGGCCGGTGTCGAGAATATCCTCGACCACAAGCACGTTCTTGCCTTCGATGGGTTGGTCGAGATCCTTGATGACCTTAACGGCTCCCGACGACCGCTGGCCTTTGCCGTAGCTCGAGACGGCTACGAAATCGAAGGTGGCGTCGGCCTGAATCGCGCGCGACAGGTCGGCGAGGAAAAACGCAGCTCCCTTCAGCACGCCGACCATGACCAGCGGCTCGCCATTCAGGTCGCGAGCGATCTCGGCGCCCATTTCGGCGACGCGGTCGGCAATCTGCTGGCGGGAATAGAGGACTTCAAGGCCCTGAGCTGCCATGCTTGCCATGGTCCCAGTATCGCCCCAAAAGCCCTGTGTCCGCATGTGCAAATTCCTGGGCCGGGATCGCCGGTAATCGGCGGCAGCGGGTGAGTCGATTTGCAACCGTCGCGCGTCTATACTGGAAAGAGCAATGTTTCCCTTCATTCATCTTGCATCGCTCAACATTCCCACATTCGGATTGATGTTGTGGTGTGCCACCGTGGCTGCCGCCATTGTGGTGGATCGCGGGTTCAAACGGGAGGGGATCTCGGCCGATGCGGTCGGCATGGTGGCCTTTGCCCTCGTAGCGGGGATCGTGGGCGCCAAGTTGTGGCATGTGCTGGACTCTCCAGACGAATTCAGAGTCGAGCACTGGCGTGTTTTGTGGGACACGGCAGGATTTGCCTGGTACGGTGGATTGACCTTCGGCACCCTCGCGCTGGTTCTGCAAGGTGTTCGCGCAAAGATCGGAGCGCTGCGCACGCTGGATCTGTGTGCCCCCGCCGCGGCGATCGGCTACGGCATCGGGCGCATCGGTTGCTTCCTTTCGGGCGATGGTTGCTACGGCATTGAGATCAAGCCCGTGCACCTGCTCGGAATTACCTTTCACCCCTGGGGCATGGCGTTTCCGCGCGGCATCGAGCCGGTCTTCCATCCGGTTTACCCCACGCCGCTCTATGAGTTAGCGGCTGGCCTTGTGATCGGCGCATACCTTTGGTGGCGCGCCGGCAAACCGCACCCGGTGGGCTCGATTCTCGGCCAGTACTTCGCGCTGGCTGGCACAGCCCGCTTTCTGGTTGAATTTATCCGCCGCAACCCCAAGGTTCTTTGGGGATTGTCGAATGCTCAACTGGCCAGCGCCGGAGCCGTGGTGGTGGGAGTGGCGCTAGTCGCGTGGGCGGCGAGGCGGCCGGTGTTGGTCCCGGGCACGGTCCCCATTCCGCTGCAAAAGCCAGCATGAGTTTGCGGCCCGCAAGCCTACGTAAACTGCCCACGAAAGACGGCCTTGATGTGCGCCAGGCGCTTTTCGAGCGCGCTCACTTCTTCTTCCATGCCGAGACGCCGCGCAAGCCCGATGGCGTCATAAAAGCACTCTTTGGCATCGCTGTAGCAGGCCGTCGCGCCACTTGGAAAATGGGGGGCCTCGTACATATCGTCGTAGGCCTTTTCACCCATGGCCTTAAGCCGGTCCAGCTGCTCCAGTTGCGATTTGCGTTCGGTCTCGTCGCCCATCCTGCGTCCTTATCTTGAAATTGCGGCTCGTTGCGCCGCCGGTCTCACTGAAGGGAAATATCCTGTGCGGGTGCGCACCGTCAGCTTGCCCATGCTTTTCGCCTCGGCCGTCACTTCGACCTTGCGAAATCCCGGCTCTGACGCCGGCTTCGTCGAGTGGTAGCCAATCGTGTACTGGCTGCGAATGTCGCGCGCCACCTCGGCGGCGATCTCATCCACCTGTTCGATGGAGCGGGGAAAGTATGCTTTGCCTCCGGTCTCCTGGGAGAGCAGTTCAAGCGCGCGGCGCGCTTGGCGCACTTCAGAGCGGCTCAACTCATCGCCAAACAGCAGCCCAATGGAATAAATCATCGGACCGGAAAGATGCTGCACTTTGGTGATGGTCTGTTCCAGCGTATCGGTGGATGCATTATCGTCGCCGTCGGTGATGATAACCAGCACCTGCTTGGGGCGCTTGGCGTCGGCGGCCAACTTGTCTGCCGAGGCAGACACGGCGTCGTAAAGAGCCGTGCCACCCTTCGAGTCAATGTGCGACAAGCCTTCGCGCAGCTTTCCGATATCGGAAGTAAGGTCGCAGTCGATAAAGGCTTCATCGGAGAAGTTGACGACGAACGCCTCGTCCTGCTTGTTAGAAGCAAGGATAAGATCGAGCGCGGCCTTGTTCACCGAAGGGCGCTTGCGGTACATCGAGCCCGAGTTGTCGATCACGAGGCCCATGGAGACCGGCACATCCGTGTGCTGGAAGCTGATGATGTTCTGCTGAACGCCGTCTTCAAAAACCTGGAAGTCACTCTTTGTCAGGTTGTCGACCGGTTGCGTGTCATTGAGGACGGTAACATTGAGCACCACCTCCTCCACGTCGGCGTGAAGCAGGTAGCCTTCACCTTCCTTGTGCAAGATTCCCGGCGGAGGCGCGCCCGGCAATGCGTCCGGCGAGCGGACAGGATCGGTATCCTGCGTGAGCGCCGGAGATTGGGCAGTGGATGCGCTCGCAGGAGCCTGCTGAGCAGGCAACAGTAGACCCGATGTGATGAGGATCGCGGCCAAAGCCGCTTTACTGCAATGGCGCATAATACCCGGTGCGAGCATAAACCGATAACGGAGGCAGTCCCGGAGGAGGACTGACCTTCACCTTCACTTTACGCCATTTGCCGTCGCGATTCAGGTTCTTGGGCTTGTAGCCGATTACATATTGATTGCGCAGCTCGGTGGATATCTTCTCGGCGATGTCGCTCATCTCGTCCACGTCGTCCACGCGGAACATGCGGCCCCCGGTGGCGGTGCTGATGTCATCGAGCAGTTGCGGACCGGTGCGCTCTTCGGGCGTAGGCGCGTAGGGATCGAAGATGCCGATGGAATAAATCTCCACATCGGCCTCACGCACCGCAGCGCGTACTTCGCCTTCGGTGTAGCGCGAACGATTGTCGCCGCCATCGGAGACCACGAGTAGCGCCTTGCGCTGGTGGTGAGCGTCCTTCATCTTGGCGATGCCGTAATAAACAGCGTCGAGAAGCGCCGTGCGATGCTCGGCGTGCACCGTAGCCAGCCGCGCCTGAATCTTCTCCACCGAATCGGTGAAGTCCTCGATCAGCTCCGGCCGGTCGTTAAAGCCGATGACGAAGAACTCGTCCTGCGGGTTGGACGTCTTGATGAATTGCAAGATCGACTCGCGCGCGCGAATCAGCTTGGAGGTCATCGATCCTGAAAGATCGAAGATGATGCCGATCGAAACCGGCGCGTCTTCGGAAGCAAAACTCCAAATCTTCTGTTCGCTGTTGTTCTCGTAGATTTTGAAATCCTGCTGTTCGAGTCCTGTGACCAGGCGGTTCAGCGGATCGGTGACCGTGATGGGAACCAGCACCAGATCCACGTTGGCGCGAATGAACGAGCCCGGATGAATGCGCATCGCGTTGGAGCCGGTTTCAGGAGCCGCTTCCGCTCCTTTCGGCTCGGCGGGCGCCGGGGAATTGGCCGACGGAGGCTCAACGTGGATGCGATTGAGCTGGTCTTCCTGGCCCCACCCCCGCGCCATGCACAGAACCGCGATCGCCACGCCAAAAAACAAGCGGCAGCAAACCCTTGAAGGATTCCAGCCCCCTTTTGGGATCACGGACTTGTGGGGATGCTCAGTCATGCGGCACCAAGGAGGTAGAACGAGATAGTACCACATCGGAACCAGCCCCGGGACCGCCTTCCAGTTACGTCAGATCGCTGGGATACAATCAAGCCTGAACACCCCGGAAAGTACCAGCCGGAAACGGCTTGGCGGGGTGGCACCACCTTCTTACGGCGGAGCACGACCTTCCTCATGGCTCGCATTTATCCTTTTCGCGCCTGGCGCTACAACCCGTCCGCAGTCCGGCTGGACGACGTGGTTACCCAGCCCTACGACAAGATTTCACCGGCCATGCAGCAGGCTTACTACCAGCGCAGCCCTTACAATCTGGTCCGAATCATCCTGGGACTGCCTGAGTTATTTGACGCCGATAAGGGCGAAAACGTCTATACGCGGGCCGCGCGGGATTTTCGCGCCTGGCGCGACCAAGGCGTACTCAAGCAGGAACACGAGCCTTGCGTCTTCGCGTATGCACAGCGTTTCCGCGTTCCCGGCAGCGATGCCATAAAGGAGCGCCGCGGCTTTATTGCACTCGGAAAGCTGCACGACTATTCGGAGAATGTGGTTTTCCGGCACGAACAGACGCTTTCCAAACCCAAGAGCGACCGGCTGAACCTGCTTAGGGCCACGCGCGCACACTTCGGGCAGATCTTCATGCTCTACTCAGACCCCTCCGGAAGCGTAGAGAAAACTCTCTACGATTGCAATGTGGCCGGCACAGTCGGCCCGGACAGAACGCGGTCTGAGCATGCCATTTGCACCGGCTACGGCTCGCCTTCCGGCGAAGTCACCGACGAATACGGCGTTCTGCATCGCGTTTGGAGCATCAGCGATCCAGCACTGATCAACCAACTGACAACGGCGATGGCCGACAAACGACTGATTATCGCCGACGGCCACCATCGCTACGAAACCGCCCTCAATTACGCCAAAGAGCACAAGCACGCCGCCGCACAGCCGGAACTGAGCGCAACCGGCCTGCCGCAACCAGCCTACCCTGAAGCAGCCGTGATGATGACCTTTGTCAACATGGATTCGGACGGCCTGGTGATTCTGCCCACGCACCGCGTCGTGCACAGTCTTGCAAATTTCGACGCGGCGGCGTTTCGCTCCAGGGCCGAAGAGCTCTTCACCGTCGAAACGCTTGCGCAGGGCGACGCGCAGAGCTACATCGGCAAATTGAAGAATCAGAAAGGCACGGCCTTCATCGCCATCACGCGCACCGGCGACTTTTTGCTGCGCACCAAACCCGAAGCCATGGCGAAGGCGCTCGCCGATGTCCCCGACCGCCAGCGGCAACTCGACCTCACGCAGTTGCATACCATCGTTCTCGACCGGCTGCTGGGCCTGGACGCCGAAAAAGTGCGCGAGCAGACCAACATCCGCTATTTGCGCGACGCCGGCGATGCCGTGGAGCAAGTGCGCAACGGCGAGGCCGACGTAACCTTCCTGACCAATCCCGTCACCATGGAGCAACTGCGCGAAGTGGCGTTTGCGGGCGACGTGATGCCGCAGAAATCCACCGACTTCTATCCCAAGCTGCTGAGCGGCTTGACCATATATGCGTTGGACTAAGATCGCGCATCGGAAGTAATCTACTTGCAGGGCAGAAGAAGTCGGGGAAACCGATGCCGACGATCAGCAGGTTCTACGGGATCTTGATTCAGATGTACTTCGGAGATCATGCTCCGCCGCACTTTCACGTGCTCTATGCTGAATTCGAAGCCCTGATCGAGATTGAGACGTTCGGGGTCATCCGCGGCAGTTTGCCAAACCGTGCAATGGCGCTTGTGTTGGAATGGGCTCAACTACACCGCGAAGAGCTCAGGCAAGATTGGGAACTATGCGTGCTGAATCAACAACCAATGAAGATCCTTCCGCTCCCTTGACTACGGAGGCCACACCCCGTTCGCCTTGGCGCGTCACGGCTGTTGAGGTACTCTCAGGATTCCGGCTGCGCGTTGCCTTTGCCGACGGCCTGACGGGAACGGTCGATTTGTCGCGCATGGTGCATTCGCCTGATGCGGGCGTGTTTGCCGCGCTTGCCGAACCGTCTCTGTTTGCGCAGGTGCGGCTGGATTACGGTGCTGTGACGTGGCCCGGTGAATTGGACCTTGCTCCCGATGCGATGCACGCCGCAATCCAGGAGCGTAGCGTGTGGGTGCTTTAGGACCGCCGCTTTGGCTGCTAGTCGCCGTCGCGGCAGCATGCCAATCTATCGCCCTCGGTCAGGCGCCGCCGGCTCCTGAGACGCCCCGCTTCGTCATCGTCCTCGATGCTGCCCACGGCGGCAATGACCCCGGCGCAAAAATCGGTAACCAGACAGAAAAAGACATTACTTTGTCCCTGAGCGTCAAACTGCGGTCGCTGCTCATGGCGCGTGGCATCTACGTCGTCACGACGCGCGAGTCGGACGCGAACCTCGACGCCGATCGGCGCGCGGAAATTGCCAATCACGCCAGCGCCGCGGCCTGCCTCGATTTGCACGCGGCAGAAGCCAGCGGAGAGAACCTGCCCGCCGTGCATCTGTTTCTCTCTTCCCTTCCCGCCGCGAGGCACACAGGCTTGTCGCCGTGGCGAACCGCGCAGTCGGCATCGATCCGGCGCAGCATGGCTTTTGCCGGGGTACTGAACTCGGCTCTCACGCAGGCCGGCGTTACGGTGACGCTCGGCCGCGCGCCGCTCACCACGGTGGACAGCATGACCTGCCCCGCTGTCGCGGTTGAAATTGCAATACAGCCATCGCAGGACGCCTCGGACAACTCCGGCTTCGAATCCAAGGTACTGGACGCGCTGGCAGCTGCGTTGGTGGAATGGCGAGCCGATGGTGCGGAGCTCGGGGGGGGGCGACAGCCATGATTCCTCGCCATCAAGTCGTGCTGGTTGTGATCCTGCTCGTAACTTCTGCCGTCATGAGTGCTGTCCTGTGGAACCAGTTACGCCGCGCGCATGAACGACTGCTCCGCGGCGAAGTTGCCGCGCCAACGCAGGCGCCACAGGTCGCTCCAGCCGAACAGACAACGCTGATGGTGGCCGTGGACGCGGACAACTCCATTGAGCCGCGCACTCTCACGTTACCGCTGCCTGAGAATCCCGAGGCGCGGGCGCGGGCCGTACTCGGCAAGCTATTCGATCTCGATGCCGAGCCCGGCGCCACGCATCCGGTTCCCGGAGGAGCCAGTTCCATCGCGCAAGTGTTTCTTTTGCCCGTTGCCGGCGGAAGGACTTCAACCGCTTCGCCGGAACTGGCGGTGGTGAATCTGACTGGCGCCTTTGCCGCCGGCCATCCTTCGGGCATCGAAACCGAAACGCTGACGATTCGTTCCATCTGCGGAACGCTCAAGGCCAACCTGCCGCGCGTCGCCGAAGTGCGATTTCTGGTGGATGGGCAGCCACGCGCGAGCTTAGCCGGCCACGCGGATCTGACGCGCACCTACCTTGCCGCCGATTCGGCGCTGACCGGGAGAACGCAACCGTGACCACGCATCCGCAATCAACCAAAACTCCCACCATCGGCGTCTTCGATTCCGGATTCGGCGGCCTGACGGTTCTGCGCGCGCTCGCCGACCGGTTGCCGCGCGCGCGCTTTGCCTTTCTCGGTGACACGGCGCGGCTGCCCTACGGCTCCAAATCGCGCCGCACCATCGCGCGCTACGCCGCCGTGAGTGCGCAGTTCCTCGTACGCGAGCAGGGCGCGGAGTTTCTCGTGATTGCCTGCAACACCGCCAGCGCCCTTGCGCTCGACGCGATTCAGGACGCAGTGCCGGTCCCGGTCCTCGGAGTGATCGAGCCGGGGGCCATGGCTGCGCGCCAGGCTTCCACCACAGGCGACGTGCTGGTGATCGCCACTGAAGCCACGGTGCACAGCCACGCATACGCTGTCGCCTGCGAAGCACGCGGATTGCGGGCCATGGAAAAAGCATGTCCACTGCTGGTGCCGCTGGTCGAGGAGGGATGGACGGACCATCCCGTGACCGCCGAGGTGATCGACATTTACGTGAACGAACTGCGTTCCGAAGCCGCGGCGAGGGGAATGAGGCAGGACGTTCTGGTTCTCGGCTGCACGCATTATCCATTACTGCGGCCGTTAATCGAACGTGCGGTGCGTCCCGGCGTAAAAGTGATCGATTCCGCCGAAGCAGCCGCACAGGCAGCGGCGGAGATATTCAACGGTCGCGTCGCGGATGCGCCCAAAAGCACGTCCGGGAAGACCGAAATTCGCTGCTTCGCCACCGATTCCGTGGATAAGTTCGAGCGCCTCGGCTCGCGTTTCCTCGGCCGGCCCGTAGGGCATGTGGAACTGATCGATCTTGGCGGGTAAGCGACCCCTCACGTCATGTCAGCGCATGTTGCTGAGGAACAACAGCCCTGTGCGATCGAATGGCAGGTTTCCAGCCCCCACCAGGGAGTGCGCATAAATTCATTGATCGAGTGGAATCTGAATCGGGCTGAACCCAGGTTTAGGTTTTCTGCATGACACCAACACGATTTGGTCATTTGCTTCTGGCTCTATGAGCAAGCTATCGGCATCCGAACTATTTCCGCACGGGACCGGACCGACGGCCACTTTCTTCTGGACAAACGGCAGTCCGCGCGGATTCTCATATATTTCGTAGCTGTAGGTTGGAGGGGCACCACCCCATATGCCTAAGTCTTGGACGATTTGGTAGGAGGCAATCGGCGAGATCCGCTCTTCCGGGGCATGTGCAGCTGATGCGTGGAACAAGAAGTCAAGCAGCAGGAGCGACCAGCTTAAACAGCTCCCGACCGCAAAGGAAAGTAAGACCGCAAGACTCACGTAGAATGCTTTGCGGTTCTTGTGCCACACCATAACCATCAGGGCGACAGTGGCGAAGCAAGCGGCGATAGGAATGACTGCTGGCCCCCAAGCCGAGGCGAGTGAATAGCCGGAGTAAAGCTGGAGCGGAACCAAGATGACGAAACCTATAAGTGGCACAGCGATGCAATATTGCCATCGCGCGTTAAGTGAGGCGATTTTCTGTATCAATAGCCATGAAGAGCAGACCAGAATGATGAAGAAAGCGAGTACGAGGAGGCCGATCATCGCTTAGAATCACCTGCCGTTTCAGATCGAGTTTAAACGACAAAGGTTGATCGGTTTCGCCCCAGAATCCGGATTGCGGTGGGTTACCGGCAAACCGGAAGCTACTCGGCGCAGCAAAGTTCAGGAATCGCTCTGATATTCTGACAGTTGGCGCGCAGCTCCGCCGCTTCCCTTTTGGATTCAATCTCGGAGGAACTTTCAACGCATGATCAATCTGGCGGGCAAGACTGCCGTTGTGTTTGGACTGGCCAACAAGCGCTCCATCGCCTGGGGCATCGCCCAGAAACTCCATGAGGCTGGCGCGGCCCTCGCCATCTGCTACCAGAACGAGCGCATGAAGGCCGAAGCCGAGGACCTGATCAACGAGCTCGGCAATGCTAGCGGATTCCAGTGCGATGTTTCAAACGACCAGGAGATCGCAACCCTCTTTGCCGCCCTCAAGGAAAAGTACGCGAAGATCGACATCCTGGTGCATGCCATCGCCTACGCGCCCGCCGAGGACCTCAAAGGCGAGTTCATCAACACCAGCCGCGAAGGCTTCCGCATCGCGCACGACGTGAGCGTCTACTCGCTTGTCGCGGTGAGCCGCGGCGCACTGCCCTTGATGACCGAAGGCGGCAGCATCATCACCCTTACCTACTACGCCGCCGAAAAAGTGGTACCGCACTATAACGTCATGGCTCTGGCCAAAGCGTCGCTCGAATCCTGCGTGCGCTATCTTGCCTTCGAACTGGGACCGAAAAACATCCGCGTAAACGCCATCTCCGCCGGGCCCATTAAGACCCTGGCAGCGCGCGGCGTGGGCGCACTGGGCGACATGCTCAAAGCACACGCCGAGCGCGCGCCGCTGCACCGCAATGTCGACCAGAGCGAAGTGGGAGGCACGGCCCTCTATCTCGCCAGCGATCTGGCCAGCGCTGTCACCGGCGAAACCATCTACGTCGATTGCGGCTACAACATCATGGGGTTCTGAGAAGGTCTATATGGTTGTCTATACGGCCAGAATCAGCTACGCGGAGGTTCAAAGGCAGTTTGAGGAAAGCCTGATTGGATTGAACTGTACCGGCGTCGAAAAATGCGCGCCGGAATCTTGGACATTTCGTTTCGAAAACAAAGCTAGCTTAAATATCAGCTGCCCTTGGAGGGTTTTTGCCAAAGGTCACATTTGTCTCGGGCATGCTGATCATGAACAGAAATTTGGACTTCCAGCAGCACTGGACGCACAGGAGGAAGCCCTGAAGCTCCTCTCCGGCGTCGTGGTGAAGATTACGGTTCGCGAGAGTCCCGCAGATCTGGCTTTGGAGTTCGAATGCGGCACATGTCTCGAAGTTTTCAATAACTCGGGCGGCTATGAGGGTTGGCAATATCATGGTCCAGACGGATTCGAACTAATCGCATTGGGCGGCGGCGGTGTGGCAACTGTGCGGGGTGTTGGGCCAAGCTAGGCACACCTCCATTTCCGCGCTCCAGTGGACCAGCCACTCATGGTCTTTAAGCTCATAATGTTCACCCCTCACATCGCCAGAATCTTCTCCCATACCGCAGGCTCAACAGGCAGGCCGAGCCGCATATTTTCCTCGCGGATGCGCAGCGTCTGTTCGCCGGGATAGCGCACTGTAGTTCCAGGCGCAACCGGCCGGGTGTTGTGCAATGAAGCGACCACCTCATCGGCAATCTGATCCAGGTGCGGGGCGGGCCCAAACGCCGCCGGATCGAGCGCCAGAAACATCTGCGAAATACCGGATTCGAGCAGTGGATCGGTCGAGATCTGGTGTGTGGCGCGGCCGATCGCCATGATGGCGGCAGCCATGTCGAGCACTACGGCGAGCCCCGACCCTTTCCAATAGCCAATCGGCAGCGGCCGCCACGATTTTTCGATCGCCGCCGCATCGCGCGTCAAATTACCGTCCGCGTCAAAGCCACCGTCTACGGGCAGCAATTCGCCGCGCCGCCGATAGCTTGAGAGCGCGCCATAGGAGAATTGCGACATCGCCATGTCGAGCACGACCGGCCCCGCAGCGCGCGGCACGGCGATTACGAGCGGATTATTGCCGATCACAGGCTCTACTCCGCCCCATGGCGGCAGGTTGGGCATGGTGTTGGTCCAGCAGATGCCGATCATGCCGGCCTCAGCCGCCTGCCAGCCATACGTGCCGCCGCGCATCCAGTGATTGGTGTTGCCCATCGCGATGCAACCGATGCCATGCTCCCGTGCAAGCGCAATCGCACGCTCCATCGCAGCGAGCGCGTTCAGATTACCAGGCCCCTTGTGTCCATCCCACCGTTCGAGCGCTCCCTTGCGTGTCGTCGCTGCTGCCTCGCCCACCGGATCGACACAGCCATTGCGAATGGTCTTTACAAAGCGCGGAAAACGGTTGATGCCATGCGTGTAGACGCCGTCGCGTGTAGTCTCGGCAAAGAGCCGCGCACAGGTTCCGCCGCGATCTGCTGCGAATCCGAGCTTGCGGAGTACGGCGGCAAGCGTTTCGTGAACTTGATCGAAAGGAATGCGGTTCATAGCTCTGATGAACTTGTATCAGGAGCGGCGAGAGGTTGAGAAGGAGACCAGGGATTCACAATCCCAAAGCAGTTGCCATTTTCCCCGTACAATGAGCAAGGTTCACCTGGCGCATCGTCAACAGCTCGCAGAAGAAGTTCCATCCATAAAGAAAATGGAACGAGGAGAAAGATCATGTCGAAGAAGATAAAGCAGTTCGCGGGATTCGCTGCGCTGATGGCGGCGGCTACAGGTTGTGGAATCCAGGCTCAAGGCCAGTCAACTCCAGCTTCCCACGAGAGCGAAGCGCATACGCCGGTGGTGGTTTCGGCGCCGGCCGAGGCTACGCCGGCGATATGGAAGATCAAAAGTGCTCATGGAACCATATACCTGCTGGGCACGATCCACATGATGAAGCCCAATGTGGATTGGGAAAGCGCGCCAGTGAAAGCGGGGCTGGCTGCGAGCAGCAAACTGGTGGAAGAAGTGAGCAATGTGGACGATAAGGCCGCGGCGCAGGCACTCTTGCTCCAGTACGGCTTTGACAGCGAGCATCCGCTTTCAACCAAAATCAGCAAGGAAGATCTGGCAAAGCTGGATTCCGCTCTTCAGCAGATGGGGATTCCCGGAGAATCGGCGCTGGAGCCTCTGCGCCCATGGGCGGCCATGCTGATGGTTTCCGTTTTACCCCTGATGAAGGCGGGATACACGCCTGAGTCGGGCGTAGACATGACGCTGGCTCACGAGTGGCAGGCGACCGGCAAAACCGTGGATGGCCTGGAAACGCTCGATCAGCAGATCCACTTCTTTGCCGACATGAGCGAAGCGGATCAAGTGATGGTGCTGCATGTTTCTCTCGAAGAGTTGGACCACGCAACCGAGGACACAAACAAGATCGTGGCAGCGTGGATCAAGGGTGACGTTGTAACGATTGCAAAATTGGAAAACGCTGAGTTCAAGCAGAAGTATCCCGGCCTGTATAAGCTGCTGATCGTCCAGAGAAACAAGACCTGGGCCGAGCAGTTGTCCAAGATGCTCGACTCCGGCGGCACGGAGTTTGTGGCCGTGGGTGCCGGGCACCTGCCTGGCGATGATGGCGTGCTGAAGCTATTGGCGGCCAAGGGCTACTCGATCACACGCGAGTAGCTCCAAAGGCTCCTATTGTCCGAGTAAGATCCGGGCTGCTGGCTCGCTCACACGCTGACCCGCGGCTCTTTCAGCGTCACCGTGATTTTGCGCGTATCGCCGCCCTCGGACGCGATGACGATCTCTCCCGTGGCGCGCTTGCGAATACTCTTGAACTTCTCGCCCCACTCCACCAGGACCAGCGCGTCCGGGGTGAGCAAGTCATCCAGCCCGAGCGTCTCAAGCTGGCGCTCGCTCTCCAGGCGATAGACGTCGAGGTGATAGAGCTTCACCGGCTTGCCCTCGCGCGCTCCGTCGAATTCGTGGATGAGCGTAAAGGTGGGACTGGTCACTTCGTCGGGCTCGGCGGCGTCGAGCGCCTGCGCGATTCCCTTAACCAGCGTGGTCTTTCCCGTACCCAGTTCGCCAATGAGCAGCAGCAACTGCGGCGGCGCAAGCAGCTCAGCCAGCTTACGGCCCACGGCAACCGTATCCGCCCCGCTCTGCGTGGTGAACTCGTACATTCTGCCTTCCGCAGCCGCGGCGGGGTTACTCATTCGCGATCCTCTTCGGCAACTCTCATGCGGGCCTCTTGGTTCATGCACTTCTACTGTGCTGCGTACCCCTTCGACTGCTCCATGCAATACCCCTGCAACCAAACATACCCGTTCCCGCCATCTGCGGCAATGCGATGATTGCGTGATCGAAATGCCTGCGCAAGGTAGGCGAGCGAATCCGTGGCCAGAATCGTATGCTCATCGCCCTCGCGCACAGCCAAATCCGCAGCTAACCCGTGCAGATAAACGGCAGCCTCCACGGCGCGGGCCGGATCTTCGGGGTATTGCGCCAGCAGGCCAGCGATCAGTCCTGTCAGCAGGTCGCCGCTGCCTCCCTTCGCCATGCCAGGATTGCCGCTGGTGTTCACCGCCACGCGGCCATCGGGATGCGCGATCAGTGTGCGTGCGCCCTTGAGCACCAGCGTCACGCCGAGGCTCTGCGCAAACGTGCGCGCCGTCCCCAGCCGGTTACCCTGAACCTCGCTGGTACTGCTGCCGAGGAGCCGCGCCATCTCTGCCGGATGCGGCGTGAGCACAAGCGTGCGGTTCTTTGCCAGCTTTCCCAGCACGACCGGCTTCGTGGCAAGAATATTCAGCGCGTCGGCATCGATCACAGCCGGCATCTTTGTCTTGGCGAGCAGCCCTGCCATGAACCTTGCGGTCTCCGCGCTCTGTCCCATTCCCGGTCCGATGGCGAGCACGGTTTTTCCCGCGGTGAGCGCGGACATCTGTGCGGCATTAAGGTTCTTCGCGGCAATCTGGCCCGCCTCCGTGGCTGCAAGCGGCCAGGTCATCAACTCGGGGGCGAGCGACGAGACCACCGGCAGCGCCGGCGCGGGAACAGCCGCGGTCACCAGGCCAGCACCGGCGCGCAACGCAGCCAGAGCAGTCATCGAAGGCGCTCCGGTCTTTCCCCCGACCCAGCCAAAGGAGCCGCCCACCACGAGCACATGACCGAAGTTTCCCTTGTTGGCATTGGCAGCGCGCGGCGCTTGCACCAGAGCGAGAGACGAACCGGCCCAATCCAGTGCCGAGCGAAGAGACAATCGCCGCATCCGGCGAGCCGATCGGCGCCACGACAATTGGTTGATCCCAGCGCCGCGTTAAATGTCCAAACAGGTGCGCCGGCTTGGGTGCGGTAAATGTAACCACGGCGTCGGCAGGAAAAACCGGGCCGGCAATCGTCGCGGCCGTTTCATCGGCTGGCCAGCCGGAGGGCAAATCCACTGCCAGAACCGGCGCTGCACTCTTGCTCATCCACTCAAGCGCAGCCAGCGCCATGCCTTTCATCGGCGGCTTAAAACCGGTCCCGAGCACTGCGTCGACAATCAAATCCGCGCCACGCGCGTCATTGCACTTTTCCAGATCCGCGGCAGCCGCAGCCACATGCACCGCACCTCGCATCGGATAGTTCAGTTCTTTCCAGGCCGCGGCCGCATCGCCGCGGAGCTTCTCCGGCGAGCCGAGCAGAATCGTTGTCACATCAAGTCCGGCGTCGGCAAGCTGCCGCGCAGCCATCATGCCGTCGCCGCCGTTGTTACCGGTGCCGCAAAGCACGGTGACGCGATGCGCGCGCGAATACTCGCGACGCGCAAACGTCGCCACTGCCGACGAAGCCGCCCGCATCAGTTCAATGGAAGGAATACCGAAGCGCTCGCTGGTGGCGCGGTCGCAAGCCTGCATCTCGGCTGCGGAAAGAACGTGCATTGCAATCATGGTAACAGCGGATCGAGCGATGGCCAGCCATCCAGCCGGCAGCCTGTAGCTCGTAGCCTGTAGCTTCGGCTTTGCCCCGTTTGGTGAACCCGGCACGCATTGCATGGTGAAAGCTACAAGCTACTGGCTACAAGCTGGCTTGGCTATTTCAACAGCCGCGCCTGCAGCGTCACGCTCGAGCTGGCGCGGGTCAGAAGGCAGAAGCCGTTCTTATCGCAGCGGAAGTGAATGGCTGCGGGAAACACCTGCCACTCGGCGGTAAGATTGCGCTCCCCAGCACCCAGAAAAAACACGCGTCCGCCACTGGTTTCAACGGTGCCGTGCGAGGGGTTATCCCCAACGATCACGTCGTCGCCTTCAATCGGTCCGGACAGGCGCTCAGTCCGAACCCGCACGGCTGCGCTGCCGCTATGGTTCCTCACATTCGCGGTTTTCTCCTGCCGATGCCATTCGTCCTCCTCGGCAGCAGTGGGAAAATCGGCGGTAAAGTCCCACGTTTTGAAGTTTGCGAACGCTTTCTCCGGACAGGGCAGCGGGCCTCTTATGTCGATCTCCGAAATCTGCCCGTTTTCACCCGTCATATTCTCTCGAGTGTCGCCGGTTGCGCTCTGATTTGGTGCTTGCGGCGGCGCGGCATTACTATCGTCCTGCGTCAGCGGAACGGGTGCGGGAAAGAGAATCTGCTTCTGGCACGCGACAAGACCTTTCGCGTCCAGCAGGCGGATCGTAAACGAAATCTGGCGCGGCGGATCGGCCGCCACGGCCGCAAAATTGGCTGCATTGTTCGGACCGATTGGGTCGAGGTATAACTGGTACGACCCGCTCGTCGACCAGCGTGTGATCAAACGGCCGCTCAATCCGGCTGGATCGAAACGCCTGCTGCCAAGATCGAGATAGGAAACGTTCGGCTTCATGCCGATGAACGAATACAAGGTATACGCGATCACCGCGGCTAATATCGAGATCCCAATGGCGGCCAGCAGCTTTGCCGGCGGAGCCGGTTTCGCCTGTTGATGATGATGATGATGTTGTTGTTGTTGTTGTTGTTTCGCTTCCGGTTCCACGAGTGGAGGTTCCATGGCTTCACGGAACGAGTACAACTCCTGCTCATTCGTGCGTTCGCCGTAGGGAACGACTTCGAAAGTCGAGACGGGAATATGATTATCCGAGCCGGCAGAATCGCCGCCGGGGGGTGCGACACTCGGATCTTGTTGATTCACTTCGTTCATGGCTTCAGTTTGGATATACACGGCCGGAAAATTGTGAGACGAAACCACAAGCATTGGATCACGCTCCCCCGGTTCCGGCAATAACCCTTCCGTGCAGGGAAAAAAGGACGGTTCCACCCAACCTTTGTCACGCGCCACTGCATCGCCGCTGCAAACCATCCCAACCTGTTATTTGTCACCCATCCCCCCAGCGCTGTGCCTCCTGGCCAGACCCATCGCAGACGCCAGCCGCAATCCCCGAACCGCGTGGCCTATCCTCAAAACATGCGCGCCCGCACCGGCCATCCCGGAGAACTCGCTCTCATCGAGAAAATACGCACGCGGGCAGGGCAAGCCACGACCCGCAGCCGAATCGTTTCAAAGGACATGAACCTTGGCATCGGCGACGACTGCGCTTTGTTGCGGATCAGATCCGACGAAGAGCTTGCCGTAACCACCGACCTCAGCATCGATGGCCGTCATTTTCGCCTCGATTGGCACCCGCCGGAGTCCATCGGACACCGCGCGCTGGCGCGCGGGCTCAGCGATCTGGCCGCCATGGGTTCCCGGCCGGTGGCCGCGTTCCTATCGCTTGGCCTTCCCAAAGCGTTGGTTTCAGATGTCCCGAAAAAACTCGTCCAAAACAAGAAACAAAAGAATGGCTGGAGAGATTTCTGGATGGATTCTTTGACTTAGCGGGCGAGTTTAATACTCCGCTGGCAGGCGGCGATCTGGCCGAATCGCCCATCGCTCTGGCCGATATCGTTCTCGCTGGCGCCGTGCAACGCGGAAAGGCGCTCCTCCGCTCCGGCGCGCGCCCCGGCGATCTGCTCTACGTGACCGGCACACTGGGCGGCGCTGCCGCGGCCTTCGACAGGCTTGCGCAATGGGCCGAAACCAAATCGAGAAAAAGCAAAACCAAGCCGGGCTCCGCACCTCCACGAATTCCCGCCAGGCTCCAGCCGCTGGTCGCGCCGCATCTGTTTCCACGGCCGCGCATCACGCAGGGTGCATGGCTTGCTCGCAACGGAGCAGCAACCTCCGCCATTGACCTGAGCGATGGGCTCTCCACGGATCTCGCCCATCTCTGCGCGGAGTCTCACGCCGGCGCCGAAATCGATGCTACCGCGTTGCCGGTTCATCCCGGCGCAACCCTCGAACAGGCTCTCCACGGCGGCGAAGACTACGAACTTTTGTTCACTGCGCCGCCCGCTGCACGCATCCCACGCCGCATTGCAGGCGTTCCGGTCAGCCGCATCGGCCAAATGGTGCGCGCAGGCAAAAGCAGGTCCACGGTCGTGCTCGTCACCGCAAAAGGCACGCAGCCGCTCGCGCCGCAGGGGTGGGAGCACTTTTCGTAAAGTGTAAGATTTCGAGCCGATCGGCGCATCAAAGCTGCCTCGGCCGAATTCAAACCGCATACTGCGGCGCGCAATTCGCACGCTTATTAATCCTCAAGTGGTATAGACTACCAACAGTTCATTTCTCGCAATCAAGGCTCTACCTCACCTCCAAGACCCGAACCTAGGCGAAAGGCATTCTCGTCAGCTCGCGTACAGGGGGCAATTGATGAAGAGATTCTTTGCCGTATCTGCGGTTCTTCCCCTGGTGATCTGCGTAGCCGCTGCGCAACCACCGATCGCGAGCACCACGACCACGCTCGCCATCGCCGCCAATGGAAGCACAGTCACCACAGTTCCGCAAAACTCTGTCGTCACGCTCACGGCCACGGTCACTGCTTCCGGCACTCCCGTCGTCCCGGGCCAGGTGAACTTTTGCGACGCCACGGCCAAGCTCTGCAGCGACATCCACCTGATCGGCACGGCGCAGTTAACCTCGTCGGGGTCCGCCGTGATCAAGTTCGTGCCCGGCCCCGGCACGCACAGCTATAAAGCAGTCTTCCTGGGAACGCCGAATGCCACTACTGCCTACGCAGGCAGCGCCTCGGCCGCTTCTTCGTTGACCGTTACCGCTGGGTCGGCCGCTGCCAGCACCACCACAATCACATCGTCGGGCAGCCCTGGTAGTTACACGCTCACTGCGACCGTCACCGGCAATGCCAGCGTTGCCCCAACCGGCACCGTTTCGTTCGTGGATACGACCAACTCCGATTACGTATTGGCCACGGCGCCACTGACCCCGCAGCCGGCTACGGGCACGCTCACCTTTCTCAACTCCGCCAATCCCGGCACAGACCCTTATCCGCAGTCGGTGGCTGTCGCGGACTTCAACGGCGACGGCAAGCTTGACCTGGCTGTGCCGGCCTACAGCTTGCCCGGACTCGACGTCTTCCTGGGCAACGGCGATGGTACATTTCAAGCGGCGCCGCCGCTCAGCGCATTAAGCCCGAATGTCGGCTTTGCAACCGTCGCGGATTTCAACGGAGACGGCAAGCCGGACCTCGCCATCACCTTGCCCGATAACAACTCGATCGTGGTGCTGCTCGGCAACGGAGATGGTACCTTCACCGCGCTGCCGGAAATTTCGGTACCCAACGTCTACGCCATCGCCGCCGCCGACCTGAACGGAGACGGCATCCCAGACCTGGTCACTGCCAATCCTGGCAGCAGCAGTCTCTCGGTTCTTCTCGGCAAAGGCGATGGAACTTTCGCGCCAGCCATCAGCTTGCCCGTTACCGGACAACCCACGTGGGTCGCAGTGGGCGACTTCAACGGCGACGGCATTCCTGACCTTGCCGCAACCATTTTTGGCGGAGTCAACTTCCCCGGTTCGATCGAGATTTTTCTGGGGAACGGCGATGGAACCTTCACGCCGTTGACCTCCGAGCCGGTGGTGGGCTACGACCCCACCTGCGTTACCGCAGGCGATTTCAAAGGCAACGGAATTCTCGATCTCGCGGTCTCGAATCTCGCCTCCGACACCAACAATCCCGCGACGGTCACGGTCCTCATCGGCACAGGCAATGGTACGTTCACGCCCACAACGCAGACCCTGCTCACCGGGAATCTTCCCTACTCGGTCGCGATCGGCGACTTCAATGGTGACGGCATTCCCGACCTGGTCACTGCCAACGCAGGCAGCAACACGGCAACCGTGTTTCTGGGCAACGGCGACGGTACGTTTAGCACTGGGCCAAATCCGCCGCTCGGCACGAATCCCATCTTCGCGGCTGTAGGCGACTTCAACGGCGACGGCCTCAGCGACATCGCCGGAGCTGACAACGGTCCCGATTTTGAGGCACCCATTCTGCTGGCCCAGGATACGGAGACACAAACCGCCACAGCCACCGTCAGCGGAATCTCAGTCGTCGGTACGGGAACCCATCTCGTCGATGCCAGCTACCCGGGCGACGGCAATTACCAGCCCAGCACTTCAGCAACGATTCCACTGACCGCAGAGCCCGCTCCCACCACACTGGCGCTGATCGCGAGCCCCACAGCCCCTACCTTCGACCAACCGGTCGTGTTCACTGCCACGCTTTCTCCGTATCAGGCCCAGAACCATGTGGCCACCGGCTCAGTCACCTTCTACGTCGGAAACACCGTACTGGGAACGAGCGCGCTCACGGGCGGCGTGGCGACCCTGACCACTCAGGCGCTGCCTGTGGGTGTCGACACTGTGACGGCCGTTTATCCCGGCGACCCCAATTTTGCCTCCGCTACCTCCGCGTCATTCCAGGTTACAGTCACTTTCAGCGCACCCGCCGCAACCACAACCACCGTCTCCGCATCTCCAAACCCGGCGCAGTTTGCCACTGCCGTAACCTTGACGGCCACGGTCACCAGCGAGGGAGGCTCGCCCACCGGAACCGTCTCGTTCTACGATGGCGGAACGCTGCTGGGAACCGGAACCCTCACAGCCGGGACAGTCACAATTTCAACCAGCACGATGACAACCAGTACGCTGAGCGTCGGCACGCACAGCATCACCGCATCGTACGGGGGCTCGACGAACTTCACTCAGAGCGCATCCAGCGCAATCACCGTCACCATCACCCCACCGGGATTCAGCCTCACCGCTCTGCCCCCTACGCAAACTGCGGCAGCCGGAGATTCGGCAACTTACACCATCACTGTCGTTCCGCAGACTGGGTTCACCCAGTCGGTTGCGCTCGCCTGTGCCGGACTGCAGCCCGGCACAACGTGCAGCTTTTCTCCTCAAACAGTCACCGGCGGCAGCGGAAGCTCGAATCTCACGGTGCAAACCACTGCAACGCAAGCAAAGAATACTTCGGGGCCGGCCACACGCAATGGATTGATCGCGGTAGCGGGCCTCCTTTTGCTGATGGTGCCTATCGGCGCCAGGCGAAGAGGTCGTCAATGGTTCGCCACGGTCTGGCTCATCGCATCGCTCGCAGCAGGCGCCGTGTTGTTGACGGGTTGTGATCCCAGCTTGCTGAGGGTATACCAGACCTCGACTTCCACGCAGACCATCCTGATCACGGGCACCACAACCAGCGGTTCGCAGCCCATTACCGCGACCGCCTCGATCAATCTGGTTGTGGAAACCAACTATTAGGGTTCTCAGACGCTACTCACCGTTGTGCGGCGCTCACGATAGTCTCAACAACCTCTTCGGGCGTGAGCGTATCCACGGCGATGGATACGTGCGCGGTGCGGTAAAGCGGCAACCGCCGCTCGTAGCGGCTGGCCAAATTAGCACCATCGGCGAGGATGGGCCGCAAGTGCTCCGTGCCCCGGCAGCGCTCCAGCGTCGTCGCCAGCTCCACTTCAAGATGAATGAGTAGCGTCTCCGGCGTCTCGACCAGCAGCGATCGCGTGGCTTCGCTCTCAATGGCTCCGCCGCCCAGCGCCAGCACCAGCGCGTCTTCGCCAGCCAGGCGCTCAATCGCCGCGCGCTCCCTCTCGCGGAAGCGAGTCTCGCCCTCGCGCGCAAAAATCTCCGGAATCGTGCAGCCGGCTTCGGCCACAATGGCTTCGTCCGCGTCCACAAATCTCCAGCCCAGCCGCTCTGCCAGCAGCGGCCCCACCGTGCTCTTGCCCGAACCCATAAACCCGGTGAGCACAATGCGCCGCGGCCGAATGCGCGGTTGCGATTTGTCCGAAGCGGTTGTGCCTGCTGAGCTCGCCGTCATGCGTTCCAGTATAGAAGCAGGTTTCAGGTGTCAGGTGTCAATCGTCAGCCCCGATGTGCAACGGCAACTTGCATTTCAATTCTGATCCGCTGGGATCACACTCTCTGTGTCTCGCTGGCTGGAACCTGAAACCTGACACCCGAAACCTGCTATCCCAGCACCATCACCATCGCGCCCGCCGTAATCAGCACGCCGCCCACAATCGCGCCAGTGCTCAGTTTTTCGCCCAGCAGCAGCCACGCAAACACCATCACCAGCGGAACGCTGAGCTTGTCCAGCGGGGCCACGCGCGAGGCCGGCCCCAATTGCAATGCTCGAAAATAGCAGAGCCACGACAGACCCGTAGCAAGACCCGAGAGCGTGAGAAACAGCACAGTCCGTCGGTCGAGCGAGCGCACCTCACCGTGTTTGCCCAGCGCAATCGCGATGCCCCATGCGAAAACCACCACTACGCTGGTGCGCAGCGCCGTCGCCAGGTTCGAGTCCACGTGCGCCACGCCCACTTTGGCCAAAAGCGCCGTAGCCGCGGCAAAGATTGCAGAGAGCAACGCCCATCCGATCCAACTGGTGGTCCAATTCATGGCCTCTAGCATACGCTCGTGCGTTGAGCAGCGAAGTGCGCACGATAGAATGGCCTCATGCATTCGCCCTCAGCCGCCGCGCTTGCGCTCATTCTGCTGCTCACAAGCGGCTGCGGCTATCACACGCTGGGCGCGGCCTCACATCTGCCTCCTAACGTACACACCCTCGCCGTGCCGGTCTTTGCCACGCGCACCGATTCCAACGGCGCTGAAACCGCGATGACCCAAGCCGTCGTCCGCGAGTTCATCACGCGCACGCGCTTCCGTGTCACCACGAATTCAGGCGCCGATGCCGACGCCGTCCTGTACGGCACGATCCTCAAGCAGACCGTCACCCCGCTCACCTACAACGCCGCCACCCAGCAATCGTCGAGCTTCCTCATCACCATCGTGGCTTCCGTCACGCTCACCGCGCGCGACGGCCGCGTGCTCTACGAAAACAAGAACTACGTTTATCGCGAGCAATACCAGTCCACCACCGATCTGCCCACCTTTATCCAGGAAGATCCCGCAGCCATCCAGCGCCTCTCGCGCGAGTTTGCGCGGCAACTTGTAGCCGACATCCTCGAAGGCCTTTGAAGCCACGCTAGCAACAAGGCGATCAGCAGGCGAAGGGAGCCGCTGGCCGGCATCCATTTCTTGATTCCTGCCCGGTTTTCCGCTCTGGTGCGCCGGCTCGCCGGGCGGTATTCTGGAGCCGCATGGAGCCATCCGGAAATCGCAGGACCGGAGAACCGCAAGCATGAGCGGAGCACGGTGGGGTGCGGGCTTCGCCGCGGCTGCCCGTTTTGTCGCGGAGATCGAGGCTGCGCAAGCGGACCCGGGGAAATTGCGTCCCGCCTACGTGCTCGCGGGCGACGAGGTTTTTCTCCTCGACCGCTGCCGCGCGGCTGTGCTCAAGGCCTTCGTTCCCGGTGATCTACGCGACTTCTGCCTCTCCGATCTCGATCTCGCCTCCACATCGATCTTCGAAGTGCTCGATCGCGCCCAGACTCCGTCGCTCATGGCGCCCTTCCAGGTCATCTTCATCCGTAATGTGCGCCAGCTTTACACGCGCGGCCAAAAGAAAGACGAGTTCGCCGCGCTCGATCGCTATTTCCAGTCGCCGAATCCACAAGCGCTGCTGCTGTTCATCGCGGATTTCCTCCGCATCCCCTCCGACACGCGCCGCATGGAACTGGACGACAAGAATCGTTACGAGCGCCTGCAGGAAACCCTCGGCGAGCACTGCGGCATGGTAGAGCTGGCGCGCGTGAGCGAAGAAGACGCGATGCGCTGGGCAGCGGCCACGGCGCAGCAAGCCGGCGCGCGTCTGGAGCCGGATGCAGCCCGCGAGCTGGTGGACGCGCTCGGCGCTGACATGATGCTCGTGGCATCGGATCTGGAAAAACTTCTTCTCTACACAAGCGGCCGCGGAAAAATTACATTGGGTGACGTTGAGACCATGGTCCTCGCCGCCAAGCAGCGCTCGCTCTACGAACTCACTGACGCCATCAGCGCCCGCGACCGCGTGCGCGCGCTCGCTCTCTTGCACGGCCTGCTCAACAGCTCCGAAGCCGGAGAAGACGCGGCCATCGGCCATCTCTACATGCTGGCCCGCACCTTCCGGCAAATGCTGGTCATCCTCGAAAAAAACGTGCGCGATTCGCGCGCCATCTGGCAGGCGCTATGGCAGGGTTTCCGCATGCCGCCCTTTGCCGCCGACGACCTGATCCGCCAGGCGCGGCGCTACAAAAGCCGCCGCGAACTCACGCGCGCGCTGCGCCTGGTAGCCCGCGCCGACCTCGAGTTACGCTCCTCGCCGCCCGACAAGCGCCTCGTCCTGGAGCGGCTCATCTACGAACTGGCCTCCGAGCCTAAACCGGTGGCCTCGGCCTGGGTCTCGCCGCAACTATCGTTCGAAACTTAGAGCAGCGGCTGGTGAAGTTGAAGAGTTCGCGTGAGGCGCAACAGCCTTGTTCCTTAGCGTGACGAAGCTTCGCGGAAACCTTTCGCGTCAGCGCACTCCATGCTCATGAAGCCACGGCGCATATTTCTGGTCCATCGTCTCTACATGATTCAAGAATCCGTGGTGCAGATTGCAGAGCAGAGGGCGCAGTTGAACGCCTTCGCCGTATTGCAGCCGATGCGCCGACTGCAGAATATCGGCCAGCATGCGATGGTGCTCGGCGCGATGCTCTTCCAACCCGCAAATCCGGTCCGCTCCATCAGTTGCTCTTCGCTCCAGAAGTGCATGCGGGTAAACTCCAGGAACTCATCCAGCAGCTCACTGATCTTTTCCTGCCCCGCTCCGCGCACCAGCGCCAGGCGCAGCGCGTTGATCGCATCCATCAAAATGCCATGCTGATCGTCCATGGCCCGCACGCCCACGCTGCAGGCGTGACTCCACGTGAGAAGAGTCACATGAGCCTCCACTAAGAACTGCCCCACCTATCGGCCAGCCCCAATAAACCGTTACTTCAAATCCTGCCGGCACGTGACTTCGGTTTCGACCACAGCCGCGGTCGAGCTGGCGCACAATGGAAAAGATGGCCCTGCTCACGCCACTCAACCTCATTGCCGCGCTGCTTACTCTGATTCCGTATTGCGCCGCTGCGTTTTTCCCGGAGTTAGTGACTGCGCAGATCCGCAAACTTCCCGAGTGGACGCGGTATCTCGGCCCGGCAGCACTCGCCATTCCCTATCTGCTCGTGGCCTGCGGTGCGGGCGTCTTCCGTTGGGGATGGCTGGCGCTCTATGCTCTCGCTCCCGTAGCGATCGCGCTCCTATTGGGTCAGGCGGCGCGCGTGGATCGAGAGCAACGCGGCAACTGGCGCGACATTCGTCGTGCTCATTCTGCTGGGCCTCGCCGTCGATCTGCGCTGGTTCGAGGGCGTCTGGCCTGCGCATCTGGCCATCTTCAATAAGATTCTTCTCCTCGATGCAGGCATCTACGGATTCGTATGCATCCGCGAACTGGACGGAACTGGCTTCGACCTGCGCCTCCGCTGGAATGACATTGCAATCGGCCTGCGCGAGTGGGCGTTTTACACGCCGATGGCACTGGCGCTGGGACTAAGCCTGGGTTTTTTGCATCTGCATGCCGTTTGGCCCGGTTTGGCTCCCATCGCCGGCGCGTGGCTCTTTACTTTCTTCTTCATCGCCGTGCCTGAAGAGCTGTTTTTCCGCGGCTGGCTGCAGAACCTTCTCGAGAAGCGCCTGGGCCGTTCGGCTGCGCTCATCGTGACGGCGTGTCTCTTCGGCCTCGCGCACTTCAACAAGCGCGCCGTCCATTTCAACTGGCGCTACGTGCTGCTGGCGGCGCTTGCGGGGATCTTCTACGGCCGCGCGTGGCGCACCCAGCGGCGCGTAGGTGCGTCGGCCGTAACCCATGCCACCGTCGACGCCATCTGGTCGCTCTGGCTGCGGTAAAGCGCGAGCTTCGGCCAACGGCTACCGTGCGCCTACGCATCAATGCAGACCGCACATTTTTCAACAGAGCGCAACCAATTCCGCGGCGCTGTGTTGATAGCATCAGTTGCCCGGAAAACAGCACCCCAATCCCGGAGCAACACATTTGCACATGGAGGGAAGAATTTCCGTGAAGAAAACTGCTCTGTCGCTGCTGCTTGCACTCTGTCTCGCTCCTGCCGCCGCTTTGGCGCAGGCGGGAGTCTTCGTTCGCGTAGCGCCTCCCGCGCCTATCGTCGAAGTCCACAACCGTCCCCCGCATCCCGGCTGGGCTTGGGTTGACGGCTATCACCGCTGGAACGGCCACCGCTACGTTTGGGTCCACGGCTATTGGGCCCACCCGCCGCGTCCCGGCGCCGTCTGGGTCGCGCATCGCTGGGAACGGCGCGGCGACGGCTGGTTCCTGGTCGAAGGCCACTGGCGGTAATCGGCAATCCCCAAATGGAAAAGCGGGGCGCAAGCCCCGCTTTTCTCTAACCACTAATCACTACTCACGAATCACTCACTTGATCTCGATCACATCTGTCGCCTTTGCCGCCGCTTGTTCAGCCTGCTCCATCAGCTTTTCCGCGACCGCATAGAACGCCGCAGCCTGCGGGCTCTTCGGTCCGGCCAGCGCCACGGGCAGTCCGCGATCGCCGCCCTCGCGAATCGCCGGTATCAACTCAATGGCGCCGAGAAACGGCACGCCAAATTGCTTGGCCGTTCGCTCCGCTCCGCCGCGCGAAAAGATGTCGATCTCATGATGGCAATGCGGGCAGGTAAAGTGGCTCATGTTCTCCACGATGCCCAGCACATCCACATTAACCTGCGCGAACATCTCCAGCGCCTTGCGCGCGTCCTCCAGGCTCACGTCGCTTGGCGTCGACACCACAACCGCGCCAGTCAGCGGCACCGTCTGCACCAGCGAAATCGCCACGTCACCCGTGCCCGGCGGCAAATCCACTACAAGATAATCCAGCTCGCCCCAGTTCACCTGCTGCAGAAACTGCCGGATGATCTGGTGCAGCATGGGTCCGCGCATCACCAGCGGCTTGTCGCCCGGCGAGATGTAGCCGATCGAGATCGTTTTCAGCCCGTGCGTCAGGTTGGGCTCAATTACGTTGCCCGGCCCCACCTTCGGCTGCTCGCTCGAGCCCATCATCAACGGCACATTCGGCCCGTAGACGTCAGCGTCCATCAGTCCGACACGCTTCCCGAGCTTCGAAAGCGCGATGGCCAGATTCACAGCAACCGTGGTTTTGCCCACACCGCCCTTGCCCGATCCCACAGCAACAATTTTTGAAACGCCGGGCAAAGCCACCGGCTGCGGCATCGCGTGTCCATGCGCCATCATCAATCTCCTGATCCGATTTTACCGTGCGTGCGCTTGAGAATCTCGTGGATCTGCCGCACGCCCTCGGTCAGCGACGCCGGCCCCGGCTGCAGAATGACTGCCGACTTGATCTCGTACACGTGCCCGTTGCGCACAGCGCTCGTCTCTGCCCACCCCGGCCGCGCGCAAATCTGGCCCACATTCACCTTGCGCCCGCACCACGAAGCCAGAATCACGTCCGGATTTCGCGCCACTACTTCAGCCGCATCGACCATGCGGTCCTTTGCCTTGCCGCGCCCGCGCAGTTCGGGAAAAATCCCTTCGCCTCCGGCAATCTCAATCAACTCTTCCACCCATTCAATGCCGCTAAGCAGCGGATCGTTCCACTCTTCGAAGTAAACGCGCGGCCGCCGCGGAAATATTTTGCTGGCTTCGGAGATCTCCTTCAATCCGCGACCCAGTCGCTCCACCAGCGCCGCGCCCTCCGCTGGTCTGCCCACAACGCGCGCGAGCACAAGAATCGTCTCCAGAATCTCCCGCACGCTGCGCTGATTGAAATTCAGAACCGTCACGCCGCGCAGCACCAACTCGCGTGTGATCTCCGCCTGCACATCGGAAAACGTCAGCACCAGGTCAGGTTTGAGATCGAGAATCGCATCGAACTTCGCATTGCGGAATGCCGACACGCGCGGCTTGCGGCGCGCCTCGGGCGGCCGTGTCGTATATCCCGACACACCCACAATGCGGTCCTGCTCGCCCAGCAAGTAGAGAATCTCGGTAGTTTCATCGGTCAAACACACGATGCGGCGCGGAAACTCCGCGGCCTTCGTCGTCGATGAAAGGGATATGGGCATCAATCGGACAGGGAAAATCCAAGGAGAGATAAAAGTGCCTTACGGCTCAATCGCGCCGGCGCTCTTCAGCTCCGCGGAGTCGTTATGCGCCTTCTTGCGCCGCGCATTCTCGCGCTCCCGATGCTCGCGCCGCCGCAGCGCGTCTTCGCAGCGGCGCATCTCGTCAGGCGTCTCCGGCTTTAATTGCGGAACTTTCTGCGAGCGCCCCTGCTCGTCCACGGCCACGAACACCAGGTACGCGCTGGCCACGTGCGAGATCTCGCCCGTCTGCGTGTTCTCCGACCACACCTTCACGCCCACTTCCATGGAGCTGGTAAACGCTCGGTTCACACTTGACTTCAAAGTGACCAACTCGCCCAGCCGCACCGGCTGGATGAAATCGATATGATCCATGGCGGCCGTGACCACGTGCGTGCGGGCATGCCGGTAGGCAGTCATCGCACCCGTTAGATCGATGAAGTGCATCAGTCTGCCGCCGAGCAGGTTGCCCAGCATATTCGTGTCATTCGGCAGGATGATCTCCGTCATCTCCGATTGCGTGCTCGCCACTGTGCGCACAGTGGGATGACTTTCCTGGCTGCTCATCGTGCTCCGCTCCGTTCTTTTCGATCTTGCCTTCTGTGCCGTCTCGTTCCGTTTCATTCCGCGGCCAGTTACAATAGACCTGTCGGCAGAGATTGCCCGCTGGTTGCGCTGCCGCAGCCAATTCCAGTTTCGGCAATCCCCGCCATTTACGCAAATCCCTCACGGCCCGACGAAACAGAATCGAGCCGACGCGAGAACGATGGATAAAACTACAGGACTCAAAGAAATCCTTGCTCTGAATCCCAAGAACAGCTTTGCCCGATATGGGTTGGCCATGGAACTGGCTGCTCGCGGGAACGTAGAAGCTGCTCTGGCAGAGTTCGACACGCTCCTGGCCGACGATCCGGATTACACCGCTGGTTATTTTATGTCCGCGCAAACCTTGACCGCTGCCGGCAGGAAGCCGGAGGCAGTGGAGCGGCTCAAGGCCGGCATTAGCTGTGCGGCGCGTCGCGGCAATAGCCATGCCTTGAGCGAGATGCAGGCGATGCTCGAAGAGTTGGAGCGCTAGCAGTTTCACCACTGGCTGCGGCCAGCCAAGGTTTTTGAGCGGCTCCGTTTGTGTTGAGTCACAATTTGGTCATTCTCTTGTTTTTGGCCCGAAATGACATGTTGAAGGCGCGGTTTTTAACATTTCAGGAATCCGTCGTGGTGCGATTTTGCGTCTAATGAGTGATATGGCGAAGTACTCCATTGTCGTGCCGTTTCACAATGAGGAAGAAAATGTAACGGCATTGTATGCGCGCCTGAAGCAAGTGATGGAGCAGGTGGGCGAGACTTTTGAGCTTGTGCTGGTCGATGACGGATCGAGCGACCGCACCTACAAGCTGCTCGAAGAAATCGCCGCCGTCGATAGCCGCGTGCTCCTCATCAAGCTGCGTCGCAATTTCGGACAAACCTCGGCCCTGGCCGCTGGCTTCGACCATGCCACCGGCGAATATATCCTGGCCATGGACGGCGACCTGCAGCACGACCCCAACGACATTCCTGCGTTCCTTGAGAAACTGGACGAGGGCTACGACGTCGTCTCCGGATGGCGCAAGGTACGCATTGACAGCGTTGTTCTGCGCCGCATTCCCTCCGCCTGCGCCAACTGGATCATGGCGCGCCTCTCTGGCGTGCCCATCCACGACTTCGGCACCACCTTCAAAGCCTATCGCCGCGAGGTCATCCAGAACATACCTCTGTACGGCGAAATGCATCGCTTTATTCCCGCGCTCGCCAGCTGGTACGGCGCCACAATTTGCGAGATTCCCATCCGCAACGCGAATCGCGAACGCGGCAAGAGCCATTACGGCCTGGGACGCACCTTCCGCGTCATCTTCGACCTGATCACCATTCGCTTCCTGCTGCGCTACATGAGCAGGCCGCTGCATCTTTTTGGCGGCTTCGGCATTCTCGGCATGTTCACCGGCAGCACGATGGCGGCTGTTCTTTTGGGCATGAAGCTGCTCCATCCCCAGATCAGCGTCATGCACAACCACGGTCCGATGTTCGTGATCGCTTCGGTGCTCATCATTGCCGGCGTTCAGTTGCTGGCTCTCGGCCTTCTCGGCGAATTGCAAGTCCGCCACTATTACAGCAGCCAGCATCCGGCGTCCTACACCGTCGATCGCCTGGTCCGCCTCGTCCCCACCGAAGAGCAAAGCCTGCTCTCCGAGCGCCAGGATGGAATGCTATAAAAACAGGGAATAGGGAATAGCCAATAGGGACTAGGCAGAAGCTGGCGGCTGTGCTTGGATCTGCGCTCATCGAGCGCAAGACAAATGTTAGCCGCGTCGAAAAGCAATCATCATGTTCGCTCGATGCTATCCTCTAGTCCCTAGTTGGCTAAGTCCCTATGTCCCTTGCCTTTCTCCCGCCCCCAGGGTTCATCCTTATCCCTGTCATGAAAGCCATCCAGATTCACTCCACTGGCGGACCCGAAGTTCTTCAGGTTGCCGACGATCTGCCCATCCCCGAGCCAGGACCAGGCCAGGTGCTGATCCGCATTGAAGCCACCGGCATCAACTTCATCGAGATCTACTTCCGCAAGGGTGTCTACAAAGCCGCGCTGCCCATGATCCCCGGCAGTGAAGCCGCGGGCACAGTGGAAGAGCTCGGTCCCGGCGTTACGGGATTCGCCGCAGGCGATGCTGTCGCTTCCACCGCAGTCATCGGCAGTTACGCCGAGTACGCGCTCGTCCCCGCCGCGCAAATGGTCAAGATTCCGCAAGGCGTCACGATGGAACAGGCGGCCGCGGCCATGCTGCAAGGCATGACCGCGCACTACCTCGCCTTCTCCACGCATCCGCTCAAAGCGGGCGAAACTGCGCTGGTACACGCCGGAGCCGGCGGCGTGGGCCTGCTGCTCACGCAAATGGCCGCCCGCATCGGTGCACGCGTCATCACCACCGTCTCAACCAAGGCCAAAGCCGAGATCTCATGCGAGGCCGGCGCCTCCGATGCGATTCTTTACACCGAAAAGGATTTCGAGGCCGAGGTCAAGCGTCTCACCGGCGGCAAAGGCGTCGATGTAGTCTACGATTCGGTGGGCAAGACGACTTTCGAAAAGAGCCTCAACTGCTTGCGCCCGCGCGGTCTGCTGGCACTCTTCGGCGCTTCCAGCGGCCCGGTTCCGCCGTTCGATCTAATCCAACTCAACAGCAAAGGTTCGCTCTACATCACCCGGCCCACGCTGTGGCACTACATCGCGACGCGTGCGGAACTTGAATGGAGATCGAGCGAAGTGCTCAACTGGGTAGCCAAGGGCGAGCTTAAGCTGCGCACGGAGTTCATGTATCCGCTCGCCGAAGCCGCCCACGCCCAGATCGATCTCGAAGAACGTAAAACTACAGGGAAGCTTCTACTGGTGCCGTGAAGGCAGGGAACCTTTTGTAATTCAGTCAAGGAGGCGGTCGTGGCCGTGGGGTCGGTTCCTAGGACGTTCTTTGCTTGGGTTTCAATTCTTTCGTTTGCAATCTGGATCTCGGGCTGTGCCGAGCGGAACTACACAGATAAAAATCAGCCCGAAATCTTGTACTCCGAGCTTTACGCGAAAGTAACAAGCGGTGATGTTCGGGATGTGGTGATTGAGGACAATATGCTTTATGGTCACCTGAAGTCCTCGCCTCAAATGAAATTTAAGACGAGGCTGCCTGCCGACTATGAAGAATTAACCAAAGCCATGCTCGCCGCCAGGGTAAACATTACGATCAAGGCAGTGCCAATTCATTCTCTCTCGCCTTTGCTCGTGAACCTCATTCCGCTTGCTGTCTTGTCTTTGGCTTGGCTTCTCACTATCCCGCCGTTCTGGGTTATTTTCAAAAAGGCAGGCTTTCAACCGATTCTCTCGATTGTTATGCTCGTGCCGTTGGTGAACCTGATTATGCTCTATATCGTGGCGTTCTCAAAGTGGAAGGGTGATCCGCCGCAGGTGATCTGACTGATGCAGCACCGCTACCTAGATAGGAGCTAGGAGACTGCGATGTCCGCTATTTCCGTTGCCGCGTCGGATCGCGTCTTCGTCCTCACCGGCGCAGGCATCAGCGCCGAGAGTGGGCTTCCCACCTTTCGCGCCTCCGACGGTCTATGGGCCGGATACAACGTCGAAGAGATTTGCACGCCCGAGGCTTTGCGCCGCAATCCGGCATTGGTTTGGGAGTTTTACTCCAAGCGCCGCGCCGATTGCGCAAAGGCCGCGGCCAATCCCGCGCACATCGCCCTCGCCGAACTCGAAGCCCAGCTCGAATCGCGTGAAGGGGGCCGCTTCTTTCTCTGCACGCAGAATGTCGACGACCTGCACGAGCGCGCCGGCAGCGAAAATCTGATCCACATGCACGGCGAACTCGCGAAATCCCGCTGCGATCGCGAGTGCGGCCGTCCTCCCATCGAAGACCATGCCGTTTATGCGAATCTCGATGAAGTCGCCAGCTGCCCCTGCGGCGGCCGTCTGCGCCCGCACATCGTATTCTTCGGCGAGATCCCGCTCGAAATGCCACGCATCGAACGTGAGATCTCCGCATTGCACGCTCATGCTCGTCGTCGGCACCTCCGGCTCGGTGTACCCGGCAGCCAACTTCGTCCAATGGGCGCGCCAGGCCGGAGCCCGCACCGTTTACATCGGCCCCGAGCCCCCGCTCAACGCGCAGGCTTTCACGCATATCGTCGAAGGCAAAGCAGGCGAAGTCCTCCCGGGATTGTTCGTGGTCTCCTGAGCGGGACCGCCAACTTGCTAGCCCCGCTTAATGAACTCTTTCCGCCGGAAGCGCAGCGCCGTCCAATCTTCGTCGATGGCGACAGACCGCACCGTATCGAATCCCAGCTTCTTCAGCGCCGCCCATCCGGTGTCGCGATTGAAGTCGCAGGTGTACTTCTTCGATGTGCCCTTCGGGTAGGCGAACCACACCACCGCATCGCCCTTAGCGCGGCGCGCAACGAGCGGCGCAAGCCTCTCCACCTCGCTCTTGCGGGTCACAAACACCAGCCAGAACTCCGCCTCGGCCACCGATTCCAGGTGGTGATGAATCGTGATCACTGGCAGCGCGGCCAGCTCCGGTGTAAAGCTCTCCGGCGCGTGCAACACCACGATCTCCTGCCGATTTCCGAGGTTCAATTTCTCGAACACGTTTCCCATGGTTTTTCATGGTACGCGCTCCCGCAAAATAACCTGCAAATCCCCGGAAGAATATTCTTCAATCTTAGAAATGAAACTTATACCTAACCTCGGCCGCGATCATCCGCGGATCGTTGTAGTGAAAACCCCCGATCGTGACCGAGTTATCCAGCAGTACACGATGATTCGTCACGTTGACCGCCGTCACCGACAGCTTCCAGCGTTCACCGATCTCGTGGCCCACCGACGAGTCAAACGTGGTGTGTGCCGGCAGATTGGCTCCGTAGTACGGTCCATTGTCGGGACAGGCCGAAGGATCTGTACAGGCCAGCCCGTTCGTGAACCCCGACCCGTAATACACGTTGCTCGCAAACCAGGTGTGCATTGGCAGATTTGCCGTGAACCCCGTGTTGAGCGTGTCGCGCTGATCGTGATCGACGGGCGTGTAGTCCGGCCCCAGGTCGCACGCCGGGTCGGTCGGGATGCTGCACGTGAATCCGCCGATGATATTCCCGCGCTGCTCGGCTATCTGGTTCGAGTACGTTACATAAAGCCGCCCGTAGCGCCCCAGCGACGGCGAGTGCAGCGTCATCTCCCACGCACGCACCAGCGCCCCATCCACCGCGATCGGAAAATACATGTTCGATTCGCCAAGGTTCGAGTGATCGAGGAAGTTGTTCACGCGATTCTTGAAGGTATCCAGGTCGAGCATCCATCCCCGGTACGGAATCTCGATGCCGAACTGATGCTCCTCATCGCGTTCCGACGGAATCGGCGTGAAGGCATTCTCTCCGCCGCCCAGACTGCCGGCATAATTCAGCGCCGTACTCGACACCGTCAGAATCGGCGCCGGCTGGAAGAAATGCCCGTAGAATCCGCGCAGCACCCAGTTCAGCTTGGGAATCCGCACCGTCGCGCCGATGCGCGGATACGTCGCGCTCTCGTCCAGCTCCGCACGGTAGATCGAGAATCGCTCCCCGCCCAGCAGCGTCACATATTGCCCCAGCCGCAAGTGGTCTCCGACGTAGAACTCCACCAAGCCAGCGTTGGCACTGGCCGGCTGATTCGGTTCCGAGGGCGCGCTGCCATCGTTGACTTGCACGCCGTACAGATCGTTCTCGTGCTGGTAGAAGGAGTAGAACCCACCGGAAAAGCTGTTCAAAAATGCATTGGGGCCGGTATCAAGCCGAGCATCAGCCTGCGCCCCGCCGTAATTCGAGTTCTGATTCCAGGTGGTGGCTACAGGTTGGTCAGCCGGATTCGAGTCGTAATTCGACTGATTCCAGTGGTAGAACGGCGCCACGGAGACCAGCGCCTTCGGCGAAAAGGTGTGCACCCAATTGACAATCGCGAACGCATCGCGCTCCGTCTGCCCGTCGCGCAGTCCGTATGAGCAGTAATAAGTGGAAGCGCATTCATAATCGTTAGGATTGGGATCGTACGGCACCTGAAAAAAGTCCTGGCGGAGCTGCCCATCCATGCGCAACTGATCCTTGGGCGTTTGGTTGCGCAAGAGCGATACAAACCCGCTCTCCGAATTCGTCGCATCGTGATCGATATGCGGCACCGGCGTCGCCAGCCCGTAGTTCGACCGCGATCCCGTAGCGCTCGTGTACCACGCGGTTTTGTCGGAGTGGTTGCCCAGCGCAACTTGGGCCTCGCCGGTGTCGAGATTGCCCGCGTAGAGCATCAACTCGCCATCCCGGTTGAATTCGAACCCGTTCCGCGGCAGCACGTTGAACATGCCGTAGGTGCGGTCGCCCAGGTCCGCATCGTAGCTGCCGCTCAACGTCTCCATCGAGTCGATGTCCTTGGGGTCGATCTGCGGCCCCACATTCGACGCGATCTTGGTATTGGGAATCTCCACCCCGTCGATCAGCCAGCTTGTCTGGTGGCCGCCGCGCATGTGCAGCATGTCGTGCGTCATGTACGCGCCCGGAACATAGTCGGTAATCATCTCCGTGCCGATGGTGCGATCCGCGCCCGGCGTCTCCTCGATCGTCTGCCGCGTGATGAGCACCGTTGGCGTTACGGTATCGGCAGCGTTGGGCGCGCCGCTCACCACCACCGATTGCGTCACGCCGCCTACGCTCAACATAAAGTGCAGAATGGGATTCGTGCCCGACGCGAGGCCGACAGTCTGCGTCTCCGTCGCGAAGCCCTTTGCCTCGACCGTTAATCGATACACACCGATCGGCGCTGCCGGCAGTTCGAACTCGCCGTCGCGGTTGGTAGCGCCGTGCAGCACAAATGCCGAGTTCGCGGCCTGCAATGTAATTTTGGCGCCGGCGATGGGCCGGTGCTGGGGATCGTGCACCACGCCGTGCACGGTGGCAAACACCGTAGCAAAAGCGGGAAGAGAAGCGGCCAGCAACGCTGCCGCCACAAGAAATGAATAACGTCGCATAAAAGAAAGACCTCCATACTTCGTTCGAACGCTGGCAGCCTTCGCGCTCTCGAACGCGCAGAGGCACGATGCCTGGCAGCATTTAGGGAATCGCCGAACAAAGCCACGCACCCGCGAGAAACTGTGCCCGCGGTGCATCAAAGCCACTCGCTCGCGCTCGCCACCGGCAAACGCAAGTCCTCGCCCCTCAAAACCTGTGCGGGGAAGCTAGCGCAGTTTGTTCAACGAGGGTTTAGCTGAGAGTGGTTGCTGGAGGGCCGCGCCCGGCATGAGAGCGCAGCGGCGCGGAGACCACCGACGCGTACCACGGCAGGACAACGCGCGACACTGCCATCCAGGCCGCCATTGCCTCCACCTGTGCAGCCGTGACGGCGTGCGTCGGCATCAGCATTGCGATCGTGGGACCGGGATAGTTGGGGCAGGTTAAAGGATCGGAAACGGCCGGCCTCGGATCGATCGCCTGTCGCGCCCGCATCGCCAGGATGCGCTGGTACATGGCGCAGTGGTGCGCCCCATGCCGCCGGCAGCATGGCGGGAGGCTGGCATCCTCAGTGCCGTCAACCAGGGCCGACAGCGGCCCCAGCCCGAAGAACAGCACGAGGAAGATGGAGAAGCCGCGCCGCATCTGCTTCGATGCTAGCAGACGGTGAACGCTGAACAGTGTACGGTGAACAACAATTGGAAGTTGGAAACCCCATGCCAACGCTAAAAGAAAATCCCTTCCGTCACTACGCCCAGCGTCCCTGCTTTATCATCGAACTATCGCTGGATTCTTCCGCGCACCTCAAATGAAGGAATCTCCCGTGCCTGAAGTGCACAGCTCCGCATCGCCCGCCAACGCATCTGCCGCGCACAGCTCCCGCTCCGCGCAACCGCTGCGCATCGCCATCTTCGGTTTCGGCACGGTGGGCAGTTCTGTCGCGCGCATCCTCGTCGAATCCCGCCCGCAGGGCATCGAACTCACGCACATCTTCAATCGCCGCGTGGCGCGCAAGCGCGTGGATTGGGTTCCATCGAGCGTCATTTGGAGCGAAGATGCCGACGCCGTCCTCGCCTCCGATGTCGATGTGGTTGTCGAACTCGCCGGCGGCCTCGATCCTGCTGGAAGCTGGGTGCGCCGCGCTCTCGAAGCCGGCAAGAGCGTGGTCACCGCGAATAAAAAACTCATCGCCTTTCACGGCGTCGATCTGGAGCGGCTGGCTGCGGCCGGTGGCGGCCATTTGAAATATGGCGCCGCCGTCGCTGGCGGCATTCCCGTCATTCCCGGCCTCGAGCAGGGACTGGCCGGCGACCGCATCGAGCGCCTCGAAGGCATTCTCAACGGCACCTGCAACTTCATCCTCAGCAAAATGGAAACCGGCGCTGAATACGCGCCCGTGCTCGCAGAAGCGCAGGCCAAAGGCTACGCCGAAGCCGATCCTACCGAAGACGTAGGCGGTTTCGATGCTCGCGCCAAGTTGGCCATCCTCATGCGCCTCGCGCTGCGCGTGCAAATCAATCCCGAGGAGATTGTGCCCCGGCCCATCACTTCCATTGCGGCCGTCGACTTCAGCTATGCCCGCGACCTCGGCTGCACCATTCGCCAGATCGCGCGCGCCCAGCAGTCCGACGGGCATATCGCCGCCGCGGTCGGTCCCATGCTTGTCGCGTCGCGCTCACCGCTTGCCTGGTCACAGGGCACGGAGAACATGGTCATTGCCAGCGGCCATTATGGCGGCGACGTAGTTTTCTCCGGCCACGGCGCCGGCGGCCACCCTACGGCTGTCGCCGTCGTCAGCGATCTGCTCGCCCTCGCCCACGGCTCGCGCCGCGTAGAAATCCCGTCGGCTCCCGCGCATGTCGGCGCAGAATTCGAGGTCCCGCATTACATCCGCTTTATGGTCAAGGACCGTCCCGGAATCGTCGCCGCCATCACCACCGCACTTGCCGCGGAGCAGATCAACATTCGCGCCATCGTACAAAAGCCCGGCTACCCCGCCGACGGGCTGCCCTTCGTGGTGACGGTCGAGCCCTGCAAGACTTCCGCGCTCCAGCGTGCTCTCGCGCCCGTCCGCAGCATGGATTGCATGTTGATTGAGCCGCTCGACCTGCAAATGCTGGAGTAAAAACAGGGATCAGGTTTCAGGTGTCAGGGATCTGGCTGTGAAGCCGCATGGAAGTCGAGTTGAAGATTGAGGTGCTTGCGGGGATTATTGCGCCGCAGTCCCGAAGTACCGATGTCTATCGGTCCTGCTTTCCGGTTTCTAGTCCCCCCTAGCCCCTGCTTTCTTCGCCGGCCCCGTTGATTCCCGCACCACAAGCTCCGGTCGCATCTCGATCACAGCGGGCAACACCCTTTCCCGATCCGCGATCCTCTCCAGCAGAATCTGCGCCGCCTTCTGGCCCATCTCGAACAGTGGTTGGTGAACGGTAGTCAGCGAGGGCGTCGAAAATGCCGCAGAGATCGTGTCGTCGAAACCCACAATCGAAATATCGGACGGCACATTAAGTCCACCATCGCGAATGGCGCGAATTGCACCCATGGCCGCGATGTCGTTAAAGCTGAACAATGCCGTGAAGTTCCGGGTCCGTTGCAGGAGAGCTTGCGTTGGCCCGTAAGCGATCTGCGGATCCATGGGTTGCGGCACCGTCTTCTTTGGCCAGCCTTCCGCATCCAGGCGAACCGTCAACGCAGGATCGATCTTCACGCCGAGTTCCCCAGCCGCCTTCTGGATCCCTGTCCACCGGTAATCCGAATCGGGAATCGTCGCTGGACCGCGCATGAAGGCAATTCGCCGATGCCCCAGATCGTAGAGATGCTTCACAGCTACCCGTGCGGCAATGGCATGGTCCAGAACGATGTTGGTCACCTGCGGAATCGGGCAGTGTGCCGAGATTGCCACCACAGGCACGGGCACGTCGAACTCTTCCACCGCTGTGTTCAGCAGCAGAAACCCATCCACTGCGCGCTCAATCAGCATCCGCGGATAGCGCTCCAGCAACTCCTCGTCCCAGTAGTGGCAGGCCGTGAAGAAGAAGTAGTGAGCCCGGTTCAGCTCCTGCACCACGCCGCTCATTACGCGGGTGAAATAGCCCTCGCTCAGGTCCGGCGCCAGCACGCCCACACTCATCGACTGGCTGCGGCGCAGAGAGCGGGCAAAATAATTCGGCCTGTAATTCAGCCGCTTGGCCGCATCCACCACCCTCTGCCGGGTCGCCTTCGGAATCGACTTGGCCGACGGCGAGTTATTCAAGACAAGCGAAACCGTAGTTTGGGAGAGCCCAAGATGCTCAGCCAGCATTCTCAGGTTCACATGTTCAGGATGAGAGGTACTGCTTGCCTTTGTCATCGTTCGACCCTCAAACTACTTCCCCCTCGCGCCAAGGATACACTGTTTCTGTAGTTTAGCCGGAATTCTTCCATGAATTGTCTCCGCGCCGCGCCTTCCGGCCGCGGCGGGGAGCCACCAGGAGGCGGCCTGAGGTACATAGGTGCCCCTTTTCGCAGAATTTTTACCCGTATGCCTCTGATTTTTCTTGCTTGTAACCTGTCTTTCATCTTCCCCCGGTAGCCTGATTGGGTGGACACCACTGTGCCCGAGATGCGCATTTCCCAGCCGCTGCCTGCCCCGGAACCGGAACTTGCTCCCGTAGCCTCGCCAGTGGCCGCGCCGAAACCCTCCGAGATTCGCCGCTTTTTGCTCTCCCGCGGCAACTCGGCGGTCGCCGATCGTTTCTTCAAGCTACTGATGACGCTCTGCGCGCTCTGCATTTTCATGATCGTCGCGCTCATCGCCTATCAGTTGATCGACAAATCGCGGCTCAACTGGGCGCAATCCGGGCTCAAGTTCTTCTACACCGCCTTTCGCGATCCCTATACCCACCAGCTCCAGTATTGGGACCCGGTTAACGGCCATTTCAGCGCCCTCCCGTTCGTCTACGGAACTCTCGTCTCCTCGTTCCTGGCGCTGTTGCTGGCGGTCCCTCTCGCCATCGGCGTAGCCATCTTCCTCACGGAGATGTGCCCTAAATTCCTGCGTGGTCCCCTGGCCTTCCTCACCGAGCTGCTGGCCGCGATCCCCTCCATCATTTACGGCCTGTGGGCGATGTTCGTCCTCGTCCCCCTGCTGCGCGATTACGTGAATCCCCCTCTCATCAAAACACTCGGCTGGACCGGCCTCTTCACCGACGACAATCCCACGGGTCTGGGGTACGTGGCTGCGGGTGTGATTCTTGCCATCATGATTCTGCCCATCATCTCCTCACTCACCCGCGAGGTGATGACCGCAGTGCCCCACTCGCAGCGCGAAGCCGTGCTGGCCCTGGGCGCCACGCGCTGGGAGATGATCCGCACCGGCGTTCTGCGCAACGCGCGCATCGGCATTGTCGGCGGCATCATTCTCGGCCTCGGCCGCGCCCTGGGCGAAACCATGGCCGTCACCATGGTCATCGGCAACACGCCCGAGATCCACAAATCGCTTCTCTCGAACGGCGCCTCCATGGCCTCCGTCATCGCCAACGAATTTACCGAGGCCGTCACTCCCACGCACCTGAGCGCGCTGCTGGAAATTGGTCTGGCCCTCTTTATTGTCACCATTCTGGTAAACGCAATAGCCCGCATGCTCGTTTGGGCCGTTACCCGCGGTGTCCCGGTCCAATCGCGCTGAGAACGTAAAGAAGCAGGGATGAGAACAAGGAGCTAAGAGAGAATGCGGGAAGAGTTTCAAATGCGGGGACGTCTCCGCGGGCTGGTCGACCACGGCGTCACATCTCTCGCCGTGCTTTCCACCATTCTCGTGATCCTGCCCTTAGTGGCCATCTTCGTCTATCTGCTGATTAAAGGCGCCAGCTCTCTCAATCTCGCCTTCTTCACGCAAATTCCCAAACCGGTTGGCGAAGCAGGCGGTGGCATGGCTAATGCCATCCTCGGTTCCGGGGTTCTTTTGGGATTCGCCAGCCTCCTCGGAATTCCCATCGGGATCGGCGGCGGCGTCTACCTCGCCGAGTTCGGCCGCGGCACCAAACTGGCCAATGCCGTGCGCTTCACCGCCGATGTCCTCAATGGCGTTCCTTCCATCGTCATGGGCCTTGCCGCCTACTCGCTCATCGTCGTACCGCAAAAGCATTTCTCGGCTCTCTCGGGCGGCGTGGCGCTGGGCATCATGATGATCCCCACCGTCTGCCGCACCACCGAGGAGATGCTTCTCATGGTGCCTTACGCCGTCCGCGAAGCGGCCCTCGGCCTGGGCGTGCCCAACTGGCGCTCCACCCTTTCCATCACTGTCAAGACCGCCTCGCCCGGCATCATCACCGGCTGCATGCTGGCCTTCGCTCGCGTCGCCGGAGAAACCGCACCGCTGCTCTTCACGGCCCTGGGCAATGACTTCTGGAGCACCAGCCTTAACCAGCCCATCGCCGCGCTTCCTTTGCAAATCTTTGTCTACGCCATCTCTCCCTACGACGACTGGCACCGGCTGGCCTGGGCAGGCGCTCTGGTGCTTATCGTGCTCATCGTGCTTGCCGTTTCACTGGTACGTTTTGTCACCAGCCGCGGCGTGCTCAAAGGCAACAGCTAACCGGCAGCTCTTCTTGGGCGCCGTACTTTGCAGTCCGTTAAATTAGCGACGATAGCCAACACCATCGTCGCCGGGTAGATTGGGTTTCAAGAATTGCGAGATTGTTCGCGCCGGAGGCGCAATGTTTGTTAGACCCGCGCTTTAGCGTGGGGAAACGGGTCCTGACTATGGTCGGAGTCCCGTAGGGACGGCGCAGAGATTTCTCTTTTGCCGGAATCAAGGATCGCCCTGAAAGATTTGGAACTCGAAATTCACTGAGTCTTCGTTAACACGCTTAAACCGCGAGGGCTGTAACCGGAAGGAGAAATCCGCAAGTGGGCGTCAGCATTGAGGTCGAAAACCTGAACGCGTGGTACGGCGCGAACCACACGTTGCAGGACATTAACCTGAATATCCCCGCCAACCACGCCACGGCGCTGATCGGGCCCTCGGGCTGCGGCAAGAGCACCTTTGTGCGCTGCCTCAACCGCATGCACGAGACCAATCCCATCGCCCGCGTGACCGGCACTGTGCGCATGGGCGATCTGGACATCTATGGCGAAGCCAGGCCCGTTGAAATCCGCCGCCGCGTGGGCATGGTCTTCCAGCGTCCCAATCCCTTCCCCACCATGTCGATCTATGACAACGTCGCCGCCGGACTCAAGCTCAACGGCTACTCCAATAGAAAGCAGCTCGACGAAATCGTCGAAAAGTCGCTCAAGAATTCGGCGCTCTGGGACGAAGTCAAGGACGATCTCAAAAAGAAGTCCGGCGCCAGCCTCTCCGGTGGCCAGCAGCAGCGCCTCTGCATTGCCCGCGCGCTCGCCGTCGATCCCGAAGTCCTGCTCATGGACGAGCCCGCATCCGCGCTCGATCCCGTCTCCACGTCCAAGATTGAGGACCTCATCTTCCAGCTAAAATCGCAGTACACCATCGTCATCGTGACGCATAATATGCAGCAGGCAGCCCGGGTTGCCGAGAAGACAGGATTCTTCCTCAATGGCCGCATGGTCGAGTTCGACTCGACCCACAAAATCTTCACCAACCCCTCCGACAAGCGTACGGAGGATTACATCACGGGCAGGTTCGGATGACACGCATTCGCTTTCAACAGAGTCTCGAAGATCTAAAGGAGAATCTCCTCGTTATGGCCGGCCTCGCCGAGCAGGCCATCCAGCGCGCAATTGAGGCGTATCGCGTGCGCGACCTGTCGATTTGCGATTTAGTAAGCCGCAGCGAGATCGCCATCAACCGCATGGAGCGCGACATCGATCAGGCGGCTCTCGACCTGCTCGCCATGGAGCAGCCCATGGCCAAGGATCTGCGCTTCATCCTCAGCGTCATCAAGATCAACGCCGACCTCGAACGCGTAGGCGACGCCGCCAAGAGCATCTCCGACCGCGTCCGCCACATGGAGCGCATGGGCCAGGTCGATCTTCCCGTGGACATTCCGCGCATGGCCGCCATGTCCGCCGATATGGTGCGCAAGAGCCTGCAATCCTTCATCGAAGGCGACGCCGAACTGGCCCGCGGCGTCCTGACCATGGATGACGCCGTCGATCAGATGAACCGCACCGCCTACAAAACTCTCACCGGGGTCATGGAAGAGAGCGGCCATCTCGCGCCGCAAGCTCTCAACGCGCTGATGATCTGCCGCAGCCTCGAGCGCGTTGCCGATCACGCCACCAACATCGCCGAGGACGTCATCTTTTGGATTCAGGGCGACGACGTTCGCCATCCCAAGAGCGTGGCAAAAATCGCCGCCGCCAAAGCAACTTCTCCGAATCAAGCCACATCTGGTCCTGCTCCAGCAGGCCCTGAGCCAAACGGTGCAGCCCCCGCCCAGACCGGCGCAGCCACAACCAAAAACTAACCCCGCATCTTAGCGCAGCAAAAAGCCCCGCTCATCGCGGGGCTTCTCGTCCTCGATTTGTCATCCTGAGCGAGGTCGCCGCAGCGGCCGAGTCGAAGGATCTGCAGTTGCCTTCCAGCGCTGGAAGCCAGGAGCTAGCAGCCAGAAGCTGCTCTTCTCAGTGTCCCCCCGCCGTCGTAAACTTCACGCCCATGCCCACCAACCTGCTCCGTGCCGCGCGCGCCTCCGGTGTCTGCGGATGCCGCTGCATCAGCGAACGCAGTTCGTGAATCCCCTCTTCGCGCTTGCCTTCGCCAAGCAGGGCGTAGCCCTTGTGCAATTGCGCCGCAGCAGCCTTGGAGTTGCCGCTGAATCCTTCCAGCACCTGGTTGTAATCGGCGATCGCCGTCGCATAATCCTTCTGCTGATATGCAATCTCGCCCAGATAAAACTCCGCCGTTCCCGCCAGGTCGTCCAGAGGATAATAGTGCACCACGTCCTGGAATTCACCCTGCGCCAGCGGGTATTTGCCCGCATCGTAGTCGCGCACACCGGCCTGCAACGTCTCCTGCAAAGGCGGCGCCTGCTGCACGACCGGTCCGCCCATCGCTCCGGCGGCGTTCGGCCCGGCCGGCCCCATTTGCGCTGCTGTCCCGCCTGCCGGAGCCGTTCCCTCTGTCGGGCCCGCGCCAGGCTGCGCGCCACCCGGCGGCGTTTGCGCCGGCGGCGCCTGCATATTCTGCAGTTGCGTTTGCAAATCCTGAATCGTCTTATCCAGCTTGGTGATGCGCGCCTTCAGTTCGTCCACGGAATCGTTCAGCGACTGCACCTGCCCGGAGACCGTGTCCAGCTTGCCGCTGGTCGCGTCGTTCTGCGTGCTGAGCTTCTGCTGCAACGTATTCACCGTCGCCGTCATCTGATTGGCGGCATCGGCCGTTTGCTCCGCCAGGTGCTGCAGCACGCTCATCCTCCCGTCCAGGGTCGACTGCAAGCGCTGCACCGAATCCTGAAGCTGTTGCACCTGGGTCTGCAGTTCCACAATCTCCTTCGACACCGCATGAGCGCGTGGCGCGGAGGAAACGAGAGCAAAACTAAAAACAGCCGCAGCAAGCAAACTTCTGCGGACAGATGCGGAATTGTGCATATGGAAATCCTTCCTGGAAGACTCAGAAAGAGCTGTAGTCAGCAGCTCGCAGCCGTTCGCTCACTACATTCAGGCTACAAGCTACCGGCTACAGGCTACAAGCTGTCCTACTTATCCATCTCAAATCCGTCGCGCCGGTTCAGCCGCCAGCACTCCTCATTCGATTCGGTGCAGAAGGGCTTCTCCTTGCCATAGCTGATCACGCGAATACGATCGGGCGCCACGCCTGCTGTCGTCAGTGCGGTCTTTGCCGCCTGCGCGCGGTTCTGCCCCAGCACCAGGTTGTACTCGTCCGATCCGCGCTCGTCGCAATAGCCTCCGATCACAATTTTGATATTCGGGTTCTTCAACAGATAATCCGCGTCCTTGGCCAGCGTGGCCTGCGCGTCCGCGCGGATATCGTAATTGTCGTAATCGAAGAAGATGTCCTGTACGTTCGCCTTGAACTCTTGCTCCTCGCTCATTTGGCTGGACGGCGTCACGATTGCTGGAGGCTCATTCACCGTGATGCGCGCCGAAGCGTCTGCGGAGCCGCCGCTGTCATTCCGCGCCACCAGGTGGTAGGTTGTCGATGTCGTCGGAGTCACCGTCTTCACGCCCACCGAGGGAACGTCGCCGATGCCGTCAATCGAAATCGATGTGGCGTTGGTCGTGCTCCAGCTCAACTGTGCCTGGTCGCCGGCCGAAATTACGGTCGGCGAGATCGTCAGTTGCGCGGTGGGAGGACCTGTCTCCACTCCTGGCGCTGTCTCCGAAGAGGACGGCGCCGCCGTCTTATGTTTGCAGCCCGAAACTGCTGCCAAGGCAATGAACAGAAGGGCTGGGGTCAACAATGCGTTCCGTAACTTCAAGAGAGTTCTCCTTTTCTCGTCAAAGGGTATCGGCTTCGGGCGATTCCTTTTCTTGTCTCCGTGCGTGTTGCTGCCCAATTCGAACGCCGATCAAATCATAGTTCATCGCGCGGGCTAACTCCGCCCACACCGCTAGCCCCGCTAACTCCGCTAACTCCGCTATTTCCAGCTCCAGTTCGGCATCAAATTGTCGCCGCTCGTGGTGAGCTGGTGCTGATCCGTTCCATCGCCCAGCATCGACCAGATCTGCGTGCGGTGATTGATCTCACGCTGGAACACAATGTGCCGCCCATCCGGCGACCACGATGGAAAATCGTTGCTCCCCGCCTCGTGCGTAGCCTGCAGCCAGCGCTTGCTTGCCACGTCGAACACGTAAATATCCTGCCCGCCCGGATCGCCGGGGCCGTATTTCCGGTTCCAGCTGAAGGCCAACAGTCCGCTCATCGACCACGAAGGCGAGATGGCATAACCGCTGTCGGTCATGCGCTGCACATTCGCTCCGTCCTGGTCCATCACATAAATCTGCGGCTCACCCGTCCGCCCGCTCACAAAAGCCAGTTGCGCTCCTGTGCGCGGATTCCATACCGGAGCTACATCCGAACCGAACGTGGTGATCTGGTGCAGATTTCCGCCGCTTGCATCCACCACCCATATCTCCGGATGGCCGGAACGCGCCGACGAAAACGCGAGCCTCGATCCATCGGCCGTCCACGCCGGCGACAGGTTGCTCCCTCCCGCCGTTCCTGCCGGGAAACTCACCGTACGCCCCAAATCCAGCGAGAACATGCGAATGTCCCAGCCGTTCTTCTCAAGGGACGAGAATGCAATACGCGATCCGTCCGGCGAGATGCGCGGCGACATCGAAACCGTGCCCAGGTGCGTGACGGCATGTTGATTGGCGCCATCGTAATCCATCACCCAGATCTCTTTCGATCCGGTTCGATTGCTCACGAAATAGATCTTGGTTTCGCAGATGCCGTTCACGCCGCCGCCCAGCCGCGAGATGATGTCGTCGGCAAAACGATGCGCAAGGGTCCGCGCCATGTCGCTGCTCGCCGCCTCGTCGTACTGCCGCGCCAGCACGGGCGGGCTGTTCGCCGTGGTCGGGTCCAACAGCCAGCCGTACACCACCAGCCGTCCGTTGTCCGCGGAAAGCGCGCCCAGCGCAACCATCGAAGCGTTCGCCGGCGCCGCTGTCCATTGCGCGGCCGCAAACTCCTGCGGCGAGCCGGGCGTAGCCTGCGGCGCCAGGCTCTTCGAAACCATGTCGAAGATGCCCGCGTTCGACAAATCGCTAAACAGGGTGGTATCGAAAATGTTCTTCAGCACCGGCATTTGAGGATCGCTGCCCACCGGCTTGAAATCTGCAGCGGCCAGCCGGATGCGCTGGTTCCCCATGTTGGTTCCGGTGTGGACCCAGTCCTGGGCCATCGACCGCGGCGCTTCAAAACACGCCAGGAAAAGCAAAAACAGGGGCAAAACCCTCAAGATTGCCTTCATGCGATGGGCATTCCTTCCTTTGGGGTACGGATGGTGTTGCGCACGCCCGCAAAAGGGGCTTATTAAATGACGCCGGATACTGCTGGTTCGTTTGATGCCCTTTTTGATTCCTCGGTTGATCGCGTCGCGAGACATTTTCTGCAAGCCCTCGAATTTCCGTTCCAAACCGGCTGATAGCTGACAGCTGAAAGCTGCTTCTCAATTCTCGCAGTAGTACTCCACATCCAGCGTGTTTCCCCGATACGCCGGAGGCAAACTGCCAAAAGTGTCCACGCGCTGCACGGCCCGTTCGCACGACGTATCGAGCGTCCCGCTATTGCTCGATCTCTCCAGCCGCAGATTGCTCACGCTCCCGTCGCGATGGATCGTAAACACAACGTAGGCGCGTGCCCCCTTCGGTGTCTGAGGATCAACTTCGTACTTGTTCCAATTCCTGCTCATCGTGCGGTTGATCTGGTCCACGTACCAGGGGAAAATGCTCGAGAACCCCAGATCGCCCACCGTCGTTTGTCCGATTGTTCCCGGCTGCATCTGGTGCGGCATATTCGACCCTGCCTGCTCGCCGGTTTGCGCCTTATTCTGCGGCTGCGGCGGCTGGTGTAGTTGCGTCTTCGGCAAATTCTGCTGCTTCGGCTTCATCTGTTTGCCCAGGATCGGAATCGCCGTCTCATCCACCTTGTGCTGCTCTTTAGGGCTAGGCTGCGCCGGCGCCTGGCTCGGCGTCTCCGTAGCCAGTACATTCTGGTTCACCTGATCGGCAGGCAAAGGAAGCGCGCTGGTCAGCGTCACCTGCATCGACCCGCCCGCTCCCGGCGAACCCCAAACATTGTGATGAATCAGCCCGAGCATCCAGGCATAGGAAAGCAGAAGCGCCGCCACCGACACATGCAGCATCAGGGCTCCCGCTGCCGGCGCCGCAATCGGCTCCGCGGCCAGTTCCCGCTCCAGGTGCTCGCTGCTGTCAAGAAGACTGTTCATGCCGACCTTGTAGCGCCGGTCTCCAGACCGGCTGTCGTGCGGGCGTCCTCGCCCGCACTCGCGGATACCCGCCCTTCGCGACGCCTTTGCTTCTGTCGCGAGGAAGGGGGTGTCCTGACCCCGCTAACTCCGCTATTTTCCGTTCGCCTCTAAAGGCTGCGTCACAATCGACACATTCGTAATCCCCGACTGCTTCACCGCATCCATCACGCTGGCGAAGGCTCCGAACGGAACCCGCTCGTCGCTGCGCAAATAAATCGCCTGGTGCGCCGCATCCCCGCCCGCCTGGCGCAGCTTCGCCGGCAGATCGTGCACGTTCACCGGCTGGTCGTTCAGGTATACATTCTGCTCGCGGTCGATCGTCACCACCATGCGCTGCTCGGTAATCTGTCTTACCGTCCGCGTCTTGGGTACATTCACTTCAATGCCCGACTGCAGCACCGGCTCAGTGATCATAAAAATCACCAGCAGCACCAGCACCACGTCCACCAGAGGCGTAATGTTAATCTCCGCCAGCGAAGTGCGCGTCCGTCCGTTCATCGTCGTGAATGCCACGTCTAAACCTTCTTTAGAGCCTTGGGTGCTCCAGGTCCCTCGCATTTGTGGACCTGGGATACTAACTCCGCTAGCCCCGCTAACCACGCTAGCTCCGCTTCTCATTCACACTCTCGGCGGCGCCTGCGTCCTTACCGGAATTTCCTCAAGCGAGTTCAGCAGCTCCCGGCAAAAGTCATCGATGGCCGCGGCAAACACCCTGATCCGCGCCGTGAATTGGTTGTAAGCCACCACCGCCGGCACGGCCACGAATAATCCCGCAGCCGTCGTAATCAGCGCCTCGGCAATGCCCGGCGCCACGGCACGCAGCGTCGCTGAGCCGGCCTGGCCCAGCCCGCTGAAAGCATCCACCACGCCCATCACCGTGCCGAACAGCCCCACAAAGGGGCTTACGCTGCCGATCGTCGCCAGCCACGTCATGCGCCGCTCCAGCGCCGTCACCGCCTCGCTGGCCGCGGTCTGCGCCGTGCGCTCCAGCGGCGTCAAACTGCGCGGCGGTCCGGTCCCGCCCGTCACCCGCTTATAGGTTTCGTAAACGTCCTCGAAGACCTGCGCCAGCGGGCTAGCGCTGTACTCGCTGGTCAACGAGGCAATATCGGTGAGCCGCGTCGCCTTGCGGAAGGCGCGGATAAACCTCCGGCTCTGCTTGGTCGCCTTGCGGAATGTCGCCCACTTGCCGAAGATCACCGTCCACGAGTAGAGGCTGGCCAAACACAGCAGCACCAGCACGCCAATCGCGATGGGCCCGATGTTGCTCATCATCTCGGCCAGCGCGCTGAACCCCAGGGTCGGCTGCGTTGTTCCGGCGCCGTTATCGGTCTGCAAAATAAACGCAATCGCTGCAGTAAAAATCGCCGTTCACCTCAATTCCACGGTATCAGACAGCGTTCCCCGCGCCCAAGTGACGCTTTGGGTGCCTCCAGTCGGCGCGAATCCAAGCCCAAATTGAGCGGAATTGTAGTGCAGGTCCCCACGCTGCGGAACAACTCCATCGGAGCGTTGTAATAAGGATCCATCAGGGTTTTGTAATAAGGGCACGGCTTTAGCCGGGCCGCAACCGGAGCAAAAGGAAGGCGGGCTTTAGCCCCTGAGTCGAACATTCAGGGGTGCTGTCTTTTGCTCCTCAGCAACGAACACCCCCTCGTTGGCCACGCCGTTCATGCTATGCTGCGCTCGGATTCCCATGTTGATCGAACTCCGCGCTGAAAACTACGCCGTCATCGACCACGCCATCGCCTCCTTCGGCCCCGGGCTCAATCTCCTCACCGGAGAAACCGGCGCAGGTAAATCGATCCTGGTCGACGCGCTGGCACTCCTCATGGGCGGCAAATCCTCGGCCGACGTGGTCCGCCACGGCGCAGACAAGGCCGTCGTCTCCTGCGTCTTCGAGTCCACGCGCGGCGCAGAGGCCATCCTCGAATTGAACGGCATCGATTCCGAATCCGCCGAAATCATCCTCCGCCGCGAAATATTCTCTGGAGGAAAGGGCCGCGTCTTCGTTAACAACCAGCCCGCCACCGTGCAGGTTCTCAAGCAGCTCGCGCCCGAGCTGGCTCTCGTCCACGCGCAAACCGAAACTCTATCGAGCTTCGATCCCACGCAGCAGCGCATCCTCCTCGACCGCTTCGCCGGCATCTCGACAGACGCCTGCGCCGAAGCCCACTCCCGCTGGCGCGCTGCCGAGGACAAGCTCAACGATCTCCTCCAGGGCGAGCAGGACCGCCTCCGCAACGTGGATCTCTGGACCTGGCAGCGCAACGAGATCGAGCAGGCCCATCTCACCGCCGGCGAAGACGAAGCCCTCGAAACCGAAAAGCGCGTCCTCGCCAATGCCGAAAAACTTTACGCCGCCGCGCTCTCCGCATTCGATCAGCTCTACGAAGGCGGCTCCAGCGCCGAAGCCGCTCTCCAGGGAGCCATCCGCAATGTCGAAGAACTCGCACGCTATGACGCCCGCTTCAATGAATCCGCGCAACAACTCTCAAGCGCCCGCGCCACCATCTCCGACGTCGCCGCCTCGCTCCGCGACTACGCTGAAGGCATCAACGCCTCACCGGAAAGACTGGCCGAAATCGAAGACCGCCTCGCTCTCCTCGATCGCCTCAAAAGGAAGTACGGCCAGACCGTCGCCGAAGTCATCGCGTTCGGCGAGGATGTCGCGCGCAAGCTGGCCGAAGTGGAAGACCGCGACGAAATTCTCAAAGCGCTCCGCGCCGAGCTCGCCCAGGCCGAAGCCGCCTACTGCAAAGCTGCATCGGCGTTAACCGCCGAGCGCCAGTCCGCCGCCGCCAGGCTCGCCAAGTTAGCCGAATCCCACATCAACTCCCTCGCCATGAACTCCCGCTTCCAGGTCACCGTCACGCCCGCTGAATCCACTTCCTCCAATGCGTCAGGACTCCCAGACGCGAAAGGGCAGGACGACGCGAAAGGGCACGGCTTCAGCCGTGCCGATAAGCACTCAAAAAATGAAGAAGGGGCTTTAGCCCCTGAGGGAAGTTCTTCCTGGACTTCGGCCGGCTGGGACACTGTCGCCTACCTCATCTCCACCAACCCCGGCGAGCCTCTTAAGCCCCTCATCGAAGTCGCCTCCGGCGGCGAGCTCTCCCGCGTGTTGCTCGCACTTAAAGTAGCCGTTGAAGAATCCTCGTCCAAGTCAAAGAAAAAGACTGCGCCGCGCACGCTGGTCTTCGACGAAATCGACATCGGCATCGGAGGCCGCGCCGCTGAAGCCGTTGGCCACAAGCTCAAAACTCTGGCCTGTGCCCAGCAGGTCCTCTGCGTCACCCATCTGCCGCAAATCGCCGCCTTCGCCGATCAACATCTGGCCGTAGAAAAGCGCGAACAGGACAAGCGCACCACCACCCGCATCCGCGTCCTCGACGACCGTGCCCGCACCCACGAAGTAGCCCGCATGTTATCCGGCGCAAAGGTCACCGAAACCAGCCTCCAGCACGCCGCCCAAATGATCGCGTCGAGCCGCTAGAGAATGCCCGCTTCAGTGGGTAGGATTCCCAATGCTGTCGATATGCGTGCGCCACCACCATGAGAAAAGCAGCCAACAGACGATCGCCAGTGCAATAGCGCCGAGACACCTCGCAGCCGTCCTGAGTGCAAGCCGGCGCCGCAGGTCTGGGGAGAATTGGCTGCGCGGAATCGGTCCGCACGATTTGCAACTCATGGGACGAGACGCCGCAGAGAACATTGCGATCACCAGCCCGGCCACCCCGAAGAGCGGGTTCACGCGGTAGGCGCGCGACAGAGGTTGACCGCAATGAGGACAAGGGATCGTCATTCTATCTCCTGCTCGGGTGCAGTCAGGTTACAGGAGAGGCTGGCTTGCGGCAACCGGGTGCAGGGCGCTCGGCGGGCAAAACCAGGCCGCTACGCAAGCTGGTCCGCGGGCAGTGGCTTTTCCTGGCGCGGCGCAAACACGTCGCCCATGCGCTGAATCTGCGCGCCCACACTGCGCAGCTTTTCTTCGAATCGCTCGTAGCCGCGGTCCATGTGGTAAACGCGGTCGACCACGGATTCGCCATCGGCGACAAGCGCGGCCAGCACCAGCGAAGCCGAAGCGCGCAGATCGGAGCACATGACAGCCGCCGAAGAAAGCCGCGCCGGCCCGCGCACCGTGGCCGTGTTGCCCTCGACTTTGATGTTCGCGCCCATGCGCACCAGTTCCTGCACGTGCATGAAGCGATTCTCAAAGATGTTTTCGCCGACCATGCTGACGCCCTCGGCCTGCGTCGCCAGCGCCATGTACTGCGCCTGCATGTCCGTCGGGAAACCGGGATATTCTTCCGTCGAGATATCCGCGCCGCGCATCTTTTCCGAGCCGCGCACGCGAACCGCGCCGGGGCCGAGCACTTCCACGCGCACGCCGTTTTCATTCAGCTTGGTGATCAGCGCTCCCAGATGATCGACGTTGCAGTCGGCCACAATTAAGTCGCCGCCCGTGATCGCTCCGGCGATCAGGAACGTTCCCGCCTCGATGCGATCGGGGTTGATGCGGTAGCGCGCGCCATGGAGTTTCGTGACGCCCTGCACGCGAATCGTCGCCGTGCCCGCGCCTTCGATCTTCGCGCCCATCGCCGTGAGCAGCGCGGCAAGGTCGACAACCTCCGGCTCGCGCGCGCAGTTTTCGAGCAGGGTTTCGCCATCGGCCAGGACGGCGGCCATCAACAGATCTTCCGTGCCCGTCACGGTAATGCGATCGAAAACAATATGTGCGCCGCGCAGCCGCCCCACGCGGGCATCGACGCGGGCCTCAAGATAACCGTGCTCCTGCGCGATCGTCGCGCCCATCTTTTCCAAGCCCTTGATATGCAGATCGATGGGACGGCCGCCAATGGCGCAACCGCCGGGCATGGCCACACGCGCCACTCCCGCGCGTGCGATCAGCGGACCAAGCACCAGCGAGCTGGCGCGCATGGTTTTCACAATTTCATAACGCGCCACCGGATCAGAGAGCGAGCGGCAGCTGATTGTGGTATTGATCTGCGGCGCAGACGAATCGCCGTCGTCGGGCGTGACGGGCTCGTGCAGCTCGACGGCCGCGCCCATGGAAGCCAGCAATCGCCGCTCGGTCGCGATGTCGCGCACGTGGGGAATGTTTTCGAGCGTGATCTCTTCGTCGGTAAGGATGGCCGCAGCCATGCACGGCAGCGCCGAGTTCTTGGCGCCGGAGATATGCACCGTGCCGACGAGTGGATTGCCGCCGCGAATGATAAATTTATCCATGAAGAAAACAGCTTTCAGCTGTCAGCCGTCAGCTTTCAGCTCGATTTTGCGGAAACGGAGATCGCAGTCTTCCCGCAAGGAGCGCGAACAGCCGCCAGCCAGAAACGATTCGCTAGCATTCTAGTGTAAATGCAAGGCGCAGAGAGGAACGGCGCGGAGCGAACGGGTGCCAGCCGGATCGCAGGAATCTAACTCCGCTAGCCCCGCTGGCTCCGCTGCTTCCTGCTAATTTCCGCTGGGCGCGGCGGGCACGAGGTTCAGTGGTTCGCTCAGCGTGAAGAGCAGCACGGAGCCGTCATCGAGCGTCGCCTGGGGATGGCTCACCAGAAGATGAACGGAGATCACCGTCGCGCCGACCAGGGTTCCGGCCAGTGCGCCGGCAGGACCGCCCAAAATGGCTCCCGTCACTGCACCCGTGCCGATGGTTGCTCCGGTTTCAATATCGTCTGTCTTGAGCCGCGAGCCCGGCGTCACTAAGCCTTCGTACTCTACGCGATTATTTGTTCCCGGAGCGCCGGAAAGTTCGGCATAGAGCCGGAACTGCGAGCCGTCGGGAAGCGTCACTGTCTCAGGACGCAGGCGCATGGAGCCGTGGCCGCCTGCGCGGCCCATCGAAACTGAAATCACTCTGCCGTCGATCTCCGATCCAGCAGGAATCAAAACCTGCCCGTCCTGCACCACGTCGGAAGCAACACGCGTATGGAAGGGCTCGCCAGCCTGACTGAAGGAAGTGGATAAACGATCCAGCAGCCGAACGCGAATCGTCGTGCCTTCGCCCAATTCGCCCGGCGGAGGAGGCGGCAGATGCACAATGTCGCCGTCGGGATCGGCCGTCGCGGAACGCAGGCTCAGGGTCGGCGTCGCTGCGTTTACCGCCGGCGCAACCTGCACGATGCCGTTATCGTTGATCGGCGCACCAAGCGACTCGGTAGGAGCCGTCTCCGCAGCATCAGGCGCTGGAGCAGGCTGCGCCGCAGGCGCGGTATAGGACCGCGGCGCCACGTACCGGTGGCTCGGGGAGGGCTTTGCGGCCGGCGCGTTCTCCGGCGCTTGCGTGGTGATCGTATCGTCAGGCGGAGGATTGGACGTTCCCTGATAAGGATTCGATTGACTCGTCTCCTGCGCACCCAATGCCACAGCCGCAAAGGCCAGCAAAGCGATCGGAAGTATCGTCCGTTTCATTCCATTCCTCCTCGGCGGGCAAAGCTTTCCCGCACTGTTTGAGACCCGGCGAATAGCAAAAAGTCGCTATGCCATCCAGGTGCAAATCTAATCTCCCACATTAAGCGTAGCGCGCTCGAAATCCGCGCGACCGCACACTGCCTGAAGCGGGTTCCTCCGCGGCCAAGAATCAACAAAGTCAATGACAGGTTTTAGGTGTCAAGTGTCAGCGGTTGGGGATCGGCCATTCACTATGAGCTCGTGGAAACCTGACACCTGAACCCTGAAACCTGATTGTGACCGCGGCCACACATTCCGCACCAGCCCGGTTTGTTAAAATCCAAGATGGGACACGCGATTTTTCCGCATTTTTCCATGCCCACGGAGAAGATCGATTGAGGGCGCAACAGCTTTTACACACCATCCAAAGCGCTGCCGGAGAATTTCTTGCCGTTGATCGCCGTCCCCGGCTGAAAGACCGGCTGCAGCACCACATTTTGAGGAGCGATATGACTGAGATTGTTGCCATTCGCGCGCGTGAAGTACTGGACTCGCGCGGCAATCCGACCGTTGAGGCGGACGTAATTCTGGAAAGCGGCGCCATGGGACGCGCCATTGTGCCTTCGGGCGCTTCAACGGGCGAGCATGAGGCCGTGGAGCTGCGCGATGGCGACAAGAGTCATTACCTGGGCAAGGGCGTTCTGCAGGCGGTGAGCAACGTAGAGACCGTGATTGCGCCCGAGCTCGAAGGCATGGACGCTTCCAACCAGCGCCTGATCGATCAAACGATGATTGCCCTGGACGGCACGCCGAACAAGAGCAAGCTGGGCGCGAATGCGATTCTCGCGGTTTCGATGGCCGCCTCGCGCGCCGTGGCGCAGACTTTGGAAGTTCCTCTCTACCGCTATCTCGGCGGGGTAAATGCGAGCGTTCTTCCCACACCGATGCTCAACGTGCTCAACGGCGGCGCGCATGCTGACTCAAACGTGGACTTTCAGGAGTTCATGATCATGCCCGTGGGCGCAGAACGCTTCAGCGAGGCGCTGCGCTGGGCGGCCGAAACCTTCCACACGCTCAAGAGCGTGCTGAAGAAAAAGGGCTACAACACCGCCGTGGGCGACGAAGGCGGATTTGCGCCTTCTCTCAAGTCGAACAGCGAAGCAGTCGAGCTGATCCTCGAAGCCATTGAGCAGGCCGGTTACAAGCCTGGCGAGCAGATTGCCATCGCGCTCGATCCCGCCTCGAGCGAGTTCTACGATGCGGAAAAGAAGAAGTACGTCTTCAAGAAGGGCGACAAGAGCGAGCACACCAGCGAGCAGATGGTGAGCTACTACGACAACTGGATTCGGCAGTATCCAATCGTCTCGCTCGAAGACGGCTTGGCCGAAGACGACTGGGAGGGCTGGCGCATCCTCACCGACAAGCTGGGCGGAAAGGTCCAGCTCGTGGGCGACGACATCTTCGTGACCAATGTGAAGCGTCTGCAGCGCGGCATCGACGAGGGCGTGGGCAATTCGATCCTCATCAAGGTGAACCAGATCGGCACGGTCAGCGAAACGCTCGAAGCGATCGAGCTGGGCCGCCGCTACGGCTATACCTCTGTGATCTCCCACCGCTCGGGCGAAACCGAAGACACCTTCATCGCCGACCTGGCCGTGGCCACCGGCGCGGGCCAGATCAAGACCGGCTCTGTGAGCCGCACCGATCGCATCTCGAAATACAACCAGCTTCTGCGCATCGAAGAGGAACTGGGCGGAGGCGCGGTGTACCTGGGCCTCGAGAGCCTGAACTACGGCGAGTAACTACCTGCGGTGGGGCAGATGGCTTCGCCGTGGAATGTTGAAGTTAAAGGGAGGAGGATTAAGATCTCCTCCCTCTTTTCGGGCTGTCAAATATTCCTTTTCAGGTATACTAAACATGTGCAGGTTTGAGAAGCCGCTCATTTGGATCGGAAGCAGCAAGAGAGATCTGATGGACCTTCCAGTTCCCGTGCGAAAGTTCTTCGGTCATGCCCTTCATTTCGCCCAGATTGGCGAGCAGCACGAGGCGGCTAAGGTGCTCAAGGGATTCGGGAGTGCAGGCGTGCTGGAGATCATTGAAGATGACGCGCAAGGAACATACCGTGCCGTGTACACTGTCGAATTTGTGCGCGCAGTATTCGTTCTCCATTGCTTTCAAAAGAAGAGCAGAACTGGGATAAGTACGCCGAAGAAAGACATGGACACGATCCGCCTCAGGCTGAAAGCGGCCGAGAAGTTGGCGAAGGAGATGACAAATGGCGAAGCGAAAAACAAGCGACACCGAATTTGAGCTCAGCTGCGGCAATGTTTTTGCAGACCTCGGGCTTCCCGACGCCGAAGACCTCAAAATCAAGTCAGGCCTCGCGATTGAGATTATTCGTGCAATTCGCCGCCTCGGTCTCACCCAGCAAGAGGCTGCGAAAAAGATGGGCATTACCCAGCCGAAGGTTTCAGGCCTAATGCGTGGCGATTTCACAAACCTTTCAGAGACTAAGTTGATGGAATGCCTGAACCGTCTCGGTTATGACATCGAGATCAGGCTGCAACCAGCGGCGGAACTGGTCGGGCGCCGCATGGTCGCGAGCGCTTAGTCATAGGCGGATTCGAGCGTAATCAGCGCTGAATGCATGCGGCCGCTCCAAACTTGACTCCGCAGCCCAAAGGACTTTCTTACTGCGCGGCCGCCGCGGGCGTCGCGGGCGCGGCAGGAGTGGCTGCGGGCGCCGCTGCAGGCGCATTGCCCGCGTCCTGATTCTTCTCCGCAAAGTAGTCGTGATCCCAAAGGCTCCGGTAGAACTCGCCCGTAAGCTCGGCGGCGCGCGGGCCGAAGGTGGGCCGTCCGCCTTCAAGGAAGAAGACCGTCACCATCGCACCCTGCGGCGTCTGCGAGTAGGAAGCAAACCATCCGAACCGTGTGCCGTCGTCGGAGCAGGTCCCGGTCTTGCCAAAGACTGGCAGCTCGTTGAAATTGGCGCGGAGGCTGCGCGCGGTCCCATACTCCACTGCGCCGGCCATGCCGTCTTCAAGCTCGGGAATATAGCGCGCAATATCCAGTGTGCGCTTCACGCGCGGCTGGAACCCAGCGATCTCTTCCGGTGTCGTGGGATGCTGCAGGTAGTAAAGCGTTCCGCCGTTGGCGATGGCGGCCACAAAGGCGCCCAATTGCAGAGGCGTGAGCGAGACGCCCTGGCCAAAGCTGCACATGCGGCCCACGCCGCCCTCGGAGTCGGGAATCGGCTGATCGGGATAGACGCCGAGTTGCTCGCCTGCAATGTTGTAGCCGGCCAGCTCGCCCAGTCCAAACTGCGTCGCGTAGTGGCGCACACGATCGAAACCAAGTTCGCGGCCCAACTCCTCAAAGTAGAGATTGTTGCTCTTGGCCAGCGCCTGCGTCATGTTCATGCGGAAGCCCGGCAACTGCACCATGGTGTCTTGCGTGACCAGCCCTTCAGAGAGCGCGGCCATGGCTACGGTGAGCTTAATGGTAGAGCACGGCTCCGCGCCCGGCGAGAGCGCAAGCTTTTGATTGACCATCGCCAGAATGCGGCCGTTCGAGGGATCAATCGCCAGGGCCGTTCCGTTCATGTCGCCCAGAGCTTCAACCAATGCCTGGCGCACAACTGGATCTTCTCCGGCAGTAACGTCGTCCGCGCCCACTCCTCCCACAACAAACGAGCTGGCGGTGAAGCGCTCGTAGTAGCGATGACGGCGGCGCGTCAATGAGGCGCGCCGCACATGCGCTCCTGCGGCGGCGGCAGTGCGATGTGTTGTCGTGGTGTGCGTTGTGCCGTGTGCGGAAGTGTTCTGTGTCCCTGCTGCGTGCGTTGTCGTGGTGCGATGCGCGTGGTGCGATGCCCGAAGCCGCGACTCCGGCTTGTGATGATGGACAGCTGTTTGCGGAGCATCGAGCGCTGCCGCGCGCCCCACGCCGAAAGCTACGATAGCAACCGCCATCGAAAATAGAGCCGCTCTAAAAGATCTAACGCGTGACAACCTCATCCAGAGAACATCCCCCCAACAATTTGGATCGTGCCGCGCGTTCGTCCATGGACAACGCACTTCGTACCCTCTGCTGCTCCCGCAATGGGATTTCATGTTCCGTTGCGGTTCCTCTTGCCTGCTTCTCCGCTGAATCTAAATCGTTTCCCTGCATAGCAAGAAAACTGTCCGGCAGATCACCGTTCATCTTAAAGTAACCTAATCTGCAAGAAACTGCTTCGGTACCGTAGTGCTGCCAGGTACAACTTTCGAGGGCTTTGGGGTAACTATACCGCGTTCCTGACTTTTCTCACAACCCAGAGGAGCAAGGGAACCCGGATGTGCAATGGGCAGGGGACTGCGTATGCTTGGCGTGCTCTTGCCTGGCCCACTCTTACCAACTGCTAAAAGTTCAAACGCCGCAGAAACGTGGGAACATCGAGATCGCGTTCAGGTTCTGTGGCTGTCTCCGAAAACAGTGAGGGCTCTGATGCTTGCGCCTGAACCGGTGCGTGCTCTTCTGCGGTTTCCTGCGGAGTCACAATGAAATCACCGACGTAATCGCGTGGCGGAGTTTTGAAGTCGGACTCGTGCTCGATGGAATCGAACTGCGCGGTTTCTTGAGCGGCCGTGTTCTGTTGGCCGGTGGCAGCGTCCCCCAATGGAACGGATGCAGCCATGCACTCCGGCGTTGCCATGGTCACGGTGGTGGTCACGTTTGGGGCCGTAGCGGCGAACAGGAATCCGCCTCCATTTTGATCCCCATCCGCAGCATCTTCTTCCACTTCGCTCAGAAAGCGCGGCTGCGCCGGCGCGGCAGTGGGCGCTGCTTCCGACATCCAGTTGCCTGATGCCACCAGCGGCACGCTAACCACCGGTGCTTCTTCCACATTCAACATGCGCGCGCGGCGCTCCGGCATCTGGTCGCGGAAGCCGGTGGCGATGACGGTGATTTTCACATCTTCGTCCATTCGTTCGTCGAGCACCGCGCCAAAGATGATGTTGGCGTCTTCGTGCGCCGCCGATTGAATGAGCGACGAGGCCGCGTTCACTTCCGAAAGTTTCAACGAGCTTGACCCGGTGATGTTGATCAAAATGCCGCGCGCGCCGTCGATGGCGCCGGCTTCGAGCAGCGGTGACGCCATGGCCGCCTGCGCCGCTTCCACAGCACGATTCGCGCCCGAGCGCACCGCCGTGCCCATCACCGCCTGGCCCATGCCGGCCATGGTCGTCTTCACGTCGGCAAAGTCGCGATTGATGATGCCTGGAATTGTGATGATGTCGCTGATGCCCTGCACACCCTGGCTCAGCACGTCGTCGGCAATGCGAAAACTTTCAAAGAATCCCGCGTCCTTCGCCACAGCCAGCAGCTTTTCATTGGGAATCACGATCACCGTGTCGACGCTGTCCACCAGTTCCTTCAAGCCACGCTCGGCCTGCATCAGGCGCCGTTTGCCTTCGAAGGCAAACGGCTTTGTAACCACGGCGACAGTGAGAATGCCCATCTCGCTCGCGAGCGACGCAATGACAGGCGCGGCGCCAGTGCCCGTTCCACCGCCCAGGCCCGCGGTGACGAACACCATGTCCGCGCCTTCGAGAGCCTCGATAATCTTCTCTGAGTCTTCGAGCGCGGCGCGGCGGCCGACGTCGGGATTCGATCCGGCGCCCAGCCCGGAGGTGAGACGTACGCCGAGTTGCAATTTAATGGCCGCCTGCGAAGTCTTCAGCGCCTGCACGTCGGTGTTGGCGGTGATAAACTCCACGCCTTCCATGCGCGCCTGGATCATGCGGTTCACGGCATTGCCGCCGCCGCCACCCACGCCGATCACCTTGATGCGCGCCCCGCGCACCGGCTCTTCGTGATATTGAATCCGCATCTCTCCGGCCTCACTCTTCTGCTGCCCCATAAAATCTCCGCTCTCCTCCGCTGCGTTTCCCCGCTCTTCCATCCCCACCCCCCGAGTCCCTATGTCCCCGTCTTCTCGTTCCCTCGTTCCCTTGGTCCCTTGTTCCCTGTTTCTAAAAACTTGCCGCAAACATTGCTCTCAGCTTCGCGCCCAGGCTGCGATTGTCTTCCGCGGCGCGCATGGCGCGCGTGCGATGCGCGTACAAAATCATGCCGATACTCGCTGCCCACGATGGATGATTCAGTTCCGCGGGCATGCGCGACAAGTGCAACGGCATACCGGTGCGCGCCGGCACGCGCAACTGGCTCTCGGTCACATCCAGCATTCCGGGCAGCATGGCGCCGCCGCCTGTCAGCACACACCCAGCACCCATCGCATCGAAAACGCCACCATGACGCAGGCTTTCGCGCACGTAATACATCAGCTCCCGCGCGCGCGGCTCCAGAATCTCCGCCACGGTGCGCAGTGCAAGGCGATACGGCTTCGGACTGGTAATCTCGATCTCCGCCAGTTGCGGCACTGCGGTGACAACCGCATTGCCATATTGCCGCTTCAACTCTTCGGCCTGCGCCACCGGCATTTGCAGTCCGATGGCAAGATCGTTCGTGAAATGCGCGCCGCCGATGGGAACCGACGCGGTGTAGGCAACCGCTCCTTCGAAGAACACCGCAATGTCGCTCGAGTGTGCGCCAATATCGAGCAGGCAGACGCCAAGTTCGCGCTCGTCTGCCGAGAGCGTCGACTCGGCCGAAGCAATAGCTTCAAGCACCGCTTCTGAAACTTCCAGTCCCGCGCGATTGGCGCAGGTGACCGTGCTCTGCATGGCGCTGCCCAGGCAGGTGGCGATGTGCAGTTCCACTTCAAGCCGCGCGCCGACCATGCCCACCGGATCGAAGATGCCCGGCTGCCCGTCGAGAATAAACTGGCGCGGCAGCAGGTGCAGAATCTCGCGGTCGGCAGGGCGCTCGATGGCGCGCGCATGATCCACGGCAGCGCGCACATCCTCGCGCGTAATCTCGCGCATGCCGCGGCCAAGCTGAATGCCGCCGCTCGAATTCAGGCCGCGAATGTGCGGCCCACCCACGCCCACCATGCAGCTCTCAATGTTGACCCGCGCGACACGTTCCGCTTCTTCGCTCGCCCGCCGCACTGCCTTGGCCGCAGGCCCAAGCTCGGCGATCAGGCCCTTGCGCATCCCCGCCGACTCCACCACGCCGTGGCCGCGATAGCGCAACACCTGCTCGTTCACATCGCCCACCAGCACGCGCGTGCCGGCGCTGCCGATGTCGAGCACCACGATCAGGTTGTCCTGCTTCTGACTCATTCCGCCTAGTTGCCCTCGCCGCCGGTTTCACTACTACCTGATGTCGTAGCAGGATTCCGCCTGCCCGTGTTTGCTGCGGTGCGCTTGGCCGCTGCATGTTTTCCCGGTGCTGGTTTGTTCCTCTTCGCCGCAGGCTTCTTTGCCAAGTGCTTCGCGGCCGGCTTGCTTTGCGGACTCACTGCCGGCGCAGATGCACTTGCCGCAGGATCGGCGCCCGCCGAAGTATCCGACGCTTCAGCGCCCGAATCCATCTCCAGCACCGCCTGGTTCTCGTAGCGCAAATCCACCGACTTTAAATGCGGATACTGCTGGCGCCACTCCGCAATGTGCGCCTTGTATCGCTCGTAACGCTCCAGAAATTGATCGTCGCCGAAGTGCGCCAGGATGTCCGCGCCCGGTTCGGGCAGGAGCACCCGCGCATCTTCAGGATCGGTGAGATCGATCTCGGAAATCTGCTCGGAGTGATGCTGGCCGCCTGCGTCCAGCTCCGCCATCAGGCGCATGTATACGGCCATGCGCCCCTTCCGCGACTCCGCCGAGTCGCCGGGATCGATGCCCGTCACCACCGGAAACGAATAATGTCGCTCGGCCATCGTCTTCGGCGACATCGCGAGCAGAATGCCGTTTGCGTCCACGAGTCCGATCTGCTGGCCGTGCCGTGTAAATGCCACCGGCTGCCGTTCTACGATTGCGACGCGAATCTGATCGGGCAGCACGCGCATCACCGTGGCGTGCTCGATCCAGGGAATCTGCTCCAGTTCCCGCCGGCGCGCGCTCAATGGAACAAAAAAGACGTTGCGGCCAATGTCTTCACCGAAGACCGGCACGAGATCGCCGCGGCTCACCTCCGTGAGTCCTGTGGCCTGAATATTGTCGGTGCCTGCGATACGGAAGCGCGCATCGCGTTCGAGAAAATGCGCGAGAGAAAGGTATGCCGCAGCAAAAGCCCCAAGCACTCCGGCCACAGCGCACAAGAGAACCACGCGCCGCACCTTCGATGCAGGACGCCACCACGGAGCCTTAGGCGCGCGAAAACGATCCGCGGACGGCCGCAGCACACCGTCCTCTTCCGGGTCGTCGAACTCGAGCGGCATTCCGGGGGAAACGCGCCGGCCTGCGGCGGGGCGCACGCGTTCATCGAGCGGCGAATCCTCCCGCGTACGCTTGCGGCGCAACTCGGCGGGGGGATCGTCATCCCACAAGAAAGGCCGGTTTCCAGTATTTCCTTGATTCGCCACGCCTGAGCAAGGTCGTGACAATCGCCAGTCTTCATTATTGCGCGAGGAGTGTTGCGGGCCTTCCGAGCCATGAGCCGGGGAACCTGATACGTTACGGGGTCCGGAAGAAGCGCGCCGCCAGCTACCATGAAACCATGCCGCCGGACTCCTCAACAGAAGCCATCGCCGCCAAGTACGTCCGCTTCGCCCGCAACGAAGCCAGCGGACGCTCGCTTCTCTACGAAGAGTTGGCTCTGGGCGTCGCCAATGAGCCGTCGATCCTCGGCTTTCTCTCCGAGCTTCCTCTCGAAAAGCGCCAGCCCAACCTTCTCTTCGCGGCTGCCAGGCATGTCTGCGGCGTTCCTGCCTGCTTCGCCGCATTCAGCCGGTTATTCATGTCGCACAGCAGCGAGATTCGCGAAACCATGATGCGCCGCCGGACCCAGACCAATGAGCCGGCGCGTTGCGCAACTATTCTTCCCTTGCTGGCTCTTCTGCCCCAGCCGCTTGCGCTCCTTGAGGTCGGCGCATCCGCGGGCCTGTGTTTGCTGCCCGATCGCTATGCCTATCGCTACAACGATCTGGAACTGGAGCCCGTTTCCAGCACCGCGGTAAAGCCGCCGCGGTTCCCCTGCGCCGTAAACCGGGAAACGCCGCTTCCCGCCGCGAAAATCGACGTTGTCTGGCGCATGGGCCTCGATCTTGAGCCCATCGACGTGCAAGACGGCGAGCAGACAAGCTGGCTCGAAGCCTTGGTGTGGCCCGGCGAGGAGCAGCGATTAGAGCGCCTGCGGCAGGCATTGAAGATAGCGCGCGTCGAGCCGCCTACCGTCGTGCGCGCAGATTTGCGCACCGGCCTGGCGGCTCTGGCCGAACAAGCGCCGCGGGCAGCGACACTGGTCGTCTTTCATAGCGCGGTGCTGGCTTATGTTTCATCCGAGAGCGATCGTGCCCAGTTCGCGGAAACTGTGCGGCAATTGGGCGCGGTGTGGATCGCCAACGAGTCCCCAACCGTCACTCCCAACGGCGCGGCTTACGCGCACCTCTGCCACGCCGGCGAATTCCTGGTCAGCCAAAATGCAGAGCCGGTTGCCTCGAGCGATCCTCACGGCCGTTCTTTGCGTTGGTTCGCGTAGTTCCGATTCGCTGACAAGGCAGGACGCGATCAGGCGCCCAGCGCCGCTAGGATCTGCGGCCCCAGCTGGCTCACGCTGCCCGCGCCCAGCGTCAAAATCAGGTCGCCGGGTTCGGCAGAAGCCGTGACCGCCGCAACGGCGGCGACAAAGTCCGGCGCGTACGCCACCCGCGGGCCCTTAATTTTCTCCACCAGCCGCTCCGCCGTCACGCCCGCGATCGGCTCCTCGCTGGCCGCGTAAATCGGCAGCACCACCACCGTGTCGGCGTCCTTAAACGCGCCACCGAACTCGTCCAAAAGGTCAAGGGTTCGGGAGAACCGGTGCGGCTGAAAGACCACGTGCACCTTCCCGCGCCCCGCAGCGCCGCCCGAAGTGCAAATTGCCGCCCGCGCCGCCTCCAGTGTCGCGCGAATCTCCGTGGGGTGGTGGCCGTAATCGTCCACCACCGTCACGCCGCGCGCCTCGCCGCGCACCTGGAAACGGCGGTCCACGCCGCGAAAATGTGTCAGGCCTTCGGCAATCTTCTCCGGCGCAACTTCCAGTTGCCGCGCAATGGCCACGGCAGCCGTCGCATTCAGCACGTTGTGCCGCCCAGGCACGTGCAGCTCAAAAGGCCCCAGCGGGCCTGCACCAGTGTGCACCTGAAAACGCGAGAACGAACTTCCCTGCCCTGCTGCTGCATTCTCCGGCCGAGCCGCATCCAGAATCTCCAGCCGAAAATCCGCCGCCGCCGCCAAGCCGTAGGTGAAAACGCGCCGCCGCACGCGCGGCAGAATGCCCTTCAGCAGCGCGTTGTCGATGCAGGCCGTCACGGCCCCGTAAAACGGCACGCGGTCGATGAAGTCGACGAAGGCGCGCTCCACGTCATCCATGTCGTGGTAGCAGTCCATGTGCTCACGGTCCAGATTCGTCACCACGGCCAGAATCGGCGACAACTTCAGAAACGAGCGGTCGCTCTCGTCCGCCTCGGCCACAAGATACTGCGTCGTGCCCAACCGCGCGTTGGAGCCCATCGCATCCACGCGCCCGCCCACGACCACAGTGGGATCGAGCCCGCCAGCGCTCAGCACCGCGGCCACCATGGAAGTCGTCGTGGTCTTGCCGTGCATCCCCGCGATGGCGATGCCGTACTTGAGCCGCATCAGCTCGGCCAGCATCTCCGCGCGCTGAATCACGGGAATCTTGCGCGCGTGTGCTTCAATCACCTCGGGATTTTTCGCGTTCACCGCCGAGCTGGTCACGACCACCGTCGCTCCGGCGACATTCGCTGCATTGTGTCCCTCGTACACGGTCGCTCCCAGCGCGGCCAGCCGGTCGGTCACAGCGGTGCGTTTCAGGTCGGAGCCCGAGACCTTCATGCCCAGATTGAGCAGAATCTCGGCAATACCGCTCATGCCGATGCCGCCGATTCCGATGAAGTGTACGTGCTGCGAGGTAGCGAACATGATGCTGAAGAATCAGGGTAGCAGAGCGAGGGGTCAGAGATCAGGAGCCGGGTTTGAGGGGTCAGGTTTCGGCGCCCGGTACCGCAGGCTCGACCGGCGCGCGCTCCAACAGATTTTCAAGCTGCTGGAATTCGAGCTCTGTCAATAGCGAAACCGGTTCGAGATTCTGACCCCACCACGCCTCGAAATCGCCTTCGCGACCGTCGGGCGCAGTCGCCGAATCCACATAATCCAGTTCGTTGCAGTCGTTAAAAATTACAACCGTGTAATCGCCGATGCGAAAACGCACATCGCCGGCATAGTTGTCCTTCCAGGGTGCGCCCAGGGCGACGATCTTCACCTCGCGGCGGATCGCTTTACGGAAGAGCTCGACAAGCTCCGGGCCCGTGACGTCGTTCGGCGGCCACTTGGATGGATCGGTCATTGGCTCCCGCACTACCTTGCGTTTGCTTGCTTGCTCACTATTCACTGCGCTCACGGCAGCGTGTAATCGAAATCGTAAAAGTGCTTTCCATCCTCGATGCGGATGGTGAACGTGCCTTCAATGCCATTGAGATCGCCGGTCCCCGAACCGGGCACCACGATCACCTGCATCTTCGGTCCGGCGCCGTCCATGGTGGCAAAATGCTGCAGAACAAAACTGCCATGCTTGCCGCCAAGCGTTCCCGTCACAACCTCAATCGCCACATAGCCAGCCGCTCCCTGCTTGGGATCTCCGCCCGTAAACATCTCGCCGATCGTGGTCGCTTCCAGATCTCCGTGAATAATCTTGTTGATGGTAAAGCGCCCAATGCCCTCCGCGGGCGTGGGGGTGAGGGGATGAACGTCGACCGTGAACGTACCGTGGGCGTGGTGCACAGGAATCTCCTTGGATTGCGCCGCCGCTTGCGGCGCGGCCAGCATGAGTGCGAACAGAATGCTTGAAACCAGCATCATCGAATCTCAGAATAGCGCGCCCGGCGCGACTCGGCTTTGCCTCTGGAATTCCTCCCGCCAACCCGCGCGCCATCAACCTGCGGCCTCTCCCCCACCGGAGAGGCCGCTTTTTCTGTGTCCTTCCGGCCGTTTCAAGCGTCTCAAGAATAGGGGCTTTCGAGCGTTTGCCCGGCAACAGCGGATGAAGGGTGATCGGCTCTTGGTCCAGAGGAAAATTTGCGAGGAAACTTTCGCCGGACCGCAACAAAAGAGCGAGAATACGGTTTAAGGGATTGAAGGCCAGCCACAGAACTTAAGAAGAGCGGCTGGCCAGTGCTGAAGGCCGGAGGTGACTCCGGTTCCCGATTGGCGAAAGCGGCGGGCGGCACAAGGAGGATCTTATGCGGAAGTACCGCTTCGTACTCGTGGCATTACTATTTGCGCTGCCATTTGCGGTGGCATCGAAAGCAAATGCCCAGGTCGGGATTGGAATTGGAGTCGGTCCGGCAGTGGTTGACGCCCCCTACGCTTACGGTCCCCCGGATTGCGAGTGGGGCTACTACTCCTATTACCCCTATGCCTGCGCGCCGTACGGCTATTACGGCCCTCAATGGTTCAACGACGGCCTGTTTATTGGCGTCGGCCCCTGGTACGGATGGGGCTGGGGCGGCGGCTGGGGCGGCGGCTGGGGTCGCGGATGGGGATATGGCCGTGGCGGCTGGGGCCGCGGCGGTTATGGCTATCGCGGCGGTTACGGTCACGGCGGATACGGTTATCGCGGCGGGTTCGCAGGCCGCGGCTACGCGGGTCGTGCCTACAGTTACGGCGGTCGCGGGTTCGCGGGCGGTGCGCGCGGCTTTAGCGGCGGCGGTGGCTTCCACGGTGGTGGCGGTTTCCACGGCGGTGGGGGCGGTTTCCATGGGGGAGGCGGCGGCTTCCATGGTGGTGGCGGCGGGCACAGCGGTGGTGGACACCGCTAAATCAAAGCCGGCCATTGGCTGATTCTGATCTTGCGGTCGGTTAAGTAGAGCCAAAAAGAAAGCCCGTCCTGCTTCGGCAGGCGGGCTTTTTGTTGCACGGCAGCACGACGGCAATGAAACAAGCTGCGAAGAATCGCCGTGAGCCGGCCCTTGCGCGCCGGCCCATCTCTTCGGCGAACTCAGTTCACCCGTTCACGAAGAAACATCCGAATCGAGCGCTTCAATGTCTGCTTCCCGTGAAAGATCCTGGCTTTGACGGTGGCAGGCCGGACCCTCAGACGCTTGGCCACCACCCGTTGCGGAGTCTCCTCAAGGATGCAGAGCACAATGGCCTGCTTGCATTTGGGCCCCATTCTAGCTAACCCTTCGTGGAGCATCGCCTGCATTTCGCCCAACCTGTAATACTGCTCCGGATCAAGTCCCGGGTCCGCAATGTTCAGCGCCGGCCGGGTCTCTTCCTCATTCCAGGGTTGATCGAGCGACACATCGTTCCCATGCTTCTGTCGGCGCATGAATTCATGAGCCGAGTTTTGCGTGATCCTGTAGAGCCAGGTTTCCATGCGCGATTCATTGCGGAACTGAGACAGCTTTCTGAAGGCCTTCAGCATTGCATCCTGCACCATGTCCTCGGCGTCCTCGGTAGTTGGGGCAATGCGCCGGGCCGCAGAGAGCAAACGCGCGCGATACCTTTCCGAAGTCTCGATGAAGGTGGCGACTCTCTGGTCTTCTACAGGAAGCAGCATGTCTTCCTGCACAGCTTCGCTTGAAGTATTCATAGGACCTCCATGGCAACGGGCAGATCGCTAAGAACGCATCGCGGCTTCGAGCTGGCCATGCACTGGCTCTCTTCGATCAGCGCGCGCGTAGAATCGGAAACCCCGCGGAACACAACCGCCCTGTCCGAGGGCAGCCATTCCAGCACCGCCGGCAACTCGCCGGGCGCAATGGAAAGCACAAACGTCCTCGCACTGCCGGCGAATGTCGATAGGCCGTCGGAGCCCACATCGACCAGGATGTAGTTGCGGTCGCGACCCGCGAGCGAGTGCAATTCCACAGCTGAAATCGCTGTGAGTGCGCCGCCCTTTGACTCGCGGCGGCGCGTGCTATGCCGGTATTCAAAGGCCAGGTTCGGTTCGATACAAGTGGAAAGAAGCTTTCTCTTGGCAGCCGGCCGGCGAATCCACCAAACGCACAAAACGATGATCGCGGTTGCGGCTCCAGGCAATATCCAGAACGAATGCATCATGCAATCTCCTCCACGCCAGGTGATTGAGGCAGAGAGACGTATCTCCGGAACCTGCAACTACGCTCAAAGCAATGAGGTGAAGCTGGTCCGGCTACGAGTGGAGAGAGACTTGGAAAGGAGGTGGCCGCGAAGCGATCGCGGCGAAGAATCTACCCGCATCTGGCGCGTTTTGCGCGGCGGCAACCCGTGCCACACAAGCAAAGTCCGATTGCGCAGAGAGCGAACCGCGAAGAGAATGCAGGCCCGATTTCAGATGAGACTTGGCGGGAAGATGGGCCGATCGCAGACCGATATCGGGAAGCGGCCCAACCCACAACCTTGCAGCCAGAGTCTTGTATGGCGGAGCAGGATGGGGATTATAGAGGGAGCACTTCCACCAGGAACTCCAAACCAGGACTGCAAAGCCCAGCGCGAGCAACAGGAAAGTTCTGGATGGCAAAGACCGCTTGCACGGTGTCGCGAGATCGCTTGACCTTGCACCGTCGGCAGAAAAACTCCGCCCGTTTGATTCGATCGCAAATGGAACGGGAGTGAGCAAATCGATCCGGCCGTCCTATCCTTGCGTCCTCATCATACTACCGGCGGACCCGGCCGCGAAAGCACAAGTGCCTCATTGCGAAGTCCTCTTTTACGAATCTACTCTGCGTGGGCCTCCAGCACAGGCATCGCAGGGCTCTCCATCTCGATTGGCTTCCGTCTCTGCTCGCGGCGGGCAACCATCCGCTTCCCAACCCGGCGCGCTGGCTCCTCCAGGAACCGGTGCAGCATCGCGGCTCCCACCGAGGCCACAAGAAAAGCGCCTACGGCGAACCCGATCTCTCCCATCCAGCTAGCCGGCCGGTAGAAGAGCAGAAGGAGCTCGATCGCGAAACCCTGGATCAGATACATCGCGTAAGATCGCTTGCCGAACCAGACGATCCATCGGACAGAGAGCAGTTTGCTCAGCCAGCTTTTCTTCAGCAGCACGCTCGCCACCGTCAGGCCAATGATCCAGCTGAAAGCGAACACCGCGCGCTGATCGATGTCCACGAGCCAGAACCCGATGGCGATGAGCGCCACAATCACGGCCCCCGGAATGTGCGAAACCAACCGCTTCAAACCACAGAGCGTCTCCTCCTTGGCAAAAAGCATGGCCAGAATCGCGCCCACAATAAGACCGGAGTACGATCGGCCCATTCTGAATGAGAAGAACGCCAGCACGACTGCCGATCCGTAGAGCATCCACCCGGCGAAGAATCTCTTGCGCAGCGTTCCCAGCAGAAAAAAACAGATCAGCGGCCAGCAGAAATAGAATTTCTCTTCGATGCCGAGCGTCCATGAAAGCCCAAAGATCGTCCCCACACGATGCGGCATCAGGATCAGCGGAATGTCGTTATTGAAGGTGAGAAAGTAGGGTAGCGCCGCCTTCATCTGCGTCCATTTCTCAATCCGCGATGCCGGCTGCAGCATTACCACATAGGTGGCCAGCACAAGCCAGTAAAGCGGCAGAATGCGAAAGGCTCGCCGGATATAAAAACCCGCCAGGTCAACCTTTCCCCTCAGGCGTTCCTCCCGCAAAAGCAGCCCGGTGATCAGAAATCCGCTCAAGACGAAGAAGATGTCCACTCCCAGATAGCCGTGGAAATGCCGCATGGGCGTGGGAAGCGCGTTAATGTGCTCGAAGACGACAAACAACACGCTGAAGGCGCGCAGTCCATCCAGCGCCGGGTAGTACGCAGGCAAGGCCTCCACCGGCTTGACTTTCCTGGGAGCTTCTTCCCTCCGCCCCGCAGGAGCTTCTTCATGTACGGCAGCCATTGGAGTCATCACGATCCCGGCTCCTCAACGACGAACAGCCGGCGTTCAAGGCCCGGTGTCAGGACCGCGCTGACCGCCGTTTCTTCTTGCCTGCTCTCCGCATGGGCGATGGCCGCCAGTTGCAACGCTCCGGCCGTCCACAACACCCAGCCCACTTCGCCATAGACGATGTCGTTGAGCAGGCACTGCGCAAACAAAGCCACCATGACTGCCTTCATTGAATTCTCGAAAGGCCCATTGGTGGCTTTATGCATCATGGCTCGGCCGATCACGATCGCGAAGCCGACAAGGTAAGCGAACGTGCCGCACCAGCCCAGCGAGTAGAGAAGCTCGAGGATCATGCTGTCGTGAGGTCCGATTTTGTCGTCATTCTCCATGGTCATGTGATCGATATCCGGGCTCGCCACGCCTTCCCCAAACGGCTCGTCCGACAGTTCTGCAAATGCGGACTGATACCCTTCCAGCCGCGCCTGAAGGCTGATGTCGTCGCGCGTGTCCATCATGGTCTGCAGCTTGTCGGTGACCGGCTCCCTCACGCCGGGGATCAGCACGACCGACCACGCAACCGCGAGCGCCAGCCCTATGGCCGCCAGCACGCGCAACCGTTCGCGCATCGTCACCTTCACTAGAATGAAAATCAGGCCCGCAACCAGTCCTATCCATGCCGACCGGTTGAAGGAAAACAGCAGGCCCAGAAAGCCGCACGCAACCCCCAGCAGTCGCATCCTGCTCTTCACCAGAAGACTGACCAGCAGCGTGCCCATCATGGTCAAGGCAAAGATCACCGGGGCGTTCATTGTGCTGAAGCCGCGTAGCAGCATCGGCTCCGGAATGCCAAAGGTGGTCGTCTTCACGTTCGAAAGCCAAAGCTCATCCCACGGCGGAAGAACGAAAAACTGGTAGACGCCGTAAGCGCCCATTAGCAGCGTCGCGACCAGAAATGTTCTCTGAAATCTGCGGCGTATTTCTTCGTACTCCTGGTACGACTCCACGAGAAAGAACGCAAAGAACAGGGGCACAAGCCAGTTCAGGATCATCGTCGCCATCTGCTGGGGCGAGTACTTGGTGAGGCCCACAACCGTGCCGTAGAGAATCGCCACGAAGGCGCAAACAAACGGAATGCTCCTCGGCTTGAGCAGATCGCGGGCTCGGACAAACAGATCGATGGCCGAGACGGAAGTCACCAGGTAAGGAGCGAGAAGAACCAAGCTGGGCTCCTGGTAGCCGCCTTTGAAATCGGCAAGCCGGCGGACGAACGCAGAGAGAAACCAGATCCAGCAGGTGAAGGCCACATAACGCGGCCGCGACCTGGTATAAAGCCAAAGGGCGACTGCGAAACTCGCAAGGGGATAAGCGACGCGCATCGCGCCGATTGCGCCCACGAAATAGCAGCCGGCGATCAACAGCACCAATCCAGTCACTGAGCCGGCAAGCGAAAGATCGCGATCCAAAGCCGTGGAATCTGTCGCCGTCTGGGGATAAATGGCTGTTGCCATGAGTCCGAGGTCCCTCGTTGAAGAAGCGCTGATGGAAGCAAAGGAGCTTGTCCATGCGCAAGCAACACGAATGGACCCGTCATAGCAACGGGTTGCCCCAGAACTCCTCTCAGGTCTTAGATGCCTGCCTCTCCCGGAGTTTTGCTCCTGCCCGGCAAGAGTTTTGGCCCTCGGTTTGCGCAAGGGTACGGAGACCTGGGAATTTCAGATTGGGACGGGGCAGGAATTAAACGTCGGGGACGAAGTCGCTGACTCGCTAACTCGCTGACTGGCTGACTCGCGGCTTCCCGGCCATCTCCGCCAGCCGGTCGGCAATCCGCTCAGCAGCCCCGGAATGCGCCTGGGTTCGCGCAGCGGCCGACATCGCCGCCAGCCGCGAGGGATCGTTCAGAAGGCTGGTCAACACGTTCAGCAACCGGTCCGGCTCTCCGAGTTCCCTTTCTTCAACCATCACGGCGGCGCCGGCCTGCACCATGGCCTCGGCGTTGCGGCGCTGGTGCTCGTCGGTGGCGGCTGCGAAAGGCACCAGCAGCGCGGGCTTGCCCGCGGCGGCCTCTTCGGCAACCGTGGTGGCGCCGCTGCGCGAAAGAATCAGATGCGCACGGGCAAACTCGTCGGCCATCTTCGTCAGGAACGGCCGCGCCTGCCAGCGCGCCGGATCGGCCCCGCTCGCCGTGTAGGCTTCGAGCGTAATCTCCGCATGGCGCTCGCCGCATTGGTGCAACACCGTAAGCCCCGGCACGGCATCGAGCAGCCTCGGCATCAGCCTGGGCAGATGCGTATTGAAGATGCGCGCGCCCAGCGAGCCGCCAAAGATCAAAAGGTGTGGCGGGCCCTGCGGCGCCGGCAGCGAGAAGAACTCCGAGCGCACGGGAACACCCGTGACCTCGGCATTGCGGAACCAGCGTGCCGCCGCGGGAAAGTTGATGGCCGCACATGTGACGCGCTTGCCCACCAGCCGGTTGGCGAGTCCGGGCATGGCGTTCGGCTCGTAGGCCATGGTGGAAATCTTGAGCCACAGCGCCGCCAGCATCGCCGGACCGGAAGCATATCCACCCACACCCAGCACCGCGCCCGGCCCAAACTCGCGAATAAGCCGCTTGCATTCGAAGATGCTCAACGGCAGCCGCGAAAGCGTGCGCAATCTCGTAGCCAGAGACACGCTCTTGAGCGGACCGACATCGATGAGTTGCAGTGGAAGGCCAGCCTCTGGCACCAACCGCGACTCCAACCCGCGCGCCGTGCCCACCATCAGCACCTCCGCGTCGTGCCGCTCCTTAAGCGCACGCGCCACCGCCAGCGCCGGGATGATGTGCCCGCCCGTTCCACCGCCGGCAATCAAAATGCGTAGCTCTGAGTTCACAGTGGTTAGTGGCCAGGGTGAGTGTGAGTGGTCAGCGTGCGATGCACACTCGTACTCACACTATTCCCTGTTCCCTACTCCCTATTTCCTGTTCTTCTCACTCCGCCTTTCTGCTGATGTTCAGCAGAATCCCGATGCTCGCCAGCGTGCAGAACAGCGAAGTTCCTCCGTGCGAAATCAGCGGCAGCGGAATGCCTTTCGTCGGCACCAGAGACAGCACCACGCTGATATTGAAGAAAGCCTGCAACAGAATGGTTGTAGTAATGCCGAACGCAACAATGCGCGCAAAGGGATCGGTGCAGCGGAACGCGGTTCGCAACCCGCGAATCCCGAAGACGACGAACAGAATCGCGATAAACATCGCCCCAATAAAACCAAGCTCCTCGGCAATATTGGCGAAGATGAAATCCGTGGAGGCCTCTGGCAGATAAAACATCTTCTGCATACCTTCCATATAGCCGCGGCCCGTCAGGCCTCCGGTGCCCACCGCGATCAGCGACTGGCAAACGTGGTAACTCGCGGCGTTGGCAGCGTCGCGCGCATCGCAATTGGGATGCAGGAAGGCCATCAGCCGCGCTAATCGCCAGGGCACGAGCATCAACAGGGCCAGCGGCGGCAAGGCCGCGCAAAACGCCCCCAGCAGAATCTTCCACTCCATCCCGGCCAGCACCAGGATTATCGCGGTCGTCCCGGCCAGCACCATGGCCGTGCCCAGGTCCGGCTGGCCCACAATCAAAACCATAAACACCATCGGGATCAGCGCCGCCGGCAGCAGCGTCTGCCGCCATTTATCCATCGCGCCCAGCCGCGTGTGAAGAAACCACGCCAGAAAAAACACCATCACCGGCTTGGCTACTTCCGACGGCTGGAAAGTGAAGAAGCTGCCGAAGCGAATCCAGCGGTGGGTGTGGTGCGAGCCAGGCATCAGATACACCAGCGCCAGCAGCACGGTGGTAACGCAGAGGGCCGGGTAGATGAATCGCGGAGTGTTGTAGTAACTGATGTCGATATGCATCAGCACCAGGAGCGCGGTCACCCCGGCCGCAGCCCACACGGCCTGCGGGAGAACGAACTTGAATGCCGAATCGTATTTCTGCTGGTCCACCCAGGCAGACGCCGAAAAGACCATGACCAGGCCTGTAACCACCAGCACCATTGTCGTGAAGAACAGCCACTTGTCGACGCCGACCAGCTTCGCCATAAGTCCCTATGCGTTTTGCGCGCTTTTCTCTCGCAACTGGTGCACCAGTTGCTTGAAGATGCGCCCGCGTTGCTCGTAATTCTCAAACTGGTCAAAGCTGGAACAGGCCGGCGCCAGCACCACCACCTCGCCCGGCTTTGCCGCGGCTGCCGCGGCATTCACTGCTCGGTCCAGCGTTTCACACGAATGAATTGGAACCACCCCGCGCAACTCCGACTCGATCTTCGCAGCAGCCGCCCCAATCGTATAGATAGCCCGTACGCGTTCGCGCAGCAGCGGCGCCAGCGGCGAGTACGGCGCGCCCTTATCTTTGCCGCCCAAAATCAAGTGAATACCGCCGGCAAATGCAGCAATGGCCTTTTCGGTCGCATCCACGTTCGTGGCCTTCGAGTCGTTGAAATACTCCACACCGCCGATCGTCGCCACGTACTCCAGCCGATGCTCCACAGCCTTGAAGTTCTCAATGGCGCGCGCAATCACGTCCGGCGCAACGCCGGCCAGGCGTGCGGCGCAGACAGCCGCAAGCACGTTCTCCACATTGTGCTTCCCTTTGAGCGAGATCTTCGCAAGCGGCAGAATCGTCTCGGTCGCGGCACTCGGCGCTGAACGATAAACGACATTTCCGTTCTCTACCCACGCACCCTGCTCCACGGCGCGACTCGCTGAAAACCAGAAGACCGGCGCATGAGAACGCGCCGCGGCCTCAGCCGTGCGCGGATGATCGGCATTCAGCACCGCAAAGTCGCTCGCATCCTGCGCGGCAAAGATGCGCTCCTTGGCCAGCGCATAATTTTCAAACGTGCCATGCCGGTCGAGATGATCGGGCGTGATGTTCAGGATCACGGCAATCTTCGGCCGGAACTCCTCCGTGCTTTCGAGTTGAAAGCTCGAAACTTCGAGCACCGACCAAGTGTCGGCAGTGCTTTCTTCAATCAGCCCCACCACCGGCACGCCGATGTTGCCCGCGACAAGCGTTGGCATGCCAGAAGCCTTAAGGATTTCGCCCGTAAGCGCCGTGGTCGTCGTCTTGCCGTTCGATCCGGTGATGGCCACGATCTTGCCCTTCAAAAAGCGCGCGGCCAATTCCAGTTCGCCGATCACCGGCCGTCCGAAGTTCCGCGCCTGTACCAGCTCGGGCGTGTCGAGCGGCACGCCGGGGCTCACCACAATCAAATCCTGGCGGCGAAAGGTCAGCAGGCCGTGGCCGCCGGCTTCCACCATGATCCCCGATTCCATCAATGCCGGAATCTCTTTGGCCAGCGTCTCAGCCGAGCGCACGTCCGAGACCGTCACCTGCGCGCCCTGCCGCCGCAAAAACAAAGCCGCCGCCAGCCCGGACTTGCCCAAGCCCACCACCAGAACCTTTTTGCCTTTCAGCTCCATCATTTCTGCTCGTCCTTGGGCCGTTTCAGGCGACACGCGACAACTTTATTGTGCACCGCGGCAACACGCCGCGCGCCGCGTTCACCGCAATTTCAACGTGGTGAGTGCAAACAGTGCAAACACCAGCGCCCCAATCCAGAAGCGCGCGATGACCTTCGACTCGCTCCATCCCATCTGCTCGAAGTGGTGGTGCAGCGGCGCCATCTTGAAGATGCGCTTCTTGCGCAGCTTGTAACTGCCCACCTGCAGAACCACCGAAAGCGCCTCGAGAATAAAGATGCCGCCAATGAAGGGCAACAGCAGTTCCTGCCGGATAATCACGGCCACGGTGCCGATGGCGCCGCCCAGCGCCAGCGACCCCACGTCGCCCATAAAGATCTCCGCCGGGTGCGCGTTATACCAGAGGAATCCGATCGAAGCCCCCACCATCGATCCGCAAAACACGGTCAGTTCGCCGACCATGGGCATGCGCTGCAACTCAAGGTAATCGGCAAACACCACATGACCGCTGACGTACGTGAGCACGGCCAATGCCCCGGCGGCAATGATGGTGCAGCCAATGGCGAGGCCGTCGAGCCCGTCCGTCAGGTTCACTGCGTTCGACGTGCCCACGAGCCACAAAACAACCCAGACCACGAATGGCACAAACGCGAAGAGCGCCATATGCGGCAGCGTCGATGGCCAACCATGCCAAAGAAGATCGAATCGCACACTCTTAATAAATGGCACCGAAGCGCGCGTCGAAAACATCCTGAACTGGTCCAGGGCCACAAGTGCACTGGCTACAACCAGACCCACCAGCCCCTGCCACAAAAGCTTCGTGCGCGCGGTCAGCCCCAGGCTGCGCTTCATCACCACCTTCGTGTAGTCGTCGGCAAAGCCAATGGCGCCGAAGGCCAGCGTCGAAAAAACCGTGATCCACACAAAGGGATTCGCGGGGTCGGACCAGAGCACCGTAGGCAACAGAATCGCAATCGCGATCAGCACGCCGCCCATCGTAGGCGTGCCCGTCTTTTTCAAATGCGATTGCGGCCCGTCGTCGCGCACGTACTGGCCGATCTGGAACTCCCGCAGCTTCTGAATCACCCAAGGCCCGATAAAGAGCGCAATCAAGAGCGCCGTGAGCGAGGCAAACGCCGTGCGAAACGTAAGGTAGCGGAAGATCCGGAACGGGTGAAAAAACGGAAACAGCTTTTCGTAGAGAAGCCAGTAAAGCAAGATGCCTCCCCTGCCGATTTGAGGCTGGGATTTAGCTTGATTTTACAGGCTAGGGGCGGCGTCCGGTCCGGGAGCCCGATCTCCGAGCTGCGCATCTGCATCTAGTTGACGAAGCTACGCGGCACACTGACCATCTGCTCGCGCACTGTTCCATTTTGCTGGATCAGCACTCTTGCGCCAGCGCATAATTTCTCGGCAGCCAGAACCGGCTCGATCACCTTATAGAGCAATTCGGCATTGGAGCCGTAGAAGATCAGCGTAACCTGCTCCGGAACCGTAACCGCGCTGCTGAAGCGGCCGTAGAGGCCTTCGCGAACTTTGGCAGATAGAGCTCGCCCCAGATCGCCAATCTGTTCGCGCAGCTTGGGAGTCATCATCAGCTTTCCAAATGGAAGCTCCACAAATACAGCGCCCTCAGTCAGCTCTGGAGCGCCCGACGATCCGGCTTCAGACTTTGGAGCAGACTGCATGAAGGCGCGAAGCTCCACAAGTTTGCTGCGCGTTTGTTCTGCTTCTTCGTTCCAGCCAAGTTTTTCCAGTACCTCGATCTTCAACCCGTAATTCTTGGCAAGCGCCTCCCTGTCCGGCGAAGACTGTTTTTCGCGAGTCAATATCGCTTTGCCTATCCATTCCAGCGACCGCTCCGCCTGACCTTCGTCCAGAAGTATTTCTCCACGTGTTCCCAGAAAGCTGGCGATCAGCGGATCATCCGGCTTCATGATACGAATGGCTCGGTCGATTGCCGCGTGAGCCTCGTCGAAATGCTTCATTCTGCGATAAACTCCCGCCATATTATTCAGGACCATGGCTATCCGCGACGGCGGCGTATTCGGTGTTTTTTCGCGGATATTCAAGGCCTTACGATAGAAGTCCAGGGCTTCCTCGAAGCGGCCTTGCTCGGAACAGAGAATGCCAAGGTTCACCCACGCAGGCGCAGCAGACACCAACTTCATTTGCGCCTCATGCAATCCGGCCACCTCTCGATAAAGCTCTTCGGCCTCTGCAGGGGTGCTAGTCCGCAGTGCATTTCCCAAATCAAGTAAAACGACCGGAAGACCCGGATCCGCCGGCGAAGAGCGGTAGATCTTCAAAGCTGCGCGCAGCGGAATTACCGCATGATCGCGCAAACCTGCGCGGCTGTAGCAGGCGCCAAGGCGTCTCAGCAAAGCTGCCAGCTTCAGAGGATCCTGGCTCTCCTCTCCCGAATCAATGAGAATCTCAAGAAATTTGACCGCGCGGATCGCATCCAGCTCCTCCAGCGCAGCAGCCATCAGACGCACAAGCTTTACTGGAGCCGAGGAAAAATCTGCCTGGTCGAGGATCTTCAGGCCGTATTCGAGGGCATTGCGAGATCCTTCCGGATTGCCAAGCTTGCCGGAGACAAGTGCGATGTGAATGTGCACAAGCGACTCAAGCGAACCATCGAGCTGGTAAAACTTCACTTCTTTCGCAGCGGTGAGAAATGCCTGCAAGGCCTTGGGGGCTTGCTTGTCACGCAGCGCATTGGCCCCGAACGAAATCAAATCTAGGCACTTTTTAGCCTGATCAGTAGATTTGGGGCCGCCCGGTGCACCCTCGACAATGTTGGGATGCTCTTCCACCTCTCTGCTCTCAACACCGATACGCGCAGCTTCAATCAGCGACTCAGCCTTTTGCGTCCGCTCGCGATCATTGAAAGCCCAGAACCATTTGCGTGCCGATTGCAAATAACCGATGCTCGATCGTTTCGGCACATACCCTTGCCCCGTCCAGCTGTCGAATGCCTCAGTAAGTTCGCGAATAACCTCGGGATTCTGAATGTATTTCGCCGCCGCTCGAACGTCCTTATCGAAATATTCCAAATGCCCTCTAACAAGATCATGCGCTTGAAAGAGTGCCCCTGCGGCATCGCTTCCAGATGTTGCCTTGGCAAGTCCCTGTCGCGCGATGGCCAATGATTCTTCGTGACTTCCATGCCAGCGTTTAGACAGCGAATGAGCCATCCGACTATATATATAAGGAAGATCGGGAGCAAGTTCGACAATTTGTTCGAAGAACTGCTTCTGCAGGGGCCGAAGTTCGCCAAAAATAGTCAACGGACCCAACACAAGGGCGCGGCTGGTTGGATCGGTCGGATCCAGCTTGATAGAGGCTTGCACTCCGGGAATGGCGGCGCGGATGGCCTCTGCGGCGCCGATGACTTGCGCCTCCTCTATCTCGTCACAGGTCCCCTTGCCGCGCCTTTTGCCCGCCAAATCTGCATAGTATGCTGTGTAAATCAAAGCCAAATCTGCAGCACCAGCCTCCTGCTCAACTGCAAAATGGAGCGCCTGCCGCGGCAACTGCTCAACCACTTTGTTGAGCACATAAATGCGGTCCTCCCAGTCGCACGTCTCGCGCGTGCGGCCCAGGTACCCGCGTACTCCTTCGAGCTTCCCGTGGGCGAGTTGCTCTCGGAGGCATACAATCTCAGGGTCTTCTTCCCGTCGCTGAGCTACACGCGGCTTAGAAGATACTGCTTGCGTCAATTTATTCAATATCCCCATGATTTCGCGATGATAACAGCCATCCCTTCGACATACGTAAAATGACCCGCAAAATAGAAGCCTCCAGCGATCACTCGCTGGAGGCCGATGTGATGGGGCGAACTCTATCGCGTCTTCGCCACTTCCTCCACCGTCACCGGATCAAGGAACGGCATCTGCGCGCGGAGTTGTTTGCCGACGATTTCGACCTGATGCCTGGCTTCGGCTTCGCGGAAGGCGAGGAACTCCTTCTTGCCTGAGTTCTGGTCGGCGAGAAACTTCTTGGCGAAGGTTCCGTCCTGAATCTCGGCGAGGATCTGCTTCATGACCTTCTTGCTCTCCGGGCCAACCACGCGCGGGCCGGAAACATAGTCTCCGTACTCGGCGGTGTCCGAGATTGAGTAGCGCATGTACGCCAGGCCGCCGCGATAAATAAGATCGACGATCAGCTTGAGCTCGTGCAGGCATTCAAAGTACGCGCTCTCGGGCTGGTAGCCGGCCTCGACCAGCGTTTCAAATCCGGCTTTAATCAATGCGCTCACGCCGCCGCACAGCACGGCCTGCTCGCCGAAGAGATCGGTTTCGGTTTCTTCCTTGAAGGTCGTCTCCAGCACTCCGGCGCGCGTGCCTCCAATGCCCTTCAAATAGCTGAGGCAGAGAGCATGAGCGTTGCCTGTCGCGTCCTGATGGACCGCGATGAGACAAGGCACGCCGCCGCCTTCGGCAAAGACCTCGCGCACGCGGTGACCCGGCGCCTTGGGCGCGGCCATGCCGACGTCGATGCCGGCAGCGGGAACGATGGTCTTAAAGTGAATGTTGAATCCGTGCGCAAACATCAGCAGCGTCCCCGGCTTGATGTTCGGACCAATCTCGTCCGCATAGAGTTTGGCCGCGGTCTGGTCGGGCACGAGCACCATCACCACATCGGCCCACTTCACTGCGTCCGCAACCGTCGTAACTTCCAGGCCTGCCTTCTGCGCCTTACCAATCGATTTCGAGTTTGCCGCCAGGCCCACCTTCACCTGCACGCCCGAGTCCTTCAAGTTAAGCGCATGAGCGTGCCCCTGCGAGCCATAGCCGATGATGGCCACCTTCTTTGCCTGGATCAGGCTGAGGTCGGCATCTTGATCGTAATACGTCTTTGCCATGTGATTTTCCGAACTTCCTTTGCTGGATTTTCAAAAGTTGAGCGGCCGGGGTCCCGGCCGGAAATATGCACTACGCCGGATCGCTGGCGACGGTGTCAACATCGGCCTCTTCGCCGGCTTCGGGATCGCAATCACCCGCGCCCATCGCTTTCACCACGCTGCTGAGGTGGTGGCCGCGGCGCATGGTCAATTTGCCGCTGCGGCAGATTTCGAGAATCCGCCCTTCGTCCTCGCGCAGCACTTCAATCAGCCCTTCAATCTTGCTTTCGACACCGGTCATCTCGATCATCAACGACTCCGAAGTCAGATCGACGATGCGCGCGCGAAAAACCTCCACCAGATCGAAGATCTGCGCGCGGTTGCGCGGATTGGCCGCCACTTTAATCAGCGCCAGTTCGCGTGTCACCGCCGGCGATTGCGCTATGTCGTCCACATCGACAACGTTTTCGAGCTTGAACAAGCTGGCGCGGATGCGGTGCCCGGCCTCGGCCGACGATTCGGCGACGATCGTCATGCGCGAAAGTCCCACGCGCTCGCTGCGGCCCACCGTGAGCGAAATAATGTTGATGTTCAGCCGCCGGAACAGCGACGCAACCCGCGTCAACACGCCCGGCTTGTCTTCAACGTAAAGAACAAATGTATGCAGCATAAAAACAGCTCCTAGCTTTCAGCCGCTAGCTTCTAGCTTTCTTATCGGTGTGCTGGCCTTCGTGCACTACGGCGGAAACCATCATTCTGCCGATAGCACGCAAGCGATACGAACACCTTTGACGCTCGAAACTGCACGATGCAGCTAGGAGCTAGAAGCTAGCAGCTAGAAGCTGTCTTACTTATCGTCCGCTCTCTCTTCCAGCGGATCGTGGCCCGGCCGGCGAATCATCTCGTGCAATGCGCTGCCCGCGGGAATCATCGGGTACACCGAGTCTTCCTTTTCCACCATAAAGTTGAGCAGGAACGCACCGGGATTCGAACGCGCTTCCTGAACTGCGGCCTCAACCTCGGAGCGCGTGCGCACCGCGCGCCCGGCAATGCCGTGCGCATCGGCCAGCTTCACAAAGTCGGGGCTGACCATCGGCGTGGCCTCGTAGTTGCGCTCGTAGAAGAACTCCTGCCACTGCCGCACCATGCCCAGGTAGCCATTGTTGATTACGGCGATATTGATCTTGATCTTTTCCTGCACGATGGTGGCGAGCTCCGCCGCGGTCATCTGGAAGCCGCCGTCGCCGGCAATCACCCAAACCTCTTTTTCAGGGCAGGCAAACTTCGCGCCAATGGCCGCCGGCAGCGCAAAGCCCATCGTGCCCAATCCGCCCGAGGTAATCAGCGTGCGCGGCTGGTCGTGATGGAAGTACTGCGCCTCCCACATCTGGTGCTGGCCAACGTCAGTCGCAACCACCGCGTTGCCGCCGGTGAGCCGCCACAGATCGTGCATCACATGAGCGGCATACAGGTGTCCGGAGTCGGGCAGGTTCTTGATGTCGCGCACGGCAACAGCGCCCTTGCTGGATTCGATCGTCTTGAGCCACGCCGCACCGTCGCGGCCGGCAATGCGCGGCAGCAGCTGTTCAAGCACCTCGCGCAGATCGCCCACCAGTGCCACGTCGACCTTTACGTTTTTGTTCACCTCCGCGGGGTCCACTTCAATGTGGATCTTCTTGGCCTTGGTGGCGTAAGTCGCCAGCGTTCCCGTCACGCGATCGTCGAAGCGCATGCCGCAGGCGATCAGCAGATCGGCTTCCTGAATCGCGTTGTTCACCCACGACTCGCCGTGCATGCCCATCATGCCCAGGCACAGCGGATGCGACGCCGGAAAACCGCCAATGCCGAGAAGTGTAAGGCTCACGGGAATCTGCGCTCTCTCGGCAAGCGTGCGCACCTGCTCCATCGCGCCGGACTCCATCACGCCGTGCCCGGCCAGAATTACCGGCCGCTTCGCATTGCGAATCAACTCGGCGGCTGCGGCCAGTCCCGAATCTTCAACCTTCAGCATCGGATGCGGACGATACGGACGCGGCTTGGCAGCTTCAAAATCAAAGATCGCCGTCGCCTGCTGCGCATCCTTTGTAATATCCACCAGCACCGGTCCGGGACGGCCGGAACGCGCAATCTGAAACGCCTGGCGCAACACGCCGGCCAGATCCTCGGCCTTGCTTACCAGGAAATTGTGCTTCGTCACTGGCAGCGTGATGCCGGTGATATCCACTTCCTGAAATGCGTCGGTGCCCAGCACCTTGCTCGAAACATTGCCGGTGATGCACACGATAGGAATCGAGTCGAGCATGGCCGTGGCGATGCCGGTCACGAGATTCGTCGCCCCCGGACCACTGGTGGCAATGGCGACGCCCACCTTGCCGGAAGCGCGCGCGTAGCCGTCGGCCATGTGCGCCGCGCCCTGCTCGTGGCGCACCAGCACGTGGCGAATGGGAAACTTGCGCAGCGCATCGTAGGCGGGAAGAATCGCGCCGCCCGGATAGCCGAAGACGTCCGTAACGCCCTCGCCGACAAGCGTCGCCCACAGAATTTCAGAGCCTGTGAGCCGTGTGGGCGTAGTAAGGTGAGCGTGCGAGTCATCAGCCTGTGTGGCCGTCGCCGCACTACCATTCGTTACGTGCTCTTTCGTCTTCGCGTTTCCCTTGGTCGTCATAACCAACTCCTCACCAGATGCTTGTCATCCTGAGCGTAGCAAGCCGTGTCTTTTGCGGCTTGCGAAGTCGAAGGATCTGCGGTTGTCTTCCGATGAACTTCCGTTACACAAGACCAGAAGCTAACAGCTTTATCTCGCCTTCAACCACCCTGCCCCATCGTGCTGCTTCTCAAACTTGTCCAGCTCCGCCGCGTGACGCAACGTCAGCCCAATATCGTCAAGCCCTTCCAGCAAACAGAACTTGCGAAAGGGATCGATCTCAAATTTCGCATCGAATCCGCGGCCATCCGTCACCGTCTGCGCTTCCAGCGAGACCGTCAATTGATAGTTTGGATTTTTTTGTGAGTTTTGGAGGAGAGTATTCACCTCCGGCTCGGAGAGGCGAACCAAAACAATACCGTTCTTGCCGGCATTCGAGAAGAAAATGTCGGCGAAACTCGGCGCAATCACCACGCGGAAACCGAAATCGCTCAGCGCCCACGCCGCATGTTCCCGGCTCGATCCGCAGCCGAAGTTCTTGCCGGCCACCAGAATCTGCGCGCCCTTGTAGCGTTCCTGGTTTAGCATGAAGGCCGGATCAGGATCGCCGGAGGCAGTCCGCCGCCAGTCAAAGAACAGAAAATCGCCGTAACCCGTGCGCTCAATGCGCTTCAGAAACTGCTTGGGAATAATCTGGTCGGTGTCTACATTCGTGCGGTCGAGCGGCGCGGCCAGCGAAGTGATTGTCTTAAATGGTTGCATCAGGCAGTTACCTCCTCGCGGACTTCCCAAGTCCTAATATCGACAAAATGTCCCGCAATCGCGGCTGCCGCAGCCATCTCCGGCGAAACCAGGTGCGTGCGTCCGCCGCGCCCCTGCCGGCCTTCAAAGTTGCGGTTCGAGGTCGAAGCGCAACGCTCGCCCGGCGAAAGAATGTCGGGATTCATGCCCAGGCACATCGAGCAGCCTGGCTCACGCCAGTCGAATCCGGCCTCGATAAAGATGCGGTCGAGACCCTCCTTCTCCGCCTGCGCTTTCACCAGTTGCGATCCCGGAACCACCATCGCGCTCACGTGGCTAGACACTTTGCGTCCCGCGGCAATCTTCGCTGCCGCGCGCAAATCCTCAATGCGCCCGTTGGTGCAGGAGCCGATAAACACGCGATCTATATTCACGTCGGCCAGCGGAGTTCCGGGCTTCAGCGCCATATATTCAAGCGCGCGCTCGAAGGATTTGCGATCGAGCTCGTTCGTAGCGGCGGCCGGATCGGGAACGCTTGCTGTCACCGGCGCAACCATTCCCGGGCTCGTGCCCCAGCTCACATACGGAACGAGAGTCGCAGCATCGATCGTCAGCTCGCGATCGAACTTCGCGCCCGGATCGGACGGCAGCTTGCTCCACTCTTCTACTGCCTTGTCCCAGTCCGCCCCTTTTGGAGCAAATTTGCGATTCTGCAAGTACGCAAACGTCGTCTCATCCGGCGCGATCACGCCCGCGCGCGCGCCCGCCTCGATGCTCATGTTGCAGATCGTCATGCGGCCTTCCATCGACAAAGACCGAATGGCCGAGCCTGCATATTCGATCACGCAGCCGGTGGCGCCGTCCGTGCCGATTTTTCCAATGATGGCGAGAATGATGTCCTTGGCCGTAACGCCGAGCGGCAACTTGCCTTCAACAGCGATGCGAAATGTCTTCGGCTTCGACTGCGGCAGCGTCTGCGTAGCCAGCACGTGCTCCACCTCGCTGGTGCCGATGCCGAACGCCAGCGCTCCAAACGCCCCGTGCGTGGAAGTGTGCGAGTCGCCGCACACAATCGTCATCCCCGGCTTAGTCAGCCCCAGTTCGGGACCGACCACGTGAACCACTCCCTGGTTGGGCGAGTCCACATCGTAAAGCTCCACGCCGAACTCCGCGCAATTCTGACGCAGCGCCGCAATCTGCTTGGCCGAAATCTGGTCCACGATATTCAGCCGGCCTTCTTTCGTGGTGGGCACATTGTGATCCACAGTCGCCACCGTGCGATCCGGCCGCCGCACCTTGCGCCCCGTCAGCCGCAATCCATCGAACGCCTGTGGCGAAGTCACTTCGTGGACAAGCTGCAGGTCAATGTAGAGCAGCGTCGGCTCGCCCTTCGGCTCTACCACAACATGCTGCTCCCAGACCTTTTCGAATAATGTTTTTGGTTCGCTCATAAATACAGCTCCTAGTTGCTAGCTTCTAGCCGCTAGCTCTTCTTGCTAATTCGTTTACTCGTGCTCCAAGTGGAGCGATTCACAAGGTCGCATTGCCGATGCTGCTCGCTCCAGCACAATGAGCTGGAAGCTAGCGGCTAGTAGCTAGAAGCTGTTCCTTCACTGTCTCCCGCACCTTTGCCCCCATCTCCTTCGTCGAGAGCACGGTCACGCCCTGCGTGTTGCCGCGCGCCAGATCCGTCGTGCGGAAACCCTGTTCCAGAACCCTGCGCACCGACGACTCAATCGCCGCAGCCTCTGCCTCAAGCCCGCCCGAGTAGCGGAGAATCAGCGCTCCGGTCAAAATCGCGCCTAGCGGATTCGCCAGCCCCTTACCCGCAATATCGGGCGCCGAACCGTGTACCGGCTCATACAAATTCACCTTGCCGCCAATCGTCGCTGAAGGCAACATGCCCAGCGACCCCGTAATCACGCCCGACTCGTCGGTAAGAATGTCGCCGAAGAGATTCTCGGTCACCACCACATCGAAATCGCGTGGCCGGTTCATGATGTGCATGGCCATCGCATCAATATATTGGTGCTCAAGCGTCACGTCGGGAAACTCCGCAGCAACCTCAGTCACCGTCGCGCGCCACAGTTGCGAAACCTCAAGCACGTTGGCCTTGTCGACGCTGGTCACCTTCTTGCGCCGCTTCTGCGCCAACTGGAAAGCGACCCTCGCCACGCGGGCTACTTCGTCCTTTGTGTAGACCATCGTGTTGTAGCCGACACCTTTTTCCTTGTTCCACTCGCGCGGCTTGCCAAAGTACGCGCCGCCCAGCAGCTCGCGTACGAACATGATGTCGGTGCCTTCAATCACTTCCGGCCGCAACGGGCTGTTGACCGTCAATTCCTTGAACGAGAAGCAAGGGCGCAGATTCGCAAAACCGCCCAGCGCTGCACGAATCGCCAGCAACCCACCCTCAGGCCGCTTGTCCGGCGGAAGGGAGTTGAACTCGTTGCCGCCCACCGCGCCCAGCAAAACTGCGTCCGACGCCAGCGCCGCATCGAGCGTGTCCGCAGGCAGCGGCGTTCCGTCCGCGACAATGGCCACACCACCGATGCGCTTCTCCATAAACGCGAAATCGTGACCGCCAATCGCGGCGATGTCTTTCAACACGGCAACCGCTTCGTTGGTGACTTCAGGGCCGATGCCGTCGCCGGCAGTGACTAGAATTCGCAATTTCATGAGCAGTCTTCCAAGTGAATGAGTGAAAAAGTGAGTGAATGAACGAGTAAGAGACTACCGCTTTAGTCCAATTCGCTGACCGGCTCTCGCCGCCGCTCGCGAATCCCATCCGGCAGCAATCCAATCAAATCCTGGTCGTAGATGTTCTTCTTGCGATCCGCAAGAGCCACAAAACGGTAGTATACGTGCTGCAATTCCTCGCGCGATACCGTGAATCCAAGCTGCTCCAGCCGATGCCGCAGCGCCGCGCGCCCGGAGTGTTTGCCGAGCACAAGATGCGTCTTCGAAACACCGACCAGTTGCGGTGTCATGATTTCGTAGCAAAGCGGATTGGCCAGCATACCGTGCTGGTGAATGCCCGACTCGTGCGCAAATGCATTCGCACCAACAATCGCTTTGTTGGGGGAGGGCCTGAAGGTGATGAGCTGACCAAGTACCTCGCTGGTGGGATAGAGCTGATCGAGCTTGATGCTGGTTTCGAGGCCAAAGCGGTCGCCGCGCACATAAAGCGCCGCGGCAATCTCTTCGAGCGCCGCGTTGCCGGCCCGCTCGCCGATGCCGTTGATCGTACACTCCACCTGTCGCGCGCCGTTCTGCACGGCCGCGAGCGAGTTCGCCACAGCCAGGCCCAGATCGTCATGACAATGCGCGGAGAGCACCACGCCCTTTTCGTCGATTGCAGGCACCCGCTCGCGCACTTCGCGAAACATCGCGCCGTATTCCTCCGGCGTCATATAGCCCACCGTATCCGGCATATTGATCGTCTTCGCGCCGGCTTCGACAGCAATGCGCACCATCTCCACCAGAAATTCGCGATCCGAGCGCGTCGCATCCTCGGGCGAAAACTCCACGTCGTCAGCGAGCGTGCACGCCATGCGCACCGACTCGCCGCAAAGGTCCAGCGCTTCCGCGCGGCCGATCTTCAATTTGTATTCTAGGTGCAGATCGCTCGACGCCAGAAAAACGTGAATGCGCGCCCGCTCGGCAAACTGCAGCGCCCGCGCCGCCATCTCGATGTCCTCGGTCTTGGCCCGGGCCAGCGACGCGATGCGCGGCTTGCGAATGGCCTGCGTGATGGTCGCAATCGCGGCAAAATCGCCCTCCGAAGCCATGGCAAAGCCGGCTTCGATAATGTCCACGCCCAGATCCTCCAGAGCGTGAGCCATGGTGAGCTTTTCCTGCGTGGTCATGCTGCAACCCGGCGACTGCTCGCCGTCGCGCAGAGTAGTGTCGAAGAATGCCAGATGATTGGAAATCATATGCTTGCCTGCCGGAGAAAAGCCGGCTTCATTCAGTTCTTCTATTCTCTCCCATGCGGCCACTATAAGGCAAAGTTATAATTGTTTTGGATTGAATTAGAATTATTTATGAGAAAGCTCTTACCCTCGGCTATCGGCTTTGATCCTGGCGCTCCAGGCTAAAAGCTGAAAGCTGAAAGCTGCATTCCGGAGGAATGCCATGGAACTCACCCAACTCGAAACCTTCCTCGCCGTAGCCGAAGAGCGCAGTTTTTCCCGCGCCGCCGCGCGCTTGCATCGTACGCAGCCGGCCGTCAGCCAAGTGATCCGCAAGCTCGAAGAGTCTGTCGGCGAAACCCTCTTCGACCGTGCCGCGCGCGACGGCTCGCTCACCGCCGCCGGCGCGCTGCTGCACGACTACGCATTGCGCTTGCTCGCCCTGCGCCGCGAAGCCGTAGCCGCCCTCGATGAATTGAAGAACCTCGAACGCGGCCATCTGCAACTCGCCGCCAACGAGTACACCTGCCTTTACCTTCTCCCGGCCATCGACGCCTTCCGCCGCGAGTATCCACACATCGACGTCACCGTGCAGCGCATGTTGGCCTCGCGCATTCCCGAGGAGCTCACCCGCCGCAGTTTCGAGTTGGGCGTCATCTCCTTCCGCCCCGATCCTGCCGAAATCCGCACCATCGCCGTCTACGGCGACAACCTCGACTTCATCGTCAGCCCCGCGCATCCGCTCGCCGCCGCCAAGCGCGTCTCCATCCGCGATCTGGGCAAAGAGAATTTCATCGCTCATAACGTCGCCTCGCCGCTGCGCCGCAAGGTTATTGAGGCCTTCCAGCGCCATCGCACTCCGCTCAACATGGCCATCGAACTGCCCACCATCGAGGCCATCAAGCGCTTTGTCGCCATGGGCAACGGCGTGGCGCTGGTGCCGCATCTGGCCGTGGCGCGCGAGCTCGAAACCGGCGATCTGGTGCGCATTCCCGTTGAAGATCTTGAAATCCGCCGCGTCCTGCGCCTCGCCGGCCGCCGCCACGGCACACTCTCTTACGCCGCTAAAGCATTCCTGGGCACGCTCAAGAAGCTGGCCGAAAAGCAAGGTCCGCCGTTCTTCTACCATGTCGAGCGCGCAACGTGAGAAAGGCAGGGAATAGCCAATAGGAAATAGGGAATAGAAAGCCCTCAGCTTCCGCGCTTATTCACGCCGCCGCCTACGGAATATTGGCGAATCCCTATTGGCTATTGGCTACTCCCTATTCCCTGTTCCGTGCGTCTAAACGGCATGTGATTCCATTGCCAGCCTCTCGGCGGTTCCGGGCCACGCTCCAACCCGCCCCGGCCATTTACAATGCTGAGAGCGGTACCGAACATCCGCGGATCAGGGCAACTGCGCGAACCTCGTCAGGTTCCCAGCTACCCGTATGGTTCAAGAAGTCGTGAGGATCAGGATCGAATGAAGAAGATCGCCTTTATAGTCGCCTTGCTGGCCGCATGCGTCACCGTGGGCCGCGCACAGGAAAGCCGCCAGGACATCAGCTTGAGTGGATTCGGGCTCGTTGAGCCATTCGTGTCCTCTTCAACCAACGTGGAGGTGAACTCCACCCCTGCATATGGCGCACTGCTCAGCTACCGCTTCATGCTCACGCCAACCACCGCTCTCGAAGCCAACTATGGCATCACCTACCAGAACAAGATCGGAATCCGCATCAACAATCCGCTCCACTACAACGTCCCAGTCCGCACGCAGGAAATGTCGGGCGCGCTGGTAAAGTCCTTCGTCTATAAGAACTGGAACCCGTTTGTTGAAGGCGGGCCGGCAGCATTGATTTTCCTACCCATCGTCAATTCCGGGCTCGGTTATCTCGGCGCCAGCCAGCAAACCGAGATTTCCGGCCTGGGTGGCGCCGGATTCGCGTATGAAATAAGCCCCAGCTTCGATATTCGCGCCGAATACCGCGGCTTTATTACCAAGGTGCCCTCCTTCGGCATCCCCAATGCCGGCACCAACCGCTGGTACTGGATCTCCGAGCCGACGGTCGGCGTCGCCTACCACTTCTAGAAGCAGGGAGCAAGGGAGCAAGAAGGCTTTCACGGCGTGCTCCCTTTACAGAGTCTCGCGCAAAAAATTACCCAATGAATCACAAAGGGGATCGGCTTGAGCCGATCCCCTTATTTTTTGTCTCGGAATTGAACTCTGCGTTATCCCGGAGGGCCGAAACTGGTTGCATCAAAAATACCAGGTCCTCGGCTCCCTCGTTCTCTCGTTCCCTTGCTCCCTCGCTCCCTGTTTTCAACGCGCTTCCCGGTACCGACCTAGCTCCTTCACCATCCCGCAGTGCCCGCGCAGCGCATCCAGGGCGCGCACACCTTCGCCGGCAGAACCAATCTGGCAATCGACGTAGAAGATGTACTCCCACGGCTTGCCATGCACCGGGCGCGACTCGATCTTGGTGAGATTGGTGCCGATCGCGCTTAAGGCGCTCAACGCCGCCACCAGCGACCCCGGCCGATTTTCCAGCGTAAACGCAATGCTCATCTTATTTGCATCCGGATCGGTGTGGGCCTCGCCAGCGCGCCGCACCAAAAAGAACCGCGTGTAGTTCTCCGGATCGTCTTCAATGCCGCGCGCCAGAATCTCTGCGCCATACTGCACAGCCGCTGCTTCGCTGGCAATGGCCGCAACATTCCGTTCGCCCAGTTCCGCCAGTTGCTTCACGCTGCCCGCGGTATCGTAAAACCCGATCGCCTTCATGTGCGGATGTGCGGCAATAAACCGCCTGCACTGCGCCAGCGCCACGGGGTGCGAATACACGCGTTCAATCTGCTCCACGGTCGCGCCGCGCAGTGCAATCAGGTTGTGCCGGATGCGCAACAGCGTCTCCCGCACCACTTTCACATCGTGCTTCAGCAGCAGATCGAAGTGTTCCAGCACCGATCCGGCCAGAGAGTTCTCAATCGGAATGGCAGCCGCATCGGCCTCGCCGGCATCCAGCGCGCGAAACACCTCGGCCGATAGCGCGCAGGGCACAATCTCCGCGCCGGCCACAAGCTTCAGCGCCGCCTCGTGACTGAAGGCCCCCGGCTCTCCCTGTATGGCGATCTTCATGCCGTTGTTCTTTTGCTCCATCTGCGCACAAACTGCCGCGTGCGCTTCCCTTTCGCACAATAGCACAGGCGCGCGGGAGCGGCAGCGCTTGCTTCGCATGGAGCGCACTAGCATCATGTGGCGCGGGGGAGACCTTCAAGCCATCCTTACACGCAAAAAGCAAAACCGGAAGCGCCGACGAGGCGCTTCCGGTCTGGGTCTGCTTCACAATGTTTCTACCGCCGGGCAAGAAGGCGCTGACGACCCATCACGAGGGCAGCAAGCCCAAGCAGGAGCAGGCTCAAATTGGCCGGTTCGGGAACCGGGGAAGTGGAGGAGGCAACGGAAATGTCGTCGAGCGCGATGTACGCTGGATCGTCCCGAAAATCGAACTGAATCGTATCCGAACCGGTCCCCGTTACCGAATAGGAGTAGAGGGTGTAATCCGCGCCTGTATCGGGGTCAGTCAACGAAAGAAGCTGTGTGCCATCCCAGTAGGCCGAAAAATCCGAGGAACTATCGCCAACGCTGGCGAGGTAAAAATCAAAGGTGTAGTCGGTTCCGTCGCTCGTTGAAAGCGTCTCAGAAAGGGTGCCATCGGAGCCGACCGGTCCCAGGACAGCATAATCGGAGCCGGAATTGGCGCCACTGTACTCATAGAAGGCGCCGCTTGTGACTTCTGTGTCTTCAAAGTTGCCGCCTTCGGTCCAGTTGGTGAAATCACCTGTCTCGAAACCGCAATTTGAAACCAGGTTTCCTGCCACAGCGTCGCAGATGCTGGAAGTGGCATGCGCCGTCAACGGAAGCGCGATTACCGCGAATGTGGAAACCACAACCAACTGCTTCAATGCCGTCACTGCCTTCATTGGAACCTCTCTCCTGCTCTCGACACAATTTTCTTTCCCTAATGGCGCAATACCAGCTCGGGGCGTAAATCTGTTTTGTGGGAATCCCTAGCTTCGTGGGGGATGAAGCTATGGTTGAACATACCATACTGAATCGGAAGCCGGCAATATTTTTTTTAGAGCTACCGCGCTTCGGCCGGGGCTTCCTTTCCACCTGCCTCACGTTAATCCCTTGTTCCCTTGTTCCCTTGTCCCTTGTTCCCTTGTTCCCTTGTTCCCTCTGTTCCCTTGCTTTCCCTTGTTCTCCCTGTTTCCCTGTTCCCTTGGTCCCTCGTTCCCTCAGTCCCTAGTCCCTGCTTTATCATCTCCGCATCCACACATCGGCAGAAACAAACACCAGAAACACCATCGCAATCACGCCATTCATGGTGAAGAACGCCGCGTTCAGCCGTCGCAGGTCGCGGGGCGAAACCAGCAAATGCTCATAAAGAAGCAGCAGCCCCACGGCCGCGACACCCAGCCAGCCCGCCAGCCCGAACTGGAAGAGCCATGCGAACCATGTAAGCGCCCACAGTGCGATCACGTGCATGGCGCGCGCCGTGTAAATCGCCGCCGCCACTCCCAGCGCCTGCGGAATGCTGTGCAGCCCCGCCGCGCGATCATGGTCGCAGTCCTGGCACGCGTAGAGCACGTCGAAGCCGCCGGCCCACAGCGTCACCGCCGCGGTCAGCACCAGAATCCGCGGGTCGAGGCTGCCGCGCACGGCGATCCACGCCGCCGTTGGCGCCAATCCCAGCGCCAGCCCCAGCCCCAGGTGCGAAAAGCGCGTCCAGCGCTTCAGATAGCTATAGCCCAGCAGCACGACAAGCGCCACCGGCGACAGCAACAGCGTCAGCCGGTTCAGCTCCGCAGCCGCCGCCACAAACACCGCTGCCGCCACCCACGTAAATCCAAATACGAACTGCCGCGTCAGCAATCCCGAGGGAATGGCGCGGCTGTTCGTCCGGGGATTGGCCGCGTCAATATCGGCGTCGGCCCAGCGATTGAAGGCCATCGCTGCCGACCGTCCCGCCACCATGGCCACCACGATCCACAACACCGTACGCCATGCCGGCAGCCCGCCCGCAGCCAGCAGCATAGCCGTCAGTGCAAACGGCAGCGCGAAGATCGAGTGCTCCCACTTGATCATCTCGAGCGTGGTACGAATTTTGTGGAGAACTCCGGCCATGGGCAACAATCTCTACTCTAATTGAGCCGGAACACGAAAGCCGGCGCAGAAACAGTTGCCGCTATGGACGAATCCATAGCGGCTGTTTTTCTCCCGGAAACCTGATGTGAAAACCAGCGGATGAATGTGCGACTAACTGTTCGCGGCAGCGCGACGGCGGCGCACCATGCCAACCATGCCCGCGATACCGCTGCCCAGCAGTAGCAAGGAACTGGGTTCCGGCACTGGTGACTGGGACGAGCCGACGCCCGGAGCGGCCAACGTAATTCCATTCCAGTATTCACCGCCGGTTGCCGTCCAGCTGATGGAACTAAAGGTGCCGACAAATTCAACCGCGCCACTGCCCTCGTTGCCATTGACCGTATCGCCAGAAATTGAAAGGCAGGTGTCGCACCCACCCCAATCGTCCGTTCCCTGGCTCAGGATGATCGGCGTAGCGTTGAAGTTGTATCCGACCGTCTGCCCGGCCCCGAGACTGACAATATCGATGACGGGATTCACAAGCGGCTGCGAGAAGGTCAGCGTGTCGGTATAGGCGAATGCCTGAGATAACTGAATGATGTCCGGGCTGGTGGGCGCGTTGGACACGACCGAACTGACGAAATCCGCCGCCGGGTTGTAAAAGTTTGTTCCGTTGCCGTTAATTTGTGCGCCGGCAACATCGCCCGTGTAGGTCACGTCCACAACATTGGAGCCAAACGTTAAAGTTCCCGATACTGAACCCGAGGTCGGTCCCGAGCTGTTCGTGGCAGAGGTCCAGTTCGTATAGGTGTAGATCGTGCTCGCGTGGATCGAACCAATAGCAAACAGCGCAAGTGCCGGGGAAATAACCCTCAGTTTCATCACATCCTCCAGCGTTCCAATCAAATATAGGGAAAGGTGAGACCTTGGGAATTCGATGGTTCCCTGTTTCCAGCCTCTTGCGGCAGTCTACACGTCGAATCAGCTCTTGCAAGTAAGAATCGTATCAATTCACCGTAAAGTGGTACGTGTCGGAGGATTGCGGCAGAATGACTCCGAATGACCGCTAGAGCGTGATGCATATCACAGAACACAATTTGGGCCGATGGAATGATCGACGTGAATGATCCCCGGCAGAATACGCCGGTGCGGTTCGCAATTCCACGAAGAAAGGCTCCTGTGCCTCTCGACCCCACTGCGTTTCTCGCCGACCCGGAGTTAATTCGCGTGCTCAGTCAGCACGCCACCGCTTTCGTCTGCGAGGCGGAACGCGTCCTTTTCCAGCAGAACGATCCCGCCATCGGTCTCTACATCCTTCACGAAGGCACAATCTCACTCACCATGGAGTCGGAACGTGGCGATCCCATCTTCTCCGTACAGGCCAAAGGCGGCTCGCTCCTCGGGCTTCCAGGTCTCATCGGCAACCAGCCCTACTCGCTCACGGCAGTCGCGTTCGCCGGAGCGCAGATAAGCTTTCTCGCCCGCACTGAGTTCACTGCCCTCATGCAGTCGGACTCGATGCTCGCCTTCAAGATCCTGCAGGTCCTCGCTGCTGAAGTCCGCTCCGCGCGCCAGGCCATCCTCTAGAGGGAAGCACCAGTGTCAGCGGCGTGATCTCTTTGCCGTTCCCTATTCCCTATTGCCTATTCCCTGTTGCCTGTTCCCTGTTCTACCCCACCTGCTAAACTCACAAGCGTCGTGATCCTTCCGCACATCGTGATTGCCGCCGCGGCTTATCTGCTCGGATCCATCCCCGTGGGCTTCCTTCTGGTCCTCATCTTCCGCCGCCAGGACGTCCGCTCCATGGGCAGCGGCAACATTGGCGCCACAAACGTCCTTCGCGCCGGCGGCAAAGGCCTCGGCGCTGCCACCTTCCTGCTCGACGTCCTCAAGGGCAGCGCCGCTGTCTGGCTCGGCGGCGAAATCGGGCGATGGCTCATCCCCGCCGCCCCGCTCCGCGACGCGCAAGCTCTCGCGGCCCTCTTCGCCGTGCTCGGCCACATCTTCACCTGCTGGCTGCGCTTCCGCGGCGGCAAGGGCGTCGCCACCGGATTCGGCGTCTTCCTCTACGCCGCGCCGTGGGCAGCTCTGGCCGCCATCGGCATCTTCGCCGTCATCTTCGCGCTCACGCGCTACGTCTCTGTCGCATCCATCGTCGGCGCGCTCGCCTTCCTCGTCTTTGCCTGGTTCATCCCGCCCGGCCCGCATCCGCCCTTTTTCTTTGCTGTCGAATGCTTCATCGTGGGTCTCATCGTCATCAAACATCATCAGAACATCCGCCGCCTCATGGCCGGCACTGAATCCCGTTTCGGAGCCAGAAAGATCGCATGAGCCGCATCGCCGTACTCGGTTCCGGAGCTTGGGGAACCGCCATCGCTCTCTCCCTTTGCCGCCGCGGCGGCCATCAGGTCACGCTCTGGGCGCACGCTGAAGAGCTCGCCCAGCAAATCGTCGCCGCCCGCGAGAACAAGCAATTCCTCCCCGGCTTTCCCTTGCCCGGCGATCTCCGCATCACCGCCGACCGCACCACCATCTCCGAAGCCGACATCGTTGTCTCGGTCATCCCATCGGAGTTTCTGCGCCCCACTCTGCAACGCGTCCGCCCCTACATGCGCACCGGGCAATTCCTCGTCAGCGCCACCAAGGGCCTTGAAGAACATACCCATTTCCGCATGACCCAAGCGCTCTCCCAGACGCTCGAATCCGCGGGCCTTCTGCTCTCCATCGGCGCCCTCTCCGGCCCCAGCTTCGCCATCGAAGTCGCGCAGGGCCAGCCCACGGCAGTCACCATCGCCTTCAGCGATCCGCAGGTCTCCTCGCTCATCCAGCAGGAATTCTCTTCCGAGACGCTCCGCCTCTACACGTCGACCGATGTGATTGGAGTCGAGCTTGGCGGCGCACTCAAAAACGTCATCGCCATCGCCGCAGGCGTAGCCGCGGGAGTCGGTCTCGGACACAACTCCACCGCCGCCCTTATCACCCGCGGAATTGCGGAGATCACGCGCCTCTCCGTAGCCTGCGGCGCGCGCCGCGAAACGCTCGCCGGACTCGCCGGCGTAGGCGACCTCGTGCTTACCTGCACCGGCAGCCTCAGCCGCAACCGGACTGTCGGCGCGGCGCTAGGCCAGGGCCGCAAACTGCCAGAGATTCTCGATTCCCTCGGCGGCCAGGTGGCAGAAGGCGTGCGCACCACCCGCTCCGCCCTCGGCCTCGCCCGCCAGCACAAAGTAGAAATGCCCATCACCGAACAGATGGAGCTGATCCTCAACGAAGGCAAAGACCCCAAAGAAGCCATCCGCGCCCTCATGCTCCGCCCCGGCAAAGAAGAGCACTAAGTACGAATTGGGATCGAGCACAGTTGCACAGTTTCTGTGCTACCGGGCAATTTTGTCTGCAGGCCATTGCATCGCATTGACTTGCGAGCAGCACAGCTGCACAGTCGAAAAACGGAGATCAGAGATCAGGGGTTCAGGGATCAGAAAACGGGACCAGGGAATAGAAAATCAAAAGCCCCGGACCCCGCTCGCCGTGGTAACCCAAGATGCTTATCTCGATTGTGCGCCGGAGTGGGGTAATTGTCGGCAAAACGGGGAGCACGGGAAGCGAGGGAGCAACGGAGCGCGAAATCAGTGGTTTAGCGGCCGTGGGCTGAGATTTAGGGTGGGTGGGGCTTGACTGTTACGAGAGGTTCTATCTTCGCGCGGAGCCAAGATCATGCCAGCCCACCCTCATTTGTGGGACGGCTAAGCTTGCAGGAACCTGGGTGTGCTGTCCGCCCCTTCCGATGCGTTGCGCCGCCTTCACCATCATTTCTATTGGCGACGAAATCCGGAACAATCTCGTCGGCAAAGGAGTTTACAATCGGACGGGTTGCCCTTGCTCCCAAAAGAATGGGAACCATCATGAGCACATTGTCGGGCGGAGGGAAAATGAAGCTGGTCTGTGTTCTTCTGGTCGTCTTCTCTCTTTCGAGCATATGTCTTGGACAGCCTTCTCAATCTCCGCGTCCAGCGCCCGCAACCCCGCGCGACATTGCACAAGTTGCGCTCAAGTCGGTTGTGCTTCTGGAGATGAATGATTCAAACGACCAACCTCTCGGGCTCGGCAGCGGATTTTTTGTATCGGATGACATCATCGCAACAAACGCCCATGTCCTCGAGGGAGCATCCAGCGGCACTGCAAAACTTGTCGGAGGCACCAGCAAGCTTCAGATATTGGGGACGATCGCACTTGACGTTCACGTCGATCTGGCCCTCCTCAAAGTGAACGGTTCGGCGCCCTCACTCAGCCTCGGGCCTAACGCGAGCCCCGCGGTGGGAGATCAGGTCTATGTCGTTGGGAACCCCCTTGGCCTCGAGGGAACATTCTCCGAGGGCATTATCAGCGGAATAAGGCGACCTGATTCGGACTCGATTCTCCAGATGACAGCGCCCATTTCCCCTGGGAGTAGCGGCGGGCCGGTCATGGACTCTTCTGGTGCAGTGATCGGCATTGCAGAGGCGACATTTAGCAACGGGCAGAACCTCAATTTAGCCGTGCCAGTGTCATACCTCGCTCGGCTCATGGCTTCGGTGTCAGCCGGCGCACCCGTTACCCCACTTGGATCGCAAGCGAAGGTCCATTCAATTGACAGGTCGATAGTAGATGAGATTGGAAATCGCGCTGAATCTGGCGTTGTGGCAAATCACTTTTTGTTCACGGCTTTGACCTTGGATTCTTGTATCGAACAAAGCGGCTGCTTAAGTGGCTACGAATTCCGATTGACCAACATGCTGCCGGCCACAATTTCCCATATTCGAGTGAGAATCATCTACGATGACGCTTCTGGAGCCGTAATGGATTTTGAGGACTTTCTCTACGCCGGGTCCATTCCGTCCGGTCTTACAAAGACCGTTGACAGTAATAGCGAGACAGGCGAAGCCGGCCGTGCCGCAGAATATTATGACGACCACGGTCAAGATGGGCTTTTGCTCCACTGTACCGGGGACGCAAAGAATAGGAAGAAGCGTTGCAATCCGAGCATGACACCGAAAGTGGATCTCAGGATCCTCGGGTTCGATGAGGACAACTCGAAATAGATGCCACTCAGCAGCCGCGAAATAATTCCGCCGCAAATTGAAGACTTTCCTGCCTACCAGGAGTAAAAACTATTCAGATCGGCGGGAACATCCTCTCGCTGATAGAAGAAGCAGGAGGGGTGTATGGCATTCGTGAGGATGGACCAGGAAATTCAAGAAATCGGCGCGCTGTTCGAGAAATATGCCGGGAGTGCTGATGGCTGCGTTGTTCTCCACAAACCGACGGTCAACGACGGTCCCTATCGGTGGGAGGTTCACAAACGCGGTTCAGCCGGTTGGATCGGGACCGTATCGCTCGATGGAAGCGACATCCATCGAATGATGGTGATGTCTGAGGGAGATCGGCGCGAGTTTCTGAGTTCCAAATTCAAAGATGCGTTGGCCACTGGCGTCCCGGTGCGATAGACGGATGTGATGCGACGGAACTGGGGCGACGAGTGCCGCCCTGCGGGCAGCGGTTTTCCTTTCTGCCGGGTGCCCCATGTCTCGATTTTGAGACGTGGGATACTACGCTGCAATCGGTCGAATCTTGATCCCTAGCGCCTTCATCACACCCAAAAATGTAGACAAACGCGGATCGCCGTTGGGTGAGAGCGCCTTGTAGAGCGCCTCGCGCGTCACGCCCGCCTGGCTCGCCAACTGCGTCATCCCCTGCGCCCGCGCTACATCGCCCAGAGCCGTTGCAATCAGGGCCGGATCACCGTCCTCGAAGGCCGCTTCAAGATAGGCCGCCACCGACCGCGGCGTCGAGAGATACTCCGCCGGATCCCAAGCCGTGGTCTTAAGTGCCTTCTTCCCACTCTTGCGCAAGTTTTTTTGCTTTGGCAATGTCGGCCTCCTGTGTTTGCTGTTAACTATAATTCACACCCTAGGTCTGGTGCCCCCGGTCCCTCGCCTCTGGGGACCGGGGATAGAACGATCCCAATCCGGCCCCTCACCTGAAGCCCAGGAAACCTCAGGCCCATGCAATTTTTCCCGCGCAGTTTTGCCGGTAATTTCCCGCAAATCGCTACACTGGTTTCAGACTGAAAAGCAGACAGAGCGGCGCGGCAACGCGCCGCTCCGCTTTTTGGATCTGGAAGCCAGGAGCTAGCGGCTAAAAGCTGCTCTCTAACTCTTTTGCTCTCTAGATGATGGCTACAAGTGCTTGAATCCAGATATTTTGTCCGTTCCATCGCAGCTTAAACGAATGAAAACAAAGATGATCCTTCGAAAACAGGGGGGAGGGGGGTGCCTACCGGCAGAGTGGAATTACGGCGACCCCGGTCCCGAATGCGAAGAACCCTTTTGGCGAACTCAGGGAAAAAAGCAACCCCCAGATCCCCGTTCGACTGCGCTCAGGGCAGGCTTTCGACTCCGCTTGCCCCATGATTGCCTGGCAATCACGGAGCCCCCTAAGGCGCTCCGCTCAGGATGACACCGGAGTAGGTTGGCTACCGGATTTCCTGCCTTCAGCCCCCCGCGATCGCTCCAATAATAAGCAGCGGCTCTTTCCCTGTCGCGATGGCCTCGGGCAGCTCCGCATCGGGAGACGCGAGCGACCAATCCTCTTCGCAGGCAAAGAATCGCAAGAAAGCACGCCGCTCCCCGGTCGAGTAATCGCGAATCGTGCCGCGCAGCATGGGATAGCGCGCCTCGAGCGCATCGAGAACGGAGCGCACCGTAACCGGTGCCGCCACCTCGAGCGACACGTCGCCCTCCACCCGCGCCAGATTGCGCAGATGAAAGGGCAGCGCCACGCGAACCGCGCGCAAATTTTCGGATTGTAGAAAATTGCTGTGCACGTGAATTCGTGGTCAGTGATCTCAAGTCCTAGTCCCTAGTCCTAGTCCCTAGTCCCTATTGGCTATTCCCTGCCCTTATATCGTCTGCACTTCCACCGACAGCACTGCTGGCAGATCGTGCACAATCGGAGCCCAACTGTCGCCTGCATCGGCCGATGCGTAGACTTGTCCGCCCGTGGTGCCGAAGTACACACCGCACTCATCGAGCGTATCGACAGCCATGGCATCGCGCAGCACGTTCACGTAGCAATCCTTCTCGGGCAGCCCCTTGGCGAGCGGCTCCCACTCGTTGCCGCCGCTGCGGCTGCGGTAAACGCGCAGCTTACCGCTGAGCGGGAAATGCTCGGAGTCGCTCTTGATGGGCACCACGTAGATCGTCTCCGGCTCGTGCGCATGTACGTCGATGACGAACCCGAAGTCGGTGGGCAGGTTGCCGCTCACTTCGCGCCAGTTCTCCCCGGCGTCGTCTGTGCGCATCACGTCCCAGTGCTTCTGCATAAAGAGCACATCCGGCCGCGAGCGGTGCATGGCAACATGATGCACGCAGTGACCGACCTCGGCATCCGGCTTCGGCATGAAGTTCGACACCAGTCCCTTGTTGATCGGCTTCCACGTCGCGCCGCCATCGTCCGTCCGGAACGCGCCCGCGGCGGAGATAGCGATGTAGATGCGCTTGGGATTCGTGCTATCGAGGATGATCGTGTGCAGTCCCATGCCGCCCGCGCCGGGCGTCCACATAGGCCCGCTGCCGTGCCCGCGCAGGCCGGAAAGCTCCTGCCAGTTCTCGCCGCCGTCGGTCGAGCGGAAGAGGGCCGCATCTTCCACTCCCGCGTAGACCGTGTCGGGATCGCTGTGCGAAGGCTCGACGTGCCACACCCGCTTGAACTCCCACGGGTGCTGCGTGCCATCGTACCACTGGTGTGTGGTGAGCGGCTTGCCAGTTTCGGCCGATGTGTCGTAGGCAAAACGGTTGGGCAGCGCCCGCGGCGGGCTGGGCGGCGGCACCGCTTCGTCCGCCAACCCGGGCTGGTGCCAGGTTTTGCCGCCGTCGTCGGAGCGCTGGATGAGCTGCCCGAACCAGCCGCTGGTTTGCGAGACGTAGATGCGATTGGGATCGGCCGGAGAGCCTTTCATGTGGTAGATCTCCCAGCCTGCGAAAAACGGACCGCTCACCGTCCAGTCTTTTCGTTTGCCGTCGGAGGTGAGAACAAACGCGCCTTTGCGCGTTCCCACCAGCACACGCACACCGCTCATGATGACCTCCGGCCAGTTGCGGCTTTGTTGTCGCGGCACAGTTAGGGAATGCCGCAGTGCGATTGTTTACGATTTCCCTCGCAAAATGCAAGTGCAATTCCGGGTCCGCTCACGGCCCTGTGGCGAACAGCAAGTGGACGGGACCGAGCAGACCCGAAGGCAGAAGCGGCGAGTCGGCTTTGTAAGGCGTGAAATCGCTGAAAGCGTATTTCTTGAGCGACCACGGCTGCTGATCGCCGATCAACCGGTTCACCCACAGGTTCGTCACCTTGATCTGGATTTGGTTGCTGCCCGGCACGAGCGCATTTGTGACGTCGATGCGGAACGGCGTCTTCCACACGATGCCCTGATCCTTGCCGTTCACGGTGACCTCCGCGATGTTTTCGACGTCGCCGAGATCGAACCACAGATGCGCACCGGGAGCGAAGGCGCTAGCTGGGAGCTCGACCGTCTTTGAGTAGCTGGCCGAGCCGGAAAAATACTTGATGCCGTAATCACTCGAATCACTCCACGAGACGAGCCGGTCGAAGTTCTTCTTCGACGGAGCGCCGCGGTTGGGTTCAAAGTTCAACGTCCAGTCGCGGTTGAGCGCGTCCTCGACTTCCGCGACAATAGTTTCTTTCGGCTCCGGCAGCAAGCGAGGAGGAGTTTTGGCCGGCTTGCGAAAGATGACGAACGTGGTTCCCCAAGGTTCGAGTCGCAGTGGAACCGTGGTGCGGCCATTGGCAATGGAATACGAAGCTGGCCGAGTTTCGCCCGTCGCCGCATCCCACAGCTCCGGCGCCTTTCCATCGACGCGAAATGTCGCGTCGAGAGTTTCTGCGCGATCCGAGCGATTGTCAACGAAATATACATCGCCATCGGCAAGCTTGCGATGTACGAACATCACATTCGCATCAGGCTCGGGTTTTGTGTACTCAAAGTTGCGCGGAACGCCGAGCGCGGTGAGCGCTTCATCGGCGGAATAGCCGAAATAAAGCCTGCCCTTGCCGATCTTGCGCAAAGCGCGCGATGCCGATTCCCTGCCCCACAGCGAATCCGCAAGCTTCTTCCACTCCGTGGGATCGTCGGAGAGACTTGGTGAATCGACGGGCCGGTTGCCGACGACCACCGCACCCTGCGCAACCAAAACTCTGAGCCGGCGTAGTACCGGCAACGTCATGCGCTGGCTGCGGCCGCCGAGGTAAAGAATGCGATAGCTTGTTCCGCCCGGCGTGACGAGCCTCCCATCCTTAAAGCTCAGCTCGTGCAGCACCACGTCGCTGTTCACAAAGTCGAAGGCGTAACCCTCCGGCGCATCGCTCATCGCTTTCCAGCCGAAGACGGCAGTGAGCGGACCCTCTTCGCCGTAGAAGTAGGCGACGTCGGCAGCGAAGTGTCCCTGCTGAAGCATCCACGAGCAGCGCGCCAGATACGCGATCCACGGCTGCGCCTGATCGGCCCAGGTGTCGTTGCGATTGAACCACAGCCCAAAAGGTCCCAGCGTCAGTCCCGGCGCCATGTCGGCCACGGGCTGGTGCGTGGACTCGTGAATCTCGAGGCGGTTCACGCCCAACGCGAATTCGAGATCGGCGACCTTCTTCAGACTGTTGGGCGAGAACGACCACGCCGGTCCGTGCGAAGTCATTGACTCCGCACCCACGATGTTCTGCCCATAGATGTGCGCCACAGACGCCGCGCCGCGCAAATCGGCAAAGTAATCGATGTCGGGCCCAGGCTGGCCCGCCCATGTCCACATTGCGCCCATGGGAACGTCGGTTCGGCTGCGCATTTCCATGTCGTCGCCGAGCGAGGGGCGATGATATTCCAGCGCCTCGCCGTAATACTTCATTCCGATATTGTGCAGGTCGTCGGCGATTTCGCCGTAGTGATTCTCGGCGAGCAGTTGGCCGATGGTCCGCCGGAAATCCCACAGGAAACGATCCGTGCCCGCAGTGCTCTTGATGACTACGCCCGTGAGCGCCGGCAGCCAGGGCTGCAGATCGTAGCCGCGCCGCTCCTTGAACTCGTCGAGCATGCGATCGGTCCAGTTCTGGGGGCCTACTTCGATGCTGTCCGTCAGCAGCCACGAGATGCCGTTCGCGCCCAGCTTATCTGGGCCCACGGTGTCGGCATACATCTTCAGATAGCCGTAGAGGTAGTTCCTCACATATTCGCGGTTCAACTTATCGACTTCGAGGCCGGTGGCTTCGGCCGGGGCGGGACCGTTCTCCTGGCCGGTGAGGGAGGAGCCGATGCGCAGGACTATCCATGTTCCGGCCGGCGGTGTCCAGTTGAGGGTGCCATCGGGCTGCATCTTCGCGGTCAGATCGATCACGTCGGCCTGCGGCACGATGAAGCCGGGCGCAACTTTGGGATCGGCGATGGCATAGAAATCGCGCGCGTTGGCGTACCCAGCGCGTTTTTCGAACTCGTTCATGCGGGCGCCGCTCGCCAGCACCAGCTCCGTAATTTTGTGGTCGTGCTCGTGCACAAAAAGCGATTGCGCGGGATGCGTCACTACGGGCTGCACGGGATACACGATGCGGAAGTACCGAGCGGTGACGGCATCGAACGAAGCTGTGCTCTCGACAATGCTGCTGAAAGGGATGTCGGCGACCTTACGAAAGGTCTGGCCGTCGTCGCCGGCTTCAAGATACGGCGGAATGGCGGGGCTCTCGTGGTCGAAGACGCTGATGGAATCATTGAGGCTCGCCAGCGTGACGGCCTGAATCATCTGCGGATGGCCGTAGTCAAACTCAACCCACGACTCGTTGCCGGGCGTGCTGGCCGGAAGATCGAGCGCAACCGTGTTCACGTCGCCATCGGAGAACGCGGGGACGTCCGGCGTTCCCCCGCTCGCCGTGACTTTTGGATTGAGTTCCTGTTGTGTTTTGTCGCCCTCGGGAATCTTGTATGCGATCACCGCAACATCGGTATAGAACTCGGGGGGCGTAATCTCGGTTCCGTCGAGTGCGCGCCGGCCGGGAACCCGGAAGTTCTGAAATGTTCCGTCCACCTGAGGCGGATGCGCGAGCGTGCCCTTGAAGGGCTTTCCGCCTTCGACCCGCGTGGCCGACCATACCATCTTCTTCATGCCCTCTTGCGCGGGCACCCAGGGTCCGCCGGTTTCGCTCCAGCCCGGCGAACTGGCGATGGCGACCTCCATATTCATCGAGCGGGCGGTCGTCACGGCATAACGAAATGCCTGCTTCCACTCCGGCGTCATATAGATGAGCCGATGCGGAACCACCTGCGGGGTATTGATCGCACCCTCAAAGATCGTCACTCCGCCCACGCCCACGCGGTGCATCCAATCGAGATCGAGCTTGATGCCTTCAGTGGAGATGTTGCCGTTCATCCAATGCCACCACACGCGGGGCCGCGCCCCGTTGGGCGGGTCGAGAAAACTGCGCAGCAAAGGATCGGTTGGCGTGGCGGCGCTTTGCGGAGCGGCCGGAGCCTGGGCAAGCAGTGAATTCAGTGCGCAAAAAAGAACGAGGACAGATGAGATCAGTCCGTAGCTCGTCATTTGTGTTTTTCTTTGCATGGGCGGCTCAGGGATGAGTGTAACGCCACTCCGAGACCGACAACCACGGTGAATGCAGGATGGCCACACTGCTTTTGAGTCGACCCTAAGGAAAGTTCGAGGCGTGCACTAGAACGTGAATGCAAGGCCGGCGCGCAGGTTGCGCTGTGTCTGGGCAAAGAGCAGCAGCGAACCGTCGCTCAGGATGTAAGGCTGGTAGCCCTCGGCGAGCAGATTCTGCACGTCGAGCAGCGCTTCCAGGCCTTCTGAGCCGTCGCGGGTAATGCGGATGGGTTGGCGCAGATGCAGATCCAGGAAGGGCCCAGACGCATCCTCCGCGAAGGGCGCGACCGCTGTCACGGTGTCCTCCGGTTGCCAACTATAGCTGGCACGCCACCGCGTCCCTGTCCCGTCCAGCGTGCCCGAGAGCGAAATTGAGCACGTCTGCGCTTGATGAGAAGCAGCGGAAACCAGCACATCCGTCAAACCAGAGGGTTGCGGAAATGCCGGCATCACCAGAGCGCCACCGCTGGCGTAGCTCAGACGCATGAAATTGCCGCCGGGCAGCCGGTGATCCAAGCTGGCCACAATCCCTGTGGAGGTGTAGGAGGGCCCGGCCGCCCGCATCAGGCCACTTCCGGGATCGAACAATACCGCGGCTGGAGCAAACCCCTGGGGAAAATGCCCTGCCGCCTCAAGAACCGGATTGACGATACGGTCCGAGTAAAAGACAACGGAGATGCCGGAGGCGTCGCTTTGGCGCTCCCACCCGATCTCCTGATGGATTCCGTGCTCGATGGTCAAAGTTCCGTTGCGCTCTGCGTTCGCAGGCAGCCATTCGCTGGCCGCGCCGGTCTGGCTGGGGACCATCGTGGCCATGCGGTATTGCAGCGCAGAATTGCTGCCGTGCCACATGACCGTTGCATAGGGCAGCAAGGCCGTCGCCGTGCTTGGCAATACTCCTGCAAGACGGCTGGCTACCATATCGGAACCGACGTCGGCCTCGACCGATTCGCCGAAATGCATCGTCTCCGACGTGCGGATCGAGACCGCATTTAGCCCTGCGTTGCCTCCGCTTGCGATTTCGGGGTTGGTCGCAATCGCCGCCACCGACTCCACCGATCCGGCAAATCCCAGATCCTGGCGGAAGCCCAGCATCGATTCCATGCCGGCATCGCTGTCCGGCGCAAAATCCACGCGCGCCAGCAACTCACGGCTGCTCGAAGGCGTATCTTCGACTGCCGTGGAGAAGCGCTCGCCATTTTCGCCGAAACTGCCCTCCTGGCCGGTCGCCATAATGCGCGCCTTCAACTTCGGCGCAGCGTGCGGGCCTTCGGAATCCACGATAAGCGGCCCGTCCTCAAGCCAGCGCAGCAAGGGGCGGTTGGCTGCAGAGCGAAGCGTCCATGCCCAGTCGTCTTTAGGAGCATTGCCGGATCGCGGCTGGGCCGGCAGCCACTGAATCACTTCATAGAGGGTGTAGAGAGTGAGATTGACGACCGTCCCGCTGCGGACCTTGACGTTCTCCCGCTGCGAAGGCAGGAACGAAGTCCCCATGGCTTTGAGAATGTACCGCCCTGGCATCAGCGACGAGATAAGAAAGCGGCCTTCGGCATTCGTGTAGGCGCTGGCGATCACGCTGAGGCTGGAGTTGAGCACCTGGACTTCGGCGCCGATCTGCGGGACGCCCGAGGAATCGCGTACGACTCCCGACACCGTCCCAGTCGTCGCTCCGAAGAGGGGAACGGCGCCCAAGGCGATCAACAGGGCGAAACCGGCGAAATAGGCGCTGCACTTCATCTGCAGTATTGAAATCCTCGCCGCGTCTCTGGCAACTTTCCTCGAAGGCAATCCAGCACTTTGCTCCGGATTCTAGGGTCCGGTTGCTCTTGTACGGGATATTACTCCCTATTCAACGACAAATGGCGCCGATTGCGCAATCTCTTGCTTCGTAATCGCGTCATCTACTTTCACGGTCACCTTGTACTTGCCCGGGCTGAGGCCGGCGATCGGCACGCTCTTATCCACCGTCAACTGATCACTGTGCGCCCCCAGATCTTTCGACTCCAACTGCTTTTCGAAAATCACGTTGCCTGCGGAGTCGGCGATCTGGTAAGTAACAGTCGCCGAGTTGCTCTTGGTGGCCTCGTCGATCCCAAGATTGTAAAACTGCACCCAGAAATTCAAATCTTGTCCGCGGATGAAGGTAACGGGCGCGGTTGGGTTTTCCGGCACCCGCGGCCGGACGAACATATTGCTGATGATGAATTGGCCGCTGCCGATCTGCTCCGACGACACGGTACTCATCTTGTCCGCCAGAATCAGCGATGAAGTTCCCAGCTTCTCGTCGTCAAACTCCGGAACATTAAGGCTGCGGCCGTAAATTCCCTTGTGATCGGGGTTGTTCACGTCCTTGATCGCAATATCGAGACGGTAAAGCCCGGGCGGAACCGGCAGCGCCTTCCAGTAAAGTGACTTACGCTCGAGCGACTTTTCCAGCAACTCGGAGGGCTCCGTCACTTCAACTGTATCCTCGAACGTCTGCACCGTTTTGTGCATGATGGTCGTTACGCGCCCCAGGATGTTGACCACGCCCTTGGAAACCCCGTCCTTGGTCACGAATGTGATGTCGCGGTTGCGGATCTGGATGGTAATGGGAATCAGGTCCATGCCGTCGGTGACCTTCACGTAATCGGTGCGCACGTCGAAAGGAAATACTGGCCCCTGCAGGAGTTTGTGAGAGGTATTGAATTGGTCGAGATCGTTCTCGAGATCCGTGAACTTGATGGGCGGGGGCGCAAAGAGCTTGGACGCCATTTCGATGCGGTCGAACTCATGGCTCTGGTTGTACGTGTCCATCGGTCCGGAGCCAAGCTCCTCGATGCCGTTGCCCTTGAAGCGGTCGGTCTTGTTGGAGTGGTTCAGTTCTTCCATCTCGGTCATGCCCGCGCCGGGAACATTTTTGAGAGCGTCCTTTTCGCTGCGGTCGATGGTGAAGTGATAATCGCCGCACTGGCAGGAGTCGACGAACTCGATATCGATGTTGTCGCCGATGCCCTCGATGTACCGGTAGTGCCAAATCTCAAACGGGAAGGTGGCGGTTTCACCGCCGCCCTCTTCCATGGGCCGCTCATACAAGCCGCCCGCGGGATGGGAGTCAATGCTATCGGGCGGACCGAAAGCAATATAAATGTGGCCGCGATCTGTCTTCCATCCGGGCTTGCCGGCCGCAAAGTGGTCGTTGGCGTACTGGATGCGCCGGTAATGTTCGTCGCGAAACTCATTCTCAGGAGAATCGGGATTCGGGTTGCGCCGCTGCCAGAAGCTCTCGATGAAGGCCTCGCGCTCTTCATCGTTGCTCAGGCTCAGAAACGCCTTTCGCTCGTCATCGGTAATGATGTAGGGAACGTCCTCATCCAGCCACTTTCTATAGGGGCCCTTCAACTCCTTCCGCAGTTCCTTTTCTGCCTCGAACCGCTTCTTATCGGAGAGCTGCCGCTTCAACGGATCGGGTTGCTGCGCCTGATTCTGCGTGGTGGAGGGCTGGGCCTGCTGTGTTGTGGAGGGAGCTGCAGTCTGGGCTAGAAGACCGGTTGCGGGAACGGAAATAAGACCGCAATTTAGAGCAGCGAAAAATAGGCGGCGGCTACTGAATATCATTACCTTGAATGACTCCTGCGATGCCTTATTTTACGGCTCCAGGACCGCCCGGGCAAGATTTTCCGGGCAGTAGGCTCCGCCTGTTGGACGCGCGGGGCCTGTCAACGTCATCAGATACGGGCAATTGCGCGGCGAATTGCCGCCTCCAGCCCAAATTTCCTTCAATTAAGCTTTTCTCCGCCACCGCATAATTGCCCCGCTCACTTCCCGGCCAGTTTGCGCAAACCGCGATAATTTGCGTACACCGCCGCGATAATCGGTACATAGAAAAGGGATAGGTTCGCTACGCCTGAACAGGATTTGCTCGCCACGGCTTCAACGCAGCGCCAGCGGTCGAAATACACCCAAAGCGTGAAGAGAATGGCGGCCAGAGTCGCAACGCCGCAGGCGCGGCTCAAGGGCATGGCAGCTCCGCCATCATGCGAGAGCAATGCGGCAACAATCAGGCCGAGGACAGCAATCTGCGCAAAAAACGCAATGTGGACATACACCCACGCGGAATATTTTCCGTGCCGAATGCCAACGTTCTCTTGGGCGGCATCGCCGTACTGAGGGCTCACATCCGCAGCTGGCGGACCCATGGCGTAGGGATTCGCTGCTGCCCGCGCCACTTGCGAGCGATCAGTGGCCGCGGCAAAACGCTTCATCTGAACCCAAATGTACACGACAAGCGCGAGAACCAGGCACGCGACGCCATAAACCGTTAGTCTATCGTCCACATGGCCGCGCCTGAGCGCGTTCTCCGCGGGGTTGTCCTTCATGTAGTACACGGTGCAGTCGGTACCTTGCGGCTCCGTGTTGACTGTGTCCTTCCCGCTGTACTGCTTTCCGTTCGCAGTGAAGCTGTAGGTTACCTCGTAGTCGACGCCGGTAACGGCTCCATTCTCGCGGTGCGTCACCTGGGTATAGTTTTCATCGAGCGTGCCGGGAACCGTAGCGTTGAAATCGTGCGCGGTAAAGGCGTTCGTCAGTAGTTCCACGCCGATGACAGCCGCGAGCGTGAAGATCGCCGCGAATAACAAAAATTTGCCACTGAACCTGCCGAGGTAAACAGACTCAGGGGCACTGCCGGGAATGGTGGACGTTGCCATGGCGGCCTCCTTGTGCTGCCCCGCACCCGAGCCGATAAAACGCCGCATTGCTCAGGGGAAACGTTGGGGGCCGACCGCCGCTCGAAAACCTGCGAGGCAGAAAGTAAAGCAATTTCAACACGGAATTCGATGATAGGCAAGAGAATTTCGCTGCGGGGCCTTAGGTGGCTCACCCTGCGCCGTCCCGCCTAGCCGAGCTACGCAATGCTTACGCACCAGGCATCAGGTACGAGAACATCATGGCGCTGGGCGATGCCATCGATTCTTTGAGCGCCTGCGAAGCGCGCCGCTCCACGCGTGGCCGGCCTGGCTCAACCTTCTTCACCTTCGCGCAGCTTGGCAATTACGGTGAAGTCCTCGAGCGTGGTCACATCGCCCTTCACCTCACCGTGCGTGGCCAGTTCGCGCAGCAGGCGGCGCATGATCTTGCCCGAGCGCGTCTTGGGCAGCGCTTCGGTAAAGCGAATATCGTCAGGCCGAGCCAGCGCACCGATTTCCTTCGCGACCCACTTCCTCAGCTCGTCTTTCAGTTCATTCGAGGGCGGGTTGCCGCTTTCCAGCGTGACGAACGCCGCAATGGCCTGCCCCTTCAAATCGTCCGGCCGGCCCACAACCGCAGCCTCAGCCACCTTGGAATGCGCGACGAGGGCTGACTCGACCTCCATGGTCCCCAGCCGGTGCCCGCTCACGTTGATCACGTCGTCCACGCGGCCCATCAACCAAAAGTAGCCGTCGGCATCCTGCCGCGCGCCATCGCCCGTAAAGTAGCAGCCGGGCACGTCGGACCAATATGTCTTTTGATAGCGCTCGGGATCGCCGTAGATCGTGCGCGCCATTGAGGGCCACGGCTTGCGCACCACCAGCAGTCCACCGCTGCCCGCAGGAACCGCTTTGAAGTTCCCGTTCGCGTCTGGCGGCGTCACCACCTCCGGCTGAATGCCGAAGAAGGGCCGAGTCGCCGACCCGGGCTTCGTCGCCACAGCCCCGGGAATCGGCGCAATCATGATCGCGCCGGTTTCGGTTTGCCACCACGTGTCCACGATCGGGCAGCGATTACGGCCGATCTTCTCGCGATACCACATCCACGCCTCAGGATTTATTGGTTCGCCCACGGTGCCAAGAAGCCTAAGAGATCGGAGATCGTATTTGTCCACAAACTCGTCGCCCCACTTGATGAACGCGCGGATCGCCGTGGGCGCGGTGTAGAAAACCGTCACCTTGTGGTCGTCGACGATTTTCCAGAAGCGCGAAAAATCCGGAAAGTTAGGCGCGCCTTCGTACATCAGCACCGTGGCGCCGTTCTGCAACGGCCCATAAACCACATAGGAGTGGCCGGTCACCCAGCCGATGTCGGCCGTGCACCAGTAAACATCGTCGTCGCGGAGGTCGAAGACATACTTCGACGTGAGATAGGTCTGCACCGCGTAGCCGCCCGTGGTGTGCAGCAGGCCCTTTGGCTTCCCCGTCGATCCAGACGTGTAGAGAATGTAGAGCGGGTCTTCGGAATCCATCGGCTCGGCCGCGCATTCCGGATCGGCCTTGGCCACCAGCTCGTGCCACCAGTGATCGCGGCCCGCAACCATGTTCACAGGCGTCCCGGTCCGCCTATACACCACCACATGCTTCACGCTGTGGCAGGCGGGCATCGCCTCGTCTACAGTCGCCTTCAGCTTAACCTCGTTGCCGCGGCGATAGCTCGTGTCCTGCGTAATGATGGCCACGCATTCTGAGTCCGCAACGCGGTCGGCAATGGCGTGTGCGGCGAATCCGCCGAAGATCACCGAGTGTACGGCACCAATGCGCGCACATGCGAGCAGTGCAATCGCCAGTTCCGGCGTCATCCCCATGTACACCGCGACGCGATCGCCTTTCTTGATCCCGAGCGACTTGAGCGCGTTGGCAAACTTCTGCACCTCGGCGTGCAGTTCCGCGTAGGTCAGGCGGCGAATCTCGCCCGGCTCGCCCTCCCAGATGAGCGCGGTCTTGCTGCGGCGTTCCCCGAGCGCATGGCGATCGAGGCAGTTGTAGCTCAAGTTCATCTTGCCGCCCACGAACCACTTCGCGCACGGCAGATCCCACTCCAGAACCTTGTCCCACGGTTTGAACCAGTGCAGCTCCCGCGCCACGCCGGCCCAGAATTTTTCGGGATCCTCGATTGACTGCTTATAGAGCGCCTCGTACTCTGCCAGGCTCTTGATGTGGGCCTTGGCGCTGAACTCCGCCGGAGGCGGAAAGACGCGGTTTTCGCGCAGCGTGGAGTCAATATCGCGATTTGCGACGGTGGTAGCTGTAGTGGACGACATGCAGGGTCCTTTAGGGAAGCAATTTCGAAGAGCGGGCGGCGCTGGGGAAACGCGAGAAGACGCCGCACGCCAAAAGAAGCTTATCGCTGTCACTTTATCGGGCCGGAGGCACAGACGGCAAGTAGTGATTGCCGTCAGCGCTCCCAGCGGACGGCTCTGCTATGATTTCCGCCCAAGGGAGAAGGCGAATGAAAGCAATCGTGATCCGATCCATAGCATTGGTGGCGGGCTTGGCCGCGGCGCTTGCGCCAAATTGCTGCGCTCAGGCGCAGGTAGCCGGTGACTGGAAGGGAACCCTCAACGCAGGCCAGATGGGACTGCACCTCGTCTTGCACATCAATGCTGCCAAAGACGGCGCGCTGACGGCAACGCTCGACAGCGTCGATCAAGGCGCATTCGGGATTCCGGTGAGCTCGATCTCCTTCAGCAATGGAAAGCTCGATCTGGTTGTCGAGGCCGTTCACGGCGCCTATACCGGGACCGTCAACAAGGATGCGACCGAGATCGACGGCACCTGGTCGCAGGGGCAGTCCCTCAATCTGAACTTCAAGAGAGCGACCGCCGCGGAACTAGCGCCGCCACCCGCGCCCAAGCCCGCGCCCCCAACCGACATCGATGGAACCTGGGAAGGCACGCTCGACACCGGCACAGGGGTACTGCACGTGCTCTTCAAAATCGTGAACACACAGGACGGGTTGACGGCAAAAATGCAAAGCCCCGACCAGAGTCCGATCTGGGTTAACACAACTTCGGTCAAACGTAACGGATCGTCGCTGACCGTCGAGATGACGGGCATTGGAGCAGCATTCCAAGGCAAGATCGCCACCGACAAAACCTCGATTGACGGCACGTTTACGCAGATGGGCCACGTGCTGCCGCTGGTGCTGCAACGCATAAAGGAATAATCTGCGAGCAATAGGCTACGGGCAACACGAACGAGACACGTCGGGAACGCGTACTGTCTGAAGGTCCCGCGCTCAAACAGAAGCCCTGCTCATCGAGCAGGGCCTTTCGTTGAATCAGATCGAGCGGTTAACGGCTAGTGAGTCTTGATCGACTCGCCGGCCGAAGCAATCTTGGCCTCAGCTTCGGAGATCACGCGGAGCGCTTCGTCGTAGGCCTCTTCGCTTTCGCCGGCCTCCTTCCACAGGCTGAGCCCGCGGTCGAGCTGCTTTTCAGCGCGCTGCAAATCGATCTCCTCGGGTTTGAGCGCGTCAGAGGCGAGGATCGTCACGCGATTGGGCAGCACTTCCACGAATCCCCAACTCACGTTGTAGCGGGTGGCGTCGGCAGCATCTGCCCCCGCCGAGCCATGAATCGTGACATCTCCCGCGCCTAGCTCGGCCATCAGCGGCGCGTGTCCGTAGAGCACTTCCATGTAGCCGGACTTCGACGGCAGTTCCACTGCCGAGGCGTCGGCCTCGAACAGAGTGCGCTCCGGCGTGACGAGACGGACGCGAAGTTGATTGGATGTTGCTTCAGCCATGGGCTCCTTTCAGTCGCCAGGGATCAGTGAACAGTGGTCAGTGGTCAGAAAAAACTGCAGCGGCTAGGACCAAGCTGACCACTGACAACTGATCACTGACAACTGTCCTTACACACTCGCCTTCAGCTTCTCCGCCGCGGCGAGCACGTCTTCGATCCCGCCCTGCATGTAGAACGCCTGCTCCGGCACGCTGTCGTGCTTGCCTTCGATAATCTCCTTGAAGGCGCGCACCGTGTCGGCAATTTTGACGTACTTGCCGGGAATGCCCGTGAACGTCTCGGCCACGTGGAACGGCTGCGACAGGAACTTCTGCACCTTACGCGCGCGCGCGACCGTCAGTTTGTCGTCTTCAGAAAGCTCGTCGATGCCCAGTATGGCGATGATGTCCTGCAGGTCCTTGTAGCGCTGCAGGATCTTCTTTACGCCTTGGGCGACATCGTAGTGTTCATCGCCCACCACACGCGCGGCCAGGATGCGTGAGGTCGAAGCCAGCGGATCGACGGCCGGATAAATGCCCAGCTCCGACAGCGGGCGGCTCAACACGGTGGTTGCGTCCAGGTGAGCAAAGGTCGTCGCTGGCGCGGGATCGGTCAAATCGTCGGCGGGCACGTAGACGGCCTGCACCGAGGTTACCGAGCCCTTGCTCGTCGAGGTAATGCGCTCCTGCAGTTCGCCCATTTCGGTGGCCAGGTTCGGCTGATAGCCCACGGCTGAAGGCATGCGCCCCAGCAGCGTTGACACCTCGGAGCCCGCCTGCGTGAAGCGGAAGATGTTATCGATGAAAAGCAACGTGTCGGCGCCTTCCTGGTCGCGGAAGTACTCGGCCACAGTGAGCGCGGTCAACGCCACGCGCAGGCGCGCTCCCGGTGGCTCAGTCATCTGCCCGTAGACCAACGCGCACTTCGAGTCCTGCCACTTGCCGGGCTTGATCACGCCGCTCTCGGTCATCTCGAGCCACAGGTCATTTCCTTCACGTGTCCGCTCGCCCACACCTGCAAACACCGAAAAGCCGCCGTGGTTCTTGGCTACGTTGTTGATCAGTTCCATGATGACGACGGTCTTGCCCACGCCTGCGCCGCCGAAGAGGCCAATCTTGCCGCCCTTCAGGAAGGGCTGGATCAGGTCGATGACCTTGATGCCGGTCTCGAACATCTCCTCGTGCGTCGACTGCTCGTCGAAGAGCGGCGCGGGGCGATGAATGGGCATGCGCGACTTTTCGCCCACCGGCCCCAGTTCATCCACCGGCTCGCCGATCACGTTGATCACGCGGCCCAGCGTCTCCTTGCCCACGGGCACGCGGATCGGCCCGCCCATGTCGATGGCCTTCATGCCGCGCACCATGCCGTCCGTCGCTTCCATCGCGACCGTGCGCACGCGGCCCTCGCCCAGGTGCTGCTGCACCTCGAGAATCACGTTGATGGGCGTGGGCACCTTGAAGCCCTCGTCGGTGACACGCAGCGCCTGGTAAATAGGCGGCATCGTCGCCTCTTCAAATTGCACATCTACGGCCGGGCCGGAGACCTGAATCACTTTGCCGATGTTTTCTACCATTTCAAAACAGCTCCTAGCTTTTAGCTCCTAGCTTCTAGCCTGTCTCTTGCTGCTTCTAGGCTTCTTGCGCTTTTCCGCCGCATTCGAGGACGGAAAGCTAGAGGCTAGCAGCTAGAAGCTACCTAATCACAGCGCGGCTGCGCCGCTCACAATCTCAATAATCTCCTTGGTAATCGCGGCCTGGCGCACGCGGTTCATGTGCAGCGTGAGCGCGTCGATCATGTCGGAGGCGTTGTTGGTTGCCGAATCCATGGCCGTCATGCGCGCCGCGTGCTCGGCGGCCACCGACTCCGTCATGGCGTGGAAGAGCATGGCAAAAATGTACTGCGGCAGCAGGCCCGCGAAAAGCTCACTGGGCGGCTGCTCGTAGATGTAGTCCACATTGGCCGTGCCGAATTTCTTGGCTTCCTCTTCGGCTTCGGTGGTGTCGGCGGGTTCAAGCTCGATGCCTGCCGAAAGTGCCGCCTCAGCCAGGCGCTCCTTCTCTTCCGCAGTAGGCTCGACCGCGCCCGTGATCTGCTGCTTGCCCACTTCGATGAGCGGAAGCAGCCGCTCGACTACCAGCCGCTGCGCGATTACCGACTTGAACTCGTTGTAGACGATATAAGCGGCGTCGATCTCTTCGTGCACGTAACGCGCTACGATGTTGTGCGCAATCTCCTCGACGCGCTTGGGATCGAGCTGCACCAACAAGCCGGGATGGTCGCCGGTGACTTCGACCTTGCCTTGCCGTGCGCTTCTCACCTGACGCAACTGCGTTGGGCTACCCTCTTGGACTGGCTGCTCAGTATAACTGGCGGTCGGATAGCGCCGCCGCATCTGGTCACGTGCCTTGCGGCCTACGGCCTCAATATCGATTTCCTTGTCGGGGTTGCCGTTGATGAACTGGTAAGCGACCTTGAGGATGTTGGCGTTGAATGCGCCGGCAAAGCCCTTGTCGCCCGAGACCACGACGAGCAGGACGCGCTTTTCCGGCCGCGTTAAAAATAGCGGGTGGCACAGGTTGCCGGTCTGGGCGTCGAACAGATCGACGCGATTCCTGAGCGACTGCAACACGCTCGCAATCATGCGCGCATAAGGCCGCGCCGCCAAAGCTCGCTCCTGGGCGCGGCGCAACTTCGCCGCCGAGACCATCTTCATGGCCTTGGTGATCTGCCGCGTGTTTTTGACGCTGCGAATGCGGCGCCTTAAGTCGAGTACATTTGCCATTTAGTTCTCAGTGTTCAATGATCAATCTGCAGCCCTTGCGACAAAACTCGGTTGCTAATTCACATTGGCTTCTTGTCGAGAATCGCCAAAATCTTGTATGTCTCGGACTCGAATTTCTTGCCGTCCACGCTGACCGGCCAAAAAAGCTTCGCATTCTTGCCTTTGAAATCGGTCTGTACTTCATAGACCAGCGGCACCCTGCAACTTCGTATCGAAGTTCCGCCAAGAATTAAAGGTTTGACATGACCCTTCATCTCGCAATTGACGACAGCAACTCTACCGTCCGGCAGTTGAAGCGATAGAGTCGCGCCGGTAAGCGTAAACGAAACCTCGGTCGGTGAGGAGACAGTGCCCGTAGTCGTGGTCGTACCTAAACAATGCACATCTGTTAAATCAGCATTGCAATTCGTGTTCGTATTTGAAAGCGACTCGTACTCTCCGGGAACCACGTATCTGTATTCTGTTTCACTATTCTGACGATGAATAATCTTGACTTTCATTGTCTGCCCGGAAGCCGCAAATGAGCAGTATAGTGAGAGTGCGGCAATTGCCGTGAGCTTATTCGTGTCAGAAACCAGCATTATCTCGCCGATCCTTTCAAAATTCCCGCAGATTAACTCTGACCACTGATCACTGCCAACTACTGCTACGCCGTAGCGGCCGCCAGCTCCTGCTTGAACGTCGCCGCGTACTCCTTCATCGCCGCGTGCAGCCGGTTGCGGAGATCGTCATCCAATTGCTTTTTCTGCGTCAGGTCGGCGAGCAATGCCTGCTGTGAGTTCGCAAAATATTTATGCAGCCCATCTTCGAACGCGCGGATGTCGGCAACCTGCAAGTCGTCGAGGTAGCCCTGCGTACCGGCGAAGAGCACGATCATCTGCTGCTGCCATGTGAGCGGGTGGAACTGCGGCTGCTTGAGCAGTTCCGTGAGTCGCACGCCGCGCGCCAGTTGCTTCTGCGTCAGCGGGTCAAGGTCTGAGCCGAACTGCGCGAAGGCCGCCAGCTCGCGATACTGCGCGAGATCGAGCTTGAGCGTCGAGCCCACCTGCTTCACGGCCTTGATGGCTGCCGAAAATCCCACGCGCGAAACCGAGAGGCCCACGTTCACCGCGGGCCGCACGCCTGAGTTGAACAGGTCCGTTTCCAAAAAAATCTGGCCGTCGGTAATCGAAATCACGTTGGTCGGAATGTAGGCGGAAACGTCGCCGGCCTGGGTCTCGATCACGGGCAGCGCAGTCAGCGAGCCGCCGCCGCGCTCCTTGCTCATCTTCGACGAGCGCTCCAGCAACCGCGAGTGGAGATAAAACACGTCGCCCGGGTACGCCTCGCGGCCCGGCGGACGGCGCAGCAGCAGCGAGATCTCGCGGTACGCCATGGCGTGCTTCGACAGATCGTCGTACATCACCAGCGCGTGCTTGCCGTTGTCGCGGAAGAATTCGCCCATCGCTGTCGCGGCATAGGGCGCGAGGTAAAGCATCGGCGCCGGCTCCGAAGCCGATGCCAGCCACGATGATGGTGTGTCCCATCGCGCCGTGCTCGGTGAGCGTCTGCACCACCTGCGCGATCGACGAACGCTTTTGCCCAATCGCGCAGTAGATGCAGATCAGGTCGTTCTTGGCGTTGTTGATGATGGTGTCGAGCAGGACGGCGGTCTTACCTGTCTGGCGGTCACCGATGATCAGTTCGCGCTGGCCGCGGCCGATGGGAATCATGGCGTCGATGGCCTTGAGTCCAGTCGCCATCGGCTCACGCACAGGCTGGCGATCGATGATTCCGGGCGCAAGGCGCTCGACGGGCAACGTCTCGGTGGCGGCAATCGGCCCCTTGTCGTCGATGGGCATGCCCAACGCGTCCACCACGCGGCCAATCATCGCCGTGCCCACGGGCACGGAGAGAATCTTGCCGGTGCGCTTGACCTCCTGGCCTTCCTTCAACTCGGTGTAGTCGCCGAGCACCACGGAGCCAACCTGGTCCTCTTCCAGCGAGAGCGCAAGGCCCGCAATGCCGTGCGGAAAACTGAGCAGCTCGCCGGCCATTACCTTGTCGAGGCCGTGCAAGCGTGCGATGCCATCGCCCAGCGAAGTAATGGTCCCGACTTCATCTACCTGGACCTTTGCATCGTAGTTCGCGATCTGCTCGCGAAGAAGTTGTGTAATCTCGTCTGCCTTGATCTGAGCCATGTACGTTCCTCAGGGGTCAGGTTTCAGGTGTCAGGGATCAGTTCTCCGCCAAGCCGCACGGGATATCGATCCGAAACTGCCCAACTCCTGCCTCCTCCGTGAAAATCTCTTCAACTCAAAAACTCTACTTGCTCAAAAACGTTTGTTCACGGCCAGGCCAGGGCGCTGACACCTGAAACCTGGCACCTGAAACCTCGCGGACTTCATCCTTCTGTCAGCGCTTCACGCAGCCGTTCCAGCCGGCCCTTCACCGAGCCGTCGTACACCGTAGACCCGATGCGCACCACCGTGCCGCCGAGAATTGACTTGTCGAGTTTGAAGCTGGCATCGATTTTTGCTCCGGCCAGCTTCGCCACCTCGGCTGCTAACGCGTCGCGTTCGTCCTTCGCCAACTCGCGCGCCGTCACAATCTCCGCGGGGCGAATCCCCTGCTGCTCCTGCAATATCCTGCGCCAATCCGCGGCTACATCTGCTACGTGCCCAATGCGATTGTTGTCGATGAGCACTGCAATCAGGTTGCGCAGCTCCTTTTGCATGCCCAGTTTCGCATTGAGTTTGTCGAGAATCCCGACCTTTTGCGCCGCTGGAATCGCAGGATTCTCAAAGAACGTGCGCAGTTCGGCGCTCCCGTCCCAGGTGGCAAGAAAATCCCCAAACTGGCGATCTAATGCGGCCGTGTCGAGTTTCAAATCCTTCACCACATCGGCAAAGGCCTGCGCGTAGCGGGCAACAAATGCGGGCATCTAGTTCATGCCTCCCTTGCCTCGGCCATCGCCGGCCGCCCCGGCCACGAACTCGGCAATCAACGCGCGATCCGTCTCCGGAGTGAGCGTAATCTGTTTCTCCGCATGTCCGATGGCAAGATCGGCGGCAAAGCTCCGCAACGCTCGCTTGGCCTGCGTCGCCGCCGCGCCGATCTCCTGCTCGGCGGCAGCCACTATGCGCGCGCTCTCTTCGCCGATCGAGGCCTTGATGCGCTTCTCGTCTTCCAGCGTCTCCTGCTCGACCTGCGCTGTCAGCTTCCTGATCTCCTCGCCCAATCCGGCCAACTGAGCTTCAACCGCGCTTAGCCGCGCCTGCGCATCCGCCGTGGCTTTGCGCGCATTCGTCAACTCGTGGCTCAGGTTCTGCGAGCGCTTGCGAAGGACCTTCGGCATGGTCTTCGTAAGCGGAATTGCGATGGCGAAAAAGATGATGGCGAAGTTCAGCCCGAGCAACAGGTATATCGCCGTGTCGAGCTTCATGTGCAGCAGGCGGGCCGTCGCCTTTACTACAGGCGAGTGCAGAAGCGCGGCGTCCCCCTTTTGGTCATCGGCCTCATTAGGCTTGGCGCCCTGCATCGCGCTTTCATCCGTCTGTGCCACCGAAGCCGGCCCAGACTGTCCCACAGCCGCCGGTGCATTCTGCTGCGCCGCCGCCGACGCGACTACGAGCGCGGCAAGCGCGAAAACTCCAAAACCAAGACTCGTTTTCGAACGAAAGAGCTTCAACGGGAACCCCCGGCAGCGGCTGGCAAAACGGCGCGGACGGCCCGGCTGGCAAGATCGGCGGCGGCGGCTTCGAGGGCAGTCCTTGCGGCAGCGGCTTCCGCCTCCAAATCGGCCTTGGCCTCGTGCACCTTTTGGCCGGCAGAGTGTCGCGCAGCCTCGAGCGCCGTATCGCGCTCGGCGTTCCACTGCTTCATGCGCTGTTCGCGCAGTTTGTAGGTTTCCGCGCGCGCTTGCCGCAGGCGCTCGGCGTAGTCCTGAGCCTTGGCCTCGGCCCCCTCCAGAGCGCGGCGGGCATCTTCAATCGCGCCTTCTGTCAAGGCCCGGCGCCTGGCCAGAACCGCCGTCAACGGACCCTGAACGAGAAATTCATACGCAACGACCAACACGATGAAGAGCAGCGCCGTCGGAACCGCAGCCAGCAGAAGGTTTCCGAGTTGTTGAGCGATATCGTGCATACCTGTACTGATCTACTGCGCGTGTTCCAAGGGAGATTTTATGCAGATGGAACTCTCTGTTGTATCAAGCGATAACCCTCACGGTCAACGCGAAGGTGCTGTCCAACATAGACCGCTGTGACTGCTGTCACGATCCGGGGATTTTCACGCAAAAAAGGCTTGATTTTGCTTGAAACCGTCCTACACTTAAGTTACCACCTAGACCCGGTCCAGGGTCCAGCGGGCTGCCGGTTTCGGGAAATCCTTCCACTCCCGATGCCGGACGCCCGCTTCTTAGTTTCTGGGGGGAATGGCAGGCCAGACTTCAACGTCCGCTTTTCGGCTCAGAGCCGCTCTTCGATCGGGATCCAATGCGTGGGATAGGCGGGGCCAATGTATTCGGCACGGGGACGGATGAGGCGGTTGTCATCGAGCTGTTCAATGACGTGCGCAGCCCAACCTGAGATGCGGCTCAACGCAAAGATCGGCGTGTAAAGATCGATGTCGATGCCGAGGGTGGCGTAGGTAGACGCAGAGTAGAAATCGACGTTGGCGTTGAGCTTCTTTTCCTGGTTGATGTAAAGCTCGATGGCGCGCGACATCTCGTACCACTTGGGATTGCCGGAGTCCTTGCCCAGTTGTTCGCTCATCTTGCGCAGGTGGGTGGCGCGCGGGTCCTCGGTTTTGTAGACGCGGTGGCCGAAGCCGGAGATCTTTTGCCGCGCGGCCAACATGCTCTTCACGTACTCGACGGGGTCGGCGCCCTCTCTGTCGATGGTCAGCAGCAAACGCATGACGCCTTCATTGGCGCCGCCGTGCAGCGGTCCTTTGAGCGCGCCGATGGCGCCCGTGATGGCGGAGTGAATGTCGGAGAGCGTGGCGGCGATGACGCGGGCGGCGAAGGTGGAGGCGTTGAGCTCGTGGTCGGCGTGGAGGACCAAGGCTATATCGAGAGTGCGCGTAGCGGTTTCGGAGGGCTTCACGCCATTGAGCATCCAGAGAAAGTTGCCGGCGTGGGAGAGCGAGCGGTCGGGGGGAACGATTTCCTTGCCTTTACGAATGCGATCGTAAATGGCGACGAGCATGGCGATCTGCGCCGTGAGTTTGAAGGCCTTGCGCACGTTGGCATCGTGCGAATTGTCTTTTTCGTCAGCATCGTAGAAACTCAATGCCGAGACCGCGGTTCGCAGCACTTCCATCGGCGTGGCCGTGGTGGGGAAGCTTTTGACCAGATCGATCACGCGCTGATCGAGGGAACGGGCGAGCGCCAACTGCGTAGAAAACTCGCGCAGAGCAAGCTCGTTGGGCAACATGCCGTTCCAGAGCAGGTATGTGGTCTCCTCGAAGGTCGAGTGCTCGGCCAGCTCGTGAATGTCGATGCCGCGGTAGGAGAGGATTCCCGCATCTCCGTCGATCCAGCAAATACCGGAGTTCGCGGCAACGACTCCCTCGAGACCCTTTCCTGCGACAGCGGTCGACATTTCTACGCATCTCCTGTCTTCGATTCGGTTTTGACACGTTGCGGTGAGCGTCGGCACTCTCAATGGGCGCCCGGCGCCAAAAAGTGCAGTAAAGATGTTTATAGCTTAGCTGTTCTGTCGCTGTCACGAAAGGCGGTAAGAAAAGCAGGGACTAAGGGACTTGGGACTAAGAAGCTCTTAGCCGGTGGCTTCATCTCGCGGATGCGGGCCAAATTCGGTCAGACCGTCAGAACCGGGGCTGCGGCCGGTGGGACCATGGGGGTAACGGGAAATCTGCACGCGGGGCATCCGCGCGATATATCCTGTATTGCGCCGCAGTGCGGAAGGGTTTTGCCGGCCTGAAATCGAGGAAGGCCCTCCGCGGCACGCGGCGGAATTGTCGCTGACTCCCGGGTGAGGGCGGCGATTCGTATTTGAAAAGGCGTCCCACCGGACAGGATGCCCATTCTCCCCCCTCGCCCGGAACGGCTCGCTTCCAAAGGCCATTCCGGAGCACGAAAGGCAGAAAGATGCTTGATAACAGCGAAAAGAGCAGTACCACAAATGACGCCCCGCGCACGTACTCCGGCGCGTTTCTAGCGGCAGTCGCAATTGCCCTGCTGGCCGCAATCGGCGGCCTGATCTGGTGCACCACCCTGAACAGCCGGTTGAGCACGCAGCAAGCCGAACTGACAGAAGCGCATCAGCAAAATGCCAAGCTCGGCGCGGATATGCGTGAAACTCAAGCCCGTTTGCAGGTGGCAACCGAGGAGTTAAGCAAAGAGAACGGCATAACGCTGAAAGAGCTCGACCAGCGCGCCCAGGCGATTATCCAGCGCGAGCAGGCCGACAGCAAGAGGCTCGAAAACGAACAGCAGAAGACCGCGCAGCAGGTGAGTTCGGTGACGAGCGACGTGAGCGGCGTGAAAACCGACGTGGGCGGCGTGAGGACGGATCTGACCAAGACGCAGGGCGATCTGGCTACCACGATCAGCCAACTGCAGAGCGTGCGGGGCGACCTGAGCAGCACCAACAGTATCATCGCCCGCAATCACGATGAACTGTTGGCGCTGGAGCACAGAGGCGACCGCAACTTTTACGAGTTCACGCTGACAAAGGGCCAGAGAAAACCGGTAGGCACCATCAGCATGGAATTGAAGAAGACCGACGCAAAGCACAACCGCTTCACGCTCGACATTCTTGCCGACGACAGGACCTACGAAAAGAAGGACCGCAATGTAGACGAGCCGCTGCAGTTCTATAGCGGGAAGGAGCCAGCGCTGTTTGAAGTGGTGGTGAACCGCATCAACTCAAAGAACCAGATTTCCGGCTATCTCTCGGCTCCCAAGGCCGCGCCGGTGCCGCCGACTGCTAGCGCTCAGTGATGGGCACGTGGGGCGTGGCTGTAAGAGGCGCCTGGTATTGGAAGTAGAAGGTATAGTCGAAGTTCTTACGGGCGTCCCACTGCTTTTGCGTCATCATGAACGACGAAACAAAGTTGCCTACCACGGTCTTGCCGGGGGCGATCATTGTATTGATCGGCGAGATTCCGTCGAGATGCGGCACCGGAATGTCCGGATAGGCGATGAACGTGCGGTCGTAATCGCTTTTGGTGGCCGCGTAGCTCGAATGGATGCCATCGTCGAGCGTGGCATTGGTGGTGATATTGCTGAGCAGGATCGGGTGATCGGTCTGGTTTTTGAGCTGGACGGTGGTAAAGACCATCATCTGATCGACATCGCGCTGGGGCATGGGCGCACCGCTGGCATCGAAACCGGCAGTTTGCGTGTGCTGGGGATGCACCCAGACGGCAGTGACCTCTGCGGTTGCGAAGGGCGGCGTTTGGTTCATAATCGCGTAGACCGCGATGATGGAGCTGACCACCATGACCGCAATTAGGACGGCGATCACCAAGTGGCTGGTGCCTTTGGTCAGCTCTTCGCCGCGCGCGGCGTCGTCGAGTTCGTGATCTTCCTGGTGAAGCAGGCTCATACGGCCTCCGTTGCCATTGCGAACCTATCTTACGGCAAAACCTGAGTGAGTGGGTACTGATTTGGCTGTGTACAAAGCGGTCGTTTCTGGGCCCTATGGGCGTCCCCTCAACCCGGCCAGAAAGCCCTCGGCGTCGCGCGTGTTCAGGACGTCTTCGGCCGTGAGCCAGGCGCGCCGCAACTGCTTCACTCCATAGTCCATCTTTCCCAGGTTGCGGCAGTCGTGCGAGTCGGACGAGATCACGATCTTCGAGCCTAGCTCTTTGGCCAGGCGCAGGTCATGATCGCAAAGGTCAAGCCGCTCGGGTGCGGCGTTGTGTTCCATGACGACGCCTAGTTCGGCTGCGCGCCTGAGAATTGCGGCCATGTCGATGGCGAACGGCTCCCGGCGCAGCAGGAGGTGGCCCGTGGGATGGCCCAGAATGCGCACGTAGGGGTTCTCAATGGCGCGGAGCACGCGCGCCGTCATCTCCTCGCGGGGCTGGTCAAATCTGGAATGGACGCTGGCGATCACCACGTCCATTTGCGCCAGGACGTCGTCGTCGAGATCGAGCGCGCCGTCAGCGAGAATGTCAACTTCGATACCCGTGAAGACGCGGATGCGGCCGCCCATGGTTTCGTTCAGGGCGCGGTTCACAGCGCGCACCTGCTCAATCTGTTCCAGCGCGCGTCTTTCGTCGAGACCGTTGGTCATGGCCAGGTTTTTGGAGTGATCGGTGATGGCGATGTACTGATAGCCGCAGGCCAGCGCGGTCTCAGCCATCTCGCGGATCGAATTGCGGCCGTCAGTGGCCGTTGTGTGCATGTGCACATCGCCCCTGATGCGCTCCGCACTTATGGGTTTTGGAAGAGATTTGTGGGCAGCCAAATCAATCTCGCCCAGATTCTCGCGCATCTCGGGCGGCATCCAGTCCATGCCCAGCGCGGCGTAGATCTCCTCCTCGGTTGCTGCCGCAACCGTTGAGCCGTCGTCGAGTCGCGCCAAAGCCCACTCACTCAGGGTGTAACCCATTTTGAGCGCCCGTTGCCGCAGCGCGACGTTGTGCCCCTTGGAGCCGGTAAAGTACTGCAGGGCCGCTCCGTACGAGCCGGCTGGCAGCAGGCGCACGTCCACCTGCAAGCCCTCGTCAACGTGAAAGCTCACCTTGTTTTCGCCCTTGGCGATGATGTCGTGGATGCCGGGGTAGGCGGCGACGTGTTCGACGGCGGCCTCCGTGCGCCCCGGTTCACAGGCGGGCCCGGTCACGAGCAGATCGAGATCGCCCACCGTGTCGCGCCCGCGGCGCAATGAGCCCGCCGGAGTGACTTTGTCGATGCCCTCAAGCTTGAGAAGCCAGGCTGTGATCCGCGCAGCCTCCTCGCTGGCCACATCGATGCGGAATCGGCCGGAACTGCGCCGAAAGTCCTCAATGCTCTTACGTATTTTTTCAATCTGTTTGGCGCCCATGCGCGGCAGCCCTTTCAGGCGGCCTGCTTCGATGGCTTGGGCAAGCTGGTCGACGCAATTCACCTGGGGAGCGTTCACTTCAGGAGGTTCGCCTTCCTGGCGGCCGATAATGCCTGCGCTCCACAGAAGCGCGATGGTCTTGGCGCCCATGCCAGGCAGCTTGAGCAGATCCAGGATGCCTGCACCGTACTTGGCGAGGAGTTGATCGCGCAGATCCAGAGTGCCGGTGGCGGCGATGGCCTGAATCTTGGCCGCCATGCTCTTGCCGATGCCGTCGATCTTCATCAGCCGCGCAGCATCGGCAGCCGCTTCGGTCAGGTCAACCGTGGTCTGCTCTGCGGCGTCGGCCGCGACGCGGTAGCTGCGGATGCGAAAGCTGTCGGCCCCGTCGATTTCGAGCAGGTCGGCTGTCTCTGCCAGCAGACGGGCCATGGTTCGGTTGTCCATGGAGCAGCCCCTCCGACTTGCAGTATCGCCGATCGGCGAGGACTTAACGGATCGTCCTCTGAATTGGACTCAGAATTTGGGGCTGGCGAGTCGAGAAACAGAGATCAACACGCCGCTGAGAATGCTGGATCGGAAAACATGGATCCGGCAAAGCAGCTTGGAGCCCAAGTGCGCGCAATTTCCGGCGGTAGCGTGGACACACCCCACCTGTCCCGCGTGAGAGCGGTGGTGCGGGGAACGCCGAGCCCTGTAGACGCCTACGCGGCGTTGTGGGCAGCGTCCCTGAGGCGAACAACCGCATCCGCCTGGGGACCTTTCTGTCCTTCAACTATGTCGAACTCGACCTCATCACCCTCTTTGAGGGTCTTGTACCCGTCCAATTGGATTGCTGAGTAGTGAACGAATACATCCGGTCCGTCGTCGCGTCCGATGAATCCGTAGCCCTTGGCGTTGTTGAACCACTTGACCTTACCCTTGTACTGAGCCACAAATTCCTGCCTTCCTGGTGTTTCTTGCTTTCGTGCAGAGATAAAGATGGGTCGTTTGAGGGGAACACCCCACCTTATTAGTTAAGACGCGGCAAAGTGACCAAAGGTTGATTGAAATTTTCCTGTTCCACAACGTGATATGTGAGGGGTTCAGCGTTGTGGGGAAAAATCGCGTGCAAAACCGGCCCGTCCCCATCCCTGGGGAAAACCCCGGGCCCGGCCCGTTCCGCTATTTCTTTTGGCTACGGTTTTGTAGGCGCGCGTAGAGGAGCACGCTGGCGAGGGTCTTGCCGTCGAGAATACGGCCCTTCTCAATCATCTTCAACACATCGGAGAGCTTTACCAGCCGCAACTCGATCTCCTCGTCCTCTTCGGGGCTTGCATCGCCGGGCTCCAGCCCTTCAGCGAGGAAGACCTTCATCGACTCGCCGAGAAAACCGGGGCTGGCATAGTACTCGACCAGCGGACGCCATTTTTTCGCCCGGTATCCGGTCTCTTCGATCAGTTCACGCTTGGCGCCGTCGAGCGCGGCTTCACCCGCGTCGATTTTTCCCGCAGGCAGCTCCCAAAGAAACTGGTTGGCCGCGTGCCGGTACTGCCGCTCCATCACAATCCACGGGTCGCGCTTGTTTTTCGAGTTGTCGATGGCCAGAATCACCACGCTGCCGTTGTGGCGAATCACGTCGCGCTCGTTGGTGCGGCCGCCCGGCTCGATGATCTTGTCATGCTGAACGCGGAAGAGCGGACCGTTATAGACCACTTCGGAGCTGAGCACGATGGCGCGCTCGGCTACCGCTTTTCGGGGTGGTTTGGACGCGGTCTTCCGCTTTGTGGATGTGGCCTTCTGCGCTTTTCCTGTGGCTTTGCTCGGCATTCTGAATCCTTTCGCAGCTATGTGTGCGCCATGCGCCCGTCTCAAGTCGAGTATACCGAGCGGGGTCGCGATCTCATGGCGGCTCAGCATCGCCTGGGCCTGCCGTGGCATCCTTAAACTGAGTAACAAGACACGATTTCAAGTGAGCGCCTAGTGAAGCTTCCTGAGAATTCTTTGCACCACGAAGAAGAGGGCAACTGCAGATCCTTCGACTCGTTCACCTGCGGCGAACTCTCTCAGGAGATCCGCAAGTGAACGAAACGACGACCGCAGAGTGTTATCCCGTATCCGCAATGCCCGGCCAAAGCCGGCTGTTCCTGGATTTTTGCTCCAATGCGCTGGGTGCATTTTTGCCCTCGGACGATGTGCAGTCGGATCGACCGGCATTGCCGGCACACTGGCCGGAATTGGCCCGGCTCCTGGCAGCGCAAAACCCATCTCCGGCCGCGGTAGCTTCGCTTGCTGCACTTGAGCGCGGAGCTGGGACCATTCTCACCGGGCAGCAGGTAGGCCTGTTCGGCGGACCGCTCTACACACCCTTCAAAACCGCGACGGCGATTGCCCGTGCGCGCAAGGGTATTGCGTGCGGCAGACCTCAGGTGCCGGTATTTTGGCTGGCGAGCGAAGACCACGATTTCGACGAGATCAATCAGGTGACATTCCCCGCCGGACGTGAGCTGGCGACGCTGAGCTACGACGCGAAGCCTGAACAGGCTATTCCGGCAGGTCGTATTGTTTTAGACGATTCGATCACGGCGCTCGCCGAGAGCGCGGCGGCGTTGCTCGGCGCCTCGGATGCGACCGAAGCCCTCCTGGCAGCCTACAAACCCGGCCAAACATTTGCCGAGGCCTTCCAAGAGTTTTATGCGAGGCTCTTTGCAGCGCAGGGCTTGTTGATCGTCGACGCCGCGAGCCGCGATTTCCACCGGCTTGGTGCGCCGGTGCTGCGTGCGGGCATCGAACGCGCCGACGAGTTCCACCGGGCGCTGGTCGAACGCAGCCAGGCACTCGAGGCCGCGGGTTATCACGCGCAGGTCCTGGTTGCGCCGCAATCGAGTTTATTGTTTCTGATCGATGACAAATCGGGCGCGCGGTTGGCGCTCAAGCGCATGGCGCCTTCGACCGAGGAACCCAACGGCCTGTGGCAGGCAGCTAGCCCGGAAGGGAATCGGAGTCTTTCGACCGCGGATTTGCTGGGGATTCTCGATGCCGAGCCTGAGCGCATCTCGCCGGCGGCACTGCTGCGGCCCGTCTTCCAGGATTTTCTCTTTGGAACAACGACGCAGGTGGGCGGCCCGGCGGAGATAGCGTATCTCGCGCAGTCTACTGTGCTCTTCGAGCGCATTCTCGGCCAGCAGACGCCGCCCATGGCGAGGTTCTCGGCCACTCTGATTGAACCAGCCATTTCTGAATTATTGCGGCGGCATGAGATCACGCTCGAACAGGTGTTTGGCGAAGAGAGCGCGGCAACGCTGGCGCAACGTATGGCTGCGCGCGCCATGCCGATCGAGACCAAGCAAAAATTAGCGGCGGCGGGCAATGCAGTCGATACCGAACTCGATCTGCTGGTCGGCTGGATGCAATCCCAGGACAAAGGATTGGGCCAGTCGGCGGAGACCGCGGCGGGCAAGATGCGCTACCAGATGAACCGCCTGCGCACGCTGGCCGCGAACTTCCAGTTGCAGAAAGAAGGCTCGCTCACGCGCCACGCCAACTCGATCTTCAACGCGCTCTACCCGGGCGGCGTGCTGCAGGAGCGCGTGCATGGGGCGGCCTACTATTTCGCCCGCTACGGACTGGAGCTGGCGGAGATGCTTTGTTCGCAGACGGCTGAGTGCGCGGGGCATTCGGTCATCTGGCTGTAAATGCAGGTGTCAGGTTTCAGAGATCAGTGCTCAGTGAAGAATAGCTAGCCCCGCCAGAGGCGGTGCCGACCGAGTCGTTATTGAAAACTTGCCAGCGATACAGCAGAAGATTGCATCTTGTTTGACACTTTAGAATCGATGGAACATGAAACGGGCGAGTTGCGTACAACTCGCAGGAGCGGAAAAGCGAGCTATGGGGATCGATGGCAAACAAAAGTTAGCGTTTGCACTCATTGCTTTGATTGCGGTCATTTCGGTGGCACAGTTGGATGAAACATTCTCGGCGATTAGCTTTTGGTGGAAGGTGAATCATGCCACGTCGAGCCAATTCGCTGTAGCCCATTGGTGGACGGATTACACAATCGCATCTGCCCTATTTGCTCCTTTTTGGCTGACGTGCACAGGCACGACACTCTTCTTCGTAAGACGCCGGCCAGGACTCGCGTTGATTGCTCTAAGCACGTTCCTCATTGTCGATAAGCTGTGCTTCTGCACCGTCATTTGGTCAGGAGTCAGGAAATCTCTTAGGGCTTGAAACGTTTCCATTTGCAGATGCAGAACGAAATGCAGATCAAAGACATCTCGTATCGATTGATGAACGAATTAAGAGTCTAGGAGCAACCGGAGGGTTTCCATTATCGGAAGAGGAGCTCAAGAAGGCAGTCGGCGATTTGGCGTCTGAGGCATCGCCTTACATGCAGAGTGGAAAACAAATTTCATTCGATCTGAAATTCATAACAAACGGGGGCATCCCATATTCCACAAACCCAGAGAAGCCCGGGATCGTCTACTACGCGGTTAACTCTGATGGGAAACAGTTTGTACTCACGATCTCAGGTCTCAATACCCCGACCAGCAATCGAACCTCGATGATGAAAGAGGCCGCGTGGGTAGGTGCCAAACAGCCTTGGGGAGGACTGCTCGCCATAGAGGAGACCCTGTATCAAAAGTAGCGCGGTGAGCCTTGTTGGTGTGTTGTCGGCTACTCCGCAGTTACCGCTAGGCAAACATTCCGGCAGGAAATCAGGGGCAGCAGGGGGACCTGCGGCTGCGGTGGGGGTGCCGGATCAAATTGGCTAACCTTGGCCCATCGCGATTTTCTGAACTCTTAAGGCATGAGCCCTGGTCCCCGCCTCTATAATCCTCGGGAATGGTGAGGAGGCTTCTCATGAAGAATCTGTTTGCTCTGCTCTTCGCGGGTCTGATAACACTTTCTGCGGGCCAAGCGCAAGACATCTCCTGTGCCACGCCCGGCACGAACAATGCCTTCCTCGGCATCGAGACCGTTAGGCTATGGCCCGGTCCTGCGCCTGAGGCCAAGGGCACCACCTGCTACGACATTCCCGCGCTCACCATCTTCGAGCCGCGCCAAGGGACGGCCAACGGATCGGCGGTGATCATCTTTCCCGGCGGCTCCTATGCGATTCTTGCCGCGGATCTCGAAGGTCGCGAAGTTGCCGACTGGTTCACCGCGCGCGGCTTCAGCGCCTTCATCCTGAGCTACCGTCTTACCTCGCACGGGTACGTGCTGCCTGTCCCGCTGCTCGACGCGCGACGCGCCATTCAGACGGTCCGCGCGCGCGCGGCCGACTACCACATCGATCCCGACCGCATTGTGGTGATCGGCTTCTCGGCCGGCGGGCATCTTGCAGCGCTTGCGGGAACACAGTTCGTGCCCGCCAACCCTGGCGCTGTCGATGCCATCGACCGGGTTTCCAGCCGTCCGGATTTTCTGGTCCTTGGCTATCCCTGGATTGGCGCGATTTCGAGCGACACCTCGCACCTGAGCTATTGCAAAATCTACAACCTGATGGACCAGTGCGAGGCACTGCGTGCGGCGTACTCTCCGGATCTTTTCGTCACGAAGGATACTCCGCCCACCTTCATTTACCACACCTTTAACGACCAAACGGTTCCGGTGGAGCAGAGCCTGCGCTTTTTCGACGCGCTGGTGAAGGCCGGAGTGCCATCGGAGATGCACATCTTTGCCAACGGGCCCCACGGCACGGGACTGGGCAAGGGCAACCCGGCGCTCGACCAATGGCCGGGACTGCTGGAAACCTGGCTGCGCGAGCAAGGATTGCTCAGCCTGGATAAGGCAGCGGGGGACCGCTAGGCTGGACCTTCAACAGTCATTGGCAGGGCCGAACTAATCGCAGGTTCAGCTCGTAGATTCAGACCAATGAACCGAAATTCCCGGATGAGTTGACAATCAAATTGACCGCTCATCCTTTGGCGAGCCGCTGCAAGAGCCAGTCCACCGCAGCAGCCTCGTCTTCAATCTCCATGCGCAGAGAAACGGTCTTGAGAGGAAAATCCGGGACAAGCGCGCCCAAACGCACGCGGTCTTTTTCCGTTGTCACCAGCGCAGCCGCACTCACTTTACGCGCCTCAACCGCGATGCGTTCCAGATCACGGGGAGTGTAGCGATGGTGATCGGGGAACGCAAACCGTCCCGCCAAGTGCAGGCCCGCGCGCTCCAGCCCCGCGAAAAACTGCTCCGGTCGCGCAATTCCGCAAAACGCGACCACTGCTCCATCGATTTGCGGAACATCCATCCGCCGTCTCAGCCGCCAAACCGTCTTCTGCCAACCTTGAGCCTTGATCCAATCCGCAACTTCGGGCTCGTCTGCCGGAATCGCAATCACGTCCGCCCGTTCCGATGCATGTAGTGCCTCGCGCAGGTTGCCGGCCGGGAGCAGATGATCGCCGAGATCCCTGCTGCTTAACAGCAGAATGTCCACATCGCGATGAAGCTGCCGATGCTGAAATCCATCGTCGAGCAAGTGGACGTGCAGTTGCTGACCTGTTGACTCATCCGCCGCGGCGGACTGACTCGCTCCCTCCGCCAGCAGCCCGGCCTCATACCGGTCATCCGCCACATAAACGGGAACCTGCGCTTCGCGCGCAATCACGAGCGGCTCGTCGCCAAATTGCTCGGCTGTCCCGTTAAGCTCAACTAAAAGTGGGTGAGCGGAGCTCCGCCGACGGTAGCCGCGCGAGAGCACGTCCACATACACGCCGCGCGCCGTGAGCGCTTTGGCGAGTGCGATGACCAGCGGCGTCTTCCCCGCCCCGCCCACCGAGAGATTCCCAATGCTCACGACCGGCCACCGCAGCCGGCGCACCTGCTTCAGCCCGGTGCGGAACTGCATCTCTCGCAGACCCAGTGCAAGCCGGTACGCAGGCACAAGCGGCCACAGCAGCGGACGTGCCGCACGCGTCACGATCTGGTCTCCTCGCCGGTCCGGCTCGCCAGCAGCTCGCGGATTGCCGCGACACACCGATCCGTTGCCCCCGCCTGCCGTTCAAATACTTCCCTCGCCCGCACGCCCATCGCTTCCGCCGCAGCCCGATTGCTTAGCAGTTCTATGAGCACCGTCGCCAGTTCTTCTTTCGCCGCGATTCGCAACGCATCGTGCTTGCGCAGACTTTCGACGATAGCGACGAAGTTCGCATAGTGCGGGCCCATCACGATGGGCACTCCGAACTGCGCCGGCTCTAGCGGATTATGCCCTCCTGCGGGAACCAGGCTGCCGCCGACAAACGCAACGCAGGCCAGCGAGTAGACCGACGCCAGTTCGCCAATGGTGTCGAGCAGCACGATCTCGCCCGGTCTGAGCGCCTCAGCCGGCCGAGGATTCCACTCCGACCGGCGCGTCCAGCGATGGCCCGACCTCTCGAGCAGCGCCGCTACCGCCGCAAACCGCTCTGGATGGCGCGGCGCGAGCACCATCGCCAGCTGCGGATCTGCGGCGAGCAGTAGCGGCCACGCCTCGAGCAACGCCGCCTCTTCACCTTCCAGCGTGCTGCCCGCCACCACCAATCGCAAACCAGTCGCCGATAGCTCCAGCAACCGCATCGCTTCGGTCTCTTCCGCCGCGCGCACATCGAACTTTAGATTTCCTGCCACGGAGACCCGCTCCGGCGCGCATCCAATCGCAAGCAAACGCTCGGCATCGATCTCGCTCTGCGCCATCACGCGGCTCAGACGATATAGCAGCGGCGTCCACAGGCGGCGCAGTCTTCTGTAGCGCGGCCACGAGCGATCGGAGATGCGCGCGTTCACCACTGCCACAGGAATCCCGCGCCGAAAGCATCCGCTGAGCAGATTGGGCCAGAACTCCGTCTCCGCCAGCACCAGCATCTGCGGCTCGAGCGCGCGGAGATATGCGCGCACGGCCCACGGCAGATCGAGCGGGCAATAGAAGACTCGATTCGCTCCGAAGCGTTCTCGGGCCAGCGCCTGTCCCGTGCGCGTGGTGGTCGAAACCGCAACCATGTAATCCGGCAGCGCCGCATCGAGCGCTTTCACCAGACGCGTCACGGCCAGCACCTCGCCCACGCTCACCGCATGGATCCAGATCGTCGGACGGCTGGCAGCCGCGGAACTCGAAACGAGCTTCTTCGGGACTCGACCCAGCCGCTCCCTGAGCCCCTCGCGGTACTTCTGCGTCGTCGCCATGCGCCAAAGCCACCACGGCGCACCGGCCACAAGTGCCGCGAGCAAGGCCAGGTTATAGAAAAACAGCGTCATGCGTTACCGAATCGTGCTTTTGCCGGTCTAATCGTAGAGCGGCTAACCTGAAAGATCGGGTGGATCACCCTAGAATGATACAGTCGAGCACGATGAGAATTTTGCGTGGACTTCCGATTCTCGCGATCTGTCTGGCAGCGGCCGGCTTTGCCGCCGACCACACGCCGCCCGCGGTGCAGCCGGCCACTTCCTTTCCCGCGGTCGAGGTTCACCCAGACGAGCACGTGGCCATCGCTGTCGAGCCCTACGACACCAAAGAAAAGGACTCCATTTTCCGCATCGACTATGTCGCCCACGACGTGATGCCGGTGCGCCTCATCGTAACCAACCTTGGCGACAAGCCCATCTCTCTGCGCGATGCGCGCATTCTCTTTGAAACCGCCGCGGGCGAACGCATCCAGGCCGCCGAGCCCGAAGATGTGGAACGCATGATGACCCGCAGCAACGGCCGGGGCAAGACGATTCCCCTCCCCGCTCCGCTGCCGCCCATTCACATGAAGCCCAAGGATATTCACGCGCTCGTCCAGCAGGACTTCGATACCTTCGAGTACTCGGCGCTCGCCGTTGAGCCGCACACCACGCGTGCCGGCTTCCTGTTTTACGATGTGACGGGGCTAAGCAATCCGCTCGTAGGCGCGAAGCTCTACGTACGCTCCATCCGCGATTCGGAAGGCAACGAGCTTTTCTACTTTGAGATTCCCTTCGCGAAATACCTGCAATCAAAATCGAGCCAGATGAACTGAAGGCTTACATTCAGGAGCGGAGCGCCGCCAACAGTGCCCACCACGTGATATTGCATGTGATATGATCGCTTCATGCGGGTCGTGCTCGATACGTCCGTGCTGGTCGCCGCGATTCGCAGCCAAGGCGGCGCTTCAAAAACACTTCTGGAAGCCGCGCTGAATTCGCAGTTCCGGTTCTTGATCTCCACAGCGCTGGTGCTAGAGTATGAGGCGGTTCTGACACGCCGAGAGCACTTGACGGCAGCCGGTCTAAGCGCCTCCGAGGTTGACGAACTGCTCGACGCGATCTGCAGCGTAGGGATTCAGGTCCCGCTGAGGCGGAGTGTGCGGCCCAAATTGCGCGATCCGGACGACGAAATGGTTTTGGAAACGGCAGTGAACGGCGGCGCCGACGCCATTGTTACATTCAATCGTGTAGATTTTGCGGGGATTCCGGAGGAGTTCGGGATCGAAGTGCTCACTCCCGCAGAGTTCCTAAAAAGGAGGGGAAAGCGATGAGAAAAAATAACTTTGCGCTGCGCCTGCAGCCTTCGCTTCTCGAAGCGGCCCGCGGTCTGGCCGCAGCGGAGGGAGTGGCTCTGAATCAGCTGATCAACGTGGCTGTAGCGCAAACAATTGCCGCAAACGAAACCGCGAACTATATCTCCCTCCGCGCAAAGCGAGCAAACCTTCCTCGCGCACTGGAGATCCTGCGAAAGGCGGGACGCGGCAATCCTCCTATGAAGGGCGACGAGCCACCCTCTTCCCGGCGCAAACAGCAGGCAAAGTCGAGCCAGAGTAAGATGAAGCCAAACGCTACTCGTAGTAAGTAGCCGTCGTGGTATCCGTCTCCCAGATGGTGCAGTCCTTCACTCGCACGCGGCCCGCGGTCACATCCGCGAGATGCCGGTTGGTTTCATCGTAGAAATACCTGGCCAGATTTTCGGCCGAGGGGTTGAGCACCGTGAACGGCGCCAGGTCGTTCAGCATCTGGTGGTCGATGCGCTCGATCACCGGCCTCAGCACCTGCTTGAGCAGTTTAAAGTCGAGCAGCAGGCCCGCTTCATCGAGCTCGGCACCGGCCAGCGTCACGCGGACCTTGTAGTTGTGGCCGTGCGGGTTCTCGCACTTGCCTTTGTAATTGCGCAAATAGTGCCCGGAGGAGAAATCCGCCTCCACGGTGACTTCATACATTCGGCTTGGCTCAATCCTGCGCGGGCGCAGACCCGCACACATCCATTCTAATTAGCGGGCCGTGCGAATGTGCGCGCAGCGCGCGAACTCGCTAACTTGCGAACTCGCTGGCCTGCTGTTTTATTTGCCGCGGCGCTTTCGGCGCGTTTCCCGGCGCGCCTCTTCGCTGCGCCGATCGACTTGCTCAAAGAGATTGCTCATGACGCCGATCAGCGCCGACGCCAGCGCTGCCAGCAGCAAAATCAGCGCGACGGTGCGCCAAAGCGTGCCATTCGCCGGCAATCCGGGCTGAAAGCTTGAGGGCGCCAACGCCATCGCACCCGAGACGAGCGCGAAAAACCCGAGCGTGACAGCGAGGATATAGAAGTTGCGGGACATGAGCGTAGGCGCGGCCTCGAACGCGGCCTGTTGCGATTGTATGCGGATGCACGCGGCGCGGTCACAACTCATTTCAGATTCGACGTTTTGAAAGGTGACCTTGCGCCGTGCCGAATGTGCAAGATTTCGATTACCTTCCGCTTTTCAAGAACACGATAGATTACGCGATAAACGCTATGGGGCTTACGACCGTAAAGGATATGCCGCAACCGCTGCGCTTCGTGCGTCGCCGGCCAGATGTACGGATGATCCTGTAGATCGAGAATGGCCTCTTTCAGGCCCGTATACCAATTAAGCGCAGTACGGGATTCCTCAGCGTCAATCTCTTCGTAGAGAGCCGCCAAATCGCGTGCAGCTCGTGGGGTGATATTAACGAGATAGGCCACGCGCCGCTTCGAACTCTCGGAAGAACTCCCGCGCCGGCCGCGTTCTTCCATTGCTTGCGTCCTCCAGCCCCTGGCGCACGCCTTCCTTGGCATCGGCGCGCGCGGCCAGGTCGAGCAGTCGCTGATAGGCTTCCGCGTCCTGCACCACTGCCGCGGCCCTGCCGTTCACCGTGAGCACCATGGGGCGCTTGTTTTTCTTCAACTGCTTGATCATGCCTGCGGAGCCGCGGCGGAACGCCGTCAAGGATTGTATGTCTGTAGCGATATTCAGCATGATCCCTCCCACCAAGCACCGAATTCGATGCTTGTAGTATAACCCAGTTCCGTCTCAAGCCGAAAGCTCGGCCGAATCGATCACTGCAACTTCCGCCGCCGCAAGCTGTGCATCCATCGCAGCCGCAGAGCCATCGAGATCGATCGCGCGGCAGGCATCGCGCAAAACCACTGACGGAAAACTCAACCGTCGCGCGTCGAGCGCCGAGTAGCCCACACAGTAGTCGTAGGCCAGCCCGGCAAAGAAAAGGCGCGTGAGGCCCCGCTCGCGCAAATAGCCGGCGAGGCCGGTCGGCGTCGCATGATCGTTCTCAAAAAGCGCGGAATACGAATCGATCTCCGGCCGAAATCCTTTACGCACGATCAACTCAGCCTGCGGCAGGTGGAGCGCAGGATGAAACTCTGCGCCGGCTGTCCCCTGCACACAATGTAGCGGCCATAAGGTCTGCGCGCCATAAGCAAGCTCGATGGTTTCGAATGGCTTTCTGCCCGGATGCGAAGTGGCGAAAGACGTATGATTGGCCGGGTGCCAATCCTGCGTAAGTACAACATGCTGAAAGCGCGGCGCGATGCGGAGAATCGGCGCAATGACTTCGTCCCCGCGCGGCACGGCCAGCGCGCCGCCGGAACAAAAATCATTTTGCACATCGATGACGATCAAAACGTCGTTGGCTGCAATCCGCATCGGATCACTCCGCCCCGCAATTCCGCCTTATTTCTCGGTTGCGCGCGAGGCAAATCGGCTGTCAGGCAGACCGAGCTTCTTCTTAATGGCCAGCAGGTCGGAGGCATGTTCCTCCGAGATCTGCGAGATCGGAGCACCCATCTGCGCAGCGAGTATCAGCGTCCAGCAGTAGGAATCGAGCACCTCGACACACCACTCGGCATGGGTCACCGTATCCGCCCAGCACACCACGCCGTGATTCGACAAAAGAACGGTGTTGTGCTGCTTCACATAAGGCAGAACCGTCTCGGCAAAAGCTTTGGTCCCCGGCGTTTCGTAGGGCGAAATCGCCACTTTGCCCACCACGACCTCGAACTCCGGAAGCACAAAATTGGGCGGCACGCGGCCCGTAATCGCGTACGCTGTTGCGTGCGGCGGATGACAGTGCACGACCGCCTTCGCTGCAGGCACCGCTTTATAAATCTCCAGATGCAGCAGCAGTTCGCTGGTCCGCGCCTTCGATCCGGCAATCTGCGCGCCATCCATATCGGTCATGCAGATGTCTTGCGGAGTCATGTCGTACTTACTCATCAGAGTCGGCGTACAAAGCACCTCGTTTGGCCCAATGCGATAGGAGATATTGCCGCCGTTGCCGTCCACATACTGCCGTAGCCACAACTTGCGGCCTACGGCACAGATTTCGTTTTTGATGCCCTTGGCCTCGGACGATGTGAAGAGACGGCGGCGTGCCGGCGATCCTGTTTTGGAGGGCGGCGGCAGCGCGGACGACCCGCCCTGAGCACCGCGCAATCTCTTCTGACCACTTGCTTCGCTCTTCATTGATTTGCCTCGGAAACTGATCCTTTCATACCACAGCACGCTGTTCTGAGGTTCGGCAACCGTGGATGAAGGCAAATTCAGAGCGTATTCCGAACGACTGCAACTTCAGACACAAAAGGCTCCACGGCACCTGTGCTCGATGGTGTGCTGGCGGAGAGCGCCGATGGCGCGCTCCTTTTCGCCGACGGTATTTTCCAATTCTTTATCCACGCCTCTTAACTGATCGAGTTTGCCTGTCTGGAACAGCTTGAGCTGCAATGAGGTCAATTCTGCGAGTTTCGCCAGTACATTCTCCACCTCAGTCTCGAGGCGATCGTATTCAGCGCATTTAGACATTTGCTGATTTAGATGCCGTCACCTGCTGGACGGCGGCTCCGCTCAATTGCGCAGTCTCTGAACGGCGGGCAAGTCGCGATTTCTGCGGGAAATCGCGACTTGCGAACTGAGATTTCTAATTCAGCAGATCGAAACGATCGAGGTTCATCACCTTCGTCCAGGCGGCGGCGAAATCCTGCACAAACTTCTTTTCGCCATCCTTGCTGCCGTAGACCTCGGCAAGCGCGCGCAGTTGTGAGTTCGACCCGAAGATAAGATCGACGATCGTGCCCGTCCACTTGAGCGCATTGTTTTTGCGATCGCGGCCTTCCAGTACTCCATCCTTCGCTGATTTCTGCCACTTCGTGCTCATGTCGAGGAGGTTCACGAAGAAGTCATTGGTCAGCGTCTCAGGCCGTTTGGTAAAGACTCCGTTTTTCGATCCGCCGAAGTTCGCGCCCAACACACGCAGACCGCCGATGAGCGCCGTCATCTCCGGCGCCGTGAGCGTAAGCAAATTTGCCTTGTCGAGCAGAAGTTCTGCCTGACAACTCTCCATCCCTTCGCGCACATAGTTGCGGAAGCCGTCGGCCAGGGGCTCGAGTGGCGCGAAACTCGACGCGTCGGTCTGCTCCTGCGAGGCATCCATGCGGCCGGGCGCAAAGCCCACCGTCACGTTGTGCCCAGCCTTCCGGGCCGCTACTTCCACGGCGGCCGTTCCGGCAAGCACGATCAAATCGGCGAGCGAAACGAGCTTGCCGCTGGCCGGTTTGCCATTCTTCGCTTGCGCCGCGTTGAACTCCTTCTGAATGGCTTCGAGTTTCTTGAGCACCTTTTGCAACTCTGCCGGCTGGTTCACCGCCCAGTCCTTTTGCGGTGCCAGGCGGATGCGCGCGCCATTCGCGCCGCCGCGCTTATCGCTGCCTCGGAAGCTCGCCGCAGCAGCCCATGCGGCGGTCACAAGCTGGCTGATGGAAAGTCCCGATGCCAGCACCTTGCTCTTCAGGGCGGCAATGTCGCTTGCGTCGATCAGCTTGTGATTGACTGCGGGAATCGGATCCTGCCAGATCAGCTCTTCCTTCGGCACCAGCGGACCCAGGTAGCGCGCTCGTGGACCCATGTCACGATGCGTCAACTTGAACCACGCGCGCGCAAAGGCATCGGCAAACTCTTCCGGGTGTTCCATGAAGCGCCGCGAAATCTTTTCGTAGGCAGGATCGAAGCGCAGCGAAAGATCGGTGGTAAGCATGGTGGGCGTGTGGCGCTTTTTCGCGTCGTGCGCATCTGGAATCAGATCGGCTCCGGCGTCGCCCTTGGGCTTCCACTGATGGCCGCCTGCGGGGCTCTTGGTCAGCTCCCAGTCAAAGCCAAACAGGTTCTCGAAAAAGTTGTTGCTCCATTGCGTGGGACTATTGGTCCACGTCACTTCCAGGCCGGAGCCGATGGCGTCGCCGCCAATTCCAGTGCCAAAGCTACTTCGCCAGCCCAGTCCCTGCTCTTCAATTCCGGCGGCTTCAGGCTCTGCGCCGACGTGGCTTGCCGGGCCTGCGCCGTGCGTTTTCCCGAAGCTGTGCCCGCCGGCGATCAGCGCCACCGTTTCTTCGTCGTTCATGGCCATGCGCGCAAAGGTCTCGCGAATGTCGCGCGCCGCGGCCACGGGATCGGGATTGCCGTTCGGGCCTTCCGGGTTCACGTAGATGAGGCCCATCTGCACCGCGGCCAGAGGGTTGTTCAACTGGCGATCGCCGGTGTAACGCTCGTCGCCAAGCCAGACGCCTTCCGGACCCCAATCGGTATCGAGCTCCGGCTCCCAAATATCCGCCCGCCCCCCGCCGAAGCCAAAAGTCTTAAAGCCCATCGACTCGAGGGCCACGTTGCCGGTGAGAACCAAAAGATCTGCCCACGAGATCTTGCGGCCGTACTTCTGCTTGATAGGCCACAGCAAACGGCGCGCCTTGTCGAGGTTCACATTGTCGGGCCAGCTATTGAGCGGCGCAAAGCGCTGCGCACCACGGCCCGCGCCGCCACGTCCGTCGGCAATGCGGTAGGTGCCCGCCGCGTGCCACGCCATGCGAATGAACAACGGCCCATAGTGGCCAAAATCCGCGGGCCACCACTCCTGCGAATCTGTCATGAGAGCGCGCAGATCGCCAATGAGGGCGTCCATGTCGAGGCTTTTGAACTCTTCGGCGTAGTCGAACGACTCGCCCATGGGATTGGATAGGGATGAATGCTGATGCAGGATGGAAAGGTTGAGCTGGTTAGGCCACCAGTCGCCATTGCCTTTCGATCCTGACCTCGTATGCTGCAACATGCCGCCCGTAAACGGGCACTTCGCTTCGCTGGACATATCGATCTCCTGTGGCTGAATGCAAGTGGCCACGCTTCCAGTATAGGAGCCTACGCGATGCCGCTCCACCCCGTCGGGTGTACATCCTAGTCCATGTTTCCTACCTTCTCGTTCCCTTGTTCCCTCGTTCCCTTGGTCCCTGTTTCTCCAAAGAACATCTCGACATCCGCGATGTTCTGCGTCACGCGATACGGCGGCAACGATTGCAGAAAGATCTGCCCGTAGCGCTGCGTACGCACGCGCGGATCGAGCAGCACCAGCAGGCCACGATCTTCAAGCGAGCGGATGAGCCGGCCGAAGCCTTGCTTGAGCGTGAGCACCGCCTCGGGCACCTGGTAGTCGAAAAAGGGCTTTCCGCCGGATTCTTCGATAGCCTTCATGCGCGCCTGCACCACGGGATCGGAGGGCACGGCGAAGGGCAGCCGGTCGATGATGACGCAACTCAACGCTTCGCCCTGCACGTCGACGCCCTGCCAGAAGCTCGAAGTACCAAAAAGCACCGCATTTGGAGTCACACGAAACTCCTCTAAAAGGGCTTTGCGCGGAGCCGTGCCGTGCAGCAGGATCGGGTAATCGAGCACCGGAAGCAATCGCTCGTAGAGCACGCGCATTTGCGAGTAGCTGGTGAAGAGACAGAATGCGCGACCCTTTGTAATGCGCAAGACGCGCTCGATCGTGGTGGCCGCGGCTTCAGCGAATTCGGCCGCGCGCGGGTCGGGCATCTGCGGCGGCAGATACAGAAGCGCCTGGCGATCGTAACGGAAGTGGGATGGGACGACAAGTTCGCGCGCGCCCTGCCCGGTATCGCCGAGACCCAGGCGGCGGCGCAAATGCTCGAAGCCGCCTTGCACGGTGAGCGTTGCCGAAGTGAGCACGACTGTGGGCGTCCGGTCCCAGACCAGCTCGTGCAGGATCGCTGAAACATCAATGGGAGTAGCTTGCAAGAATGTGCTGCGCCCACTGCCACTGCGTGGGGCAGCCCTTTGGATCTGATTCGTCGAAGATCCAGAGCTGCCGCCCCGTCTCTCCAGCCAAAAAACCATGTTCTCGGCCTTCGACTCGAGCATGAAGGAGAGATCGGCGCGCAGGGCGGCCGCGCGCGCTTCCAGGCCGGGAGCTTCGTCGACCTCGCTCAGCCGGTCGAACTCCGCTTCAAGCACTTTGAGCGTGGTGTTGACGGCGAGATAGAGATCGCCTGAGGATTCCAGGAACTCCTCGCGATTTTGAAAGGGATGGCGTCCATCGCCTTCCTGTGGGAGGGCCGCAAAAAACATCCGCGCCCGCTCGCGCAGCTCCTGCGTGAGCATGTGCACGTGCGCGGAGCCCTCCTTGCCGCGCAAAAGAACATCGGCGTCGCGCGCGAAGTCTTCAAAGCGCACGTTGGAGAGCGAGCGTCCGAAGTAGTTCGACGCCACCTCTTCAAGCTCGTGCGCCTCGTCGAAGATGACCGCTGCGGCTTCTGGAAGAATGCCTGCATCCGGCGCGGCTGCGGCTGCGGCGCGCACGGCGCAATCGGCAAAAAAGAGGTGATGGTTGACGATGATCAGGTCCGACTCCATCGCCCTGCGCCGCATCTCGGTGATGAAGCAGCGGCGGTAGTCCGGGCAACTCGATCCCAGGCAGGCCTCGGATCTCGCATCCAGCTTGTGCCATAGAGCGCTCAACTCAGGCAGCGCTGAGAGCTCGGCGCGGTCGCCGGTTTCGGTCGTGCGCTCCCACTCGGCAATCTGTTGGTACTCGTTGACCTCGTCCAATCCTGAAAGCACGGGCTGGTCGCGCAGTGCGTAAAGTTTGTGGCGGCAAAGATAGTTGGCACGGCCCTTCATGTAGCAGACATGCAGCTCTCCCAATAGCGACTCGAGAAACGGCACGTCGCGAAAGTAGAGCTGGTCCTGCAGAGCCTTCGTACCGGTGGAGACGATGACGCGCTGGCCGGTGCGCAAAGCCGGCAGCAAATAAGCGAGAGTTTTCCCTGTGCCCGTGCCGGCCTCGACGATGAGGTGGCGGCGCTCGCCGAGGGCCCGCTCAACGGCTTTCGCCATCTCGTACTGGCCGGGCCGGATCTCGTAAGGCAATGGCGAGCGCGCCAGAATGCCGCCCGGAGCGAAGAACTCGTGGAGCGTTGGCAGAGTGCGAGTTGAGACGTTTGAGGAGGGCATCGAGAGCGCTCTCTCCATCATAGTGACTGCGGTGCCTGCGCCTTCATCCGGCAACGGGCCGTCCCAAATCAAAAAGCACGGTCACATTTCATCTCGGAGGAGTAAACTGCTTCTGCTCCTGAGACCGAGCGCCCTGCACGTTGGCTTTCCCGATGCCCCTCTCACGATCTGAGCGGAGCGGGTCCACCTACGAGAAGGAAGGCGTCGCCCATGAACCACGTTATCGGTTTTCACCATCTCTGGCTGTTCTACGTCCTTGCCTATGCAATCGCTCTGCCCATGCAGACGTGGGCCAACAAGAAGCGCGGTGAGCCTTTCGACGATCCCGAGTTTCTCTTTCAGGGCTGGATGATCTTTGCGCTTGCCATGGTTTGGCTTGTCGGTGGATTCATCGTCAGCCTCTTTGTCCCGCTGGCATCCGGGGCCACGTTCGCGGTGGGTTGGTGCGTCTATACAGGGGGACTAGTGGTGGCGGCCCTCACGGCTTACTCGTTCGCTTACCATCGCGGCCTGGTCACAACCGGCATTCACCGCTACTCAAGGAACCCCGGGTATGTGGCGTGGGCCGCCGTGATTTTTGGATTGACCCTCATGGGCTGGTCGGAATCCTTCTGGAGCATCGTCTTCCTGATCTATTTCCTTCTGACCTTGCCATATTTTCATTGGACTGTGTTAATGGAGGAGAACTTCCTAGCCCACAAATATGGCGGTATGTATCGAGAGTATCTAAGAGATACATCCAGGTATTTAGGCGCATCGAAGCCGAGGCGCGGCTGACGATTTGGAGAGGCGCGGTCACCGGCATCTCGAGGCGGCACGATCAGACGAAATCCGGCTCGCTGCCTTCGGCTGCGGCGTGGTACTCGTCGCCCGGCAACACCTGGCTGTGACGCGAGTCGAGCCACTGGCCAATGAGCAACGTTGCATCGGGGTCGGCATCCGCTTCGATCGTTTGCGCGGATTGACGCAGGCGCTTGCGGGTCTCAGCGGCGCGTTGCGCAGTGGCGGCGCGTTCGTTTGCCGGCGCATATATGTTGATCGAATGAAGGCCGACAGCGGCAAGATGACTGTGCATGGCGCCCTCCCGTCGTGAGACAGGGCAATTCCCGCGCCGAAGATCACATGGAGAGATGAGAGAGGACTCATTATTTCAACGCAATGGCAACTCCGCATGAATTGCAACTTGCGACGAGCCCCTTCGTCCCGCGTAAAACCAGAACGTACACTGAAAGAGCAGAGATTCTACCTCTGGTTGCCCTTCGAGGAGAGAAAGTTTGCCGACATACCGCAGATCGGTTGTGCCCGCGACGGCCGGAGCCGCTTACCTTCCCCTCGTCGCCATCGTGGGCCGGCCCAACGTGGGCAAAAGCACGCTCTTCAACCGTCTCACCGCCAGCCGCCGCTCCATCGTAGGCGACGAGCCCGGCATCACGCGCGACCGCATCTACGGCGAGTACGAGTGGGCGGGGCGGCGCTACCGGGTCGTGGACATGGGCGGCATTGTCCCCGACGATCCCGAACTGATTCCGACAGAGATCTTTCGGCAGGCTAAAGTGGCGCTCGAAGAGGCCGATGCGCTGGTGATGGTTGTGGACGTGCGCACCGAACTGGCCCGGCCCGATTACGATCTGGCGCTGCTCCTGAAGCGCGGTGGCAAGCCGCTGTTTCTGGCAGTCAACAAAGTTGAAACCGAAGCACTCGCAAACGAGGCCGAGAACTTTCGCCGGCTGGGCATTGGTGAATTGTTTTCCGTGAGTTCCGAGCACGGCCAGGGCGTCGGCGAGTTGCTGGATGCGATCGCGGAGGCCATTCCGCAGCGCGAAGAAAGGGTTCCCCACCCTAGCGACACAAACAAAAACGTCGCGAGGGTAGGGCACCCGCAATCCAGCGAGGCAGCGGGGCAGCAAGTCGGCGAAGAGCTTGACGCTGCGGAAGACGACGCGAAGGACGAGATAAAACTTCGTACGCATGGCGAGTTCGAACAACACGAAACCTCGGTCGCGATTATCGGCCGGCCGAATGTGGGCAAGTCGACACTCCTGAACGCGCTCACAGGCACCTCACGTGCCATCGTTTCTCCGATCGCGGGCACCACGCGCGACGCGGTCGACGAAGTGGTCGAGTTCGAAGGCAACGCGCTGCGCTTTGTGGATACGGCCGGCATTCGCCGCAAGGGCAAGACGAAGCTGATGGCGGAAAAGTTGAGCGTGGTGATGGCGCGGCGGCATCTTGAAGCTGCGGATGTGGCGCTTGTCTTGATCGACGCGACTGAGGGCGTGACCGCCAGCGATGCAACCATCGGCGGCTACGCGCACGAGAGCGGACGCAGCGTGATTATTGTGGTCAACAAGTGGGATGCGGTGACCACTGGCCGCACCGACGGGAAGCCTCCCGCCGATCGCGAGATCTTCGAGGGGCAGTTGCGCAGGACGCTCAAGTATCTCGATTACGCGCCGGTGATTTTTTTATCGGCGTTGGCGGGAACTCTCGGGGAGAAGAAAGGCATGGCGCGCGTGTTGCGCGAAGTGGTTTCCGTCGCCAAAGAGCGGCGCAAACGCGTTACAACCGGGCAGATGAATCGCTTTCTCGAGCGCATCGATTTTCAGCGCGCGCCCGTACCCATGGCGAAGCGCGTGCGCATTTTATATATGACCCAGGCAGCCGTGGCCCCGCCCACATTCGTCCTTTTCACCGATCGCGACATAAAGCTGCACTTCGCATTCGAGCGGTTCCTGGGGAACCAGATTCGCGAAGCGTTCGGTTTCAAGGGCACGCCCATCTGGTTCAAGGTGCGAGCGAGACAGGGAAAAGGGAATAGAGAGCAAGAATAAGATCAGCCCGACGTAAACGCACCCGGCCGTTTCCTTTTGCGCCCTGCCTATTGATGATCGACCGCGGACGGGCCTGTCGGCGAATTGGCGTCTTCGTCCCCTAAATGCCGGATATGCACGCTGGCTTCGGTTTCAGGAACCGTGCCGTCGTTGGCTTGAACATCTGTGGGTCGGCCTTGGATGAGGATGCGCCTGGTGGCTTTGCCGCGCGCTGGAACCAGCACGCGCTGCGTGACCTCGGTATCGGCGTTGCGCGCGGTCACAGGAATTTCCGCGGCAGCGTAGCCGGAGTTGGACAAATCCACGGATACGAGCCATCCGTTGGCTGCTGGGCCGTCTGCGGACGAAGACGAACTGGACGCGGTGGAGGGCCGCTCGGCCGAAGTGGAAAATACATTGTCGATGGCAATGTCGGGCAGTCCCTTGTCGGCATCGATCCAATCCGGAAAGAACCAGGCAAGCTCGCTGCGCACACTCGGGTCAAAAAGTCTCTCGAAATAGCCGGAACCCGAATTTGTACCAAGTCCGCTCGCAGCATCCAGCGCCGGATCGTACGCGCGGAAAGCTGCCGCGAGTGCAGGGTCGCCGGCGAGGTCGCGCAGCATCCAGAAGACGTAGGCAGCCTTGGTGCGGTAGTAGGCGGGCGAGATGGCCTGCGCGAGCGGCTGCCCCGCGCTCTCGCCGGGGCTTGGCGGCTCAATGAGCGCGAGCGCGACACGGCCGGACTCAAGCAATTCGAGCGCCTTCTCGCGGCCCGACTGCTTTTCGATCCACAAAGTCCCCATGAAGTTCGCGACGCCTTCGCTGAGCCACGCGCGCGGCGACGACATCCATGCGAGCGCGAGGGCGTGGACCAGAATGCCGTCGAGCTGATCTGCCGGCAACTGGCGAATCGGAGTGACGAGCAGCGCGCCGGTCTCGAAGGGCGCATCCTGCGCATCGGGCAGATCGAGAATCGTGAGCTGCGAACGCGGCTGCGCGCCGAGCCAGTTCGCAAGGAACGGCGTGACTCTCTCCGCGGCGTCAGACCAGGCCTGGATCGTCGCTGAAGCCAGCCGCTTCTCCGACTCGGGCGCGACGGGAGGTGTTCCTCCGGCGGGCATACTTGAATCGGGCCGCATCCAGAGCGCTGTGTTGGCAGCATCGTGTTCGGTTCGCACAGCTACGAAAAGACTCGGCGCTTCGAAGCCGATGGTTGCGCTCTCAAACGTGGCTGTGGCGACGCCGGAGATGTCTTCCCCACCCTCTTCTGGCTCGGCGATGGCAAGCGGCACGGAATGCCCATTGATGAGCGCAACGTTGGGCGCGTTGCCATGAGAAAACTCCACCGCGAGATGCAGAAGAAAATGCGCGCCGGAGATGCGCAGCTTGTGTTCGCCCATCTCATCAAAGACGCGCGCACCGTCGCCAAGAATTGCGGGAGGCGCGGAGACGGGATACCACGCGACATTACCGAAGCCGCGCAGACCGGTGAAATCCGTGTCGATTGCGTCCCAGTCGGAGTGGAGCGCGACGTCTTCAGGGGTTCCTATAGTGAGGAGCCTCTTTGCCGATTGCACGATCGCGCCGGAGTACGTGACATCGAGCGTGAGCGTCGCGCCGGGCGCGAGCGGTGTGGCGAGTTGGACCGCGGCCTCGTGAAGCTGGCCGGTGTGATCGGTGTCGGAGTTGAGCGTGGCGACGGTGTATTGCGCGTCGTGTCCGGCGATGCGGATGCGCTCCCAGTGCAGCGACGAAGATATCTGGAGCGGGATATGCGCAAGCGGCGACTTACCATCATTGCGCACAGTAATGAGCGCACGAACTGCGATCTCGTGCTCCGCCGGGCGAAGATGGACATCCATCCTGAAATCGGTGAAGGTCACGGCTTCGCGCTCGGCGTCGGTTGCGGTGGGCGCTACGACGGATTGGCCGCTCGGGGCTTTCTCTTGTGCGCCGGGGCCAACCGTGGTCGTGGTCTGGCCATTCTCATCCGTGGAACGCGAGAAGATGACCTGGCCGTGATGGGACTCGCTCTGCGGAGCGGCAGGCGGGTTTTGCGAGAAGGCCGGCAGCGCGGCACAGACGAAGATGCTCGCAAGAAACAGATGAGTTCGGCGCTTGATTTCCGATCCCTTCGCAAAATGCACGAATGAATCGGATGCGGAACTGATAGCAATATCTAGAGAATTCATTCTTAAGAGCCGAGACCTTTCACAGCACCACTGCGTGGAACAGTCTTTTGGACGAGCGTTGCGGCCGATCCGGCAGCAGCCCTCCGCTGACGCGCGGCCTCGTAGAGCACCACAGCTCCCGCGACGGAGACGTTGAGCGAGCTAACGCCACCGGCCATGGGAATGCGCAGCAGGTGATCGCAGGTGCGGCGCACAAGCTCGTGCAATCCCGCGCCCTCGCGCCCCAACACAACAACAAGATTGCCTGTGAGATCGAAGCGATCGTAGTCGCTCTCGCCGCGTTCATCGAGACCCACGACCCAGAGGTTCTGGCGCTTCAACTCTTCGAGCGCGCGCACGAGATTCACTACGCGGGCAATGCGCAGATGCTCCGCCGCCCCGGCGCTGGCTTTCACGGCAACGGGGCTCAAGGGCGCGGAGCGGCGCTCGGTGAGAACGACACCGTCCACGCCCGCCCCATCGGCTACGCGCAGCAGCGCGCCCAGGTTCTGCGGATCTTCCACGCCATCGAGCGCGAGGATAAGCCGCGAGGCCGTCGCTTTGTCGGCGGCCGGCGCGAACAGATCTTCGAGCGCGAGAAACTCCTGTGGGTGGACCAGCGCGACGACGCCCTGGTGCGCGGCAGTTTTTGCGGCGACGGTGAGTTGTTCGCGCGGCTGCTCAATCACACGGATACGTTCCTGACGGCACTGAGCAGCAAGGCGCTCGAGACGCGCGTCGCGGCGCTCGCGAGCGACGAGAACATGATCGAAGCGCCGCCTTCCGGCTTTCAGTGCCTCCTCCACCGGGTGCAATCCGTAGAGAACGTCCATAGGTTTAGTTTACGGCCCAAAAGAAAGGGCGCCGAATTCCGGCGCCCCAAGGATCGGAGGGAGCTGCGGCTGGTTAAACAAATTTGCCGTCGCTTTGGTCGCACCACTGTTCCATCTGCTGCTGCAAATGCTGCATCTGCTGCTCAAGCTGTTGCTGCATCTGCTTCATCCGATCTTCGTTGAAGCTCTTGCGGAATTGCTCCATTTGCCGCTGGAGCTGCTGCATTTGCTTCAGATCAAGCTGGAAATTTTTCATCGCTTCGCGCAGTTTTTCTGTCTGCTGCCGAAGTTGATCCATCTGCTCGGGGCTGATCTGGAGTTGCATGTCGCCAAGCTGTTGCCCCAGGACACCGGCTTGCTGACGCGCTTGCGCGGCGGCTGCATCGGCCTCGGCCCGCGCCTGGGCGGCCAGCGCCTGCACCATGTCCGGATCGAATGCGGAAGTCAAATCCGCCAACTCCGGCGCATCGCCATCTGCGAAAAGATTGTCGAACTCCACTGCGCCACGGTGCTTCGAGTCCACCTGCAGAGTGAGCGTTTGCTGCTTTCTGTCGCGCAAAACGGTCACCTGCACCTGCTTGCCTTGGTTCGACCGCAAGGCGCGATCCCAATCAGCGGATGTCATGATGGAGTCGCCGCCAACCTTGAGAATCACGTCGAAAGCCTTGAACCCGGCTGCGGCCGCCTCGCTCTTTTTGGAGACTTGCTTAACCATCAGGCCGCCCTCGACGCCCAAATAGTCGGCCATTTGCGTGGTAAGCGGCTCAACCATTGCGCCCACGTTCAGCGTGCTGGTGAAAAGGGACATGTGGAAGCCGCTCGACGGTATGGGCGCGTCGCCGCCGCCCATGATTCCCATCCCCGATACCGAACCGCCAGGCAAAACTGGCGCAATGCTATCGGCTTCCATGCCGATCTTTGACCAGATGCTTCTTTCCATTGCCTTGCGGTCGGCCAACTGGACGGCGAGGGTTTGAATATTGCCGTCGCGGCTGATCTCGAGCGAGATCTTGCGGCCAGGCGGAATCTCCCGCAACATGCGGCGCAACTGCTCAGCGCCTTCCACGGCTTGCCCGTTCACGGCCAGCACCACATCGTTCACCTTAAGGCCGATCTGGCCGGCAGGCGCGTCATGGTCGATGAGCGTGATGAGCGCGCCGCGCGTTTCCTTGAGCTTCAGCGCCTGCGCCTTGTCGGCGTCGACGTCCGTTACGTCCACGCCCAGGTAGCCGGCCGGGCCAGCGTGCGCCACGAGCGGATCAGGGTCGGCAAAGATGGGCGCGAGCGCTCCGGATTGGGCATAGCTCGTGTGCGGCACAAGAACCAGGCAGGCAGCGGCGGCCAGCGCGGCGCAACCAAGTGCGGAAAAACCAAAACTAAAATGCGATGTACGGTACGGCCTCAAAAAGTGCTTCATTGCTATGTCTCCGGTAGTTCATCGTCCGGTCTGCGCTCATTAGGACGGCGCAGTGGCCGGAAGGGTGAGCGAGTTTATTGAATTTCCGGTACGCTGCTTAACACCTGCCGGGAAACGGTCCTTATTTGGGCATTGTCGTCCGAATTCGAGACGGAATAGAGCACCTGGCGAACGCTGGTATCGGCATCCACCGGCTGCAACAACCCGATGGCGGCCGAGCGAATGGCCGGATCGCTGTCGTTCAACACGGCTTCAAGAACAGCGTCGCGTACGCGCACATCGTCGGCAACGTAGGGCTCAAGCCCTTCGAGCGCCTTCTCGCGCACTTTGGGACTGCGGTCGTAGCGCAGCGCCACCATGAGCGCCTCGCGAATGCCAGTGGGCTGGCAACTATGGCCGGCGCGGCACTCGGCCGCGAGCAGCGCTACGGAGTCGTCCTGAACCCCCGGCATCGCGTTGTTCTGGCTGGCCATCATCAGCAACTGGCGAATCTGCGGATCGTCGAGCGAACCCTCCACCTGCCGCGGCACAAGCTGGTTGTAGCTCACGTCGACCATCTCGCTGTTCGGCTGGCGCACGATGCCGGAGATGCTGGCCACATTGGCCAGCGGAGGGAGGGCTGTTTCGGTTTGCGATCCGCTGCTTGTAGAGGCTGTAATTTGGCTGCTGGCCGCGTGAACGCCACGGTTCTGCGCGTATTCGTAGCCGCCCAGAACGCCCGCGCCCACACTGGCAGCCGCAAGCAGAATGGCCGCCGCTCCCGCAGCCTGCAGGCTAGCGAAGTTGCCCAGGATGCGCTCGCCGAATTTCTGATACCAGCGTTTGGGCGGTAATGCGTCAAGCGATTCGTCGAGACGCAGCCGCGCGCGCGCGATGAGATTCGCTCCTGGCTCCGCGACGACATGCGCATCGGCGATGGCCTTGAGCGCCAGCACCTGCTCGCGCTCGTTATGGCAAGCCGCGCAGCCCGCGATGTGGCGCGCCAACTCGTGTGTCAGCTCGTCAGGCAGTTCGCCGTAGGCTCCTGTGACGATATGTTCGTGTGCTAACTCGCAATTCATTTTTACGTCCCCTTGCCCCAAAAAACAGCCTTCAGCTTTCAGTTCATTGTGCAGATTCGAGCTCTTCTTTATTGCCTGGCTCGCCGCACGCGCTTAACGAAATCCGTTCTTCCCCGGAAAAGCTAGAAGCTGATGGCTGACAGCTGATAGCTTGCCTCTTACTTCAACTCCGCCAAATGTGCCCGCAACTTTTTGGTTGCGCGGAAGAGTGTGTTCTTGGCGGTCTCTTCCGTGGTGTTCAACATCTCGCCGATCGTCCGCAGCCTTAGCCCCTGATAGTGCTTCAGCTCGAAGACCATCCGTTCGCGCGGCGTCAGCTTGCCCAGCGCCGCCTGAATCTTCTCGCCCAGCAGCTTGCGGTCCAACTCGCGCGCCGGGTTTGAAAACGACCGTTCGTCGGAAACCGCGGCCAGCAGATCGATCTCAGCGCCGGAGCGGTCCACCACCACGGCGTGGTCCTCGCGGCGGGTCTTGCGCCTGCGCAGCTGGTCCAGGCAGAGGTTGGTCACGATCCGATAAATCCAGGTGTAAAACGAGCACTCAAAGCGGAAGTTGCCGATGTACCGGTAGGCCTTGAGGAAAGCCTCCTGGTAAATGTCCTCGGCGTCGTGCTCCGACCCCGTCAGGTGCAGAGCCAGACGCAGAACCTGATGCTCGTACTGCCGCACCAGCGCATCGAAGGCGGCGCGTGAACCGGCCTGCGCTTCGCGGATCAGGTCCATTTCGAGCGCACGGCTCTGCGCGCGCTCCTCAACCCGGTTCGCCTCTCGCCGGCTCTCTTCGTTCGCGCCAGCATTCCCCCGGTTCGCCCTATCCATTGCTCTCGTCGCAGCCATGCCTGGAGAGGATTGTATCCCCAGCCATGCCGGCCGAGCTAAAGTGGCTGCTACCTGAACCGGGGCGAGTGGCATCGTGACCGCGTCTGCTTCCATGGACTCCGCTCCCCGGAAGAAACCCTGTTCGCTGACTAATGGACGCAGGGACAACGATTTGGTCAACGGGGAATGAGGGGGACTGAGGACTACTGGAGCAAGCCTGTAGCCGGTAGCTTGTAGCCCGTAGCTATTGGCTACTTGCTACTGGCTACTGGCTACGAGCTGTTCTTTGTTCCCTTGGTCCCTGTCTCCCGATACACTGGAAAGCAATGACTGGAAATCTATTTAGAAACGAAGCAGAAGCCGGCGCGAAGGCCAGCCCTACCGCGAAAGCCACCCCTACATGGTTTACGGCGCATTGCGACGGCGGCTCGCGGGGAAACCCAGGACCGGCCGGATACGGCGCCGTGATTGAGGATTCCGAGGGTCAAGTGGTGGCGCGGCTCAGCGAGTTTCTGGGACGCCAAACCAACAATTACGCCGAATACAAAGGATTGCTCGCGGTGCTCGAATGGGCGCTCGCGAATGGGGCGCAACAGCTAAGGGTCGTCTCTGACTCCGAACTCATGGTGCGGCAGATGAAGGGCATCTACAAAGTGAAGAACCCCGGCTTGCGGCCCTTGTGGGAAGAAGCACAACGCCTGTCGCGGCGGCTCGTAGGGTTTGAGATGCGGCACACGCTCCGCGGCGGAAACAAGGAAGCTGACCGGCTGGCGAATGCGGCGATGGATGGAGGGCAGCGAGCCGCCAAATCAGAGCGTTAGCGAGGCAGCAGACAGGCACAGGCCAGACGATGGGAGAACAATTGCGATGAAATGCAATTCCCGTTTGCTAATTTTTGGAGCAGCTCTGGCGTTTTGCTGCGTCTTGGTTCACGGCCAAACACCGCAAAGCAATCGGGAGCAAACGCATTTCTGCGCCGAAGATACGGGCGTGAAGCATCCAGTTCCGATTCCCAACGACGTACTTGCAATTCTTCGGCGTGACGATCGCGTCAAAAACGAACTGGAATATGCGGGAATAGCGCCTGAAAACTTGCCTCGCTCATGGTTTTCAGCTTCGGAGATTGCCTTGGGAACCTCCAGAGAAAAAGATCTGATCATAGCCGCCGAGGGACCGCTGGTTGGTGCAAACGTCAACACGTTTTGGGTATTTATAGATCACGGGAAGAGCTACGAGCTTACGCTCACGCTTCCTGCGCATGATCTCACCGTTAACAACACTCGCACGAACGGCTATCGCGATCTTGAAGCGATGGGGGCAACAGCGGTAAAAGTCACAACCACTTCCTATCGATTTGACGGGCGACAATACACGCTATATTCATCGAAAACCGAGGACATTAAATAGGCCGGCCTTTCCGGAGTGAAAAGCAACCGCAGATTCTTCGACTCCCTTCGTCCGCCGCGCGGACTCCGGTCGCTCAGAATGACAGCGGCTGGGGATAGGGTTCGGTTCCCTGAAACCTAGCACCTGAAACCTGCTATTTCCGCCCCAGATCATTCCGCCACGTGTAGCCATCCTTTTCCAGCAGATGGTCGGCACACTCAGGGCCCCACGACCCGGCAAAGTAATTCGGAAATACCTCGGGCTTCTTTGCCGCCCACGCTTCGATGAGCGGCGTATAGAGCGCCCAGTTGGTTTCCACGCCGTCGCGGTGCGCGAAGAGCGTCTGGTCGCCGAGCATGGCGTCGAGCAGCAGGCGCTCGTAGCCGTTGGCGCTGGACTTTCCAAATGCCGACTCGTAGTCGAAGTCCATATTCACCGGGCACACTGACATTTGCGCGCTGCTCGGCACCTTGGCGCCGAAGCGCAGCGCAATGCCCTCGTCGGGCTGGATGCGGATAGTGAGCAGGTTGGGCTGAATCTCGCTGCACGGGCCAGAAGAGGCGATGCGATTGAAGATCAAAAGCGGCGGCTGCTTGAACTGGATGGAGATTTCCGTGGCGTGCTTCTTCATGCGCTTGCCGGCGCGGAGAAAGAAGGGAACGCCGGCCCAGCGCCAGTTGTCAATGGTCAAACGCAGAGCCGCAAAGGTCTCCGTGCCCGATTCGGGATTGACGCGCTCTTCGTCGCGATAGCCGGCCACGTGTTCGCCGTTCACGATGCCGGGGCCGTATTGCCCGCGCACCGCGCTGAGGATAGGAATAGATGGAATGGCCTGCCAGACTTTAAGCTTTTCGCGGCGCACGCTCTCGGCATCGAAGTTCGACGGCGGCTCGAGCGCGACCAGCGCCAGCAGCTCCATCATGTGGTTCTGCACCACGTCGCGCAGCGCGCCGGCCTTCTCGTAAAATGGGCCGCGGCCCTCAACGCCAAGCGTCTCGGCCACGGTGATCTGCACGTGATCGATGTAGTTGCGTTTCCAGATGGGCTCGAAGATGCCGTTAGCGAAGCGAAAGACCAGCAGGTTCTGCACTGTCTCTTTGCCCAGGTAGTGATCGATGCGGAAGACCTGGCTCTCGCTGAAGACCGCGTTGACTTGATGGTTCAGTTCGTGCGCCGAATCGAGATCGTGGCCGAAAGGCTTTTCAATGATGACGGCCGTGCGGCCTTTTTCCGGTTTCGCCATGCCGTGCGCGCCAAGATTTTCGACGATCCCGGCGAAGAACTCGGGCGCAGTTGCAAGGTAATACAGCCGGTCGGGGCCGATTCCCTTCTCCTGGGCGATGCGGTCGAGTTCGGTCTTGAGATCGACGTAGTGACCCGGATCGTCGAAGTTGAGCGGAAAATAGCTGATGTGGCTTACAAAGCCGTCGATCTTTGGATCGGACGAATCCACGCCACCCAATTCGACGAGCCCTTCGCGCATGTCGGCGGCAAACTCATCACCGAGCGGCCGGCGCGCGACGCCGATGATGGCGAACTGCTTGGGCAAGAGATTCGCTTGATAAAGATGAAACAGCGCAGGGATCAGCTTACGCTTGGTGAGGTCGCCCGAAGCGCCAAAGATGACCAGGACTGCAGGGTCGGGAATGCGCTCGATGCCTTTCGGCACATGCGAAAGATCTTCAGCGTTCACGCTCATTTGCATGGTGGCCATGGTGTCTCCGACAGGTTTCAGGTGTCAGGTTTCAGGTGTTAGTTTTGGCCGCGAAGCAGGGTGATCTAATTCGTGGCCCACGACACCTGAAACCCGCGCTTACGCCTTCGCCTTCGCAAAGCGCTTGTTGACCTCGTTCCAGTTGACCACGTTCCACCATGCGGCCAGATAATCGGGGCGCTTGTTCTGGTACTTGAGGTAGTAAGCGTGCTCCCATACATCGTTGCCGAGAACAGGATAGAGCCCTTGCGAAAGCGGGGAATCCTGATTGGCCGTGGTCATGACCTTGAGCTTGCCGCCGGTAAAGACCAGCCAGCCCCATCCGGAGCCGAACTGCTTCGCGGTCGCCTCATTGAAGCTCTTCTTGAAAGCTTCAAAGTCGCCGAAGTCGGCGGTGATCTGCTTGGCTATTTCGCCGGTGGGCTGGCCACCGATGCCGGGCGTATTCGGCGCACCCATGATGGTCCAGAACATGGAGTGATTTGAATGGCCTCCGCCATTGTTGCGCACCGTGCCGCGAATGTCCTCGGGAACCGCGTTGAGATCGCTGATGAGGTCGTCAACGCTCTTGGCGGCAAGCGCAGGGTGGCTGGCCAGCGCGGCGTTCACATTGTTGACATAGGCCTGGTGGTGCTTGTCGTGATGCAGATGCATGGTTTCGGTGTCGATGAAGGGCTCAAGCGCCTTGTAGTCGTAGGGAAGCGGCGGTAATTCGTATGCCATTGGGGAATTTCTCCTTCGTTCGGATTGTAAAGGTTCGGACCTAGTGCGCTTCTACAAGGATGGATGCCGAAACCGGCAGCGAAGGTGCAGAGAAAGTTCACAGATTGAGATGAATAGGCCATGAACGGCGGCTTTCGGATGCGCTCTCCGCGGCGCATTTGCCTGGCGCCATTGGCGGAGGTTCGATTGTGGAAAAGTTCTGATTCTGACGGTGCTTTCGAGGCGCATAAAGCGCAAATGCGGCGAAACTTCGCAGTCACCCCGCGGTCGTTCAAACGGAGAACCAAACAGGAGTGCCCAACTCCAGACGCATCGGGGGTGAGAGTGGCGGACGGGCCTCGAAGATCTCCGGATTGCATACGGCAGCCGCTTCAACCGCCAGTGCGATGCGGTGCCCCGCATGGTCGAACCGGCAAAACCGCCAGCGCGCGGGATCGTCCTCGACACCCGGCTCGACTGCAAAGCGAATCGTCTGCGGCCCGTCAATCTTCGGCCCGTCAAAGAGAAACGAAATCTCCTGCAGCGGAAGCGAAAGGCCCATGCCTCGCGCCTTGATGTAGGCCTCTTTGAAAGTCCAGAGCGACAGCGCGCGATCCGGACGCTTTGCGGCGGGCAAGGCGTTGAGTTGCGCACGCTCGGCCGCGGAGAAGACGCGCGGCGCCAGCGGAACGATCTCCGCGGCACGGGCGAAGGATTCCACGTCCACGCCGACTTCTACGGGAGCGCCACTGATGGAGTTCGCGAGCGACACGAGACACACCGCCAGCTCTACACTGTTCGATTGATTGAAGCGAAGGCCAGACTCCGGAACGGGGAATGGCTTGCCGAACTTGTTGCAACTGAAACTCCACGATTGCGGCGGCAGCGTATGCGCGAGAGAGAGAGCGGCACGCGTCAAGGCATGGGTGGCAATATATTCCCGCCGATGCTTCTCGAACTTAAAACGAGCCGCGCGAGCGCGCTCGGCGTCGTCGAGAACCGCGACGCACGCCTCCTCGACCTCGGGCTCGGCGAGATCGCCGGGATAAGCAAACCAAAGCTGTAGCGCGGCGCTGTTCATGGTCTTTTCAGTGCCCGCCGGTCTCATGGCGATCTGCTCAAGAATATCGTCCTGCGGCAACAGTGCGAGAATAGTCTAGAATTCGGCGGGAATGGTTTGGGCAGGAATGCCGGCGGCAAATTGAGAGCCGCAGCCCGCGTGTTGAAGGAGCGATGGGGGAACGAAATGCCGATGATATCGCCGCGTGTGCGGCATAACTATCTGGCCATCGCCGTAGCTGCGGTCGCAAGCATTCTCTTTCTGGCGATCTACTACACGATCTTCATGGACGTTTGGCTCAACGGAATCGGGCGCGATCGTGTGTGGTTGGCCGGCAACGGCGCCAGCCAACTGGTGCAGTCCGCCACAGCCATGCTCGCCATGGGACTGCTTGCCACCCTCATATCAAGTCTTACGCAGCTCACCGGCGCACAAACCGCGATGCGCGGCATGAAGGTGGCTGCAGGCTTATGGCTGGGCTGTGTGCTGCCCATCCGCGCCACCGAGTCTGTATTCGAAGTGCGCAGCTACTCCCTGTTCGCGCTCAACATCATCTTCTGGCTGGTAGCCATGCTGCTGATGGGAGCCATTGTCGGCGCGTGGAAGAAAACAAAGAGTAGTAAGCAGGCGTCGAAACGATAATCACCTTAGCGTCCTGTAATCGAAGTTCGTAACATGAATTCCGTTGTCATCCTGAGCGAAGTCCGCCGCAGCGGACGGAGTTGAAGGATCTGCGGTTGTTTTTCAACACCCATCAGACAGACGAAATAAGCAGACTGTGTGGGAGCGTTACCCCTTGAGGGCTGCCATGACATTTGAACGCCGATTGTTGCGGGCCATTTCCTTGCTCGCACTGCTGGCCGGTCTTGCTTCCCTTCCTTTGAACGCCCAAACGGTCTCGCCTACGCCATCTCCCGACTCGACGGCAACTTCCGCGCCCGCGCCAGCCTCTGCACACGACGCTTACACGCTTCCGCCTGACAAACTCGCCAAGGCCGTCGCACTCAGCCGCATCCGCATTACTCTCGATTTTGCCGGAGCGGTGTGGGGACTGGTCTTTTTGTGGCTGCTCCTTGCCACGCGCGGCTGGGCCGCGATCGAGCGCTGGATGCAATGGATATCCAGCCGCCACTGGGTGCAAGGACTGGTGTTCTTCGCTGCATTCTTCATCGTCACTACGCTTGCCAGTCTGCCGCTCGATGCCGTCGCGCATCACTTTGAGCGCGCCTACGGAATCAGCGTCGAGCCATGGAGTAGTTGGCTGGGCGATCAGGCGAAGTCGCTGGGATTGGCGGTCGTTTTCGGCGCGCCGATCCTGTTGCTCTTCCATTGGATCGTGCGCCGCTGGCCGCGCAGGTACTGGCTCGCAGCCTGGGCCGTGACCCTGCCCATCCTGGCGCTCCTCATGTTCGCCGAACCGTTTTTCGAGCCGCTTTTCTTTCAATTCGAGCCGCTCCAGAAAAATCACCCGGCGCTCGTCGCCGAACTCGAGAAAGTTGTGGCGCGCACCGGAACCGACATTCCGCCCTCCCGCATGTTCCTGATGAAGGCCAGCGCGAAGAGCAACGGCCTCAATGCCTACGTTTCCGGCCTTGGCGCGACTAAGCGCATTGTGGTGTGGGACACAACGGCCGGCCGCATTCCCAACGACGAGATCCTGTTCATCTTCGGCCACGAGAGCGGGCACTACGTTCTGCATCATCTTGCAAAGGGGTTCGGGTGCTCGGCGGTTGGCCTGTTCTTTGTCTACTGGGCTTGCGCCGCTTTTGCCGTCTGGCTCATCAAGCGCTTTGGCGTACGATGGGGCGCCAACGATCTCGGATCAAGAACGGGATTCGTCGCGCTGCTTTTTGTCTTTTCGTTGGCGTCGTTCCTCGGCGACCCCGTAGCGAACGCCGTCAGCCGCCACTTCGAACATCAGGCCGACGTGTACGGTCAGGAGGCCATTCACGGCATCGTTCCCGACCCTCAAAAAACCGCGGTTGCCGCCTTCAACGATCTCGGCGCTGCATGGCTCGAAGACCCGCATCCCAACCCGTTCGTAGTCTTCTGGCTCTACAGCCATCCCAGCATTCAGCAGCGCGCAGAGTTCGCCGCGCACTACGATCCGTGGGCGAACGGGGGGCATGGGGAGTTCTTCAAAAACTAGTTATCGTGCGCTTAGGTGATTACCCCTTTACTTGCGGCGATTGCGGCGATAGGATGCATGTGATTCAGCATTGAGTGGTGAGCGCGTTACCAGAAGGAGAGCGTAAATGCAAGAGACTAGCGCAGTATCGCCCCGGCGCTCAAATCATGGAACAGCACCTGCGCTGGCGCTTGGCCTGCTCTTCATGTGTACAGGGATCGCGGGGTGTTTCGGTGGCTGTTTAAACACGTTGGCGAATGGCGAGCAACAGGCACAGACGCTGGCCGCCACAATGCACCAGAAGATGACGAATGGCGATTTGGCCGGGATCTATGACGCCGCCGATCAGCGTTACAAGAATGCCGTGACCCGAAAAGAATCAGACGCGCTGTTCTCTGCCGTGGCGCGCAAATTGGGAGCGCCCCAGGACTGCAAGCAACATGGCTTCAATATCAATGCGACCACATCGGGAACGACCCTCCGACTGGTTTGCGAGACGACGTTTTCAAAAGATGCTACGGGAACAGAGACATTTGCTTGGATCAAGTCTGGCGATCAGTTTCGCCTACTGAGCTACGACATTGAATCGACGGAACTGATCGAGCGATAGCCCCGGATTTTCTGCCGCAAACCAATTACAGCCGCTCAAAAACCCCCGCCGCCCCCATACCGCCGCCCACACACATCGTCACCATTCCATATTTAGCGCTACGCTGCTTCATCTCGTGCAGGAGAGTTGCGGTGAGTTTAGCCCCCGTGCAGCCAAGCGGGTGACCGAGCGCGATAGCGCCGCCGTTGACGTTTACGCGCGTGGGATCAAGCGAGAGCGTGCGCATGATGGCCAGCGCCTGCGCCGCGAAAGCCTCGTTCAATTCGATCAGGTCGATGTCGTTGAGCGTCAGGCCGGCGAGCTTCAGAGCTTTCGGAATTGCCGTGATGGGGCCGATGCCCATCTCCTCCGGTGCGCAACCCGTCACAGCATACGAAACCAGCCGCGCAATTGGTTTGAGGCCGAGCTCGCGCGCGCGGCCGGCTTCAACCAGAACCACCGCGGCAGCGCCATCGGAAGTTTGCGAGGAGTTGCCCGCCGTCACCGTACCCTGCGCGTGAAACACGGGCTTGAGCTGTGCGAGTGCTTCGGCAGAAGTGTCTGCACGCGGGCCCTCGTCCAAAGAAAACTCCTTCTCCTGAACCTGAATTTTGCCTGGCTTCCCATCGGGTGAAGCCATCGCGATGCGCACCGGAACAATCTCTTCCGCGAATCGTCCAGCGGCCTGCGCGGCGAGTGCCCTCTGGTGGCTCGCCAGCGCGAAGGCATCCTGATCCTCGCGCGAGATCGCGTAATGGCGCGCCACGCGTTCGGCCGTCAGGCCCATGGTGAGCAGCGAGGCTGGATAGTTCGCAGCGAGCCAGGGATTCGGGCTGGGCTTGTTGCCGCCCATGGGAATCATGCTCATCGATTCCGCGCCGCCGGCAACGACAACCCGCGTAGTGCCCGAGCGAATGCGCTCGGCGGCAATCGCGATGGCCTCAAGCCCCGACGCGCAAAGGCGATTCACGGTCGCACCGGGAATCTCCACCGGCAATCCCGCGCGCAACGCCGCCATGCGCGCGATGTTGAAGCCCTGTTCGCCCTCGGGCTGCGCGCAGCCGAGAATCACGTCGTCGATGGAGCTTTTGTCTAGACTCGGAACCCTCTCCAAAGCCCCGCTCAACGCAGTTGCGGCAAGGTCGTCGGGGCGAGTGGTCGAGAGCGCGCCCTTCGGAGCGCGGCCCACTGGCGTGCGAACAGCAGCGACGAGAACGGCTTCGGGCATGAGCAACTCCAGCGGGTTAGCGAGTCAGCGCTCGCTGATGCGAGCCGCGGTCCCTGATCGCGATGCTAATTCCCTGTATCGACGACCGTCCAGGCGCCGTTCACGTAGACGCGGTAAATCGTCTTCTGGTCGATCACAGAATCGGCCAGCGCATCGTGGTTGAGCCGCGGCAGCGGATGGCTCACGCCGAGTTGCGCTTCGTGCACCGTTTCCGGCGATGCCGGATCGATGGCCCAATTGAACCCGAGCACTCCGCTCGTCCCGTGTGCCTGCAGCCGATCGGTCTCCGGCGCGGTTGCCAACACCGTGGGTCCGCCTCCGTTCGCAAAAAAGACCAGCAGCGAAACCTGGCCATCGGCCGAGCAAAGCACAGCCCAGTCGGACGAACCGCGTCGCTCCAAACTCGCATTCACGACGTTCTCAGGCTGATGCGCCTCATACGTTTGTGGAATCGTGCAGCCGCGCCGCGTGAGCTCATCTTGAACTACAGCCGGCAGCTGGGGAAATGCATTCACCGGCAGATGCCGGATGAGATAAGGAGTGGACTGGCCGTCGACCGTCACCTGACCGGAGCGATTGAGTGAATTTGCGTCCGTATCCTGCGAATGGACCCGAGCAGCAAGACAGGCAGCAAAAACGAGCCCGAGAAGAACTTTCATTTCAGAACCGGCGCGAACCATCGTACTCTCTTAGGAGAACTTTATGCGGAGCGAAGCCGAACTGCAACTGCGTAAAACACACTGGAATCAATTCCGCAGCGGCCTGCCGGTTTTGAGCGTGTGCGCGATGCGCTCCTGCGTCTTGCGCTCGCCACACAGCGATAGAAACGCCTCACGCTCCAGGTCCAGCAGATATTGCTCGCTGACCGGCGTTCCCGGCGTGACACGCCCGCCGCATAGAATGTACGCCGCCCAGCGGGCAACTTTCTGGTCGTGCTCCGACGCGTAACCTGCCTCGCCCATCAGATAAATGCCCATCTCAAGCGTGGCCAGTGCAGCCGTGCCAGGAGCGGGGATTTGTGTGCGTGGTTTCTGCGCCGTGTAGCCGGTTTCAGCCAGCACCGCGGCCTGCGCTTTTGCGTCAAGCAGCAGGCGCTCGCGGTTCATGGTGATGCGATCGGCTGCGGAAAGCAGGCCCAACGAACGTGCCTCCGCCGCGGACGTGGAGACCTTGGCCATCGCAATTGTCTCCAGCACGCGTTTGAGCGCCGTAACAAATTCGCCGGATTGCGCAAACCGCGCCGGCGGGTCTTTGGGATCGGGTGGCGCGAACGTGGCGGCCGCGTCATAAGCCCGCAGCAACATTTCTTTTGTTCCGCCGCCCGCGGGGATCAGACCGACGCCGGCCTCGACCAGCCCCAGGTATGTCTCCGCGTGGGGCTGCCGCCGCGTTGCGTGCAGGCAAATCTCCGCACCGCCGCCGAGCGTGAGGCCGAATGGCGCGGCCACCACCGGCCGCGAGCAGAACTTAATGGCCGCCGTCATCTGCTGGAACTGGCGAATCACGCGCGACAACTCATCCCACTCGCCCTCCTGAGCCGCAAGCAAAAGCTGCATCAGGTTTGCCCCCACGGAGAAGTTCTCGCGGTCGCCCGTGATTACGAAGCCCGCGAAATCGCGCACGTCGTCGCTCGCAGGATTGAGAACGGCCGAGATCATCGCGATCACGTCGCCGCCGATTGCATTCTTCAGCGAGTGCAATTCGATGCAACCAATGCCGTCGCCGAGATCTACAAGCGACGCGCCGGGATTTGTCCGCGGCGGCGGATGCGTGCGACGAAAATCAGCGACGCGCGCGTGGCCCGGAACAGTGGCAACGGGGAGCGTCTGCCCAGTGACGGGCTCGTAGCATTGCTCTTTATCCTGCGAATACCAACTGGAGCGCCCGGCTGCAATGAGGTCGAGCACGGGACCGCCAACCGGCAGATGCAGAGCCTTCATCCGCACGACGGAATCGACGACGCCCGCCGCATCCCACATCTCAAATGGACCCATCTCCCAGTTGAAGCCGGCGTGCATGGCGGCGTCGATCGAGGGCGCGTCATCGGCAGCTTCGCCGATGCGCTCCGCGGCAAAGTTCCACAGCGAGGCGAGCAACGGCCATAGAAAAGCCGCGGCCTTGTCCTTCGCCGGGTCGTTCGCGAGCAACAGGCGCAGGCGCTCGGTTAGCGTGGCTGCGTTTTTCGCCATCTCAAGCGCGGGCAGTGCAGGCTTTTTAGCTGGCCGATAGTCGAGTGTCGCAAGATCGAGGACCAGCCGCTCGTCTTTCCCATCCGCGCCGCGAATCTTTTTGTAGAAACCCTGTCCGGCTTTATCGCCAACCCAGCCGCGCTTGAGCAATTCATTGAGAATGGGCTCGAATCTGCCGCCGCTCACGCCTTCAGGGAAATTTCCCGCGACATGCGCCAGAATATCGATCCCCACAAGATCGGCGAGGCGGAAGGTTCCGGTACGCGGCCAGCCGATCGCAGGTCCGGTGAGCGCATCGACCTCTTCGATCGTGAGCCCTTGCTCCAGCATTAGATTCACAGCGTTAAACATCACGGCAATGCCGATGCGGTTAGCGATGAAGTTGGGCGTGTCGCGCGCAAAAACCACTTGCTTGCCGAGCAGGCGATCGGCAAAGGCAGAAAACGCGGCCACCAACGCGGGATCGGATTCCGGTGTAGGGATCACTTCGAGAAGGCGCATGTAGCGCGGCGGATTGAAAAAGTGTGTGCCGAAAAAACGGCCGCGCACATCGGGAACAGCAGCAGCGATGCGCGCGATAGGCAGTCCCGACGTGTTCGTGGTGAGGATCGCAAGCGGCGCCAGATGCAGCACAACGCGCGAGAGCAGCGCCGTCTTGATCTCGAGATTCTCGGCTACGGCTTCGACGACCCAGTCGCACTCGGCGATCCTTGGCGTGTCCTCGTCAAACGTACCCGGCGTGATCAGCCGGGCTAGTGAGGGTTCGAACAATGCAGCAGGCTTCGCTTTGGCGAGTGATTCCAGCGCGGCGAAGGCCAGTGCGCGCTCCGCGCTTCCAGGTTTTGGAGGAAGGTCAAGCAACAGCGTGGGGATTCCGGCGTTGGCCAGATGCGCGGCGATGCGCGAGCCCATGGTTCCCGCGCCGAGCACGGCGGCGCGCCGAATGAGCAGGGGTTTGGTGCCGATCTTCGTGGCGGCGGTGGCAACAGCGCTCATGCGAATTCTTCTCGACTAGTACTCGATCTTATTGGGCGAGGCGATCCAAGCGGCAAAGCTGGCCCACGCCTCGTCGCCAAGCAACTGTGTTGCGCGGAGTTTTCGCACGTCCGAATCCTTCCGAAACTCCGCATAGAGAAATGCATCGTCAAAACCGGCGCGTGCAGCGTCGGCGGCGCTGGCGCCGAAGTAAATCGCATCGAGCCGCGCCCAATACGCGGCCGCCAGGCACATCGGGCACGGCTCGCAACTCGTGTACAGCTCGCAGCCTGCTAGCGTGAAGGTTCCGAGCGCTTTGGCGGCAACCCGGATGGCAGTCACCTCGGCATGCGCCGTTGGATCGTTGGTCGACGTCACGCAGTTCGCGCCTTCGCCCACGATTTTGCCGTCGCGCACGATCGCAGCTGCGAACGGTCCACCCTTGTTGTTGGCAACATTCTCCGTGGCCCGCGCAATCACGTGGCGCAACAGTTCCGGGTTGGGTTGACCTGGCAATTACTTCATTCCTTACTGCGCGCGCGCACGAAAGACAGAATCAGTATGGCACACGAGTTGCTCGCCCCTTCGAATCACAATCACAACGACCGGTCGCGCAATAGCCAGACAGAATTAAAATGCCCTCATGGCTGGCCCCGCAACTCTTCAGGCACTCAACGCGCGCATTGTCGCCTGCGAGCTGTGTCCGCGGCTGCGCGCGCATTGCGCTGAAATTGCGCAAAAGCGCCGCCGCGCTTATGCCGCCTGGGAATACTGGGGCCGTCCCGTGCCATCGTTCGGCGACCCCAACGCTCGCGTGCTGGCGCTGGGCCTCGCGCCGGGCGCGCACGGGTCGAATCGCACCGGGCGGCCTTTCACCGGCGACGGCTCCGGCGATTTCTTGTATCCGGTGCTGCACGAATCAGGGTTTGCCTCGCAGCCCACTGCAACCTCCCGCGACGACGGCATGAAACTTTACGGCCTCTGGATCACCTCCGTTGGACGGTGCGCGCCACCGGACAATAAGCCCACGCCGGAAGAGCTGCGTAACTGCGCGCCGTGGCTCGACCTCGAGATGGCACTGCTCCCGGAGTTGCGCGTGGTGGTCTGCCTGGGCCGCATCGCATTCGACGGACTGCTGGCGCACGAGGCACGGCTGGGCCATACCCTCAAGCGCTCGCAGCACGTTTTTGCGCACGCAGCAGAGTACACGCTTCCAGACGGACTCATCGCCATTTGCAGCTATCATCCATCGCTGCAAAACACCAATACCGGCAAGCTGACGCGAACTATGTTCTTGAACGTCTTTAGGCGCGCACGCAAGCTGGCAGGCCTTTGAGAACTGTACTTGGATCGGATCGAGGGAATCGATGGAACAGATTGAAAAGGCAATTCTGAAGGACGTTTCGTTCGATGCGATTGGCCCTGCGCCACGAAAGGCGAATAATCCTGTCGATCACTGGTCGCCGGCGGTGCTGCTGGAGCGTGCTGCGTACCTGCGAAAGATGGCGAAGCTCGGCAACGGCTCCGCGTCGGAGACGCTTAAGGAGTACCCACAGCATATCGCCATGCTCTCTTTCCGCAGCCGCAGCGGCGAAGCGGAGGTACACGAACGGTTTGCAGATCTGTTTATCGTGCTCTCAGGAGCGGCCACACTCGTCACCGGCGGCACAGTCACTGACGCGCACATGGTTGCGCCCGGAGAAATGCGCGGCACATCGATCGATGGCGGTGCTCCGCAATCTCTTCGGTCAGGCGACCTGATGCATGTGCCTGCTGGCACGCCGCATCAGATGCTGCTCACGGGAGAGGCTACCATTACTTGTTTCGTGATGAAGGTGCAGGAGTCTGCGTAGGGCTGCGCAAACGAACGCTCATGAGCGATCCTGCGCAACCAGAACCGCGTATTACGCGTATGCGGCAGATCCCTTACATGCTGGCAACCTTCGGTAAGTTGACTTCCTTCTGCCGTGGATCAGGTTTCATCGTGCGTCGCGCAACTAAATACAGTCTCCGGCCGGACTTTCATCGCGAAATTTCACGTTTCTAAGAGGGCAGTCAGGCCAAAAAATTAATTCCTTTCCACAACGAAATGCACGATGGCGTTCATGCCAAGAGCGGCAATGCGCTCGTGCCGCCGACATAAACGGCTTGCGGCGCTTCGATACATTCCATCCATTGAAAATGCCACACCGTATGCTATCGTTTTAGCGCCACTCAAATTAGTTCCCGAACGGACGGAAATACGGCAGTGAGGCTCTGGTTCTCTCCGACGAGTGCCGTTCCAATTTACCGGCAGCTGGCCACGCAGGTGGTGCTGGCGATTCTCAGCGGCGACCTAAAGCCCGGCGACCGCCTGCCGAGCACGCGAGAGCTGGCGCGGCGCTTCAGCATCCATCCCAACACGGCGAGCGCCGGATACCGCGAGCTGGCCGAGCAGGGATGGGTGGAGCAGCGGCATGGCAGCGGCGTCTATGTGAAGAGCGCCAAACCAGCGACCACGCCGGAACAGATTCTGGACCAGCACATTGTTGGGTTCTTCCGCGCGGTGCGTGAGTTGCGCCTGCCTGCAGCAACGATTCGCAAGCGTGTCGCGGAGTGGACTGCCTGGCCGCCTCCGAACCGGTTTGTGCTGGTTGATCCTGACGCCGATGCGCGCGAGCTTCTGCTGGAAGAATTGCGAAAAATCACATCCTGGCCGGTGACTGCGATCTCATTCGATGAAGCGATGCGGCCAGAAGCGCTCGAAGCAGCCGTTCCTCTCTGCCGGCCGACCAAGACCGAGGCAGTGCGCGCCCTGTTGCCGGCCGGACTTGAGCTGGTCACGCTGCAAATCCGCTCTGCCACAAAATGGCTGGGGCCGGAGCTGCCTTCTCTCAAGGGAAGGCTGATTGGCGTGGTTTCGCATTGGGACGACTTTCGCGATATCGGGCGAACCATGCTGGAAGCGGCAGGCGTGGACGCGGAACTGCTCGTGGTGCGCGATCCGCGCAAGCCGCGGTGGCTGCGCGGGCTGGAGCAGACCGGGGCTATCGTGTGCGATGCCAGGACGGCGGCGAACCGCGCCCTGCCCAGGAGCCCTCGCATCTTTGTGTTCCCGATCCTTTCCGACGCCGTGCGCGACGATCTGGCGCAGTTTTCCGATACATCGCAATTTTTGTGACACTCCAGAAACTGTCTGCATAGGCCCTTCCAGGGTGCGAATTGCGACTACTCTCAGGATGTTGTTGCCGTATTTAGGGAGCTGGGAGATGGAATCGAAGATGGCCGACAGAACTGAAGCAAACCTGCCCGACACGATGATGGGCGCGAGCGAGCAACGCGGCGAACGCGGCTTTTGGGCGCTGATTGCCACGCAGTTTCAGGGCGCATTCAGCGACAACATTCTGCGCAATCTTCTGCTGTCGATGATCGTCGGCATGCAGATGCAGGTAGCGGAGCGCGATAAGCTCGTTCCATTCGTCACCTTCCTGTTTTCGATTCCCTTCCTGCTTTTGAGCATGCCGGGCGGCTGGCTCGCCGACCGCTTCAGCAAGCGCCAGGTAACGATCTGGACGAAGGTCATGGAGTTCGGATCGATGCTGCTGGCCACAGCCGGGCTGGCAACACACACACTGGCGCTGACACTGGCCGCGCTCACGCTGGTGGCCAGCCAGGCCGCACTCTTCGGACCATCCAAATATGGATTGCTGCCCGAGCTTTTGCCGGAGCGCCGTCTCTCCTGGGGCAACGGCGTCATCGAACTCGGCACGTTTATCGCGATTATTCTGGGCACGGTCGGCGGCGCATGGATGGGCGAACACTTCGCTGGCCACGAGGTCTATGCGGGCTATGTGCTGCTGGGCCTGGCCGTAGCTGGCCTAGTAACAAGCCTCGGCATCGACCGCGTGCCGGCCGCTGCACCGAAGAAGCCGTTCCAGGCAAATGTGCTCGGCGACCTTTGGACGCAGATGGGCATCATGCGCAAAGATCGCACACTGTTTCTCGCCGTGCTCGGCAACACCTATTTCTGGTTTCTGGGTTCGCTGTTATTTTCAACAATCGTGGTCTACGGGCCGGATGTGCTGCATGTGGGGCAGACCAAGACCGGTTATCTGAATGCGACTCTCGCGATCGGTATCGGCCTGGGCAGCATGGTTGCCGGTTGGATCAGCGATAACAAAATCGAGTACGGATTGATTCCGCTCGGCTCGATCGGCATGACAGTGACGGGCCTGTTGCTCGGCATCCGGCCGCACGGCCTCCTCGGTTCGGCTGTGCTATTGGGCTTCCTGGGATTCTGGGCCGGCTTTTACGCCGTGCCGGTGAATGCGCTCATACAGCACAGGCCGGCGCCTAAACAAAAAGGCGGCATCATTGCCGCTGCGAATCTGCTCTCCTTCGCCGGCATCGCCGCCTCCGCCGGCGTGTACTTCGTCTTCACCAAGTGGGTGCATCTCGACCCGCGAGGCGTGATCGTTGCCACATCGTTGATTACGGCGTTCAGCACGGCGTATGTGCTCTATTTGCTCCCGGAGTGGCTCGGACGGCTGGTTCTCTTCTTCGTGACGCGAACGATCTATCATGTGCGCGTCCTGGGCCGCGAAAACTTTCCCGAACGCACAGGCGCACTGCTGGTCTCGAATCACATGTCGTTTGTCGACGTAGCGCTGCTGGTGGCCGCGACCGACCGGCCCATCCGCTTCATCATGTACCAGGGCATCTACGACCACTGGCTGGTGCGGCCGTTCGCCCGCATGGTCAAAGCCATACCGATCTCGAGCGAACTGCATCCGCGCGAGATGCTGCACTCACTGAAGATCGCCACCGAAGCTCTTCGCAACGACGAAATCGTCTGCATCTTTGCCGAAGGCCAAATCACGCGTACCGGCCAGATGCTGCCTTTCCGCCGCGGCCTCGAGCGGATCATGAAGGACGTTGAAGTGCCGATCGTTCCCGTAAATCTCGACGGCGTGTGGGGCAGCATCTTCAGCTTCGAGCGCGGACGGTTCCTGTGGAAGATGCCGCACCAGATTCCGTACCGCGTTACCGTGAGCTTCGGCAAACCGATGCCTCCGCACACGTCGGCGATCGCCGTGCGTGCTGCCGTGCAGGAGCTACAGGCCGAAGCATTCGAGCAGCGCAAGCCGCGGATGAAAACTCTGGACCGCGCCTTTGTGCAGACTGCACGCCGCCGCCCGTTGCAGTTCTTCGCCGCTGACGCAAAGACAGAGAAGATGAGCTTCGGCTCGGCGCTCACAAAGACGATGTTCATTGCACGGCGGCTCCGCGGGCAGGTCGGCGAGCAAACTATGGTGGGCCTGTTGCTGCCTCCTTCCGTCGGCGGAGCGATCACCAACTACGCCCTTATGCTGATGGGCCGCATCCCGGTCAATCTGAATTACACGGCGTCGAGCGCCACGATTGCCAGTTGCGCCGCACAGTGTGGCATCGATGTGGTGATCACCTCGAAGGCACTCCTGGAGCGCTTTCCTGCCCTCGAAATCCCGGGCCGGACTTTGCTGCTCGAAGAGGCGTTGGGCCAACCACGGATGGCCGAGAAATTCATGGCGGTTCTCATGGCGTGGCTCACGCCGACCAGCCTGGTCAAGCGCATACTAGGCGCGCACCGCGTGAAGCCTGCTTTCGAACCTGCCGGGCGCGGCCGCGCGGCGCAGATGGATCAACTCGCGACAGTGATCTTTTCCAGCGGCAGCACAGGCGATCCCAAGGGCGTGATGCTCTCGCACTTCAATATCATGGCGAACATCAGCCAGGTTAGCCAGGTCTTCATGCTCGGCAGCCGCGACAAGATTCTGGGGATTCTTCCCTTCTTTCACTCCTTCGGCTTCACCGCAGGATTGTGGCTGCCGGCCATGCAGGGTGTCGGCGTCGTCTTCCATCCCAATCCGCTCGATGCGCAGGTCATCGGCGGGCTGGTGGAAAAGTACAAAGTCACTTTCATGATCGCCACGCCAACTTTTCTGCAGGGCTACATGCGGCGTTGCACGCCAGAGAGTTTCGGCTCGCTCGAATATGTTCTGGTCGGCGCCGAGAAGCTTCCGGACCGCATAGCTCTGGCCTTCGAAGATCAGTTCGGCATACGTCCGCTCGAGGGCTACGGCTGCACCGAGTGCTCGCCCGTAGTGACGGTCAATGGTAGGGACTTTCGCGCGCCGGGCTTCCGCCAGGTCGGAGCGAGGCGCGGCAAGATCGGGCATCCGTTGCCGGGCGTCTCCGTCCGCATCGTCGATATCGACACCGGCCAGCCGGTGCAGCCGGGAACCTCAGGCATGCTGCTGGTGAAGGGGCCAAACGTCATGCGCGGCTATCTCTGCAAGCCCGCAAAGACAGCCGAAGTTCTGCACGACGGCTGGTACACGACCGGCGACATCGCAACCATCGAAGAGGATGGTTTTCTCACCATCACAGACCGGCTCTCGCGCTTCAGTAAGATTGGCGGCGAGATGGTGCCGCACATCCGCATCGAAGAAAAGCTGAACGAACTCGCCAAGACCACCGAGCAGGTTTTCGCCGTAACCGCTGTGCCCGACGAAAAGAAGGGAGAGCGGATCGTGGTGATTCATACATTGCCAGAAGCAAAACTTGCGCCTGTGCTGGAGCGTTTTGCGCAATGCGATCTTCCTGCGCTTTGGAAGCCGAAGCCCAATCAGTTTGTTCATGCCGACGCGATTCCGCAACTGGGCACGGGCAAAACGGATCTGCGAGCGATCAGGGCGCTCGCTCAAGATGCAATGAACAGCAGTGTGTTGACCGCGGAATGAGCTGCGCGAAGTACTGAAAGAGAGGCCGCATGTTTCGTTCCAACGCTGAACGCGTTTGAGTGTTCTTGAAGGAGGACATCAAGATGGAGTTCTTCCTGGTTTTATTGGGCATCATCGCAATTGTCTCTGTTGTGCTTGTCATCATGACAATCGCCGCTTTTGTCGGAGTTTCCAACCTTCGCAGAGATCTGGACAGCCATATCCGGGAGTATCGCGACAAGATATCAGATTTGGCTGGAGAGATTTTCAGGCTCAGGCAGCAGATCTCGCACTTTTCGCAGCCTGCTTCACCGGAAAAAGCGCCGGCAAAGGCATCCGAGACCACGCCAGCTGCGACCGCGCCTGCAACTCCGGAACCCGTGAGCGCGAAGGCCAAAGAGCCATTTGAGACGCAACGCGCCGAAGCCACAGTGCTCCAACAAACCGCATCCGCTCCACCTCCGCCAGCGCCAGTACAGATTCCACCCGCGCAGCGGTGGCCCGAACTCCCGCCGGTCCCTGCTTTCACTCCGCCTCAGGCAGCACCACCGGCGCCAGCACAATTCGCTTCGACGTCTGATCGCCCAGCGACGCAAGCGGCGCACCAGCAAAGCTCGGTTCCTCCTCCGCGCTTTGTCTACCAAGAGCCACGGCCGCCGCGCAAAACCTTTCGAGAACGCTTGGGCGCAACATTGCCTCTCGAAGAACTGCTGGGCATGAACATCTTTGCCAAAATGGGCATTGTTCTGCTCGTTCTGGGCTTTGCGTTTCTCGGCCAATACGCTTTTGCGGCTATGGGTCCGGGCGCCCGCGTCGGTCTCCTCTACGCGGCAGGCGCCGCGATGCTGGGCGCGGGCATCCGCTACGAAAGCAAGGATCGCTACCGATTAGTGGCCCGCGCCGGCATCGGCGGCGGTTGGGCGATGCTGTTCTTCACCACCTACGCGATGAATCATGTCGCAGCCATGGCCGTGCTCAACTCGAACACCATCGATTGCATCCTCATGTTTATCGTTGCAGCCGGCATGGTGACGCATACGCTGCGCTATCGCTCGCAGGTGGTCACAGGCCTGGCGTTTCTGCTGGCCTTCTCAACCGTAGCGTTGAGCCAGGACACCATCTACGCCTTGGCTGCGGGAATCATCCTTGCTCTCGGCATTGCGGCCATCGCACTGCGCATGGGCTGGTTCGAACTGGAAGCCTTCGGCATCGTGGCCACTTACGCCAACCATTTCTATTGGCTCTACAAGCTCTACCCCGACGGCTTCGCCGGACGGCACTTCCCAGAGTTCTGGGCCAGCGCCTCGATTCTCATCTGCTATTGGGCCATCTTTCGCATCTCGTACGTTGCGCGTCGGATCGCGAATCCTCGCGCGGAGAAAGTCTCTACCATCTCCGCACTTCTCAACACCATCCTCCTGGGTGCAGTGATGAAGTTTCAATCGACGCATCCGGAGCTTGCCTTCTATGGGTTGCTCGGGCTGGGCGCAATGGAATTCGCCTTCGGCCAGCTCCCCATCACGCGCCGCCGCCGCGTGGCCTTCACGCTGCTCACCATCGTCGGCAGCATTCTCATCTTCGCCGCTGTACCCTTCAAGTTCAGCGGCAATAACATTGCCTTCTTCTGGATGATCGCCGCCGAAGCGCTCCTGGCCGCCGGCATTCTGCAAAAAGAAATTATCTTCCGGCGCATCGGTCTCCTGGGCGGAGTAATCACAGGCCTCCTGGTGGGCTATGAAGCCAGCAATCTCATCGATTTCCGCCAGCACTCCAACGTGCCGCGTATTCAAGATGGCGTTCTGCTGCTCACCTGCGCCGCGGTCTTCTACTTCAACGCGCACTTCCTCCGCCGCAAATGGAAGGAACTCTTTGCCGGCTTCGATGAATTTGCGGCTGTTGCACAGAGCTACATCGGCTGTTTCACAGTCTTCCTCGGCGCCTGGGCCATCTTTACCGCCGATTGGACGGCCATCGCATGGGCCGCACTGATGCTCGGCGCCGCCGCGGGAGTGCGCTGGCTCAACGACCGGCACCTGCTCTTTCAATCCTGTGCCTTACTCGTTGCCGCCACGATTCAGGGCCTCATCGCCGATTGCCACTTTTCCATCCAGTACCCGCAGCACATCGCGGTCCGGTACCTGACACTGCCACTCCTTGCCGCAATCTTCTACGTAACTGCGTGGCTCTCCAGTGCGCAGGACGAGCGCATCTACCTGCGTAATGTCACACTCTGGGTTGGTTCGCTCTTTGTCGCCCTGCTCGTGTGGCTCGACGTAGCTCCGGTCTGGGTGGCGCCAGTTTGGATGGCTTTCGCCGTCGCACTCAGCCTTGTCGCCCGACGCCTGCGCATCGGCACCTTGGCATACCAGCAGCATGTGCTCGCCGTAGCGGTTGCCCTGCAACTGTTCTTCGTCAATCTTTTTGCGGCCGGCGCTCGCGATCGCTACGTTCCGATCCTATTGTGCGCCGCGGCATTCTATGCTGTCTCGCGCTTCTGCACAGTCAAAGATGCTGCCTATCGCCGCGGCATTGCATGGGTGCACACCTGGGCAGCGACCGCATTGCTGGGAGCTTTAGCGTGGCACGAGTCGCCACAAGCGTGGCTCGCGCCGATTTGGGCTGGCTTTGCGCTAGCTCTTGTCTTGACCGATCGCTTCTTCTCTGCGGAGGAACTTCCCTGGCAAGCTCATATTCTGTCTCTGCTCGCCGCAATCGAAGCAGTCTCGTTCAATCTCTTTCTCGACAGTAAATGGCACGGCATCGACCTGCGGCTGATCACGGTTACGTTAATCGTCGCTGCCTTTTACCTCATCGCGCGTTTTGTGCGCCTGCCAGAGAGAGCGCGCAAAAGCGAGTTGCGGCACATTTACACGTGGGCCGCATCGGCACTCGCCGCATGGATGATCTGGAGCGAGCTGCAGCCGATAGCCGTAGCGCTGGGTATCGCTGCCTTCGGCCTGCTGCTCTTCGAGTATGGCCAATGGCGCGAGACCAGGCAGATTCGGTTCCAAGGCTACGTGGCACTGGCGGCAGCCTTCGGGCGCATCTTCTTCGTCAATCTCACGGCGACTGCGCTTCCCGGCGATTGGCTCAACCCGCGCATCGTTTCCGTCGCGCCGCTGGTACTCATCGATTTCTGGGTCTGGTCACGGCTGCAATCGGCACAGGAGAAGTCAGAGCGCCGCGGCTGGCAGATACGCGATCTGATTGCCTATCTCGGTACAGCAACGCTGGCCGCGCTGCTTTACTTCGAGAGTGCTACCGAGTGGGTCGTGGTAGCGTGGGCCGCGATGACGCTGCTTCTCATGCTGGCCGCATGGCTGCTCAAGAAAGATGTCTTTCTGGAGCACGCCGTGTTGCTGACTCTGTGCACCTTCGGCCGTGGGCTCGCGCACAACATCTTCGGCTCCAGCTACTTTGTCGCGGGTGGATGGCGCGGCCGAATGCTGGTGGTGATGATCTCCTGCGCGTTGCTGCTGGCGTCGCTCCCCATCGCTTTCCAACTGCGCAAGCGGGAGCCCAGCGAGCTTTCGCGGATCGGCAGACTGCTGGCCTTTCATCGCCCGGAGCAATGGCTCTTCTTTGCGCCAGTGCTTCTCGTCGCTGTGCTGCTGGCGGTCAAAATGCAACCCGGCATGCTGACTCTCTCGTGGGGCGTTGTCGGCGTGGCCGCCATCGTTCTAGGTCTCGCCACCAGCCAGCGCAGCTATCGCCTCACGGGAATCTCGCTGTTGCTTCTGTGCGTTGGCAAAATTGCAGTCTTCGATGCCTGGCAACTCAGCCAGCGCGACCGCTACATCACCTTTATCGCGCTTGGCGCGGCTCTCATTCTGGTTTCCACGCTCTATGGCAAGTACCGCGAAACGATTCGGCGGCTGCTATGAAACGAATGCTGGCATTGCTCGCAATTCTGGCCGTCTCGGCGGGATCGCTCTACCTGTTGCAGCGATCGAAGCGCCGGGATGCCGTCAGCCCCGACGCCGTGCTCGACGCCACAGCCGAGCTCGAGCGCGACTTGTCGCGGGCGCCGATGCATCTCACGCGGCTTTCCGACGAGGACGAGATCCGCATCGGCAACGAATTGGCGCAAGAGTATTCATTCGCCGAGCCCGCGCACACTGCCGAGATGGAGACCGTGGAGAAGTACGTGAGCCAGGTGGGTGACCGTCTCGCCGCTCACGCACATCGCCAGCTGCCCTATCGCTTTCATCTCATTGCCAATCCGAATTTCATCAACGCTTTTGCCTTGCCCGGTGGACACGTCTTTATCGGGCTTGGGCTTATCGATCGGATGACAAGTGAGGACGAGCTGGCCTGTGTGCTCGGGCATGAGATCGAGCACATCGATCACTACCATGCCGCCGAGCGCGTGCAGATCGAGGCGCAACTGAAGAAACTAGACTTGGGCGGGATTGCCTTTGCCGCGCAGATTCCCCTCGCGCTCTGGCAGGCGGGGTACAGCAAGGAACAGGAATTCGAAGCCGATCGCGAAGGGCTTCGTCTCGCTGCGGTAGCGGGATATTCCCCGCAAGGCGTGATCGATCTCTTGAACTGTTTCGCCAAGCTGCACCGCGAATACGTGATCCACTCGAGCACGCCGGTTGGCGAACTTAGCCAGGTGGCGATCGAGGGATTGCAGGGCTACTTCCGCAGCCATCCTCTGCCGGAAGAGCGCCTCGAACAGGCAAAGAGAGTGATCGGGGAGGACGGGCTCGACACGAACAAGCCGCTCACACCGCTTGCGATTTCATCGCTGATTCATGCCAAACGCTCTTCCGCAGGCAAGGAGATTGAATGATTTCTCGAAAGGCAAGCCTGGGAATGCTGATTCTTCTCACCGCAATCGTGATCGTCGCCTGCTGCTTGTTGCCGCGCATTCCGCAGCCTGCGTCTTATCACCAATTCGCTGACCGAAGAAGCCTGCTCGGAATTCCCAACTTTGGCGACGTCGTATCGAATCTGCCCTTCGCTGTGATCGGAATCTGGGGGCTCGTATTCCTAATGCGAACTCGCTTCCGCAAGAACGCCCAAACGTTTCTCGACGAACGGGAGCGATGGCCGTACCTGTTTGTGTTTGTCGGATTGCTGCTGACCGCGCTCGGCTCTTCGTACTATCACCTGGCTCCGGATAACGCGCGTCTGCTTTGGGACCGCCTGCCGATGACGATTACCTTCATGGCAATGGTGTCGGCAGTTATCGCCGAGCGCATCAGCGTCCGGATGGGGCTCTGGCTTCTACCCTTCCTGTTGATTGTCGGACTCGGGAGCGTAGTGCAATGGGAGTGGAGTGAGATGAGAGGCGCGGGCGATCTGCGTTTCTACGCCGCGGTCCAAGCCTATTCGGCACTGGTCATCCTGCTGGCGTTTTTCTTCCCGCAGCGGTACACGCACACCGCAGATTTTGGACTCGTGATTGGCTTCTACGCTCTGGCGAAAGCCCTGGAGTTCTTCGATAAGCCCGTCTTTGCCGCGCTGCACATAGTCAGCGGACATACACTGAAGCATTTGGCCGCAGCCGCAGCGGGTTATTGTATTTTGCGAATGATTGAGAAGCGCCAGCCGATCTTGGCCACTTCTTCCGCACCCGCTCTAAGCTGAATGTGCAGTTGCCGCCAGCCAGCATGTTTCTCTTTTCCACTGCTTTTTGACGTAGCTCGATGCCGGATCCGGAAATGCCAAGCCGGACCCGGCATCGCATGATTCTATTGGATAATGACCACGTTCATGCTCCAAGGCGCTAAGGTCAAACTAAGTGGCAGCGTCGGCGAGCTGACAGTGCTGATTGTTGGAGGCGCCCAGGTGCTCGTCCCTGCTGGATCCGGTGGGGTCCCCGATGGAGAGCCCGACAAGTCGTAAATTGCCTTATCGTAGGTCTCGACGGTGACGGTCGGAGCCGTATTCTGCCCTGAAAGCACGATTGAAACCGGCTCGCTAGTGGTTTCGTTCCGGTTGAACAGCACTAACGCGGTACCACCGCTGTGGGTCGCCGCATACGCTACCACATCCGTGGTATCGCCGGTCACGCTCGCAGTCAACACGCTCTCTCCGTTGACCGCCACATCGCTGAAGAGTTGAAACGCGACCGCCGTCGGTGACAGCGAACCGTTTGCGCCCGCGCCCGGACAGTTTCCTGTCGGATCGTCAGGTCCATCGGAGAAGATGTTGTAGGCTCCGAAATCCTGCCATCCGTAAAGCGAAGTACTAAGATTGCCAGCTTGAGCGTTGCAATTGCCGAATCCAATCCACCACGTCAGGCGCGAAACGCCATCGTTCATCATCTCGCCTAACACCTCACCGGCGTACAAGCCCTGAGTAATCGACCAGCTCTGTTTGCCAGGGTTGCTATACGGTCCGCCAATTTCACCCACATAAATCGGCGTGTTCGGCGTGCCCCACTTCGTCAGTTCCGACCGGATAAGGTTGATGTTATTGGTTAGTTGCTGCGCATCCTGCTGGATAAGCGTAGTGTCGTTTTCTTCGCCCGGCGTCTCAGGATAATAATGGTACTCGACGAAGTCATAGGAGCCTTTGGCATTCGTAAGTACGGTGTTATCCCACCCGCCTGCCGCGTTATCCGCGTCCACGATCACCCCGACCAGCGTGCTCGGGGATGCAGCCTTGATCGCCTGATAGTATCCGCCGGTTCCGACTACCGCGGCCGCATAGATGGTGGGGCTATTGGGAGTCGAGTGCAAGTCTTCCTCCCAGCTCCCATACTCTTCGTTGCCCACCGTCATGTGGCTCACGGTGATGCCGTCGGCGAGCGCGGCGGTTACCCAGGCAGCAGCCTCGCTCGGCAGGCCACCCCCGTTGCAGGTGGGGTTCGTGCCGTAGTCCGCGGTCAACGCCACATCGAGGCCGGCCGGTATGGCAAGGTCGTTGAGGAAGTTTGCAAATACGTCGTTCGTATCGGGTACGCCACCCCCGTTCGGAGGATTTTGGCAATTCGTATTGGTCTGCCAGTGGTATACATCCGACCACGATCCGCCAGGCCAACGAATCGCCTTGATGCCGGCAGTCTGGAACGCATCCACAATCGGCGTCTCGTTCGTGAGAATGTCGTACCAGGCAGCCATATTCACGCCCAGGATCTGATCGGTCACGGCCGGCCCGGAACTCGACTGGTTGACTGTCACTACCGAACTACCCGCGACCGTGAGTGCGATGGTGGCGGATGCGGTCAAGCTACCGGAGGTCCCGGTAATGGTGACCGTGGATATCGAGGCAAGGACAGAGGCGCTGGCAGTCAGCGTGAGCACGCTCGACCCTGTGGTAGAACCGGGCGAGAACGCGGCAGTTACGCCACTGGGCAGGCCGGATGCAGCAAGCGTTACGCTGCCGCTGAATCCGTTTAAGTCTGTCACTGAGATGGTGTCGGTGGTGCTGGCGCCCTGAGCCACTGACAGCGTTGGCGCCGAGGGTGCCAGCGTGAAGCCTGACGCCGTCCCGCCACTGCAGGTAGTCCCGTTAACCGCGAAGCTCGCAGGTACTGCGTTGGTAACCCCGTTCCACGTGCCGTTGAATCCTACGCTGGAATAACTTGAGCCGGCGGGGATGCTGCCGTTGTAACTTTCGTTGCTTACCGTCACGTTGGCGCCGCTCTGGGTTTCAATGCCGTTCCAGAGAGATGCAACGGTCTGTCCATTGGCAAATGTCCAGGTCAGCTTCCAGCTGGTCCAGGCAGTGGTGCTCGTATTGGCGATGGTCAGGGCCGCGCCAAAAGCAGCGGTGCTCTGCGGCGATATCGTGTATGTGACTTTGCATGAGCTGCCGGATTGGGTGCCTGTTGAGCTAACAGTCAGCGCGATGGTCGTGGACGCCGTCAGCGTGCCCGAGGTACCACTAATGGTGATCGTCGAAGTGCCAGCCGCAGCTGTGCTGCTGGCGACGAACGTCACCACGCTTGTGCCTGTGGTGGGATTGGTCCCGAATGTCGCAGTTACGCCAGTAGGTAGTCCCGAGGCCGCCAGCGTCACGCTGCCGCTGAAGGGGCTTATATCCTTCACGGTAATGGTGTCGGTGCCGCTTGCGCCCTGAGCTACCGATAGGGTGCCGGCTGATGGAGTAAGCGTGAAGCTCCCTGGCGATGTGCTCGTCACAGTTAACGCGATCGTTGTAGACGCCGTCAGCGTGCCCGATGTTCCGCTAATGGTGACCATCGAAGTCCCCGCAGTTGCCGAGCTGCTGGCGGCGAACGTCACCACGCTACTGCCTGTGGTGGGATTTGTCCCGAATGTCGTAGTTACGCCAGTAGGTAGTCCCGAGGTCGCCAGCGTTACGCTGCCGCTGAAGGGGCTTACATCCTTCACGGTAATGGTGTCGGTGCCGCTTGCGCCCTGAGCTACCGATAGGGTGCCGGCTGATGGAGTAAGCGTGAAGCTCCCTGGCGATGTGGTTGTGACAGTTAGTGCAACTGTTGTAGACGCTGTCAGCGTGCCCGATGTTCCGCTAATGGTGACCATCGAGGTCCCCGAAGTGGCGGAGCTGCTGGCGGTCAAAGTCAGGACGCTGCTGCCGGTGGCCGGATTGGTTCCGAATGCGGCCGTGACGCCAGCGGGCAACCCGGAAGCCGCCAGAGTAACGCTGCCACTAAAGGGGCTAACATCCGAAACAGCAATCGTGTCGGTGCCGCTTGCGCCCTGAGCAATCGACAAAGTACTTGGAGAAGCAGCTAGCGTGAAGCTGCCTGAGCCCGCCGCGCCGTTGGCCAGACATGTGATCGTAGGAGCCGCATTGGTTCCTGTCACCGAAGCATTGAATCCAACGCTGTTGTAGGAACCGCCCGCAGGGATTGTACCGTTGTAACTCAGATTCTTCACAGTCACCGCTTGGCCCGACTGCGTTTCCGCAGCATTCCACAACTGCGTAATCTGCTGATTTCCGGCGTAGGTCCAGGTAAGCGTCCAACTGCTGAGAGCTGTTGTGCCGGTGTTGGTGATCGTAAGCGCGCCAGAGAAATTCCCCGGCCAACTGCTCTGAATTGTGTAGGCCGCCGAACAGGACTGAGCCAAGATGCTCGGCGTAACCATGGTGCATAGCAAAACCGCAAGCAGCACAGCAGCGCTGCTTAATTTACGGCCGCTAATGGGGCCGAGGGAGTTATTGAATTCCTGAAACATAGTTTCTCCTTATCCAGCACTTAACTCGCTTACGGCCAATCATGGGCAAACATCTCCTGTTATGCCCAAACTTATTGAGTGAGCAGCCGTTTTCCAATCCGTGATTTCTGCGAACGAGTCGAGAAACAAAGGATCGACAGCGAAAATGAGACGTAAGCCGCCTTTGATATCCCCATGGAAGCAATATCCACGGCTACTTCTCGAATGTCGGTAATGTCGATCTCGACGCGTCTGTCTCTTGTGGAACCGCACCGAGACAACGCATTCAGGTAGGACAAAAAGCAGACCCCGGTTCAACCGGCGCGATGCACGCCGTTCTTGCGCGGGCAAACTTCCATTCATCCGGCGCCATAAACGCCGTCTTTGCATCCCCTTCGATTTTGAAGCGTGCTTTCCTTCGAAGTAAAATGCCGGGCAATACTAAAACGTTTGAGCCTAACATGCAAGTGCAAATTGAAATGATTTTTGGAATAATTCTTGTACTTATTAAAGCTGACCTCTGCCGAGCGGGAGTCCATGCCAGAAGTGAGATTCGCAGCCACCGACTGCGAAAAGTGGCGCCCCATCAGTCCCCGTAAACGCCCTGGCGCATTTCCGCACAAACAAAAGTGCCTAAACCTGATTCACCGAACACTGCCTAATCCACTGCTTCGACCACGCGCCGGCATTCATTCGGCCATTAGGCGCGAAAGGGCATGACCTTGCCCTCAGAATGCGTATCTCTTAACCGGCCGTGTTTTGAGGATTAAATTCATCCTCGTCATCGTCGTGGCGGTGGGAATGTGGGAATCGGTTTCATCGATTTCCAAGGTTTGTGGGAAGGGCGGAAAACAGCGTTATCGTTTTCCGGGCTTTCCATAAACCGTCATTTCCACGGCCTGCCTCGATCGCCGCGTATTCTCAGGCGGCGATCTTCTCAGCAGCATCTGTCCAGTCTTGCTCGAACTGCATCGGGCTGACGTAGTTCAGCGTCGAGTGCATCCGGGTTCGGTTATACCAGAGCAGCCAGGAGATGGTTTCATCCTTGGCCTCCCGGATCGTTTCAAAACGCCGGCCGTATAGCCGTTCCACCTTCAGTGAGCCGAACAACGTCTCCGAGCAGGCGTTGTCCCAGCAGTTTCCCTTGCGGCTCATCGATGGCGTAATGCCATGCTCTTTGAGTACCTCCCTGAAGTCGTCGCTGGCGTATTGGCTGCCGCGATCGCTATGAAAAATCAATCCGGCCAGCTTGCCGGGATTGCGCTTGAACCACGCCATCTCCAGAGCATCGATCACCAGGTCGCGCTGCATGTCCTGCCTCATCGACCAGCCCACCACCTTGCGGCTGAACAGATCGATCACTACCGCAAGAAACAGCCAGCCTTCTTCGGTCGCGATATAGGTCAGATCGCCAACCCAGGCCTGGTTGGGCGCAGCCACCGTGAACTTGCGATCAAGCACATTGGGCGCAATCGGAAGACCGTGCTTGCTGTCGGTGGTGGCAACGCGGAACTTTCGCTTGCCGCGCGCCTGAATGCCATGCTTCTGCATCAGCCGTTGCACCCGCAGTTTACCCACGCGAATGCCCTGCGCCCGCAGTTGACGCCAGATCCGCGGCCACCCATACGCACCGCGATTCTCCGCGTAAACGGCGCTGATGTGAACCAGAAGCGCTTCGTCGCTGAGGTGACGACGCTGAGCAATATGGACCCGCCGCGCCAGATGTTCATGGTAGCCAGAGACACTCACCAGCAGAACCCGGCACTGAACCGAGATCGGCCAGACTCGCTTGTGGCGATGAATAAAGGCGTACTTCATTTCTGGCACTTCGCAAAATACGCCGTGGCTTTTCCCAGGATGTCGCGCTCCATCGTTACCCGCGCCAATTCTGCCCGTAAGCGGCTGTCGCTAAAGGGAGCAAGCAAAGAAGTAAATTAAACAGCTTGTTTCAACACATTACGGATGACTTGAAAATTAACGGAGCAGGAATGGAGCAGAGCTTACGGGGGCTTCTTCGTAAACCGCTGATTTTATGGAGCGGGAGACCGGGATCGAACCGGCGACATTCAGCTTGGGAAGCTGACGTTCTACCACTGAACTACTCCCGCCCTTTAGAATCAATCAGTTACAGGGGGCATGGCCATTTACTATCCACTTGCTAGAATTGCTGGAGCAAAAACCTGCCCGAAATTCCGGCCTTGAATCCCTCACCGAAGACACGGTGGATAGTAAAGTCGCTCCGAAAGCCAACTTCAAAAAAGTATATCAAGGTTGACGGGAAATGGCGTTTTCGTCCCGATGCTCAAACAGAATGGAGTACCCTATCCGGGCACCGTGCTCATTGATGGTGAGCCGGTACGCTCGACAAACGGCACTTTTTATCTTGAGATCTAAGAGAACGGACGGCGTGTCCAGCGACCCGTCGGCACCTCGCTGCGCGAAGCCAAAGATGCTTGGCACCGGCAGTGCAATCCAGACACGCCAACCGACCCACTGTCCGATGAGATCGCTGCGAACCCGGAGTCTTCTCCCATCAGAATAGCCTTCGAATGATTCCTTGAAGAGGTGAGTGCGTCGAAGGAACCTACGACACTCGATGCATACGAGCAGCGATACGGCCCTGGAGCCTGAAAGTGGTGCGCCCCAACTGCCATGCCATGCTTCACAAGCGCGTGCCGCCGCTCAGCCAACAAGCCTATGAACCGGAGCACGAGGTCATGTCAACCCAGATCAAGGTGGTTATGGACAACCAGCGCAGCTGGTAACGATCCTGATTAGAGGCATGAAAAGCGGACGCAATCTGCTAACAGTGGCAACGCGTAAGCCTCTACTCCAAATCGGACTGAGCGCATACGGCGCAATTGAACGACCGAGCCTGATCCTATAAAAGGAGGTCTGTAAATGCGACAGCGTGGATTGGCATGGTGGCTCGGCGCCGCGCTCGGCACATCGATGGTGATCGTAGCCGCCGGATGGTTTACGCGGCAACGAGCCGCTGCAATGGACGCAAGGAACGATCGGCAGCCGGTGCTGGTGGAGCTATTCACTTCCGAGGGCTGTTCCAGTTGCCCGCCGGCAGATGCGCTGCTTGCCGCTTTGGATCGAACGCAGCCCATCGCGAACGCACGCGTGATTGTGTTGAGCGAACATGTGACTTACTGGGACCACGATGGCTGGCGAGATCCGTACTCACTCGATGAAGTCACGGACAGGCAGAAATGGTATGACGACAAATTCGGATTGAGCCAGGTATATACCCCGCAGGCGATCGTGGACGGCACAGTGCAGGTGCTTGGAACCGACGAACGCAAGCTGGTGCAGGTAGTCTCGAATGCCGCGGATATAGCAAAAGAAGAGTTGAGCATTGACAACGTGGCATGGACCGGCAACGCGGTAAGTTTCACGATTCATCACGGAGACCTCGCTGCCGGCAAAACCAGGCAGGAACTGCTCGCCGCGCTGGCGGAGGATGAGACTCAAAGTCAGGTGAAGACCGGCGAGAATGCGGGGAAGACCTTGCGGAACGTGGCCGTGGTGCGAGTGCTCAGGGAGATCAACGCCTCGGTTGACGGCGTGCAGACCCTCAAGTTGCCGGGAGAAGACAAGGATGCGAAGGGGCCGCTGCGGATTGTTGTCTTCGCAGTGGATAAGCACACTGGGCATGTGTTGGGGGTTGTTGAGCAAACTGTCACGCGATCGTAACGTCACCCGCAACAATCAGAACGGAAGAATCCTGCGGAGATGCTGGACGGCGGACAGCATTTTTTCCGCAGAGGTGTTACCGAATCCCAGGATCAGACCTTGGCGTACCTGGCTGCCCGACCAGCAATGCGAGATCGGCCAAAGCCACAGACCCTCTGCGGCGGCTTGCGTAGCTACTGCACTGTCACTGCAAGAATCAGGCAGGATCACGGAGAGATGCATTCCCGCTTCGGCGCCGTGAATCTCAAGAGAATCGCCGAATTCCGCACGCAAGCTATCGACAAGCGCGAAATACCGGGATTTATAGAGTGCGCGCATCCGGCGAATGTGCCTCGAGAACTGACCAGAGGTCAGGAAATCGGTGAGCACTTCCTGGACTAGATACGGAGGAAAGATGTCGGTTGCGATCCGGACCGATCGAAAAGTGTCTACGAGATCGGGAGGAACGACTAAATAGCCGACCCGCACCGAAGGAAAGAGGACTTTGCTGAAGGTTCCTATATAGATAACGCCCCGGGCGGAATCGAGTCCCTGCAGCGACGGAATGGGCATACCCTCGAATCGAAACTCGCTGTCATAGTCGTCCTCGATGATCCAAGCCGAGGCTTTGTGCGCCCAATCGAGCAACTGCAGCCGCCGCGAGATGCTCATCGTTTTGCCGAGCGGGTAATGATGCGAGGGAGTGACGAAGGCTGCCCGGGCATTGCTGGAGCGCTTCACTCCGGCGGCGACATTCAGGCCCTCCTCGTCGACAGGCACAGGTACGACCCGGCAACCGGAACCCTTCAATACCGAGCGCACGAGTGGATAGCACGGATCTTCGATCCATGCGCTATCTCCCGGATCGAGAAGAACGCGGATCGTGATATCCAGTGCCTGCTGCGAACCTGACACCACCATGATCTGTTCCGGTTCGCAGCGCACGGCGCGCGCCGTCCTCAAGTAAGAGCAGATGGCGGTGCGCAGAGGCATGAGTCCGAGCGGATCGATCGGCCGGATGGCATGAATTCGCGGCGAGCGGCTGTGGCGCGCAACCAGTTTTGACCAGCTCTCAAACGGAAACTGCTCCAGCGCGGGTTGGTGAACGCTGAACGCACCCCAGCCATTGCGCCAGGGAGTGTCCTCAAAGCGTGGGAACTGCGAGGAGCGCCGGGATTTCCGCCGTGTTCCTTCGAGATCCTCGATGAACTCCGCTCCGTTTCCGGCAAGACGGATCAGCGACCTGGAGACGAACGTGCCCGCGCCCTTCCTGCTCTGCACGTAGCCTTCAACATGGAGCTGCGCATAGGCATCGAGGACGGGAAAGCGAGAGATGCTCAGCTCTGCGGCCAGCGCGCGGCTCGAGGGAACCTGCTGTCCTGGCTCGAGTTCGCCGCGCAGGATCGCGTCGCGAAATCCGATATAGACCTGGTGATGCAGAGGTGCTTCTTTGTTGCGGTCAATGCGTATTACGGGAAGGATTGCTGAGGAAACCGTACGCGTGTCGCCGGCGTTCAGCACGATGCCGGTGACCACTTTGGCCTCAAAGCCCTTTGCCGTTGCCTTGAGGTCGTATGTGCCCGGGACCAACGACGGGAACGCATAGAGGCCGGCGCCGTTGGTGGTTTCAACGCGGCTCTCTTTCGTCGCGACGTTGGTCAAGGTGACCTTCGCGTTGGGAATGACGCCGCCGGTCGAGTCCTCAACTGTTCCGGTCAGAGTCGCGGTGACCTGAGCCAATAGGCATGAGGGAACAAGCAGACAAACGATGGCCACGCTGCAAATCGGAAGAATCTTCCGCAGCCAGCCGTGAATCTTTTGCTTGGGGTCTACAGATCTGTACGGACGCGCGCCGAACGTACGATGCATCAGCGCCTGAATTTTAGCCTCTCGAAACATACGAACCTCCTGTTGTGATCGCACAGGCAGGGTCGATGTGGAGCAGAAAAACCAAAGAGCACCTGCTTCGTGGCGCCGGCGCAGTTCTGAGCTCTAGTCTTGGAATACTCCCGGGGCCTCTGTGCTTTGTATACCTTCGTTGTTCTTCGAGGCTGCTGCCATAGCCACTTGATGCGCGCGTTCTCATTACCAGTTGGAATTTGTGCCGCGCGCTGACTCAGTGATCAAGCCCTCGAGCGCGAGTCGGAGCTACAGCATTTCTTTTTCACACACGGCCCTTCCAGGCGTATGCAAAGTCCAGGATTTCTTGAGGGAAATCACACCTGAAAGTGAGGTTCGAATATATCCGAAAGAGAACATCCTCAGGGGGAACTGGAAGTGAAGCGGGAAAAAAGAATCTGTCAGTCGGATAGAATTCCATTCGGCCGAAAACGTCCCTGCGTCAGTTCAGTGCGCGAAATTCTGAAGTTGCGCTATATCGCCGATGGACGTAGTGCTGTTCGATTAATACCGAAAGGTCGGAATGTTTCTAAGGTGATGCTGTCAGCTGCGGTGTCAGCTGTTTTTTCTTGAAGGTTCTGTTTCTGAAGGTACACCTTCCGCCCGTCGCGTCAGCCGGCTTCTGCGCCGACGTTTCCGCATCTATCTGACGGCGCGCAGCCTCGGCTTTACCAGCATTCCAGTGTCACCAGCGTCTCATCGTAGCTATCGGTGTGTTGAGCACCATGTCTCACTTGCCGATCTGCGCGGAGGCGACAAGCGACGTGAGCACAGTCGCGGTCGATCCGATCCGGCGGGACCACGATTGCCCAATCGAGAATTCCTCAGATCAATGCTTGCCGGGAAACCCGCCAAGCCCGTGAAATGTGAGATAGAGCGAATAGCCGCACACTGCAACAGCGACTGCCATCTCAAAAAAGAGGAACATGACGCCGTATTTGTACCAGGGTTCATGAGGGACGCTTTCGACACTGAGGTTCTGCTTCATGCTGCATTCTCCAAATCATGAATTCGAGACTTCCGCGTTTTTTCGCAATTACTCTTCCTGGAGCGCCATTGTGGCCGGCAGGATTCCGTGCTCTTCCGGGTGACGCTCGTAGCGCGTGGCCCAGAAGTAAAAGAGCACAAAGGGCAGAAACATATAGAGCGCCACGTACGCGTATCCGATGTGAAGGTTTGCGCCGCTCGAGAAGACCAGCGGGTAGACGATGGCGGCTGCGGTTGAGACGCCGCCAATGAACCCCGCCGCAACGCCGGGACGATCGGGAAAGAGCAGCGGAACCAGAGCAAACGTGCCTCCGGTTCCGAAGGAGATGAAGATGCCCAGCGCAACCAGGACCGACACGGAAATATGCAACGAACCGGAGAGGCCGCCGGCGGTCAGCCCGGCCATTGCCAGGATAATCAGCATCAACGAAATGCCGAGCCAATGCAGGCGGGGCGCATAGGGCAGGGTCTTGGCGACGAAAGGAAGCGGAGTCCACCGCTTGCGCTGGAAGAGATCGGACATGAATCCGGAGAACGGACGGAAGAGCGATGCGGTAAACGACTGTACCGCCGCAAACGTGCCGGCAGCGATCTGCAGTCCGGCGACGCTCGTGAAGCCCAGCGCGAGAATCGCGTTGTGGAAGCCGCGCGTGAAGTAGCCGGGCAGCCAGGCATTCATGGCGATCTCCAACCCGAAGGACATGGCATAGGCGAGCATGAGCGCAATCGCGATGTAACGGCTCCAGACAAAGATGGTGCCGCGCAGATTGCTTTTTTCGCGCGCCAGATCTTTCTGCTGGGTGGTTTTGGCGGCCTTTCCGCGCCACAGATACCAGGCGGCGATGAACAAGGCGATTACACCGAGCGAGAGAAATGCGGCGTGATAGTTGGTGCGAAAGAGCCGCGGCAACACCAGCGCGCCGGCACCGGCGCCCACGTTGCCCGTGCCCGCATACAACCCTTCTGCCGTGCCGATCTCGTGTTCGTCGAACCACTGTGCAACGTGCTGAATGCCGACCACGAACGAGACGCCTGCGATGGCAACCAGAACGCGCTCCACAAAAAGCAGGGTGTAGTCGGTTGTGTACGCCGATGCAATCGAGATCAAACCGCATCCCGCGAGAATGCAGGCGAAGGTGCGCGGCGCACCGAAGCGGTCTGAAGCCCATCCGGCAACGATTCTGCCCACCGGAGCCATCCAGATCGCCGAACTCGCGAGCAGGCCGAGCGCCTTGATGTTGAGATGGTAGTTGGCCGCAATGCTGGGGCTGAATGCAGCGGTCGAGAACCACATGAGGAAGCACCAAAAGAAGCCGACAGTTGCGATGATGAGTTGCTCAACTTTGTGTGTCGCCATAACTCTCCTTGATTTGCAGAATCGGGCTGAGGACGATCAAGCACGCTGAGAACGAGCCGGATCGATCCTTATTTGCTTCCCTTGTGGTCGAGGCTCCAGTGATAAACAAACTCGACATATCCGTATTGCATATTGCGGTTCGACGGATAGATCGCGGCGACGACGGTCTTGCCTTGCGCGTATGCGTAGTAGAAGTTGAGATCGACGTTCTTGGTCGTCTGCCAGTTGGCGCTGACGTCCGCGACCGAAGCGAATGAATGAGAGTTGTTCGCCGGACGGCCAACGAAACCGAATACCTTGTTGTCGAAAGCGCCTCCGCCGAGGTACCAAAGGTCACTGGCCGAAGTGAGTTGGAGCCAGTGAAGATCGGAACGAACGGCGACCTTCTTCACTGGTTTATCCATGAGCTGCACGAACTCGTCGGTGTTGTTCATCAGGTTGTAAAAGGGAAGGCGCGCATAGACGCGAGGCGTGGGCAGGACTTGAAAGAATGTGTTGTGCTCGCCGTCAGTTGCATTGTTGTCGCCGGTCGAACGGAACCATCCGCCGCGCAGCCAGGGTGTCGTGGGCACTTTGCCGAACTGGTAGCCACCTTCCACTGCTGCGGCGCCCGCCTTATGACTCTGCAATCCCCAAGCGCCGTTTTGGCCTGCTCCCCAAAAGAGAAAGTCGAACCGTCCGGGTCCCGCCGGGACGCTTGTGAGCAGGTCGCCGCCGTATGTGCCAATGCGAATATTTTTGTGATCGGTCGCTCGCACTCCGGCCGCGCGATTATCGGTTTTGGTCAGGCCGGTGCGGCCATCGTGATAGCCAATGGCGAAAGCGCGCCACAGAATATGCTGCTTCGCGTCGGCGCGCGTCAGCGCCAGATATTGGACATCGACATTGAGCTCGGGGTTGCCGTTCATGTTGAAGACGCCCTGATCGGCTCGCGCCGCCATTGCCGTCAGGTTCCATGCGCCCACCCGGTAATGGGCGTCGAGCCCATCGAAACTGCGCTGTGCATTGGAGAAACCAAAGTTGCCGACAAGGCGATTCGCAATGCGGTTTGTTTGAAGCCACGCGATCGCGGAGTTTGCAGGCTTCGTCTCCTGGCCCTCGACAAACTCAAAGCGGCCGAGGCGCATGCTTGTCTCCTCGCCGTCGAGGCGCGCGAAACCTTGCTTCAGAAAAGCGGCCGCAGCGTTGGAGTTGTTGTTGGCAGCGTAGTAGCTGCCGCCCAGTCCCAACTGTCCCTGGGCTGCCACCGGGGAGATGGCGTCGTTCGGTACGCCGAGGACAGAGGGCTGGGCCACCTCCAACTGCCAATCCCAGCGATGCAAGCGCTGCGCAATGCTCGTACGAAGCAGCGACTCGACATATCCGTAGGTATTGTTATAGGGCGGCGCCGCAAACCACTGCCATGAATCGACGCGCGTGCGATCCCACACGGATACGTTCAGGCCGGAACCGCTGGCGGATTGTGCGTGCAGCGGGGTGAAGAGTCCCAAAGCGAGAAAGGGGGAACAAAGTAGAACTGCGAAGCGAGATTTTTTGTGCACAGGCTCTCCTTAAAAATGATGAATGCGACTTGTAATTGCGCTCTCTTGAAGCACACAACAGCCTCGAATACTCGTTCGGATCAGGCTTCCGCTGCCTCGGGCTCCGCGTCGGGAAATGAGACAACCTGGACTTCGTGTGCGCGTTGCGTCTGAGTTTTGGCGCGCATCGACAGCATGGGCACGCCGACAAAGAGAAATCCGCCGATCAGATTGCCAAGCGTAACGGGAAGTTGATTCCACAGCCACCAATCGCTCAAGGAGACCGGAGCGCCCATCCAGATACCCGCCGGAATCACAAACATATTCACCACGGAGTGTTCGTAGCCCAGCGCGAAGAAGATGAAGATTGGCAGCCAGCAGGCGACAATTTTTCCAAGCGTCGATCGCGAGGTCATGCCCATCACCACGCCCATGCAGACCATCCAGTTGCAGAGCACAGCCTTGACGATGGCGAGCCCGATACCGTTGGCGCCAAGCTTTGCGTAGCCCAGCGTTTTCGCCTGCGCCGCCGCGACAATCAGCGCTGCTGCGCCGGTGGCAGGCGCGTGATGAAACTGTGTCATTACGGCGGCGTACAGGCCCGCGTACGCACAGCCGCCTATCAGGTTTCCGACGAATACCCAAAACAGATTTGCAATCACCCCACCGAGCGCGGCTTGCTTCGCGATCCAGGCTGTGGGCAGGAGCGCGAAGCTGCCGGTGACCAGCTCCAGGCCCAGGACGATAATCATTGCAAAGCCCACCGGAAAGAGCACCGCGCCAACAACCGGCGGCAGCCCTTGTGCATTTGCGCTGAAGGCGACGGTGGTAGCAAAGCCCAGCAGCGCGCCGGAAAGAAATCCTCGCAGCAGGTAGTCCCGAATTTTCAGTTGCGCCTTTGCCGCCCCAACGGAGACAAAGGTATTAGCTACCTCTGAGGGCATCACATAGTCCATGACGGACTCCTTTTATAGAAACTGGATTGTTTGACGAAGCGAACTCGCGGCGCCGATGCGACGCACAAAACAACTTTGCATTGTCGAGCTTGCTCAGCGGAGAGCGAGGAGAATCGCTGAATCGAACAGCGGCACGGCAGGGTGCCTTTTGGGGCTATTCACACGCTGAATAGCACAGTGCTCATGTGTTTCCCGTAAAGATTGGCGCCATCCGCGCTCACGCGGCGGCAAGGCAAGACATGATGGCCAGACGGTTCATGATCTTCCTCCTTTAGCAGCGTGTGTTTGCAATCGTTCGGCGTGCGGTTGCGCAGCGCTGGTTGGCGTTTTTTCTACGCGCACAGCGCACTGCTTGTAATTTGGCTCGCGCGAAATGGGATCGAATGCGCTTTGCGTAAGCTGGTTGGCATTCGCCTCGGAAAAATGAAAGGGGAGAAATACCTGCCCGGGCGCGACGATCTCGGTGACACGCAGTTCCACCCGGCTCACGCGGCCGCGTGGCGAGATCACCTCGACGTGATCGTGCGCCTGCAGGTCGAGTTGCCGCGCATCTTTAGGGTTCATTTCGAGCCAGGCGCGCGGAGACATGCGCTGCAAAATTGAGATGGCTCCTGTCTTTGTCCGCGTGTGCCAATGCTCCACCGTACGGCCGGTGTTGAGGATGAGCGGAAATTCGTTGCTGGGTTGCTCCGGAAAGGGCTCCCATTGGGTCGGCAAGAGACGCGCGCGGCCGTCCTCCGTTTCGAATTTGCCATTGCTGTAAAGCCGGCGAGACGTGGAAGGATGCGCTGTGGTCCCTTTGGGATACGGCCACTGAATACCACCGGAGGCTTCAATCTGTTCGTAGCTCATCCCCGAGTAGTCGCAGAAACGCCCGGCAGAGACGCGGCGCCATTCATTGAATGCATCGCGCGGCTCGCGCCAGCCGGGGAAAAGCTCTTCTCTCGATCCAAGGCGTTCGGCGACTGCGAGAAAGATATCAAAGTCGGAGCGAGCTTCGCCCGGCGGCGCAACGGCTGCATTCACTTTACTCACGCGGCGCTCGGAGTTGGTGTAGGTGCCTTCCTTCTCGCCCCAGATGGCTGCGGGAAGAACAAGATCGGCCAGCTCCGTCGTTGGAGTGGGATGAAACCCATCCTGCACCACGAGAAAATCAAGATTGCCGAGCGCGTGTTTCAGCACGTCGATATTGGGAAATGAAACCAGAGGATTTGTGCCGAGAATCCAAAGTGCGCGAATCTTGCCCGCCACTGCGCCTTCGATGATGTCGGGATAAGCCAGGCCGCGCTGCGTCGGGATGCGTTTGACGGGAACGTTCCAGAGGCGGGCGATCTCTTCGCGATCTTTCTCGTTTTCAAATTTGCGATACCCGGGAATGCCCGATGAGAATCCGGCCTCACGCGTGCCCATGGCGTTGCATTGGCCGGTGATGGAGAATGGCGACGCGCCCTTGCGGCCGATGTTGCGCGTCAGCAACGAGAGGTTGTTGATCGCGTTGACAGTTTCGGTTCCTTTCGTACTGTGGTTTACGCCCATCGTCCATCCGATGAAGGCATTTTTCGCGTTCGCGTACATGAGCGCGATGTCGCGGATGGTTTCCGGTTCGAGGCCCGTGATCGTGGCGGCGTATTCGAGCGTGTAGGGCTCAAGCGACTCTCTCAGCTCTTCAAAACCGGAAGTGTGCAGTTCGACGAAGGCTTTGTCGTAGAGCTCTTCCTCGATCAGGATGCGCAGCATGGCGTTGATGAGCGCGAGATCGGAGCGCGGCTTTACGGGCAGATAAATGTCCGCCATCATCGCGGTCTTGGTGACGCGCGGATCGGCGACGATCAGCGTTTTGGATTTGTTTGCATCGAGCCGCGTGCAGAGGATGGGATGATTCTCCGCGATGTTGGCGCCGATGAGGAGAATCAGATCGGCGTGCTCCAGATCTTCGTAAGCGCCGGGCGGTCCATCGCTGCCGAAGGAGCGCTTGTATCCGGCGACAGCCGTGGACATGCACAGCGTGGTATTGCCATCGTAGTTGCGGGTTCCGAGGCCGAGCTGCACCAGCTTGCCCAGCGTATAGAACTCCTCGGTCACAAGCTGGCCGGTGCTGATCACGCCTAGCGATTCGGGCCCATACTTTTCCTGCACCGCGCGAAACCGTTCGACCATGGTATCGATGGCTTCATTCCAACTGACGCGCGCAAGCTCGCCATTCTTGCGTAACAACGGGTGCTTCGCGCGGCCTTCGGCTTCGATTGCGTAATGTTCCGCCAGTCCTTTCGGGCAAAGCTTGCCCATATTCACTGGATGATCGGGATTGCCGCGCACGCTCACAACGTGGCCATCCTTTACGCCCAGCTGCATGCCGCAGCCCACGGAACAGTAGCCGCACGTGCTGTTGATCCAGCGATCCGCGTGTTTGCGCGAGGCGGTAAAGCCGAGCACAGGGTCCTCAGCGTAGCTGTACTTTGAAGCGCGAGTATCGAGGCCGGTCTTATGCGCGAGCCACTGAGCCAGCTTCATGCCGCCTCCTGCGCCAGATACTCGCTGGCCATGTTCATGGGGACAACGGAGACAAAGAAGAGGTAGCGCCCGATAAACTCTCCGCCTATCATCAGCACCGCGATAGCGATGCGGACCCACGCCGCACCAAGTGGAAGAAGCGCGAGCCCCACACACGGAAGAACGAAGCGGAGCAGCAGGTGATTGGAAAAAGTCGTATTCAGCAACTGCCAGGAGCCGTGCAACTCGTGCATGCTGGAGCAGCCCAGACGCAGCAGTTTGATTCCCGCGGTTAGAAAGACGAGGACGGTGCCCCACACGACCGCATAACGTGCGTCTGCGGCGGAGCCAGTGAGAATGTTAGCGCCGCAAACTCCCAGCAGCGCGGTTGTGCTGCCGAACTCCGCGATGGTGAGAGGCGAGTTCCATGAAGGGCGGCCCGGAACGAGATAGAGCCGCGCGCTCGCGCCCACTCCGCAGATTCCAAGACAAGCCGTCAGCGCGCCAAGCCATCCGGCGCCGCGAAGACCTAACCAAAGGGCAGCAGAATACGCTGTTGCGGCTCCAGCGAACAGAGTAAAGAGCAGCACCTCGCGGCTGAGCCATGAGCGACGCCACATTTTCAGTGCGCGCGCGGCGTGGATAGGACGGCCCAGATGGAGAGTTGATGCGGTAAGCGCAAGCATGGCCACGAGCAATGCCACCAGTGCCGCAGTGCGATGCGATTGCGCGCTGAAGGCCTGCAGGAGCGAGATGGATGCAAACGCGCCCACGGAGAGCTGCGTGAACACGGTCATCACGATCAGGGGCCAGTGCGCATCTTCAGGATGAAGCTGGCTCAGATCAACTTTTTTCACGTTGGCAGGCATCTTTGTGGGCAGCGTAATGCGCGTCGTCGAGACGCTATCGTCCGCCGAGGGCATACCGGGAGAGTTTGCGGATGCCTGATAGTCTTTGCGCCATGCGGCGACATTTACTATCTCGATGCATATCGCCTCTTCAGGGCAAGCAGCCGCGCATGCCGGCTCCTGGCCTTGTGCAAGCCTGCCGTAACACATGTCGCATTTACCCACCACGCCGCGTTCCGGGTTGTATTGCGGCACTCCGTACGAGCAGTTCCAGGTGCAGTATTGGCAACCGATGCAGGCATCGGCACTGTGGCGCACGATTCCCGTCACGCCGTCCTTGGTGTAAGCATCAACCGGGCATCCCGTTAAACAGGTAGGCTCAAGACAGTGATTGCAGCCCATCGAGAGATAGTGGCGATGCGTCTGCGGGTACACGCCGCCTTCGATTTCGCCGACGCGCCGCCAAAGAATATCCGCGGGATTGCCGTTCTGCTCGTTGCAGGCGACAACGCAGCATTTGCAGCCGATGCACTTTGTCATGTCGAAATGAAAACGATATTGCTCACCCGGACCAGGCGCGCGCGGCAATTGGCCCTGCGTACTGACACCGCAGAACGAGACCGCTGATGCCGGCGCATCGTCCAGCATCGCGATCGATGGTGCGGTCGCGGTAGTCAGGAGGAATAGATCGCTATCTTCCTGAACTCGGTTGAGCAAAGGTAATTCCAAATTGGCTCCTGTAGGTTGCGAAGAAAAATGGAGGCACAAGTACCCCTGAACGCGCTGCACGATGGGCGCAGGCGCCATGCTGTCTCACATTGTGCGTGCAATTATCGGCCGTTCGGGCCGGGCTCTTCGCGGAGCCAACTGATAGTCACCCCATTTTCGGAGAAGCTGCCGGCGTTCGGAGCCGGTAGAGAGCGAAGCGACCTCAAAAATCTCACTCCGCTCGGGGTGATTGCGTTGAGCATAACGTGAATTTGCGTTCTATGCAAGTGATGGTTGAATTCGCATTCGATGAAAACTCTTTTACGGCATCTTTATTCCATTTCTGCGATCCTGTTTCTAGTGTCTTCGCTCTAGGGCGCGTGAAATTGAGGTCCGGACGATCGCTTCATCGGGCCGAGTTGCATCCGAACGAGTGGAAGATGTTCTTGCTTCCCTTGCTACCACGAGAATTCTGATCGCGTTCGATACTGCCTTTTTCACCGAGTGACAAGATGGCTGCTACAAACTTCAGCGGTATTCGTGTCCTGAGTCTCGAGTCGCGCCGCGCCGTTGAAGCGAGCAAGCTGATTCGCACGTACGGCGGCGAACCGCTCACTGCTCCCGCAATGCGGGAGATCCCCATGAGCTCCGACGGGCCGGTCATCGAGTTTGCCGAAGCGCTGATCGGCGGCGCATTCGATCTGGTGATCTTTACGACGGGCGTCGGCGTGCGAACACTCATCAAGACCGTCTCCGAACACATGGACCGCGAGAAGTTTCTGGCTGCCTTACGCGCGGTGAAGATTGCGGCGCGCGGTCCTAAATCGTCTGCCGCGCTGCGTGAAGCGAGCATTCCTATCGCGGTCATTTCGCCCGAGCCATTCACGTGGCGCGCGTTAGTGCAGGCGATGGAGGATAGATTCGGCAGCGGCCTGACCGGAATGAACATCGCTGTTCAGGAGTACGGCACGTCGAACCCCGAGCTTCTCACAGCACTCGCGGAAAAGAGCGTCTCGATCACGCGCGTGCTGGTATATCAGTGGGCACTGCCGGAAGACGTTCAGCCGCTGCGCGAGGCCGTGATTGCGCTCGCTCACGGGCATGTCGACGTTGTGCTCTTCATGAATGCGGGACAGGTGGCGCATCTTTTCCTGATGGCGGATCGCATGGGCTACACCGAAGCTCTGTATGAGGGGTTTCGTTCCACCGTCATCGGCTCCATCGGGCCGAGCACAACAGAAGGCCTCTCGACGTATCGTCTTACTCCTGATTTCGAACCATCGCAATCGAAGATGGGATTTCTTATCAAGGAAATCTCTGAGAATGCAGAGAAACTTCTGAAGCAAAAACGCGCGGCAGCCTCTCTACACGTTTCCAATGGCATCGCCAGGCCAATCAGTCCGCTGCTGACGAGCGATTCTCCTAGCGCCCAGGCAGCTACACCTGCGATCTCCGGCGTAGATTTCCTTCATGAGATTGGCAGCCGCATGGCGGCTTCCGATTCGCTGCACACGGTGCTGAATCGGATCGTCGATTTTGCCTGCTCGCTCATCCAATGCGATTCCTGCTTTGTCTATCTGCTCGATGGCGATCAACTGGTTTTGCGCGCGTCGAAAAACCCGCACTCCGATGTAGTCGATCATTTGGGCATTTGGCTCGGCCAGGGCATCACAGGCTGGGTCGGCTGGCATCGCGAACCTGTCGCAATTCCCGAAAAGGCTCTCAGGGATCCACGGTTTAAGCTCTTCAAGAATCTGCCGGAAGATACCTTTGAGTCGTTTCTCTCTGTGCCCATTCTGTGCCGCAGCAAATTGATTGGCGTGATCAATCTGCAGCATCGCAAGCCTTACTACCATACGGAGCAGGAAGTGCGGCTGCTTACCGCAGCCGGCTATCTCGTGGGCGCAGAACTGGAGCGCGCGCGCCTCGAAAGCGAAAACCTGGAGCTCTCCGACCGTCTCGAATCGCGGAAGCACATCGAGAAAGCCAAGGGAGTGTTGCAGCGCGACTTCGGGCTCGACGAGGACACAGCTTACAAGGCTATGCAGCGCGAAAGCAGGCAGCGCCGCAAATCGATGCGCGAGATTGCCGAAGCCATTCTGTTGAATGACGATCTGCGCAAGACGCGCTGGTCTCTCGCTGGTCAAGTCAGCGAGGAGAGCTCGTCATCGGGCACCTAGGTCAACCGCGAAGGCGCTGGACACTTGTGTCCGATGCTGAATTTGCGTAAGATGATTTCAAGGTGAGACAAGGCCGTCTCCCTTTTCTGTTCACCCTGCACCATGCCGTGCAAGGGTCCCAACAAAAAATATTAAGTCGCGTTATGCATTGGGCAGACTCCGTCCTGTCTGCTCTCTCACTGGAGCGTTCTGCGGCACACTCTCACCGCAGTTCCGTTCCGCAAGCAAAGGGAATTCGGCATGGAATCTCTTGCACCTCAAATCCCGGCGGCATTCAGCGCGGAGCAGAAGGAATATCTTCTTGGCTTTCTCGCCGGCGCGATGCAGCGTGGAGTGCAGCCCTTCGTTGGCCACACCGCAGCGGGCCTGCTGACAAGCAATCCTGCTTCAGGCGCCGTCAATCGCGCCGAACCGGCGGAAGAAACATTTCACGGCACGCCTGTATCGGATCTGTGCCGCGAAGAGCTGTGGAAGTACGAGCAAAATCCTCTCGATATCTGGGACAAGCTTCTCGCTCACGCCGACGAAAATCGCGCGCCCGGAGCCGAAGACATCTTCCGATTCAAGTTTCACGGGCTGTTTTACGTTGCGCCAGCTCAGGATTCGTTCATGATGCGGCTGCGCATTCCTGGCGGGATTCTCAGCGCACATCAGATGCGCGGCTTGGCCGAGATCGCCGAGAAGTATGGCGCAGGCCGCGCCGACATCACGACGCGCGCGAACTTACAGATTCGCGAATTCCAGCCGAAGGACATTGTGCGCGTGCTCACCGGCGTGCACGCTCTCGGGCTCACATCGCGCGGTTCCGGCGCAGACAATATTCGCAACATCACCGCATCGCCTCTGGCGGGTATCGATCCGAGTGAGTTGATCGACACCGCGCCGTACGCTGCCGCTCTCCACCATTACATTCTGAATTGCCGCGAACTCTACGGGCTGCCGCGCAAGTTCAATGTCGCTTTCGACGGCGGCGGCGCCATCAGCGTGGTCGCCGATACCAACGACATCGGCTTTGTTGCAGTGCGCGTCGGCGAGGGCCGTAGCGTGCCTGCCGGCGTGTATTTCCGCGTGCTGCTTTGCGGCATCACGGGGCACAAACAATTCGCTTCCGACTGCGGCCTGCTGGTGCGCCCGGAACAGGCGGTCGCCGTTGCCGCAGCCATCGATCCGCGTCTTTATCGATCACGGCGATCGCACGGACCGCAAGAAGGCTCGGCTTAAATACCTCGTGGACAAATGGGGCGTGGAGAATTTCGTTGCGGAAACTGAGAAGCGCCTTGCCTTCCCTCTTCTGCGTCTTCCTGCGGAAGAGTGCGTGCAGCGCGACGGGATCGATCGCGCTGGTCACATCGGAGTTCACGCGCAAAGCCAACCGGGCCTCAATTACATCGGAGTGTCAGTTCCGGTCGGCCGTCTGCCGGTGAGCCAAATGCGCGCACTGGCCAATGTCGCCGAGGAGTTTGGCAGCGGCGAGTTGCGGCTTACGGTTTGGCAGAATCTCATCATTCCCAACGTTTCTTTGGAGCGCGTCGATCCTGCCGTTGAATGTCTTCGCGCCGCGGGGCTTGAGTGCATGGCCGGCGCCGTCCTGCGCGGCACGGTGGCCTGCACGGGAAACCGTGGCTGCCGCTATTCCGCCACCGATACCAAAGCGCACGCAGTCGAACTCGCCAACCTGCTCGATTCAAAATTCAAGATCGACCAGCCGGTGAACCTCCACGTAACCGGCTGCCCTCACTCCTGCGCGCAGCATTATGTTGGCGATATCGGCCTGCTGGGCACAAAAGTCGATGGAGAGGAAGGCTATCAGGTCGTGATCGGCGGCGGGTCCGACCAGGATCGAGGATTGGCGCGCGAGATTATTCCCTCTGTCGTGTACAGCGAGCTGGCTCCGATGCTCGAAAGTCTCTTCGCTGGATTTCAGGAGCGTCGCAATCCGAATGAGTCGTTTCTTGCATTCAGCCGCAGGCACAGCGTTGCCGAACTGCAATCGTTTCTGACAGTGAAGGAGCCGGTATCCCAATGACCGCGACAGTTCCCTACGTTCCCGAGAATGCGCCTTTCACCGAAGAGCAGCGGGCCTGGCTCAATGGACTGCTCGCAGGGATGTTTTCGAGTGCGCCTCAGGCAGCGGTCCAAACCAGGCCCTCGCGCCGTCTGGCGATCCTCTATGCCTCGCAATCGGGAACCGCGGAGGGTCTCGCGCGCAAACTCGCAAAGGAATTAAAGGCGCAGGGGCACGCGCCCGCAGTCTCCACACTCGTCGGTTACACTCCTGCGGCTCTTGCGGCAGAGTCGTGTGCACTGATTCTTGCCAGCACGTATGGCGAGGGCGATGCTCCGGACGGTGTGCAGCCCTTCTACGAGCAGCTTTGCCTCGAGCACTTTCCGCGTATGGAGAAGCTGTCCTACGCAGTCTTCGCGCTTGGAGACCGGCAGTACGAGAATTTCTGCAAATTTGGCAAGGACCTTGACGCCAAACTCGCCGCGCTTGGAGCGAACCCGCTTGCCGATCGCATCGATTGCGACGTGGACGTGCATGAGCCGTTCGCGCAATGGAAAGCGGCAATTGTCGCGCGCCTGAATGAGAACTCTCCGCTTCCATCGCGAAAGGCGGCGCCAGCGCAGGACTCAGGCGCTCCACAATTGGCGGAATCATCCGCGCATTCCGAAGGTCCGGCAACGAAGGCCTTCACGCGCGATTCTCCCTTGCTGGCTCCCGTGATCGACAAGCGCTCCTTGACGCACGTCACCTCGACAAAAACAACTCTGCATCTTGCCTTTTCGATTGAGGGCACAGGGCTCAGCTATGAGGTCGGCGATGCGTGCGGCGTGATGCCAAGGAACGACTTGAATCTCGTCGCGGAGATCCTGCAAACGCTCTGCTTCAACGGCAATGAACGCGTTCCAAGCGAAAAAACACGCGGCACCACTACACTCCACGACGCGCTCGCTCATGAACGCCAGATTACGCGGCTCAATCGAAAAATCGTCCAGGGATATGCCACGCGCGGAAATTGCGCGCTGCTTTTGGATCTTCTGCAGCCGGAACACCGGGCGGCTCTCGATGCATACATGTACGATCGCGGCCTCATTGACCTGCTGATCGAGTATCCGGGCGTCATTGACGACCCCAACGAGCTGATCGCCCTTTTGCCAAAGCTCACGCCGAGGCTCTATTCCATTTCGTCCAGTCCCGCGGCGCACACTGGGCAGATCCACACAACCGTTGCGGTGGTGCGATTCACCGCCCACAATCGCGATCGCGGCGGTGTGTGTTCTACATTCTTTGCCGACCGCACCTCGCTCTCCGACCGGCTGCCGATCTACATTCAACCCAACAAGAAATTCAAGCTGCCCGCGAACCCTGACGCTCCGATGATCATGATCGGTCCCGGAACCGGGATCGCTCCGTTTCGCGGTTTTCTGCACGAGCGCCGGGCGTTAGGACACAAAGGGAAGAACTGGCTGTTCTTCGGCGAGCGCAGCGCGGCCACCGATTATCTCTATCGCGAGGAGCTTGAAGCGATGCATGGGGATGGGCACCTTGCGCGGCTCGATACAGCATTCTCGCGAGACAGCGACCGCAAAGTCTACGTTCAGGATCGGATGATGGAGCAGGCGCCACTGGTGTGGAGCTGGCTCCAGGATGGAGCGAGTGTTTACGTGTGCGGCGACGCATCGCGGATGGCCAAGGACGTGCACGGAGCGCTCTGCCGCATTGTGCAGAAGCAGGGTGCAATGACTGCGCAGACCGCCGATGAGTACGTCGAAGACCTCAAAGAGTCGCATCGCTATCATCGCGATGTGTATTGAGTGGCACCAAAGCGAACAGCCCGCCAGAATATCGAGCGCATCCGCCTGGCCGCCATCTGCACCGTGTGCATAAGGCATTCCTCAAGGAAATTGCACGAGTGAGCGATCATCTGCAGCTCATTGGCCCGGTGAGCCGTTCACTCGCCGCGCAGTTGCGCAGCGAGTCGCTGGCCTGTTCGCAGGCTGCGGCGCGCTTCAGATATGAGGACGAAGCCGGTTCCGGTAATCTTTTTCTGATGCAGACCCCTCATCCTGAAGTTCGCGGAATCGATCTCGATCGAAACACCCGCTGCGCCCATTACCGAACGGATCGCGACATCGTCGCAATCAAGATGAAGTGCTGTGGCCTGTACTACGCTTGCAAGGACTGTCACGAGGCATTGGCGGATCATCCAATCGAAGTCTGGTCTGAGGCGGAGTGGAACCAGCTTGCCGTTCTTTGCGGGGCCTGCCAAAAGCAAATGACCATCCGGCAATACATGGAGAGCGGCTCCATGTGCCCGGAGTGCGGCGCGGCATTCAATCCCGGCTGCCGGAAGCATTACCAGTTCTATTTCGCAAGCGCGGACTGAACCGGCCGTCGTTTTCGGCCACCGTGGCTCTTTCCTGAATCAGCGGCGCATTCATCCGCGCCCACAGACCTTCGCTTCAAGAAGCCGCCCGATGAGTGCGGCACATTCCTCCACGAACCTGCGGTCATCCGGACCAAATGCGTCGAGAGTGTGGCTGTCGATGTCGATCTCGCCCACCATCTTTCCGTTGGCTCGGATGGGCGCGACAATCTCCGATTTGGTTTCAATGGAGCAGGCGAGATAGCGCGGATCGGCGGAGACGTCTGCAACTATCACTGTCTCGCCCTGAGCGACGGCCGCTCCGCAAATCCCCTGGCTGATCGGGATGCGGACATGCTCCGTTGGCGCGCCGTGATATGGCCCGAGAACCAGAACGCTCTCGTCATCCCGGTCCAGCATGTAGAACCCGACCCAGTTGTAATAGGGCAGCCGCTCGGCGATGATGCCCACGCAGAACTCCTGAAGCGACTTGAGATCGCTGGCTGTTTCCGCGAAACGCTGGATCTCGGCAAGAATGGCCGCGAGAGCTGTAGCAGGCATATTCCTATTTTCGATCACTCAGACCCAGTTAAACAAAGTGGGCAGACAGCAAGCACATACATACACATGGGAGTGATCCCGGCGAGAACTCCATCGCTCTGAAATCCTTGCGGTGCTAGGTTTCCCACTATTTGAGGTGATTTAAATCACCGCGTAGAACTAGGACTTAATTTGTCGTATATTAAATAGGGCAATGCGGACCAATTTAGTCGTAGATTGCATCCGCCAGTTGAAACCCCGGGGCCTGCTAACGGCAACGCGCCCCAAACTGAAGGAGATCGTTTCTTGCCGGGATCGAATCATATTCTGCGAAATCTAGTTCAAGTCCTTTGCTTTCTGGAGATTATCCAAGGAGTCCTCGCCTTTGCGAGCGTCAACGGCAGCATCTCTGGAACCGTAAAGGACCCTGCGGGAAGCCTTGTACCCGGGGCGGAGGTCGAGGTCCGCGAAACTGGTACAGGAGCCGAATATCGCGCCAAGACCGATGATCACGGGTTTTACGCTCTGCCGGTTTTGCCGGTGGGTAGCTACGACCTGGAAGTGACAGCGAAAGGTTTCACTGCGTATCAACGTAAGGGAATCATGCTCGACGCAAATGCGGCGCTTACCTTCGATGTAACGCTCGAAGTCGGCGGAGACCGGCAGACGGTGAGCGTTTCCGATAACAGCCTGCACATCGAAACCAGCAGTACGCAAATGGGCGAAGTGATCAGCGGCAGGCAGATGGCAGCCGTGCCCCTGAACGGACGTAGTTTCACCGACCTGCTTTCGCTGCAGCCCGGAGTGGCGCCGGCCACTTCGATCACATCGAGCACAGTGCAGGACGTGGGGGCGACGGTTCTAAATCCCTCCGGCGACCTGAATCCCGGCACAATCTCGGTGAACGGGCAGCGCGAATCCGCCAACGCCTTCATTGTGAACGGCAGCAACGCCGAGGAATCGGTGAACATGGGCACGGCCATCATTCCGAACCTGGACGCAATCGAAGAGTTTCGCATCGTGACGAGCAACTTCGATGCCGAATACGGAGAGTTCAGCGGCGGACAGATTAACGTGGTGACGAAATCGGGCACGAATCATCTGCACGGTGATGCATTTGAGTTTTTGCGCAACACGGATCTCGATGCGCGAAATTATTTTTCGCAGGCGCGCGGAGTATTTGAGCAGAACCAGTTCGGCGGAACGGTGGGCGGGCCAATCCGGCGCGATAAGGCATTTTTCTTCGCGGACTATCAGGGAACGCGGCAGACGGAGGGCATCGACACCCCCGAAATCGGCGTGCCTTCGGATACGGACCGCGGCGGAAACCTGCTGGATCTAGCCGCGAAGATGACCGGCACCGTGAGCGGACCGTATCTTGCGAATCTGCTGACACAGAGGCTTGACTATAACGTGGCTGAAGGCGAGCCGTACTACTCGCCAAGCTGCGGCGGCACGTCGCAATGCGTTTTTCCCGGCGCGAAAATCCCGCAGTTCGCGTGGTCGGTTCCTGCGCAAAGGCTGCTCCAGTACATTCCGGCTCCGAACATGCCAAATGGCACATTCGCCACCTCCGCGTACAACCAGACTCTGCGCGATGACAAGGGAGCGGCGCGCGTGGATGCCAATACACGATGGGGAATGCTCTCGGCATACTACTTTGCCGATGACTTTATTTTGGACAATCCGTATCCCGTAGCGCAGAGCGGAGCAAGCGTGCCGGGCTTCGACGCGTTGACCACAGGCCGGGCGCAGTTGCTTGCGCTGGGCGACACGAAGACCATCGGCGCGGAAGCGGTGAACGAGCTGCACGTGAGCTACGCGCGCGACGTAAACAATCTGGGGCAGCCAGTAGGCGGGCGCGGGGTGAGCCTGGTGTCGCAGGGATTCCAGAACGCTGACGGAACACCGAGCATCGTGGCGCTCGATCCCAAAGGCGAGAGCGTGGAGAACGTCAATTTCAACGGCTACTCGATCGGAGCCGCGGCCAACCAACTTATTCAGGCCAATAACACCTACCAGATTGCCGATACCTTCTCGAAGGTCGAAGGCAACCACACCATGAAGTTCGGCGGCGATTTTCATTTCGATCGCGTCAGCGCTGCTGCTATCGCGCAGTTCAATGGCAACTTTGTTTTTTCGGGATCGGAGACAGGCGTCGACTTCGCGGATTTTCTGATCGGCGTGCCCAGCCAGTTCAATCAGAGCCAGCTGGATACGTTTTATCCGCGCAACAAATACGTGGGGCTATTTGCGCAGGATAGCTGGCGTGCGCTCCCGAACCTGACGCTGAATTATGGACTCCGGTGGGACCGCATCGCGCCGTGGACAGAGAAGTACAACCAAATCTCAACCTTCGACGCAGGAGCGCAGTCGCTGGTGTTTCCCGGAGCGCCGGCGGGGATTTTGTATCCGGGTGATCCGGGGGTTCCCGCGACGCTTGCGCCGGTGGACGAGCTGAGCTTTGCGCCGCGCGTGGGCATCGCGTGGCAGCCAAAGGCAGCGCAGGGCAGCACGCTCGAAAAGGTTTTGGGCGGTCCGGGAGCAACGTCAGTGCGCGCGAGCTTTGGCGAGTTCTATTCGGCCATTGAGGCACTGTCGATCAGTATTCTGGCGGGCAACGCACCGTACGGAACCACGTACTCCAGCCCGGCTCCTCCACTTTTTGCCACGCCGTTTGTCACGGCATCGAATGGTCAGAATTACGGCCAGCCATTTCCCTATCACCTGGCGCCGTTCGGCGCTTCGCGCGCAAATCCCGATGCGAATGTCGACTGGAGCGCATTCGAGCCGATCAGCGGAATTCCCGGCTACGACACACATAACCGCACGCCGTACACGAACGAGTGGATGCTTTCGATCGAGCGCCAGGCAGGGCCAAACACGGTGCTATCCGCTGCCTACACCGGAACGGCGAGCCGCCACCTGCGCGTGCTCAAGGAACCGAATCCCGGCAATCCTGCGCTCTGCCTGAGCCTGAGCCAATCCTCCGAGGTAGCCGCGGGATCAGCCAGATGCGGACCAAATGCAGAGAGCAACGTGTTTGTTACTGCGTCCGGGCAAACAATCAATGGGACGCGCGGGCCGCTTGGGCCAGCGTTCGGCAGCAATGGTTTGCAAACCAACATCGGAATCGCCAACTACAACGCGTTGGAGTTGAGCGCGCGCCACTCCAGCGGCGGTCTCGAGTTCTTCGCCTCCTATACGTACAGCAAATCGATGGACGAGTCGTCGAATATCGGCGAAGAGGTCAATCCATTCAATCCGGCGCTCAGCTACGCGCTCTCGGCCTTCGACGTAAAGCACAACTTCGTGCTCAGCTACGAATACCACTTGCCGTTCGAGCGGTTCCTGCGAGGAAATTCGCTTACGCGCGGATGGTCCGTTTCCGGCATCACGCATCTAGCCAGCGGCTTTCCCGTCACCATGGTCAACAACGGCGACAACTCGCTGATTGGAACCAATCCCAACGGCGTGAACAACTCGAGCATCGACGAGCCGGACTGGAACGGTGGCTCGCTGCACCTGAACCAAAACCCGCGCACAAACAATAATTACTTCGACACAACGGCTTTCAGCATGAATGCGCCGGGCACGCCAGGGAATGCCAAGCGGCGTTTCTTCTACGGGCCGGGAGCCGATAACTTCGACATCGCGCTCGCGAAGACCGTTCAATTGCGAGAGTCCAAGACCCTCTTGTTCCGCATCGAGGGCTTCAACGCCTTCAATCACGCGCAGTTCTTTGGCCCGCAGGCGGTCGATGGCAACATCGGCGACGTCGGCACAACGTTTGGAACTGTGTTGAGCGCAGCGCCGCCACGCATTCTGCAGGCTGCGATGAAGTTCAACTTCTGAGGCTGTGAGTACGGGCCGCGATCCGTGCTGCGGGAACGCATGCCGGCTCGAAGCTAAGAGGGCGGCTCTCGGTCGCAACCGCCCTTTACCCGAGCAGTTGCTTCCCCACCTTCACATACAAATTAACCGCATCGAGCAGTTCCCTCTTGGCCAGCTTCTCATTCGGCGTGTGCGCCACGTGAATGCTTCCGGGGCCGAGCAGCAGCGGCTCGCCCCAGTTCGAGAGCTGGGGAATGTCCGTGGTGAACTTGACGACCACGGTCGGCAGGCCCTCCACAGCGCGCAGCCGCACAAACGGAATCTCCAGCGTGAAGTCGACCTCCGCGAGCCCAGTCGATGCTTCGATGAGGGCCTTGCGGACCGGGGCCGAATCGCCCACCAGCCGCACCAGCACTTGCGCCTCGGCCTTGTCAGCGATCACGTTAGGCGCGTGGCCGCCGGCTATCTGCCCGATGTTTAACGTGCTCGGGCCGACATCTTCCGTCACCGGGAGTTCCAGCTTGAGCAACCTGGCCATCGCTTCCACCAGCTTGTGCACCGCGCTCTCGCCCAGCTCGGGATAAGCCGAGTGCCCCATTTTGCCCGTCGCGCGAAAAACCGCGCGCAATGCGCCCTTGGACGCGAGCGCCAGCTTGTTTTCCGTGGGCTCGCCGTTGATCAGGTAACGGCTGCCCTTGGGCTTGAGATTGGCCACCTTCGCGCCCGCCGAATCCCGTTCTTCTCCCGATACAAACAACACACCAATCCGAAACCCCGCCGCGCGCAGCGCTTCGGCCGCCGCAACCTGCGCCGCAAGGATTCCCTTAGCGTCGCAAACCCCGCGGCCATAAAGAAACTCCGCATCCTCGCTGAACGGAATGTAGGGTGGAACCGTGTCCATATGTGTGGAAAAAACCAGATCCGGCGTCTGCCCTTTCGCTCCGCCGTACACGTTCCAGCGCGGCCCGGCACTCGCGCTCTCCTCGGGCTGTGGCACGGGAGTTTTTTCTACTTCCCAGCCCCGCCCGGCAAGAAACTCCGCGAGGAAATCCCCGACCGCTCCTTCATGGTAGGTCGTCGATTCGATCTCGCAGAGTTGGCGCGTCAACCCCAGCGGATCGAGAACAGATGGATCTTTCGTCATGATGTTTTCAGAATATCGCACGGGCCTTTCGTGTCTTCCAATCGGCCTGCCCGCACAGCGGCCGCTTCATTCCCGGTCATTTATTCCCTCGAATCAGCGTAGAATGGATGGGTGAGCGCGTCCATCGCATCCGCCCGGAAGGAAATGCAAAGGGGCGGCCAAGTTCAAATAGCAACACAAAGCACAATCTTGTCCCGGCCCGGATTGAGCGCTGGCGCGGAGTGTTGTGTCAGCTCGGTCTTCGCTGATCCTCAAGCCGTGGCGCAGGGCACGCGCGCAGTGCGCTCCATCAAGCTTGCCGGCCCCGCCGGGCAGCTTGAAGCGGTTCTGAATGAAGGCTCAGCCGACGCGCGTTTTGCCGCGCTGGTCTGCCATCCTCACCCACTGGGCGGCGGCAACCTGCACAACAAAGTTGTCTATCGCGCAATGAAGGCGCTCAACGCGCCCGAGTGGGGCTTGAGCTGTCCTGTGTTGCGCTTCAACTTTCGCGGCACGGGTTTGAGCGAAGGCGCTCACCACGGCGAAGCCGAGAGCGGCGACGTACTCGCCGGCATGGACTGGCTCAAGCGTGAGTTCCGGCTGCCTCTCATCGTGGCGGGATTCAGTTTCGGCGCAGCCATAGTGCTGCGGGCTTGCGTTTCCGATGCGGCGCAGCACGATGTCCGTGCCCTCATCGCTTTGGGATTGCCCACGGCTGCTCCTGGGCGCGATTACCACTATGCCTTCCTCAAGGATCTCGCCCTGCCAAAGCTTTTCCTGAGCGGCGATCACGACCAGTTTGCTCCTGCCGAAGAGTTGACGAAAGAGATTGCTGCTGCGGCCGAGCCCAAGCGCCTCATCTTCATCTCTGGCGCCGATCATTTCTTTACCGGCCAGCTTGAGGCCATGCAGCGCGCGCTCGCCGGCTGGCTCAAGGAGCAGTTGCCATGACGCCGGCCAGCGACATTGCTCTGGAATCTCTGCACGACACAGCCGCCAGCATCTTTACCGGTGCTCTCAAGGCGTGCGATATCCCGTCGGCCTTCGACCGCCGTCTGCAGTTCGACGATCGCTTTCTCTATCGCCTTCTCCCCGACGGCAGCGGTCCGGCCACGATCGATTTATCAACCTACAAGCGCGTGTTTGTGATCGCGCTCGGCAAAGCTGCGGGTCCGATGCTCGAAGTCCTGCTCGATCGCATGAAGCGCCGCAAGGGATTGCGCGGCATCTGCGCCTCCAACCAGTTGCCCGTCCAGCGCAACTGGCGCTTCCACTACTTCGAGAGCGGCCATCCTCTGCCCAACGAGGATTCCTTTGCCGCCGCACGCGCCGCGCTGGCTCTCCTGCGCAAGGCGCGCAGGGATACGATCGTCTTCTTCCTCATCTCCGGCGGCGGCTCGGCCATGCTCGATCTTCCCCTCGATGCGCACGTCACGCTGGAGGAGACCATCGAGTTCAACAGATTGCTGCTGGCGTCGGGCGCGCCGATCAATGAGATCAACACCCTCCGCAAGCATTTCTCTGCGGTAAAAGGCGGCCGCCTGGCAATGGCTGCTCCGGAGGCGCTCAAGATCAGCCTCCTGCTTCCCGACGTGCCGCTGCGTACGCTCGATTCGCTGTCCTCCGGGCCCACGACGCCCGACCACTCAACCGTAGCCGATGTGCGCGAGCTTCTTGCCAAGTATGACCTCACCGATAAGATCCCGGCCTCGATCCGCAGTTTCTTTGAGCGCCCGGACTTGCCCGAATCGCCGGGTAACAAGTCCTGGCGGCCGCCCTTCCTGCCCAAACTTCCGCGCGCCGATGCATCGCATCCCCGCAGGATCACTTCGGCCAGAGTGATGAGCGGCGAAGACGGTGCCTTCCAGAACTCGGTCTACGAGATTCTGCTTTCCAGTCACGATCTGGTGGAAGGCGCGCGCACGCTGGCACGGAAAGCCGGCTACCACGTGATTGTCGACAATGCGTGCGACGACTGGGATTACGCCGACGCAGCCCGCTACCTGCTCGATCGCTTCCACACCTATCGCGCCCGGCACGAGCGGCTTTGCCTCATCTCCGTGGGCGAGGTCACCGTTACGCTCAACCGCACGCCGGGCGCGGGTGGCCGCAATCAGCAGTTCGCACTCGCCTGCGCGCTCGAGCTCGCGCAATATCCCGGCGCGCATCTTTCCGTGCTCAGCGCAGGCTCCGACGGTATCGACGGCAACACGCAGTCGGCCGGCGCCATCGCCGACCCGACTACGGTGGTCCGCGCCCACGCCTTCGGCTTCGATCCCGAAAAGTCGCTCGCCGAGTTCAACGCCTGTCCGCTCTTCACGGCCCTCGGCGACTCCGTGGTCACCGGTCCCACCGGTCACAATCTCCGCGACCTGCGCCTGCTGATCGCGGAGCAGGCCTGACCCGCAACGGTCCGAAATGACCCCACGGAGCGGCTCATTGCCGGCCTGCTGAATCACCGGCCCGCCGGACCTACTAAATCGCTTTGCTCCAGTGGAAAACTTCCTGCACTTTTCCTGAGCGCGAGCGAATTCCTTGCAGTACGATGAGTGCGTGCCCCGAAAATCAGCCAACAAGGCTGCCGCGAAACTGCCAGACATTCGCACCGTAGCCGCCGTCGCCAAAGTCTCCATCGCCACGGTGTCCCGGACCATGAACGGCTCTTTGCTGGTCAGCGACCACCTGAAGAAGCGCGTCTGGCAAGCCGTCAAGCAACTCAACTATCTGCCCAACACCCATGCGCGCACTCTTGTCTCCGGCCGCAGCCGCCTGCTGGGGATCATCGTTGAAAACATCACCAATCCCTTTTTTCCCGAACTGATCCAGAGCTTTGAAGAGATCGCCGTTGCGCGCGGTTACGAGATCCTGGTCAGCTCCACGAATAGCGATCCAGAGGTGCTGGCGCGTTGCGCGCGCCGCATGTTGGAGCGCAAAGTCGACGGCGTAGCCGTGATGACCTTCGGCGAAGAAGAACCCGTGCTCGACCAGCTCGTGCATCGCGGCGTTCCCATCGTGCTCGCCGAATTCAAGCTCGACGACCCCAAGGCCAGCACCATTCTTCTCGACTATTCCACCGGCATCCGCGCCGCGGTTCGCCATCTGGCCAGCCTCGGGCATCGCAGTATCGCATTTCTCGCGGGGCCTCACAGTCTGCACTCGGCGATCACCCGCGAAAACGACTTTCGCGACGCCATTGAGGCTGCCCGGTTGCCGGTCGAGAAAAAATGGATCATCGAGTGCGACCACACGCTCAAAGGCGGCGTCGCGGGCTTTGAGCGGCTGCGCAAACTCGACACCGGCCCCACCGCGATCGTCTGCTCGAACGACATGACCGCCATCGGCGTCCTGCGTGCCGCCTGGGCGGCCGGACTGCGCGTGCCGCAGGATCTGTCCCTTGTCGGGCTCGACGACATCGACTTCGCCGAATACACTCTGCCCCCGCTCACCACCATTCGCCTTTCGCGCACAGAACTGGCGCGCGCCGCCTTTGAAGCGCTGCGCATCCAAGTCGAAGAGCCCGGAACTTCCAAGCTCAAGCGCGAGTTTCTGGTGTCTACCACCCTCGTTGTGCGCGGTTCCACGGCCCCGCCGCCGGCCAAAGCGTAGCCGGGATTGTGCACTATCGAAATCGGCGCCGCACCCTCGCCCAACCGCCCTCGGCATCTCCAGCGCGCTATCCTTGCGTTCTTCTGCAACGTCCATCGAGCAATTGCAATCCAATGAAATAGCGGTGGCAATTCCGAGATAATCCGCACGATATTCTGTCGATCATGGGCCCAAGCTCCAAATTTCCCCACTCCGAGGCACATATTGACGACGGCCTACATCAACCGCATCGCTACGGCGGTTCCTCCCCACGATATGCACCGGCCTTTCATGGCATTCGTAGAAGACTCGCTCCCCGAAGGCAAGCCCCGCAATCTTTACCGGCGCATGGCTCGCGCCTCAGCCATCGATCATCGCTACACGTTCCTCAAGCCAGTTCTGGGCCCCGATGGCTCAATTCGCGAAGTCAATGAGTTCTATGTGCGCGGAAAGTTTCCTGCAACCGATCGCCGCATGAAGGCTTTCGAGGAGTTCGCTCCGATATTGGCCCGCGATGCACTCGATCAGCTCGCCCTCTCCGACGCCGAGCGCCACGCCATTACCCACGTCATCGTAACCACCTGCACGGGCCTTTACGCGCCCGGCCTCGACTATGAAGTCGTCGATCACCTCGGGCTTGGCACCTCAGTCGAGCGCACCCTCATCGGCTTCATGGGTTGCTTTGCGGCTATCAACGCGCTCAAATCGGCCCGGCACATCGTCCGCTCCCAACCGGAAGCAAAAGTTCTGCTCCTCAGCCTCGAGCTCTGTTCCCTGCACATGCAGGAGACCGAGGATCTGGAACAGTTGCTTGCCTTCACCGTTTTTGCCGATGGCTGCGCGGCCTATCTGGTCAGCGCGGAGCCAGTCGGCCTGGCCATCGACAGTTTTCTCGCCGTCCGGCTCCCCGAAACTTACCAGCTCATCACCTGGCGCATCGGCCAGCAGGGCTTCGATATGGTACTTTCCGGCCAGGTTCCCGGCGCGTTACGACGTGGCCTCGCTGCGGCAACCAGCCAGATCGCGCACGGCGCCGATCCTCATTCGATCGATCTCTGGGCCATTCATCCCGGAGGCCGAACGATTCTCGATGCGGCCGAGCAGGGGCTGACTCTGCACGCAGAAGCCCTCGCCGATTCGCGCGATATTCTTGCCAACTACGGCAACATGTCTTCGGCCACCGTGATGTTTGTTTTGGAGCGCATCATGCGGCGCGCTCGCTCCGGCCAACAGGGCTGCGCCATGTCCTTTGGTCCCGGCGTAACCGCCGAAACCATGATGTTCCACGCTGTGTAAAGCGCTGGAGAACACGGAGAAACGATCTCCGGCTAGCATCTAAGCGTGGGTATGAATCACACACTCAATTTCGATCGTCGCGCTCAGCTCACCGAACTCATGGACGAGCCCTGCACGCGCGAAGAATTGCGCGGCTGTCTCCGCGATATTGCTCGTCTCAATCGCTGGTTCCTCGGCTATCGTCCGGTCCTGCACTGGCTCAATCTTGTCGTGCCCGCCTCCTTCACCCGGCCCATCCACATTCTCGACGTCGGCTGCGGCTACGGAGACACCTTGCGGCACATCGAGCGCTGGGCCCTCCGTCGCGGCATCGCTCTCGAATTGACCGGGCTCGACATCAGCTCGGATGCCATTGCCATCGCTGCCCAAGCAAGCTCACCTGAAAGCCAGATTTGCTGGACCGTGGCCGATATCTTCCGCTACGCGCCCAATCAACCGGTTGATCTAGTGTTCAGCTCGCAGTTCACGCATCATCTCGCCGAGCCCGACTTGATTCGTTTCCTTCACTGGATGGAATCAAACGCCAAACTTGGCTGGTTCATCAACGATCTTTCACGCGCAGCCGTTCCCTACCACCTCCTGCGCATCTTCGCCAAACTCGCCCGTCTTCATCCCTTCGTGCAGCACGACGGGCCTGTCTCGATTGCGCGCGCTTTCGTGCGCCAGGATTGGGAGAGAATGTGCGCTGCAGCAGGCCTCGCCGATCATACGGTTTCCATTGTGCCGTTCAAGCCCGCTCGCCTATGCGTCATGAGGAATAAGCCGCAGTGACCACCGCATGCCAGCCCAGCGATGTTGCCGTCGACAATCTCATCATCGGAGGGGGTCCTGCCGGTTCCATGCTGGCACTGCATTTGGCCGCTGCGGGTCGCCGCGTAACGCTCGTCGAAAGAGAGCCCGCCGCCCACGACAAAGTCTGCGGTGAATTCCTGAGCCGCGAAGCTGTCCACTATCTTCGTGGCGTTGGGCTCGATCCTCTCGCTCTTGGCGCGCAAACTATCCGCACCGTGCGCCTGTCTTCAGGCGACAAAGTTGTCTCTTCGCCGCTGCCCTTTGAAGCACTCTCCCTCTCCCGCCGCACACTCGACGAGGCCCTGCTGGCGCGCGCCGCGCAAACGTGCGAAGTGGTTCGCGGCACTGCCGTCGAATCGCTCGCCGCTGACGGCCAGTCGTGGTTCGCGTCCCTCACCAGCGGCCAGACGTTGCGCGCCTCAACCGTCTTCCTCGCCACCGGCAAGCACGATCTCCGCGGATACTCCCGTCCAGCCGGCCGGCAAAGCGACCTCGTTGGATTCAAGATCCACTTCGCGCTCGCGCCCGCGAAGATCGACGCCCTTCGCCAAGCCATGGATCTTTATCTCTTCCCCGGTGGCTATGGAGGCCTGTCGCTCGTTGAAGAGAACGCGGCCAATCTCTGTTTCGTCGTGCGCCGGTCTATTCTGCACGAGGTGGGCTTGCGCGAACTGGGCGGCTGGCCGCAACTGCTCGAATTCATCCTCAAGGGCAATCGCCACCTGCGCTCGCTTCTCGACGGCGCTACGCCGCTCACCTCGCGGCCGCTCGCCATTTCGCCCATCCCTTACGGTTACCTCGCCACGGAGAGCGATGGCCTGTGGCGCATCGGCGACCAGGCAGCGGTGATCCCGTCCTTCACCGGCGACGGCATGTCCATCGCACTGCACAGCGCAACCCTCGCTGCACACATGTTCCTCGCCGGAGACAGAGCCGCCGACTACACTCGAATCCTTCATGCGCATATCCGAAAGCAGATGTCGCTCGCCACATGTCTCTCACAAGCCTGTGTCACGCCCGCCGGCAGAGCCGCCGCTCTTGCGGTCCTCCCGCTCGCGCCCATGCTGTTGCGCTGGATCGCGAACTCGACGCGTATTCCGTCTTCTTCACTTCTTGTTGCGATGGATGCTCACCGCGAGCCTCAAGAGATGCACAGTTGAGTCGCGGCTTGCTGGCAGCTTAATGCGCAACCATCGTGGGTTCGACAGCCGCTGCTGAGCTTGTTTCGCGCCAGGCCGCAATCTCGTCGTGAGTCCGGTCGGAGGCCTCGCGGCGATCGGTATACATCTGCGGCTCGCCGAAATGAAGATGCGCAGAGAATCCGGCCACACCCAAAACCTGCCATAGGTGCGTCGCAAATGACTCGTCGCCGTACCAGCAAAGCTCACGCTCCTCGACGCCGCCTTCGATCACGTAACGAATCGCGGCCGTGGTAATCGGCGCGCCTATCGAAGTTGCAGGATCGATGAGCCGTGAGTGGAAGCGCAGCACCTGCGCTCCGTCAGTGCTCGTGCCCTCGGGAAACAGCAGCACAGGAATCGGCAACTTCAGGCGCTCCGTGATCTGGTCGGCGGCGGACATCGCGCTCGCCAGGCTCGAACGATCCAGAAAAATCGTCCCTCCCGAGCGCGCCGCCTTCCCGAAGATCGGCCAGCGATCAACCTCCATCTTGGCCACAAAGAAGCATGGCATCGTAGCGCTGATGATTGGGATATCCAGATAGCTGAGGTGATTGGAGACTACCAGCCCCGAACGCGGCGGCTGCCCTTCAACCCGCCACGTGATGCCCAGACTTCTCAGAACTCTCGCACACGTTTTCTTCAGCCAGACCGCGCGCTGCTCGAGCGTCATCGGCCCGCGTAGGCGCTTGAGCCAATAATGAAGAATGGAAAGTGCGAGAGCGAAGGCCAGCGCCACAGCGCGCCGGATGCGGCGCAGCGTCAAGAAGTGAGCGGAGACAGAAAGCGGTTGCGCGCGGCAGCCGAAAGCAGTTTCAGGTCGAGGAGCGTCAGAAAATCGATGGTGCGGAATTCGCGGTCCCAGGCCGGCGGCGCGGCGATGCGCGCGCCAATGGTGAGGTACGTCTTCAGCAGCTTGGGAACTTTGCCCTGAGTGTTGGGCGTTGCCGAAGAGCCATCCGGCTTCACAGCATTCCCCACATTCGATCCATTCGTCTGGCAGGCGAACGGCTGTGCGCTCAAGTCCTGCAGCTCCGGGGGGCACGCATACGCCGTGGTTGGCGCCGTCTCAAACTCGCTGGGAACCCTGAATTGGGCGAGTTGGCCATACATCCGCCAACCTTCCGCCGGGTCATTGGAGTTTAAAGAAGAGCAACCGAGCAAGTAACGAAGCCCCATGTCCGTAGCATACTGCGCAATCCCGCGCCACAACAACATCAGCACTTCGGGCGTGCGGTGCTCGCGATCGATCGACGCCCGGCCCAACTCCAGAATCCCCGCGCGCAACGGCTCATACGGAGCCAGACAAAACTCCTGCTCGGAGTAGTAGCCCAAATGCCGCGCCGCCGTCTCGCCCGATTGCATACGGTATGTGCCCACCACGCGCCCACTCGCCTTGTCTTCCACCAGCAGGTGCTCGCAAACTGTATCGAAACGATCCACATCGAGACCGGTATAGTAAGAACTCTCTAATCCTTCACCTAACTCGATATTGAAGACCTTGAAACGCAAACGGCAGGCCGCCTCGCGGTCCTTCGCATTCTCGGCAAGACGCAGCCGATATCGCCCCACATCCGCGTGAATTCGCGCGGCAGGCACGGGAAGCGACGGCTTAGCCGCGCTGGACATAAAGTCAATTTCTGGGATGGAAGTCGAGGACAGGGCGATCTTGAGCGGAACCTTGTGCCACGTATGAGCGTTCACGGCGTCAGTGTTCCGCGTCCCCATGAAAGCGCCGTCAATCTCGCAAGAAAAGCGTGCAAATATTCGCTGTGTACTCTAACGCGTCAGTAACAAAGCTGGGATCTGAGCAATCCGAAGCCTGCTGTGAATGATGAGCCTCGCGTGGCAGGAAAAAACGAACGGCCGGGAACAAGACCGCCTTAGCGGCCCTGCCCCGGCCGTTCGAGGAGGCATCACACATGTTCTTACTTCTGGCAATGCGCTTGAGATCTTCTCTAGCGCTATCCCGAGCCTGGCACAGAACCATGAAATGATCTGCAAAACGCGAGCAAGTAATTTTTCTGGGCCGATCCGCAGTTTCAAAAGGGGACGGTTATTCCAATCTGAAACTCCGTACGATCTGCCGTACGTATTGCCTCCCGAACCTCGCGGCGCCGCTCAATATAAGCCCGGTTGCCGCTGAGCTCATACGCGCGGCTCAAGATTGCTCCACATCCTCTTCACCCCCTAAAATGAAACCGGTGATTCATCCCTCAACCTTGCAGAAACGCGGCGCGCCTTCCGAAGTCGTTCTGCCTAGCCATCTGCCGTCCCTCGACGGGATGCGGGCCATTTCCATCCTGCTTGTGCTTCTTGCGCACGCTGCAGACATCTTCGGCCGCGAATCCCCGCTTCTCTTCTCTCTCGGCCAGTTGGGTGTCTCGATTTTCTTCGTCATCAGCGGACTGCTCATCACGTGGATCATGATCCGGGAGCGCGACGCCACCGGCGCACTCTCTCTGCGTAATTTTTATATCCGCCGCTTTCTTCGCATCCTGCCCGTGTTCTGGCTGCTTATCATCGTCGTGAGCGCGCTCAAGATGGCGCATGCGATCTCAATCGACTGGCTCGACATCCTGCGCGCTCTCACCTTCACGCACAACTACCCGCTCTCCATCTACCGCCCGGACCAGTACGCGTACTGGCTCACACATACCTGGTCGCTGAGCCTGGAGGAGCAGTTCTACCTGGTTTGGCCGAGCCTGTTTGCATTTTTGCGTCCCCGGCACGCTGCCCGGCTCGCAGCGGCTCTCGCGCTGGCGGGACCGGTTCTGCGCGTCTTGGATTACTTTGCACTTCCATCCATGCGCGGCACGGCTGGAACTGCATTCCAAACCCGCATCGACATTCTGATGGTGGGTTGCGCCGCCGCGTTTTTACTGGAATCACCGGCATGGCGTGCGCGAATCAGAAGAATCCCCGCGCGGCCGGCTCTTACCGCAACCACGTTATTCCTGCTCGTCGCCGATCCCGTACTCACCAATCATTTCGCCTACCACTCGCCCGTCAATATGGCTGTCCGCCTCAGCTTCCCCACTCTCGAGGCATTCGCGATCGCGCTTACACTCCTCGTCGTGGTGGCAGGCAAGCCCGGCCTGGCCTTTCGCGCGCTCAATTGGAAGGCAAGCGCCCACATCGGCAAACTCTCCTACAGCGTGTATATCTGGCAGCAGCTCTTCCTGGCGCCCCGCTCCGCTACATCTCTGATCTCTTTAGTGTGGCGTTTCATTGCTATCTATGTAGTAGCGTTTTGCTCGTTCAACTTCTTCGAGCGGCCCTTCATCAAGTTGCGCAGCCGATTCCGTCACGGCGTATCAGTGTAAGTGGTTTCCGCTCGCCGATCACTTGGTTTCCGGCTCATAGTTCAAATTCGGTCCCAGCCAGCGCTCCACTTCGGCTACGCTCATCTCTTTGCGCCGCGCGTAGTCTTCCACCTGGTCGCGATCGATTTTGCCCAGGCTGAAGTACCGGCTCTTCGGGTGCGCAAAATAGAACCCGCTCACGCTCGACCCCGGCCACATGGCGTACGACTCGGTCAGTTCGATCCCAGTTATTGCCCGCACGTCGAGCAATCGCCAAATCGTTCCCTTCTCCGTGTGATCGGGGCATGCCGGATACCCGGGTGCGGGCCGTATGCCGCGATACTTCCCGTGGATCAAGTCGTCGTTGCTCAGATTCTCTGCGCGTCCGTAGCCCCACTCCTCGCGCACGCGCTTGTGCAGGCATTCTGCAAACGCCTCGGCCAGCCGGTCGGCAAGCGCCTCGGCCATGATTGCGTTATAGTCGTCATGCGCGGCGCGAAAGTTTTCTACCAATTCCTTCAGTCCAATTCCACTCGTGACGGCGAACGCGCCGATAAAATCACGCAAGCCAGTCTCCCTCGGCGCGATGAAATCTGCGAGCGAACGGCAGGGCTCGTTCCCTTCCCTGTCCGATTGCTGCCGCAGAAAATGCAGCCGCTCCATCGCTTCGCCTCGTCCGCCATCCGCGTACAGCTCCACATCGTCGCCCACCGCATTGGCCGCAAACAATCCATACGCCGCGCGCGCTGTCAGCAGCTTCTCCGCGACAATCCGGTCCAGCAGCGCATTGCCCTCGGCAAAAATCTGACGCGCCTGTTCTCCCTGCTTCTCGTCTTCGAGAATCCGCGGATAAACACCCTTCAGCTCCCACGTGTGGAAGAACGGGCTCCAGTCAATGAACTCGCGCAGCGTAGCCAGCGGAAAATCGTCCACTGCACGCACCCCGATAAACTCTGGCCTCGGCAGATCCTCCGCATTCCACTCAATTTTCGTCCGTCGTGTCCGAGCCGCTCCAAGCGGGATCACGCTCCGCCGCGGCGCCGCATGAGCCTTGCGCAGCGCGTCGTATTCCGCACGGTGCTGCGCCACGAAATCCGCGCGGTTCTCTTCGCTCAACAGGCTCGTCGTCACCGGCACGGCGCGGCTCGCATCGAGCACATGCACCACCGGCTCGCTATAATGCGGCGCAATCTTCACGGCCGTATGCGCGCGGCTCGTCGTCGCGCCGCCGATCAGAAGCGGCAGCTTCATCCCTTGCCGCTCCATTTCGCGCGCCACGTGCACCATCTCGTCAAGCGATGGCGTGATCAATCCGCTCAGCCCGACGATGTCGGCCCGCACCTCGCGCGCCCGTTCCAGAATCTTCTCCGCCGGAACCATCACGCCCAGGTCGATCACTTCGTAGTTGTTGCAGGCCAGCACCACGCCCACAATGTTCTTCCCGATGTCGTGCACATCGCCCTTCACGGTCGCGAGCACGATCTTTCCCTGCGCCCGCACCTCCGCGCCCGCCGCGGCAAGCTCGGCTTTCTCAGCTTCCATAAACGGCGTCAAATACGCTACCGCCTTCTTCATCACGCGCGCCGATTTCACCACCTGCGGCAAAAACATTTTGCCCGCGCCAAACAGGTCGCCCACCACGCCCATGCCCGCCATCAGCGGCCCTTCAATCACAGCGAGGGGACGACCCAACTTCACGCGCGCCTCTTCCGCATCGGCCTCGATGTACGCATCGATCCCCTTCACCAGCGCGTGGCTCATTCGCTCTTCGACGGTGCCGTTGCGCCACTGTTCTTCCTTTTTCTCCGTGGCCTCGCCCGCGCCCGCCGCACCTGCCGCTTTCAGCTTCTCGCCAAACTCAACCAGCCGCTCCGTCGCATCCGGCCGCCGGTTGAGCAGCACATCTTCCACAAGCTCCTTCAGTTGCGGCTCGATCTCCTCGTACACCTCCAGCATTCCCGCGTTCACAATGCCCATGTCGAGGCCCGCAGCGATCGCGTGATAGAGAAACGCCGCATGCATAGCCTCGCGTACTTTATTGTTGCCGCGGAAACTGAACGAAATATTCGACACGCCGCCGCTCACCTTCGCGTGCGGCAGGTTCTCCTTGATCCAACGCGTGGCGCGAATAAAGTCGACCGCGTAGTTGGCGTGCTCCTCCATGCCCGTGGCCACGGTCAGAATATTGGGATCGAAGATGATGTCTTCTGCGGGAAAACCAACTTCGTCGACAAGAATGCGATACGCGCGCTCGCAGATGCGGATGCGGTCCTCGTAGGTCGCGGCCTGGCCCTGCTCGTCAAAGGCCATCACTACCGCGGCGGCGCCGTACTTCAAAACCGCGCGTGCATGTTCGCGAAACTTCGCTTCGCCTTCCTTGAGCGAAATCGAATTCACAATGCCCTTGCCCTGCAGGCACTTCAGGCCCGCTTCGATCACGTCCCACTTCGACGAGTCCACCATGAAGGGCACTTTGGCCACTTCAGGCTCGCTCTCGAGCAGTTGCAGAAAGCGCGTCATCGCGGCCACGCCATCGATCATGCCCTCGTCCATGCAGATGTCGAGCACATTGGCCCCGTTTTCCACCTGCTGTCTGGCGACGCTGACGGCCTCTTCGTACTTGCCCTCTTTGATGAGCTTGGCGAACTTCGGCGACCCGGCCACATTGGTCCGCTCGCCGATGAGGATGAAGACGCCAGGTTGCTGCGTGAAGGGCTGTGAGCCCGAAAGGCGCAGCGGCTTTGTCGCACTGACTCGCTGACCTGCTGACTCGCTGACTCGCTGCTTCATGCCGCGCGCTCTTCCTCGGCCGTGGCGGGCAACTTTCGCGGAGCAATCTCTTCGAGCGCTTTCGCGATCGCGGCAATATGCTCCGGCGTATTGCCGCAGCAGCCGCCGGCAATATTCACGAGCCCTTCGTGCGCAAACTCACTTAAATAGTGCGCCATGTCCGCCGGCCCCAAATCAAATCCCGTCGCCGACAGCGGATTCGGCAACCCCGCATTGGGATAGCAAGACACCGCGGCCGTCGCCTTCTCCGCAAGTTCACGCAGGAAAGGCGCCATCAAATCCGGCCCCAGCGAGCAGTTCAATCCCACGGCAAGCGGACGCGCATGTGCCACCGCGATCCAGAAGGCCTCAATGGTCTGCGCGGAAATCATCGTTTCGCCGCCGCGCCCCACGGCCGCCGAAATCATCAACGGCAGCTCACGGCCGTCCGTGTCGAAGACCTCGCGGATCGCCACCAGCGCCGCCTTAGCATTCAGCGTGTCAAAGATCGTTTCGACTAAAAGTAAATCGGCGCCACCCGCGATCAAAGCGCGCACCTGCTCCGCATACGCCGTCTTCACCTGGTCGAAGGTCACCACGCGAAATCCCGCATCGTCCGCGTCAGGAGAATTCGACAGCGACACCGTCAGCGGCCCTATGGCTCCGGCGACAAACCGCGGCCGCCCGGTTTCGTTCGCCACGCGATCCGCCCACTCGCGCGCCTGCCGCGCAGCCTGCTCATTGATCTCCCACGCGAGGCTTTTGAGCGACGCATCGTCAATCACTTTCTGATAGAACTCCGGATCTTTGCGCCCGCCGTGCTCGCGCGGATCGTCCACAAAGAACTCGCTCTGCGCAATCGTGGTTGCGCCGAAGGTGTTGGTCTCAACAATGTCGGCCCCGGCTTCAAGAAACCGGCGATGAATATCACCGATCACGTCTGGCCGCGTCAGAGTGAACAGATCGCCGTTGTTGAGAAGGTCTTTCTTCGCGTCCTTGAATCGTTCGCCGCGCATGTCCGCTTCCGTCAGTCCATAGGCGCGGATGGTCGTTCCCGTCGCGCCATCGATGATGGCAATGCGCTCGCGAAGAATCGATTCCAGCGGATGAAGGTGCGGCTTTCTCATGTCTTTTCCGATCGTGCGGCTCAACTTTTCAGAATATCGGACGCGACTCTGCTGCCGAGCGGATTCGCGCCGAACGGCGCAGAACGGTGCTCAATTGTCGCAATGGGAACTTGAATGGGACTGATGATTCTGCGCGTTGATTTGTACGACTCTCGTCCAAAAGGCTGCCCCACGCAGTGGCGACTCTCATCCAAAAGGCCGCTCCATGCAATGGCTATTCGCCGAGCCGCGAAGCGAAATCATTCTCCAAGACTGATGCGCTGGATGGCAGAGGCGCGGCCTGTCGCGGGATCGCAGGTGATGAGCGCCGCGCACATTTTAGGATTTCCCTTGGCGGCCTCGAACTTGCCAGGCATGCCGCTCAGGAATTTGTGCAGCACCAATTCCTTTTCGACGCCGATGACGCTGTCGTACGGGCCGCTCATGCCCACATCGGTTTGGTACGCGGTTCCGTTGTGCAGGATGCGCTCATCGGCCGTAGGAATGTGCGTATGCGTGCCCAGCACCGCCGTCACACGCCCGTCGAGATGCCAACCTAGCGCCACTTTCTCGCTCGTGGCCTCAGCATGAAAGTCGACCACGATAACCTTGGCTTTGATCCCGGCCAGCAGCGCATCGGCCGTACGGAAGGGATCCTCGATCGGCGCCATGAAGATGCGTCCTTGCAGTTGCAGCACGGCGTAATCCACGCCACTCGCTGTGGTGCCTTCAAAGACGCCGTAGCCTGGGGTTCCTGCCACAAAGTTCGCCGGGCGAATCACACGCCGCGGCCGGTCCATACTCTCGGCGGAGCTCTCGGCAAGAATCCTGGCAGAACTCTGCGGCATGGCGGAGTTCATATAGTCGATCAGCTCTTTCTTGTCCCAGACGTGGTTGCCCATGGTGAGCACGTCGGCGCCCAGGTCGAAAAGGTCTTCGGCGATCTGCGGCGTCAGCCCAAAGCCGCCGGCCGCATTCTCGGCGTTGATAATCGTAAGCTCGACATTGTGGGTTGAGCGGACATGTTCGAGATGTTCTCGAACAATGCGCCTGCCGGCACTTCCGAAAATGTCACCAACAAAAAGAATGTTCAATATCAGGAACTCCGAACGAATCCTCGTGCTTTTGTGGTGAGTACAACTGTGCTGAAAAGCAACCGCAGATCCTTCGGCTCCCCTTCACTTCGTTCAGGGTCGCTCAGGATGACATCTTACTACCTGCTGCTTAGTTGCCCTTGGAAAGCGTCGTGAGGGATGTCAGGACGTCGCTCTGGGATCATCTGACTCTTGAGTGCCTGCTTTTCTCATCAGCGGGAACAGAATCACATCCCGTATCGACTTCGACCCTGTCAGCAGCATCACCAGCCGATCGATGCCGATGCCTTCGCCGCCCGTGGGCGGCAACCCGTAGGAGAGGGCGCGAACGTAGTCCTCATCCATCTGATGCGCTTCCTCGTCGCCGCGGGCCCGCTCGGTCAGTTGCTCCTCGAATCGCTTGTGCTGCTCAACCGGATCGTTCAACTCGCTAAAGGCGTTGCCGATTTCGAAGCCACCGATGTAGATCTCGAAACGCTCGACCCAATCGGGATCGCCGGGCTTCTGCTTAGAAAGCGGAGAGACGGCGGTGGGAAATTCGTAGATGATGGTGGGTTGGACAAGATTCTCTTCGGCGAGGACTTCAAAAAGGCCCGCGATTACCTTCCCTACCGACGCACCTCCGCGCAACTCTCTCAACAAATTGCCGACTACCAGATGTTTAATATGGAACTTCTTGGCTGGTTCGTTGAAGGATTGCCATTCTGAAACTTCGTCACGAGTCGCCTGAAGAAGCGTGACACTAGGTGCAAGAAGGATGCTTCCAAGCCTCGCTTGAATCTTATTGATAATTGCGTCGGCCTTTTCTCTGAATTCAATGTGGACCGCTGCATAGTATTCGTCGAGCCGGCAAACGAAAGGCTCAAGTTCCGCGGAATGCTTGAATGCTTCGTCGGATGGGAAAGGCCCGGCTCTCTCAGGCCACCACTCGCGGATCGCCTCCCGCATCGTCAGCCGCTGCCAGTTTTCCTTCGCAAAATCGATCTCGACTTCGTTGAAAGTCGTCTTCGTCGTTCCGTTGACTTCCTTCGCTACTTCCTCGATCAGCAATACGGTCAAATCCATCAGGTCGTGGTAGTTCGCATACGCCTGGTAAAACTCGAGCATCGTGAACTCGGGATTGTGCTGCGTGCTCACGCCCTCGTTGCGGAAGTTGCGGTTGATCTCGTAGACGCGATCCATGCCGCCCACCACCAGACGCTTCAAATAAAGCTCCGGCGCGATGCGCAAATACAAATCCATATCGAGCGCATTGTGGTGCGTCTCGAAAGGCCGCGCCGCCGCGCCGGTCGCCGCGGCGACCATCATCGGTGTTTCCACTTCCAGGTATCCGCGACTATCAAAGAACGTTCGCAGTGCGCGCAGCACTTTCGCGCGCTTCACAAACACTTCGCGGGCGTCGAGATTGGCAAAGAGATCGACGTAGCGTTGCCGGTAGCGCAGCTCCACATCCGCTAACCCGTGGAACTTCTCGGGCAGCGCAAGCATGGCCTTCGCGAGAAACGTGAGTGTCTCGACATGAATGGTCAGCTCGCCGGTACGCGTGCGGAACAGATACCCGGTGACGCCGATGTGGTCGCCAAGATCGAGCAGCTTGTAAAGCGCGAATCCTTGCTCGCCCACCGCATCGAGCCGCACATAAATCTGCAGCCGCGCGCCCTCCTGTTGCAAGGTCGCAAACCCCGCTTTGCCCTGGGCACGAATGGCCATGATGCGCCCAGCGACTGTCACGTTGACGCGCTTGGCCTCAAGCTCCTCGCCCGTGGCCTTGTCCCACTCAGCGCGCACGGCGGGCAGAGGCGTTGCCGTCTGATCCTGCGCCGCGGGAAAGCGGTTGGGATACGCCGCCTGCCCCAGCTTCTCGATCTCGCGAAGCTTCTCCTGGCGTAGCGTAAATAGGTTTCGTTCAAACTCCGACTCGAACTCCATGTTTCCTTTTCCAGAGATAACGGAAGGGTCCAACCGCCAGTATAGCGGCTGAAGTGGCGCGCACCGTCAGCCGCCACCGGTCTGTTTGGAACCCTGGCGTACGAAAAAGACCGAGTCGAAGCTATTTTTTCGGAGTCGAAGTGGCAAGCTCGGAGGCTTTAATTCTGTACTTACCCTGATCCTCGTTTACTTGAGAGAAATCAAAGTCCTTGTTGATCATCTCTCCAGATCCCATAGTATCTGGGCCACTCACCGACATCCTCGACCGTTTTATGACCACTTTAGCCTGGTAGTAATAGACCTTTCCTGCTTCTGCCGTAAACGAGTCGACGCCAATATTTTTGCCCGAGACTGTGCAAACATGATGCACGCCGGGATCGACAGAAACCACGAAGTACGAGTTACCCTTGGTGGCTCCTGCCCAGGTTCCGTCCAACCCGAATCGGTACGTCGAGTTGCATCCGGTTGTTGACATGCCGCAACCGAATGGCTTGTCCACAGTCTCGATAAACACGATCTGGGCTTTTCCTGCCGCCGGTGCTGCGGGTGGCGGCTGGTCTTTCTGCGTTTGCACATCGAAGTTGATCGCGTTGTCGCCGCAGGCATCGGGAAGAACCGTTTTTGCCCACGCGGTCGAAGCAAGAAACACCAAAACGAAAAGTGCGCTGACCTTCATCTTCACTGGATAACCTCCTGAAAAGCTGCGGCCATATTATTCATCGGGCCTGCATGAGTCAATCGCAAACCGCGTGCTGGCCGGTTTGCATCGACGGCTTCGATCGTGTAGAACCACGATGGTGCCCTACCATCCTCCCATTCCGGACCGGAAGCCGGACGGCAACGCCGGCGGCGGCATGTTCAACGCCTGGGTGCAGGCCGAAAAGCTGATGCAGATCGTGATGATGCTGCCTTCGGCGGGGTTCATCGGCTGGCTCGCCGGCTATGGCCTCGATCGCTGGCTGCATCAGACGTGGATCGGGATCGTCGGCGCCCTCTTCGGCATCATCGCGGGGCTTGTGGGCGCGGTGCGCATGGCCATCGCCTACAGCGCCGATCCCGCTTCGAACAAACCGGACAAATGCGGGGACCGAAACGATACGGGAGACTCAGGCAAGACCTAATGACCGACCAACTGCCCATTCTTTCCGACTTGACCGATGCGGATCTTGAGAATCTTCTGCACCGCGCCATCCGAAACACTCTGATTTTGGGCGGCGTTGCATCGCTCGTGTTGTGGATGGCATCGAGTTGGCGCGACGCCGCCATGCTGGCGACGGGCACTGCCATCTCGGCTGCGAGCCTGTTCGAATGGCGCCGCCTGGCCCGCCTGATCGCGGCCAAACTCGACAACAAGCAGACCCCTCCCGGCTCGGCCTTCGCGATCCTCTTCTTTGTGCTCCGCCTCACAGTCTTCGCAGGGGCCATTTATGTTAGCCTGAAGTTTCTCCGAGGCTCTGCGGTCGCGCTTCTCTGCGGGCTGGCCTTAGCCGTCCTCACACTGGTGTGGGAGGCCTTGCGCTTGCTTCGCAACTGACCCGGAACCCGGCGGCCGTCCCTTTTGCCGCGCGGTTGTTGCGGCGCGGGTTGGGAATTCTCAAGCAGAAAGATTCGACCGTTCCATGCAGATCCTTGGCATCACGCATTTCTTCAATCTGATCTTTGGCGCGTTTTTTGGCTGGATGATGCAACTGGTGGGCATCCATCCCACCCATCCGGGCGCGCCCATCAACGACACCTTCGCTCTCGAGATGCTGGTCGCCTGCGGCCTCATCGCGTTCTTTATCGTTGTGCGGCTCACGCTCTCGGCAGAGAATCCTGGCCCCGCGCAGCAAGTCGCCGAAATGATCCACGAATTCGTCGGCGGGCAGGCAGAAGCGGTGATTGGACACGGCTATGAACGGTTCCAGGCTTTCGTCACCTGCGTGCTGCTGTTCATTCTGCTCAATAACCTGATCGGACTTCTCATCGGCTTTCGCGGCATTGAGACGCCAACCGGCGACCCGGTCGTGCCGTTGGGCATCGCCGTGCTCACGTTCCTCTACTACAATTTCCACGGCATTCGCGTGCACAAGCTGGGCTATGTGAAGCAGTTTACCGGGCCCATCTGGTGGGTTTCTCCGCTGCTCTTCCCGGTCGAGATCATCTCGCATCTTGCCCGCATGATGTCGCTCACCATCCGTCTTTATGCGAACATGCTGGCCAGCGATCTGCTCACACTGATTTGCTTTTCCATGATCCCGGTGATTGCGCCGGTGGCGTTTCTTGGCCTGCATGCGCTGGTGGCAGTCATTCAGGCTTACGTTTTCATGCTGCTCTCCATGATTTATCTGGGAATGGCAGTGTCGCACGAGCACTAAAAGCAGCTTCTAGCTGGTAGCTTCTAGCTACTAGTTTTTGTCGCGGCGAACCGGCACGATTGGCTTTCTCACTGCGGAGTACCAAACGTGCGGCGAGGTCGGGACGACGAAGCATGAATCAGCAACTCGAAAGCTAACAGCTGGAAGCTGGAGGCTAGTAGCTCAAAAACAAGTTTCCGCCGGAGAGCGCTTCCGCTCCGGCAACGGAAAGGCCGCAAGCGTGAGGGGGCCAGCACGGTGAGCCTCAACCACCCACTGGCGGTCAATTTTCAGGGAAGCAGGAGACTTATGCGGAAACTTCAGTATGTGTTCATGGCTCTGGCTGCGCTTTGCTTTGCGATGCCAGCTTTTGCCGATAGCGGTTCGACTGGACTCAACCTGGCGCCGATCGGCGTCGGCCTTGGCATGGGCCTGGCGGCCGGTCTTTGCGGCTTGGGTCAGGGAAAAGCCGTTGGCTCGACAACCGAGGCCCTGGCGCGCAATCCCGGAACCCGCGCCGGCCTGATGACCTTTCTGATCATCGGCCTCGCCTTCATCGAATCGCTGACTCTCTTCACTTTCGCCATGGTCTGGCTCAAGGTGCAGTAAGCTCGACCATCCCACAACGTACAGCGGCCCGGGCAAAAACCCGGGCCGTTTTCTATGTCCACTGGCGCCGGTCTCCTGACCGGCTGTAGCGTGGGTTTCCAAACCCGCGCTGTCGGCCCGCTAACACTGCGCCCTTCACTTGCCGGCCAGCAACATCTCAATCGCTTCCCGGTAGTTCATTCCCACCGGCAGCCGCGCATAATGCGTCTGTTCTTCCGTGGTGTCGAAGACGCGATTCTTGAAGACCACTCTTCCGCTCATCTGCATCTGCAGGCGGACGACCCGCCACTGGCCTTCGCCTACCTCAGCCTGCTCCAGCACAATCCAGCCGCCCTTGTTGAGACGGCCCAGAATCCCCCAGCCAAAGTTCACGTCCTGCTGCACGCGGCCCTCGATGCGGGCCACGCGAAGGTACACGGGATCGATCCAGATCTCGCCGCTCATGGCCTGTAAAACTTCAGTTTCCAGATCGGGCGGCGAGAACGCCGGATTGGGCCGGAAGGTGAACTTCTCCACCCGGCCCGCAGGTCCATCGCCGGGTCCGGCATCCTGATACAAAAACGCAGTGGGCAGTGCGCGCAATACTTTCATGGCTCGCGCCGCGTCCTCGTCTTCGGCCTGCTTGCGCCGCCGCTGTTTGCCCGGATCGCCGAGCAATTCGCTCAGCCGCGTTTCTTCGTTGTCTTCGGCAGCTGCGCTCAGCGGAGTGTCCCTCACGGAGATCGTCCGCGCCACATCGCCGTCTCTGGTTTCCAGAATCTCTTTTGTCGTAGTCAGCCGCGGACTGGTTTTGCGCAACAGGTAGCGCATGGGATGGCTGTGATCCAGGGCCGCATTCAACTCATTCGCCAACGCCCGATCCACGAGGGCCTGGCCTACAAGTGTCGGCGAACCCTCACCGTTGCCGGGCGCAACTTGCCCACAGACAGGATTCGTCCAGAGAACCAGGAAGAGGGGGAGTGAAATCAACCGGTACACAACCAATAGTGTACGGTCGTAACCGCCGAAGCCAAGTCTCGGCGCCTCAATTTAACTGGCGCAGCGGCGAATAAACTTGCGCGAATCGGTCTGACCGGCGGTAACCGCATTGAACCCTTCCCCCTGGGTTGATATAGTGCGGGCAGGGCATCTCGGGCAGTCTGAAAGGGATCGAAATGAGTGCAGTGGACAATTCTTCCGCACGGATCGGAAAGACCATCGTGATCTGCGGCGAAGTCAAAGGCAAAGAGGACCTCGTCGTGGACGGGCGAGTGGAGGGGACCGTTAATCTCGGCGACAACCGGCTCACCATCGGTCCCAATGCAGAAGTTGCAGCCGACCTTTCCGCCAGAGACGTGCTCGTCCTGGGCAAAGTGCAGGGCAACGTCGTCGCCACCGGCCGCGTGGAGCTGCGTTCCGGTTGCAACCTCGAGGGCGACATCAAGGCCCTGCGCCTTGCCGTCGAGGACAATGCCGTCTTCCGCGGCAAGGTGGATCTGTCGCAGTCGGCAGCCAAACCGCCCGAGGGCGCAGACACCCAGCACAGCGGCGGAACGGTCTGAGACCGGAAAGAACTCGCGCCGGGCGACCTTCCCCATCGCTTGCGCCGGCCGCCTGAGGGAATCGACTTTGCTGCGTTGGTTCGACAAGAAACGTGAAGGTGCCGCGCCTGCTCCGTCTGCGGAAGGGCTAACCGGGCCCCGGCTGCCGCGCCACTCCGGGGCATGGGCAGTGCTGCGTAAGCGCCTCGAAGCTGAGCCGGGGCTGCGCATCATCGATACAGGTTTCACGTCGCCCGCTAATATCAATTACCTCACCAGCCTCGGCCACAGCGTATTTCTCGCCGACCTGGTCCCCGATGCGCACAACGGAGAATGGCAGACCGGCAAGGACGAGGACGGCAATCCGATCTGGAACATCGAGGGCTTCCTCGATCACTCGCTCCATCTCTCCGGGCGCCTGTACGACGTTGTTTTTCTGTGGACGGCGCTCGATTATCTGCCCGAGCCGTTTTTAGCGCCGCTCGTCGCGCGCCTGTTCGATGCCATGAATCCCGGTGGCCAGGTACTGGCCTTCTTCCACACCCGAACCGATGGAGAAGACGCGGTCCGCCACCGCTATCACCTGACATCGAGCGACAGCGTGCAAATGCAAAAGACCCAGCAGTTCCCTATCCAGCGCGCCTTCACCAACCGCAGCATCGAGCGCCTCTTTGCCGGTTGGTCCGGGCACCGCCAGTTCCTCGCCAAAGACAGCGTCTCCGAAGTAATCATGACGCGGTAAGCCCGGAACTCTGGGGGCACTCACGCAGTCAGCAAAGGCAAATATCCACCTGCGCCACGGTCGCATCAATCCCTCACAAGCCAATCTCGTACACCGGGCCACGAACGGCGCACCACAGGGTCTTTAGCCCCCGAGGGGTGCTTTGCTATAGTAAGCGCGGCACTCCCCGGCCGAATCCCCGCAAGCGAGGTCGAAATGGCAACCACAATATCTCCGGCGGAGTCCGTCACAAAGGCTCCCGCCGTCACTCCCGAACGTATCTATCAAATGCTCTGGGGCTACGTGCCGCCGCTCGTGCTGGAGGCAGCGGTGCGCCATCGGGTCTTCGACGCGCTCGACAACGGCCCCAAATCGCTCGATGCCGTCGCCAAGGCTACCGGCGCGTCCGAACGCGGACTGGCAAGAATCCTGAACGTTCTGGTGGGGCTGGGTTTTTTGAGCAAGAGCGGCGCTGAATACGCGCTCACACCGGAGAGCTCCGCCTTCCTTGTGACCACCAAGCCGAGCTTTCAGGGCGGACTGCTGCGCCACGTCAGCCAGCAGTTGCTGCCGGCGTGGCTGCACCTGAACGAAGTGGTGGCTACAGGCAAGCCAGCCTCAGCGGTGAACCGTCAGAACGGGGGCGCGGAGTTTTTCGCCGACTTCGTGGCCGATCTGCTGCCCATGAACTACGCCGCCGCGCAGGAACTCGCAAAACATCTGCACCTTGACCTCATCAACGGACCGGTGAGCGTTCTGGATCTGGCCGCAGGATCGGGCGTGTGGGGCATTGCCCTGGCGCAAAGCGCTCCCCATGTGCGCGTGCGGGCAGTCGACTGGCCGCAGGTTCTTCCCGTGACGCGGCGCACAGCCGAGCGATTCGGCGTGGGAGACCGCATCTCGTTTTCAGAAGGCGATTTGCACGACGCGGATTTCGGCTCCGGCCATCGCGTGGCCACGCTGGGGCACATTCTGCACAGCGAGGGCGAGCAACGCAGCCGCGAGCTGTTGAAAAGGACCTTCAATGCCCTCGCACCGGGAGGCACCATCGCCATTGCTGAATTTCTGGTGAACGCCGATCGCACCGGCCCGCTCAACGGCCTGATCTTCGCCGTGAACATGTTGGTGAACACCGAAACCGGCAACACCTATTCTTTCGAGGAGATTTGCGAGTGGCTCGCCGAGGCCGGCTTTGTGGATGCCCGTCTTCTGCCCGCCCCTGGACCGTCGCCGCTCATTCTGGCCAACAAACCGTAGTGAAGCAGGCGCAGGAAAATCGCAGCCATGAATTCGACCGCGTTTCTCTCCGCGGCCGCCTTCCTGGCTGCGCTAAGCTGTTCCGGCAGGGGCTAGCTCTTTAGTCCCTACGTCCCTAGTCCCTGCTCTTCAGTCTTTGCCGAACAGTTCCTTCCCGTCCTCGATGAAGCTGATCAGCACCACCACTGCCGATCCCGCGAGACCGAAAAAGAACATGACTTCCAGAACGCGAATTGCGAGCGTGGCCAAACCCATGCTCTCGATTCTACCGCAGGCCAATGTTTTACACTCGCCCTAGTATGCGCACGACAATTATGTCGGGGGCGAAGCCATGGGTCGCTGCGGTCGTTTCCGCCGCTCTGCTCGAACTCCCGTTCCCGCTCGCCGGGCCAATGCCGCCCTGGCGCTCGATCTTCGCGTGGTTTGCTCTGGTTCCGCTGCTGTGGGCGCTGCTGTCCAAGTCCGACGAGCGCCATGCGCTGCGCCGCGGATTTCTGATCGGCTATCTCTGTGGCTTCCTCTGGTACATGGGCAACTGCTACTGGATTCGCGACACCATGTCGCACTACGGCGATATGCCACCCTTGGCGCCCACGTTGCTGCTCATTGGATTCAGTCTCGTGCTCGGGCTTTATTTTGGGCTGTTTGGTTTGGGCCTGGTGTTCGTGCGCCGCGCCACCGGCTCCGTGCGCTGGGCCTTGGTCTTCGCACCCTTTTTGTGGACTGCACTGGAACTAGCCGCCGCGCGCATCACCAGCGTTCCCTGGGACCAGCTCGGCTACTCGCAGGTGGACAACGCGCTCGTTAATCAACTCGCGCCATGGACCGGCGTCTATGGCATCAGTTTTTTGCTGGTTGCGGCCAATGCTTTTTTGGCCGAGGGCTGGCTCGCAAAGCGCGCGCCGCTATGGACTCGACCAAGGTCGGCGTGGTTGAAATATGACCTGTTAGCAGGCGCGTGGATGCTGATTTGGTTCCTATGGCTTGGTGGGATCGAGGTCATGCCGCGAACAGCCCCAAGCACCGCCACCGCCGTCTTAATCCAGCCCAACCTGGACGTGGGCGACGCCAACAACTGGCAGGGCGCAGACTGGGATCGTCATATTGCCGAATTCACGCGTCTCGCCACCGACCCGTCCACGAAAGACGCCACCTATATCAAAGGCATTCCGCAAACCGGCGCGCCGCTGGGCGAGATTGTTCCGCCGCCCTACCCCACGCATCCCGATCTCGTGGCATGGCCCGAGTCGCCCGCACCCTTCTTCGGCGCCGAATCTCGATTCCAGCAAGCCATGAGCTCTGTCGCGCAAGCCGCGCACGCGCCGCTGGTCGTGGGCGGCGTCGGCATGGATTTGCCGAAAATCGACCTTTCAAATCAGACTCAGGGGCCCGATCGGAGTCAAGCCCATACCTGGCTCTACTACAACTCAGGCTTCGTCTTTGCCGCCGACGGCAAACTCGTGGGCCGTTACAACAAAATCCACCTCGTCCCCTTCGGCGAGTACATTCCCTTCCAGAACCTGCTCACCTTCGCGCACAAGCTCACCGGCCGCGTAGGAATGTTTGAGCGCGGCACAGACCGCAATTCGTTTCTGCTCGATACGCAATCGAACGGCCGCCACAGATACGGTATCTTCATCTGCTACGAAGCCGTCTTCGCCGACGAGGTCCGCCTGTTCGCGAAACACGGCGCAGAGGTATTCGTCAACATCAGCGACGACGGCTGGTACGGCGACACCAGCGCTCCATGGCAGCACCTGAACATGGCCCGCATGAGAGCCATCGAAAACCGCCGCTGGCTCCTGCGCGACACCAACTCTGGCGTCACCGCAGCCATCGACCCCTACGGCCGTGTGCGCCAGTCCATCCCCCGTCATCAGACCGGCGAGCTCGAAGCCGAATTCGGCTTCCGCAACGACATGACGTTCTACACCGTCCACGGCGACGTGTTCGCGTGGCTGTGCATCCTGCTCAGCTTCGGGATTCTGGGCTGGGCGGGAGGACGAATCTGGCGTCAGCCGGTCACATATCCTTCCATTCGGAAATAGATTCTGAGCCATCTTGCGCGAAGTGATGTATACTATACATCATGAGAAGGACTCAGCTCTATCTCGAAGATGACCTCTGGATGGCGCTTCATGCCAAGGCGTTGCTTGAAGGAGCAACGATCTCGGAACTGGTGCGTGTTGCCGTCCGTGAGCGCTACATGGGGAACCTTACGGATCGACGCGACGCGATGCTCGGAATCGTTGGACTTTGGAAAAATCGTTCCGGTCTTGAGGATGCCGAATCGTTCATCCGCAATCTGCGAGACGACGACCGGCTGGAACGAATGGAACTGGAACGGTTGGAAGTCGGGTGAGTGTCCTCATCGACTCAGACGTTGTCATCGAGGTATTGCGCGGGCGGGATCGGGCAATCCTCGCGCAATGGAGCGTGTTAGCAGCATCGACTTCGCCGATCCTGGTATCGCCTATTACCTTCGCGGAGGTCGGCGCAGGCGCGCGCGCCAGTGAAATGCAGACGATCTCTCAGTTCTTTGCCCTGGTCACATGCGTTGCCATCGACCAGGAGATCGGCCGATTGGCGGGTGAATATCTGCGCCGATTCAGCAAGAGCCACAATCTCAAAATTGCCGACGCTCTCATCGCCGCCTCGGCCGTGCAGAATCAAGCTACCCTCTGGAGCCGCAACCGCAAGCACTATCCGATGCCCGATCTGAACTTTCACGTATGAGCGTGTACGAGAACGGCAAAACCGAACCGCCGTTGGCCCTGGTCAAACTGCTCAAGTGCTGGACCGTCACCCGACCTACTCGATGAGATCAAAGTGGCGTAGCAGCGCATGGGCAATGTAACTTGGATATGCAATCCCAAGCTCCAAGATTCCGACGCTGGGGCACCGAGATTTGAAGTTTTGCGAATTGGGCACGATGATATTCTAGTTCTGTCAATCGAACGCCGATTCACAGTCCAACCCAAAGTCAGGTCAAACGAGCAAAAAATGTCGCTGAACGATCTCGAATTCGCTTACTCCCCGGTGCGCAATCAGGTGCGCGACCTGCGGGAGTATCTTTGACCCTGCCCGCATCCGCCGGGAACTCTCTGAAATAGAAACCAGGCTCGCCGATCCGGCACTGTGGTCCAATCCCAACGCTACTAAGCCACTGATGCGCGACAAAAAGCGCCTCGAAACGCTGGTGCGCGACGACGACGAACTCGTCCGCCGCTCGGGAGACATCGAAGCCTATTTTGAATTAGCCAAGGAAGGCGAAGACGTTCTCGCCGATCTCGAAAAAAGCATCAAGGAGCTGGCCACGTTCGCCGAAGAGCTCGAAGCCCGCACCATGCTCAGCGGTGAAGCCGACCCGCTCAACGCCATCGTCACCGTGCATCCCGGCGCTGGAGGCACCGAAAGCCAGGACTGGGCCGAGATGCTCCTGCGCATGTACTTGCGCTGGGCCGAGCAGCAAGGCTTCAAAACCGAGATGAACGACTATCAGGACGGCGAAGAGGCCGGCATCAAATCGGCCACATTCACCATCACCGGCGAATACGCCTTCGGGCAACTCGCCGGCGAAAGCGGCGTGCATCGCCTCGTCCGTATCTCGCCCTTCGACCAGGCCAAGCGCCGCCACACGTCGTTCGCTTCGGTCTACGTATCGCCGGAAATCGACGAAACCATCAACGTCGATCTGAAGGTAGAAGACCTGCGCATCGACACTTACCGCTCCGGCGGCAAGGGCGGCCAGCACGTGAACACCACCGACTCCGCCGTGCGCATGACGCACCTTCCGACGGGCATCGTCGTCCAGTGCCAGAACGAGCGCTCGCAGCACAAGAACCGCGACAAAGCCATGAAGATGATGCGCTCGCGTTTGTACGAATACGAGCTCGAAAAGAAGCGCGCCGCGAGCAAGAAGCTGGAGGACTCAAAACTGGAAATCAACTTCGGCTCGCAAATCCGCAGCTACGTTCTGCAACCCTACCGCATGGCCAAGGACCACCGCACCAAGGTCGAAGTCGGCGACGTGGATAAGGTGCTCGATGGATATCTCGAGCCGTTTTTGAAAGGCTATCTCCTCGCCAAGCGCCGCGGCACGGCCGTAGCAGCAAGTGCCGACGACGATTTGGAAGTGTGAAAAAAGAAGCCGGCAGCTTGTAGCCGGTAGCCAGCAGCTCCGACGGGATGGCTACGCGGTTTGAGCTACAGGCTACTGGCTACAAGCTACGAGCTGAGATTTCCCCATGACTGCATCAAGCAATCAACCTGACCTCATCGACGAAATCCTGCGCAGCGCGCGCAACATCGCCGTCCTCGGCATGAGCGACAAACCCTGGCGCGCCAGCCACAATGTGGGCCGCTATCTCGCCAACAACGGCTATCGCGTCTTCCCCGTCAACCCCGCGCTTGCTGAAGTCGCCGGAATGCAGTGCTTTCCCGATCTCGACGCAGCCAACGCCGCCGCCCGCGAGCAAACCGGGCAAGGAATCGATCTGGCCGACGTCTTCCGCGCCTCTGAGCACGTCCCCGCGATCGTGGACGACGTGATCCGCCTCGGCATTCCCTATCTCTGGCTGCAGGACGAAGTCATGCACGACGAAGCTGTAGCCCGCGCCCAAGCCGCCGGTGTCAAATGCATCCAGAACGACTGCATCTTCCGCGAGCACGCTGCAAGGCCTGAACTGCACAACACCCATTGACCCCAAGCCTGTCATCCTGAGAGACGAGTCCGCCACAGCGGACGAGGAGTCGAAGGATCTGCAGTTGCTTTTTGCGAACCTCAGCCCGAGCAATCTCGCCCGGATGAATACTGCGACCTCCGTCCATTAAACTGGAGTCCAACAGTTTGGAGCATCTTTTCCGACCAGTCATGCGCCGTTTCCGGTTGATCTTCGCGTCATTTCTTGTGCTTGCGGTGGCCGCGTCTGCCGCAGCCCAACTCTCCGCGCCCGCAAGTTCACCCAAGGACACGAAAGCCGCATTCGATGCGCCGCACCTGCGCGTTGAGCTGCTCGTGCCTGGCGGCAATCTCTATAGCGACGACGCACTGAACGAAGCCGGGCTGCACTTCAAGCTCGAGTCGGGATGGCACGTCTACTGGAAGAACGCAGGAGATTCCGGCGAGCCGCCGCGTATTCAATGGACGCTGCCGAAGGGAATTTCAGCAACTCCAATGCAGTTTCCCGCGCCGAAGCGGCTGCCCCTCGGGCCTCTAATGGACTTCGGTTATGAGAATGAAGTGCTCTTTCCGTTCCACTTTCACTTAGATTCGAGCGCTAGGACTGGCCCAGCGGTTCTGCACGCCAAAGTCGATTGGCTGGTTTGCCGCGAGGTCTGCATTCCGGGTAAGGCGGAGCTTGACGTTACGCGAGACGTGTACCGCGGTTTCTACGACATTTCGATCATTCACCCACCGCTCTTCCAGCAATTCCTCGATCAGCTTCCGCAACAGCTTCCCACAGCCTACTCCACCGTCTTCCAGCCCACATCCACTGGTTTTCGCCTTGCCGTTTCGACTGGCCGACGCGAAGCGCAAGCTGCCTTTTTCCCTGAAGACGCGGACATTCTTGACAATCCAGCGCCGCAAATCGTCACGCCGACGCCAACGGGTCTCGTTCTCGATCTCAAGAAAGATTCCGGCCTCAGCACAAATCCGTCACAGTTGAAAGGCGTTCTCGAACTCTCCGGCGGCCGCAACTACGAGATCGCTGCTACTCCCGGAACCGTTCCTGCTCCACCTGCCGCGCCAACATTCTCCGTCGCCGCGCTCGCGAGCACCGCCTTCTTCGCCTTCCTCGGCGGCTTGCTGCTCAACCTCATGCCCTGCGTCTTTCCCGTGCTGTTCCTGAAGGGCCTCGCGCTCGTGAATTCAGGAACTGAAGAACGGCACAAGCTTCGCGCGCACGGCCTCGCCTACACTGCCGGCATTCTCGTCTCCTTCTGGGCGCTTGTTGCGTTGCTGCTCGGCCTGCGCGCCGCGGGAGCCACTCTCGGCTGGGGATTCCAGTTCCAATCGCCCATCTTTCTCTCTCTCATGGCCGCACTGCTCTTCTTCCTCGGCCTCTCGCTCGCCGGCCAGTTCGAAATCGGCTTGACGCTCACCAGCGCCGGCGGCTCGCTCGCGGCAAAACAAGGCTACGCCGGCAGTTTCTTCACGGGAGTGCTCGCCGTCATCGTCGCTACGCCGTGCACCGCGCCCTTCATGGGAGCGGCCATCGGCTATGCGCTCGCGCAGCCCGCGGCCGTCACCTTCGCCATCTTCACTGCGCTCGCGCTCGGCCTCGCCGCGCCCTATGTGGCGCTCACGCTCCAACCCGCGTGGACGCGGCTGCTTCCCAAACCCGGCGCGTGGATGGACGTTCTCAAACAGGCTGTGTCAGTTCCCATCTTCGCCACCGTCATTTGGCTCGTATGGGTGCTCGCGCAGGCCTACGGGGCAGCGCTGCTTGCGGCCCTTCTCTGCATCTTCCTGCTGCTTGCCGTCGCCGGATGGTTCCTTGGCCGCTGGCCAGCAAAACGCTGGGCGACGATTGTCTCTGCGCTGATTCTGCTCACAGTGATTGCCGCCTGCTTCACCGCACCGCGCGAACTTGCCGAGGCGCCGGCGGATTCGTTTGCACAGCTCTACTCCAAAAGCAGTGCCGCGCGCAGCACATGGCAGCCGTGGTCGGCCGATGCCGCCCAGCACGCTGTTGCCTCCGGCCAACCCGCGTTTGTGGATTTCACTGCCGGCTGGTGCCTGAGCTGCCAGGTCAATGAGCGCGTCGCCCTTAATCGACCCGAGGTGATGCGCGCGTTCGGCGAAAAAGACGTGGTCCTGTTCAAAGCTGACTGGACGCGCGAAGATCCCGCCATCACGCAGGAGCTCACGGCGCTCGGCCGCAGCGGTGTTCCCGTCTACGCGCTCTACGCGCCCGGCCAAACCACGCCCACCTTGTTACCCCAAGTGCTCACGCCCAGCATCGTTCTCGACGCAATCGCCAATTTGCCGGCATCGCCAACGTCTAAATAGCGCCAAAGAATCCGGTCGCAGTGAGGGTTTCCGTTTTGTGCTATTACGCTGTCAGGGATGCACACCCTTTGTGCAGGATGCCCGCCAGCATCAAGCGGAGATGCAGAAGAGTTGGAGTGCAACTGGAAGGGGAACCCGATCCGCCTCGTAAAACCCTCTTGCGATCGCTGCGGGAGAAATCGAGCAGACGGGCTTAGCTCTGCGGCATCAATCGTGCGCCGTGCCTGGAACCTGAAAACTCCCGCCGACAGCGCTGTTGGCCCACTGGGTCGCCGCCAGGTCGATCTGATTCAAAGGAATCTCAGCATAGTGCTGAGGATCGAGATCGGTGAGGACATCTGCGGTCAACATGTAGTTCTGCATCTTGATGGGATCGCGGCCATTTTTGAAGACGACCGTGAGGGGCTGGTTGGGCAACGCCGTGGGAAAACCCGCTGACGATTGTGCAGATTGCCGATCTGGCGGGCCGTAGCCTGCAGCCGAACCGGGAGCCGGAACAGCGGGATTCAAAATAAGCGGCCCACGGCTCTGGTATGGGTTGGGAGCTTGATAATCCGGAGGGGCGCCGCTCTGATCGTATCCGTAACCACCCTGATCGTACCCATAGCCGCCCTGGTCGTATCCATAGCCGCCCTGATCGTAGGAAGGCTGTTCGTTATCGCCAGTATCGAAGTCGCCCCAGTCGTAGAACCCGGGATCGAAGATGTAGGGGTATCCGTATCCCAATCCATATGGATAGTTGTAGTTGTACCAATTGTTAAAATCACGCCGGCGCCTGTCGAACCGGTCATGATCCCCGCCGCGATTCCAGTCGCCTCCCCGGCCATCCGCACCCCCGCGACGATACGGAGCACGGCCAGCGCCGAATCTGTTTCCGTTATAGGGAATTTGGGAACTCGTATTGTAAGGAGATCTAAAGCCCGAGTAGCGCTGTGGGACGGCCCCACGAAAACCCAGTCGCCCCATTGATCCATAACGAGTGGCGGGCAGATTGTAGCGGAACGATGGCGAGCCGTAGCGAAACTGCGGCGCAGGCGAAGCAAAGCTTCGAGTGAAGCCGCGAGATCCGGAGCCCGCGTGGCCTCCCGCGCCTCGACCGCCGGCGAATCCGCCGTGGCCGCCATGCTGCGCAAAAACCGGCGCAGCCAGCGCGAGAAGCGCAATTGCGGTCCGGAACTTCATGACGCCATTTTACGCCCAATTCGACTCCGCGTTTGGCCGGAAATGGACGCCCGTTTTCCACCTGGTAATTTCTCAATGCCTCTTATACTGTCTGCATGGCTCCGGTGTGCGGATGGGCGCTCGAAAACGCCGCCAGGCGACGCGGCGCGCTGCGCATCGCGGGGCTTGACGAAGTGGGCCGCGGGCCGATGTTCGGGCCGGTGGTGGCCGCAGCAGTCATCCTTCCCCAAGGCTGCCGCCTGCCGGGCCTCACCGATTCAAAACAGCTCACCGAAAAGCAGCGCAATGCCTTCGACGCCGCGATTCGCGAGTGCGCCCAGGCATGGGCCATCGCCGCTGTGGATGTGGAGACCATCGACCGCATCAACATCCGACGCGCGTCGCTGCTCGCGATGCGCATGGCCGTCGAGCAGCTCGCCGTCGCGCCGGATTACCTGCTGCCCGACTATCTGCTCATCGACGGGTGCGACACCATCGATTGGCCATGCCCGCAGGAGACCGTAGTCGAGGGCGACGCGCGAAGTAAGTCGATCGCCGCGGCGAGTGTGCTGGCCAAGGTGCATCGTGACCGGCTGCTGGTGGAGCTCGATGCCGTCTATCCCGGCTACGGATTGGCGCGCCACAAGGGCTACTGCTCGCCGGAACATCTGGACGCGCTCAAGCGCCTTGGCCCCACGCCGCTGCACCGTAAGAGCTACGCTCCCGTAGCGCAGAGAATGCTGTTCGACTGAAGCGGAAGTTGCAGTCGCGCAAAATGGCAGTTTTGTCACTGAATCCAAGCCCAAAATGCGAAGAAACGGCGGCAGAACTTCGGGTATTCTGCCCTTCATTCCTGGTTTCGTAAGCCACGGCGTGATTTTTTTGCATATTTGCTCATTTTTTAGCTCGTATGTCATAGAAACCGTTTAGCTTCCTGTGATTCGCCGCGGCTGTTAGCGGCCATTTCTGCTCCTTTGTGCCTATCAAAAAGAGCGACGCCGATTCCCGTGGAAAATCACTTTGGTCTGAGTATGCGCCGGAAGAGGGAAATTGCCGGCAAATCGGCGCGAGGATTTTTGGATGGCGCAGATCGACAGGGCGGGCGAGTCAGCCGTCCACCTCTCGCCGCGCTACCATTCCATGTGTGAGCGATTCTGCGTTCTCTATCCTTTCGAATCCCGCGCCGCTCGACCACGAGCGTTTTTCGGCGCACCGCGAACTCGAAAGACTGCTCAGGAAATCTCTCCGCGGTCCCAATTCCTCCGATGTCGTCCACTTCGATCTCGGCTCGCGCGCGCTCTACGCCGCCGACGCCTCGAATTATCGCCAGCTACCCATCGGGGTTTTGTATCCGCGCGACGCTGCGGACGTTGAAGCTGCACTGGCCGCCTGCCGGCAAACCGGCGCCGCTGTGCTGCCCCGCGGCGCAGGCACCAGTCTCGCAGGCCAGTGCGTGAACGTGGCTGTGGTCTTCGATTTTTCTCGCTTCATGAATTCGCTCCAAGAGCTAAACCCCGCGGAGCGGGTTGCCCGCGTCCAGCCTGGGATCGTGCTCGACCGGCTGCGCGAAGCGGCAGAAGTCCACCACCTCACCTACGCGCCAGATCCCGCGACCCATTCGCGCTGCACGCTGGGAGGCATCGTTGGCAACAACAGTTGCGGTGTGCATGGCCTCATGGGCGGCAAAGCCGTCGATAACGTGGAATCGCTCGACATCGTGCTCTACGACGGCACGCGCATGACCGTTGGCGCCACGCCGCCCGATCAGCTAGATGCGTTCATCCGCACTGGCGGCCGTGTTGGCCAAATCTATGCGGGTCTCAAGCGCATCCGCGAGCGCTACGCGCCTTTAATCCGTCAGAAATTTCCGCAAATCCCAAGACGCGTCTCCGGCTACAACCTCGACCAACTCCTGCCTGAAAACAACTTCCACGTCGCGCGCGCGCTGGTCGGCTCGGAAGGCACCTGCGCTACCATCATCTCCGCCAAGCTCAATCTCATCGCCAGTCCGCCGCACCGCGTACTCACGGTGCTCGGCTTCAGCAATCCGTTTCTCGCTGCCGACGCCGTGCCGCTCGCCCTCGAACACAAGCCCATCGGTCTTGAAGGATTCGATCAACTCCTTGTCGACTTCATGCGCCGCAAAGGCGTCGCGCTGCGCGATCTCGATCGGCTTCCTGAAGGCGTCGGCTTTCTGCTCGTCGAGATGGGCGGATGGTCCGAGGAAGAGGCGCACTCTAAGGCCGAATCCATCGCGCGCGCCGCGCAGTCCTGGCCCTCACCGCCGGTGGCGCACATCTGCACGCCGGAAGAAGCCGCGTCCGTCTGGCATGTGCGTGAGTCCGCTCTCGGCGCGATAGTCTTTGTGCCCGGCGAGCCTGATCGATGGGAGGGATGGGAAGACGCCGCGGTTCCGCCCGCCAAACTCGGCAATTATCTTCGCGCCATTACAAAGCTGATGGCCGAATTCGGCTACCGCAGTCCGCTTTACGGCCACTACGGCCAGGGCTGCGTGCACACGCGAATCAATTTCGACTTCTCGACTCCAAAAGGAATAGAAAAATTTCGCGAGTTCATCGATCGCGCCGCCGACGTGGTCGTCTCCTTTGGCGGCTCGCTCTCTGGCGAGCATGGTGACGGCCAATCCCGCGCGGCCCTGCTGCCCAAAATGTTCGGCCCCGAACTCGTCGAAGCCTTCCGCGAGTTCAAGATGCTTTGGGATCCCGACAACCGCATGAATCCCGGCAAGGTCTCCGATGCGGTGCGCGTTTACGACCCAACGGAGAATCTGCGCCACGCGCCTCACGACGACCGTACCCCATCCAATTTGTCCGGCGTGGGAACCCACGGCGGACAAGTTGGGTGGGAGACCAACTTCGCATTCGCAAAAGACCATGGCTCCCTGGTCCGCGCCACCGAGCGCTGCGTTGGTGTCGGAGCCTGCCGCAACACCGTGGGCGGCGTCATGTGTCCGAGTTACCGCGCCACCGGCGAGGAGCAGCACTCCACGCGCGGCCGTGCGCACCTACTTTGGGAGATGCTCTCTGGCGCTCTGCGCCACGAGGGTTTTGAAAGCCGCGCCGTGTACAAGGCTCTCGACCTGTGCCTCAGTTGCAAAGCCTGCAAATCCGAGTGCCCGGTGCAGGTCGACATGGCGGCCTACAAATCCGAGTTCCTCGCGCAGCATTACAAGGGCTGCATGCGACCGCTTCAGCACTACATCTTTGGCTTTGCCGATCGTCTTGCCCGCTACGGCTCGCTCGCGCCCGCCCTCACCAACGCGATCCTCACCGGCCCAGTCACGAGCCCGCTCATCAAGCGCATTGCCGGTGTCGCACATGAGCGGCAACTGCCGCGCCTGGCATCGAAGAGCTTCCAGAAATCGCGCCGTTCCTCCGCAGATCTCGCCCAAAAGGCTGCCGCACCGCAGGTGGCGCAGGTGGTGCTGTGGCCGGATACCTGGAACAACTACTACTATCCGCAGTCGCTTTCTGCCGCGGAATCGGTTCTCGCTCTCTCCGGCTTTCAGCGTCGAAACTCCGCACGAGCACATCTGCTGCGGCCGCCCGCTCTATGACTTCGGTCTTCTCGGGGCGGCGCGTTCCTATCTTGAGAAGGTACTCGATCGCATGGCTCCGCAAATCGAACCGGTCTGCCCTTCGTCTTTCTCGAGCCCAGTTGCGCGAGCGTGTTTAAAGACGAACTGCTGGAGCTGTTCCCGAACGACGCCCGCGCCAAGCGTCTCAGCGAACAGGTCTGGCTTCTGGCCGACTACCTCGCGACCAACGCGCCGAGCTTCGTCAAGGATCATTTCAACGGATCGCCCGATAACACACTTTGCGACGCGCACATTCTTATTCATGGCCACTGCCATCACAAAGCGGTCTTCGGCGGACCAGCGAATGAAATTGCGCTTCTTCGCGAGGCCGGCGCTAACGTGCAGATGATCGACGCGACATGTTGCGGCATGGCCGGCCCCTTCGGCTTTGAGGCCCGCAAATTCGAAGTCTCAAAAGCCATGGCTAATCTGGGTCTGCTTCCGGCAATCGAATCCGCCAGCCCAAATACGATCGTTGTTGCCGACGGCTTCAGTTGCCGAGAGCAGATTGGGCAGCTCTCTCCTGCCAGGGCGCTTCATTTTGCCGAGGTTCTCGCGGAAGCCTGTCGCCGCAGCGCAGATTGAAGCCGCGCAATCGACTAAACTGAAACTATTGCATCCTCGCCTTGAAGCTTGAACCAGGGGCGTAAACTGCCGCTGGCAGCGAATGGATGAGCTAGAGTGACACCGCATTTGCTGCATCCGGCAGGGGCTAAAGCCCAAGGAATTAGTAGGCGCTTTTTCGGCCCGGCTAAAGCCGTGCCCTTGTTACAAATCCTCAACCGGGATGCAGCAATTCTGGTTTTGCTCCAGAAGTTAAAAGCCAGGAGCTAGAAGCTGCTTTGAAACGTCTCGCCATTCTCGGTTCCACCGGTTCCATCGGGCAAAGCACCCTCTCCATCGTCGAGCAGTTTCCCGAGCGCTATTCCGTCGCGACGCTCGCCGCAGGCCGCAATGTCGACGAGGCATATCAGCAGGCAGTCCGCTGGCGGCCAAGCGTCATTTCGCTTGCCACGGAAGAACTCGCCGGGCAGCTTGCCGCGCGGCTGCGCCAGGCAGGCGTCACGGGCATCGAAGTCGTCCACGGCACTGACGGAACCGTCGCCTGCTCCACGCACAAGGAAGCCGACTTCGTCGTTTCGGCGATTGTTGGTGTGGCGGGGCTCGAAGCCACGCACGCGGCGATTCTCGCCGGCAAGCCTGTGGGCTTGGCGAACAAGGAGTGCATGGTGGCCGCGGGAGAAATCCTTACCGCCGCGGCTCGCGAGCGCAACGTGCCCATCCTGCCCATCGACAGCGAGCACAATGCCGTGCACCAGTGCCTGCGCGTCGGCGCGCACTCTGAAGTCAGATTCATCTGGCTCACGGCATCTGGTGGTCCATTCCGCCAGCTCCCGCTCGATCGGTTCGCCAGCATCACGCCCGCGCAGGCGCTCAAGCACCCCACCTGGGTCATGGGCCGCCGCATCACCATCGATTCGGCCACCATGCTCAACAAGGGCCTCGAAGTCATCGAGGCCTGCCGCCTCTTTGACGTTGCGCCCAGCCAGGTGCGCGTCACCATTCATCCACAATCGACGGTGCACTCGCTCGTCGAGTACGTTGACGGCTCGATCCTCGCGCAAATCTCCGTCACCGATATGCGCCTGCCCATCCTTTATGCGCTCGCTTATCCCGAGCGGCCCGCATCCACCCTCACTTTCGATCTCGCCGCTCTCTCGCATCTCGATTTCGAGCCGCCCGACTTCGGTCGCTTTCCCTGCCTGCGCCTGGCATTCGAGGCCGCGGAGAAAGGCGGAACGCACTGCATTGCCCTGAACGCCGCCGACGAAATCGCCGTGGCCGCCTTCCTCGACGGTCGTATCCCGTTTACCGGCATCCCGCGTACAATTGAGAAGGTGCTCGCTCAAACCCCGGAGGCGCACCCTGCATCCATTGCGGAAGTGCTTGTCGCCGATGGGGAAGCGCGGGAACTGGCCAAGGCCCTGCTTGCGTAACTTAATCGAGCACCCGCAACGCGACCGCGTTGCTCCGAAGGAATAGCCGTCCATTTATGCACGAATTTTTAGTCTCAGCCGCTGCCTTCATTGTTCTTGTCGGCTTTATTGTTGTGTTGCACGAGCTCGGCCATTTCGTCGCGGCCAAGCTCTGCGGCGTGCGCGTCGAAGCGTTCTCTGTCGGCTTCGGGGCGCGGCTGTTCGGTTTCAAACACGGCGATACCGATTACAAAGTCTGCCTGCTCCCACTGGGCGGCTACGTGAAGATGGCAGGGGAAGCCGCAGAGCAGAATCTTCAGGTAGGGGGCAATGTGCCGCCTGCGGATTTTGACCCGGCCAGCGACCCCGGTTCGCTGCTGGCGCATCCGCGCTGGCAACGCATGATCATCGGGCTGGCTGGTCCGGCCGTCAATCTGCTGCTCACGCTCGTCCTGATGTTTGTCTACTACGCCTTCATTAACGAGGTTCCGTCGGTCACGGTGCCCAGCACGACCGTGGAGTGGGTCACTCCCGGTTCGCCTGGAGCCGAGGCAGGAATCCAAAGCGGCGATGAAATCGTCAGCTTCGCCGGCCAAAAAAATCCCACCTGGGAGCCGCAGATTTACGAGCAGATAAAGCTCAATCCCGGCCAGTATCTTCCCGTAGTGGTCGACCGCGGCGGTCAAAAGCTCACCCTGTCCCTCCACGTGCCCAAGGCGGCCGATCAAGAGGATTTTAATATCGGCGATACCGGAATCCAGCCGGAATACCTGCCGGGTCCAATTCCCGTCGCCAGTGTGCTGGCAGATTCAGGCGCCGAACGGGGCGGATTGCGCGCCGGAGACAAAATTGCCGCCGTCGATGGACACCCAATCCATTCCATTTACACGCTGCTCGCCTACATGCAATGGGATCAGGGCAAGCCGATGAAGCTGACCCTGCTGCGCAACGGCTCCACGGTGCAGATTACGGCTACTCCCACCAAGCACGATACACGGTGGCTGCTGGGCTTCACCCCCGAGGACTTCCCCCTCCGCGACCAGCCATTGTCCTTCGCTGCGTCAGCGAAAAAATCTGCCTCGTTCTTCAAAAGCAACTCCCTGCTCGTGGCCGATGTGCTGAAGGGGCTGTTTACTCATCGGCTCTCCGTCTCGCAGCTGATGGGACCGGTAGGCATTGCGCAGGTGGCCGGCGAAGCTGCCGAGGTGAAAGGCTGGCTCCCAAAATTCGACCTCGCCAGCGAGATTAGCCTGCAACTGGGTGTCATGAACCTCCTGCCCTTCCCGATCCTGGACGGCGGCATGGTCCTTCTATTGCTGATTGAGAGCGGGCTGCGCCATGACATCAGCCTCGCCATCAAGGAGCGCATCTACACCGCGGCCTTTGTCGTGCTGGTAGCCTTCTTCGCCTTCGTCCTCTTCAACGACGTCAATCGCCTGGGCGTTTTCGGGCACTTCAAGCCGTAACGATAGTTGTCAGTTTTCAGTGGTCAGTGGTCAGATGCTGAGCGCTACGTGCTGGCTGGACATTCAATACTGATCACTGACCACTGACCCCTGGACCCCATGCCCGTCACCACTCAAGTTCGCGTCCGCTATGCCGAAACCGACCAGATGGGAGTCGTCTACTACGCTAACTACCTGGTCTGGTTTGAGCTGGGCCGCGTCGAGGTACTTCGTACCGTGGGCCTCTCGTACAAAACCCTGGAGACAGAACACGGCTGCATTCTGCCGGTGATCGAAGTCCGTTGCCGCTACTGTGCGCCCGCGCGCTACGACGACGAGATCCTGATCGAAACGCGGCCCGCTTTGCTGCGCGGCACGGTGCTCAAATTTACCTACGAGGTCTACCGTAAGCCCGCCCAAGAGGGAGAAGAGCGCGAGCTGTTAGCCGAAGGCGAAACCGTCCACGTCGTCTGCGACGAGCATTTCCAGCGCAAGCCTCTGCCCGAGCACTACGCGGAGGCCATGCGCCAGTTGATGGCGGCCGAGTAGCTCGAAATCGCTCCTGTTTTTCCGGATTTCCTGAATCTGCGCTATCCTGTTGCCATGGAAATTGTCTTTGAGGTTCGCGAGGCGGACGAAGGCGGATACACCGCGCGAGCCGTTGGCCACTCGATCTTTACCGAAGCGGACAACTGGGAGCAGTTGCGCGCCAACGCGCTTGAGGCCGCAAGCCTGCACTTCGAGGATGAAGCCGAGCGCCCGAAGCTCATCACGCTGCATTTCGTCAAGGACGAATCGATTGCGGTCGAAGCGGCGTGAAGCTGCCGCGGAATGTCTCGGCAGCCCAGGTGGTTCGAGCGTTGTCCCGTCTCGGTTACCAGGTTGCTCGCCAACGAGGAAGCCACATCCGGCTCTTTCATCCGGGACCTCCAGCACATTCGGTCACCGTTCCCGACCATAATCCCATCAAGGCCGGCACACTCCACGGAATTCTCACTATCGTGGCCGAGACCCGCTCTATTTCCATGGAGCGCTTGATCGATCTTCTATGACCAATTAGCGCAGCACAACTGCTATCGCAAACCCGTCGAGGCCCTTTACGCCAACAGTTTGCAGGGCCGCCGCGCTCAGGCGCGGATGAACGGCCATCCTGGCGAGACATTTTCGCGTGCCGCGAATGTCGCCGGCCGAGCTCTTGGCATCGATCACCGTTCCGTGACGCGCCACGTTATCGACGACGATCACCGTGCCGCGGCGCGAGAGCTTGATGGCCCATTCGAGATACTGCGGATTGTTTTCCTTGTCGGCGTCGATAAATATCAGATCAAAGGGGCCGGCGTGTTCGGCCTTGAGCTTCGGAAGGCTCTCAAGCGCGGGTCCGATGCGAATCTCCACGCGGCGGAGCACGCCCGCGCGGCGGAGATTGGCGCGCGCAATCTCCGCATGGCGCGGCTCATATTCAAGAGAGACGATGCGTCCGCCAGGACCCAGCGCCCTCGCCATCCAGATGGTCGAGTAGCCGCCGAGCAGGCCGATCTCCAACACGCGCTTTGCCTGCGTGATCTGCACAAGGACCTGAAGGAACTTGCCCTGGAGCGGAGTGACATCGATTGCAGGAAGCCCTGCCACGCGATTGGCCTTGATTGCCGCAAGCAGAGGTTCGTCCTCGGGAGCGAGCAGTCCAGCGAGATACTCATCAATATCAGCCCAAAGTTTTGTCGCAGGTTCGCGCTTCGCCACTCGCCGCCCTCCAGTTGATGGAACAGTTTCGTCCCTGTTCAGATTAAATCCTGAGCGCGCGCTCAACGCGGTTCCGCGGCCAACTTATATACCCTGAGGCGATGGCCGTCGGGATCGAGACCCACAAACGTGTATCCGAAATCCATCTGCGTGGGGTTCTGCGCGATCACAACTCCGTTGCCGGTCCACTCGGCAAACAGGTCGTCAACCTGCCGATCGCTTTCCGCGGCAAAAACCAACTCGCTGGCTCCTGGCCCGCCTTCGGCTGGCGGTTGCACCTCGGCTCGCCGCCATAAACCGAGTTTGAATCCATTGTTAAGGACAAACATCGCGAAACTCGCTGAGCGCTCCACGGGTGCGATCCCGAGCAGAGTCGTGTAAAAATCCGCGCTGCGGGAGGGTTCCGCAACATAGAGCAGAGCAAAGTTGAGCTTGGTCATTCGATTTTCTCCATTCGCTGTGATGGGCCGCGCCGGATCACGGCGGGCACAAACAAATGGTAGAAAGAGGGCGTGTCAGTTTCTGTCAGCAGTGTTTGCCCGGGCGGATACATTGCCTTTGCTGGCCGGAGTCTCCCGCTGTGCCCGCCACTCTTCCAGCAGCGAACGCCGGCTTCGCGGATAAGGCTCATTGAGCGTGTCGAATGTGCGAATTCGGTCGATGCGGAAGTGGCGGAAGTCCCGGCGCAACTCGCACCAGGCAGCCAAGATCAATGCGCGATCGAAGAAGGCCAGGGCAAATGGCCAAACGGTGCGGGTGGTCTCTTCGTCAGCCAAATCGACATACCGCAGGGCCAGCTTGCTTTGCGTGCGAATTGCCTTGCGGATGCGAGCGAGATCGCCATCGCGCGCAGGCGGATTTTCTCCCGGCCCGACAAGCAGACCGGAAGACGCCATCTCCTGCCGCAGGTCTTGCGGCACAACGGCTTCAATCTTTGCCAGCAAATTCGCCGCTGCTTCACGCAGGTCCGAATCTGCGTGCCGGCTTACCCAGCGTGATCCAAGGATCAACGCCTCCGCTTCTTCGACGGAAAGCATGAGTGGTGGCAGCACAAATCCGGGTCTTAACAAGTACCCGATGCCCGGCGATCCTTCAACGCGCGCACCCTGAGCCTGCAGTGTGCCAATATCGCGGTAAAGGGTGCGCAAGCTGATGTTCAGCTGTCCGGCCAGCACCGAACCGTTTACGGGATAGCGATGCCGGCGCAGCGTCTCCATCAATCGTAAGAGTCGTTCGGCTCGGGACATAAGCGGCTGACTATTTTTCCCGCGCAACTACAAAATCCGGCACCCAAAGCAGCGCGCGTTTGTACTCGGACTCGGGGAGCGGGGCAAGCGCCTGTCGCGATTGCTCCGCGTAGCGATCTGCGGCAGCCATGGCATATTCCACCGAGCCGTTGCGGACCAGAATCTCGCGAATCTGCTGGCGGCTGACGTTTTCAAAGCTCCGGTCATCCAGCACGCGGCGAATGGCTTTGCGATCCGCGGCCGTTCCGTGATCGGCTGCGTGAATCACCGCCAGCGTGGCTTTGCCTTCGCGCAAATCGCTGGCCACCGGCTTGCCCAGCACCTCTTCGGTAGCTGTCAGGTCGAGCACGTCGTCGACAATCTGGAACGCCAGCCCTACAGCCCGCCCAAACGTCGCCAGCCGCGTCTCTTCCTCTTCCGTCGCCCCAGCCAACACCGCGCCGAGGCGCATCGACGTCGAGAAAAGACAGGCTGTCTTGCGGAAGATCAAGTCGTAGTATTCGGCTTCGGAGACGGACTTGCCGAGCTTTTGAATCTGCAGGAGCTCGCCCTCGACCATCTGCTGCGTAAGTCCGATGAGCAGGTCAAGCACGCGCAGATTGCGTTCTTCGAGCGCCACCTTGAAAGCCTGCATGTAGAGCCAGTCGCCGGCCAGCACGCACTTCTCGTTGCCCCAGGTCGTATTGGCCGAAGGCCGCCCGCGGCGCGTGTCGGCGCCGTCGATGATGTCGTCGTGAACCAGCGTGGCCGTGTGCAGCATTTCCACGACAGCGCCGAGGCGGATGGCGCCTTGCCCTGAGAAGCCCAGTTGACGCGCCGCAAGCAACAGCAGCGACGGCCGGATGCGTTTGCCGCCGCCCTCGCGCAGATACTCGGCAATTTCTGTGATGGTGCTGACACTGGACGCAGCATCGCGGCCCAGCTCCTGCTCCACCGCTACGAGATCTTCCCGCAGAAGCTCAAAGACCTCTCTCGCCGTGGCTATCGTCAGTGTGCTCAAAGCTCTCCGATTTTAAAGCATCCGTTGGGGAAAAGGCGATACCCTGAATTATCATGGGCAAGGCCCGGTTCTCGAATCGGCCCTTTAGAGATTTCAAATGCCCACTACCCGACTGTTACCGGTCGCAATCCGCCTAAGGCGTGCGGTAATTGGTGAACTGCAACTCCAGGCCCATGTCCTTGCCGCGCAGCATAGCGATAATCTCCTGCAACGTGTCGCGGTCCTTGCTGGAAATTCGCACCGTGTCGCCCTGAATGCTGGCTTGCGCTTTCTTCTTCGAGTCTTTCACCAGGCGCACGATCTCCTTGGCCTTCTCCACGGGGATTCCCTGCTGCAAGCTGATCTTCTGGCGCACGCTTTGCCCGGCAGCCGGCTCGACCTTGCCGTACGTCAGGTTTTTGAGCGAAACGCCGCGCTTGACCAGCTTTTGGCAAAGAATATCTTTCACCGCCTCCAGCTTGTACTCGTTGGCCGATGCGAGCTGAATCGCGTCGTTGCCTTCGAGATTGACTTCGGAATGCGAGTCCTTCAGGTCGAAGCGCTGGCGAATCTCTTTGATCGCCTGATCGATGGCGTTGCGCACTTCCTGCATGTCCACCTTGCTCACAATGTCGAATGAATTTTCCTGTGCCATGTTTCTTATCCTCGCCCCTCAGGAAGGGCTTCCCTCTTCAGTTTCCCACGCCAGGCTCAAGCTGAAAGAGCCGCATGAAGTTTCTCGTCGTCGCCGCGGCGATTTCGGCTTCGGAGACGTTCAGCAGACCGGCGAGCGTGCGTGTGGTCTGCGTGACAAATGCTGGCTCGTTGCGCTGCCCGCGTTGCGCAGCGGGCGCGAGCCAAGGCGCATCGGTTTCAACTACCACTCCATCGAGCGGAAGCCGCGCAGCGACATCCCGCAGGCTCTGAGCCTTTGGGTAGGTAAGATTGCCCGCAAACGACACAAGAAATCCCATGTCGAGCGCTCGCTTCGCTTCATCCCATCCTGCTCCAAAGCAGTGCATGATGCCGCCCAACCCAGTTCTCCCCCAAAACTCATCCAAAACCAGAAAAATATCCTGCCAGGCGTCGGTTGATTCATTGGTACCGCGGCAATGGATGAGGATGGGCCGCTTGCGCGCGGCGGCAATCTCGAGCTGGCGAATGAGGCCCTGGCGCTGCACGTCATGCGGCGCGCCCTCGTGATAATAGTCGAGTCCGATCTCGCCGCAGGCAATCACTTCCGGATCGGCGAGAAGCGCATCCAGCCTCGCGAGAGCTTCGTCGTCCGCCTCGGGGGTGTTATGCGGGTAGATGCCGGCGCTCGCGTAAAGGCGCGGCAGCTTAGCGCCGGCTTGGCGCTTGGCGTTGAATTCGCGACAGAGGTCGCGCGCCTGGTGCATCTCGTCCGGTCCCTCGCCAATGCCGATGGAGAGCACCGTGCCCACGCCTGCTTCCCACGCACGAGCGAGCATGGCTTCGCGGTCGCCGGCGTAGCGCGGGCTGTCCAGGTGAGCGTGGGAATCGATCAGCAAAGGAGCCTCGCCGAGGGAGCGGGGAGTGTGCATCTCTCCATTCAGTGTAACGGGCCGAAAGCAGGCGCAAGCCAGGCTCTGTTCGTCTACCATCGGTAGCAGATGCCGCACAAACCAAAGTTGGGGCAGAACTTCCTGGTGGATGCCGGAGCCATCGATCGCATCGTCGCCGCACTGGGCGATCTGGCCGGGCGCACGGTCGTCGAGATCGGTCCGGGCCGCGGCGCTATTACGGAAACGCTTGCCGGTCGAGCCCGGCGTGTGGTGGCAATCGAGCTCGATCGCGATCTGGCCGCCAGGTTGCGAGGGCACTTTGACGCAGCGCGTGTCACTATCGTTGAGCAGGATGTGCTCTGGTTCGATTTTTCCGCCGCCGCAGCGCAAGCCGGAGAGCGTCTGCGCGTCGTCGGCAATCTGCCGTACTACATCACCTCGCCGATCCTGCTTAAATTAGCCGCAAGCCACGCTGCGTTGGATCTCGCCGTGCTGATGGTGCAGCGCGAAGTTGCCGAGCGCGTAACGGCTGCGCCAGGCTCACGCGATTATGGGCTGCTCTCGGCGACGGTACAGATGTACGGGCCGGCCGAACCGCTTTTCACACTTGCGCCCTCGGCCTTCTCGCCTCCGCCTCAGGTGCACTCCACGGTGTTTCGCTGGCGGTTTGCGCCGCGATTCAGGGAACTGGGTGTAGACGAAGATGGCTTCCTGCGCTTTCTCCGCCAGGCCTTCGCGCAGAAGCGAAAGACTCTGGCGAACAATCTGCGCGCCGCCGGATTTGCTCCGGAAGCAGCAGCAGCCGCGCTCGCCGGCGCCGGCATCGGCCCACAGGCGCGCGCCGAGAGCGCGCCGGCAGAAGCGCTGGCCGCCCTATGGAGAGCCCTCAAAACCTAAGTTGTAGCTCGATCTGTGCTCAAAATCACGGTCAACGCCGCCTTCAGGTGGAATGCTTCTTGAGATTCCTGGATCGCTCGATGCTGCGGTACGAGGGCGCAGGAAACAGGAGCACGGTTCTTGATGCTGCCGCAATCAAATACTCCGGGGCCGTCGTATCGCGCCGAACCCTCTTACCGCCCCGATATCGATGGCCTGCGTGCCCTGGCCATTCTGAGCGTGGTGCTCTATCACAGCGGTCTTGTCCGGCTCAGCGGCGGATTCACCGGCGTCGACATCTTCTTCGTGATCTCCGGCTACCTGATCGGCGGGCACATCTGGACGGAGATGCGTACTGGCACGTTCAGTTACAAACGTTTTTACCAGCGTCGCGCCAAGAGGATTTTGCCTGCGCTCTACGCCGTTATCGTTTTCACGCTCAGCGCAGGCCTACTGCTGCTTTCGCCCCGAGACCTTGAACAACTGAGCCGCAGCGCCGTCGCGGCAACTCTATCGGCTTCAAACATTCTCTTTTGGGGTACCGCCAACTACTTTGCCGGCTCAAGCGAACGGAATCCCTTACTGATGACGTGGTCGCTGGGCGTGGAGGAACAATTTTATCTGGCCGTTCCGCTGTTGATGGCCGTTGTAGCACGCATGCGCAGCCGCTGGGTTCTGGCCGCGATTGCTGCGGGGAGCCTTGGCTCATTTGTCTTCGCTGGCGTCATGGCGGGCCATCACCCGATGGCGACGTTCTACCTGTTGCCAGCGCGGGCCTGGGAACTCGGCGCGGGCGTTGCACTGGCCGTGTACGAAACCACTCGGCAACGGAAGACTGCCTCGCGCCTCTGGATCGCAATCGGCGGCGTTGTCGCGCTGGGGCTGATGATCGCCGCAATCGTCGCGCACCGCGTCGAACTCACGGCTTCCGCATGGGCAGTCCTGCCGGCAGTGGCCGGTGCGGCTCTGGCGATTGCAGTTCCCGGCAGTTGGATCAACCGGCGCCTGCTCTCGACTCCGCCACTGCGCTTCGTCGGCAAGATCTCCTACTCGTGGTACCTGTGGCATTGGCCGCTTCTCGCGCTGATGCACATTCTCTGCGGCGGAGCGATTCCCGCCGTGCGCGAGGCCGAAACCGTTGCGCTCTCATTCGCGCTGGCGGCCGTCTCCTACTTCCTCATCGAGCAGCCTTTCCGGCGATCGACGCAACCCGCAGCTCGGATGCTTGCACGCTACGCCGTCGCGAGCGCGATTCTCCTCGCCGTGTGCGCCGGCGTCTGGTCCAGCCACGGAGCCCCGCAACGCTTCCCCGCACTGGCGCGAATGGAAGATCCGGGCGAGGCGCTGCGATCGGACCCGTGCCTGGCTGGACTGAACCGCGATGCGCCAAATCTGTCGCCGGCTTGCTACGACACTGCGGCAGGCCGGCCGCTCGTGGCTCTGTGGGGTGACAGCCACTCCGCGGCAATCGCTCCGGGGCTTCGCGCTGTGGCGCAGACGCAGGGCTACGGATTCGCTCAGCTAGGCAAAGCATCGTGCCCACCCCTGACCGGAGCCACGCATTTCATTCCGCGCATCCCCACGCTTGCAGAGGGATGTCTGCGCTTCAACGATGCGGTTCTCGCCAAGATTCGCGCCGACTCACGGATTCGCGTTGTGATTCTGAGCGCAGTGTGGTCGGCTCCGTTCTACCGCGATTGGGAAAATGGCTGGCTGACCGCCGATCTCGCGCACGCGCAACCGGCGCCCACGACACAAGAGACAAACGCTCTGTTCGTCGCGTCGCTCCGGGCGACCATGCAATCGCTCCAGTCATCCGGCAAACAGGTGATGGTCCTTGAAGACGTGCCTGAATTCACCATTGATCCTGTGTGGCGGGTGGAATCGGCGCGCATTCCCGCCCGGCGCCGATTGATTTCGTGGCTTGGCATTGCGAACGCCAGCGACAGTGGATTTGCAAGCGCCGAAGACGATCCCAACATTCCGCTAGCGAATTCCCTGCTCGAACAGGCAGCGGCGCAATCGAAAGGGGCTCTGCTCGTTGACCTCAAGCCCGCGCTCTGCGGCAACTCTGGGCAATGCGCCTACCGCGACGGCGACAGGCTGCTGTACGTTGACGGCAGCCATCTTTCCCGCGACGGGGCGCTTTATGCGGTTCGATCCTTACGCCTTCCTACATCCGTCCCGACCGACTAATCGCGCGTGAGCTCTCTGGGACGCGGCTAAGCCTAACATTGAACACTCAAATGTCGAAAGCACAGTGCCAGAAGCGCGGTCCCAAAAGCGCTCATCGCCCCGTTGGCGCATCCGCATTCCCGCGCGGCAGATTCCCGGAGGCAACTGGCGACATCGTCGTGCCTGCCGCTTCGAGCGATGCGGCGATAGCGCGATTGGGCACATAAATCGCCACATCCTGATTTTCGAAAGCGGGATGGTAGTAGTCCCGGATCGCTGCGTTCACCGCCGGCGCGAAGGTATCGCCGTAACCGGGCTTGTCCAGTTGAACGGCTCCATACTCCCGGCGGCTCAGGGCGTCGATGAGCACCTTGGCATCGAGCCTGTGCATTGCGATCAGGCGCGTGGCATTAAAGGGATCGTACAGGTAAGGCTTGCCCGCGTAGTAACAGCGCAACAGACTCTCGCAAAGCGCCGGGCCGGGCTGGCGGCGCAGAAACGCAACTTCCGCGTCGAAGCGCGTTTGCGCGGCTGAAATCCTTTGAAGGGCCAGCGGCGGATCCCAGTTCATCTGCGCCTGGCCGCGCTCGTCGAGCGGCGGAACGAGCAGCCAGGGAATCACGAGCAGCCAGCCGAAGAGAATCGCGGGCGCATATGCTGCGCGGCGCGGCGGAGCGATTTCCATGCGGGCGAAAAACAGCCCCACCAGAATGCTCATGGCAAGATATGCGCCGAAGAAAGCATTGATCGAGACGCCGTCGCCGCCAAGGAAATACCCGCCCGCGAGCAGAGCGAAAATAAGCAACAGGCCGGCGATGCGGCACTGTGGGTCTTTCCGCAAGCGCCAGGCGGTATAGAGGCTCACACCCAACGGCAACACCAGCGGCCCCAGATCGACGCCGGTGAGCTTGAAAGCTTTTGCGGCGGAGTAAAGGCGCGGTGAGAAGAGCGATGCGAAGAAACCCGGCCCGCCATAATGCAATTGCAAGCCCACCGAGGCAGTCAGCAGAAGCGCGCAGCAGGCCCCGAACCAGACCGCGCGGCGGCGCGAGATCAGAAGCAGATCGACGAACACCGCGAGGCCGAATTCGATGGGATTGTGCTTGACGGAGATTGCCAGAACAAAGAACAGCGCGGCGAGTGCTGCGCCGGCGCGGCTCCGGTCAAGTCTGAGGTATACCCACAGGCCCGCCATATAAAAAAGCAAGGCCAGCATTTGCGGATCGTCCATGCCCACGTAAGCTGGATAATCGGCGGCGACGCAAAAGACCGCGAGGCAGAAGAAACCCGCCAGCACCGCCGGCCGCCACCGGGCAGAAAGACGATGGACGATACATCCCACAAGCGCGCAGCAGCCGCATAAGCTGAGCAGGGAAAGAACGCGCCCGGTGAAGAGATAGTCATGCGTCCAGCGGTGCAACTCGGCCACCAGGACATAGGAAAGCATGGGATAGTTGATGGCAGTCCATCCGGGGTGCGCCGGATAAAGCTGCTGGTGCGCCGCCTCGATCGTGGTGTTGTAGACGTTCCAGCCCTCGTTGTAGCCCACTTCCACGCGATAAAAGGCACGCGCAAAGGGGACGATCGCGGTAAGCAGCGCAAAGCCAATGCAGCAGAGCAGCACCCAATTGCCGGCAGACTTCAGCGGCGACGTAATGGGAGACTGGCCGGCGGCATTTGCGCGGGTTTCCGGCTTCAGGGATAGGATGAGTTTTCTCCGTCGAAGCAGTTGTGGACTGACGAGCGGCTTGGGAATTCGTCCCGTGTCAGAATACACTCGAAAACCTGAAGATGATTCCGCATTGCCTTCGAAAATCGAGGCCCGGCGCTGCGATAGTGGGAGTATTCGTCACTTTTTTAGCCCCGGCTGGCGTTTCCGATCCACCTCGAACCAAAAGGACGTGGCCCGCAGGGTTTTCGAGCGAGCGGCCCTGCGCGTAAGCTAAAAGAAAGGTTGCCGAACCGGCTCCAAGGCGCTTGGCGCCTTGATTCGGCGCCGCACGGCTCTCCCCGCATCTCAACGAACAGGAATCGATGAATCCGGTCACCGAACAGGCCCGACATACCGCCTTTCAAGAGACGCTGATCAGCGCGCGCCGAACCATGCTGATGAGCGAGATTTTGAAGCTGGCGGTGGACAGTTTCCGCGCCAGCAAGACGCGCTTTGCGCTGACGGCGCTGGGCATGGTCATCGGTACGGCATCGGTGATTCTGGTTGTCACCATCGGACTCACCGGCAAGCATTACGTGATCTCCCTCTTGGAGAAGATCGGCACCAATCAGGTTGAAGTGGAGTACGCGGGCGGAGGCGCCACCCAAGAGGAACGCGCGCGCTACACCGACAACCTGACACGCGAAGATGAAAAAGCCGTCGACCAACAGGTGCCCGGCGTCCAGTACTCCTCGCCCGTACTGGAGATGCACAATCGCATCAGTTTCCCTGGCGGCATCCAGAAGGACACCGTGGTTCTGGGCGTCGATCCACAGTACCAGCACATCCGCAACCTGATCGTGACCGACGGCCGCTTCTTCGATCAGACGGACGACGAGATGCACCTCAAGTGCGCCGTGGTCGCCACCAATTTTGCCCGCCAGCGCTACGGCTCGACCGACTCTGCCATCGGAAAGACATTCCAGATTCTCGGCATTCCCTTCACCATCATCGGCGTCTTCAAGGAGAGCGTCTCCGACTTCGGTATGTCGGAGATTACCGACGATACCGTTCTGATTCCCTATTCCGTGGCGCGCTATTTTACTGGAACCGAGGCTGTGAACCAGATTTACTTCTCCATGCAAAGCATGGACGAGGTGAACGACGCCCAAAAAGAAATCCTTCGCGTCATCAGTGCGCGGCACCGTAAAAACTCGGTGTATAAAGCCCAGACGCTCAGCGATCTGCTCGTAACTGCGAGCAAAATCGCCGATGCATTGACGGCGATGCTGCTGCTGGTGGCAGCCGTTACCCTGGCTGTAGGGGGTGTGGGCATCATGAACATCATGCTGGCCAACGTCCGCTCACGCATTCGCGAGATCGGTATCCGCAAGGCGCTGGGGGCCACCTACCGCGAGATCAAGCTGCAATTCCTCACCGAAGCCGTGCTCATCTCGCTTGCAGGAGGATTGGTTGGAAGCCTTCTTGGGTTCGCCTTGCCGCTTTCCATACGCTTCTTCACCGGCTACGACTTTCCCATCTCGTGGCTGTCTGTCATCGGCGCCCTTGTTGTCGCCACTCTGGTGGGCGTCATTTTTGGCACCGCGCCGGCAACGCGCGCGGCGCAGATGGATCCCGTAGATGCCCTCAAATATGAATAAGATCGAGCGTCCCGAGGCCGATCAGGATGACAGCGAGCCGTCGCCAGGCCCGAATCTCGTTCTGCTCTACAGCCTGATTGCGCTGGCCCTGTTCGCAGCCATCGCTCTCGCTGCCTGGATCGTGCGGCCGTTTTACCTGCGGCGCTAGTTTCGCCACCAGCCGGCGCGCCCAAGATTTCAAGCAACTTATCGCACACAGCTGCGCATCTATCTGGCAGAATCTTGCCATGGGGTTTGTGGCGAGAGGAAAAGGGGCCACCATGCGATCCGTGTTCCTGCGGCACTTCCCTTCCATTCTCCTGGCAGCGTCTCTTGCAGTGCCCGTCCTCTGCGGCGGTTGCGCGGCGCGCGTCCGTGTCTACGATCCGAATGACCACAACTATCACCGCTGGGCCGCTGAAGAGCCCTACTACAACCGGTGGGAAGCGGAAACGCACCGGGACCATAGGGAGTTTAAAAAGCGCAGCGACGCAGACCAGAAGGCTTATTGGGACTGGCGGCACAACCAGCATTGATTGAGAGCTATCAGCTTTCAGCTATCAGATCTCAGCGTGCAGCTCTATGGGGCTTTCGGCGATGCCGGCGTTCATCGCAGAAGGGCTCCGTCCTTCGGATTCGCTCGCGATTGGACGCGGACGACCGTGCTGTCCGTCAGCTGGCTTCACCCGGCGGCTCTTCGCGGCCGGGGATCAGTACAGGGATGCCGTCAAGGATGGGATAAGCGCGATGGCAGCAGGTGCAGATGAGGCGTGTATCTTCCGCGCGCAAGTCTCCATGGCAGGCGGGGCAGGCGAGCGTGGCGAGGCTTGAGGCGTCGAATGTAGGCGGAAGTGAGGGCATGGCTGGTTCGTCGTTGTGATCGTGATCGGTTGTCGGGAAGCCTCCCAGAGACAACCGCTGATCCTTCACTCACTACCCCAGGCTGAAATGCGCCGGGGCCCCTCTCGTTCAGGATGACAACAGAGGATTTCTCCCTCCGTTCGACCCATAGCCTGCTGATAGCTGTCTCTTCTTGTTCCCTGTCTTACTGGATCGTCGCGTCGGGAGGCTCGGGGTGGTCGGCGCGGGGCCTGGGGCGGTGGGCAAAGGCCTGCTCGATGTGTTGGTTGGCGCCGGAGCGGGAAAACTCCGAGGCTACGCGGATGCCGTTGAAGATGGCGCGCTCGTTTGAGGAGCCGTGACCAATGATGCAGACGCCGCGCACGCCAAGCAGAGGCGCGCCGCCGTACTCGCGATAGTCGAGGCGCTGGCGAAAGTCGTTAAAGGCGCGGCGCGAGAGCAAGGCGCCGACCTGCGCGGTGACCGTTTTCGTGAGCGACTGGCGCAATACCTCGCGCACAAAGCGGCCGACACCCTCGCTGGTCTTGAGCGCCACGTTGCCGACGAAGCCATCGCAGACAATCACGTCGGCCATGCCGCTGAAGATGTCGCGGCCCTCGACGTTCCCAATGTAATTGATGGGCAGCGCCTTGAGCAGAGGCTGCGCCTCGCGGACGAGGTCGTTGCCCTTGGTTTCTTCTTCGCCGATGGAAAGCAGCCCGACCCGGGGCTTGGCGATTTTGAGAACGCTGCGCGCGTAGACCTCGCCCATCACGGCGAATTGCTCGAGGTTGTGCGCCTTGCAATCGACATTCGCGCCTACGTCGAGCAGCACACAGGGATGGCCCGTGGGCGTGGGCATGGGCGTGGCCAGAGCGGGGCGATCGACTCCGGGCAATCCGCCTAAAACCATTTTGGCGGTGGCCATGGCGGCTCCGGTGTTGCCGGCGGTGACAAAGCCTGCGGCCTTTCCGTCGCGAACCAGCTTGAGGCCCACGCGCATGGAGCTGTCGCGCTTGGTGCGCACGGCGTGGACCGCCTTCTCCTCCATGGCAATCCGCTCGGAGGCATTGTGGATGAAGATGGGCAGCTCTTCGTCTTCGAGCAGCTCGTCGAGCTGGTCGCGCAGCTCCTGCTCGGGGCCAACCAGATGCACGCGCACGGGCAGCGACCGGCACGCAAGAATGGCGCCACGCAGCTCCGGCTCGGGAGCCTTATCGGAACCAACCGCGTCGAGGACGATGTCGGTGAGCATGGGTATGGGAAAGGTCCCTGAGTTTTACTTGGCTTCCTTCACTTCGAGGACATCGCGGCCCTTGTACGTGCCGCACTTGGGGCAGGCGCGATGGGGCAGCTTCTTCTCGTGGCAGCTGGGGCACTCGGAGAGGCCAGCCGCGGAAAGAAAGTCGTGGGCACGGCGGTTGGCGGAGCGGCGCGTCGAGTGACGCCTTTTCGGATTCGGCATGATGAATTCCTTTTCGAGCTATCGGCTTTCAACCTTCAGCGATCAGCTTCTGCGCCGGGAGGGCGACCGGCCCAGCTTCCGGCGAGATGGAGCTGATAGCTGAAAGCTAATAGCTAAAAGCTGTTCTTCAGGACTTGATCCGGTTGCGCAGCTCCGTCAGGGCCTCCCAGCGGGGATCGTTCGATCCCTGATCGCAGGAGCAAGGCTGCAGGTTGCGATTGGCTCCGCAGTGCGGGCAAAGTCCTTTGCAGTCAGGCTTGCACAGCGTTCTGACCGGCAGGGACAACAGCACCTGCTCGCGCAGCACATCTTCAAGCAACAGACCGTCTCCTTGATAATAACCGATTTCGGTCTCCGACGCGGTAATGGAGCGCTCGGGAGCATCGGCATCGACGCCAAGGGGCCGGAAGACCAGATCGAAGTCGGCAGCCACCGGAATCTCGACCTGCTCAATGCAACGGGCACATGGGATCTGGAACTTGCCGGCAAAGCGGCCGCGGAGGCGGATGTCGGCAACGATGTCTTTGGGTCCGCGGTGCTCGTGGATGACCTCGGCCGAGCCGGAGGTGGCGAGTTCGCCGACCTGCTCGGCCTCTTCGCCCAGATCGACAGCGCCGGGATGCAGTTGCAGGTCAAACTCGGCCGGTTCGCGTTCTAGCTCGAGAATTTTGAACTCCATATTCTGAGGGTAAAACTTCTTCGCGAACTGGGAAAGCGGAAAACGAGCCAACGAATGCGAATGGATACATCTGTGCTCCCCAGTCGCTTGCGCAATCACAATGAAGACAGCATGAGGCCCGGCGTGGAGTGCCATTGCATTGCGATGGCGAAACAGCTGTAGCTGCTAATTGCCGCTAAGAAGTTCCCGCGCTTCGTGCGCACCGAGCGTGCGCAGACGGCATCCGCCACTTGCACCGGACTGCGCACCGCAGGTGACCTCAACCCGGCGCACCACCCGCTCCGGTCCGGTGTCCGGCAAGGCAAAGCTGGTTTTCTCCTGCTGCGCAATGGCCGCAATAAGCGTGCGTAATGGCTCATCTCCGCTGGCGAATTGGACTGTGGGGCTCTTGGTGCTGGAAAAATAAGTGATGTCGAAGAATGCCGAGCCGGCGAGTTTGCCTGTGTCTGGAATCTCCTCTTCCGCCGCAGCGGGTGATTCTGCGGAAGCGCCAGCCAAGGCGGCGAGCCGTTCGCGCATGGTTGCCTTCAACTGATCGCTGCCCGGCGCCTGCAATGCGGCGCGATAGATCGCGATGGCATCGCCCGTGTCTCCGGATCGTTCCAGAATTCTTGCCAGATGGGAGCCGTAATAGGCAGCTGGATCGAGCTTCCAGGCGCTTTCAATGTAGCTTTTGGCTGTCTCGGAATCGCCCTGCCGGTCGTAGATAGATCCGAGCGTGTCCCAATCGTGCGCCAAGGCGATTTCGGCGGCGAATTGCGAACGTTGCGCGGGAGCAGCGGTCTCGGTGGCGCAATCGTGTTCGGCGCTATCGACCGCCGCGGTCGATAGCGATAAGGCCTCTTTCAAACCCACGTCGGCGCGCGCCAGCCGGTAAGCAACATCGTCCTTCACTGCCGTATCGCTGCTGGCCTCAGCCTCTTTCACAAGCACTGCCGCGCCCTGCATTTGCATTTGCCGGTCCTGCGAGGCCAGCATAGCGACGGCATCGCTGTGGGATATGGCCGGCGCATGCTCCAGGTCCAGGGCCTCATCCGGGCGTGCCACGCTGTCCGCCGCTGCCGGCGCATTGGTTTCCTTCACGGTGTAACCCGAAGGCAGATGAAAGCGCGTGGCGTCCGGTTCGCCGCGCTTGATGGAGACGAGTTCGTTGGTGCGTTCGCCGTGCTGAGGATCGTCGAATATCTCCAGAGCCTTCACGTGCAGATCGTCGTCAATCCACCATTCGTGGCTCGTAACGATGGGCGATTCATTACCCATAGTTCCAGCCGGAAGGGTCTTCTGCACTTTATAGCCGGCGCAGAGCAGGCCTTGAATCATGCGGTGGCCGAGGGGGAGCGCGCCCTCGTCCGGTGATGGCTTCGGATGACTTTCGAAAATTGGCTTCGGGGGCAGATGAGTGAGGGTGGCTGTCCTCGACAAGCTGGTCCACGTCAGCACAGTTCTGGCCGTGGGATCGGACAGACTTTCCACGACGAGGTGGATCGGGGAACGATGGGCCGTCGCAGGAAGATCGGTCTCAACCTCCTCGAGGATTCGACCGCTGCTGTCGCGGGCTGCGTGAATCGAATAGTCTTGCGTGGAAATGGTACCGTCGGCGAGCGAACGCCGCGTGTGCAGAATGCGCTCCGCCTCGTAGGGCTTTCCGGTGACCACAGAGGGTGCGCTTGCGCCAGCCGTTCCGGTGATAGGCGGAATGACTCCGCCGCTTTGGGCCGCTGCGGCGTGTGAGCCGATCGCCGGCAGGAGCATTGCCAATGCTGCAGCGGCCAGCAATGCGCCCTGTGCTGTTTGGCTGAAGCTTTGACGGGCTTCATTCATAACGACCTCCGGAACAAAGCCGAAACAGGGACCATTATAGGCCGGAGGTCGGAATTCAATGCGAACTTCAGTCTGCGTGGCGCGTGCCCGCGCTCTCTTCCTTTTCCTCAGGCGCGTGCAGATAGCGGCTGGCGAAGTTGAGAAACGTGGGCCAGTTGGGCGCGGGGGTGTGGCCGCCTGAGTGCTGGCGGAATGCCAGGTCGCCGGAGATGAGCGAGGTTTCGATCGGCGGAAACTCCGTAGTTCCCAGATCTTTTTTGCCGAGCAGTTTGTAGACCGGCCCCGCGGCGACTTCGGCTAAGAACATTCCCTTTGCGTCGACCCATCCGTCGCCCGCTTCCTTGGATCCCGCGGAGATGAAAACCGGGCGCGGCGCGCAAAGCGCGATCAGCTCGTGCGCATCGACGGGCAAGTCGGCGACCGTGAGCGGGCCATCGTACTTGATGAAGTTGCCGGCCATCCAGTGGTACTCGCCCGTGCCGGCGATGTTGCCGATCTGCTCGCCCCAGTTGCGGCGGTAGAGCTTGGCGCCGGCTTCGCCGCTGGAGCTGATGTAGGCTACGGCGAAGCGCTTGTCGTAGGCCATGGCGACCAGAGCCGCCTTGCCGTAGCGCGAGTGGCCTTCGATGCCGACCTCGTGGGCGTTGACGGCGCGATCGGTTTCAAAGTAGTCGAGCGCGCGGCTGGCGCCCCAGGCCCATGCGCGCAAAGCACCCCACTGGTCGGGCTTGCGCGGCTGGCCGTGGTTGGCGAGGCCGATGATGCCCTCGGTAAGCCCTGCGCCGTTGTCGGGCTGAACGCTGGTGGGAATGTACTCGGCGTAGCCCCAGCCGCGGGCCAGCACCTGCTGCTCCCATGTGGGCCCCGGCGGCGGCTTGAACTGCGGGAAACGCTTGGCAAACATCGCCATCACCTCAGGGCTCAGGCCGAACTCCATGATGACGGGGACTGGTCCTTTGGCGTCGGCTGGAGTGCTCAACGTCAGCTCGATGTCGACGGTGATGTTCGGATCGCCGGAGTTGTCGACGTGGCCGATAAGCTTTTTGGTGATGACGGGAACGTCTCCGTTCTTCTCATGCGTGACGCTGACCACCTGCCATTTGACCTTCGTCACATCGGCGGGAACGCTGCCGTAAATCTCCCAGTCGAAGAGCTCGACAATCTGCGGGCGGCGCTCGTTCCACCACACTTGCGTCGTGGTCACCGGCTTGCCGTTGGCCAGCAGGAGCGGGTCAGGGAGCGGGAGGTGCATGTCGGCCTTGGACTCGTCGTAGTTCGCTGCATTCGGAGCATTGGGATTCATTCCATCGGCGCCTTCGCGAATTTCCTTGATGCCGAGCAGGTCCATCATGCGCTGGTGATCTTTCTCTGAGGCGGCGTGGATAGCGAGCTGTTCGGGCGTGGGCGCAGGGCGCTGCGGCGCAGGCGCCGGTTGCGCTGCCGGTGTTTGCGCGGCAGGCTTTTGTTCGGGCTGAGCGGAGGTGGTTTGTGCGGGCAACTGAGCCCCTGCAGCGCAGAGTGCGAGAGCCAGGGCCGCGCCGGTAACAACGGAAGGAGGGACGGGGGACGGAAAAAACAACCTCATTCGGGAATGCTCCCAATGTGGAATTTGCAACGGCCTCAGCATACCACCGGCCACAGTGCCTGCGGCTGAAGGGGGCTGCGCGGATGCCAGCGAGGGCGCGGCAAACAGGCGCATGGGCAGAACCGCGCGGTTGCGCACAGTTCCGATTCAAGGCCCGCCGCATCGCGCCGATAACACCGTTGAGATTGTTTGGAAAGGATCAGCCATGTCCTGGGCGAGAAACCTGCCTCTCTCACGGAAGTTCACTTATGCGTTCGGCCTGATTTGCGCTCTGTGTCTTGTGATGGGCATCTTTACTGCCTCGACCCTCCATATCATCGCGAGCAAGAGCACGGAGGTGAGCGAAAATCGTCTTCCTTCCCTGATCGATATTGGCGATGTCCGAAACGGTTTGAACTCCGAGCGCATGGAGTCGCTGGAGTTGCTGCTGTGCCAGACGCCCTCGTGCACGGCAACTCACACTTCGGAGCGGCAAAAGGCGATTGCCGCCTACCGGACAGCGATCGAGAAGATGGACCCGTTGGTTTTGCCGGCGGATCGGAGCAACTTCCAGGCATTCGTTGCCTCGATCAAGAACTATCAGGACCTGAGCGATCGGGGAGCCGGACTGCTGGCGGCAGGCAACGCAGGCGATGCGCTGGACACGCTCTCTTCCGACAAGCTGTCGGCGGCACTGGGGGACGCGATGAGCGCGACCGCTGCCGAGTTTCAGGCCCAGGTAACCACGGGCGTGAGCGCTGGCGCGGCCGTGAGCAGCAGCAGCAGGCACGCCACTTGGATCGTCGCATCCGGTTGTTTACTCATCGTCATGCTGTGCGCACTGACCGGAATGGGGCTCACGCGGGTGACGGCTCCGCGCATTGCCCGGGTGAAGGCACTGGCGCAGCGCCTGGCGCAGAAGGACTTGACGGCAACCGATCATGCCACCGGGACCGATGAGATTGGCCAGATGGGCATCGCCGTGCTCGAATCCATCGCCGTGATCCGCTCGGTGGTGGAGTCGGTGGCGCGCGGGGCGGAGATGCTGTCGGCGGCGGCCACGGAGATCAGCGCGCGCAGCGTGCAAAGCGCCGGGAACGCGCGCACGGAGTCGGGCAAGATCAACCAGATTGCAGCCGCGGCGCAGGAAATGACGGCGACCATCGGCGAGATCAGCCACAACGCAGAGAATGCGGCAGGCTCCAGCCGTCACTCGGCGGAGACGGCCGAGCAGGGCGGACGCGTGATGCTGTCGGCGGCGGAGACCATGGAGAAGATCGTGGATTCCTCGCGCTCGGTGGCCGACAAAATCTCCTCGCTGGCGGAACGCAGCCAGGAGATCGGAAAGGTGGTGAGCGTGATTCAGGAGATCAGCGAGCAAACCAACCTGCTGGCCCTGAACGCGGCGATCGAGGCGGCGCGCGCAGGCGAGCACGGACGCGGGTTTGCCGTCGTCGCGGGCGAGGTGCGGCGCCTGGCCGAGCGCACCAAGAGTGCGACCGAGGAAATTGCAGCCACGATCCGCAGCATTCAGGAGGAGACGCACCAGACTCTGCAGGTGATGGAAGAGAGCCAGCGCGCGGTGGCAAGCGGCCTGGAGGAAACGTCGAAGGCCCGCGAGAGTCTCGACGCCACGATCGCATCTTCAAAGGAAGTGGAGCAGCAGATTCACCTGATCGCGACTGCGGCAACCGAGCAGACCTCCGCGGCCGGAGAGATCTCCGAGTCCGCGGGACATATTTCGCAGCTGGCTCTGGAAAACACGCATTCCGCCGAAGAGGCTGTGGAGGCGATGAAGAACCTGTCCTTGCTGGCCGCGGAGCTGGACGGAATGATCCGGCAGTTTCGGCTGGAAGAGGACAAACAGAGTGGCGGAAGGCTTGCGGGAAGGACGCGCGCGGTGCAGCGCAACCTGGGTACAGCGCACGCGTAGAAGTTCCGCTCACTTGTTGAGCGGGGCGGGAGCTCAGATCTGCGGCCCCGGCGAGTGAATCGCAAGTTCCTTGCCGGGGCGACCCGCCCGAAGACGGGCGTGGGTCAGGAGACCCGCGCCACAGCCGGCTAGGAAGCCGGCGCTACAAACTGCAACTTCTCTTCCGTTTTCATCTCCTTCGCACATTCCTATGCCGCCTCCGCTCGTACAGTTATTCTGGAGTTGCGCCGCAAGGTGGGACTGCTTGGCTTCCGATCCCCTTGCGGCTGGCACGCATCCAATCGATTTGCATCCAATTTGGGAGAGAAAGCCATGAGCGCCGTACAGTACGACCTGGTCGTTCTCGGTTCCGGACCCGCAGGACAGCGGGCCGCCGTGGCCGCGGCCAAGATGGGCAAGCGCGTGGCTGTGGCCGAGGCCCGGCTGGTGGTGGGCGGCGTCTGCATCAACACCGGCACCATTCCCTCCAAAACCATGCGCGAGGCCGTGCTCCATCTCTCGGGCTACAACTATCGCTCCGTTTACGGCGTCAACTACCGGGTAAAAGAAAAGATCACCATGGCCGATCTTGCCTTTCGCGTTCAGGCGGTGATCAAAACCGAGGTCGACGTGACCGAAGCGCAACTTTCGCGCAACGGCATCGAAGTGGTGCACGGCGTAGCCCACTTCGTCGATCCCCACCAGGTGCGCGTGGAGGGTCCGCAAGGCGACACCACGCTCGAGGCCGATCGCATCGTGATTGCCGTGGGCACCAAGCCGGCCGTCTCCGACCGAGTTCCTGTGAATGGCAAGACCATCATCAACAGCGACCAGATTCTCGGCCTTGAGGCCCTGCCACGCTCGCTGGTCGTGGTGGGCGGCGGCGTGATAGGCGTCGAATACGCCTGCATGTTCGCCGTTCTGGGCGTGCGCGTCACGCTGATCGAAAAGCGCGCCCGGCTGCTGGAGTTTGCCGACCAGGAGATCATCGAGGCGCTCAGCTACCACCTGCGCGATATGCGCGTGACCATGCGCCTGGGCGAAGAAGTGGAGAGCGTGGAAGAGCCGTCGGCGGGCACCGTCGTGGCCAATCTCCAAAGCAAGAAAAAAGTTTCCGGCGACGCGCTGCTCTACGCCGTGGGCCGCCAGGGCAACGTGGACGAACTGAACCTGGCCGCCGCGGGGCTCGAAGCCGATCAGCGCGGCCGCATCGCCGTCGACGAGCACTTCCAGACCAAGGTGCCGCACATCTATGCCGCGGGTGACGTGGTGGGCTTTCCTTCGCTGGCCTCGGTCTCGATGGAGCAGGGACGCATCGCCGCGGCGCATGCCTTCAGCGATCAGGCCGCCTCCTCCAACCCCAGCGTTTACCCCTACGGCATTTACACCATCCCCGAGATCAGCTTCATCGGCAAGACCGAGGAGCAGTTGACGGGCGAGGATGTTCCCTACGAAGTGGGCATGGCCTACTATCGCGAAGTGGCGCGCGGCCAGATTCGCGGCGACACAACTGGGAGGCTGAAGCTGATTTTCCATCGCGACACGCGCAAAGTGCTGGGCGTGCACATCATCGGAGAAGGCGCCGCCGAGCTGGTTCACATTGGGCAGGCGGTGATGACACTGGGCGGCACGATGGACTATTTCATCGATACCGTCTTTAATTACCCCACGCTGGCCGAGTGCTACAAGGTGGCCGCGTTCAACGGCCTGGGACGGCTGCACCGGTACCAGACGGAGTGAATTCAGGGGTCAGGTTTCAGAAGTCAGGGGTCAGTGGTTCGCCGAGGAGGTTCTCATGACCACGGCAATCGGCGTCGTTCTTACCGATCACATTGCATCGGCGCGGCTCGAGGAGCAGCGTATCTCTGGAGGTGTGCTGCGCTATCCCGAAGATCCGGAGGCCATAGAGCCGCTCGAGGCGATTCCCGACAGCGGACTGGTGGAACTGCTGGCCGCGCAGATTGAAAGCGTGGCGCGGAGCAATCCCGCGTCTGTTGATGCCATTGGTGTCGCAGTTCCCGGCATCGTGCGTCACGGCGTGGTGGAGGAGTCGCCCAACCTGCCGCAGCTCAAAGGGTGTCGGCTGGAAGAGCATCTCGCATCGGCGCTTAAAGAGCACAGCATCACTGCGCCGGTGCACATCGCTAACGATGCGGATTGCGTCGCCGCCGGCGTTGCCGCAACGCGCGGGCGGCTGGACAAGCTCACGCGCGTGTGGACCATCGGCAACGGCATCGGCTACGGGCGGTGGCCCTATGTGGAGGGCGTGTGGGAGGGCGGCCACATCACGGTCACGCTCGATCCCAAAGAGCGCTACTGCGGATGCGGCGGAATCGGGCACCTCGAAGGCATCGTGGGCTATCACGCCATGCGCATGCGCTTTCTCGACCTTGAGCCCGAGGAGGTGTTTGCCAATGCGAAACATGGCGATGAGCGGTGCCGCAAGTTTGTTGACCTGTGGCATTGCGCTCTGGCCGCCGCCACATCCTCGTTCATTCACCTCGCGGGGCCAGGCCGCTTCTACTTCACTGGCAAGAACGCGCACTTCCTCGAATTGCCGCTGCTGCGCAGTCACTTGGAAAGCATGGTGCGTATGACTCCGCTGCAAAGCTTCTCGCTCGAAGTGCTGCCCCCCGACGACGAGACCGCCCTGATCGGCGCGGGGGTGAGCGCGCTTCGAGCGTTGCAGAGGGCGGAAGCATGCGGGTAGCTAATTCCTATGCCCAGTTCTCAACTTTGAGCCCTGGCACCCGGCTGAATTCGCGGAGATTGTTGGTCACGAGGGTCAACCCCAGAAAGCGCGCGTGCGCGGCGATCAGGAGATCGTTAGGTCCGATGAGTGTGCCCTGCGATTTCAGCGCCGCGCGAATCTCTCCGTAAGCATCCGCCGCGCCCGCGGGGTAATCGTGCACCTGGACATGCTGAATCAGGAAATCGAAGGCCGCCCGATCCTTTTGCGGACGCGGCGAAACAGCGATGCCAAACAGGATCTCCGATTTCGTGATTGCCGACATGCATATGGCGCTCACTGGAACGGATTGCAATCTTGCGACAAGCGTCTCGCTTTTCCCCTTCATGAGATAAGAGCAAATATCAGTGTCCAACATGTACTCGAACATCAGAAATCACGCTCTTCCATAGGAAGGTCTTCCACATTCTCCATAAACTCCTCGGAGGCGACTGGATGGTCGCGCAAATACGCCGACCAATCCTTTGGCCGGGGAGACAGGATCAGGCTATCGCCCTCTTTGCGGATGTACACCTCGCTGGTCGAGAACTGAAACTCTTTCGGAATGCGTACCGCCTGGCTGCGGTTGTTCATAAATATCTTGGCTGTGCTCTGCATTTGGACCTCCAGCGCGTTGGCATATACAAAAGTATATACCCATTTGGCATATACATGAGTATATGCCACTTTAACGAAGCATATTATGGGATGGCTTCGTTGGCAAAGCCTTTTGGAAGCAATGGTTTAGAGAGGCTTATTCACCGCCTGCGCAGGTACGTGCCTGACAGCCGGTCGTGCCAGGCCAGGTTGTTTTCGTCGAAGAGCGCCCACAGGAAGCCCAGCCCGAGCGGCAGCAGGGAAAGCAGCATGGCCACCAGGCGAAACCAGCGTCGCCTGTGCGCGGGCATGGCGCCCGAGAGCGTATCGATCTCGATGCCGGCGTACCTCATGCCGGGCGTGGAGCGGAACAAAGTGAAGAAGCAAGCATGGTACGCAACGCCGGCGGCGAGAAAGGCAAGCGCCGCGCCCAACGCGACCACGCGCGCGCCCGGAAGCTGGTTGACATGAGGCACTGCCAAGAGGGCAGCTAGAACCAGCATGGCGGCCGAGAGCGCGCCATCAACCACAACGGCGAGCAGGCGGCGATTGAGCGGCGCCACTTCAATTGCGAGCGCTGACGCAGATTGGACCTCGGATTCGTCCTCGGGCCAGAAACCGGCGGTGAACTCTTCCCACGTCTGCGCATCGAGACTAGCCTGCGCTGCGACGCCCATCGATGCAAACGAAGCCTCAAGATCGGCAGCCGAAGCAGCAGGTTCGGGATGCCGGGCCAGCGGCATCACGTCGGAATCCCGCGCCGGCAGCCATTCGTCTGCGGTCGATGCCGGCCATTCGGTACGCATCCAGGAGGGCGGCGCTGAGGGGTCTTCCGTTGCGGGCGGCGGCGCGGTCGAGATGGCTGCGGGCTCGACCTCAAAGATGCTCAGCTGCGGCGCAGAATCGGAACCGGCCAGAGGGCCTTCCGCGAGCCGGGGCCGCGCCCTGCGCGCCGCGATCATGGGGCGAGGAAACTCGATGAGGTTGGCATAGATCGGCTGCACCACTTCTTCGGGCTCGGCGGCTTCGGCCTCTGCGACACCCGGCAGCTCGTGGCGGCGCACCACATCGTGGGCGGGGGGATCGTAGGCGGCTGGTTCATCCTGTCGCGGGCCGGCTTCGATCTCCCAGAAGGCCGCGTTCGCAGTCGTCTGGCCCGCATCCGCGCGGGCTACCGGCTCTGGCAGGACGGGGCCGGCGTCCTCCAGGCCATCGAGAACAAACTGGAAGGCCGCCTGCGCCTCCTCGGCGGCTTTGGCGGCTGCCTTCGCGGCGTCCACAGCAGCGCGCGCCTCGCGGGCCAGCATTTCGCTGTAGCTCGGAGCCGTGGCGAAGCGAGCAGCGACGCGCGAGGCGGCTTTAGCGGCGCGATTGCCGAGAGGATGTGCGGGTGCGGTGGTAGCGCTCGCGTCCTGTGATACGCCTCTGGCGCTCTTGTGCGCAGCCACGCGGCGGCTGATCTCCTGTTTCCAGTCGGGGAATAAAACGGCAGAATTCGGTAAAGTGCTCAATGCTCCTCAGGTCCCTTCTTGAGCAACGAACCGGTCTTGCCGGCTGGCGCATCCCATTTGGCCCAAAGCGGAAACGGGCGCACGCAATCGTTACTCAATGTGAAGGAAAGAGGGTCGCGGAGAAGCGCGCGTCGAGGCATGAACTACCGCGGGCACCAAGGCCCACAGGCGCGCGATCGTGTTGTACGGCCAGAGCAGCGAGAAGTACAACCCGTGCCGCGATGCCGGCTTTGCTATGCTGAGCCTTACACCGGTCTACGTAGGGATGCGTCCTCGTTATCTAGTATGTATCACGCTGCTGGCTGCCTGTCACCTGTATCTGGGCGCGCAGGCCACGCAAGTGTTGATCAATACGGCACCCGGGCCGGCACCCGCGGCGCAACGGCCAGTCAACAATGCGGCATCCTCTGCACCGAAGGCGGCGGCTGACGAGCACGGCTCGGCAAATTCCGCTGCGCAACCAAACGAAGCCCTGCCAGACGATCCCGGCCAGGAGCTGATGCCGCAGGCCGTCCCGGAACCCGAGCCGGCGACCGGAGTTCCCGTTGAAATCGAGGCCGGCAACCAGACCTGGAATGAGCAAACCCAGACCTGGACCCTCTCCGGCCATGCCGTCATTCACTACCGCAGCTACGTGATTCGCGCCGACAATATCACCTACAACCGAGCCACCACCGAACTCGAAGCCGACGGCCATCTGGAAGTGACCGGCGGGCCCAACGATGTCTCCATCACAGCGACGCACGGCGATATGCGGCTGAACACACACACCGCGCGCTTTTATAACGTGAACGGTTCGCAGGGTATGCGCACCATGGGGCGCACGGCGGTGTTCACCACTACGAATCCCCTGTTGTTTTCCGGCCGGGTGCTGCTTGAGACCGGCGAGGGCCATTACCGCATCGTGGACGGCTCGATTACCAACTGCCGCCTGCCGCATCCCGACTGGCGCATCATCGCGCACTCAATCAGCCTCAACGACAAAACTGCATCAATGTCGAATGCCGCCCTCAAATTCCTGGGCATCCCGGTCTTCTATTTCCCTTACCTCCAGCATCGCACCGATGAAACGGGCCGGGTGAGCGGGTTCTTGATCCCCGTGGCCAGCAATTCTTCCATCGAGGGCTACGTGATCGGCGAGCAGGTGTACTGGGTCATCAACCGCAGCATGGACGCAGTCATCGGCACGGAGTACTTCTCCAAGCGGGGCTGGGCCCCAAACGGAGACTTCCGCTACAGAGGCCCTGGGCTCGACCATGTGATCGCCCGCTGGAACTCGCTCTTCGATCGCGGAGTCGAGGTGCCCGTAACGAACCCCTTGCCAGGCCAGCCCACTACACAGCTCGTGAATCAGGGAGGAATCGATGTGTCCGTGCTTGGGCGCAAGGATTTCTCGTCCGATACGCGCATCGCCGGCGTGGCGGAATATCTTTCGAGCTACGTGTACCGGCTGATCTTCAATGACAACTACTCGCAGGCCACCAGCTCCCAGGTTGCGAGCGAAATTGCCCTCACGCACAACCACAACGGCATTCTTCCCTCGGGTTGGCTGGATCGTTTTCAATCTTTCGCCAGCACCTCAAAGGGCGACGAAGTGAGGATTCTGCGCCTGCCGCTGATCCGCTACGATGTGCTGGACAGGCCGCTCTATCATTCACCTCTGTATTGGGACCTGGGCTCCTCGATCGGCTATCTAAACCGCTCCGAGCCGAATTTCCATCCGCGCAACGTGGTCCGGATGGACTTCTATCCGCATCTCTCCTTGCCGATCGTTGGCGCCGGCTGGAGCATCCTGCCGGAGGTTGCGCTGCGCGCCACAGCTTACACCATCAGCCAGACGCCGTCGCCTGATCCGACTGCCGAGCCCACAGTGAGCCACGACCCTCTCGATCGCAGGGACCTCGAAGCATCGATCGACATCCGGCCGCCGGCGCTGGAGCGCGATTTCGAGCTTCCCATCTGGCATCGCGAGCTGCGTCACGTCATCGAGCCGGATCTGAACTACCGCTTCGTCGGGGGAATCGGCGCACAGGCGCGCAACGCGCTGTTGTTCGACACGACTGACGTGGCAACTGACGTCAACGAAGTCGGCTTCACCTTGACGCAACGGTTCTACATGCGGCCGACGGACTCACAGTCTTGCGACGCGAGCGACGAGAAGGCCGGCGGGAACGCCGATGCTTCGGCAGACGGAGCGAATACCGGCATCTGCCCCAGCGCGCCGCGCGAGTGGGCCACCTGGGAGATCGCGCAGGAGTACTTCATCGATCCCAACTTCGGCGGGGCGCTCATCCCCGGCCGCCGCAACGTCTTCGACGCTACGCTGCAATTGACGGCGCCCACGTTCCTCACCTCGCCGCGCAACATTGCGCCCGTCGTGTCACGCATCCGTTTTGAGGCCATCGACAATCTGCGCATCCAGTGGGATCTGGCCTATGACACCATTGCCGGCGACATCGCAGCCGATAACATCTCCGCGGGCTATAGCGCTGGGCGCACGACCATGGGCATTGGTCACGCGCTGCTGAACGCTCCCGACGAGATGACGGCGAGCGGCGCACTGGGAACGCTCAAGAGCCAGCAGATCCAGCCCTTCTTCGAGTTCGGCAAGTCGAGCGGCGGCGGTTTCAATGCGGCCGTGAACGCCGGATACGACTTTGTGCAGCGCCTCGTGCAATACGCGGGCGTGCAGGCCGTCTACAACTGGAACTGCTGCGGCCTCTCGGTAGGCTACCGGCGCTTCGAGCTGGGCACGGTTGGTTCCACCAGCCGCGACGAGACGCAGTGGCTCTACGGCTTTACCCTGGCCAACTTTGGCAACGTGGGCGACATTCGCCGCACCAACTCCGTCTTCCGCGATCCCACTTTGCCGCCGGCGTATTGAGGGCAGGGTTCAGGTGTCAGGTTTCAGGTGTCAGGTTTCAGGGGTCATGGCTCGGTGCTCCTGCTTTGCCTTGTACTCGTGACCAAGCCGAACGCGGCTCTAACTGACCCCTGAAACCTGCCGCCTAGAGTATCCTTTCCTCAGAGGAAATCATCTTGGCAAATGCCCGTTTTCTGGCCGGAATGCTCTTTCTTGGCCTCGCTGCAGGCTGCAAAGCACAAATGCCGCCACCCTCCGCCCCCGATCCGGCGCTTGATCGCCGAATTGAGATTCAGGTTCGCTCGGAATTCGATCTGCCGGCCGACGTGACCGTGACCATGGGCGCCCGCAAGCCAAGCTCGTTTACCGGCTACGAAACACTGCCCGTCGTGATTACGCACTACGGCGTGCCTCAGGAAGTCGATTACCTCATCTCGAATGACAACACCAAGCTTGTCCACATGGACACGATGGACCTGACGAAAGATCCTGCCAACACAATTCCCATCGCGGGACGCCCCATCCGCGGCAATCCCAACGCCAAAGTTACGATCGTGAACTTCGACGACCTGGAGTGCCCTTACTGCGGGCGCATGCACGAGCAACTGTTTCCGGCGACCATCGATCGCTATAAGGATCTGGTGCGGTTTGTTTACAAAGACTACCCGCTCAGCCAAATCCATCCCTGGGCCATGCATGCGGCCGTGGACGCCAACTGCCTGGCCGCGCAGAGCGGCTCCGTCTACTGGACCTATGTGGATTACGTGCACAGCCACGGGCAAGAGGTAAACGGAGAGGATAGCAACCCGGCGAAGCGCAATGCCGCGCTGGATCGCATCGCACGCGAAGAGGCCACCGTCGGCAAACTGGACCAGACCGCTCTCGATGCCTGCATCGCCAAGCAGGACGAGACGCAGATCAAAGCCTCCGTGGTATTGGCCGAATCGATGGGGATCGAAGGCACGCCCGCGATTTTCGTAAACGGCGAGAAGATTAACGGCGCCGTGCCCACCCAGCAACTTTGGATCGTGATCGACCGCGCGCTGCGCTCCGTGGGTGAAAATCCGCCGCCACCGCCGGAGGCAAAACCGGCGCCTGCGGCGACAGGACAGGCTGGAAATTGACACACCAGGGCTACCCCTGGGTTGGGTGCGGGATTTATGCTTGATTGCCGGGGAAACCCCGTAGGAGAAATGGTCTTGCAAGTGTCATTTGGTTTTACTGCGCGCCGCGCTGCTGCGGCATTGCTCGTCGGCGCATTGTTTTCCCCTCTCGCGGCCTGCCACCGTTCGCCTTCGTCCGAAGTCGTGGCTACGGTGAACGGCAAGGAGATTCAGCGCGCGGAGCTGGAGCGCAACTATCAGATCCAGCTCGGCGACAATCCGCAGAAGCCTTCCGATCAGGAAGCGGACATTCTGCGCCTCAACATCCTGCAAAAGATGATCGTGGCCGAAATCGAGCAGCAGCAGGCCGCCAAGATGAACCTGACCGCCAGCGATGAAGACGTGAACGCCAAACTGACGGAGATCAAGGCGCCCTACACCGAGGAACAGTTTAACGAACTGCTCAAGCAGCGCAACATGTCGCTCGACGACCTCAAGCGCGATATCCGCCGCCAGTTGACCGAGACCAAGCTCATCAATAAGGAAATCGAGTCGAAGATCAACATTACCGATGCGCAGATCAAGGCGTTCTACGACGCGCACAAGGCGGAGTACAACCTGATTGAGCCGACCTATCATCTGGCGCGGATCGTGGTCACTACCCAGCCAACCCCGCCTAGCGGCAATATGCCAGGCAAGCCGGCCGGCGAGGACGCGGCCAAAGAGCGCATCGACGCCGTGCACTCCCAGCTTGTGAGCGGCGTGGATTTCGCGGCTGTGGCCGCGAGCGTTTCCGAGGATCCGAACTCGGCCTCCAACGGCGGCGATCTGGGCTTTGTGCGCGAGTCCCAGCTCAAAAGCGATCCTTCAGTCTTCGACGCCATCAGCAAGCTGAAGCCGGGACAGTTTTCAGACGTTGTCCCCGAATATGACCCCACACATAAGGTGATAGCGTACGATATTTTTCGCCTGCTCTCGCGCGAGCCGGCCGGCCAGCGCGAACTGAACGATCCGCGCGTGCAGCAGGCCATTCATCAGTCGCTCCACGACAGCCAGAAGCAGCTGCTGCAAACCGCGTACCTCGAAACCCTGCAGGACAGCGCTCGCGTGCGCAACTACTTTGCGGAAGAAATCCTGAAGCGCAGCGGCCAATAAATCACCTCGCCGCGATTGCTCCGCATTCCTCTCTATCTCTGATATTCAGGTTGCGATCTTCTTTCGAAGATCGCAACCTCTTCTCTTTGCGCCGACTCCGCAGCCTTTGAGCTTCTTTCCTGTAGCGCCTCACAGAAGGATATTTCAACTTAGAATCAATGGATTAAGAGCAAAGTCGCGCCTTCAATTGAAACGTTTAAGCGATTCCCGGATCAAACGTTTTATCGGCGACGGTTGAAACGTTTTAGCGATTGGAGTGATTTTGTTCATATACTAAGTTGACTTAGACGTCCACCATCATCCGGACTTGATAGAAGACAACTCCGGGTAATTAGTCCGATCGCCGCACATCGCGACAGTGTAGAAAATATTTTTTCGTTGAAACGTTTTAGCGATTTTTCCGTGTTTACAGTTCTTAATAAATTGATTTACTATTCGCCCGTCGTTAACTAAGCGACAAACGAGTTGTCAAAGTTTTTCAGGGCGCCGGGGCATGTTCCCCTGGCATGTCAAGGTTGGCTGGCTCCCGGATTTTCAAGTTGCTGTATTGAGATGTTGCGCTTCTCCGGCTGTGTTTTTCCGGCATACCAAAGCGAAAGGAAAATCAGAAAAATGGGCTCAATGAATTTTGTATTACGAATGATTCTCTCGGCTATCGTAGCCGTGGGTTGCGTAGCGGTGACGGCAAACGCTCAGACTGTCTACAACAACGGAACCGGCTCCAATGGCGGTTACTTCTACTCGCTGTATTCCAGCGGCGGTTCTGCGACTATGACATTCTCGTCGTCGTACGCGGGCAATTACGCCATTAGCTGGTCAGGGGTCAACGACGTGGTTGGCGGCAAGGGCTGGAGCACCGGCAGCGCCCAGAGCATCGGCTACAACGTCGGCTCGGTCAGCGGCGAAAATAACCTTTCCATCTATGGCTGGCTGACGAACCCGCTCGTTGAGTATTACATCTGCGAGTTCGGCTCCGTCGCGAACGGTACCTACAAGGGCAGCGTCTCCAGCGACGGCCACAGCTACAGCACCTACGAGCACCAGCAGGTGAACCAGCCTTCGATTCAGGGCACGCAGACCTTCGAGCAGTACCTGGATAACTGGGGCGGGTCAGGAACGGGATCGAACCACACCGTCACCACTTCCAACCATTTCAACCACTGGAAGAGCCTCGGAATGAGCGTTGGATCCTACAACTATCAGATCCTCGGCACCGAGTCTTACGGCGGAAGAAGCGGATACGTGAACGCGACGGTCTGGTAAACCAGTCCTTCGGCAAACCTATCGCTATCGCCGGGCCGTCCTATCTGAAAGTTCGCGGCCCGGCGTTGGCGTAGTTTCCCTGGCCAGCCAGTTCAACCTTCGTGTGACAGTGAATTCCCGCCTCCAAAAACCTGCCTCTGATCAATTCGGCTGCCAGACTTTTTGCCGGTTCGGGATCACTGCGTCGTCGTTCTCATTCAATTGTGGAAAACAATTTTTCGTTGAAACGTTTTAGCCATCTTTTTGTGTTTACATCTCCAGATAAATTGATTTACTATTCGCGCGTCGTTAACTTAGCGACGAATGAGTTTTCAAAATTCGCACCGGCCTCGGCAGAGTTCCCCTAGGAAAGTTCAGAAGTGCCGGCTCCCGGAAATTCAAATTGTTGTACTGAGAGATTGCGCTTGTCCGGCTGCGTTTTTTCCGGAATATCAAAAGCGAAAGGAAAAGCATCGAATGATCTCCCTCAAGTACGTTTCAGGAGTAGTTCTCTCGGCTCTTGTAGCCGCGGGTTGCGTAACGGTGGCGGCAAACGCCCAAACAGTAAGCGGTAATGGAACGGGCACGAACAACGGTTTCTACTATTCGCTGTATAGCAGCGGTGGGTCGGCAACCATGACCCTCGGATCGGCTGGCAATTACTCGATTAACTGGTCCGGCGTCAGCGATGTGGTGGGCGGTAAAGGCTGGAATCCCGGCAGCGCTCAGACCATCGGCTACAACGTCGGCTCGGTCAGCGGCGAAAACAATCTTTCCATCTATGGCTGGCTGACCAACCCGCTCGTCGAGTATTACATCTGCGAGATGGGTTCGCTTTATACGGGGGATGCGACGTATAAGGGCAGTGTTTCCAGCGACGGCCACACCTATAGCACCTACGAGCATCAGCAGGTCAACCAGCCTTCCATCCAGGGCACCACTACGTTCGAGCAGTACCTGGATAACTGGGGCGGGGCGGGGACCGGACAGAACGGAACAGTCACCACTTCAAACCACTTCAGCCACTGGAGCAGCCTCGGGATGTCGGTAGGTTCTTTCAACTACCAGATCCTCGGCACAGAGTCCTATAGCGGCGGCAGCGGCGAAGTGAACGCAACCGTATGGGCGGGCTCTGGCTCGAGCGGTTCCGGCGGCGGCAGCGGTAGTGGCGGCGGATCAGGCTCCGGGGGCGGTTCGGGCTCCGGCGGCAGCGGCGCAACCTTGACCACTGGCACTGCGTTCAATGTCGTCAATGTGGCCAGCGGCACGTGCATGGACGCATCGAACAAGGGCACCTCGAATGGAACAGCAGTGCAGATTTACTCCTGCGCCAACGGGAGCAATAGCACGCAAACCAACCAGGAATGGATCTTCCAGTCCGCCAGCAGCGGAGTGTATTACATCGAGGAGGACGCTAACACGGCCGAAGCCTTGAATGTAGTGAACAACGGCACCAGCTCTGGCAGCCTGTTGCAGTTGTACTCACAATATTCCGGCGCAGCCAACGAGGAGTTTAAAGCCGTCTCGGAAAGCGGCGGTTCCTATGAATTCCAAGGGACGCAAAGCGGGCTTTGCCTGACTGCTCCCAGCACCTCAAATGGCACGCAAGTGGATATCACCTCCTGCAACGGAGGATCGTCTCAGCTCTGGAAACTCGTCACGCCGTAGTCGTTTTCGGCGTTGATGAGCTGTTTTCAACCTGCCCACTTTGGCGGCTTCAATCCGGCAAAGTGGGCCAATCCATGCGTTGATCCCGCGTAATATTGGAGATCAAAACATGCAACGGGGCCTCCAGCGTGGTGTGGAAGGTGCATTAGGGTTAAGCCTCGTCGCAACAGCATCGCTTCACACGGCAACTGGAATGACACAACCTACGCAGCGCCGGTAAGCCTTGCAGCGGCCTGCGCCTTAACTGGCACACTGCAAGATAACCGCAACAACGCGGCGGAACAGATCCTTCGATCTGTACCGCCGCATTTTGAATAAGAATAAGCGATTCAGAAAAGTCAACAGACTCGGCGGGACCACCTCCGCGGAGCGGTGGGTTCGTGGCTTCTTCGATGATTTAAAATCCGGATGAACGAAAATTTTGATCCAGTTCGAGGGGAAACAGGAATTTCCAATGAGAAATCAGTTTATTTTGACGGCAACCCTGATCGTTGCCGGTCTGATGGTGGCAGGCCCGATAGCGAGCGCTGCTCCGAAAGGCGCGCCCGACGGGATGATTCTGGTCAAGGGCGGCACCTTCAAAAACAAGAAATCCAATTACCTCGGTCTGGGTGTGACCGTTTCGAACTTTTATATCGGCAAATACCTTGTTACTGAGAAAGAGTGGACTGCGGTGATGGGCAGTAACCCATCCAAGTTCTCAGGCGACAACTTACCGGTTGAAAATGTCAATTGGTACGACGCCGTTGAATTCTGCAATAAACGGAGTCTCAAAGAAGGCTTGAGGCCTTATTACAACATCGACAAGAGCAAGAAAGACCCGAATAACCTGAAGGACCCGGAGTTTGGCGATCTGGATAAGATCAAGTGGACGGTAACGATCAATCCGGGCGCGAATGGTTACCGGCTGCCGACAGAGGCAGAATTTGAATATGCCGCGGATGGCGGTCAACTTAGCAAGAGTTATACCTACAGCGGAAGCGACGACGTCAACGATGTTGCATGGTATTGGAGAAACTCCGGCGATATGCATTTATCGGGATTCTGGAGCTGGTCGATTGTGCAGCAAAATCACGACCAGGCCAAGACTGTCGGCCTCAAGAAGCCTAATGAGTTAGGGCTCTACGATATGTCAGGTAATGTGCGGGAATGGTGCTGGGACTGGTATCAAGATCAGCTGGTGAAGAACGTAGCCAATCCGAGAGGGCCGCAAAGCGGCTTTAAGCGAGTCTGGCGAGGCGGCGGTTGGATGGGCGATGCCCCGTTCACAGAGCCATCTTTCCGGGGCAGCCTGGCAGCGAACGGCACTGGTCCCGACCAGGGACTTCGCGTGTGCCGCAATAAGTAAAGCGAAAGATACAAATCAGGCGCTCGGGCAAGATGCCGCGCGCCTGCGTGTTTTGGGAGAGGATGATGTCAAGCCGCAGCAGATGGATCGCCACCGTTTTTATTCTCTGTGCGATGCGGACCTGGGCCGTGCCTGTGCATCTGAGCTTTGACTGGCCTGCAAGCACGCCAGCATCCGCGGACGCGAAGGTGCACATCTACGCGGTTCGCATGGCGGGCACGGAGGCGAGTGCCGCGCCCGTCCAGGCCGATAGCGGACCTGACGGTACTATTTTGAATTTGGACGAAGGCGTCTGGCTGGTGCAGGCATTCGCACCCGGATACTGGACGGAGGGCGCCGAAGTGACCGCAGGCGGCCAGGCGCCCTCCGCCGCGCGGCTTGCGTTCTGGCCCGCATCCTCTCTCCAGGGTGGAGTGACCCCAGCGCCGAGCGAGACACTACCCCGCACCATAGACGTGAAGCTGTACTCACACTCGGCCTCTGCCGCTCAAGGCGCAAATGGGCAGGCGTCCCTCCCACAGCAGGATCCGGCGCAGGCAGAGTTAATCTGCCCGATCAGCGGCGGGAAGTGGAGCTGCGCGGGGCCGGCCGGCGTCTTCGACGTGCGAATTGAGGCTGAGGGCTATGCTCCGCGGTACGTATGGGACGTGAATCTGAAGCCCGGAGAGAACAGCGACCTGGGCCAAACCCAATTGCAAAGAGCTCTATCGGTGTTCGGGCGCGCCGTTCGCAAGGACGGCTCTGCCCCGCCGGGGCCTTGCCGCGCGACTCTGCTGCCGGATTCGGAACGCGGTGGCGGGCCGGGATCAGTCCAACCGGATAACCCTCCGCCAGACGAACAATCCTTCACCGTTCCCGTCAGCCAGCAAGGGTACTTTCAGGTTGTCGGCGTGATGCACGGCAACCACTCGATCTCGGTGGCATGCCCTGGGGCGAGCGGCTTCGCATTGCTGAAAGTGCAACCAAACGGCGAAACCCGCATCGATCCTCCGCTGGTTCTTGAAGAGCTGACTCTGGACATTGCGATCTCACCCAAAATGGATCCCGCAGGCAAGCCATGGAAGCTCACGGTCGACGTGACGGCCCCTCGCCTGCGCAGGATCGCGGACTCGTCGGAGGCGGCAGCGGATGGACACTGGACGCGGCACGGCCTGATGACCGGCAGTTACCGCGTGGCCGTCAGCAGCTCCGATGGCATGCAATGGCTGAAGCAGGACTTCGATTTGCGGCCGGACACCGGGCCGCTGGCGCTGCGTCTGGCTGCTGTGCGCGTAGCGGGGAAGGTGCTGCTGAACGAACTGCCGGTGAAAGCGCGTCTCGAGTTCTCGAATGAGGATGGCGGCGATCCGGTAACTCTGAACAGCGATGTCTCCGGCCGGTATGCGGGCTTGTTGCCGATTGCGCCCGACGCCAAGGACACTTCGTGGATTGTAGAAGCCCATGTGGCGCACCCGGAAACGGTACGGAAGATTAAGGATCTCCTGGTACCGAGAGTTGCCGATGGCAAGACGGTTCCGCTGGACCTTGAGCTGCCAAACATACCGGTGCGCGGAATCGTTGTCTCAGAGGATGGGAAGCCCCAGAAGGGCGCGCAGGTCACCTTCAAAGCCGACGGCGGCTACCAGACAGCCACATCGTCAGACGACCTGGGCAACTTCGAAATGGCCGATCTGTCTCCAGGCAGGTACAACGCCGTGGCGCAGTCGGATTATGGGGTCTCCGATCCGACGGCCTTCACGGTGAACGATACCTCGGAGAACAAACTGAAGCTGGTGATGCATCCCAACCTGCACATCCCCTTCTATGTGGTCGCCCAGGATCAGGAGCCCATCTCGGATGCAATCGTGCAGGTGTGGATTGCGCCGGGCATGCCTCAGGCCTTTGGCCACACCAATCGCGACGGCGTCTTCAAGGCCACCCTGCCGCCTGGAACCACGGAAGTGGGACTGACGGTGGGCGCGGATGATTATGCCGTCAACCTGGTCAAGATGCCGGTTTCGAGCACTCCGCCGGCGAACCAGAGCGATTCCTCGCAAGGCCAGAACTCCGTCACGCTGCACACAGACGGCGGATCGCTTGTGCTCAACTACGAGCCGGCCGAGGGCACGCTCGACCGCTCGGCAACACTGTACTTGGCGCACAACGGCGCCATCGTGGATGCGCGTACCCTGGCCGGCTGGGGCACGGACCAGTCCGGTACCAGCAGCGACGGTCCGGCGGAGGTGGATTTGATCGAGCCGGGAGACTACGCGCTCTGCGTCGTGACCGATCCTTCGCAACTCGCCGATCTTTGGCAAGGCAATACGCCACAGGATCGCTGCAGTACAGGCACGGTGAAGCAGGGCCAGGTGCTGACGCTCTCGCCTCCATCGCCGCATTGAAAACTCCCGAATACCGCGACCGCGACGGTTGAACTGAAGAACTGCGCCGGTGGATCTTCGGGTAATCCCGTATTGGCCTGTAAAACACTGGTTCGAAGCGGCTGATATTCTGGTTCAGATAAAGAAACCGCGATGAACGAACAACTCTATACTTTTGAAACGCCGCGCCAAGCGCCGTCCGTGCGCACGGTGTGGCTGATTTTTGCAGCCATTTTTCTTGCGATCTATTTTGCATCGTTGTTTTCGCCGCCGTTGCTTGACGACGTGGACGCGTCTCATGCGCAAGTGGCGCAGCACATGGCCGAAAGCGGCGACCTGATCACGGGGAAAACCAACGGCATCCGCTACATTGAAAAACCTCCCCTGCCCTACTGGTTCGTGGCAGGCATGTACCGGATCTTCGGGCAGAATACTTTCGCCACGCACCTGCCGAATGCGCTGGCCATGCTCGGGCTCACGTGGCTGGCGTGGCTGTGGTCGCGGCGCGCGTGGGGCGATCGCGCGGCCTTCTACGCAGGGCTGGGCGTGCTTACTTCGGTGGGATGTTTTCTGTTTACCCGCTTCATCATTCCCGAAGTGATCCTGGCATTTTTCCTGCTGCTGGCGCTCTATGCGCTGATCGCGACTCTCGAAGACGACCGGCCGCGTTTCATTTACTGGTCGTGGGCCGCAGTGGCGCTGGCGCTTCTCACCAAGGGCCTGATTGCGCCCGTCTTCTTCTTTGGCGCAGCCATTCCGTATCTGCTGCTCACCGGACAATGGCGGCGCTGGAGAGCGCTCAAGCCCTACTCGGGCGCGCTGCTGTTTCTCGTGATCGCCGCGCCGTGGCACATCTTGTGCGGCATCATCAATCACGACCAGGGACACCCGGTGGGCAATCATCCCACCATCGGCAACGTGCACGGGTTTTTCTATTTCTACTTCATCAACGAGCACGTGCTGCGCTTCTTTAACCTGCGCTATCCGCACGACTATAACAAAATGCCCGGCCTCTGGTACTGGCTGGGGCAACTCGTGTGGATCTTCCCCTGGAGCCTGTTCCTGCCGGCTGTGGCGGCCGTGGCATGGAAGACGCGGCACAGTTGGCTCAAGCATCTGCGCCACGACGCAGGACAGACCGTCGATTTCTATCTCGACAACGCTATGCGTGAGGATGTGGGGAGCTACGTGCTCCGCGTAAAGTTCCGCGCGCGCACCATCTGGCTTTTAAGCCTGTTTACGACTTGGACGCTCTTATTCTTCTCGATCTCGACCAATCAGGAGTACTACACGTTCCCGGTGTGGCCGCCGCTGGTGATGCTGATCGCAGGCGTGATCGCGGAGATCGAGGAGCGGCGCGGCATCAACGGCGGCCCGGCACTCACGACGTCGTGGCTCACCGGCGCGCAAGCATTTTTTGCCGTGATTGGAGTTGTTTCGGCAGCGGTGCTGGCCTGGGGTTTGTGGACCTCCCGCAATCTGCCTTACGTTCCTGACATTGGAACACTGCTGGCGCATCGCGCCGTGGGCGATTACACGCTCTCGATGTCGCACTTGTTCGACTTGACCGGCCGGTCGTTTGCTGCGCTGCGATTGCCCGCGGCGCTCGCAGCCATCGCGCTCCTGATCGGGCCGGCAGCGGGATGGCTGCTGCGGCTTAAAAGCAAACACATCGCGTCCACCGTGAGCATCGCGCTCACCATGACGGTTTTCTGCGTGGCTGCGCACATCGCGTTCGCGCGCTTCGAGCCCATGCTCAGCTCCGAACCAATGGCCGACACGATCATGGCAGACGGCTCTGCCAGCGACAGCTTCATTATTTACGGCGACCAGTCGTCGGGATCTTCCGTTATCTTTTACACGCACAACTTCTTCCACGGCCGGCCAGCCCTGCTGGTGCTGCCCCGTTGCGGCCAGCACGGCGAGGGTTCGACGCTGCTGTGGGGCTCGTGCTATCCCGATGCGCCGGACATCTATCTGAGCGACGCGAAGCTGGCGGCAATCTGGGGCACTGGCTCCCGCAAGTGGCTCTTCGCCGAGGATCCGTGCCGCAATGCCGAGGATCAGAACGGGCCCAATTTCGAGGGTCGGTACTGCGACAACGAGCACAATGTAGAGCGCGTGCTGGGCGGGCGACTCTATGAGGTGCAGACCCTGGCCGACAAGACGCTGTGGACAGACCGGCCGCTGCAATAAGCAACGGCCGATTTTCCCCGGGCGCCGTACGTTTTCTATCGATGGGGCGTCAGAGCCTGAGCCACCCACTGTCCACGAAAAAGCGTCTTGTTTGTCATCCAGACTGTCGGGCTTAGCGCACAAACTATTTCAAAATGAATGCCGGACAATCGAGCACGTAAGCGCATTGAACCGCCATAAAACTCGAAATACGTGAAATCAAACGTTTGAGCTTTATAAGTTGCCGACAGTTTCTCCTTGACATTGCATAAGTATCAGCAAATAGAATGGCTTCCGCCTCGGGCCATGCACTTTCGTGTCCCCCCTTGGTAAATCAAACTGGAGGCAGTTCGATGATGAAGCATCGTGAGGCGAGCAGTTCTTTCGCCTTAACTGGAACAGTTGTGTACCGCTTGCTGATGATTTGCTCTCTTGGCGCATTCGCCCTTGGATTCTCTTCCAAGGCGTCGGCTCAACGCTTGCCGGATCAGCCGGCAGCAATCACAGAAAGTGGACTGGTGACAGGCGCCTCGGTCGACGGCGTCGATAGATTCCTGGGCATTCCTTACGCCGCGCCGCCGGTGGGCGAGCTGCGTTGGAGACCGCCGCAACCCTACGGGCATTTCCCCGGATACAAATTAGCCGCGACGCAGTTTGGCAGCGAATGCACGCAACCAGCTGGCTTTGGCCTGCCGGAAAGCGGCAGCGAGGACTGCCTGTTTTTGAACGTGTATATGCCGCAGCAGAAACCTGGCGAGAACGCTCGGCGCAACCTGCCGGTGATGGTATGGATTCATGGCGGTTCGCTGATCGATGGCACCGGCGCAAGCTACGATCCGTCGGAGATGGTGAAACAGGGCGTGATCGTGGTGACGTTCAACTACCGTCTGGGCTATCTGGGGTTCTTTGCGCAGTCGGCCATCGATGCCGAAGGCCACCTGAACGGCAACTACGGCCTGATGGACCAGCAGTTCGCGCTCAAGTGGGTGCGAAGAAACATTGCAAACTTCGGAGGCGATCCCGAGCGGGTAACGATCGCCGGCCAGTCTGCCGGCGGCCAGAGCGTTTATTCGCAACTGTCGTCGCCTATGGCGGCAGGGCTGTTCCAGCGAGCGATATCCGAGAGCGGCGCCTATGTGGCGTTCCAGGATTACTACGACTCCGTTATTCCGCTGGCGCAGGGAGAAACGACGGGCACTTTGGGCCTCGTGGGGGTGCCTTCGGGCGCGGCGATTGCAAATGACGTAGGCTGTACCGACCAGACAGCAGCCTGCCTGCGCGCCGTACCGGCAGCGAATTTCATGCCGCTGGAGCCATTTCTGGCGATTTTTCCGTTCGTCGATGGAAAGGTGCTGCCGCAAACCATTACCCAGGCGATCACCAGCGGCCAATTCAATCACGTGCCCGTAATCTCGGGAGGCAATCACGACGAAGGCCGGCTCTATGTGGCGCTTCTATTCGACTTTGCCGGCAATCCGATCCTGTCGCCTGCCGACTATGCTGGAGGGATTACGTTTTTTTACGGGTCGGCTCTGGAACCGACACTTGCCGATCTCTATCCGTACGCGAATTACCAGTACGGCGGCGAGGCCCTGGGCGCGGTAGGTACAGACGGATTCTTTGCTTGCCCGGAATACAATACCGTGAATGCGCTTGCGAAGTATGTGCCCACATACGCTTATGAGTTCAACGACGAGAATGCGCCGCCGTCGCAAGCGGCTGTCGATGCCGTGGCGCCCTACCCGCTTACCTTCCCGTTGGGCTCATACCACACCTCCGAACTGCAGTATCTCTTTCACATCAATGCCGCAGTCTTTTTCGGGATTCCGCAAGAGCCGCTCTCGCCGGAACAGCAAGAGCTTTCGCAGTCGATGATCGACTATTGGACGCAATTTGCGAAGGCCGGCGATCCGAATTCACCCGGCCAACCCTATTGGCCGGCCTATCGCGCCTGGAACAATTCGTTCCAATCGCTCGCGCCGCCCATGCCACAGGTGGAGACGGACTATAACACCGAACACATGTGCACGGCCTTCTGGAATTCGTTCTGAAACCACGATGCATAAGGGCGTCTGCTGCAAGGCAGACGCCCTTGCGTTTGAGGGCGACGGCGCTCCTTCCACCGGCTCAGCTCGCCGCCTTCATCTTTCCGCCGGGTAATAGCTCGAGGACGCGTCCCCGCCAGAGGACGCGGCGGCCGGCATAGCTTGCGGCCCAGAAGCAGAAGCCCATCAGGTCACGGACGGGATACAGAATCAGCAGGCCAAACCAACTGGTGTCGCGCACCACCATGCGGCCGACGGCGATTGAGAGTGCGAGGCGCGTGGCGATCGCGAAACCGAAGAGCGCGAGCCCCCAATGCGACCGGCCGAGCCACGCGCAGGCGGCAAGCGCAAGCAATCCGAAAGGCATGCTGAAGGTGAGCGCCGTGCCCAAGTGTCCTTTGGGCCGCGAGAAGCGCGTGGACTTCATCCAGCGCACCTGGTGTTTTAGTGAGCCCACGAAATTCGAGTGCAGAACCATGTGCTCGATGACGTGATGGCTGAGGACGATCTCCTCGCCCAGTTTGTGCGTCTCATTGCCGAGGATGAAATCGTCGGCGCAATAGTCGGCAGTCACCCTGAAGCCGCCCATGCGGCGGATGGTCTCGCGCCGGAAGGCCATGGTCGGACCGAGAGTGAATTGCATCCCTTCCATCAATCGCGCGGCGAGAACACCCGCGGACATTTCGACTGACATGCCGACAGCCTCGAGCCGCGCCCACAATCCGCCCTCAGCCGCCACGCCGCGATACAGGCAGCACATGCCGCCAACGCGCTCGTCGGCAAAAGGCAGGGCCACGGAGCGCAGATAATCGGGCGCAACGCGCACGTCGCTGTCGCTGATAACAAGAATCTCGAACGCGGCAGTGCGTTCCATCAGTTCCAGCGATGCGACTTTGGCGTTGATATACTCGGGATCGCCGCCGGTCGCAAGGAACTTGACGGGGATGTCTGGATGGCGCGCCGCCACGCGTCGCGCGGTCTCCAGCCCTGCGTCATCGGCACTCCGAGCGCAGAAAAGAATCTCGTAGGCGGGATAATCCTGCGCGAAAAACGTCTCGAGAAAGGACTCGAGTCCGGGTTCGGCTCCGTGCAGCGGCTTAAGAAGCGATAGCGGGGGCGCGAATCCGTGACCGGAAGCAAGTTGCGCAACGGCGGCGCGGCGCTCGCGCAGGTAGCCGGGAACCGCCCACAGCACAATGCCGGTAAAAACCGAGGAAGTGATGAGACCGACGATGGCCAGGCCGAGGAGAACGTAGGACATGCTGTTAACAGAATAACGGGGAGCGAGGAAGCGAGGGAGCGAGAGCTGGGTTCAGCTGCTGGCTCCTGGCTTAGCACGCTACGATTTGCGCGATGGCGTCGGACGCGGCGCCACGACGGGTTTGCGGATGGGCACGATAGCGCTGTTGGAGCCGGGCGCTGCCTGCTGGAATCGGGACAGCATCTCTGTGCGCACGTATTCCACAAAGCTCTGCATCTGGCGGTTCATCTCCTCCATGCGCTCGCGCATCTGCAGGATGATGGCGATGCCGGCGATGTTCACGCCGAGGTCACGCGCCAGGTTGAGAATGAATTCCAGCCGCTCCAGGTCTTCGTCGGTGTAGAGCCGTGTGTTGCCGTCGGTGCGCGAGGGCTTCAGCAAACCTTCGCGCTCGTAGAGGCGGAGGGTCTGCGGATGAATTTCGTACATCTCGGCCACCGCCGAGATCATGTACGCGCCCTTGGATTTACGTTTCGTGGCCATCGTTCTTTCGTCTTACGCTGCAGGCGGAATGTTCTTGACCTTTGCTGGATCAACCCCAAGGAGCTGACAAACGGACTCTCGGGTTTCCCGATTTCCAAAGAAGAATCGCCGTGGTCGAATCTTGTCTGGCGCCAGAAAGTCCATCCAGACATACAAATCGATTCGCTTCTTCTCTTCGCGAATGCGCCCCTCGGAGAACTGCACGCAAGTCGGATCAAAGCATCCATGCAAAGGATCTTCATAGCCGCTCAATACACGGTCCAAATCTTCCGGCTTCGCACTAGTATCATGGTTCACCAAAAACAAGAAATTCAAAAGACTCCGGTCGGAATTCACACTTTCAAACTGCTTGAACGCTGTGTGAACAGCATTGCTGATCCGATTGAAAATTGGATCGGGGCGTAGTCCTCCCACAAGCTCGCCGGGAGCCGCTTGTTTTAATTGATCTTCAAGCCATTCGTCTCTCAGGAAAGACTTGACCTCACATAAAGCTACTTCGACTCCACCACGTGAAAGACGAAAATCGGGTGTTTTCAAATCCTGCATTTCGTTCTTCGCAAAAGACCCAACTTCAAATCCCTTGCCCTGCCAGTAGCCAAGAGCCAGAGCTTCATCGGAGGAAAGCTTTGAGAAACGGTAGGCGTGTACTCCTCGCAGACCCCGACTGAAATCGTATTCGGGCCTCATATCGTCGTCATTCGCTTGAGTGTTGTTTCTAGCGGTTTGACTCATACTGGAACCTCTCGGCTGGGGTAGCCCTCCTCGCGCTGATGATGCGAATGCGTTCCTTACGCTCAGTGTGCACCACTAACAATACTCTTGCCAAGAGTGAAAAACCGAGGATGATCGACCTTGGCTCATCCTCGGAATGAAGATCATCTGGAATGGTAATTGCAAAAGGGTCTTCAAAGACCGTCCTTGCCTCTTGGAAATCCACGCCATGGACCCGAAGATTGCGTTCAGCTTTGTCATCATCCCACTCAAACAACTCTGTCTGCACTCGGTCCCCTTGGTTTCTTAAAGCTTTTCAAACAACTCCTTGCGCGGGTCGTCGGGATTCAGCCGTCCCAGTTCGCGCATGATCTCGCGGCTGCGCTCGTCATTCAGGTGCGGCACCGCAACGTTCACGGTAACGATCTCGTCGCCGCGCTGGCCCGCATGCTGCGCGCTCTCGACGCCGCGTTCCCTCATGCGCAGCTTCTGTCCGCTCTGCGTGCCCGGCGGAATCTTCAACTGCGCGCGCCCGTCGATCGTCGGCACCTCGACCTTTGCGCCCAGCGAGGCCTCGGCTACCGTCACCGGCACGGTAACAAGAATGTCGTCACCCTGACGCGTGAAGACCGGATGTGGGCCGGTACGCACGATGAGAAACAGGTCGCCCGCCGCGCCGCCGTTTGTGCCCGCGTTGCCCTTGCCCTGCAGGCGAATGCGCTGGCCATCCCGCGTGCCCGGCTTAATGCGGAACTCGACCACCTCAGAGCGCGCAACGGTGCCTTCGCCGTGGCAGGTGGCGCAGTCGTTCGAAATCTTTCCCGTGCCATTGCAGCGCGGGCAGGTGATGTTGAACTTCATGCGCCCGCCCATCTGCGTTACCTGGCCCGTGCCGTGGCATTCGGGGCACGTCATCGCGCCGCCCGTGTGCGCCTGGCCGTGGCAGGCGGGGCACACCTCCTGGCGGTTGATCTGGATGCGCGCCTGCCCGCCGCGAATCGCCGTCCAGAAATCGACTGTCGCCTGGTATTCGATATCGGAACCCGGCTGAGGACCGCGCGGTTGCTGCGGGTGCTGCGCACCGGTGAAGATGCCCGAGAAAATGTCTTTGAAGCTGCCCCACGTCCCCGCGCCCTCGCCCGCCCCGCCATGCTGGCCGTGAACGCCGCCCGCGAAGCCATTGAAGTCGAAACCGCCGAAATCGACGGGCGGCCGATGGCCCGCAGTCTGCTGGCGCGCGTAGGCCTCCGCCGTCGCGGGATCGATTTGGTCGGAGTAGAAGCCGACCTGATCGTAGATCTTGCGCTTCTTCTCGTCGCTCAAAACATCGTTGGCCTCGGAGATTTCCTTGAACTTTTCCTCAGCCTTCTTGTCGCCAGGGTTCACGTCGGGATGGTATCTGCGCGCAGCCTTCCGGAAGGCCTTGCGGATCTCCTCCTGCGTGGCCGTCTTCTTCACGCCGAGCGTCGCGTAATAGTCTTTGTTGGTCGTGGTTGGCATGGGTGTTTTCTTATGTCAAATCGGTTTCTAATCCGCCTTCTGCATTGTCATGCATCTGTTTTGCCAAGCTCATGTACCAATCGTCCGCAGAGCTTCATGCAATGCGGAGAGCCTTCTCGACAGCCTTTGGTTCGCGGTCGATCACCATCAGATAGGCGCGCGTGGGCCCCTCGGGCACGCGTCTTCCCTGCTCCCAATGACGCACCGTATTGACACTGAACCCAAAACGAACTGCAAACTCCTGCTGCGTCATCCCCAACCGGCCACGAATCGCCTTCACGTCGATCTCGGGCGGAATGTGGACGACGTAGGTGCCCTTCTTCGCGGTGCCTTCCGCAAAGGCGATCGCCTGCTCAAGCCCGCGAATGATGCTCGCTCCAACTTTACTCATAAGGTTGACCTCCGTTTGCGATTCATCTCGACCAAAACCGGCACAAGTTTTCGCATGGTTTTGATCTCCGATTGATACAGGTCTTCGCGCTCATTCTTGGCGTACGCCGTCAACAGGTATAGCGGCATTTCCATGTCGTGGTAGTAGTAAATCACTCGCGCCCCGCCACGCTTGCCGCGACCTTCCAGTCCCCACCGCAACTTGCGAACGCCGCCGGTTCCCGGAATCACAACTCCCGCCGTCGGATGGTAAGAAAGATACTCGACAAGCCCTGCCCGCTCCTCGTCGTCCATCAATTTGCGTGTGGCGGCGAGGAACTCGTCCATCTCGACAACCGTAATGGGACGCATTTCTTGCAAGAATCATTGTAGTGCAATGCACTAGCCGGTGCAACGGCTATCCGGTGCTCTCTGCAGAAATCTCTTCAATGCGCTCGTAGACAGACGACGTGCTCAACGACTCCATCTTTCGCCGACTCTGGAGTGCAGCCAATTCACCATCGAATTGATTTCTCGGTCCGTCGAGGCCCATTCATTCTCCATAACGAAAAGCAACCGCAGATCCTTCGACTCCTCGCGTCGCTCGTCGCTCAGGATGACAGTGGCTGAGAGGAGCTACGAGTTGGGGTGGGCGACTTTCAGTCGCCCACCCCAAAGTTCTTCCGCGCACAGCGCGGCATCGCCTGGACGGCCAGTCCTACTTCTTGTCGTCCACATCCACGTACTCAGCGTCGATGACTTCGCCTTCTTTCTTTTGCCCCGCTCCAGCACTAGCTCCGTCCGAAGGGCTGCCGGCCTCAGATCCAGGCACAGCCGATCCGTCCGCAGGAGCGCTCGCCGCAGCCGCCTTGTACATCTCCTCGGCCAGCTTGTGGCTGGTTTGCGTCAGCCGCTCGTGCGCTTGCTTCAAATCCGCAGTCGAGGGCGTTCCTTCGAGCGTCTTCTTGGCATCGGCCAGCGCCGACTCTACTTCGGTCTTATCCGCCGCAGCCACCTTTTCGCCGCTCTCCTTCAGCATCTTCTCGATGTTGTAAACCAACCCATCGAGCGAGTTGCGCGCTTCGATCTGATCGCGCTGCTCCTTATCCTCGGCGGCGTGGGAATCGGCTTCCTTCGCCATCTTTTCCACTTCTTCTTTGGAAAGGCCCGAGCTTGAAGTAATCGTGATCCTCGTGTCCTTGCCGGTCGCATTGTCCTTCGCCGTCACGTTCAAAATGCCGTTGGCATCGATGTCGAACGTAACCTCGATCTGCGGAATCCCGCGCGGCGCAGGCATGATGCCGCCCAGCTTGAACTTGCCGAGAGTGCGGTTCTGTCCTGCCATGGGCCGCTCGCCCTGCAGCACGTGCACCTCGACTTCGGTCTGGCTATCGGCCGCCGTCGAGAATGTCTCCGTCTTCTTCGTCGGAATGGTCGTGTTGCGCGGGATCATCGTCGTCGCCACGCCGCCCAGGGTTTCGATCGAGAGCGTCAGCGGAGTCACGTCGAGCAGCAGCAGATCCTTCACGTCGCCTGACAGCACGCCCGCCTGCACGGCCGCGCCCACGGCAACCACCTCATCGGGATTCACGCCGCGATGCGGCACCCTTCCGAAGAGAGTCTGCACCAGTTCCTGAATCTTCGGCATGCGCGTCTGGCCGCCGACCAGAACCACTTCATCGATGTCAGTCGGCTTCACGTTAGCGTCGGTCATTGCCTTCTTGCAGGGATCCACCGAGCGCTCGATCAGGTCTTCCACCAGTTGCTCGAGCTTCGCGCGCGTCAGCTTGCGCACCAGGTGCTTTGGACCGGAAGCGTCCGCCGTAATGAACGGCAGATTGATCTCCGTTTCGATCGTCGTCGAAAGCTCGATCTTCGCTTTCTCCGCGGCGTCCTTCAGGCGCTGCAGAGCCATCTCATTGCCCTTCGAAGTCAGATCGAGCCCGTTCTCCTGCTTAAACTCGCTGATGAGCCAGTCCACAATGCGCTGGTCGAGGTTGTCGCCGCCCAGGTGTGTGTCGCCGTTGGTCGACTTCACTTCGATGACGCCCTCGCCCACTTCCAGGATGGAAATATCGAACGTGCCGCCGCCAAAGTCATACACGGCGATGGTCTCGTCCTTCTTTTTGTCGAGCCCATAGGCCAGCGCGGCCGCCGTCGGCTCGTTCACAATGCGCTTCACGTCAAGCCCGGCGATTCTGCCCGCGTCCTTAGTCGCCTGGCGCTGTGCGTCGTTAAAGTAGGCTGGCACGGTAATCACAGCCTCAGTCACGGATTCGCCCAGGTAGGCTTCGGCGCTCTTCTTGAGCTTCTGCAGGATCATGGCCGAGACTTCGGGCGGGGTGTACTCCTTGCCCTGCGCCACAACAGCTACGTGGTCGCCCTGCTGAACGACCTTGTAGGGAACCATCTTCATCTCGTCGTTCACTTCGTCGTAGCGGCGGCCCATAAAGCGCTTGATGGAGAAGATCGTGTTCTCCGGGTTGGTGATGGCCTGGCGCTTGGCCACCTGGCCCACCAGGCGCTCGCCGCTCTTTGAAAAGCCGACGATCGAGGGAGTAGTGCGCGCACCCTCTTCATTTGCAATGACTTTTGGTTCGCCGCCTTCCATGACGGCGACGCAGGAATTGGTGGTACCGAGGTCGATTCCGATGATTTTAGCCATGTTTTGTTCTGCCTTTAGATGAGATCCTAGCTTGAACAGAATCTCAGATTGAGTCACTTACTGTCAACTTTTTTGATGCTGAAAATATAAGAAGGTTGCAGATTTGGGGCAAGATTCGCGTGGAGCCGCCTTGGAAAGCCCGGGCCTTAACTGAAAGATAGAGAGCTATTTGCCGACCGCAGCCAGCGCAGCCGCCAAAACCTCTTCAGGCTCCGGCCGGACTCGGTGGTCGGCGTGGGCCTGGGCATGAACCACGCGCCCCGCCTGACTGATGACGTAGGTCGCGGGAAGGATCAGCCGCCACGAGCTATCCCCATTGATAAACGGAATGTTGACGAGGATCGAGAGATAGTAGGCGCGCAGGGAATCGGAGACGGTATAGGCCAGGCCGAACTGCTCGGCGACAGCGCAACCAGGATCGCTGAGCACGGGAAACGGCAGCGAGTGCTGGCCCACCATGAAGTCGCTCTGACGGCTGGTTTGCGGGCTGATGGCGCAGAACAGCAAGCCTGCCTCGCGCACGCGCGGGTAGAGCTCGCGCCAGGCCTCGAGTTCCGTTACGCAGTAGGGGCACCAGCGCCCCCGGAAGAATTTGAGAATGAGCGGCCCGAGCGCGAGCAGATCGGCCGATCGCACCGGCCGGCCCGAGGCATCGTTGAGCGTAAATTCCGGGGCCGCGGCGCCGACGGGGAGAATCCGCTCCTCGATGCCGGAGTTCAAAAGCTCGGCAACCGCCCGCTCGCCAATCGCCATGCGCTCCGGCTGCACCAGCCGCCGCGTGTTGGCCGTAATCTCGTCGAGCTGGTCCTGGAGCGTGGTCATCTTTCCTTGTATTTTCGCAGATAGGGATCGCCGGCCCCTATCGGCTTGGCGTCTCAATGCGTGCAGTCGTAGCTCATTTGGGCTACAATGGATTCATGGCTACTAATGCAGTTGTTCGTTCCAGAATCGATGCCGAGGTAAGAGATCGGGCAGCCGAGGTGCTCGGAGGCATGGGTCTCACCGTGTCGGACGCGATTCGCATCGTTCTGACTCGCGTGGCCAACGAGAACGAACTTCCCTTCGACCTGAAGCCCAACAAGCTGACGCTTCAGACCATGCGCAAGACCGCCAAACGCCGCGAAGTGCACCGCGCCAGGAACGCCGCCGATCTCTACCACAAGCTCGGAATCTGATGCGCACGCCGAGCTACTCGACGCAGTTCCAGCGCGACGTGAAGCGGCTCCAGAAACGCGGCAAAGACCTCGAAAGGCTGAAACGGCTGATTGAACTCCTGCTCACGGAAGATCCCTTGCCGCCCCAATACAAGGACCATCCACTCAAGCATGGCTGGGCAGGCTACCGTGATGCGCACATAGAACCCGATTGGGTGTTGATTTATTTCGCGACCGAAAAGACGGTTCACCTGGAGCGAACCGGAACCCACGAAGAGCTATTCGACTATTAAGGTTGCCCTTGGGATCGCTTACCTTCCGAACCGCTGCTTCCCACCCATGCCCGCCAGCCCACCACGCATGCTCTTCGCCATGCCCATTCTGCCCACCTGCTTGAACATCTTGGCCATCTGCGCGTACTGGCGCAGGAGCTGGTTCACCTCCTGCACGCTGGTGCCGGAGCCCGAGGCAATCCGCTTGCGGCGCGAACCGGAGATGATCTCGTGATTGCGGCGCTCCTTCGGGGTCATGGAATTGATGATGGCTTCGAGGCGCACGAACTGCTTCTCGTCCACCTTCCCCGCGGCTTCTTTCATTCCTGAAAACGGCCCCACAGATGGCAGCATCTTCAAAATCGATTCCATCGAGCCGAGCTTCTTGATCTGCCGCAACTGGTCGCGGAAATCCTCAAGCGAGAAGCCGTCGCCGAGCAGCGCCTTCTTCGCCAGATCCTCGCTCTTCTTGCGGTCGAGTGTCGATTCGGCCTTCTCAATCAGCGACAGCATGTCGCCCATGCCGAGAATGCGGCCAACGATGCGATCGGGATGGAACGGCTCGAAAGCGTCTGGCTTTTCGCCCACGCCGATGAACTTGATGGGCTGGCCCGTCACATGCCGAATCGACAGCGCCGCGCCACCGCGGGCATCGCCATCCATTTTCGTGAGGACCACGCCAGTGAGCGAGAGCCGGGAATGAAAATCCTGCGCCGAGTTCACTGCGTCCTGGCCGGTCATGGCGTCGGCGACGAAAAGAATCTCCTGCGGCGAGAGGATCTTCTTCAACTGCTCCATCTCAGCCATCAGTTCCTGGTCCACGTGCAGGCGGCCGGCTGTGTCGACAATCAGCGTGTCGCAGCCCATGATGACAGCTTCGCGGCGCGCTTCTTTCGCCAGCCGCTCAACAAGTGCCGTCCCCGCCGCCTCGCCCTTCGTGTCGCCCTTATAAAGGCGTGCTTCCACCTGCTTGGCGACCACTTCCAACTGCTCGCGCGCCGCAGGCCGGTAGACGTCAACCGAGACCAGCATGGGCCGGTGGCCACCCTTCTTCAGCCACGCAGCCAGTTTGCCGCTGGTCGTGGTTTTGCCCGAGCCCTGTAAGCCAGCCATCAAGATGACCGTGGGTGGACGCGATGCAAAGTTGAAACGCGCAGTATCTTTGCCAAGCAGCGCGATCAACTCGTCGCGGACGATCTTGATCACCTGCTCGCCGGGAGAAAGCGCGGTGAGCACCTCAGTCCCCACAGCCTTCGCGCGGATGTGTTCGATGAGGTCGTTGACGACGTTCAGGTTCACGTCGGCTTCGAGCAGGGCCACGCGAATTTCGCGCAGGGCCTCGGCAATGTTTTCTTCAGTGAGCGTGCCCTGGCCGCGAAGGTTCTTGAAGACGCGCTGCAGTTTGTCGGAAAGATTCTCAAACATAGGCTCACTTCTAGTTTACCGAAAGCGCTCGACTCAACTGTCACTCATGAAGATCGCTGCGGCGGCAGCACCGACGCGCAGCCGTGACGGTTACGAGCCGAAATTCGGTTGAACAACCGCTCAAACACGATAAGATCATGGGGCCGAAAATTTTTCCAAACTCAACGCAATCGGGAAGACTGAGGTGCCAGTGCAAAAACGAATTCCTCCGCTCGATGGACTCAGAGGAATTGCGATCATTCTTGTGCTGATACATCATTTCAGCTTAGGGCTTGTGTTCCCGCAGACGGCGGCCGGCAAGTTACTTGATCGGATTTTGGCGGCCGGATGGATTGGCGTCGACATCTTTTTCGTTCTCTCGGGATTTTTAATCACCGGCATCCTGTTGGATGCGGGCACCGACTGGACGCGCTTCTACCGCAACCGCGCTTTCAGGATCGTGCCCGTTTTCCTAGTGGTGTTTCTCGCGGTGCTAAGTTTGGTTGCGAAACCGCCGGCATGGGTGGTTCTTGCTTAATTTATTGTTCGCGTGCAACTTCACGATCTTGGGCTCTCACGAGATCGGACCCCTGAACCACTTCTGGTCGTTAGCTGTTGAAGAGCAGTTTTATCTGGTGTGGCCGCAGATTGCTCGGAGGTTCCCGAGAGCCAAGATCCTGAAAATAGCAATTTCTGTCGCCGGAGCTTCGATGATTTTGCGGATCGTGTGCGGCGTTCTCGGTATGAACCCTTATGTCCTCTATAAGATCACTCCAACGCGCCTCGACGGAATCTCGCTCGGATGCGCGATTGCTGCTGCGATTGGAATTCCGGCGGCGATTCGTTGGTTGGCGAAAATCTGGAGAACCGCCGCGTGGCTTTCACTGGCCACTCTTGCCGGGTGTGTGGCAGCGCCAAAAATTAGTTTGTTTGTGTGGAACGTTAACGCGCAGATGATTTCGATTCCGGCCGTCAGCGTTCTCACGGCCGCGGTAATTTTTGCAATTTCACAGCATATATTGCACAGTAGCCTTACGGCCGTTCTCTCTAGCCGCATTTTGATTTATCTTGGCAGACGCAGCTATGCACTGTATCTGATTCACGAACCCATCAGGTATGGCCTTATAAAACTGCTAAACCAATCCATACTCCATCTCAGCGGCATACAGCGGACCTCCGTTCCGGTCGCGATCTCGTTTTTCGGGATTTTAATTTCGATCGGCTTGGCAGAGATCAGTTGGCGATTGGTGGAGCTGCCGGCGCAGGGACTCAAGAATCGATACTTCGACGATGCGGGCAAGAGACCACGGAGTGGGTCCATGCATCGTTCTGCTCAGAGCATGGATGAGGATTCCGCGGAGAACCCGCACAGCGAAGCTAACTCCGAGCTGAAGGAATTATCCGACTGAGGGTTGACCTCCTCCGCAAAATGTCGATATTTCGACCCCGCCAGGAATCGTAATCGTCATACTTAGTTCAATTCGGTTTACCCGAAATCGGAAATGGATCGGATTACAGGGACCGGAAATCGGAATAACAGTAGCAGCGGCCTGGAATCTTGACGAGACAACTAGGACGATGGCGCGCACATCCACTCGAAGATCGGTCCCCGGTAGGAGCGGCGCGGGCTGCGTAAGAGTTGGTTGTGCGTCGTATCGGCCAACAGAACCGCTTCCGCGCGCGGCTCGCACCAGCCGGCCAATTCGTGGGCAGCATCATGCGACTCTTCCTCGTCAATCGGTGGGCGAAATCAGGTATTGTTCCAGCTTGCCATTGGGATACGTGTACGTTGTGAGCACAAGTTTGCGGCCGGGGTAGCTGATCTCGAAGACGCGAAAGGTCATGCCCCCGCGAGGCTCGGAGCGCACCTGGCGCAGCGAGAGCGGCTCGCCGAGCGGCGCCAGGCTCGACTGGAAATCGGCGATGGCTTCGGGAGTAAAGTAATTGCTCAAATTGGGCGCAAGCAGCGAGCGGTCGATCCGGCCCTGCTGTAAGCCACGATAGATATCGAGCGCCTGCTGCTCCGGCGCCGTAAGCGGATAGCCAGCGACAACTGGTGCGGTCAGATCCGCGATGGTGGTCGCCGCCCTGACCGCATCCTGATTGGTGAGCACAACCACGGCCGCGCCGTCGTCGATGAGCACTTTGTTCTCCGCGACGAATCCCGAGACCTCGCCCGAGTGCTCGATCGAACGATGGCCGTCGTCTTCGCGCACCTCTACGCCGAGGCCATACTGCGTGCCTTCGCCGTTTTTCAGCTTCACTTCCGTGAACATTGTTTTATAGCTTTTGGACGAGAGGATCGATTGTGCCAGCAGGCTCTCATCCCATAGCGCCAGATCGTGCGGCGTCATGGCCAGCTCGCCGGCGGCAAACATCCAGCCATGGCCCTCTTTGGGCGCAACGCGCAGCGGCCCGAGCGCATGCCGGTAGTAGGGCGTTGCGTCGGCCTGCGTAAGTTCGTGCTGGTCGGAGTTCCACACCGACTTCATGCCGAGCGGGCGAAAGATATGCTCGCTCAAAAAGTCCCAGTAGTTCTCGCCGGAGACGACCTCAACGATCCTGCCGGCGATAACGAAGTTCGTGTTCGAGTACTGCCATTGCGTGCCCGGTTCGAAGTCGAGCGGCTTTTTGCCCCACGTGTCGATGATCTGCTGCGCCGTCTCAGGGCCCATCATCGTGGTCATCACGTAGTCTTCGGGCCAGTAGTCCTCGTAGCCGGAGGTGTGCGAGAGGATTTCGCGGATCGTGATTTCGTTGCCGCGCGTGAGTCCGGGAATGTACTTGCCGACCGGATCGTCGAGACTCAGCTTGCCCTGTTCCTGCAAGAGCAGAATTGCCGCCGCCGTGAATTGCTTCGAGATCGAACCGATCGAATAGCGCATCTCCGGCGTCGCCGGAACCGCCGGAGACGTTGCCGTGGCCAGCCTCGCGCTGCCGTAGGCATGTGTGTAGACGAGTTTTCCGTGCTGCACAATCGCAACCGACGCCGATGGCACGCCGGTCGCTTCAAGCACCTGCGTGGCAATGCGGTCCACTTTGCCGCGCAGCACGGGATCGATAGTTTCGACGGTCTGCGCGGAAAGATTGAGCGCGCAAGCGGCAGATAGAAAGACCAAGCGAATTAGACGCATGAAGGACAACCCCTCTTCCAAAGCATAAAAGCTGGAGCGTGGTTCATGGCGCTTCACACCACCCAAGACCATGAAAATACGAACGCTGAGCATGTGCGGGTCAGGAGAGCCGCACGACAGCCGGTCAGGAGACCGGCGCTACCCCTCCTACGCAATGGGGTGGGATCAAATAGTCTGGAGCAGAGGTTAACATGCAAAAGCTGATTGAAGGGCACAGGCGGTTTCTTGCCGAGGTGTTTCCGGCCAAAAAGAGCCAATTCCATTTGCTGGCCGAGAGCCAAACGCCGGCGTGGCTCTTTATTACCTGCGCAGATTCGCGCGTCGTTCCGGACCTGATCCTGGGCACAGAGCCAGGCGATCTGTTCATCGCGCGCAGCATTGGCAACGTGGTGCCGGTAGCGGCGCACGATGTGGACGGCGTCACTGCCACCATCGAGTATTCCGTGGACGTGCTCAAGGTAAGGCACGCCATTGTCTGCGGCCACTCCGACTGCGGAGCCATGAAGGCCGCGCTCGACCGCACCAAGCTCGTCAATCTCCCCAAGGCGCGGCGCTGGCTCGATCATGTGGAGTCGGCGTTTGCCCACAGGCAGCCGCTTAATCCCGCCGATGGCGAGCACGCGGAGCTGGCGTCGCTGATCCGCGGCAACGTCGTCGCGCAACTCACGAACCTGCGCGAGCAGCCGCCGGTAGCAAAAGCCATTGCCGAGGGCCGCCTCACCATCCACGGCTGGTACTACGACATTCTCACCGGGCGTATTGAGGAGTATGACGAGGGACTGAAAAAATTTGCGACGTTGGTATAGGCATCTCTGCCTCGTCCGGACCTTACACCATACGGTTTCTAACGGATCAGTGCATCCCCGCCGGCGGCGTAACGTGCTTCGCCGGCTTCTTGAAGAGCCATGACGCTGCGGCGCAGATCACGGCCAGCACGGCGGTCCAACGGAAGACATCGATATAGGCGAGCATCGCAGCCTGCTGCATCATGAGCCGGTAAATCATCCCGAAAGAGCCAGGCCGTGCGGCGACCGGCCCAATGTGGTGGCCAAGGTATCCGGCGATCATCGCCGATTTCTGCTGCAGCACGGCGCTCGAGGGCGTAAGGCGCGCGCTCAAATCGGTCTGGTGCAAGTCGGCGCGGCGGATGACGGCGGTGGTGGCCATGGCAATTCCAACTGACCCGCCGATATTGCGCAGCATATTGAACAGGCCGGTGGCGTTGCCCATCTCGTGATTGGGAATGGTGCGCGTAGTCATGGTCGCCAGCGGCACGAACACAAAGCTGAGAGCGAATCCCGTGAGCGTAATGGGCAGCAGCAGAGTGAATGGGCCGATGGAGAGATCGACCCTGCCAAAGATGTACGAGCAGATGGCGAAGCCCAGAAAACCTCCGCACAGCAGCTTGCGATTGTCGATGCGGGAGCCCAGAAACCCCACCATGGGCGAGCCGATGAAGGAGCCGATGCCGCGCGGGCCCACTACCAGGCCGGCGCTGAACGCGGTGTAACCCAAAATCTCCTGGTAATAGAGCGGCAGAATGGCAATGGTGATGTAGATGCACATGCCGAGCAGCGTGATCAGCAGGCACCCCGTGCGAAAATTCCTATCCTTGAGCACGTGCAGGTCGACGAGTCCTTTGGGATTTGCCCACGAGCGCCAGATCCACGCAAGAAATGCGACCACCAGCGCGGCCACGGCCCAGCGCACCCAGACGGCTCCGAACCAGTCGTCTTCCTGCCCCTTGTCGAGAACGATCTGCAGGCAGCCGGTCCAGACAACGAGCAGGCCGAAGCCGATGTTGTCGAACGCACTCACTTTGGCGTTCTTGATGTACGGCGGATCGTGCACGAAGCGGCTGATCATGATGACGGCGAGAATGCCGACGGGAATGTTGATGTAGAAGGCATAGCGCCAGCTCCAGGTATCGGTGAGCCAGCCGCCGAGGGTGGGGCCAAGCACCGGCGCCACCACAATGCCCAGACCGTAAGCGGCCATCGACATCGATCGCTTTTCGATGGGGAAGCTCTCAAGCAGGATGGATTGCGAGAGCGGCTGCAATGCGCCGCCGCCTGCGCCTTGCAGAACGCGCGCCAGCAGGATCACGGCAAGCGACGGCGCGGCGCCGCAGAAGAAGGATGCAACGGTGAAGAGGATGACGCACGTGAGCAGGAAGCGCTTGCGTCCAAAGCGGCGCGCGAACCAGTTCGACGCCGGCAGAATGACCGCGTTCGCGACCAGATAGCTAGTAAGCACCCATGTGGCCTCGGAGTTCGAGGCCGAGAGCGAACCGGCGATGTAGGGCAGCGCCACAGAGGCAATCGCCGTGTCCAGCACCTCCATAAAGGTGGGCAGCATGACCGAGGCCGTCACCAGCCACGGGTTGACACCCTGGGTGAGCGGATAGCGGGCGTGCGCGGCGGCCGTTGTCATGGGAGTGGACTGCTTCGAGGGTAACCGAAGAGCAGCGCGCGCCGGTGTGATTGAAGGCACTGAAAGACAGGGACTAGGGACATAGGGACTAGGGACTAAATCTCCGCTACAGTCGGCTCGCTGCTCGCCGTTCCTTATGTCCCTAGTTCCTAGTCCCTAGTCCCCGCTTCTTGCCCTTGACACAACCGGCTGCTCCCTTGATCCTTAACAGTTCCGCTTCTTTCAGGCTTCCAGCCCCGGGAGGGCCCAGGATTGCAGGTTCGCGTCTTCTATCACGACAAATGCTTTGACGGGGCCTGCTCGGCTTCGCTCTTTACGCGCTTTCACCGCGAGTGCATCGCGCAAGGCGCCAGCTACAACTATCACGGGCTGGTGCACCGCGCCGGAGCGCTCTTCGACGAGAACGAGTTTACGGGCGACGAGAACGCGATTGTCGACTTCAAGTATTCGGCCTCGCCGCACATTACATGGTGGTTCGATCACCACCTGTCGGCGTTCCTGACCCCGCAGGACCACGAGCACTTCCTCGCCTGCCAGCGCGACCCGGCTTGCGCCTCACGCAAGTTTTTCGATCCCGGCTACGTTTCGTGCACAAGCTTTATTGCGGATATCGCATCCACGCGATTCGGCTTCAATCCAGCGCCCGTCGCCGACCTGGTTCATTGGGCGAGTATTGTGGATGGCGCAAAGTACGAGAGCCCGGAGGCAGCCGTGGAGATGGCGGCGTCGGCCATGAAGCTGACACTCATCATCGAGTCCACGCAGGATCCCGCGTTCATTCCCCGGCTGATTCCGCTGCTCACCGAGATGCCGCTGGCCGAAATTCTCGAACAGCCGTTTGTTGCGCCCCTGTTGCCGCCGCTGCTTGAGCGTCACCAGGAGGCCGTGAACCTGATCCGCAGCCGCGCCGAAGAGAAGAACGGCACAATCTTCTTCGACATCACCGATCATCCGCTGGAAGGCTTCAACAAATTCATCCCGTATTATTTGTATCCGCATGCGACGTACTCGATCGGATTGTCGAAATCGAGCTTCCGCACCAAGGTGGCCGTCGGCTCGAATCCGTGGACCACAATGGACCCTGCAAAGATGGTCAACCTGGCCGAGGTTTGCGAGCGCTACGGCGGCGGTGGCCATGCCCGCGTGGGCGCCATCAGCTTCCCGCCCGACCAGGAGGTCAAGGCGCGTGTTGCGGCCGCGGAGATTGTCGGCGAACTGCGAAAGACGGGGACTAGCCAGTAGGGAATAGGGAATTAGGCCCAGTCTCTCTTGTTAGAAATAACAATGCTCTGTCATCCTGAGTGACTGAGCGGCCGCCGTGGCGGGCGTGAAGGAGTCGAAGGATCTACAATCGCCTTTTGCAAATTCCACTAGCCGGTATCCAGAATTGCCAAACTACCTCTTCGCCTACGGAACCTTGCAGCCCGGCCTCGCGCCTCCGGAAGTCGCGGAGACGGCGGCCAAGTTGCGGCCGGTGGGCAAGGGCTTTGTCTATGGCGAACTCATTCACCTGAACGGCTACCCGGGCGCTGTGCCCGATCCGCGCTCGAAAAACAGGATCGCCGGAACAGTTCTCGAATTGCCGGATGACGAAAACGTCCTGCGCCAGCTCGACGAATACGAGGGCTACAATCCCGAGGCTCCGCTGACCAGCGAGTTCGTGCGCGTCAAGCAAATTGTCCAACTGAGTGGCGGCGGCACGCTCCAGTGCTGGATGTATCGCTACAACCGGGGCTTGCAGGCTTGATGCTCGGATGGGTGCTCTAGTTCATGAGGAGGGCGCCGATGCTTGCGGAGGCTTTCGCTCCGGGTCCACTCCGTGAGCAGGTTCCAGGCCCTTTCGCGTCCGTATATCGGGTTGCTCATAGGAATCACACTTCTTAATAGCGGCTCTGGTTCGCGAATCGCCGGGGTTTGTCGTGTCTCCGGGGAGTTACTTTGGCAGCGACTCTAACTTTCTACTTGACAATTATGGTTCGCGTCATTGACAGTAGCACCAATTGCAGTGCATAACACGCACTGTCGGGTCGCTTGCTCTGGCGCTCCGCGTGCAGCCGATGGCTACAACCTTGATTTGCGTGGAACCACGCGAAGTTGTGCGGTGCGAGTACTGCAGATTGATGCAGTATCGGACCAACAACTCTCTTTGCAGGAAGTGTCACAAGCCCCTCGATTTCGAGGAACCCACTCCCTTAACGCCCCATCTGGTCACGAGCGATTCCACATCCGACAGCGCTGATTCCGGTCTGCATGTAGCGGAGCAGGTGCGGGAGATTCGCCGCGCCCGTCACCTCAGCCAGCGTCAATTGGCCGGGCGGATGCAGGTGCCACGCACCTATATTTCCAAGATCGAAAACGGCAAGGCGATCCCGACGCTGGGATCGCTGGAGCGGCTCGCCACGGCCCTCGGCGTAGAAGTGCGCCGGTTGGTCCGCGATGCTCGCAGCCGCCGCGAGGAAGAGGTTGAGGCCATCCTCAGCGATCCCTTCCTGGCCGAAATTGCGCCGCTCATTGCGCATCTCGACTCGTTGCACCGCACGCTGTTCCTGGGCGCAGTGCGGGACGCATCAACGGGACGGCGGCGGACAGCGTAAAGGCCGGAGCAAGAGAATCAAGGAAACAGGAAAGCAGCGGCACGCAAAGCAACTCGGTGTCGTTGCCGCTGCATATTTCCCTTCTCGCTCTGCCTTCTCGCTCCCTGCCTGCTTCATTGCAGCACGTACGCGCATGTGCTACGGTCAAGACTGTGACTCCTCGGATCCGGTCGCGCGAATCGAACGTCCCGGCTGGAAGTTTGTTCATGCGATGGCGCGTTTCACCTCGAGATCCCGCATGAACTCCGTCGGCGCCACTTCGGGTCGCACTTCAGGCGCCCGCGTGGAAACCGCAAATGCATTCCAAAGGCGAGCCCTTTTCTTCCACTGCCGCAGCACGCACCCTCTCTACGCGCACGCCAGCCGCGCGTTCCGAGGCGCACCCGGAGACGCGTCCTGAAACGCGAATCCACGAGCTAAGTGCGGAAGAACAAGCCGTCTATGCCACGCTGAAGCCGGAATGCCTGCCGCAACACATTGCCATCATCATGGACGGGAACGGCCGCTGGGCCGGCCGCCGCTCGCTCAAGCGCTTCCTCGGCCACCAGCAGGGCGCAAAGACTGTGCAGTTCGTCACGGAGACGGCTGCCCGCATCGGCCTGCCGTGGTTGACGCTCTACGCATTTTCGCTGGAAAACAATCTGCGCCGGCCCCGCGCTGAAGTCAGTTTCCTGATGCGCCTGCTCAAGACCTATCTCGACGACAACGTCGAGCGCATGACGAAGAACAACATCCGCCTGCGCTACATCGGGCGCACACACGACCTGCCGCCCGACGTACAGGAGCACATGCGCGCAGCCGAAGAGGTCACCGCACGCAATACCGGAACCACGCTCACGCTGGCGCTCAACTACGGCGCGCGCTCGGAAATGGTTGACGCCTTTCGCAGGCTTTCCGAAGAGGTGAAGCACAAGCGCCTCAACCCGGAGCACATCACGGAAGAGGATATTCACCGCCATCTCTACACGGCACACATGCCCGATCCCGACCTGCTGATCCGCACCTCGGGAGAGTTGCGCGTATCGAACTTCCTGCTCTGGCAGATCGCCTACACGGAGATATTCGTCACCGATCGCTACTGGCCCGACTTCCGCGGCATTCATCTGCTGGAAGCCATTGCCGACTTCCAGCGCCGCGAGCGCCGCTACGGCGGCATCGGCGAGGCCTGCGGAGAAGTGGAAGAAGATCCCGAGCGCATCCGCATCGCCGTCAGTTGATCGTCCAGCGAACCTAACTCCGAGACTTGGCCGATCCCCATTCACCTGTGCCCTACCCCCGGCAGTGTATTCTCATCCCTGAATGAAACGCATCCTAACTGCACTGATTCTGATTCCACTGGTCCTGGTTCTGGTCTTTCTGCCGGCCCAATGGCAATGGCTGTTTTCGCTTTTCGTGGCGGTGGTCGCGGCATTGGCAGGCTGGGAGTATCTCAATCTGACCGTGCGCTGCGGGGCAAATCCGCCGCGAATCGCTACTGTGGGTGCTCTTCTGGTGCTCTTTATCGCCCACTCGCTTGGAGCTGACTCCGACCAATTCCTGGCTCTGCTTGCGATCGTAGGCCTGGCGCTCCTGGTCTATTGCACCTTCTTCAAGCCCCTGGAGGAGGTAATCGCGAATGCTTCATCCTCGATCTTTTGCCTGCTCTACACCGGGCTGACGATGTTTGCGCTCCCGGCACTGCGCGAGGCGCCCTATGGCTCTTCGTCGGTGATTTTATTTCTGCTTTGCGTAGTCTGGGCCGGGGACACCGCGGCATATTATGCGGGTCGCGCCTGGGGACGCCACAAAATGGCGCCTAAAATTAGCCCGGGCAAGAGCTGGGAAGGCGCAGTGGCATCGGTGATCGGGAGCGTCCTCGCCGTCGCCGCTCTCGTGGCTCTGGCAAACTTCCAGCAATCGCCGCATAGCTCCGAGATATTCAGCTGGCTCGAGCGCTCCTGTCCGGCAGCCATTCTCTCCTATCCCGATGAGCTCTGGTACTGGCTCGTGCTGGCCGTGGTTGTGAATGTCGCGGCACAGGTGGGCGATCTGGCCGAGTCGGCCCTCAAGCGCTCCGCGGGAGTGAAGGACTCCGGCGATCTGCTGCCCGGCCACGGCGGCGTGCTCGACCGCATCGATGCGCTGTTGGTGGCAGCGCCAGTGCTATGGTACGCGCAGGTGATTCACGTGCGGGTGTAGCTTCGTAGCCATCCATTGCGGCGATTTACTATTGAATCTTGCGACAAACCAATCCAGATATAATTCGCTGCGGGAGATTTCCGTGACAAAGCAAGCACCGCTCCATTTAAGCTTCAACGCCCAGCATTCGCCCATGGGCGCATTCATGAGCTTCACCTGCGGTAACTTCGGAACGCGCGGCGGCATCGGCCTGCAAATCGGCCAGCCCGGCGATCAGGAACTCTTCATCGGCTACAAGGAAGGCGATCGCTTCGCCGACTCCACGCTGAAATGCCTGCCCTTTTACACCGCCGCCGTCAGCCGCGCCGCCGACGCCTTTCTCGTCGAGCAGGCCGGCCCAGCCGAGCAGAACGTCAAGCCCGACGCCGTACCGTTCAAAGACAGCGAATTCTCCCGCTCCTATGGCTGGGCCAGCGATGAGTGGCAGGCCGAGGGCCTGCGCTTCTCAGTCTACTCACCATTCGGTTCCATCCCCGATCCGGCCAGCGCAAACAAGCAGACAATGCGCGAAGGCTTGCTGCCCGCCGTCGTTGCGTGCCTCGTCTTCGATAACACCTCCGGCAAAACCACGCGCACCGCAATCTTCGCCCTCAACCACGCGCGCCCCGGCAGCCGCATTCTTGAAGACAAGATCGGCAGCAACCGCGTAGCCTTCGCCTTTCGCCGCGAGGCCGGTTGCGCCGCCGAACTGCTCGATTTCACTTCCAACGCAAGCGGCGCTAAGCTCGACGCCGCGCCTTTCGTCTTCATGCGCTGGTCCGCCTCCGATGGCGTGCGCGAGCGCTACAATCCCGTCCATCTGCTCGGATCGTGTCCAGGTTTCGGCTTCGAAGTTCCTGCCGGCAAAAAGTACGGCATTGTCATCGCCATCGGGTCGTATCTTGAAGGCTTCCACACCACCGGACTCGACGGCCGGTATCTCTACACGCGCTACTTCGATTCGCTCGGCGACGTTCTCAAGGCCGCGCTCGATCACTCCGGCAAGATGATCGCCACTGCCGACTCGCTCGACAGCAAGCTCGAATCCAGCGCGCTCTCCGCCGATCAGAAGTTCCTCATCTCGCACGCCACGCACAGTTACTACGGCAGCACGCAGTTGCTTGAAATCGAGAACGAGCCATTCTGGGTCGTCAATGAGGGCGAGTACTGCATGATGAACACCCTCGATCTCTCCATCGATCACGTCTTCTGGGAGCTCGACCACAATCCCTGGCTGGTGCGCAATCTCCTTGACCGCTTCGTCCGCCGTTACAGCTACACCGACGAAGTCAAAATCTACAAATCGGAGTTCGCGCCCTCCACCGGCACCATGATGGTCGATCCCTCCGCGCCTCCTCCCCCGCCCGACGAAGCGCAGCTCAACCGCCCCTACGAAACTGCTCCCGGCGGCATCAGCTTCTGCCACGACATGGGCGCGCACAACAACTTCTCGCCCAAGGGCCGCAGTAGTTACGAGCTCGCCAACCTCACCGGCTGCTTCTCTTACATGACGCAAGAACAGCTCTGCAACTGGACTCTCACCGCCGGTTGTTACATCGCGAAAACTCGCGATGTCGCATGGCTCAAGAGCAACAAGTCGATCGTAGAGGCCTGCCTCGCCAGCATGATCAACCGCGGCGGCGACGTCGGCTTCTCGCAGTTCGACAGCACGCGCTGCGCCGGTGGCCAGGAAATCACCACCTACGACTCGCTCGATCACTCCCTCGCGCAAACCCGCAACAACGTCTACATCGCGGTCAAGAGTTGGGCGTCCTACCGTGCTCTCGCGCTCATGTTTCGCGATCTAGGCGACGCCGCCAGCCAGAAACGCTCGGAACAACTCGCCGCCAAAGTCGCCGCAGTCGTTGCAGATCAGGCCGTTAATGGCGTGCTCCCCGCCATCTTCGAGAAATCGAATCCCGGCTACGCATCGCGCATTCTGCCCGCGGTCGAGGGTTGCGCCTACCCGCTCTACTTCGTCAAAACCGGCTGGGCCAATTGCACGCTCGACCAGGTCTTCGGCACGCCGGAAGAGAAGCGCATGTTCGATGTCCTGCGCGAACACACGCGCAACCTCCTCCTCGATCCCGAACGCCGCAATCTCTTCGCCGACGGCGGCATCAAGCTCTCATCCACCAGCAACAACTCATGGATGAGCAAGATCTCCATCTTCATGCACGTCACGCGCAAAGTCTTCCACCTCGACACCGACGCCAAGGTCGCGGAAGTCTTCCGCAACGCAGACGCCGCGCACACGAAATGGCAAACCGTCGGTAGCTCCTACTGGGCCTGCTGCGACCAGATCGTCTCCGGTGAAGGCAAAGCCAGCCGCTATTATCCGCGCATCATCACCAGCGCCCTCTGGCTCGACTGATCGGAGTTATTAGCAAATGGGAGCGTTTCGCCAGCAGAGTGTGAAACTTTCTAATTCAGGGACCTACCACACCTGTAACGGATAACTATATGAGAAAAATGATGCAAGTGGTTCTTGGGGGGATGTTGGCGTGTTCTCTGGCGAGTGCCGGACAGAATCCCTCTGCAATTGCGACGCTTTCCATCAAGCTGCCTGAAAAAACTTACCATAGGGGCTAAGTCCCAGTACTGGATACTACGATCAAGAATGTGTCGAAAGGAAATATTTGCTTCGAAGTGAGCCCAAGGGGATCTTTTGATGTCGAAGTGTATGATCTGCGAGATCCTTCAGGTAAGGATTTAGGCCGTCCGATACGCGAAAAGAAGAACCGAAATGTTCCAGAGACAATGACGGCATGTCATTATATCGTTCCTGGAGATAGTTGGGAGCAAAGCTTAAAGCTCGACGCTATGCCCACCTTAGTGACACATCCAGGCCTGTACAAAATCGTAGTAAGTAGGCACGAGGTAGTAAATGACGTCGTGATTGTCGGAAATCCGGTAACGATAGAATTTGTGCAATGAGTGCTTGGCTGTATCGCGAGAGGGCGGGGAGGATCCCCTCGTTGAAGATCCGGCTCCTGGCCGCAAGGTACCCCACATCTCGCTTTCGAGATGTGGGTTCGCACGGAAGCTAGCCGCGCCCGGCCCCGTAGGGAGACCGATAATAGCCCAGGCAAGCCGATACCGCCAGAATCCCCCGCCGCCAAGAACTAATCTATAGAAGCTGAAAACCGCTCCCCCAGGAGGAGACAAATGCCTTCATCCCAGCCCACGCGTATCACCTGGCTCGGCCACGCCACCGTGCTCGTCCAAACGCCCAGGGGAACCAACATTCTCATCGATCCCTTCATCGCAAATAATCCCAAATACCCGAAGAGCTTCGAGCTCCCCGCAAAAATCCACTACATCCTGCTGACCCACGGCCACGGCGACCACATCTCCGACGCCGCGCCCGTGGCCAAAAAGCACGGGTCCACCGTGGTCGCCATCTACGAGCTGGCCGCATACATCGCCGGCAAGGGCGTTCAGGACACCATTGGCATGAATCATGGCGGAACGGTACAACTGGAAGATGTGGCCGCGACTCTCGTCGACGCGCGCCATTCATCCGGCGCACAGGATGAGAAAGGTGTTCACTACGTTGGCATCGCCGGCGGATTTGTGCTGGAGGTTGCCGGCGGTCCTGTGCTCTACCACGCAGGCGACACCTGCGTCTTTGGCGATATGCAGCTGATCCGCGAATTGCATAAGCCGGAAATAGCCATGCTGCCCATCGGCGGCCACTATACCATGGGCCCCAAAGAAGCCGCGCTGGCCTGCCGCCTGCTCGCACCAAAAGTTGTGCTGCCCATCCACTGGGGCACTTTCCCCCCACTCAAAGGCACACCCGATGAACTAGGAAAACTAGTCGAGCCAGGAGTGAAAGTACAGCGCTGGAATCCAGGAGAAGTTTACGATGCCTAAGTGGAGGCTAGTCGGGAGTTGCGGGCGTTTGTAGCCATCTCAGCCGAGTCGCGATCATGCGCGCTCCGCGTGCGAGCTGAAACCTGACACCTGAAACCTGATCCCTGCTCTATTGGTCTCTCGTCTGCTTCACCGCCCGCGGCGACGGCGTGATCGCGCTCGACCCGTTTGCCTCCGGCGCGGGCAGCCGCACCGAGGACGGCGCCGCAGCTCCGCGGCAATTCTTCAGGTCGCGCAGAATGTCCTGCTTTTCCCGCGCGTACTGCCCGGCCAGTCGGGTCAGAGCGTAGGTGATGATGTCGCTGTGGTGCAGGTCCGCAGCCATCGGGTCGCGCCGCATATTCAGCCACAGCCGGTGAACCAGCTGCACATCTTCCGGGCTAAGCGACGGCGCGTGCGGCCCGATATAAAACACCTTCACGTCGCCATCGGAAGCCACCACGCAGAAGTTGAACTGCCGCTTGGGTTCCGGCAATGCCTCCCAGGCCTGGCCCATATAAAACGCCTGCTCTTCCGCGGTCAACGTGCTCGAGCTGCCTGAAACCACCGACTCCACTTCAATCGAGCTCGCCGTCTGCGCCAGCGCAGGAAAAATCTCAGCCGCGGGCACCACCAGCAGCGAGACCTTCTTGCCAAAACTCTCCGCGATCGACACGGCCTTGGTAAACACCATCTGCTCGTGCTCGCTAAAGCTCTGTTCCTCGGCGCTCAAATACTCCGGACCACCCACGCCCATCAGCCGCACGCTGATCACCACCACGTCGCGCTCTTCGGTATTGGTGCGCGCCAGCGTCCACTTCAACGCCAGCGGATTCGCCACATCGCGCATGGTCACGATAATGCCGCCGGGGCGGATCGCCACCGACTCGCGATCGATCGTATCCTGGTGCTCCAGTTGGAAGTGATCCTTCATCTGCTTGGCGGTGATGGCGTGTCTCCGCTGGTTGATGCGCTCTGACACCGTAAAGATGATGAAGAACCCCACAGCAAACACGATGCCGCTCACCGTCGCGATCGACTTCGTAAACAGATTCACGGTCGCCGTCGCAAGCAGCACCATGAACACCGAAATCAGCCCAACGGGAATCTCCGTCTTGCCGATGCGGAAGTTCGGTGGAACTTTCCAGCCGCGCTCGCCCTTGTATTTCCAGCGCAGCACCAGCATCGACAGGCTGTTGAACGTGAACGACCAGATCACGCCAAAGGCATACGCCTCGCCAAGCATGATCACGTCGCCGCGGCTCAAGATGATCGTCGCCATCTGCAAAATGAACACCAGGTTCACAATGCGATAGCTGGTGCCGAACCGCCGATGCGGCTTGCGGAACCAATCCGTCAGCACCCCGTCTTCGGCCACGCGCATCAGCACGCCCGTCGAGCCGATCATCGACGTATTGATCGCCCCCGAAAGAATCAGGAACCCGACCAGCACCACGAAGATGCGGAACAGAATCCGCCAGGTCAGCGGTCCCACCATGAACATCGCCAGTCCCGCAATCAGATTGTCGGGATAGATGACGGTTCGTTCGTAGGTGGGGATCAGCATGGAAGCCAGCAGCGTTGCCCCGCCGGTAAAGATCAGGCTGTAGATGGCAATGACGATGGCCGCGCGCTTCAGGTTCCTGAGCTTCGGGTGTTCGATCTCACGGTTGACCTGCGCCAAGCTCTCCTCGCCGCTCATGGCCAGGATGGAGTGGCCGAATGCCATCAGGATTCCGAACAGGCCGAAGATCGGCAGTCCGTGGCCCTTCAGGAAACCGAGCGCATCATTGCTGAAATGGAGATGGGCGGGAATGGGAGACGGCGGGAGGTGAGCGCCGCGGATGACAATCGAATAACAGCCCCAGGCCAGCAGAATAATCACCATCACCGTGGTGATCTGCATAACTCGCAGCGCCTTGTCGCTCGACTCCTCGATGCCCTTGATGTTCTCCCACCAGTAATAGATCGTCACCGCCGCCGCCACCACCGCGGAGGTGTAGTTCATGTCCAACTGGAAGGGCAGCCCATTCGCGGTCATCAGGGCCGGCGGCAGCCAATGGCTGTGGTTCGCGACATTCAGCAACTCATTCAGCAGTCCGGTAATGTACTGCCCCGCCGACACGCCGGAGATCGGCCCCGTCAGAATGTAGTCGAACATCAGCGCGGAAACGCTCAGCTTGGCGAACCCTCCGCCCAGCGCCTCCTTCACCACGCGGTACACGCCGCCCCGCGTAAACATGGAGCAGCTCTCCACATACACCGCGCGCACGGCAAAGCTGAACAGCATGATGCCGAGGATGAACCAGGGCGCAGCCGCGCCCACCGCCTGTTCGGCGATGCCGCCTGCATAAAATGCCGATGATCCAAGGTCATTGAGGACGATGGCAGCCGCGCGCCAGAAGGAGATGAACGTGAGCATCACAGAGGACGCCACGATCAGGCGTACACGGTCGCTCGGGGGCGCTACGGTCGTTCGAGAAGAGGCCATCGCAAAATTGCCGGCCGGGGAAACCGGTGGTAAAAGTCCTTCGAGCGAAACCACCGCTCTGCGCAGAGTTTACTTCCGCAGCGAACGAGTGTCAATAAAAAATTAAAACGCGCTCCTGGCGCTAACCGAAACCCCATGAGCGATTTGCACAAGCCATGCGCGCCCCACGAGGCCGGCGAGTCCACGCACTGCCTGGAGCACCGCGAGTAGCGCCGGTTTCCCAACCGGCTGTAGCGCGGGTCTCCTGGCCCGCACCTCCTCAGCGTCTCCAGAAATGCTGTCGCGGAGGGAGCAGGGGCCTTCAGGCCCCTGAACAGCGCAAAATGATACGGGCTTTAGCCCCGGAACAAAAACCAACGCGCCGCAGGAGTTTCCTGCGGCGCGTCCATTGGCCCCGCGCTGGATGCAGTTGTCGTTCGCAATCCAACCCAGCACGAAAATAGGTGCCCCAGGGCCGGGGTCCCCACGGACAGGTCTTGGTCCGTGGGGTGGAGATGCCTTGCATTTGAGCACCTGGGATCGCACGGACCCAACGTAGGTATTCCTGGCCCGCCGATTTTCCTCTGGAGTTCTTCTTCCACACGGACACGGATCGGTGTTGTGAACCAGCAGTCCCTGGTCGCCGACGAAGTAGTCGTGGTCTTCTTCGACGGTGAAATTGTACACGACGGCTGGTTTGTTGAGGGCCGCGACGGAAGCGATGGTGAGCCAGCGGCCATTCTGAGAGAGCAGTTGCATGCCCTGGATGAGGTCGGCGGCTTCGATCCAGTGGGCAGCTTCGCCCACCTTGCGCCGCGCCCAGAAAGGATGCGTGGGCGTGGGATGGAGCGCGCTCTTCTCGCCCACGATGCGCAGCTCCATCAACTTATCGAAGTGCTGCGGCGCGATCGCTGTGACCTTTCGCAGCTCCGTCGCTCCGGTCTTCTCGTTGCGAGCCCAGACCTTGTCGCCCACCTTGATCTTTTCGATGGGTACAGCGCCGTGCTCGGTGTGCACCGGCGTGCCGGCCGCGAAGCAGAGAACGACAGAGATTCACTCGGAGATCGGATTGAGCTCGTTATGGAACTCAACGATTTGCCTGCATATTTCCCGTGAGTTGATATTGCCAGCCATAAACTCCAGTCCGTATTCATGTGAGTCGAAGGTGCAGGTCCGGCCTGCTGAACCCAATTCCGGAAATGTTTGGTGAATCCGGCAAATCGTCTCGATAGTTCTTCCTCCCCCGACATCAATGACGACGCGATAACTGTCTTTTTCATGAGGCTCCAGTCTCACAATCTTATCGGAGTATGCATATTTGGGAGTATCGTTCATGGTCCTACCCTCCATACCCCAGCAGAAACATATTGTTGTATCCAACTTGAAGTTACTTGATATGTTGCTCCCACGCCGGTATCCGCGACTAGGAACATGTTTGATCCGGTGATTGGTGAAATTGTCACCATATGTGGAGACACTCCAGGTGCCTGCAAGACCGCTCCAAGTTGACCTTGGTTAGCCTGATTCAGGGCTTGCTCTCCTGATTCGAAGTAGCTACCAGTCCACTGCCCAGAGTTGCCAAGTTGATTTAGCGCCTGAGGCAACGCTAACGGATCGGCGGGCTGTCCAAGCTGTTGAACTAATTGTTGCTCAGTCACTTCGCCGTCAGTCAAGATTTGCCCTGTCGCCGAAACGCACGATTCACCGCACTGGAGGAATGTACCTCCCTCAGTGTACTTTGATACGCCATTTAGCCAGGGTGCTCCCTTTGTAAATGCGCCAGCGCTCAATGCCCCTTCCTCGGCGTCGCCAAACAGGGGACCGAAGTCGTAGGACGCTAACAGCAGCCCGATATTCAGGAGGTTGCCCTTCCAGGTGGCCTTAACGCCGCACTTGCCGAGGCTCTTGTCCAGCTGCATGAGACAAGCAGCATAGCGAATCATTTCTGTTCAAGTTTGAATTCTCGTTTGGCCTCCTCTCCCGAAATTTTAACGAAGACAGGCGGACCGCCGCCCTGCATTTCTGAATGAGGGAAAAACTCTTTCCAATATTCGCCCGTTGTCGGATTGCGATGTAAAACTTTCCAGTTGACATCATCAATCGCTACTTGGACGAAATTTCGTCGGGCAAACTCTTGCCCCGCATTTCCTTCTAACCGGTCTTCGTTTTGTGAATTCTCGCTCATGGAATGATCCTGGTTGTGACATTTTGGAGTTGATTTACTGGCATATTTGGTAAGACGAACTCGCTTGCGCCGCCACCTGTCAATCCCCCCTGAATAAAGCCCGGAGTGGTTCTGAACACCGGGGAAGCAAGACCACTTGCCGGTGTATCAAACTGAATGACCGCAAACACCTGACTCATCTCTATGTTGAGCTTGTTCTTCCGTTATCTCGTTCGATTACCCTTTGCCGCAGCAATTCAATGATGGTTCGAATTTCACCGAGGGATACTTCGTTGATAGGTCTCCCGATATGGTTCCATCTGCTTTGTTCAAAAAACAAACGCGCACGCAAAGAAACAATGTCCCAATCCGCTAGATGCTGAGGCATTTCGGATGATTGCAGTTTGTAGAGATCCTTTTCTGCCGGATCAAACGTTAGGGCAATATGATCCGGTCGGCTCAACTGGATACAAGCCTCTTGGATTCTCAGGCGTGACCGTATCAGGGTGCAGATCACGCCGGTCGAAGATTGGGTTGCAACCGCAGTCTATGTTATGAAAGAGGAACCCGGTCTCGCCGACGAAGTAATCGTAGTCTTCGGCAACGGACTATGGCGCATGAAGTCGCCAAGGGCGCGAGTAATGACAGGTGTCGTCAGTCACATAGGCAGTCAAGTACTCATGTAGGTCAACAAATCTAAGCTCTCCGTTTGAGTCGTACACCCATAGTTCTGGCTCTTCTGTCCAATCGAGCCACAAGAGATAAATTCGTTCATTTGTGTCGGCGTGACCTGCAAATAAGGTCAAGCGATCTGCGCGAAACAGCGCGGCCGCGTCATTGCCCCAATTTTCTTCTGCCGCTATCCTCGACAGATGGATCCTTTTTGTCCAATCATCCTGAGATTCCGGAGTCCACAAACGCTCCATATCGTCGAGGCCAAGCCAGTCCCCGTGCGTCGCAAACTGCCAGCGTCCAAGATGCTCAAAGCGCACCTTCAGTTGAGGGCTGAACGGCCTGTAAATGTCCTTGGCCAATGTCGGCACGCCTTGACCAAACGGGGAGGGCGACATCACATGCATGAACGGCCGTCCTGGTTCAAACGCGGACTGCTTTTTGATTGCAACGTCAATCAACTCGTGAATTGTCATGTTTCCTCAGCGTTTCATGGTTCGATGCCGACTGATGTGTAAGTTGTTCCTGGTGGAACTGCCTGCGTCGCGCCACCGATATAGCCATTCACAGATGTCGGCAGTGGCACGAAGGGCCCATTTGGATTTCCACCCCAACCGACGTCAGGAACATGCCCGACAGCAGTGCCCGAAGGATAAAGCCCGGGATTCGCAGCACGTTCGGCGTTTGCCGCTGCGCTGGCTGCTTGCCTCATTTCATTGGTGACAGCCTGCCGTGTCAGTGATCCCGCCTCTTGTGCTTGCTGATTCCATTGACCGACAAAGTCCCGAAATGCTGTATCCTCCGCCGATCCCACTGGAAATTTATTTCTTATCTTAAGAGCGCCGTTGTCAACCCAGGCACAGGGCCCGGCGTTGTGTACCAGAAGACCTTGGCTGCCGACAAAGTAATCGTGATCCTCCTCAACTTCGAAGTTATAGACAACCTGAAGGCCAGGTAGGACTGTAACCGAGAGCACATTGCGCCACTGGCCGCTGGCGGCCAGCACCTCGTCGCCTGCGAGCATGTTAGCAGCTTCGATCCAGGCCGGCTTTGCCAATGTTGAGCGTCTTACCCAGAATGGGTGATTGATGCTGGGCTTGAGCGGTGCTTTCTCGCCCTCAATTCGCAGCTCGACCAATTTGTCCCGATGCTGCGGCGCGATCGCTGTGACCTTTCGCAACTCCGTGGCTCCGGTTCGCTCGTTGCGCGCCCAGACCTTGTCGCCTACCTTGATCTTCTCGATGGGCACCGCGCCGCGCTCGGTGTGCACCGGCGTGCCGGCCGCGAAGCACAGCCTGCAGATAGCGAATCCCTCCTCGGCGTCGCCAAACAGGGGACCGAAGTCGTAGGACGCTAACAGCAGCCCGATATTCAGGAGGTTGCCCTTCCAGGTGGCCTGAACGCCGCACTTGCCGAGGCTCCAGTCCAGCTGCGTACCCATCAGCTGCATCTGTTCCCGGCTGGCGGAGTTCGCCTCAGAAAGGATCTGCAGCATCGAGGCTACGACGGAGAAATCGCAAACGACCTGCTGGCGAATAAGGGCAACCTCGGCCACCGTGGGCAGCACCTCGACCAGGGCGAACTCGTATTCGGCCAGGTCGGCGCGGCCAGACGCCGGATTACCTTAGCTGCCCTGCGAAGTGATGGTATCCGCGGTCTTAGACTCATCATCAATGGCGGCCTAACTCCGGCAGAGGCTATATATTTCGGTCCTCAGCCTGGCTAACTCTTCGTTTTCTTGGAATAGCGCCTTTCCGTCCCTATAGAGAACTAGGTCATTAAATGAACCCATTCCTCCAAACATCAGTAATATTCGAGACTTCGCCTCGGCGGGGTCCGCTTCCAATTCGGACTCGATTGTTTCAAGTGATATCGCCCAATTCTCATTGCCTCCCGCGCGAAGAACTCTGGCAGTTCTCATTAGTGCTGATCTTAGCTGGCTTATATTTGTCACTTTAACGGCACCGATCCTGTCACCTGAACTCCGTGAATCGCCCACGGGTTAACCACCACCACCTGTTGTGTGCCACCCACGTAGAACCCGCTCTGAGAACTGACCTCTCCAACATAAACCTGCGTCCCCGCCGGAATGTTAACAGAGAATGCCGTGTCGATGGGTGAAAGTTTTCCGCCCGGCCACACAGGCATTACGGCGCTGTCAATTCGTGTTTGAATCGCGCTCGCCGGCGAGGCTGTAGTGTAGAACTGACCAAGCGGCTCATCAGCGGTCCCTGCGCGGTAGAGCGTTGTATCCTCTTGGAGTTGCACGATACTGTAGCGTCCTCCCGAAAACGTCTTAGCCAAGTTGTCCGCTAGTGGTCCTGGATTAAGCGCGTCGTGAGAGCTAAGAATTGGCCCAGAGGCGAAGTACCTTCTGTGGCGGCCCACGGTCCCGTCACCCCTTCCTCTGCGTCGCCGAACAGAGGGCCGAAGTCGTAGGACGCTAACAGGAGGCTGATATTCAGGAGGTTGCCCTGCCAGGTGGCCTTAACGCCGCACTTGCCGAGGCTCTTGTCCAGCTGGATACTTGCGAGCTGCATCTGTTCGCCGTTGGCGTACGGCGCGTCGAAGATGATGTCGAGGATCGAGGCCATGACGGAGTAGTCGCAAGCTACCTGTTGGCCGACAAAGGCAACCTCACCTATCGTGGGCAGCACGTCTACAAGGGCGAACTCGTATTCGGTCAGGTCGGCGCGGCCTGACGGGTCGATGTAGTTGACTGGGTTGGCGCGGGCGTAGTTGTAGCGGTGCAGCGAGGCCGGGTCCCAAATGGAGCCCGCGTACGGGTCGCGCGTCATGAAGCGGCCCGTGGCCGGGTTGTACCAGCGGGCGCGCAGGTAGTAGAGGCCGAGGTCCTGGTCCCAGCGCTCGCCGCGGTAGAGGTAAGCGTTGGGCGTCGAGCCGGTTTGATTCAGCAGGTTGCCGAAGGCGTCGTAGGCGTAGGTGTCCGTAACCGCGCCGGCGGCGTTGGCCAACATGCGCACCGTGCCCCGGCCGTCGTAGACGTAGAAGCTCGGCGTCCAGGTGTTGTTCCCGTTTGTGGTGACCGGCTGCAGCTGGCTGATGCGCTCGGCTGAGCAACCTAAGACTCCAGCAAATGGGCAATGATCGTGAAGTTTAGCCTGATCTGCCGCCGACCGTCCCGGAGGTGCAGGTTTGTCGCGTCGTAGTTGTGCTGGATTTCCAGATTCCAGATCGCGCCGTCCGCTGCCGCTACTCGTACGGTCACGGGGAAGGTGACGCTAAGTCTCGATACAACAGCACCCTGGCTCGGACTCTCCTGGCTCGCCGTCGTCCTAAGCTCTGGCTTCTCCCTGCATCTGACCGCCAAGAGCTGCGCCCCGGGAGTCTGACGATATAGCTCCGATTCAATGTCATTCACTACGAACCTTCGGAAGTCCGGCCCTCTTCCCAGCCAGGCGATCATGTGCGCAGCATCGTCTGCCTGTTCGAAACCCGACGCCTCAACTTGGCTCGGCGGATTGATAGAAGGAACTAAAGCCATGTATTCGCACCAATCTCCAGGGATTCGGCATTTACTTTGATCCTAAATTATCCTCGGCACGCCAGGAACGCGATCGCCCGGGCTTTCTCCTATCAGGATCAAGTCGAAGGTCATCTCCAGCTTATCGGCCATCTTGACCAGCTCGTTTCGTCCGCCGTCTATATAAGGAGCTTCTGCCCGCAATACCTTAATCACTACCCGCAGCTCATTCAACAGGGACCTCGGGATCAGTGAATGACCCACTAGAAGGCGAGCTAGCTCTGCCGCCGCGCGGTCGATCCTCTGGAAAGCCGCCGCATCGACCTCTCGGATGGTCTGGACACTTAGAACGAATTGGCCAATATCTGTCTTAAAACGATCCTCTAAATCCTTAAAATGGCTCATGTGTTCATGGCTCCGTTGGCACGGGCCCGACGACCGCACTCTGCGGGATCGTCTGATAGACCGTGACCTCCTGTCCCCAGTAGGACCTCTGAAATGCGAGGCCCTCCGCACCGCTAACATTCGGGGCGGTCTGCCAAACCTCAACCTGGAGCGAATCCACCTTGCTGAGGTCAATCGCGACGACGCCGTTTCCGCTATCGTACGCTTGAGCGACATCAAGAATCTTGGAAGTCGAAATCCAGGGGCTGTTCGCCGCAGCTCCACCAGCGCCCGGCCCGGCGTTTGCAACGTGCTCTGCGGCAGTCCACTCGCCATCCGGGGCTTTGGCGACCAAGCCTTGACCAGCTTCTAGACTCTCAGCATCAGATGCCGACAGTCCACGATAGACAATATTCGGCGCCCTCTCTGCGGCAAGCCACGGCTCGGCAGCCCCCTCTGCGGCGTCGCCCAAGAGTCTGCTGAAGCCCTCTGTCGCCAGCGCCGCCGCAACCCCAATACCTACATTCAGGAGGTTGCCCTGCCAGGTGGCCTTAACGCCGCACTTGCCGAGGCTCTTGTCCAGCTGGATACTTGCGAGCTGCATCTGTTCGCCGTTGGCGTACGGCGCGTCGAAGATGATGTCGAGGATCGAGGCCATGACGGAGTAGTCGCAAGCTACCTGTTGGCCGACAAAGGCAACCTCACCTATCGTGGGCAGCACGTCTACAAAGGCGAACTCGTATTCGGTCAGGTCGGCGCGCCCCGAGGGGTCGATGTAGTTGACCGGGTTGGCCCGGGCGTAGTTGTAGCGGTGCAGCGAGGCCGGGTCCCAAATGGAGCCCGCGTACGGGTCGCGCGTCATGAAGCGGCCCGTGGCCGGGTTGTACCAGCGGGCGCGCAGGTAGTAGAGGCCGAGGTCCTGGTCCCAGCGCTCGCCGCGGAGATGCGTGGGAGTGGAATGGAGCGCGCTCTTCTCGCCCGCCAGGCGGAGCTCCATCAGGTCCGGGCAACTTGTCCTCCTGGATTATAGGAGACAATGATGACAGCGGAATAGTCGTGCTGGTCGATTACGGAGCTAATTTTTCCCCAATGGAAATCGTACGGAGGATTACCAAGCTGTTGGTGCAGCCAGCCGTCATGAAATTCCTTCATTTCATTTTCGACTTCTCTCGACCAGCCAGCTACGCCGGCAGCGCGCGTCTCGTGCTTGACTAACTTGATCCTAGCTTGCTGAATCTCGGCACCGGGCGTAAATCCAATTGAGACGCCAGCTTCTCTTCCCGAATTTCCCGGCCACCAGAACCCCCACCAGTTTATGGTCGCTGCCTTCATCAGTTGTACCGCCGATTGGCCCAGAGCCGACTTAAGAAACTCCTCCTCCTTTAGAGTAGGACCCACCGACTCGACGCCAAAAAACAAGTTGCCGGTATTGGGATTGATGATCATTGAGCGAATGGGAGACAGTATACCGCACACAGCCCTGACTGATTAGGAATGTAGTACTGCGTCCATTGGCCTGCGCCCTGATTTGCCACCGCATTCGATACCGCGGCGTCTGTTGGCTGGATAACTTGAACCACGGTCACCCCTTGACGCGGCCCATAATTTAAGTTCGGCCGTATCTGGAGCCCTTCGTTATAGTCGTTAAGTGTTCCACCACTCGATTGGAATTGCTCAAGCGACGTGAAATAGTTGCCTTCTCCCGGAGAACCCTGCACCAACTGCGTTCCTGGTTGCAATGTAGTGTTGCTCCATGAATCGGCGTTATACCCGGCTGAGGTCTGGGCGTTTGTAGCTTCCCCGGCAAGCCCCCCAGATTCCATTGAACTAAGCTCACCTGGCCCAAACCGAGTTAAGCCTTCCTCCTCAGTTGTGAATCGCAAGCTGAACCCTTCTTCCGCGTCGCCCAAGAATCCGCCAAAGTCGTAGGACGCTAACAGCAGCCCGATATTCAGGAGGTTGCCCTGCCAGGTGGCCTGAACACCGCATTTGCCGAGCGACTTTTCAAGCTGCAGGCTCTGCGAGCTGCATCTGTTCGCCGTCGGCGTACGGCGCGTCGAAGATGATGTCGAGGATCGAGGCCATGACGGAGTATTCGCAAGCTACCTGTTGGCCGACAAAGGTAACCATCGCCTATCGTGGGCAGCCACGTCTACAAGGGCGAAGCGCGTATTCGGTCAGGTCGCCCGCGGCCTGAGGGGTCGATGTAGTTGACCGGGTTGGCGCGGGCGTAGTTGTAGCGATGCAGCGAGGCCGGGTCCCAAATGGAGCCGGCGTACGGGTCGCGCGACATGAAGCGGCCCGTGGCCGGGTTATACCAGCGGGCGCGCAGGTAGTAGAGGCCGAGGTCCTGGTCCCAGCGCTCGCCGCGGTAGAGGTAAGCGTTGGGCGTCGAGCCGGTTTGATTCAGCAGGTTGCCGAAGGCGTCGTAGGCGTAGGTGTCCGTAACCGCGCCGGCGGCGTTGGCCAACATGCGCACCGTGCCCCGGCCGTCGTAGACGTAGAAGCTCGGCGTCCAGGTGTTGTTCCCGTTTGTGTTGACCGGCTGCAGCTGGCTGATGCGCTCCAGGCCGTAGGTATAGGTGCGCGTGACCTGCCCGCCTTGCAGCTCCTCGACCACCTGCGGGTAGCCGGTCGGGCTCAGGTCGTCGATAAGGTACTGCGTGGTGCCGCTGCTCGTGGACTTCGAGACCAGCTGCCCGAGACCGTTGTAGGCGAGCGTGACCTGCCCGCCGTTCATCGAGACCAGCTTGAGCCAGGAGTTGTAAGCGAAGGTGTTGCCGCCGGTGGCGATGGTGTCGCCATTGGCGTCGTAGCTTTCGGTCTGTGGCTGATCGTCCGCGTTGAACCCTGTGGACGAAGAGTCGATCGGCGCAAGTGATGAAGTATCGGAGTCCCTGTTGCCAACCGGATCGAGAACATAGCTGATGGCGCCGTTATCCTTGGCGGGATCGTTGGCGACGGTCTCGCTGGTCAGCTCGTCGATGCCGTCGTAGGTATAGGTCGCACTGCGGCCGCTGCCCTCAGTAGCAGTGAGAATGTTGCCGTTGTTGTCGCGACTGTACTGATAGCTGGAGACCGCCGTGGAAGCGCTCGAGAGGCGATTGAGCTGGTCGTAGGAATAGGTCGACTGAAGCCCGTTGGGATAGGTGGCTGTGGCCAGGTTGCTGGCAGGATCGTAGGTGTAGGTTGTGGTGTTCTGACCCGCCGGAAGATTGTTGTCGACCACCGTGCTGAGGCGGTTCAGCTCGTCGTAGGTGTAGCTGACGGAGACGGCGTTCGCGCCAGTCGAGGTCATGCCGGCGACGTTGCCGACAGCGTCATAGGTGTAGTTCAGGGTTCCGGCCGGAGTGGACTTGGTGATCAACCGGTCGAGCGAATCGTAGGTGTAGCTGGTGGTTCCGGTGCTGTCGGTCATCTTCGACAACAGGCCGTTTGCCGTGTAGGTGAATTGGGCCGGAACCTCGCCATAACTCGAATCGGGCGTCTGAGAGATGAGACGGTTGAGGCTGTCGTAGGCAAACTGCGCGGTCGTGGTGCCGGAAGTATTGAATTTGCCCAGCGACAGCAGGTTGCTATTTAGGTCGTAGGTACTCACCAGACCACTTGTGCCGTCGGGATACGTGATGCTGGTCGGGCGTCCGATGGCATCGGCGGTCTGCGACAGAACGTGGCCGTTCTCGTCCGTCCAGGAGGACAGGTTCCCTAAGCCATCGCGGCAGTAGTTGAAGTTGTCGTTGGAAGTCGCCGGGGCGTTTGCCTGCGTGACCCCGATCATGCGGTTGGCGTTGTCGTACTGATAGGTGATGGTGTGGCCAGCCTGATCCGTCACCCCCGTCACATTGCCGGAACTGTCGTAGGCGATCGATTGATTGGTGTGGTCGGCAAAGCCGATCTGTTGCAGACGCTGGTTGGCATCGTACTGGAAGCTGGTGGTGTTACCGTTGCCGTCGGTCGCGGAGATGCGATTGCGGTCGTTGTCGTAAGCGTATTGGACGGAGACGGGGCCTCTGGCAACCTGAGTGAGATTGCCGGCCGGGTCGTAGGTGTAATTTGTGGTGTGGCCAGCGTTGTCCGTGGCGCTTTGCAGCGTGCCGTCGTCGTTGTAGGCGAAGGTTGTCGTCGTCGCGCTGGAGGTACCGTATCCGAGCGTGACGGAGGTCAGCCTGCCTGCCAGGTCATAGACGTTATGGCGATCGTGTCCCTCGGGATCGGTAGTGTCGATGACATGATTGGCGTAATCGTAAGTAAAGGTATAACTGGTAACCGGATTCGTGGGAAGGTTGACTTGAGTCAGGCGATTCAGTGCATCGTAGGAGTAAGAATAGACGTTTCCGTTCGCGTCCGTGTAAGTGGCGACGTTCCCGTTGGCATCATAAGTCTCCGAACTTGTTCGCCCGAGTGAGTCGATCTCGCTCTTGATTCCATACATCGCGCTATAAAAATCAGTGACGGAATATATCGGCGGCGTGGGCGGATTGCAGGTATTACCGCCGAGCGGAGACAAAGAGTCCTGTGAATGCGCCAGCGCGTTAAGCTGAGCGCCAGGCTTTCTGGTGACCACCATGGTCTTCGAGCGAATGCCCTGAGTCGGACTAACGGCCGCTTGTTGAAGTAATGGCGACGCGCTGCCCGATTCCGGTGTAGAATTCGCACCGGCGCTTCGAGTCATCGTGAGGCGCTGGCCGAGGGCGTTGTAGGTGAAGGATGTAGTTCGCCCGAGCGGGTCCGTAGCCGAAGCGATGTTCCCGTTCGCGTCGTAGGTAAAGGTAGAGGCAGCCGCCGGGTTTGTTGTAAGATCGGCTCCCACTGCTAGAGCCTGAAGCTGTCCGCTCGCGTTGTAGACCGAAGTCATGATGGTCGCAGTCTGGCCATTGACCATGTCCGTTTCGCGAAGCGGATTCATGTTTGCGTCGTAGCCAAAATTGCGCGCATTGCCGTTCTCGTCGGTGACCGTCAGAGGCGCGCCGTTCAGCCCGTATGTGATTGTGCTGGTGGTGTTGGTGACCGCAGGCTCAGTAACCGTGGTCGCGTTGGGATTCGGGTAGGTTGTCGAAGTCTTGTTGCCGCTGGCGTCGTAGGTGTAGCTGGTGGTGTGGCCGAGCGGATCGGTGGTCGAGAGCAGGTTGAAGTTGGCGCTGTAGGTGTTGGTGGTGGTGTGGCCGAGCGGGTCGGTGGAGCTGAGCACGTCGCCGTTCGCGTCATAGACCATGGTGGCCGTGGCAGGCTGGCCGTTGCCATCCGCCGGATCGGTTGGATAGGTGACGGTGGTGGTGTTGGTGGCGAGGTTGTAGGTGTAGGTGGTTGTCTTGCCCGCGGCGTCCGTCACGCTCTGGAGCTTGCCGGCCACGGAGTAGTTACCCGAGGTATCCATTTGGCCCGCGGGATAGAAGCTGGTGGAGGGCAGCGGGTTGCAGCGGCCGTCTGTGCCGCCGGCGTAGTAGTGCGCCGGGTAATCCGGATGGTCGGCGTCGGGGTAATACGAGTATTGGCTGGTATTGGGAGCGTTTGCGCCGGAGCAAGTCTGACTGCCCGAGGTGGGCGGATAGGTGACCGACGCGAGGTTGCCGTTGGCGTCGTAGCCGTAGGAGTAGACGTTGCCGGCCGGATCGGTGATCTGCGTGATGCGGTTCTGCGCGTCGCGCACGAAGGGCACGTTGAGGCCGGTGGTGCTGGTGATGCCGTTAGGCCCGATGGTGAGGCCGTTACCACTGCGATCCGTGATGGATTGCAACTGTCCACTGGCGCTGATGGTGTAAGACGTGCCGTTGGGATCGGTGTAGATGTAACCGGGCGGGTTATACTGGCCGCCGCCTACGCACTCGCCGTCGGCAAGCAGCATGTCGAGCACGCAGCCGGAACCGGAATCGGTCAGCGTTCCAAATAAGCCCGGCTCGGGCGTGAAGACGGGAGAGTACCACGGGAAGAGGCAGCCGATAAGCGGAGAGCAACCGAATATTTGCGGGGTCAGGTAGAAAGTCTTCCGTTGGCCGCCGAGCGTGAACGTCACGTCGCCCTTGTTGTCGACGACAAGGTTGACGTTGATGCCAAGATTCCATCCGTAGCCGAAGTCGCCGATGGTCCCGGCGTTGAGGCTGTCGTAAGTGCGCTGGATCTGGATGGGCAGTCCCGTGGCAGGCACAACGAGATCTGTGACTGTGGTGGTGACACGGCCGGGCTTGAAGTTGCCCGTGACGGTAACCAGAGCAAGACTGTATTGCGAGGTGCCGCTGCTGTTGGTGGCTTCGAGCGTGATCCAGTAGGAGCCGTTGGGCAGTGCTGTGGTGTCGAGTGTGCCGATCTGCTGGCCTCCGGAGGCGCTCACGGCCGAATTCAGTACGGTGACATTCGTGGGATTGTTCGCTGGGTAATAGCTCAACGTGCCGCTGGTCAACGTCTGGCCGGCAGCCACCGTGATGGGCACGATGCCCGACACGGCCGAGCCATTTGCAGGACCGCCGATCCAGCCTTGAGCAGTCTGGCCGGTTGGATCGACCACGATCGAGATCTGTGCCGATCCAGAATTCAGCGAATCCGTCGCGCTCAGTTCCAAAACGTACGTGCCGGCTGCGCTGAATGTTGCCGTTGTCGATGCCTGCGTTGCATTGGTGAACGCTACTGAGCCTGGGCCGCTGACTTCGGACCATGTGACCGACGGAGATGTGCCCGACGGCAGAGCCGAATCAGTTGCGCTCCCATTCAGCTGCAGTGTGTTAGGAAGCACGACCGGGCTCTGAGCAGAAATGCTGATGGCCAAAGTACCGCTGCCGCCCGAACCAGTGGAAGACCCGGCGGGAAGAGTCCAGGGAACGGTGACCATGTTGGAATAGTCAACCGTGCCACTAACAAAGGCAACGGCCTGCACATACGCCGTTCCGGGATTCACATCGTTATAAACGATTGTTGCGTTCCCTGAACTGTCGGTGATGCCGCTCAACTGTAAATTGTCAACGCCTGTTACGACCAGGCCAACGTGGACATTCGGCACAGGATTCCCGGCCGCGTCCCCGGCAAAGATCGTAAATGCCTGTGATCCCCCGAACGGCAGAGGATTGATCGAGTTTGGCGATACAGTTAGGGATCCTGTAGGTGGAATACCGGTCGAACTGGACGCTCCCTGCGCCATGGTGAGCGCAAGTTGTCCTCCATCGCACTCGGTGTAATCAACCTCATAAGGATATGTTCCGGGGGCTGGGAAGTTCACAACGACTTGATTCCCGATCGGGGATTGCGGGCCATTATCTGCGCCCATAGATGGATAGCCATTAAATACTGAGGTAACAGGCATGTTGATTGACGAGCCACTCACGCGGGTTGCCCCGTTGCCGATACCGAAGATAAAGCCATCGTCATCGTAAAAATTGAAGACGGTATTGCCGGCGCTTGCCACCGTAAGCTCGCCCGTGAACACTGCCTCAAAGTAGTTCATCGATCCTACGCCGGCCTGATAGCCATTGCCCTCGGCAACAATGGTTCCCGTATAGTTGCCATTCAGGTCAGTTGTGACATCCGTAAACGGTCGGGAATTCACGTTTACGCTCGAGGTGTTTTCTGGAATCGTGCCCGCGGGCGGATTAAAGTTAATGGTTGGAAAGGTTTCATTGAATGCGGGAATCTTCGCCTCGACCGCGTCGAATGCGCATTGATTGTCAGTCGGGAAAAACACTCCGTAGACCGTCGAAGTCGATACCGGCTGAGATGGCACAAGCCAAATCGCCGTGACCGCTTCGGAATTTACCTGCGTACTTCCCACTGTCGCGGTCGCTTGAACTGTATCGGTGCCACTGTTATTTCCTGTATAGGTGAATGAAGCGTTCCCGTTGCTATCGGTTATCCCGTTCCCGGTTCCCGCGTTAACTCCCGTGATTGAGAATGAAACGACTACCCCGGAAAGCGCCGTCCCATCCTGATTCTTCAACGTCGCAACGAAGGTCTCTGCACTTCCCGTAACATAGGGCGACGGACTTGCCGCAGCCAAGGAGAGTGTCGGATTCACGGCCGGCGGCATGAGCGTCACGACGGCCGACAGGGTGTCATTGCTGACCGGATTCGTGGCGGTGATAGTTATCATTTGCTGCACAGGAATGCTGGCGGGCGCGGTGTAGAGCGCTCCAGAGGACCCGTTTGGCGTCAGCGTCCCCACTGAGGGACTCATCGACCAGGTCACGGATGCAGGGCAGGACGCGAGGGCCGTCACCGTAAACTGCTGCGACTGGGCGTCATAGAGCGTAACCGCACTGGGGCTAATGGACTGGTTTTCCGTAGAAAGCGAATAGAAGGTGGCAGGCGAGCTTTGGTTGGCGAATTCCGTAGCGATCCAGTCGGCGGATCGTATGGTGTTGGAGATCCGAAATTCGGCGGTCGTTCCGTTGAACGGCGCCGATGCCTGATCTCCATAGGTCGAATTATCCAGGTAAGCGGTCTGCGCTGAGTCGTCAACAGTGCTCCCGCTTCCGCCGGAACCAGTGGTGTTGGGAACCCCGTTGATATAAATGGTGGCGCTGCCGCTCTGGTTGGCGTTTCCATTCAGAGTGACAGTGACGTAGGACCAGGTGTTGTTGCCGGTCGCCCCGGTGCTGGGTAGCCGGAAATCTCCTCCGCTATAGACAACAACAAAATCCACATTGTGGTTGCCGTTAAGGGATAGTGCCCATCCTTCGTCGTTATTTGCATCATCTTTACCCATCAGCCTTCCGCCGGAACCGGCGGCGGAGTTTACCCAGACAGAGAACGTGGCCGGCCCTTGTGCCAGGTCCGCCAGGCTCGACGGAGTGCCGATGGTCGCGTAGGTGCTCCCGTTAGTTAGCATCCCTCCCGCAAAGGGACCGGAGGCTACAAGCGCCCCGTTATCTGTCGCGTTATTTGCGTTGGCTGTGCTGTCGTTCAGCGACAAGACAGAACTGCTTCCGAGATGCCACACCCCCTTGTAGTTTGAATCCCACACGGCAGTTGGGTTCTGTTGCGATGTCGTGATGTTCGCGTTGCCGTAGAAGAGATAAATCACCGTGTCGGAGGTGTGGGAGAGATCGGGGATCTGCACCCAGGCAACGACTTGCCCTGTTGCCGGGTTGTATTGCTCCATCTCGTAGGGAAGCGGATTTTGGCCGGCCGGGTCGGAAGTGAAGATGATGTCGTATCCGTTGGAGTTCGCGACATGGCCGCCATTGGCAGTTGTCGCCAGCAGCGGATCGGTCGTGCTGAACAGAAATGGGAAGTTGGTCTGGTCGGTGTTCGGGACCTTGGTGTGATCGATGGTGATGGCTCGTGCGTAAGTGTAGCCGCTCGTGTTGCATTGCGCCGGGTTCACGGTGAGCACCACGCTGGCCATCGCCACGGTGTAGTCGGTGGCATCCGTCGGCGTGAAGGTGACGGAGAGCGTCTGACTGCCGGGCGCTGGCAGAACACCGGCTGCGGGTGAGTAGACGAATGTGCCGGGCACGTTCGCGGTGGCATCGAGTTGCGTCGCGCTCAGTGCGGTGCCGGACGTGATAGCTGCGGGGGTGGCCCACGTGATGACCGGCGTGGCCTGATTCACCGTCAGCGGCACACTGGCCGCCGCCGATGTGTAGTCGATCGTGTCGGTCGGCGTAAATGTGACGGACAGGGTCTGGTTTCCTGCCGTGGGCACTGTTCCAGCCGCGGGCGAATAAGTGAACGTACCCGGCACGCTGGCCGTGGCATTCAACTGTGTTGCGCTCAGCGCTGTGCCGTAGGTGATCGCAGCAGACGCGGCCCACGCGATCGCCGGTGTCGCCTGATTTACCGTCACCGCACCGCCAACATAGGAGATCGCATAGTTAGCGTCTACTGCACCAGAACAGGTTGCCGGATAGGCTCCCGGAGTACTGGCTGTCGTATAAGTCGTCGAGCAAACCGGCGCCGGATTCAGCGAGGCCGCAGTGTCTCCGTTGACGAAGCCCGCATAACTCGGGGTAATCGCCGGAACCGCGGCGCCATAGGTAACGGTCATGCTCGACGCCATGATCGTCAACCCAACCGGAGTCACCGTCAACGTGCCGTTCGCGAAGGCGAAGTTATAATTAGCCGCCGCCAGCGTCCCGATAGCTGCCGTGATTGGATAGCTGCCCACCGGGCTCGAAGCGGTCGCCAGCGTAGTCAGACTGGGCGAGCCGGAGAGTACGCTCGATGTGTCGCCGTTGACGAAGCCAGTTGGCGTGTAGGCGAAGACCGGATTCGAAGCTCCGTAGCCGCGGGACGCATTGTCAGCGGTAATGGTCAGCGTGGCCTTACCCACGGAGAAGGTCTGTGCGCTGCCCGTCACCGCGCTATAGTCCGTAGTAGCCGTGGCCGAAGCCGTGAGCGAGCAGACTCCGGCTCCCACGTAATTCACCAGCAGATCACTGACTGTACAGACCGAAGGCGTGCTGGAGGCTATCGTCTCGGCCGGGCTGCCGTTGCCGCTGTAGGCGATGACAGCCGCAAAGCTGCCGCCATAAGTACCGCTCGCCGGCAGATTCGAGATTGAGATCGTCGGTGTGGCCTGATTCACCGTTAGCGGCACGCTCGCTGTAGCCGTCGTGTAGTCGGTCGTGTTCGTCGGCGTGAAGGTCGCGGTCAGTGTCTGAGTTCCGGCGTTCAACACACTTCCAGCGGCCGGCGAATAAGTAAACGTGCCCGCCACGTTGGCTGTGGCGTCAAGCTGCGTCGCGCTCAACGTTGTGCCGTACGTGATGGCAGCAGGCGCGGTCCACGTGATCACCGGTGTCGCCTTATTCACCGTCAGCATTACGCCGGCGGTCGCTGTCGTGTACTCGGCTGTATTTGTCGGCGTAAACATGACAGAGAGCGTCTGGTTTCCCGCAGCAAGCACCGTCCCAGCAGCCGGCGAATATACAAACGTACCCGGCACATTCGCCGTGGCGTCAAGCTGAGCGGCGCTAAGCGGCGTGCCATAAGTAATCGCCGCAGGCGCTGCCCATGTAATTACCGGTGTCTGCGGCGGCAGCAGCGTGATCGTCGCCGTTCCAGTCTTGGTGTTATCGGCTTGGCTTGTCGCCGTTACGGTTACCGTTTGCTGCGCGGTGATGGATGAAGGAGCGGTATAGAGACCGGATGAGCTGATGCTGCCCGCGCTCAATATCCAGCCCTCAGGCTTATGATCCAAATCACATTCCGTCACAGCCCGCGGCAAGCAGCCGGCGGGATGAATGAATTGGAATGCAATCCGATGCACATGAACTGGTAAATAAGTTGCTCTTTCCGGGGAAAAGTTCGGAACTAACACCAAGCGGCGCAAAACCCGGAGCAGCGTGGTCGATAAGACCAGGTTCCTGATACTCGACGAGCTACGCCGGTTGAATGTTGAGTTCGTCAGCTTCCGTGAACAGCTCGACACCGGCGGTGCGCTCGGCCGCGCTGTCACCGTTATTATCGGAGCCGTCGCCGAACTCGAACGCAACCTGATCATCGAGAGGGTGCGCGCCGGCATGCGGCGGGCCCGGCTCGAAGGCCGCGCCATCGGCCGCCCCGCGCTCCTGCTCGACCGCGAGGCCATCGTCCGCGATCGCAAGCGCGGGCAGAGCCTGGGACAGATCGCCATAGCGCATCGCATCTCCAGAGCCACCGTCCACCGCGTGCTCCATCGGGAGCACGCCCCAACCGCACAGAAAGAAATCGCATGAACGAATCCTCGCTCGTCTTACTTGTCCTGCTGGGAGTCATCGTGGTTCTGGCCGCGCTACTCTACGCCGCCCACAAGCGCATCTGCGCCGTTTCAAAAGGCCTGGAAAAACCCGCCGCCTAAGCCAAACCAAATCAACGGCCGCATCTCCCCCGTCCGGCCATTCCATAAGCTATACCTTATGCAAGGTATGCGAAGGACTAAAGGAACGTCAGTCACGCAACGGATGCCGTTTGTCGGGATCAATCCGCTACGATTACCGAGTATCGAACGCCTCCAGCATAATGGAGTCAAGCCGATTTCGCCTTGAATCCCAATCTGTAGACTGAAGGCACTGAGCGGGCCTGAATGCGCGATCTATGGATTGCTCGCAGAAGTCAATGTCCGCAGCGCCTGTTCAAATTCCGGCAAAGAGCAGAAAAAGTCGGCACGGCTGCAGGAGGGGATGAAGACCGGCACGCGGACGGGCGGATTCTCCTTCGAAAGCACGGTTGCCGATCGCATCTGTTCGAGTGTTTGTGTCGTGTAATAGAGTCGCACGGAATCTTCGCCGGCGGCCGACTGCCACAACTCGAACACCAGCGCTCCGCCGGGAGGCGTATCGTTGCGCCGGCTGTCAGCGATCCAGTTGAGATCCAGGAGTCCGGCGATGCTGGCAATGTTGGTGTCGTGCCCGATGAGGAATAGTGCGCGGTCGTCGACGCGGCCGATCGCTCCGGCTTGTGGTTTGCCTGTGGCGGCCTGCGAAAGCGACAATGAAACCTGATGCAAAAGATTCGCGGCCTGGACGCGCGCGATGGGTTTCGGCCGTTGCGAGATCTCCGATGCCGCGGTATGAAGGTCCAGCAGCGAGCGCAGGTTCGCTCCGTTCACGCAGCCCCAGCCGACGTTGGTTGCGTCCATGCCTTCGGCATATTCGAGGAGAAGATTCTCTGTGAGCGTTGAAGCAGTGCTCAAGGGGCCGCGCAGTTCCCCGAGGTGATCCTGGCTGGCGGGCGCGAACCTGGCTGGGATGTCCAGAATCGATTGCCGGCTTGCGGCCGGCGCCTGCTGCTTGTCCGCAGATGCAACATCGCTTCCGCAATGCCCGAGAATCCGATCCAGTTCCGCGAGTTGCGCGCGATAAGCCTCGGTAGGATTGTTGGGATCGCCTCCGATGCGCCCCGCAATGGCGGCAGCGGCCAACGCCGGATCAAGCGCTCCACGATGCGTTCCAAGGGAATGGAACAGCGCATCCTGCGTGCCTTCCGGCAGCCCCCTCACCGTCAGCGCGCATCCCGGAAACATACCCTCGGCCAGCGCCCTTCCTGTTTCCCGCGTGCGCTGGTCGGAGTCGGCGTAAAAGGTCACATGCGCAGCATCCTCGCAACCTGTCGCCGAGAGCAAGCCTTCGCCGGATAGCTGCTGCCGGTCCCATGCTCCAAAGATTTGCATCAACCGATAGCCGTGCGCGGTGAGATAGCCCGGTGGAACGCTCCACTCGGGCCACGGTGCGGCGGAATACAAGTTGTACCGTGCATCATTTCCCGTAGGCGAGCGGATGCCATGGCGGCTGAGAATGACGACAAACTTTAGCCTGGCGTTCGCTGAGCTTGAGGCCGATGGGCCGGATTGCGCGGACAGTTCAACAAAAGAAAAGAACAGCAAACAAACGATAAGCGGAAGCCTTCGCGTCATGAATTTCCTCAGAGAGCCATACTTTCAGATGTAATAAGGCTGCTGGCGGAGCAGCAGCCTCATCTTCGGAATCGGCAGTCAGCGCAATGGTCCTGCTTCCTAGCGCTCGGCGTTGAGTGTGTAGTGGAGGCCAACGGTATAAGTCGGCTTGTAGTACTCTCGCTGATTTACGAATTGCGTGCTGCCCTGGTAGTAGCCGAAGACCTCGTTGTTCAGATTGAGGCCGTTGGCCATTACGCTGAGTCCGCGCCAAGCGCGATACGTAGCCTGCGCGTCAGTCTGCAGGTGCGGCAGCGTCCAGATGTCCCCCGAGGGGCCGGTCGGTCCTAATCCGCTCGGGTCGGGGGAGGGATTCGCTCCGGGAGCCAGAGATGGCGCGATCCAGCTATAAGCGTTGAGATTGGCGCCGTTGAAGCTCACGCCCATGCGCAGCGAAAAGCGCTTGGTGTCATACGTCGGGCTAATGTTCCAATCGTTTGCGGCCTGATCGAGTAGCCGCGGTTGGTCGGTGCGCAGCGGGAGTCCCTTTTCCTGGGAATTGGTGTAGCTGTAATTGGCTGAGAGTCCGAGTCCGCCCAGCACGCTGGGAAGGTAGTTGAGGTGTTGCTGGAAGCTTACCTCGAAGCCGTAGAGGTATGCGTTTTGACCGTTGCCGAATGCTGTGACCGATGAAGGAGCGCCTATCTGGGATTGATCGGTTTCAATCGCCGACAGAAGAGACGGCGCAATCGGGAGGCTACCTGCGGGCAGCGATGCAATGTTCACTCCTAATGGAGTTTCAAACTCGAATTGCGGCGAGGTGAGCTGCTTGAAGAAAATCCCGCCCTGAATCATGCCCAGAGGCTGTAGATATCTCTCGTAGAGCAGGTCGTAGTTGTTGGCGTGTTCGGGCCTGAGCGCAGGATTGCCGACTGCGACTGTATCGCCGTCGTCGTCTTCGGTCACGTAAGGCACAAGCTGAAAGGGATCGGGGCGGGCCACTCCGCGAGCGACCACGACGCGCATGTCGGAGTCACTGTCGAGCCGGTAGCGAACCTGCAAACTTGGAAGCACGTCGAGATAACTCGGGTTGTTTGTAACTCCGGTTGGAACTCCGCAGCCGGTGTTGGTAGGCCCTCCGCATTGCGTAGCGCCAGGGGCGTAAAGAGCTACAAGATAGCCGAAGGTATTCATGCGGGTATCTTCAAAGCGCAATCCGGTCTGCACATGAAACCTTCCGAATTCGATGGTGTTCATCGCGTACCATGCGGGAATCTGCTCGACATAGTGGAAAAGGTTCGGGTAAGTATCGGAAGCCGTCTTGTATCCATCCACATAGGGTCCGCCCAGACCGCCGAGACCGTTTGTAGGGGATCCGCTTGGACTCATCACCCAAGCCTGCACTTTGTTGAAGTCCGACACGGGGCCGAATTTTCCACCGAAGTAGCTGCCGTTGAAATAATCGGTGTTTTCAAAACCGCTCTGCAACTGGGCCATGGTCTCAATCGGCAGGGTGGCTCCTGTGTTGTCGTAGACGGTCTCGGTTGAATCCTGCGACTTGTGGTTGTTGGCGAACTTGACGCCGGCTTCGAAGGTTCCAAAGTGTCCGTGCGCGGTGTAATTGTGCGCGTAAGAGAGCGCGCCGGTCAGGTCCAGCTCCGATACCAACCCAGTGGAGATCGTGATGTCCTTGAACGACCAATCGGCGGCATTCTCAAGCGGCGAGCCGGCCTGGTCGCAGGTCCCGAAGGTGGGGCGATACACGTCAGTCTGATTCGCGGGAACGTAGTTGCAGTTCAGCTTCGTGGCGTTCCATGAGAAATCCGCTTTGGGATTGCCGGCCGAATCGACCTCGTAGGAACGCGAAGCTGAAAGAGTCGCCGTGAACCACGAGTTGTTGTTGAAGTGCCGTCCATTCAGAATCAAACTGCCGATAGACGCATTGGGACGTTTACTCGATGTATAAAACTTTGGAGCTTGCAGTTTTGTCGCTGGAGTTCCGCCGGCGGACGGAAGCGGATTGGAAACCGGCTCGTAATACCACTTATCGCCCCAGTCCTTCAAATCGGTATAGATGCCCGTCGCCGAGAAGCTGGTGTTGTCGTTCATTTTGTAGTCGGCGGTCGCGTCGAAACCCACGCGGTAGCGATAGTAGCGGTATTCGCGAATCGTGTCGTCGTCATAGAACGGCTGCGCGAAAGTAGAGTACGGATCGAGAGCCGGCTGAATATTGTCGATGCCGCGTCCGTTATAGTCGTAGGACCCGTTCACCAACAGCCCGAACTTCCTGCTCTTTCCAAATCGCTGCCCATAGGTGCCGCCAATTTCTCCTGCGTAGCGGCCGTTCATGATCGGAGTGTAGCCGCCGTCCGTGAAGAGATTCAGTGTGGGCTGCTCGTCGGCGGACTTAGTGAGCAGATTCACCGAGCCGCCAATACCATCGGCATCCATATTCGCCGACAATGTCTTGTTGATCTGAACCGATTCGACAAGGTCAGAGGGAATCACGTCGAGGCGCACCTGGCGCACCTCCGGCTCCGGAGCCGGGATGGTGATGCCATCGACGGTAATATTCGTCAGACGCGGCTCGGTGCCGCGCACTTGAATGTACACGCCTTCGCCTTCGATTCGGTAGAGCACAATCGAGGGCAGACGGCCCAGAGCATCCGCGACATTCGCGTTGGGCAGGCTCATAATCACTTGCGATGGAAGCATTTGGATGATATTGTCCGCAGTGCGCGTGGTGTTGATGGCGTCGGCTTCGCCATGGACGCGATCGGCGGTGACCATGATCTCCTGGCGCTCCGAAGCTACGGCGAGTGAGACGGGCACATTTAAGGTTTGCCCGCCGGTAAGATCGATTTCTTTGCTCCAGGTCTGGAAGCCAACGAACGAAACCGTCAACATGTAATGCCCCGCCGGAACTTCGGGAAGCATGAACTCGCCAACGCTGTTCGTGGTTGCGGTAACGGTGAGCGGGAGGAGGCGGACGCTCGCGCCCTGCAAAGCCGCCCCCGAACTATCGGCAACCAAGCCTGTAATCAATGCCTTGCCGGCTTGTGCATAGGCTATTGAGGTAGTCAGCAACAGCGGCAACAACCAGCGCAGACTGCGGGAAAATCGAGCGCAAATATTCCGTGATCTCATGGTCACCTCTCCGTTTAATTCCCTTGTGCAGCGGACAATGTGGAGAAAGTATGGCGGTGTTGTCTAAGTCGAATCTAAGGAAAGCAGCCCTGCGCCCATCGATTTACGGAGAATTCACAGAGGCCCGCTAGGATGCACATCAGGATTCCCTTCATGCAGGTACTGGTTGTCGAGGATAAGCGCAGTCTGGCAGGCCATCTTGGCCGTGCGCTCGAGGGCGAGGGCTACTCGGTGACTTTGGCCTACGACGGCGAAGAGGCGTTGCGCCTGGGAAAAACCGGCGCCTACGACGTCATGCTTCTCGACGTGATGCTGCCGCGTCTCGACGGCCTCTCTGTGATCAGGAAGCTGCGCGAAGATAGGCTGCGCACGCAGGCCATCATCGTGTCGGCGCGCGATGCGATGCAGGATGTGGTGCACGGCCTTGATGCCGGCGCGGACGATTACCTGACCAAGCCCTTCGCGCTCGATGTGCTGCTGGCCAAGGTGCGCGCCGCCGTGCGCCGCGTGCCCGCACGGCCGCCACAGATGCTGCAGTATCAGGATCTGATCCTGCGGCCACATCAATATGAGATCCAGCGCGGTGGTAGAGTGGCTTCACTCACACGCACCGAATGCGCCCTGCTCTCGGTGCTGATGCGGCGCGCCCGCTCGGTTGTTCCCCACGCAGCGCTTATTGAGGAAGGCTGGAGCGGCGACGCCGACGTCAGCTTCGACAGCCTCTATGTCTTCATCCGCGCGCTGCGCTCGAAGATTACGCGTCCCAGCGAGGTCGAACTGTTGCACACCATCCGCGGAGTCGGGTACTCGCTGCGGAGAGGCTCATGCTGAAGGTCCGCACCTCCATCTCTCTACAGCTCACCATCTGGTTCGGCGTCATCTTTCTCGCCGGATGGGTTCTGTTCGGCATGGCGATGTGGATGAATCTCAAGCACACGCTCATCGACGAGCGCTATCTTACCTTGAGCAGCCGCATCGACCGCTTGCACACATTGCTGGACAAAAGCGAAGCCGCCAATGCGCGCTACCAGTACCTCAAGGAGTTTGCCCACGCCACCGGCGGCGGCTTGGAGGAGATCTTCCGTGCCGATGGCTCGCGCGTACTTCCCTCGCCCACGCCGGCCGCGCAGGCTTTTCCCTGGCCGGCTATTCAATCCGGCGTCGAAGAAAAGTTCTACCACGTCGATGCGCCGGATCAGCCCTATTGGGTGCTGGCGCGCCGGTCGTCGCTCAATGGCGAAACGGTCTATCTCGCTGCGGCGGCGCCCGAAGGCGGCAATCTGCTCGTCCTCGACCGTTTTTGGGAAGGGCTGATCGCCTCCGCGCCCATTCTCCTGCTTGTCTCTTCCGCGGGCGGGTACTTGCTAAGCCGCAAGGCTCTCAAGCCTGTTGATCGTATCACTGCGGCTGCTCGTTCCATCAGCATTTCCAATCTCTCCGAGCGCCTGCCTGTAAGCAGAACCGGCGACGAGCTCGAGCGCCTTGCCGAAACCTGCAACGCGATGCTGGCACGGCTCGATGTCGCGGTGAATCAGATCAAGCAGTTTACTGCCGACGCTTCGCACGAGTTGCGCGGACCTATTTCATTTGTGCGCACCGTGGCCGAAGTTGCCATGCATAACACCAATGCCGACGCCGAGAGCCGTCAAGCCTTTGAAGACATCGTGGATGAAACTGCCAAGGCAACGGTTTTGCTTGAAGACATGCTCACCCTGGCGCGTGCCGATGCCGAGCGCGGCGACAAGGCTCTGGAGTCGCTCAACTTGGCCGCTGTTGTGGAAGAAGCGTGCGAAATAGCGCGTCCCATCGCAGTGGACCACCATCTCGATCTCTTCCTATCCCTTGGCCCTTCACGCCCGATCAACGTACTCGGCGATTTCACTACATTGCGCCGCCTGCTTTGGATCCTGCTGGACAATGCTCTGAAATACACGCAAGCTCCGGGCCGAATCGATGTGGCTTTGTGCGTCAACAGCCATCAGGCAACCGTGGAAGTGCGCGATAGCGGTGTGGGCATTTCCGCTGCTGATCTGCCTCACATTTTCGACCGCTTCTATCGCGCCGATCCCTCGCGCAGCGATACTGACGGAACTGGACTAGGTCTGGCGATCGCGAAGTGGATCGCCGAAATGCATCATGCCGATCTGACGGTCACCAGCGAGCTGCGAAAAGGGACGGTTTTTCAATTGGTTCTTCCGGTGTGCGCGATTCCTGGCTCGACTGCATAATTCGCGACCTGATCCCGCCGGGATCTGAAACGATTCAACTCCGGGAGTGCGCCACCGGGAAAGGTCCGCGACGAGCATCGTTTTTCCGGCTCTATATCTGAATATCTGACGACCTGGTTCCAGCTTCAACACTTCCCATGATCTCCGGCCATCGTGAATCCGCCCTGTCAGACTGATAACGGGGGATACGCCGACCCCTAATCTCCATCGCGCCGAAACAAAGGTCACTTCGATTTGTAACGGGAAGTCGACTTTTCGCCAGTGAAGTCCTTCGCATCTGTTCCATAACGTATACGTTATGGAACGACGGGATCGGTGAGTTCGGCCGTAGATTCAGTTGGGTTTAAAATGGTGAGCACCCCCTTTTGGAACGGACACTACATACATTTTGATGGGGCTCGTTGACAGGCGCCGCGCCTAGTCGGCAGGCACTCCATCTTTCTCGGATTGCCTCAACTCCTCGTCGGTCCGGCGGCTCGGTTGATCGCGATCCATGATGGACGCGAAGCGCTCTTTTCCGCTAATCCAGACATATGCCACATCGCCATAGCCATTGCGGGGGTGAAAAGCGACGAGGTCGGCGCGCTTACCAATTTCGATGCTGCCAGCAGTATCGCCAAATCCAAGATGGCACGCCGGATTCGTCGTGAATAACTTTATGGCTGAAGACAGCGACATGCCTTCTTCGGCCATGCGCAATGCGCAGGCCAGCATAGAGGGGAAGTGATAATCGCTGCAGATAATGTCCACCAGATTCTCGGCCATAGCATCGTGGCAGGCGAGATTGCCGCAGTGCGAGCCGCCGCGGTAATAATTCGGCGCGCCCATGCAGACCATCATGCCGAGCTCCCGAGCTTTGCGCGCGGCTTCGATGGTGCAAGGCATTTCGCACAGCGTGGCGCCTGATTCGTGAGCTTCCAATACGTGCTCGACGGTGGTGTCGTCGTGGCTGCCGATGGGAATTCTTCCCGCGAGGCGGCGGTTCACTTCCATGCGGTTGTTGATGCTCTTGGCACGCTCCGTGCGCTCGTCCATCAGGCGCTTGGCTTCATCGAGAGAGATGTTCTGCCGCGTAGCGCGCTGCCGGATCTGCGCCTCAACGTCGCGGAACTGCCGTTGCCCCGGCGTGTCGTCGTTGTAGACGAGGTTGGCAATGCTCTTAAGCTCCAATACCTGGTCGAGGATGTGCTTGACGGGTTCGAAGTTGGTGCTCCAACGGATGTGGATCAGGTGATGCGCCCGCATCGCTGGAATGAGATCTTGAAAGCTGCGCGCCAGCGCCAGCCCATCGCCGCGCCACGTGCCGGCCGGGCCTTCGCGCTCCTCGGAGATTCGAGCCGCCGAGCAGATCGTTGTGAGGCCGCAGCTCAATGCACGCAGATCCATTACATGGAGGGCCAGTTCGAGCGGAATCTTGGCCGAAGGCCGCGGCGCAATCTCGCGCTCGAGATAGTCGGTGTGGATGTCGACGATGCCGGGAATGAGAATAGCCCCGCGCAAATCGATGCCTTCGGGAAGATTGTGAGGCAGGATATCGGTGATGCAATCGTCCTCGACGACGAGTGATCCTTGGATCTCCCGGGTGGGACAGACGATGCGCGCATTAGTGAGAATGGTTTCCATCATGCCGTTCTGCTTCGCTCCTTTTCGCGGGTTGCTATTATCGTGCCAGTTGCGGCTGGGTGATGAGCGTTGTGCGCACCCAGTCCGAGATGCGTTCCATTCCGTTGATCATGACCACAATCAAAATGGTGTAGGCGAGCACGTCTTTGTAACGGAGAAGGCCATTCGCAAAGGCGAGTTCGAACCCGATGCCGCCTCCGCCGAAGACACCCAGCGGAATCGCGGCGCGCAGGTTGTAGTCGAAGGCGTAAAAGAGATTGGCGACGAACGAAGGCATCACTTGCGGCAAAATGGCGAACCGGATTGTCTGCAAGCGGGTGCCTCCGACGCTCTCGACGGATTCGGTCATGCCTCGGTCTGCCTGCTCAATCGCGTCCGCGAAGAATTTGCCGTACATGCCTACCGAACCGAAGATCAGCGTGAGCACTCCGGCGAATGGGCCGATGCCGACCGCGATTAGCAGAACGAGAATGACCACCAGTTGCGGGACAGAGCGATTGGCGACAAGTAACGTGCGCGCCAGCAGGCGAATCCATGGAAATGGCGCTGTGTTGGCTGCCGCAAAGAAGGCGAGGAGAAGGGCAAGAACGCCGCCAGCTATTGTGCCCAGGAAAGCCATGGCAAGCGTGTCCAGGAGCGAAAGAAGTATTGACTTGCCCCAAAGGATGCCAAGGTTGGGCGGCAGCATCTGGTGGAACAGATCCGCAACGAAACGCAGATCGACGACAAAACTCGCAGGGCTCATGCCAAGAAAGGCAAAGAGCAGCGAAAGCACGGCAAGAATTCCCAAAAGGGAGAAAACATTGGTGCGCAATTTGCGCGAAGGCAACGCAGCGGTGGGTACTTCTGCGATCATTGCAGCGTGCCTCCGCTAAAGATGCGCGCGCGGAAGAAGTCCGAGACGCGCTCCGACGCAAACACTAGAGCGAGCGTAAGCAACGTTGCCATGCAGGCACGGGGATAATCGAGCGAACTCATGGACGTGCTCATGACGTAGCCGATGCCGCCCGCGCCAACGGCACCGAGTATCACACCGGCGCGCACATTGACCTCAAACCGGAAAAGTCCGTTGGCGAGCAGAGAAGGAAGAATCTGAGGAATGACGGCGTAGCGGATGACCTGCGACCGCGTGGCGCCTGTGCCCTCAACTGCTTCGAGCATGTGCGGCTCGATCTCTTCAATGCCATCGGCGAGTAACTTTGCCAGCATTCCTATGCTGCTGAAAGAGAGCGCCACGAGGCCGGGAACTGTGCCCAGGCCGAAGATGGCGATCAGCAGCAGCATCTGCACAATCTCCGGCAATCCGCGTTCGACAGCGATGAAGGAGCGCATCACCAACCGCAGCGGCTTGGGAGCGATGTTGGACGAGGCGGCAAGCGCGCACGGCAGCGATAGACCCATGCCGCAGATCGTGGCGATCAGCGCCATCACCGCAGTCACGGCAAGCGGCTGCATCATCTCCGCAACGCTCTTCCAGTCGGGAGGGAAGAACATCCCGAGCAGTACAGCGCCTTTGCCGATCCCCGTTGCAAAAGAGCGCAGATCGACATTGCAACGCCACGAGGCAAGCACAGCGAGCGCCAGAACGAGTAGCGCTGCACAGGTCGCTTTGGCGCACTGCGACGTGCGTCCATGCTTCCATTCGCGGAAAGGACCATACCGGTGAAACGGTACGCTCGATAGCGCGCCCACTAGATCGGTACTCCTTCGTGTAGAGTTTGTTGCATCGCCGGCTGCATGCCGGGTTCGAACAAGTACGACGGCACCTCTGGCTCATGCTCCACTGTCTCCGGCCCATCGGTTACGTCTCCGTATATCTTTTCCAGCTGCCGGGCCGAAAGCTGCGCGGGGCCGTCATAGACGATTTTTCCCGCACGAATACCGATGGCTCGCGTGCAATAGCGCGCCACTATGGCCGGCTGATGAAACGCTCCAATCACCGGAGTTTCGCGCGAAAGTGGCTGCAGAATCGACATGATCGCCTCGGCGTTCCTGGGATCGAGCGAGGAGATGGGCTCGTCGGCGAGATAGATAAGGGGGCGCTGATAGATGGCGCGCGCAATCGAAACGCGCTGCATTTCGCCGCCGCTCAGCGATCCGGCCATGCGTGCCGCATACTGAGCCATGTTTACGCGATCGAGAGCGGCCATCGCTTCGCCCGCTTCGGAGTCCCTGAAGCCGAGCAGACAGCTGCGCATCGGGTGAATGTAACCGAGACGGCCGAGCATGACATTTTCAAGCACGGTAAGCCGCTTCACGAGGTTCGAACCCTGAAAGATGAGGCCAATGTGGCGACGGGCGCGGCGCAGCTCTTTGGGGCCGACCTTTGTGGTGCTATAAGTTCGGCCATCCGGACCGGTCAGCTTGATCTCGCCTTCTGCCGGGTTCGTGAGACCAACGATGCAGCGAAGCGTCAGCGACTTGCCCGCTCCGCTCGAGCCGAGGATGGATACGAACTCGCCTCTGCCCGCGGTGAAACTGATCTGATTCACCAGACGCTTTCCGTTTGGAAGCGCTACGACGATGTTCGAGACAAAGAGCATAGGTGAGCCTACTTCTCCTCGAAATTGAAATCTTTGACCTGCGATGCGTACTTTCTAAGGCCGTCATAAGTCGCATCGGTAACGGGAACAATCACATTCCCGCTCGTCGATGTATGAAAAAGGCTGTTGAGATGCGCCATGAGTTCCGGGTCCCTGGTGGGCATTTGAACCAGTGCGGCCTGAACCTCATTCTTCAACTGCTCGGAGAGCGACTTGCGAACGACGTATGGCCCGTTCGGTATGAGGTCGGAGGTCCAAATCACGCGCACATCGTCAGGCCCCATTTTGTGGTTGGCAATTAAGGTGTTCAGCATGGTTTGCATGCACGCGCCAGCATCCACTTTGCCCGCCTTGATGGTCAGGGCGGAAGCGAGATGGCTGCCCGAGAAGATTACCTTCTTGAAATCCGTATCGGGATTGATGCCGTTCGACACCAAGCCGACGCGAGGATAGAGATAGCCGGAGGTGGAGGCCGGTTCGGCAAAGGCGAAGACCAGATCGTGCGCATGCGCCTTGAGATCCTGCATGGAGTGAATCGGACTGTCCTTCGGCACCGCGATCACGGACCGGTAGCCGCCGATCATACCATCCGGAAAACCGTGAGCTGCGATTGCCTGGCCGCCGGCTTTCTGCGCTGCGAGGAGGTAAGTCAGCGAGCTGCCGCTGAACATGTCTATCTTTTCCGCGCGCATGGCTTCGACCGTCGCAGCGTATCCATCCACGCGCACGACCTCCACTGGCATGTGCAGCTGCTTTTCGAGGTAACCGCGCATCAGCTCGACGCGCAGCCCTCCTCCCTGCAATTGTTCCGCCTGAGGGAAATATGCAACGCTAAAAACCGCGGGCCGGGCCTCGCTGGCGTTGCCCGCTTTGCACGCGGACAGCGAAGTACACAGCGCCGCTACAGCGGCTAGCGCGAGCAAACTCCCGATGCGCTTCATATTCCCTCCTGCGTTGCCTTCCCTGGGAAATCTGCGTCAGGCGCAGACCACTTCTTTGAGCCGCCCCTCTTCGACATGCAGTGTTCTGTCGGCCATTCGTGTGAGCGTGTGCTGGTCGTGCGTGATCAGAATGATGGATGTGCCGCCGCTCTTGGCGTCGAGCAGCATGTCGATGACAGCGTCCTTGGTCTTCATATCGAGAGAGGCCGTGGGCTCGTCGACCAGGAGCAAGCGCGGGCGCGAGATCAGAGCGCGCGCAATGTTCACGCGCTGCTGCTCGCCTCCGCTGAAAGTCGCCGGATAAGCATCCCAAAGATCTCTCGGCAGGCTGAGATATTCGAACGTGTTGCTAGCGCACTTCCGCGCTTCTTCCTGAGGGGTGCCGCGAGAAACCAGCGCGGAAGCAACCACATCTAAAGCGGGCACGCGCGGAATGACCTGCAAGAAATTGCGAGCAGTAGGTCATCTCGGTCTTGCGAATGCGCGAGGACTTCGTGCTCCGACGCGGACGCGAGATCGACGACGACGCCCTTCGCGGTAGTAAAGAGAATCTGCCCGCTGGTCGCCAGATACGTACGATAAATGCACTTCATCAGCGTCGATTTGCCCGAGCCGGTTTTTCCCGTGAGGCCGACGATCTCGCCTTCCTCCATCCGGAACGAAACCTCGTCCAGCGCCGCAATCTGCTTTTCATTCAGGATGTGGATGTCGAACCGCTTCTGCAGGTTCACGACCTCGAGTAGTTTTCCCATCGCTTCCTCTTAGTTCCCTGAGATCTGTTATCGATCTGGCCCGATCCGAGCCCATGGTTTATAGCAGTGAACTCACCAACAACTGCGTGTACCCATTCTGAGGATCCTGCAGAATCTGATCGGTGAGACCTTGCTCGACGATGCGGCCGTGCTTGAGCACAATCGTGCGATCAGTCAACATGCGGATCACGCCGAGATCGTGCGAAACGACGATCATCGAAATGCCGAGATCCTGCTGCAGCCCGCGAATCAGGTCGAGCACTTTGGCCTGAACCGAAACATCGAGGCCGCTAGTCACTTCGTCGAGCAGCAGCAGCGGCGGATTGTTGGCGATGGCCTTGGCGATCTGCACGCGCTGCTGCATGCCACCGGAGAACCGCGCCGGCGACTCGTCCATGCGCTTGATCGGCACCTCGGTCTTGTTAAGCAGGTCTGTGCCGCGAATGCGGATGTGGCCCACGTGAAAGACTCCGGCCATGAGCAACTTTTCCGCGATATTGCCTCCCGATGAGAAGCGGAAATTGAGGCCATCGCGCGGATTCTGATAGACCATGCCCATCTGATGGTTTCGTATGTAGCGCTTCTTCTGGTTGGAAAGTTCGAAGAGATTGACGCTGCCTCCTTCAACGGGCCGGAAGTTGGCTTCGCCCCAGGATGGCTCCTGATCGAAATACAGCATCTGCACCAGGGTGCTCTTGCCCGATCCGCTCTCACCGACTACGCCGAGAACTTCGCCGGGATAAAGATCGAAGCTGATGCTGCCGCAGGCCACGACCGCGCCCGTTTTCGGGCAGATATTGCTATTGAACTTTGGTCCGGTGCGCTCCACTGCTTCGGGCGTGGCTTCACCGAAGACTTTGGTCAGATTCCGAACCCGAAGCAGCCAGTTATTCTCCATCACTTCTTCCTTCATTCCTATTCGGGATTGGTAAAGAGCTTTTGCGGGGGACGGACACCAGTGCGCAGCTTGTCGAGGAAATTGCTGTCGTTCACCACCCAGGTGCGCGAGAAATCTTCCTTGTAAATCTGATCCAGAAAGGCCTTGTCCTGACCAGTCACGGAACACTTGGCTCCTACGAATTCCTCCACCTTGAAGCGAATATCTTCAAACTCGAGGGGCTTTACGGGAGTAAAAGGAGGGATGCAGTGAATGCGCTTTTCGCGGCCGGCGCCGAAGAGGTAAAGGCAGCGCGCCATGCTGAGATTGGGCACGTCCCAGCTGGGAATCGGCGAAGGCGTAGCCACATAGCGCCCGTTCACCATAATGGGATGACCCGCGCCGCTGCGCAGCGCGCCGCTGCGGACATAGGCCTCGTAAAGTGTGACCCATATCTTGGCGTAGTCGGCTTCGGCGTGCATCGTGCGCGTCTTGGCTTCGTGCCTCTCCACGCCGCGCAGAACCTCAGGCTGCGGAACCTGCAGCACGAGGATTTGTTTTTCGGTGAGAATCTCTTCGGGCACGCGATGGCGGGTTTGGATGATGGTGGCCTGCGCGGTGTCGAATGTCACCTGCGCAGTTTGCCATGTCCTTAATGAAGGCGCGGAGGTTGCAGGCATTCACGCTGGCATCGCTGCCCTGGTCAATGACTTTGACCACGTCGTCCGGACCGACGAGCGAGAGCGTCAGGTGCAGGCCGCCGGTTCCCCATCCGCGCGAGATCGGCATCTCCGGCGACGAGTAGGGCACCTGATAACCGGGAATGCAAACCGCCTTCAGCGTCTTGCGGCGAATCTCTTTCTTGGTGAACTCGTCGATGTAGGCGTAGTTGATGCTCTTTTGGAACTTGGTGTTCTCAATCATTGCTCGCCCCCTGAGCACCGGCACCCACAGTGGCTTTGTCGCGCTCCTGCTTGAGCCTTTCAACCCGGCGCCCGCCTTCGAGGCCGGCCTGGAAGGTGACGTAATGCGGCAGCTTGAGATGGTTGGTGAATCCGTAGCTCTCGATCACCTCCGTGTGATAGAGCACGAACTCCTGACTGTTGGCTGGATTCTCTGAATCAGGATTGCGCAGCGCGCTTTCCACCATGCCCATGCAGATGGCTTTGGTTTCGTTCTGCCCGAAGCAGAGGCCGTAGCCGATGGAGTACCGGGGAGCCGCGGCCTGCTTGCCGTTGCGGCCGGCGCTGGTTTCTCCGGCGCGACCACCGCGTCTGCCACCACCGCCGACCATCTCGGTTTCGCTCACTTTGATCTTTCCGATGCAGCGAATGCGTCCACGCCGGTCCTTCACGCGTACGGGAACTTCACCGACGCGGAGCTCACCGACCGTTCCATGCGATTCCCCGAAGCCGCGCATGGTGCTATATGCCATGCACATCAAAGCGCCGGTGTCGGAGCGGGCCAGCATTTGCAGAGCGGCGGAGCGGGGCACGGGAAACTTGATGGCCTCGCGGGTCACGTCGAAGACGCGCCGGTCTTCGTCGGAGCGTGCTCCCATCTGCATCAACCCCTCCTTGAGGAAGATATCGACCACCTTTTTGTACGTGGTCATTTCATGGACTTTGTTGGGATCGATTTCGTCGTGGAGATCGGAGAGGAACTTTTCAATCGAGCCGAGCGTGTGTTTAACAAGGGCTGGATTGAGCAGGCGGAAGGAGTAATCGCGAGTGGGGCCGAGAATTTGACCGCCGGGGATGTCGCGGAATGTCGACGAGATGCGCCGATGGACAAACATTCCTCTCGTATTGAGGGTCTCGGATACGTAACGGCGCTCCAGCGTGGCGCGGTAAGCGCGCAGGTGAAACGCGGCTTCAAAGGAATCGCCTTCGACCTGCAGCAATGCCAGCGCCGCAAGTTCCGGCGCATACAGCCAGCCCTCGCCCATGGCCCGGTCGACTGCCAAGCGCAACTGTGTTCGTGCCTGATCCAGCTCAATCGGCTTGGTCCTGCCCTTCCAACGAAAGTAGTCCACCAGCTTGTTGGAGAATTCGATCGCGTCCTGCCCGCCCTTTACCGCTACATAACCCATGCCGTCACCATCCTGATGTTCAAATTCAAAGCGGCTCTACAATTGCTCCCACCGGACGCGCGTGGTACGCGGCAAGGCAAGCACACACGGGCCCGCCGACAGACTGTCGCAGGTGAAGAATGCGTCCACGCCCAAGGGAAACTCCGCATTTAGTTCCCGGAGCACTTCAAATAGTTCGCTGGACACACCACGCACAAACACGTCGGTCTCGGTTTCGATCCCTGGCCCGTTCAGCAGCAAGCGAATCCCTCCGGATATGGGCGCGGGAGAAATGGCCTCGGCTTGCACGATCGCAGTTGCGCCCTGATCGGGAAACGTAAGAGTTCCCGTGCGAGCCTCGCGCAGCGCAGAGTAGTGCTGGCCGCTGGGAAAGATCAGGAAATCCGCCTGCACCGCCTTCGCGAGTTTGGCCGCGGTTTCGCGCCGCAGGAATTGATCGGTGTCCGCCGCTGCAAGATCGAGATGATATGAGACGTCGCCTGTGAAGAGCGCGAGCGCAATGAGCGCCGAGGCGCGGTTGAGTTGCGGCGGGACATCGAGCGCAGCATCGTCAAGCTGCCCAATGGTTCCGGGGCGCGCCGTAGCCTGCAGAATTGTGCGATAGTGCTTCTGGCCGTCGAACACCGGATCATAGGACTTTACTGCGAGGGACGTGCTCATTCTTCCTCCATCAGCTTGAAGTCAACCTGGGTTTGAAGGATCAGGTCGTATTCGTCCTTATCGCGGCGCGCAACCGAGCGGCCCTGCTCGCAAAGAAAGGCGTTGAGCCCCGGCGCTGGCGCTGTACCGCCGTGGAGCAACGCATCGACGACGGCGATGCAATAAGCTCTCACCGGCTCATCCCCAAGGCAAAGCCCGAAACCGGACATCCCGTCCACAGTTACTTCGCACTCCGTAGTGAGCGCTTCGCCCAAAAAGAACTTCTGTTGTTCCAGAGAGTCTTCGGCGGGGATCATGGTGAGGCAAACGGAGGGGTTTCGGCAGACAACAATGGAATGCGATTTTTCTAGTTCGGCAACCGTCTGCTGCAACGGTTCGAGATCGCATTCAGCAAGTGTGTAATCGTGGCCGAGGATGCCGCCGGCGGCGATAAGCGTAGTGCCGTTTCCATGATTTCCGTTCATGCGGATTCCGTCCTTCTATTGAGCGGAGCGAGACGCATGCGAGCGTCGATGCGGGAGTGCAACCATTGGTTTCAGTTTGCCAATGACAGTTACTACGTATACGAACAACGTAATCATGGCACAGCATTGCTGCGGGCGTTTTAAGGGATTGTGAAAAGTTGCGCCTCCTTCTATAAACACTGCATAAGGATGCGCGATTTCACGGTCCGTCCCCTGTTAGCACAATATTCACAGCGATATGCTTCGTATACGTATTATTATTGCGACGTGGAGATTAAGCCAACCGCCGATTTCCTTCAAGACCAAGCCGTTGTTCCATTTAGGCAGCGTGCCGCGTTCCTTTGGGCCTACCTGAGGGCATATCCGCGGCTCTTGGTGGTTGGCATTATCTGCCTGATGTGCCGCAACGCGGTCTCCTTCGCCGTTCCCCTGCTGATCCGTTCCGGCATCAATACATTGAACGCTTCTCGCGGCACCAACGGACCGGCGATTTTGCGCATCGCGCTGGCTATTGCAGGGATTGCTGTGCTGAGCGCTGCGCTTCAGGCAGTGGCGCGGCTCAACGTCGTCGGTATGTCGCGTCACGTGGAATATGAGATGCGCAAAAATTTCCTGACGCATCTGTTGCGTCTCGATGCATCGTTCTGGGGAAGAACGCGCACCGGAGACGTAATGGCATTGGCCACAAACGATTTGAATGCTGTGCGCATGATGCTGGGGCCAGGAATGATCTCTTTTTTCGAAGCCATGGTCCAGCTTCCGGTGGCCATTGTCGTGCTGGCTTCGTTCAACTGGCGCTTGACGCTGGCTGCGCTGGCTCCTGCGCCGCTCGCCGTTCTTGTGATGGTTCTCTACGGAAGAACCATCCGGCGGCGGTTTGAAAGAATTCAGGCTCTGTTTTCTACCATGAGCGCGGCCGTACAACAGACGATCGCCGGAGCGCGGGTGGTGCGTTCCTATGTGCGCGAAGAGGCGGAGCAGAAGCGATTCGAATCGATGAATCGATCGTATCTGCGATCGAACTGCATCCTGGGAATTTACTCAAGCACCTTCGATCCGCTTCTCACCTTCGTCACCGGGCTGTCGGTCCTGATTGTGCTGTGGTATGGCGGATCGCTGGCCGTTACCCACCAACTGCGCGTGGGTGATTTCGTAATGTTTACGACATATATGGCGATGCTGGCGCAACCCATCGCGTCTCTCGGAAGAGTGGTGAATATGATGCAGCGCGGCATGGCTTCGACCGCCCGCTTGCAACTGCTCTTCCTTGAATCGCCCTGGATCGATCCTGGGCGCTGGCTGCGGCCGGGCGAGAGCCCCGACGGCGGTCTTCTCAGCGATGGAGGAATCGCGCTGCGCAATGTGAGTGTCCATTTTGGGCAACACACAGCGCTCGATTCGATCGATCTCGAAATCGTGCCCGGCTCCACGCTGGCGATCCTCGGTGAAACGGGCGCGGGAAAAAGCACTCTGGTGAAGCTGATTACGCGCACCATCGATCCGAGCCATGGCAGAGTCATGTTTGACGGCATCGATGGCCGCGAGCTTCCGCTTAGTACGCTCCGTTCTCTCGTGGGTGTGGTGCCGCAAGAGACATTTCTTTTCAGCCTCACGCTCTCGGAGAACATCGCGCTAGGGGTGGACGATGCGCCTCATGCGGCAATCGAAGAGGCGGCCGTGGTGGCGGGGCTCGATCCAGATCTCGAGGCTCTTCCGGCGGGATTCGAAACCGTGGTTGGCGAACGCGGCGTCATGCTCTCGGGCGGACAAAAGCAACGCGTCGCGATTGCCCGGGCCGTCCTCAAGAATCCGCGCATCCTGGTGCTGGACGATGCTCTATCGAGCGTGGACGCGATGACGGAGCAGCGCATCCTCGAGCACTTGAAGAGCATCATGGCGGAGCGTACGACAATCTTGGTCACGCACCGCATCGCGACTGCGAAACAAGCCGACCACATCGTGGTTCTCAAGCGCGGACGCATCGTGGAGCAGGGCACGCACCAAAGCTTGCTTCAAAGGAAAGGCAAATACGCGCGGCTGGCACGGTTGCAAGTGCTTGAAGAAGAACTGGAGGTCTTGTGAGCGCATTCGGCGGCGGGTTGGGTTGGTACGGTGGAGGGGGCGGAACGGGCGGCAAGGGAGCTGCTTTCGGCGGCAGCACCGAGGAGATCTCTGCCCATGTGCGCGACTGGTATCTGTTAGCACGTCTTCTGTGGCTTTTGGCTCCCTATTGGCTCAGTCTGCTCGCGTCGTTTCTGTGCTCGCTGACTTCGACACTCTTGCAGGTGCTCAATCCGCTGATCATCTCGGTTGCCATCGACGTTTACTTCCTTCGGCGCGCGCCCAAACTTTCGCTTCTCGCCGGCGGCTTGCCAGCGGATTCCGCACACGGCATCCCATTGCTTTCCGCGCTGTACCTTGTCGGACTTGGATTGTGCCTGCTCATCGACAGCACACAAAACTATCTCGCCCAGTGGACTGGTCAGATGGCGATGGCGGAACTTCGCCGCCGGCTGCTGCGCCATCTCCATAGGCTGCCCATGTCCTACTTCGACGTAACTCCGGCGGGCCGGCTGGTTACGCGGCTGACCACCGATATCGAAGCCCTGAACGATCTGTTCGCCAACGGAGTCGTTGCACTGCTGGCGAATCTTGTGACCACCTTCTTCTTTCTCGGCATGTTGTTCTGGATCAACTGGCGTATGACACTGGTGCTCGCAGGCGTGATTCCGTTGTTTATCGCGCTCACCGCTTACTTCCGGCGATTGATTACGCTCAGCCAGCAAAAAGTCCGCGTGCTGCTGGCGCGCATCAACGCCTTTATCGCAGAGCATTCGAATGGGATTCACATAGTGCATCTCTTCAATCGCCAGCAGGCGTGCGTGGACACATTCGACACCATCAACTATGCGTACATGGTTGCGGGCAAAGAGTGGGTGACGGCCAACTCATGGTTTCTGCCGGCAATCGGCCTGCTCGGCACTATCGCGCAAGCCGGTCTCCTCGTCACCAGCGCCTATCTGCTTCGCGGCGGGATGCTGACGGTGGGAACCGTCGTGGCGTTCCTCATGTGGGGACCCCGGTACCTGCGCCCCATACTCGAAATCAGCGAGCGTTACGGCATTATGCAGACCAGCATCGTCTCGGCAGAAAAGGTCTTTGCGCTGCTCGATACGGAAGCGCTCGAAGAGCCTCAGCCGTCCACTTCAATCAGGCCGCGCGACATGTCCATCGAATTTGAACACGTCTGGTTCGCGTACAAACCGGAGCGATGGGTACTAAATGACGTCAGCTTCAAAGTACATGACGGAGAAATGCTGGCGATTGTTGGGCACACCGGCGCGGGCAAGACTACGTTGAGCAATTTGCTCTTGCGATTTTATGAGCCGCAGCGCGGGACCATCCGTCTTGGAGGCATTGACATTCGCGCCATGCAGTCGGCGGATTTGCGCCGGCGATTCGGTGTTGTTCTGCAGGACACATACGTTCGCGAAGGAACGATTCTGGACAACATCCGCTTTGGCTCGGAGACGCTCGCTGAAGAAGCTGTACGGCGCGCTGCGCGGGCAATCGCGCTGGATGAGATGGTGGCACATCTGCCGGAGGGACTCGAAACATGGGTGCAGGAACGCGGCGATAACTTGTCGACGGGGCAAAAGCAAATGATCGCCTTTGCCCGAGCCCTCGCCCACGATCCCCAGCTCTTGATTCTCGACGAGGCAACTTCGAACATCGACGTAGAGACGGAGGTTCGCATCCGCAGGGCGTTGAGCCGGCTGCTGGAAAACAGAACGACGATCGTCATCGCGCATCGTTTGTCCACCGTGCTTGCCGCCGACCGCATTCTGGTCATGCACAAGGGCATGGTGGCCGAAGCTGGCCGGCACGAAGAATTGCTGGCGCGACGCGGACTGTACTGGCGCCTGTTTCAGATTCAGTTTGCGCAACAGGAGAGCAGCGACGAAGCTCTCGAAGAATACGCGCCAGCCAGCAGTGAATTCGCAGCACATTCGAACGGACACCCGGGCAGTGAATTAGCTTTCTTGTAACGCTGCACTGAGAGTATGCAGACTGTAAGGTATGGCTGAGACTGGCAAACACATATCGAGATACGCGATCTACTTTTCCCCAAAACCGGATTGCGACCTGTTCCGATTGGGGAGCCACTGGCTGGGACGAGATGCAATCGCCGGCGAGAGGCTCGACCCTGCTTTGTCGAATGGACTTAGCCGCGTAGAATGGCGAACCGCAACGGAAAGTCCGCGGCGATATGGTTTTCACGCGACGCTGAAGCCTCCGTTCCGGCTCGCCACAGGGTCGACGTACGACGAACTGCGCAATGCAGTGCGCACGTTCGCGGCTAGCTACAAGAGCTTCGCGGCTCCGCCACTCACGGTGGGAACGTTGGGGCGCTTCCTGGCGCTCACGCTTTCCACGCCTAGCACGGAGTTCTCGGCGCTCGCGGCAGAGTGTGTGCGAACATTCGATTATTTCCGTGCGCCGGCATCCGACGAGGAACTTGCTTTACGTTTGCGGGACTCAATGAGCGACCAGGAGCGCCAATATGTACGGCTCTGGGGATATCCATACGTCTTCGAAACATGGAAGTTTCACATGTCGCTCACCGGCTCTTTGCCGAAGGAGAAATTGCCGCACTTGGAAGAGGCTCTCGTCGAGCGGTTTGCACCGGTGTGTGGACAGATCTTCCCCGTCGACTCCATTTGCATTTTTCACGAACCGGTTCCGGGCAGTCCATTCCGATTGGTTGAACGGGCGGATTTGAGGTCCTGATGACATTGCATCCCGCGGCTGAACAAGTATGGAAGCCATGCGATTTGCGCGGTACGTTTCCGGACGGCGTTTCTCCGGCGCTGTTTCGCAATATCGGAAGCGCCATTGGCACCATGCTTGGGCATGACGCGCGTGTCCTGGTTGCCGGCGATTACCGGCTGAGCACCAACGAACTGAAGACCGCTCTGACGGATGGACTCGCGCAGACCGGAATGAAAATTCTCGATGCCGGCCAGGGCCCGACTCCTCTTGCGTACTTTGCCGCGCAGCATCTTAAAGCCGACGCAGTGCTGATTGTGACGGCCTCGCACAATCCCGCTGAACACAATGGGCTCAAGCTAATGCTCGGCTCCGTGCCCACGACTCCGGAGCAACTGCAGGCAATCCGCGAGCTCACCAAAATGCGCGCTTTTCGCTGGGGGACAGGCAGCATGGAGAGCGTCGATGCGCGGCCCCTCTACATGAAGTCGATCCTGAAGCGGTGGCGCGGACTACAGGGAAATGGACGGCAGCGAGTCGTGATCGATGCAGGCAACGGGGCATGGTCGGAACTGGCGCCGGTAATCTTCGCCGACCTTGGCTTCGAGGCGGTGTGCCTTTCCTGCACGGCTGATGGAAGTTTTCCCGACCGATCCCCGGATTGCGCCAGAGCCGGAAATCTGACCCGATTATCCGCCGCGGTGCAGCAACATGCCGGCGCAATTGGCATCGCGTGGGATGGAGACGGCGACCGTGCAGCCTTTGTCGATGAGAACGGATCTTATGTGCCGCCGGACGAGATCGCGATTCTGGTTGCGCGCGCGGCGCTGAGCGCAGCCGAATTTGCTGGCGATGCAAACCGCAAAGTCGTCGCCGACGTCAAGTTCTCCGACGCGGTATGTCGCGCAGTTCTCGAAGCAGGCGGGGACCCGCTGCTCGAACGCACGGGGCACGCTTTCATGCGCGGCCGGATGGTGAAAGAAGATGCACTACTTGGATTGGACGCATGCGGCCATTATTTCTTCCGGGAACTCCAGGGCGGAGACGATGGACTGTTCTCTTCTCTTTTCCTTCTTGATCTGGTGCAGCGGAGCGGCACTCAACTGCGCACATTGCGTCGCGAACTTCCGAAGATTCTAACCACTCCGGAGTTGCGCATCCCGGCTTCGCTGGTTTGCTTCGATCTGGCGAAGAATGCCTTGCGCAGGGCGTTCCCAGAGGCCAGCTCGATGGAGATCGACGGGCTGCGGCTGACGATGCCCGACGGACTGATTCTGATTCGCGAATCCGGTACTGAGGCGGTTGTCTCGCTGCGATTTGAAGGCTTCACTCAGGATGGCTTCGATCGCATTCAGGAGCGAATACTCTCGGTTCTACCTGCGACGGCCGAATGGCTGCGCCAGGAACTGGAGGCTCCAGCCGTATTTTGATCTTCGAGCATTTTCAACTTCCCAACACAAGGAGACAACATGGCGACCGAACCCGTTCAGCTTTTGGATATCGCGCCTGAACCTGCGGAGAAGCACCACCGGCAGACGCTGCGGCTGGAGCCCCGCATCGACCCGACCGCACGCGTGCGCAATTGCCAGCTTGGCATATACACCTCCGTTGGCCCGCACACTTCGATGAATGAATCGACCTTCGGCGACTATTCCTACGTCGTGCAGGGTTGCAGCATCGTCTGGGCCGACATCGGCAAGTTCTGCTCGATCGCGGCGTCTACTCGCATCAATCCCGGTAACCATCCCATGTGGCGTGCGGCGCTGCATCACTTCACTTATCGCAGCGAGTCCTACGGCTTCGCGGTGGAGGATGACTCCGAGTTCTTCGAGTGGCGCGCATCGCATCGCGTTGTGCTTGGCAACGACGTGTGGATCGGCCACGGCTCAACGATTTTGCCGGGCGTGAAGATCGGCACCGGCGCGGGCATTGGCGCGGGCGCGGTGGTTTCGAAAGATGTGCCGCCTTTTGCCATTGTTGGCGGCGTGCCGGCGAAATTGATCCGCTTTCGTTTTCCCGAGAAGGTGCAGGAAGATCTGATGAACCTTGCGTGGTGGGACTGGTCGCGCGACAAACTCGAGATCGCTCTTCCCGACTTCCGCAAGATGAGCGCGGAGGAGTTTATTGAGAAGTATTCGAAATAATCTGTGCCGCGTCCTTGGCGGCCGCTCACGCACTTTGGGGCGGCTGCCAGGTAGGTGGAGCAAAATAGGCTCGATCCTTGCATCCAAAAGCAGTGGCTACCATGAATTCGTTCCAGGGGGCCATGGTCAATGACTCCGATTCATTGCGCGAGACGAACTTCAACGCTGAAGTCTCCAATCCATCGGCGCGCAGAGTTCCACAGATTTTTCGAGCCTCAAAAGCGATCGCGACATACGACGCAATATCCCCGTTGGGATAAGCAATTCGAAAAGACGGGCCCCCGAATACGCCCAGTAATCGGGTCGGTTCGACCAGCAAACCCGTCTCTTCCCAACACTCCCGAACCGCGGCATCGGCCGGTTCCTCACCGGGATCAATCGCGCCGCCAATGGTCATCCACACTCCCGTCTCTTTGTTTTGCGCGAGCAGCATTCGTCCGACTTCGTCGAAAAGGATGACCGTCGCTGACTGCAGCGAAAGGAGATCGTGTCCTATTTTTGCTCGTAAGCTGCGGATATATTGCGATGCCGGCATGCTGATTTCCCTTCGATGACGCGATCGGCCCTCACGCAGACGTCTTGGATTGTGGTGTAGACAAACTTCTCTCCCGGGACTGTATGACTCGTTTCTGCTGCGCGCCCAGGTACATTTCACGCACTTCACCTGCGCTGAAGACACTGTAGAACGGAGCTCCTTGAGCAGCCATTTCAACTGCGGGCCTGCCATTTGCTTCTTCCCGCTCCACCAGGCAGGCCACGCCTATTACGCGCATTCCTGATTCCTGAGTGGCGCGGATTGCCGTCAAGATCGATGCCCCGGTAGTGCACGCATCGTCGACGATCACAACCGGAGCATCGGGCTCGCAGAATCCTTCAATGCGCCGGCCTGCGCCGTGCTCCTTCTGCTTTTTTCGCACCAGAAATCCGTCGATTACGGTTGCGCCTGGATTGCCAAATGCAAGCCATGCGCTTGCTGCAACGACATTCGAGACCACCGGATCGGCGCCGAGCGTCAGGCCGCCTATCGCGCGTGGCGACAATTGCTTTTCGCGGAACAGGTCGAGAATGACGAGGCCAGTCAGCCGTCCGCCCTCGGCCGTAAGCGTGGTGGTACGACAGTCGATGTAGTAGTCGCTGGAGCCTCCAGCGGAGAGGTGCGACTCGGAAAAGCGAAAGGACTTTTCCGCCAGGATTTTCAGAAGCATTGCTTTGCGGTCGGCTGTCACGATGGGAACCTCCTTCGGATTGGAGCCTCACGCCACGCGCTGACCTTCACGCCAGACCATGGTTGCCAGCGGGATGCCGCGTGCAACACGCAGTCGCACCAAGTCGGCGCGCAGACCCGGCGCAATGCTCCCCCGGTCATTCAGGCCCGTCAAGCGCGCTGGGGCCACCGTGACTGTCTCAATCGCCTTGTGCAGAGGCATCGCGAGCCTCTCGTGCAACAGGAATGCTCCGTGCAATAGGCTCGACGGAACGTAATCCGACGCGAGCGCATCGAGCAGTCCGCGGCCGGCAAGATCCAGCGCCGAAACATTGCCGGAATGCGATCGGCCCAGCACCAGGTTCGGCGAGCCAGCCACAATCATCATGCCCTTGCGCCGCGCTGCTTCAGCTGCCTCGAGAGTCGTTGGGAATTCGCAGATGGTGATGCCCTCCGCGTGCGCCTGCTCGACATGCTCTTCGGTGGTATCGTCGTGACTGGCCAACGCGATCGCATGACCCTCCAACATGGAGAGTATGTTGGCGCGGTTAGGCCCCGAGATTCGCCGATGGCGATCCTGCGCGGTATCGAGGAACCGGTCGATCTCCTCTTGCGTTAAATGAAAGTCCCTCTTCTCCATGGCGACATACTTATCCAGATCGCGCCATTGGCGCTGCCCGGGAGTGTGGTCCATGAGAGAGACGAGCAGAACATGCGGACCCGGATACACGGCGGAGAACTGTTCGACCAGACCTTCGTTCGATGTTTCGGCGCGCAGGTGAAGCAAGTGATCCCCACGCAGGATTCGTTCCTGCCGGAGGGCGCCCACCGCGGCCACCGTCTTCTTCAGGGCCTCGAAGGTGCGCGACGCATAGCCCACAACCCCGACAGCCAAGGAATCGAGGATGGTTGTGATGCCCGCCGAGACCATCTGTGCGTCGTGAGCCAACAGAGCTGCCATTACCGGCCAGTCGGCATTGCTCCTTGGCTTTACGTGGTGCTCAAGGTTGTCTGTATGCAGATCGATGAGGCCGGGAATAAGGAAGTCGCCCTCGCAATCGATCGCGTTCGGTACGGAGAGCGAACCCGGCTCAACCTCGGCGATACGACCGTCAATGACCCGCACCGAGCCGTGAAAGGACTCGTGCGGCGTCACAATGTGAGCGTTGGTCAGCGCAAATTCCACAGTCATGCATCTCCATTTTGCAAGAGAAACGTTACAGTCTGATGGATTCCGATTGCCACGAAGCCAATGCAGTGCGGGCTTCGCGCTATTCTACGCAGAAGAAAGCCGGCGGCAACAATCGCCGCCGGCAGTTACGACTTAGTTACTAGAATGTGAACCGGCCGCTGATCTGCACCCAACGCGGATGGTTGCTTTGGGTCTGGGGATTATAGCCGAAGTTAGTGTCCGATACGCCTACATCCGGAGAACCGAAGACTACGTTATTGAGCGCGTTCAGCGCCTCAATGCGGAAGGTTGCGCTCATACCCTCGCTGAACTTCGTTGACTTGGCAAAAAACAAATCCGTATCCCAGTAGGCGGGGTTTCGTACATCGGAGAGATAGCGTGGCGCGTTGCCGAAGAGATACGGGTTAGCTGTTCCCGCAGTCTCTGAAGAGTTCCCCGCACAGGGTGAGGTGGAAGACGCCCCGTGGCAATTTTGTCCCGGCTGCATAAATGCGTTGTAGTTGAAGCTAGGCGGCACTCCGTTTAAGGACGGCAGTCCCCTGGTGTCCGTAATGCTTTGTCCGGGCACAAGCTCCGGACGCATGACGGAGCTGCCCAACAGACCGCTCCCCAATGCAACGGGCGCCGTGAGCTGAAGCGGCTGGCCGGTGCTGTACTGGTAGGTTCCGCCGAACGACCACCCCCCGGCGACATAGCTGGCAAAGCCCTGATTCAGGAACGGCTTTTTAGGGCCAAAAGGCAGTTCGTAGACGGTGCTCAGCCGCAACACATTTGGCTGGTCCAGGTCGGCGATCGACTTTTCGCAAGCCATGCAACCGTTGTCTTGAATCGTGGCGGTAGTGCCGCTTTCTCCAACGTTGTCGATCATTTTGCTGTAGGTGTATCCCAGTAACATGGAGAGCCCCTGGCTCATCCGGTGCTCCAATGTCAGTTGACCGGCTTGGTAATTCGAGTGTCCCCAGTCAGCGTTCAGGGCTTCAAAGCCCGTGAACTGCGGGAAGGGGCGAAGCAGGTAGCCTTCCTGCACCGTGCTCTTGCTCAGAACGGAGCTGGGGTCGGTGATGATGTTGTAGAAGGGATTGGGCACGGCTGTGGTGAGGGTGCTTCCCATGGCCAGATCCGCATCGGTGAGCTGGCTATATCTGAGTGGCGCCGTAGAGGTGAATCCCCACGCTGCCCGCGTATGCGACGGTGACAACGAAGTGACTAGGCAGTTCGCGTTGCACGTCAAGAGACCAGATTTCCTGGTAGGCATCAGCTCTGCTGGCGCGGATTGCCGGTGATGCTCTGTCCCAGCTCGATACTGAGAGGACCGCTGCCGGTATTGTTCCCGGGGAGAGGCGTGGGGTTGTTGCCGTAGACCGAAGGCAGGCCTGACGGGAAAGGATTCGAGAGGTTATACAGCGGGCTGAAGCCGTTGGCTGCCGCATCGATCGACGTGGATTTCCGCGTAAATCCATACGAGGCGGGATTGGTTCTGCCACGTTGCCGTCGGATGATGGAAGATGCCAAAGCCGCGCGTGTACCGACCGCTTCTGAGTCGAGGCTATAGGCAATACCCAAACGCGGGTCGAAATGCAGCTTGCCAGGAATCTGCAAGGTGCGGCTTGGCCGTTCAGTCCCACAATTCCCACGCCGCCCACAAGACCCGAACCTGATACATACGGATTGGAAGGAATCTGAGACGCGATGGCGGAAGGATCCGTTGTGTCGAGATAGCTCAACTCGTTGCCGTCTGCCACGTCGGCGCCTTCCAAGTCCGTAGCGGAGGCCATAGGTGACGGTGAGCTTATGAGTGAGCTTTACGGTATCCTCTGCATAGACCCCGTAGTACTGGTGCCTGAAGTTCACCTTGGGCGCGTAGCCGCTGGTCACCGTCGCCTGGCCCAGCAGCAACTCCGCTATCGCGTTGCCTGTGGTTCCGGTGACCGAGTTCGCGTAGGGTCCGCCGGTGAAGGTCCGTGACGTATTCACCACTAGAAGCTGGGGATCCATCAATTGGTCGGGAAACCGCCTCAGATCGGCGCCGAACTTGAAGGTATGCGCGCCTTTGAGCCACGAAATGGCGGCGAGCATATTGGTAGACCGAACTCGGGTTCCGCTCATAGGGCTCCAAGTTGCCGATCTGTCCAAGCTGGTTTGTGGTTGCCGCGACTTCGGGCGTAAACGTCGCGGTAATACCGGGCGCGGCGTTTGCGGGAATCTCGAACGGGGATGTGCCCAGCGGATTCACGGAACCGCGATGGGATTCCATGTGCCCCCAGGAAAGGTGGTGATCGAAGATCATCGTGGGAGAAATGACCCATGTGTGATCGACCATGATATTGCGCAGCGGAAGGAGATTGTTGCCATAGGTAGGCGTAAGGCTAGTCTGTCCGAATACCGGACCGTAAAGAACGTAGTTATCGTTGAAGTCTATGTGCCCGAAGATGCTTTGTTTGTCGGAAAATCTGTGGTCTATCCGGATATCGTAGCTGTAATCCTTATCTTCGGTAGTCGCGGACGAGAAGTAGTTATTCTCGTCGCTGCCGCCCACTCCGGCCTGATTGGGCAGAGGATACAGAGCGAGAAGGGCCTGCGCAACGGAGTTGAGGGAATTCGGGTTGAGGACATTGTACTTGCCGTTATAGTAAGCCGGACAGCGGTAATAGCCCGCTTTCGTGGTTAGATATGTCTTGCCGTCCGGGCATGAGTAGGACGAATTTGCCGGCTCGGAGACGGTCGTGCTCGGGTCGTAAATTGTGTTCAGAGTTCCGTTCGAGTTAAGGGTTTGGGAAAAATCGCCTGTCTTCTCCAGCGCCGTGGGCACTGTCGAGGTGAAGCCGGTGCCGCCTAGCGCTAAGCCCGGAAAGCTGTCGATAAGCTCCTCGTAACTTCCGAAGAAGAAGGTCTTATCGCGTCCGTGATAGGCGTGAGGGATGACCACCGGGCCGCCAATCATGCCCCCAAATTGGTTTCTTCCGAACGACGGCTTGCCCTGGCCCGCTTGATTTGCATTCCAGCCGTTGGCGTCCATGGACTGGTTGCGGAAGTACTCCCACACTCCTCCGTGGAAATTGTTGGTCCCGGATTTGATGCTATAGCTTTGCACGCCGCCGCCGGTGTGGCCAAACTCCGGAGCGTAGGCGGCGGTGTAGACCTTGAACTCCTGGACAGAATCCAGGGTCGGTATGGCGCCCGCGGCGTGCGTGTCATAGAACACGGTGTTGGCCGCGCCGTCGATCAAGATCTCCGACTCGCCGCTCTTCGTGCCCTCGATATAAAAAGTATTGGTGGTGCTTTGCGATGACATATTGGTTCCCGCCGTCAGCAAGTTGCTCTGCACCACACCAGGTGTGAAGTTTGTCTCTTGAAACGGATTGCGCACATCCAGAGGAATATTTGAAACCAGTTGCTGTTCCGTGACCGTTCCGCGGTCGGCACTTTGCGTGTTGAGCTCAGGCGCGACGTCGGTCACCATGACCGTCTGGCTGGTTGAGCTAATGACAAGATTTGCGTTGACTGCCTTGGTCTCGCCGACTTCCAGTACGATGCCGGTATCGGTCCAAGCGGCAAAGCCGGGCGCGCGCACCGTCAAATCGTAATGGCCCGGCGCTACCGGAGGCAGGACGAAATCACCCTGTGCGTCGCTCCTGGCGACAGTCTTCACCCGGGTGGCTGGCCGAACCAGCGTTACGTCTGCGCCTTTGACGGAGGCTCCGCTGGCGTCCGTCACATGACCGCTAACGGTCGCGTTCTGCGCGGATGCGCGCGCGCCGAAAGCAAGCGTCAACAGGAGCAAACCTCCTGCCACGTAATTTTGAATTCCTCTGAACGTGCATCGCATGGCACTGCCTCCTGGTGAATGTGCTTTGTTGTCCTGCGCCTCTCCGTTTGCCCTGGGGAACGCAGATCTGGATTTATTGGGAGTCATCCCGAGTGAGCCAAAGCATTGGAGCGTTTGTCGTCGTGCGAGAGCAGTGTACGGGGGCAAAGGTTGCGAAATGATGACCGGAAATTTAAAACTTCGTACACGAACGAATACAAATTGATGACAGGATACGCGAGGCAGAGATGATTTATTTCAATTCAAAGGAATTAAGGCGCTCCTACATTGCTGGCGGTGCATGCTGCCCGGTTAGATCATTTGTGCAAAGAAAGTCGCTATTTCAATTGGAGTGCTTCTGCCTGGAACCGGCCCGCAGGGCTGGATTGAGAGACATAGCATTCGAGGCAATTCTGTTTTACAGGCATCGGAATCAGGCAATGCAATAAATAGTCGTTTACGAACAATCTGGAGTTTTCTTGCGTAAGAACCGCATTTTCTTTGCTATACTTCTTCTTATCCTGGTCCCGTAAGACGTTCAGTAAGGCACAATACTTGAAAGAATTGCAGGTGCCGGGATCGCAAAAGCGCTGCTACGCCTGCTGTCGGGAGCCTTTTGCGTATCCGAAGATTCGTACCCGCTCAATTCACACCAGGTGCTTGGGCATTCCTTCGGTAATGCAGGAATCGAGAATGCGAGTCTGAATTGCAATGTCACGTTCCGAGGAACAGATCGACCGCAACTTGGCGCCAGTTGAACAGCAGCCGCAAGAGAAGTCTCTTCATGTCGTGAGGCGTCTAAGGCGCGCCTTTCTTTCGATTTGCCGCTGCGGCGACGTCGTCTTCAGCCCGTACCGCCTGACCACCGAACAGTACGCCCTGATGCGTTCCGTGCTACTGGAACCGGGCATTCGCCAAACCGAGATCACCAACCGGATCTTCGCCGAACCGAATACGGTTACGGCAATGGTGACGCTGCTGGAAAAACGAGGAATCCTGCGCCGTAAGTCCAGCCCTACGGACAAACGTGTTCGCCAGGTATTTCTCACGCCGCACGGGCAAGCGGTCATGCATAGACTCTCCACCGATTGGAGGCCCATGTTGGAAATCCTGCGCAAGTACTTTGCAGGCGAAGACGGACATCGGGCATTGGAGATCCTCGACTCTGTTGCGGAGAAAATGCAGGTCGAAAGAGAGAAGATGCTGCAGACCTCGATCGCCCTCCCCATTGGCCAAGACGAGCCGGAGATGGTATCTGCCGCACCCAGGAACGGCGCGCGACGCCACGGCCGCTCCACCCAGAAAACCGGACGCGCAAAACGAGAGTCAGCGCATATTTCGTAATGGAAGTATCGCCGCCGAAAATTCACCTCAAGTTGATTATTCGCCCCTGCCGCTCCATGTAAAGTGCGGCTGGAGGCGAGGGTCCGGATGGAATCTTCAGCATCGTTGCGCGTGATGTCGTTCAACGTCCGCCAAATGGACGGAGACGACGGACCGAACGCCTGGCAACATCGCAAGGACCTGCTGGCTGAGACGATTTGCATCGAGAGACCGGATCTGCTCGGAACGCAGGAAATCTTCGTCGAGCAGGCAGCATTCATCCGCGAGAAAGCTCCCTGGCTCGGATCATTCGGAAGCGGCAGGTTTGGGGACGACCGCGATAAACACAACTTGATTTTCTTTGACAGCCGCCGATTCGCCGTAGCGGAGTGCGGCGACTGGTGGTTCTCACTTACACCGGATGTGCCAGGCTCTGCCGACTGGGGAATTCCCCGGCCGCGCATGGTGACTTGGGGCCGCCTCAAACAGGCTAACGGCCCAGAGATATTGATTCTGAACACCCACATGCCATATGGCCGGGGCGCAGACGAAATGCGGCGCCAATCGGCGCTCGTGGTCTTGCGCGCGATCGCTCACCTTCCTGACAATCTTCCGCTCTTCCTTACCGGGGATTTCAACTCGCCCGTTGACGGCGAAATCTACAAGCTGCTGACAGAAAACCTCGAGGACTCTTGGAAAACGGCGCGGTGCACGATTGGCCCAGAGGGTACTTTGCATGGCTTTGGCCGCATGCCTGCCGGCCGCGCGCCGAGAAGAATCGATTGGATCCTGCATCGCAATGCAGGCGTGCCGTTGCAAGCTGAAACCGTGACTCACTGCCGGGGAGATCTCTATCCCTCCGATCATTATCCTGTGTGTGCGGATTTTCGTTTGAACGCCGATGGCAATCCGGCAGGAATACTGAGGTGGTCCCGGTAGTTCGGACAGTTTTTGCTTTTTCCTTTAGGGGAAGTTTTTGTTCTTGTTTTGCTTTTAGGCTGCCATGGATTCTGGCAGGCGGATTGTCTCTTGAACTTGCCTCGAATCGTCCCCGAAGCGCGAATCGGGCAACCGCACCGCCTCCAGCCGCGTCGGGCTTCTTCGAACTCACCGCTCTTTAAGTCTTCGGGATGTCAGGCTTCGCACTCTTTACGATGCCGTCTGTAGAGCCTGAGCGCCATGAATTCCTTCCTAGTGTAGCCCGTCATAAATAGATTCGTTTATGCGTCGAGAGCCATCTTATGATGGGAGGGCCTCGATATGCGTGTTGCAGAGCCAATAGTTTTGGAAGAAGGTATCCGTCGCAGTTTGGAGCGGCAAGCTCGCGGCCGTTCGACTGCGGCCCGCGTCGTGATGCGAAGCCGCATAGTGCTCTGGGCGGCCGACGGGCTTCAGAACAACCGGATTGCCGCGCAAATGGGAATCGCGCCGCGCACTGTGGCTCTGTGGCGAGGGCGCTTTCTCGAACTGGGGCTCAACGGATTACTGAAGGATGCGGCAAGGCCGGGGCGGAAGCCATCCATTTCCGCAAGCGTCGTTTCTCAGGTGATCGAGAAGACGACGCAGAGCAGGCCGGTCAATGCAACCCATTGGTCGCGCAGCACGATGGCTCGCGAAGTGGGCATCTCCGATTCCACGGTAGGACGTATCTGGAAGGCCAACGGCCTCAAGCCGCATCGCGTGGACAGTTTCAAGGTCAGCAACGATCCTCAGTTCGCCAGCAAACTGGAAGCGATCGTCGGGCTTTATCTGAATCCGCCCGAGCATGCGCTGGTGTTGAGCGTGGATGAGAAGAGCCAGATACAAGCACTTGACCGCACCCAACCCGGTCTGCCGATGAAGAAAGGCCGCGGTGCGACCATGACGCACGACTACAAGCGCAATGGAACGACGACCTTGTTTGCCGCGCTCAACACAGCCAATGGCGAAGTCTTCGGCCTATGCCAGCAGAAGCACCGGCATCAGGAGTGGCTCCGCTTCCTGCGTATGATCGATCGAACAGTGCCGGCTGGCAAGGAAATCTACCTGATCTGCGACAACTACGCGACGCACAAACATGAAAACGTTAAGCGTTGGCTGGACAAGCATAAGCGCTTCCATGTGCGATTTACGCCGACCTCCGCCTCTTGGCTGAATATGGTGGAGCGCTTCTTTCGCGACCTGACCAGCAATCAACTTCGGCGTGGCGTCTTCCAGGATCTGGAACAACTCATCATGGCCATCGGAGAATACATCGACGGTCACAACAAGAATCCCAAGCCCTTCATCTGGACCGCCAAAGCAAACGATATCCTCGAAAAAGTCACCCGCGCTCAGGCCGTCCTCAATAAATGAACATCTGTGTGGCGGACTACACTAGTGTCCTGTCTCTAAAGTTCGCACACAAAAGCGAGCGATGGAATCGAGGATCTGGTCGGCGGTTTTGTGCCAGACGAAGGGTTTTGGATCACGGTTGTGGTTTTGGATGAAGGCCGCGATAGCATTCTTCAGGTCTTTGGTGGAGCGATGCACACCTCGCCGCAATTGCTTTTCGGTCAGTGCGGCAAACCATCGCTCGACCAGATTAAGCCAACTGGCGGAAGTGGGCGTGAAGTGCAGGTGGTAGCGCGGCCTCTTGGCCAGCCAGTTGCGAATCAACGCCGTCTTGTGGGTTCCGTAGTTGTCCAAAATCAGGTGTATATCGAGGTCGGCGGGAACGTTGGCTTCGATGGTGTCGAGGAACTTGCGGAACTCCTCGGAGCGATGGCGCTGTTGCGTCTGTCCGATCACCTTGCCTGTTTTTGTATCCAGGGCAGCAAACAAGCTGGTTGTTCCATGGCGGACGTAGTCGTGGGAGCGGCGTTCGATCTGTCCGGGGCGCATGGGCAACAGCGGAGCGGTGCGGTCCAGGGCCTGAATCTGGCTTTTTTCGTCGACGCATAAAACCAGAGCGCGATCCGGCGGCGCCAGATACAGGCCGACGATGTCACGCACTTTTTCGATAAACAGCGGGTCTTTGGATAGCTTGAACGTCTCGGAGCGGTGCGGCGCCAGGGAGAAGGCTTGCCAGATGCGATGAATCGAGGCACGGCTGAGGCCGGCACGCTTAGCCATGGAGCGTGTGGACCAGTGCGTAGCATCGCTGGGGGTCGACTCCAGGGTTAGAGCCAGTACCCGCTCGACATCCTTGTCGGAGAGCTTACGCGAGGTGCCCGGCCGCGGCTCATCGAGAAGACCATCCAAACCCTGATCCAGATAACGCCGCCGCCACTTGCCCACGGTCTGCAGAGTCAGGTTCAACTGGCGCGCTATGCTTGTGTTGCTCAACCCATCTGCGGCAAGCAGAACGATGCGCGAGCGCATGGCTAGAGCCTGCGCGGTCTTCGGTCTCCTGGTCCACGCCACCATCTGCGACTGATCTTCGGCGTTGACCGACAACGGAATGAGCGGCCGCCCCATCGGAGTTCCTCCCACTCTATCCGATGAAGGGCCCCACGGAAGTTATGCAACTTATTTCAGAGACAGGACACTAGATCAACATGCAAACTGGCGCAACATTGCACGCTACAGGAAGGAATTGCTCTTAAGTCTCTTGTTTCTATTGGGGCGGCTAGTGGGGATCGAACCCACGACATCCTGAGCCACAGTCAGGCGTTCTGCCGCTGAACTATAGCCGCCATAACCCTTACTGATTGTAGCATCGAGGCAGATGGGCCCGCGCGATTTGCGCGCCAATGAAGGCCGGTGCCCTGAGCCGCGCCACGAGATCGATGGAAGCAAATCAAACCGGGTTACAATCGAAAGAGGCATCGGGGCGTAGCGCAGTCTGGTAGCGCATCTGCTTTGGGAGCAGAGGGTCGGGGGTTCGAATCCCTCCGCCCCGACCATTATTTTCAATGCAGTGCAAGTCCTGAACGGACCTATTAGAGAGCCTTCTGCCTTTAGCACAGATGCCCTATTACTCGAAGGCACGTCTTTATTGGGTTTTCATCGCACGATGAATGCAATCACCGCTACAAAATCGTCTACAGTCATGATTTAGCAACGCTCGAATTCAGGCAAATGCAATTCATACAATGACTTCGGCCGTTTGGTTATGTTTCAGTTTTCCCACGCCAAAACGCCGTCGGTCTTGATTCTAAGAGCTTTCCATCGAGCACGAGTTGGTCGACCCAACCAGCTATTAACAGTTAAGTAATTGGGTTTTCTATTCAAATTCTCGACCGGCTGGAGTTTTTGGGAAGCACAGTCCGGGACAGTCTACGAATCCAGCCTGGCCTGACATGGACGGGAGCTTTCTGCACGCCGTTGTCGCCGAGATGCTCCGTCAGGGCCTTACGCGCGAGGATATCCATAAAGTTTGTGGAGGGAATTTCTGCCGCGTCTTCGGCAAGGTCACTGCTGGCCGTGCCTGAGGAGTCCCTCGATAGCGTTGGGTTTTGCATCAGGGCGAGAATTAAAAGACGCAGCGCGTGACGTCAGGTTGAATATAGATACAACTCAAGCGACGAGAAGGCGCCAAGCTGATTTAACTTGGAACAACTCTCCGGCGGCGGCCCAGAATGGGCTCACCGCCGGCAGTGTTGCAAACGCCGTCTCTATTGCGTCGTGAAGGTAGTCACCACTCCGGTTTGGCTGTAGTAGTTTCCGGCGATCGAGTACAGGTACCAGCCTTCCGGACTTGCCGTGACCAGATCGTAAATTGTGGCGGCAGCCAATGGGGCGGCCGGAGTGAGGAAGACCGTCTTGTAGTCCGCCGATTGGGTCCATGTGGTTGGAACCAAGGTCTGCGTATTGTGGGTACGCAGGTAGATGTGGCTGGAGTCCATCAGGACCGGGTCCATGGGCTCGTTGAAGGTAACCGACAACCCAGGCGTGGCGTCGTTGACGCCGGTTACACCGTTTGCCGGAGTGGCAGAGGTGGCCACCGGAGTGGTGTAGTCGTAACTCGATCCGGTGGTGAAGGTGCTGGTCGCAGGCGTCATCGGATTGCCGTTCAAATCCGTAACGCCGGTGACGTTATAGGTGTACTGCGTGTTGGGCAGCAGGGCCGAGGGCAGTTGCACCCAGACCATGAAGTCGCCGTCCTCCATCTGGAATCCAATCGGGAGCGGGCTGCCTCCATTCGGAGTGAGAGTGATGCCGCTCAGCGAGTTCTGCGCGACTGGTTCGCTGAACAGCAAGCCGAGGCTGCTGTTGAGCCACGGGCCCTGATTGGTGTTCAGCGGCACGTTGGTGTAGCCGTTGGGCGGGTTGGCCGCAACCAGCGTGGGTCCGGTGGTGACCGTACCGCTGCCGGTGTAGAAGGAGGAGGTAGTGCCGCTCTGCGCTGTCCCGGTAAGGTTGTACGCGTCCTGGCAGGAGTAGTAGAACTCGGAGTTTGTTGCCAGCGGAGAGGTTGGCGTCATGGTGACGGCCATCAGGTCGGAAGCAAAGGAGTAAGTAACAGGGACCCGCGCGTTGGCCGAGTAACTCCATACGAAGGTGCCCGCGGAGGCGATGCTGCTCGGATCCATAGGCTCCGAGTAGAGGCATGTGAAGGATGCGTTGGTACCGATCCCGGTGGTTCCGCCGTTAAAGTCGAACGTGACGGTTGGCGTGCTGTAGTCGGGCGTAGCCGCGGTGGTGAAGTTCGAAGTCGCGGACTGGAAGTTATTGCCCGCGTAATCGAGCAGCCCGTTGACGCTCACCTGGATCGGGCTCGAAGCCGGCAACGGATTCAGCGGCGTGAAGTTGACGCCTACCAAGTCGTCACTGGTGTAGTTGTACGAGAAGGTGCCGGGGATGGGATTGCCGCTGGTGGTGATTTGCACACTGGTGGCGTTGATCGAAGTACGATCCACGGGCTTGGAGAACTGCAGGCGGATGTTGCCGTTGGTGCCCACGTTCACCGAGCCGTTCGGCGGGCCGATGGTGACAGTGCCGGCGGTGGTGTCAGGACCACTGGCGGTGTAGAAGTAGGTGGCGTAGCAGGAAGCCTGTGCGGCGACACCGTTGGTGCCCTTAACGTTGCTGTTGGTGCAAACTCCATAGAACGTGGCGCCAGGAGTCATTGCAGAATTGGGCGTGAGGCGAACCACGGTAGGCGAAACCAGCGTTACCGTGGCGGGCGTGGTCGGCGTATTGAAGTACACGTTGCCGGTCAGAGTGGTTGCATCGATCGGCTGGCTGTATTCGATGTCGATCTCGCCGTTGGTGGGCATGGTCGTCGACCCAGCGTAGGCCGGGCTGATGGCTACGATTGTTGGCTGTGCTGTGGATGGATTCGGCGGGGCGGCCGCGGTATAGAAGTAGCCGCTGTCGCTGCCGAATACATTGCCGTAGATGTCCTGCACATTGGAGAAGAACCACTGAATCGTCGCGCTGTTGGGGAACGCCGTGCTGGGCGTGTACTGCACCTCGTAGCCGCCGGCTATTGACGTCAGAGTTCCGGATTGGACCGTGCCGTTCACGGTGACATTGATGTTGCCCGCCAGCGTGGAAACATTCACGGGACGGTTGAGATAAAGGGTCAGCAGGGTATTGGTTGGAACCCCGCTGGCATTGTTTGCAGGAAGCGTGCTCTGCACCTGCGAACCGCCATTGGGAGGATTGTTTGCGGTAGTGAAGGTGCTGATAAAGGTTGTGGCCAGCGAATTGCCAGACCAGTCGGTGATTCCGCTGGCGGGCAGTTCAAGAGTGTAATCGGTGCCGTTATCCAGCGCGCTGTTGTAGACAGTCAGGGTGCGCCCGTCGGCCGATACCGTGGTGCTGCCGTTGGTTTGCAAGTCCTGCCCGGCGTAAAGCAAGGAATTGTCGCCGCCGGCGCTAGCCGGTTTGATGGCTTCGTTGAAGGTGACAGTGACGGGTATATCGTGGCGCACGTTGGTGGCGCCGTTGGGCGGGTTGACCGAGACTACGGTCAAGGGGGTGGTATCCGGCGTGGCCGACGTCGTGGTGAAGTAGGCCAGTTCCTGCTCCCAGCAGTTGCCGCTGTAGAACACGTCGCCCAGGATGTCTGAGGGCCCGCCGCACTCGCCGACTGTGACGTTGGTGTTGGCCGGCCATTGAACCACCGGGGTGATGGTGACCGTATTACCGTTCACCGCATAGGTCGCAGCCAGGGGCTGGTTGCTGTTCCAGGTATCCATCACCTCCATGGTGCTGCTATTCACCGTCGTCGGATCGAGAATCTGGCTGAAGACGAGAACGATCTGCGCCGAGGTGGAAACGTTCGTGGCATAGGGGGTGGTATACGGGAAACTGCTGCTGACCAGCGTGAGGCCTCCGCCGGACGCTGACGTGCCGGTGGTGAAGGTGGTGCTGGAAGGCACAACCGGGTTGCCGCTGGCGTCTGTGAAGCCGCTGACATTCACCGTGTAGGTGGTGCCAGCCAGCAGCGGACTGGATGGCGCAAAGACCAGTTCCTGAATGTTGGGCAGGCTTACGGTACCCGCAATCGGAGTTGCGCCGTTCAGCACCTGGATCGAGTTCTGAGTCCAAGTGGTGGGATCGATCGGCGTGCTGATGTTGGCGATGACTTGTGCGTTCAGCGGAATGCCCGTGGCGGCGTTTGCCGGCGTGACGGTGACCGTTGGACCGGTGGTGACAGTGCCACTGCCGGTGTAGAAGTAGTACCACGACAAATTGGCGTAGTTGCCGTCCTCGTCCACCGATCCGCCACCGTTGATATTCGAGAACCTGTACTCCGTGTTGGGCAGCAGCGGAACCTGCGGCGTGAACGTCACCTCCCGCCCATTTGCCGACAGCGAAATTGTTGCCGGGATGAATTGGCCGGTATCGTTCAATTCCAAAGCGAAGTAGGTCCCGTTCACCCCCACCGGGTTGAGCGGCTTGTTGAAGAGAATCTTGGGCGTCACGTTGATGCCGTACGCAGGGCAGCCCGCCGGGTTGTTGCTGCAACTAACCGGATCGGTGCTGACTACCGTTGGCGGGGTGACGTCATAGGTGGCGCCGGTGGTGAAGGAGTTGGTTACCGTGGCCACCGCGTTGCCCGCAGGATCTTTGACACCGGCAATGGTCATTGTGTAGGTGGTGTTGGGCTGGAGCGGCACCGCAGGAACCAACTGCAGAACGGTATTACCCGCACTGAGCACCGGCGAAGTGGTCACCGGATTTCCGCCCGCTTTAAGCGTGACGCCGTTGACGGTGTTGGGATCGATGGGCGCGCTGAATTGCGCTTCAACGATCGCATTGGTGCCCAGTCCGGTGGACTCCGCTCAGCGGATTGAAGTTGATGACCGTAGGAGCGGAAGTGGCGCTGGTGAATTCGGCATAGAACGTGATTTCGATGCCGCTCAACTCGTTGCCGGCCAGATCCGTGCCGGTGTTGACGTAGAAGTAGTACTCGCGGCCGGCAGCCAGCGGAGAACTCGGCACCAGGTACGCGACTGTCTGGGTTGAATTCCAGGAGAGCGTGGCAGGCACGCGCACGCCCAGTAAGCTGTCGTAGATGTAGATGTCGCCGCTGGCGCCGGTTGAGAAGGTGGTCACATCCATCGACTCGCTGAACTGAACCGTAATCATCGAGTTGGTCGGAATGCTTCCGTTGCTGGGGATGCTGGTCCACACCACGGTCGGCGCAGTGAGGTCCGGCGCCGCCCCGGTCACGAAGCTGGAGGTGAAGATGACCGGGTTGCCGACCTGATCCAGGACGCCATTGAGACTCATGGTCAGGTTGGTGCTGGCCGGCAGCGGAGCGTTGGGCACAAACTCGATCCTGGTGTCGTTGTAGCTGAACCAGAAGCTGCCCGCAAGCGGAGTGCCGCTGTTCAACACCTGGAAGGTATTGCTGTTGAGGCTTACCGGATCGATGGACTTGTTGAAGACCACGCCCGGCTCCACATTGACGCCCACGTTGCTGGCGCCGTTGTACGGCACCGCGCTGACGACCGCGGGCAGCGTAGTGTCAACCGGGTTGCCGGTGTAGAAGTACGTCACATAGGTGGTTGAGCCGAAGGGAACGCTGGTCGTGCTTTCCAGGCCAGGCGTCGAGGTAAACGTAGATAGTAATCGAGCGGAGCCGAAGTTGGCCGACGGCACAATGCGAACCTCGTTCGGCTGCGGCATCGAGTAGCGTACCTGCCACATGCAGGCCGGTGTTTCCGTCGTAAAGGTAGATGTTGGTGCTGTTTACGGTCGCCGGATTCAGCGGCGTGTTGAACTGGAGGTCGAAGATGGTGTTGAGTGCGCCGCAGTCGCGTCGTCCGACGGAGAAGCCACCTGCACCGCGGACGTAGCGTAGCCGTGCTTGCGGCGGCATAGAAGTAGCCGGACGTGGTGTTGATGGTTGCGTTGTAGGCCGTGTCGGTCAGGCTGCTTGTGGTCCACCACTGAATGAGCGCTCCGGCGGTCCACGGACTGCTGGGCGTGAACTCGAGGGTGTAGCCGTTATCCAGCACCTGCACCGTGCCGGGGATCGCTGCGTTGTTCTCGCGCAACCTGGATGCCGCTGCTTGCAGTTGCATGGGTTGATGGGCAGGTTGAAGTAGAGGACGATGGGCAGGCTGGCGTTGACGCCAGTGGCGCCGGTTGCCCGGCCGCACGGAGACCAGCGAACCGTGGGTGTTGGAGTCGTAATAGGTGGTGGTGAACTGGTTGGTGAAGGGCGTCAGCGCCGTTGCCTTGCCAATCCGTGAGGCCGCTGCTCAGGAACGCGGTCATGATGGAGCTGGACGGCAGAACGCCGCAATTGAAGATGATCGTGGAGTTGTCCTGCGAGTGCGAGTAGCTGCCGCCAGAGCACCAGGGACTCTGCGAATCGCCCTGGAACAGGGCAAAGTCGCTGGCGTTGATAGTGCTCAAGTCGACGGAGCGGTTGAAGGTGGCCGCGACCGGCGCGCGCAGGCCGACATTGGTCGCGTTGTTGGCCGGCGAGAAGGCGATGACCTGGAACGGGCTGCCCGCTGGCGTGGCCGTGCTGCCGGTGGTGAAATCGGTGAGTGCGGTGTAGCAGCCGCCGGCGCTGTCTCCGGCCAGATCGATCGGACCGTTGCAGGTTCCGACGTAGATGTGGTGTTGGTCGGGAACGGGCTGTCGGGCGTGAAGGTCACCACGTTGCCGTTGACCTGATAGCTGCCCCGTGAGCTCCTGGTTGCTGTTCCAGCCGACCATGACCGGCAGAGTTGTGGCATTGACTGTCGCCGGATCGAGCGCATGGTTGAAGGTCAGCGTGATCGTAGTGTTGGTGGAAACATTCGAAGCGCCGTTAGTTGGCGTGGCGCTTGTCAACGTCAAGCCGCCGGTATAGCTGGCGCCGCAGGTTTGAATGCTGGCCCCGAGGCGGAAGGCCTCGTCGTTGTTGTCAGTAGTGCCCCATCCCAGCGACAGGGTGTTGGAGCCCACCACTAGGTAGCTCGAAACGGGGACGTTCAGTGCAGCGAGGCTGCTGATGGCGCTGATGTTGCTCGTGATGGCGGTTCCATTGATCGCCAATTCTCCGTTGTCATCAATTCCTACGGAGCCCACCAGGCAGAGGTTGGCAGGCACAGTGGGGCCTGTGATATTGAAGGTCGTCGAGTAGACGCCAAGCGTATTGTTGGTCGTGCTGTTCGGATTGATATTGATCCAATCCGAAGTCGGACCGTTGACCGGCCATCCGCTATAGAAGCCGGTATCGCCCGGACCCACGACCTCGAGTGGCGCCGCCGGCCCTGTTGCGTGGACTCCGGCAGTGAAGGTGTACAGGGGCTCTCCGCCCTGCCCGGGAAGGTTTGCAACCGGCACGTAGGTCCAGTTCGCATCGGGAGTGTTGTTGACGGTGATCAGGTTCCCGCCTGCGTTGAAGCCTGTCGAGACGTTGATGGGCGCGATGGAGGCCGAGGTGGTGAAGGTGCTGCTGAACGGTGTGCCCGCATTGCCGGCCGGGTCCGCATAGCCGCTCAGCTGAACCGTGTAGGTCGTGCCTCCTTCGAGAGTGTTGGCAGGCACAAAGGTGAGTGTGACCATGTCGCTGGCCAAAGTTGTGGTGCCGGCGATGGCTGAGCCACCGCTAGGCGTCACTGTGATTGCGTTGGCGATGGTGTCGGGATCGACGGGCGCGCTGAAGACCGCCACAACCTGGGCGTTGATGGGCACGGCAGTGGCGTTGTTGGCAGGCGAAATCGAGGCCACCAAGGGCGGCGTCGTGTCGGAGCCAGCGCCGGTAGTGAAGTAGTCATTGACGCCGTTCAGGGTGTTGCCATCCATGTCGTAGCTGCCGCCGGCCTGGTAGAACCGGTAGTAGGTGTCGGGCAACAACGGATAGGTGGGCGTAAATGTGGCGCTCATGCCGTTCGGCGCCACAGTAACTGTGCCGTTGATGTACTTGCCGCTGTCGGAGTTGTAGAGGAACAGCGTGCCGGTGTTGATGTCGATGGGATTGACGGGCTTGGAGTAGTTCATCCGCGGCGCAAAGTTGGTGCCGACATTGGTCAGGTTATTGGTGAAATTGCTGCCCGAGTTGTTGGTTACCGTATCCGCGCCGCTGCCGGTGGTGAAGGTAAACGATCCAGGCACGACCGGGTTGGTGGCCGTATCGGTGAGAGGCGCGCCCCACGCCAGCGTGTAGGTGGTGTTGGGGGTAAGCGGCGTTGTTGGGGTGAAGGACAAAATCGTGCCCGGTCCCCAAGCAGGGCTTCCATTGGCAGAGCTGTTCCAGCTATAAACTCCGGTGACGGGATTGCCGGCTTGCATCAGGGTCACCCCGGCCCCTGTCTGCTGATCCATATCCACGCTGAACTGGAGTTGCGGAATCACGTTAGTGCCGACGTTGGTGAAGTTTGCCGGCGGATTAGCCGCAATCACAACCGGCGGCGTGACGCTTGCGGAGTCAACGGTGTAGAAGGACACGTAGCCGTATTGCGGGAAGGTGTTGCCGGTCGCGTCCTTGATGCTGTTGGTCAGCAGCAAGTAGTACTCCGAATTGACGGCCAGCAGGCTGGTGGGCGTGAAGGTCATAATGCGACCCGAGGCGTCCACGCTGACCGTGCCCGACACCGGGACATATCCCTGGTTGGGATTGCTTACCAGATACAACAGCACGGTGCTGGTGTTGATCGTGGTCCGGTTCATCGGCTGGCTGAAGACCCCAACGAAGCTGGTGTTGATGGGTACGTTGTTGACATTGGTGTTCGGTCCGGGGCTCAGCGAGATCAGCGATGGCGCCGGTATGGTTGCCGCCTGCACGGTGAAGCCCGCTGGAACCTGCTGGGATACAGCTCCGGTTGTTACAGTGACTTCCGCCGGGCCGACGGGTGCTCCCGAGGCAATGCTGATGGAGACGGTGACACTGGTCGGAGTTGCCGAAACCACCGGACCCGGCGATCCCGGGGTAGCGCCGCCCACACTGATTCCGTCGGCAAGAGTGCCGATGGTGACCGTTGAGGCGGAGGTCCAGGTGGTGTACTGGCCGGTAATGGTCAGCGTCAAGTTACTCTGGCCCGGATTGCCGAAGTTCGGGCTGATCTGGGTAATGACCGGTGTTCCCGGCGTTACCGCGAAGGCATTGTCCAGCGTGAGAACCTGGGCGCCAGTGGTCACCGATACATAGGTATTCTCCACCGTGGCGTTCGTCGGGATGGTGATGTTGGCAATCACCTGCGTCGGGTTGACGTAGGTAGTGAAGTTGGTAACGATGCCGTCACCAAAGCTGGCAGTCGAGGCTACGGTGAAGGTGGTGAATTGGCTGTTGATGGTTACATTGAGCGTCGCTCCCGCCTGTCCATTCGCGGGATTTGCATTGAGGATTGCCGGGACACCGGCGAGCACTGTGAACCCGCCGGTGATGGAGGCGGTTTCTGCGCCCGTCGTTACCGTCACGTTGCGCGAACTGAGAGTCGCGGTCTGGGAGATGGTGATGTTGGCCACCGCAGAGGTTGCGCTGGACGCAATGGTCGAGTTGACCGTGATGCCGGTGCCGGAGAAGCTGGCCTGGCTGCAGTTGGGCGCGCAGCCGGCGACCGTGTTGAAGTGCGTGAACAGGCCGGTGAGGGTGACGTTCAGGTTGGTGGTGCCTTGGGTGCTGGTCGGCGGGTTCACGGCGGACAGTTGCGGAGATCCGGAAGTCACTGTGAAGCCGCCCAGGATGGTAGCGGTCTCTCCGTTGGTAGTGAGAGTTACGTTGTACGCGCCCAGCGAGGTCGAGGTTGGAATCGTGATGTTGACGCTGGCGTGGAGTAAATCGGTGACAGTGACACCCGTGACCTGGATGCCGCCGCCGAACGAGGCTGTGGTGACGCCCTGCGCAAAGTTGGACTGGCTGCCAACCACGTTCACTGTGTAGTTGTTGCCTTGTGCGCCACTGTTCGGAGTCAGGCTCAGAATTGCCGCCGGGCCCACAGTCACCTGGAAGGCGTTGTTGAGTTGGACAGATTCTGTCCCGGTCGTGACGGAGACGTTGCGATAACCCAGCGTCGTCGTCGGTTGCACGGTAATGTTGGCCTGCAGTTGGGTCTGGCTCGACGCCGTTACGCTATTGACGGTGATGCCCGAACCGAAGCTGACCACGCTGCAGTTGGGCGCGCAGCCGGCGGCGGTGTTGAAGTGAGTAAACTGCCCGGTAAGGTTGATGTTTCCAGTCCAGCCTTGTACCTCGCTGGTGGGCACAACGGCGAGCAGCTCCGCTTGAGTCTGGGTAATGGTGAAGACGTTGATGCCGGTGGCCACTTCGCCGCCAGTCGTCGCCGTTACGTACACCTGGCCCGCCGTCGCGTAATCGGAAACGGTAATGTTCGCGGTAATCAGTGTCGGTGAAACAACTGTGTAGCTGTTGATGAGCACACCTGGGAAGGTAAGCTGCGTGACTCCCTGCACCCAGTTAGTGTTGGTGCCGACGATCTGCACCGCGGGCAGATTGACGCCTTGCCCCGCCGTGTTCGCAGTTACGCTGTTGATTACCGCCGGCCCTGGACTGACGTAGAGCACATTGTTCAGTCCCAGAATCTGCGTGCCGGTGGTAACGGTGAGATTACGTTCGCCGACGTTGGTGGTGGGCTGTATGTAGCCGTCCACGGTCAACGAAGTCGGGCTGGTGACGATGGTATTGGTCAGTATGACGCCGGGGCCAAAGGAAACCACTGGCGGATTGGCCTGCGTCCACGTGGTTGCCTGGCTCAGGATCGTGAACACAGCGGTGCTCTGCTGCGGCAGCGTAGTGGGTCCGGAGGAGAGCAGGTACGGAGTGCCCGCCTGAACGACGAAGCCGTTGGTGATTCTGGCAATCTCGCCTCCCGTGGTGGCAGATGCGCTCGTCGGACCTTCGGGCGCCAGCGGCGGAATCACCAGGGTGAGAGTGGCGTCGGTCAGATTGTTGACCTGCGTGCTCTGCACCACGATGCCTGCGCCGAATGAGAAGACGGTCGAGTTATCCCAATTCGTGTTCTGACCGGTCATCTCTACTTGGACAGTTTGGCCCTGCGCGGCGGTGTTGGGCGTGATGGCCGAGATCAGTGCCAGGCTGGGAGTGACGCTGAAGTACGCGCCGCCCACCACCTGTTGCGATGCCGTGGTTGCATCCGGCGTATTGGCAACTACGGCGTATCCGCCGAGCGGAGCCAGGTTGCCGATGCTGATGCTTTGCGTCGCGATGCCCGGCCCGAGAATAGTCGGCGGGCCGTTGACAGTGATGCATTCATCCACCGGCGCGCACCCGGGAGGACCAAACTGGAACGTAGTGGTGCTGTCGAAGGCCGTGAATTGACCGAGGATGTTGACGGTGATGTTCTGTCCGCCTTGTAACCCGGACCCTGGATCGACGATGGTCAGAACCGGTTGCGCAACCACCACCGTAAAGCTGCCGAAGTCCACCTCTGTGCCGTAACTGGCGGTCCCGGTGGTAGTGAGCGTAAGCGTGCTCTGCGATGCCGTGGCCGTCGGGCTGATGGTGACGTTGGCCGTAGCTGTGGTTGGACCGGTGATCTGGAAGCAATTCACCGTGACGTCGGCGTTGAAGCCGGTGATGGTCGTGCCCGACTGGCTGCAAGCGCCGCCCGGACCTGGATTCCATTCAGTGTTAATGCCCGCGAAGTTGATGGTCAAGGTCTGGCCGGGGATTCCGGACGACGGAGATTCATACCAGAGATACGGTGTCGGCGGAGGCGGCGGAGGCTGGACCAGGAACGCGCTGGTAAGAGCCTGTGTGCCTGTCTGCACAAACACGGTGCGGTATCCGGTCTGGGCCGCGGGATCGATGTTGATCACCGCGGTGATGTGCGTGTTGTCATCGACCGTGAGCGAGGTGATTGTGATGCCGGGGCCGAAGCTCACTGTGGTGGCCGCCTGGGTCCACAGTGTGTAGAGACCATTGATGGTCACTTCCTCCTGGCTCTGTCCAGGCTGACCGCTGTTGGGGCTCAGATAGGTCACGACAGGAACGCCGCCGGTCACTACGAAGGCGCCGCTATCCGTGAGGGTTTCGCCCGCCGTCTGCATATAGATCGAACGCGTTCCGGGGTTGGCGGTCGGCGAGATGCTCATATCCACCGTGGCGCTGGTGGCGCTGTTGATGATGACCGAATTGATGGTCAGGTCGGACCCGCCGCCGGCGATGTAGAACTGGGTGAAGTTCTGCTGCCAGTGCGTGTTCGCACCGGTGATGTTGAAGACCACCTCCTGGCCCTCATTACCGGTATTCGGCGAAACGTTCGTGATAATCGCCGGTCCGGCAATGATCGAGAACGCGTTGGTACTGACGATCTCGCTGCCGGTGCTGTTCGGCGGACTATTTGCCGGGCAGGCGTAGGGTGTCCCGGCCAATTCCGCGCAGGGAACGCCGGTTGTAGTCACCGTGACCGTCCGTCCGCCCGTGAAGGACAACGGATCGATGCTGATATTGGCGACCAGATCCGTGGCATCGGTGAGCGTTACGCTGTTCACCGTGATGCCTGCGCCGAAGGTGGCCGTGCTGGTAGGACCGAAGTGCGTGTACTGGCCGACAAGGTGAACATTCAGGTTTTGCACGCCCTGTTCGGCCTGATTGGGTATGGCCTCATTCAGCGTAGGCACGGTCGGCGTGACGGAGAACGAGTACTGTTGCGAAGCAACCTGGCCCCGGGTGCTGACAGTAACTGTCTTGAAGCCATTGGTTGCCTGAGTCGATATCGCCACTGAAGCCACGAGGCTCGTGGGACTGTTCACGGTGACCGTTCCAACCTGGAAGTTCGAGTCGCCGAAGCTGACCTGCGTGATGCCCTGGATAAAGTTCGTATCCATGCCCGTGATGGTCACCGGCAGGGTTGTTCCCTGATCGCCTTGGAGCGGGTAGACGTTGGTGATCTCTTCTCCGCCTTGCGTGACGCAGAAGTTGCCCGGCAGCCCGCCCACTTGCTCGCTGCCCGTGGTGACAGTAAGGGTGTGGCCGCACGGGTAGCCAAAGTCGACGTAGGACAACGGGCTAACTGTGACGTTTGCGGTCAACGTCTCCGAGTCGATCACGTTGATGGAATTGACCGTGATGTCATTCGGGAAGTCGAGATTGAACGCTGCCGACGTAACTCCTGTCTGCCAGTGCGTGAACCGTCCAAGAACCTGGAGCGTGAAGGTGGCGTCCTGCTCGGCCGAGGTCGGAGAGATGACCAGCAGAGTGGGAGATCCCTCTTCGATATCGATGGCCTGTTGCAGGGTCACAGTTTCGCCCGCAGTGTAGCTTGTGAGCGAAGCAAAGCCGACGGGAGCGCTCGAAAGCACGGTGATCTGGGCCTGAGCGGTGGTGGGACTGCTGACGGTGAGGGTATCCACAACCACGCCGGGACCGAAACTAAGATAGGTTTCGCCCTGTAGCCAGTGGGTTCCCACACCCACGATATTCAGGGTGATGGTTTGCAGTTGCGCGACTACAGGTACGCCGGTGGGCGCACCACCGCCGCTGCATCCGAAGCCTGCGATGTTATTGACCTGTTGCTGCGGGCAGGTAAAGTTCGGCTCCACGCTGACGATCTCCGCCGCGCTGGGGGTTACGCTGAAGCCGGTGCCGCTGTCGTCCTCTGCCCCGGTAATCATGATCACGCTGTTGCCGCCCACGGGAGCTGTTGGCGAGACGGAAAGAGTTGCCGTAGCCGTGGTCGGGTTGGTGATGACCAGGTTGGAAACATTCACGCCCGCACCGAGAATGGCTTCGGTCTGGCCCTGAACCCAGTTGGTGAGCGAGCCGGTAATGACAACGTCCACGGTGGAACCCTGCGCGGCGCTCGACGGGAAGACGCTGAGAATCGTCGGCGTGCCGGGGAAGTCCACTGAGAATCCGGTCAGCAGTTGCTCCGCGCCGGTGTTGACGTATACCTGCTGCCATCCGGACGGGGACGGAGTCAGGACGCCCTGATCCAGATAGCTGGTGGTGATGTTGGCGATCAGGTCGGTCGGGGTGTTCACGGTCACGCTGTTTACCGTGATGAACGGCCCGAAGTTCACCGTGGTCGTTCCGCCCGTAAAGTGCGTGTTCAGTCCCACGATCTCGACATCGAGCGTCTGGCTTGTCGGCGAGTGGTAAGGATTGATGCTGATGATCCCAACCGGCGTGGTCGTCACGTTGAAGTTGGTGGTAACAATTTCTCCGCCGGTGGTGAAGGTCACCAGATACAGGCCGGATGCGGTGCCAGGGGCGATATTGATGGTCCCGGTGGCGCTCACCGGGCTGTTAACCACGAAGTTGGTCAGCGTGACGCCCGCGCCGCCGACGACCGGCAGAGTGGTCGCGCCCCAGTGAGTGAACTGGCCGGTAAAGCTGACGTTGATGACGTTAGGCGCGTTGTTGGTTGGGGTCAGTCCGTTAGCGGGGCTCATCGTCAAGGTCGGCGTCGCGGGGCACACGTTCAGGGTGGCGTTGACGATCTGGCCTCCGGTGGACATGTAGAACGCGTAACCACCTGCCGGAGAGTTGGTGGGAACAGAGACGTTCAGTGATGCGCTGGTCGCGCTATTGATCGTGATCTCGTCGAAGCTCGGCGTTGGAACTCCGGCCGGATAGAAGGCGGCCGTGGTGTCAGCCTGGGTCCAGATAGTGTTCAAGCCGGTTACGGTGAGGGTCGCCTGGCCGCCTTGCAGCACGCAGCTGGGCGATACGCTCGTGATCGATGCGCCTGAGGCTGTGACCGTGAAAGCGAACGGGAATGGAGTCACACTCCCCGCGGGACCGCTGAGCAGGTTGGCCGTGATGGTTCCCACGTTGGCGTCAGAAGCAATCGTGATGGGGATGGTCACCTGATTCGGGCTGTTCACGATGACCGTGGGCGAGGAGATATTGCCGTCGAACTCCGCTGAAATCTGCCCGGCAACGAAGTTCGTAAACGCGTTACCGGTAATGACGACGTTCAGCGCCTGACCCTGCTGGCCGGAACTCGGTACGACAGACACGAGGGCCGGTGTAGCTCCGGTGATGCTGAACGCATTCGCCAGGCTGGCGATCTCGCCTCCCGTCGAAACGGTCGCATTCTCGAGGCCCAATGGAGCGCCTGCCGGCACTGCAATCTGCACCGTTGCGGTCGTCGGGCTGGTCACGATGACATCGCCCACATCGACACCGCCAATACTGACCACGGTGGCATTCTGCAGGAAGTGGGTCCCGGTAGCTGTCAAGCTGATGGGGCCTGCAAACCCTTGCGGCTCCACGTTGGGGCTGAGCGAAACCAGGGTGGCGTTGTTGGGCCCGATCTGGAAGATGGGATTACCCTGCGGCGAGAGCACCGACACGGCATACTCTTCGTCCGTGACCATGGTGATGGTGCGATAGCCGATCGGCGTCGTGTTGCTGATGGTGATGTTGGCTTCCGCATCCGTCGCGTCGGTGACGGTCAGCGAGTTGACGGTAATTCCATCGCCGAAGTTGGCGTAAGTGACGCCTTGCACAAAGCTCGTGCCAACCGCGGTAATGGCCACATTCAGCGTCTGGCCCTGGCTGCCGAAGGCCGGAGTCACGCTGGTGATGGTATGCGCATTGGCGGGATCGGCGATGATGAAGGCCGAATTCAGCAGCGCGGTCTCGGTTCCTCCGCCGGTAAGCGGGGTTTGCACCGAGATATTGCACGCGCCGTAGACGTTGCCGCTCACCGCCAGCGTAACGTCGATGGTGTTGGCCGAAACCGCATTCAACGTGCCCCCGACCACGGAGATGTCGCAGGGCGTCGCGTTGTCGGTTGTCTCGACGAAGCTGATCACCGAAGAACTGCTGAAATGCGTCCATCCGTTGCCGGTAATGACAACGGGCACATTGGTGCCGGATGATCCGGCTCCCGGCGATACCACGGACACGGCCGCGGGGGGATTGGTGGCGGTTGCCGCGCCGGTAAGCGAGGCGAGGACCGGCGAAGTTCCAGGCGCAGCAGAGCCATTCGTGGCGGAGTTCGGAATGGTCAGCGTGCCCGTGCGCGTGGGCGGAGTCACCGAGCTGGGACTGAAGGTGACATAAATCAGACAGCTCGAGTTGGCTGGAATCGTACCGGTGACGCAGTTGGTGGTCGCCTTGTAATCGCCTGACGGTACCAGCGAGAAGGTCTCGGGCTTGGTCTCGTGATTGGTCAGGGTGATGGTCTGAGCGGCGCTGCTAGTGCCTACCGTTTGCGCGCTGTAGGAGAGTGAAGAAGGCGAAATGGTCAGCGGAGAGGTGCCGCTTCCGGAGAGATTGACCACCTGCGGGCTGGTCGAGGCATCGTCGTAAACCTGGAGCTGGCCGGTGAGGATGCCGCCGATGAGGGGATTGAATTCCACCGAGATGAAGCAGGACGCACCGGGAGCCAGTGCATACGGGGGTGTCGCCCCGCAGGAAGTCGCAGACTGAATGAAATCGCCGCTGAGCTGGAGGCTTGAGATATGTAAAGTTGCCGTGGTTTGGTTGTTGGTGATAGTGATGTTCTGGTAGGCGCTGGTGGAGCCAACCGGCGCGGTAAAGTTGGTAATCGATCCCGGTAACACGGTGACAGGCGCACTGCCTGAGCCGGTCAAACTGACCGGCTGCGGCGAGCCGGGGGCGTCGTCGTTGATGTCCAGCGTCGCCGTTCTGCTTCCCGATGCCGTGGGCGTGAACGTCACCGTGAGTTGGCAGAAATTGCCTGCGGGCAGAGTCGCGGGCGAAGTGGGGCAAGTGTCGCTGCTGATCGAGAAGTCGTTGGGATCTGCGCCCACAAAAGTTGCGGATGAGATGGTCAGAGCACCAGACTGCTCATTGGTAATCGTCACTGTCTGGCCTGTGCTGGTGGTTCCCACAAACTGGGCCGCGAAGGTCAGCGAAGAGGACGAGAGCAACACGGGCTGAACCGCATTGGCATTCAGACTAACCGCTGCCGGACTCCCTGCTGCGTTGTACGAGATGTTCATCGACCCGTTCTGCGGCCCAACAGAGGGCGCAATGAGGCTCACACCGATCTGGCAGCTTTGGCCGGAGGGAAGTGTGGCGGGCGCCAACTGGCAGGTGGTATTGGGAGCGCTCAGCGAATAGCCGCCGGTGAATCCTGTGATTGAAGCGATGGCCAGCCCGCTAGGCAGATTGTTGGTCAGCGTAAGGGTCTGGACCGTCGCCTCACCTACGACTGCCGGGTTAAAGTTCAAGCTTGTCGCGGAAAGAGTAATCGCAAAATACCCGCTGCCGCTCAGGCTCACCAACTGCGGACTATTGGTGGCACTACTGGTAACAGTCAACGTGCCTGCTGTCTGGGGCCCCGCCGAAGTCGGGGTCATCGTGAGATTGACGATGCAGGTTTTACCCGGTTGCACCGTGGCGCCTGAACAGGTCGACGACGGAGCAATGGCGTAGGGCGTTCCCGGCGTCACAGACACTGAGCCTATGGTTACGGCCGTTGCCTCGTTGTTGGTGAACGTAACCGTCGAAACCGAACTCTGCACGCCGACCAGCACGTTGCCGAAGTTGACCGCGGCCGGCAAAAGCGTGCTCGGCGGCGGAACGCCTGTCCCGCTCAGTGGCACCGACTGCGGCGAGTTGTTCGCATTGTCCGAGATAGTCAGCGTGCCCGACTGCACGCCTATCGTTGTGGGTGTGAGCGTAAGGCCGATGTTGCACGACAGTCCTGCGCCCAGCGGGCCGGGAGCTGGGTAAGGACATGACGTGGTTGCCGCATTGATGGCATACGGGCTTCCCGAGCCCAAAGATAGCGAGGAAATATTCAGCGGTCCGCCCAGGTTATTGTTGGTGAGCTTCACAGTCGAGGGTGCACTCGTTGTGTTGATCTGAACATTGCCGAGATTCAGCGAGACCGGCGAAAGTGCCGTTGGAGAAATCTCCGTCGCTTCAAGCACCACGATTTCCGGGCTATTGGTCGCCGTGCTGGAAATGGTCAGCTTGGTCAGCGGAACCGTCGGGCCGGTGGGAGTTACCGTCAAGGTGACGGTGCAGGTGGCGCCGGCGGCCAACGTCCTGGGGGTAACGCAATTGGTCGGCGGAGGAGAACCCGCGAAAGCAAAAACGCTGCCCGCAGGCAGCGTCACGGAATTCAGAGTAATGGAACCTGCCCCGGAGTTCTTGAGGGTAATGGTAACGGGGGCGCTGGCGGTGAGGCCCACAACGTTGCCAAAACTTACCGGTGACGCTGGCGTCACCGTGGTTTGCGCTGTGGCAAAGACCGAAGAAAACAGGCTGAACATCGCCATCAGCGACAGCAGAAAACCATTCTGAAACTTCCGCATGATACTTCCTCCACGATCAAACTGCTTTACTACTTCACACGTTCTCATGTGTTTCCAAGTTCTTAGTTCGCGAAGCCAGGCCACGCGAACCGCACGCACCTCAGCCCGAGGCAACACGTCACACAGCTCCTACTAGCCCGATTCCGGGGCCGTTGTGGGCCCATCAGGCGCGCACTCGTCCGAAGACAGTGCACTATGAGTCAAGTTCCGTGTTGCTTGTAATGATGAGATAAGACGACGGGAAAGAAACGAAACGCAATCTCAGTGGTACAAGTTTTCGAATGGCAAGTTAAATCTTGTCCTGCCATCAAATTACTCTTGGCCCGCTAACTCAACCGTGCCGCGATCATCAACGCAATCTTTCGCGGACATTATTGAAAAATCCAGGAAAATGATAGTGGCAAAAGGCCAGGATTTACGATGCGGCACGCCGGGAAACCGCGTGCCTGCCGTGGGAGCCCTGGTGGCGAAACAGGTTCAACGGTTAGAAAGATTCGCGAAGATCGAGCTCTCGCGCTCTTGTTGAAATCTGTTTCGAGAGCGGAGGAAGTTAGCTCCATAAAAGAACAATCCAGCCAGAAGCAGGTAGAGCAGGGTCGGGCTTTCCGGGACAACAGTTGCTGTCTCCGGTGTATTGAGAGTTACGTCGCTGATTGCGAAATCGTTGACGTCACCGCTTGACACGCTTGTTAGGCCGAACGTCACCCAGTTAATTGGCGTAGAACTGCTGACACCAATATAGATCGCGCTGTTATCTTCGGCCTGAGTACTGGTACCGTCTTCGGTGAAGCAGCCGTTAATATCGCAGATTTGCGCGACAAAGGCACCAAGTGAATTGGGCTGGATCTGCGCTCCGATCTGGGTGTATCCGCTTCCCGTGAAATTCAGAGTCAGTGGACCACTATCCTCGTCGTAGTTCAGCGTGGCGCCGTATTGGAAATCCCCATCCCAACCGTTGCCCTCGGTGACGACCAGGCCCGCACCAAATGCATCGCCTGACACATTTCCCCATGTACCGGTGCCAGGTACTGAGTTTGTCGTAGTGAAGGGGAAGGGATTGTCGAAGGAGCCGTCAATGGTCGAAAAGGCTGGCGGAGGAGGCCCGAACTGCGACCAATCGATCGAGTCGGTGCCCGCAGGCGCAACGGTTACCAGAATACTTGACGCACGCACTGCCGGAGCGCAAACCAGGGTAAGGGAAATGCCAAGTACCAGCAAACTCTTCATCTTACGGATTCCTCAATTGTGCTTTTTTCGAGAAGCTCTGGGGCCCGGGGAACCTTGAGAGTGTGAACCTAGGGGATTCGAGTGACAGCCCGTTGATGCAGAACCCGGAGACTCGCCATGGGGGAATGGCTAGATCTCAGAATTCTCCAACATAATAGAGTGTGTAGGCTACTGCCAGATCGTTTCACATGTCAAGACAAAAAATATGAATATCTCATTCTTTTGTGGTTCGCCAAAACTCCATCCGTGCGGAGAAGCAGTGAGTCTTCACGATTAAAGTATGTCGGGAGCGCACATAGAGGGAAGTCAATGGGGAAGAAAAGACCGTACGGGTGAATGGAAGATCGGTTAATCGAGAATCATGCGCGGCAGCAGACACACTGCTCCGGTCCGTCTTTCACCTCGAAGTTGAAGATGGCATCGCGGCAGTGGATCAGATACTTTGGCGCGGTATCATACGGAAATGCTTCCCGCAGTTGTTGGGAGACTCAGGCACTGGCCGGATGTTGGGTCACATTGCAATGAAGGATGCGCCGCCGGTCGTGCGCAATGACAAAGAAGCAATACAGAACGCCGAAGGTGAGCGTCGGCATGGTGAAGAAATCCATTGCAGCAATGGCTTCACGATGATTGCTGAGAAAGGATGCCCATCGCCTTGCCGGCTCGGGATTTCGAGGAGCTTTTCTCATCCAACGCAGCACGGATCGCTCCGAAATATCGAAGCCAAGCATCTTCAGCTCACCGTGAATCCGCGGTGCGCCCCAGGTGGGGTTCTCGGCGACCATGCGGAAAATGATGTCGCGCAGTTCTTTGCTCACGCATTTTCTTCCCGTCCGGCTCCGATGTCGTGAGAGCCACGTCCAGTAGAGCTTGAACCCAGCCCGATGCCAACGAACTACGGTCTTGGGCTGGACAAGGACCAGCGCCTGCTTCCATCCTGGCCAAAGCCCGCGCAACGTCACCCAGAAGAATTTGTCAGACGGAACAAATCGCGGCTGCGGATGCTTTCGCTCGAAAACGGAAAGCTGCTGCCGAAGAGCCAGGTTTCCCAAAAGCAGGTCGCGGCGAGAGTGAAGCAATCGAGTAACGAGAACAGCCAGGAGCCTCAATAGGCGCAGCATGAGATGAGTTTTACATGTCGAGGGGCCAAAATGAGCACCTGATCTATACACTTGATTCAAAGGCAGATCGGTATTTTGGCGTTGCACACGCTTATAGGCGCAGACATTCTTTTGGCCTTGCAATCTGCCTCAGGAGCGATATAATTCCGTTGAGTCGGTGCTGAAAAAGTAGATTCCGGTCCAGATACAGCGATGAGGCTGAGGCTTAGCTCAGGCCGCGCACTATATCTTCCCTCGCGCCATGTCCGCGCACGCGCCAGGTTCCTTCCAGCAAGAGACATCCCGGTCGAACCTATAGCAAACAGGAGAAAGATCATGGGAAAAGTAATTGGAAGTGTCGTCTGGACTCCGCAGCAGCCTGCTGCCGGACAGTCGGTCAAGATCGATGTCTGCGATCCAACCGGTAAGCCCTACGGCAACCAGCAAGCCGCCTACGTCGGCATCAACGGCGTTCCGGGCACGACGCAGTTTCTACAGTTCGGCCTGGCCGGAGATCAGAAGCTTACGGTCACTGCCCAGGATTCCGACGGCACGACCGAGCAGACCACCGTCACCATTACCGTAGGCGCGCCTGTTCTTTCCGCCGATACGCTGGCTAAGATGGCCTCACCCGCTGCTGCGGCTTTATCCGCTGCGCAGCTTGCCTATGGCAAGGCGACAAGCGACGTAAGCCTGCTGACCGTAGGACCGCGGGCGCCGTACAACGTGGCACATCACGTCACGTTCAACGTGTATCCGCTCAGCAAGTTTGTAAAGGCTCCGGCTGCGCCCGCCGGCGCGATCGCGGCTCCGGACGTGGAGGAGGACCTGCTCAAGCCACAGCCGTCAGCCGTCAACGTGACCTCTGTCTCGGCCACGTCCACTGCGCCGCTCCAGCAGAGCCATGTGACCAATACGCCGGGCTGGATGTGGGATTTCGGCGACGGAACGACGCCGGTCACGGCAACCTCTTCGGCCACGGACCACGACTACACGGCGAGCCTGAGCACCACGGACGAGTTCCACTTCTTTCATGTGACCGCCACCGCTGTCACCATCGCTGACGACGGCACGCCGCCTACGCCGACCGGCACATCGTTCACCCGCACTCTGACGGTGCACAATCCCTACGTCTCCATCAAGAAGCGCGGGTATGTGGTGCTGCCGGTCACGGTAAGCGGCTCGGCGACCAAGGACGGCGACAACTTCGTTGGGACCGCGACGATCTCGAATCCCGAGCCGGTGGCGATCACCCTCACGTCGCGCCGTCTGCTGGCTGTGCTGGAGGATACGGATGCGCTCACGTCGCCCTCCGCGGTGGAGGCTCTCGCGACCAACCTGGTAGTGCCTGCCAAAGGCAGCGTCAAGCTGAAAATCTCCGCGCCGTTCGCGCAGGTAGCGGCGGATGCGACCGGTTTCAAAGCCATCTTTCTGGGCGCGTCTTCGCCGGATGCGGCGGACGCCAAATCCGATCCGATCGCAGGGCTGAAGGTTCGTGCGACCGCGCACTTCCTGGTTGAGCCGCAGTATCGCGGGAAAGCTGTCCCGGAGACGCCTGCCGACCCCAAGCCGACTATCACGGGCAAGGTCGACATGATGGGCCCGGCGCCGGACCCGGTGCCCGGCAATGAGGTGATGCCGCCCGTCGCGGCCGGCAACCAGTGCGACCCGGACAACCTGCCCGAGGATGCCCCTGCGACGCTCGCCTGCCAGATCACACCGAAGACCCAGTCCATCCCGACCAACGCGGCGTTTCTCAATGCTTCCAAGGGCAATATCGTCCTGTGTCCGAGTGTTGGCAGCGCATCGCTGGTGGATGCCATGTTCCAGCAGCTCACGCCGCCTCAGCTTTATGGACACAGCGGCATCATGACCCGCAACTATGAGCAGATCACCCATTGCACTGCGTCCGAATCGCGCCTGATTTCGTACACCTCCGGCGGTATTGTGAGCAGCAAGGATGAGGGCTTCGACCCGGATGCGCTGACCTACGCCTGGCCCGGTGTGTTGACCCAGACCGTCGATCATGCGGTGAATGGCGAGCAGATCACCGATCCATCTTCAACCAGCGGACAGCAGTACGGATTCCAGGATTTCCTCGGGACTCCGACCAACGTGCTCTATACCCCCAATAACGTGAACACCTGGGTGCTGATCCCGCCGGTGGTCGTCAAGCCCGACCCGGCACTCGAGACCGACGCGATCCGCCAGTTGCTGACGAAGGTAGCTGACGATGCCTTTGGAAACACCGGCAAGTATCACTACCGCTTCTATTGCTTCACCGATCCTGCGGCGACCAATCTAACGGCTCCGGCGTCGGGACTCAACAGCTCGTCGACGTGGGCTCAAGGTACCGAGGGCGCGGTCTGTTCGTCGTTCATCTGGAAGATGATGAAAGGCCGCAGCGTGCAGGCGTTGGGACCAAGCGAATATGCGACTGAAGCCGAGCTGAGCGATGCGGCCCAGGCGCTCGACGTGCAGCTCGACCCCGCCGGAAAGACGCTGGACGGGTTGTTCTATTACAGCGCGGCCCAGCGCCAGACATGCGCCAGTTGGCTGCATGATACGGTGTGGAGTGCGGCTGATGCGATCGTGGGCGGATTAGGCGAGACCCTGACCCATGCGGCGGACTACTATGCCGACGAACTGTGCAGCAGCTTCGCCTCGGACGACAATTCGGTCGAGGACAGCGACACCTCGTGGGAGAATCCCAGCGGAGCCAACGCCATCAGCCCCAACGACTTTCTCGCTTGGAACGGGCCCGAAAAGGGCGGGGTCCTCGGGTACTCGGAGCCGCTGATCTATCTTCCGGCGAGCTTCGCGACGGTCAACATCTACGAGTGGGCTAAGGTGACAGCCTACGGCAAACTGACGGGAACGGTGACGCTCGACGGAAACCCGGCTGCCAGCGTAACCGTAACGGTGCCCGGATACCAGGCGGGAACGGACAAAGACGGGAACTATACCTTCGACAAGATTCCATATGGCCCGTACGAAGTGGTCGCCAAGCTGGCCGATACGCAGGGCCCGGTCGACTTTGGAGTGCAGACCGGAACCAAGGTCTACTACACCGGAAACGTCTCCATCGACCTGGATAAGGACTCTGCGACGGCACCGGAGATTAAGCTGAAAGCGCCGGATATTCCGTATGAACGCACCGTCGTGGTAACCGGCTACTACTCGCTGGATTGCAGCGTATGGGACTGGGGAAGCAGTCACTACACTGTCTACGGCCCGGTCGCCCAGGGCGAGATTCTCGTCGGTATCGGTCAAACTCAATACAGTTGGACGACGACCGAAACCGCGCACTCAGCTACGGCAATCCTGAGCGCGGTCGCCTACTACCAAGCGGACGACTCAGTGACCATTAGCTTCCAGGCGGTACTCGACGGATCGTCCCCGCGCAGCTACACCGCCACGATCGCGGCCGGCGACTCGTATACGTTCGTCATCGGAAACAGCCAGTCCTGGCTGGATGGCGGGGGTGGATTGAACTACAACGGCTACCCGGATCTGGAAAACGACAATGATACACTCTGCTGCTCGGTGACCTTTACCAACAATCAGTGGTCGGCATAGAACTCTTCGGGCTCATCGCAATCGATCGGCGCGGCAGCCGGCACCCTGTTCCTCGCCAAAATTCCATTCGTAGTTGGATTGAACCTGATTAACCAAGTCGGAGGACGTGTCAGCAGTAGTCTTGGGTTGGAAATCGCTGTAGTCGAATTTGTAACGGTCAAAGCACCCAAGAACCACAAAGATCAACAGGGATGGGTGCGTATACGGTAAACATTTCAATCAAAAGCACTTAATTTAACTCAATTTCAACAAGTTTCCATAAACGATCTGATCTGCTTTGGGAGCAGAGGGTCGGGGGTTCGAATCCCTCCGCCCCGACCATTCCAAGCCATTCATATTCAGTAGGTCACCGTCGCGGTGATGGTATCGGTGTAGATGCCGGACCATGTGTGCTGGTTTGCGGGAATTTGTCCGTAAACCGTGAGCGTCTGAGCGGTGCCGCTCCCTGTGCCGCTCACCCAGCTTCCAGTCGAGTTTCCCCAATTGGTTGTATACGCGGAGTTGCTAAACAGGGAGTAATTTAACGTGGCTCCCCTCGGCCCGGTCATCATGCGATTGGTTACGGTGGCACCCGTGGTCGTGCCGGCATTGAGGCCCACCGTGTAGGGAGCTAAATCGGTACAGGTGACGGAAAGGGTAGTCGTTGAGCGCAGTTGAGCTTCGGTGTAGTTTCCGAAGTTCAACGGGTTCGCCGAAATAGTACATGCGGCTTGGATGGACACCGTGAGTGTGAAATGGGTGGTGGCGGAATTGACCGTATCGGTGTAAGTGCCGGGTGGGGCTATCTGATTGGCGTTCAGCTGCGCGTAGACAGTTCCGTTGTAGTTGCCTGTGCCGGTTTCCTCAGTAGTTGTGGTATTGCCCCAGTTTTCGGAATATGCGGCATCGCGGTAGATCTCATAGCCGAGCTTCACCCCATTCGGACCGGTCAGATACCGCTGAGTCTCCGTTGCTCCAACTCCGGCTCCGGCATCGAGCGGAATGTCCCACCCGCCCGCGCAGGTGACTTTGTAAGGCGTGGTGCTGCGAATCTGTGCGCCAGTGTAAGTGCCGAAGTTCAGAGGACTGGTGATGGAAAGCGTGCAGGTCTGCGCCGCTAATGGATGCGCACAGAGAACGGCAAGGATCGTCACTGCCAATGCCCATCTCCGCATCATGGTTTAACCTCCTGGCAGCGGAGGGGGCCGATGGTGGGAATGTCTCCGGGAGCCGGCTTATAGTCGAATGCGGCCGTGCAATGCTTTTCGCTAGGAAGCTCGACGGCGATTCTATTATGGGCGCTCAAACCTTCGATGTAGGCCTGCCCGTCATATCCCACGGGGGCGAGGGCCTTCGATCCGAGCAGCGTAACGGTGCTGCCAAGCGGGAGAGGGAGACCTGCTGCGTCCACCAGCTTGAGAAGAGCGCCGTGGCTAAATTGAATGGGGAAACGGATCACGACTCCAGAACGGTCCTGCGGGCGAACGATGCGCTTGTCGAGGGCCAGATCAGCATCGGCAGGGACATCCTTAGGCTCTATGCCGATCTGGTTGATCTCGAAGGAGCGCATGTCGGGGACTAAGAGGCGTCCGGATTTACTGGTCGTGCCTACATCGCGATTCTCCTGGTAGACGTGGATATTGCCGAGCGGAGCTGTATCGACGATGGCAAAGCTGTCGTAGATGGTGTTCGATGGAAACACGGCTCGATCCACCAGCGAAAGCGCACCCTGCGATTCGAGGCGAACAGTGGTTTGCCCAAGAGAGTCGTTGACTCCGGCCGAGAAGAGCCCGACAGCCGACTTGTATTGCACGACGCCGAAAGACTGCGTGCCACTGCCAGCCGAGAGATAGGCCTGATAACCCCAATCGCCGATAACCACCACACTTTGCTGCGACTGCACCTGCACAGCGCCAGTGGATGACCCGGCGACGGACACGGACCTTTGTCTGCCGATTGGCATACTGAGGGTGACCTGCAGTCCGCTCGTGCCGGGATTGTTGAGATCGCGGAACTCGGTGGCAAAAAACGAAACGTGATGGAATTGGTGCGAGTAATTGGCCGTTACGATTCGGGATTGCAGGTTTCCGCCGAATGCAATCGGCACCTGGACGGGAGGCGCGCTCTGGCTGAGCTGCGCGTAAGCCACGGCCAGCGACCCAAAGTGGCGGAAGGTAACGCCGCTAAACAAGCTGATCTGCTTGCGGGGAACCGGTGAACCGTTCATGGCGGCAATATCGCGATAGCTACCGTTGGCCAGGCTTACCGATCCGCCCAGGCCGAAGATCTGGCCCTGGTGCTGAAGTCCCATGGAGATGAGACCGCCCGGTCCGGCGGAGCCGCCGCTAGCGGCTACATCGAAGTTGACCAGGGCGCGATTCCAGAGAGTCGCGGCTCCTCCTCCGCCGGCCATAAAGGCGCCTGGCGTGGTCTCGGAAGTTGCTTCGATGGTGAACGACTGCGAAAGTCCGCGGCGGTAATAAGCCGCCCCGGCCATCTTTCCGTAATCGTTGCTTAGAGTACCCCATTCGCGCCTGACCAAACCCGCCTGCGCGGCGAAGGTCTGCAGGCCCTTCGCCAGGAGTGTGGGAGCGCCGTAGAACGGTTGCGTAACGGTGACCTGTGCGCCTTGGGCGTTGGTCAGGTTCATCGTGATGGTGCCTTCGCCGGAGATCACCGGCAGTTGCTGGACTTCGAAGGGGCCAGCGCCCACTTCGCTCGAAGCGGCGACGTTTCCGTTGACCAAAACGTCGACAGTTGAGGGCACCGCTGCCGAGCCGTTGAGAACTGGCAGCGGAAAAGTAATAAGATCCGGACGCATGGAAAAATCGGAGCGGATCTGCAATCCTTCCATGCGAACGGGACGGGCCCAGCTCAGGCTGCTGTCGATGTAGTCACCGACGCTGTAGCGGCGTAGAGACTTGACATCGGCGAAGGTGTATTGCGAATCGAGGCGCACAAGGGGCTTGGTTCCCTGAAGCGCTGAGCCGGCATAGGTCATCCAGTCGGAGCTTGTGATACCCCACGGACTGAAGTTACGCATGTCAAAGGAACCGCTGCCGCCGGTCTGGCCGGCGCCAAGAGTTCCGACGGTGTCGTAATTGAGCGTCAGCCCGGTACCGCTTTCAATCGGCCGCCGGAGCTCCTGCTCATTGGCCGGCGAAGGCAGCAGCACAGTAGGAATGAGAGCCGCGTCAATGGCGGTGACGAGCAATTGCTGGTTGGCCGTGTCCATTGTCCAGGTCAATCCGCGCAAATCGTTTAACGCGATGAGGCCGCGCGCCGAAGCCGGAATGCGAAAGCCAAGGTCGCGCAGTTGCTGCGGGCGCGCGTACAGGGTCCCGTGGCGCAGATAGAATTCGCCGATCTGGCCGTTGGAATGACCGTTCACGACCACTTCGAGAAGCTCGGTTTCGCTGGAGCCCGGAGGGTCCATTGCCGGGGGATCGACAGAGGAAGCAGACGGATCCGCGACGGCTGGATCGGCCATTGATGGCGCGACCATAGCCGGATCGGGCGCAGGGGAGTTTTTTGCCGCCGTAGCGGAACCCGCAAGCAAAGGCCTCACCATCGAAAAAACCAAAATCAATTCCGCAGCCAAGCGAAGCCACCGCGCCGGAGACTGCTTCCAGCTATGGCGTGGCAGCAACGCCAACCTGCACGTCGATGGGGCCAACGATTCCATGGGCGGTTAACTTGAGGGTCTCTCCCGGTTGCGGCGCATGCCCTTGCGCGTCGAGCTCCCAGTGCCTGGTGGCGCCGGCAAGCAGGTAAGGTGACACTTTGGCCTTGAGCTTGAACTGGCGTCCGTCCGCCGCGGAGACCACAATGTCGTGAAGCGCTTCATGGCTCTTGCCGGTATTGACTCCCACCAGGAATAACTGCTCCCCATCGCGTTCGAGATGGAACCGATCCTGTGGAGCGGCTTTCGTTTCCGGAGCAGCAAAAATTGGAATCGAAAGGCGCAGCACCATTTGCACTTCGCCCGGTTCTTTCGGCCCCGGTATCTGGTCGAGCACGATGCGATAGGTAGCTTCGCCGCCTGTCGGCAGTCGGCGCAGAATGAGACGCACCACCTGCGTGCCCTTCGGCGGAATCGTAAACAGCGGCGGACTCACGACGATGAGGTTCGAATCGATCAACTGGTCCTCATCGTTCTTCTGGCTCCAGTCGTAGGCGCGCACCTGCATGGAGGTCGGCTTATCGCCGGCGTTGGTTAGCGTTAGCGATGCGGCTCTTTGTCCCGGAGGAAGAAAGACATTGACAGGCAAGACCGACAGGCCCTGCGCGCATGCGGAGTAGGCTGCGAGAAAAAGAGCCACGGCAGCGGCGATTCCTGCCGCCGCCGTGAGCCGCAACGACTTCCTATTCCGCAAGGTCATAGCGCCCCATGCAAGGCTGCGAAGCCCGCGAAGTTAGTAAGTGATGGTCGCAACAACCGTGTCAGTGTAGGTTCCGGAGATGGCCGTCTCACTGGCCGGGATCGCGCCATAGACGTTGATTGTCTGCGAGGTGCCGGTCCCGACGCCCGCGACTGTACCAGTGGTGCCGCTACCGTCGCCCCAGACCGTGCCATCACCCGAGGTCGTGTAGATGTTATAGCCCAGAGTGTAAGTGCCGAACGTCATATACCGCTTGGCAAAGGATGCACCGGTACCAGCGCCCGCGTCCAGCGCGATGGTGTAGTCGGCGTTGTTGGTGCAGTTGACGGTAAACGTGCCTGTTGCCTGGAGCGCCGTGCCCGTGTAGGCGGCGAACGTCAGCGAGCCGTTTTGGATGGTGCAAGTGTTGGTCACGGTTGTTGAAACGGCAATGTTCGCCGTGGTAGCTGCGAAAGCGCTCGGCGCCGAAGCCAAAGCGAGCGCGAGAACAGCAGCAATCGTTGCGGACAGAAGATGTGTGTATTTCATGGAATTCACTCCCCCCAAAAGAGACATTTTGTTTTGAGACTGTTGAATATGATAAAGGAGCGTGAATAGAGGGCGATCCCTAATTGTGGTGAGTGCTCTATCACCGATGAGTTCAGAATTCTGCGCATCGGTTTTGGTGCATAGGTTACTTTTATTGGATGCGAGTAACTGTCGCCTGATTTGATCTCGCATTTTCTGACGAACTAGCGATTGGGGACAGTTGCGGATCTGTTATGAGATCCAGATCAGTTAAAGGTGTCTGGCTCAGAGATGAGACCGCGATTGGCTGCTAGTCGCGTGTGAGATACATCACATTTAAGACGACTAATAAACGATCGTTACAGTGAGGATGCCGGAGTTTGTGCCCGCGGTTGCGTCTGCCGTTTTGATCACTGCTGAAGATAAATCCAAAGAGACAGGGCTGATCGGACCAGGTCCCGATTCTTTGGAGAGTTTGAGAGACTGGACGCGTGTCTCCGAGGGTCCGCGTTCGCTGTGGACGGTGACTTGGTAGGGCACGGGCAAAGAACAGCTCACTGAGACGGGGCTCTTCCAGGTGGTCGATGTTGAAGCGGCGATTTCGTCTGCGGAGAGGACCGGGGAGACCTGGCAGGCGGCTTCGACGGTTACGGTTACGACCAACGAAGCGGAACGCGTTCCGGCAAAGGCCACGTTGCATAGGAGGCTGGCTTCAAGCGCGAGGGTTCCGAAGATAGGAACAAGCGATCTGGCGAGCATCGGCTACCTCCCGTGCCGCACATGTATTTGGAGTGTGTATCGGCCATTACTGAAGAGTCCTTAACATTAAGGTGTTAGTTCAGACTTTAGTAACGTGCAGCGCCTTGCAGAATTAGGAATGCCAGGCGTTCGTTTCAACTTGCCGGGGAATGGTTCAAAGAATTGAGCTGTGCTTCGGCAAAATTATTAACTCTTACCGATCAGCCATTTAAAGCACCATCTCGCGTTCTGCGCACGATCCGGCGCAGATTGGACTGCCGTAGCTCCGGGCGGTGTCCATAGTATTCTGGAGCCTCGTCAGAATCCTACGATGGAGGCGTTCATGCAGAGTTTTCCGCGCAGAATTTTTCTTGCTCTTGCTGCTCTGGCCTTTGCAGCTGGCATTTCGCGCCCGATCATCGCGCAGGGCGCGCCGTCGCAAACGGCAGCCGGCCAGCCTTACACCATCGAGTACTACTACAAGTGCCAGTGGGGGCATCAGCAGGAGTTTCTCGACCTCTTCCTGAAGAACCACTGGCCGCTCCTCAAGAAAATCCAATCGACGGGGCGCATTCTCTCGCTCAAGATCGAATCGCCGGCCTACCACACCACTGAGGATGGCCGCTGGGATTACCGCGTGACCATCGTCTACAAAGATTCGACTGTCGCTACCAGCGCCAATCCGGATGAAGAAGCCTTCAAGAAACAGTTGTGGCCCGACCAGGAAACTTACAAGCGCGAAGAGCAGCGGCGCTTCGAGATCCTGCTCGCACACTGGGATCTGCCGGTGACGGATGTGACGCCGAAGTAGCAGGGCGCAGGTGTCAGGTTTCGGGGTCAGGGACGATTCGCCTGCAAGCCCAATTCGATTTCAGGAGAGCTATCGCTGCGTGGATCTTCTTACTCCCTAGCTCCCCTGCTCCCTGCCCTTCCGCCACAGCCGCACCAGATCCGCCGCGGCCTCGGGCCAGGTTGGGAATTCAAACTGGAATCCTGCTTCGAGCAGCCGGCCGGGAACGACGTAGCGGCTTTTTAAGACCAGCTCCGGCTCGGTGCGCAGAAAGAACATGGCGACGGCGAGAAGCGCTGCGGGCGCGGGCAAGCCGTTGGGCACATCCCAAGCCTCACGCAGCGCAGCCATGAATGCGCGGTTAGGCAGCGGATGCGGCGCGGCGAGGTTCACGGGACCGTCGATCTCCTCGTGATCGATCAGGAACTCGAGGGCGCGGGCGAAATCGGTCTCGTGCATCCAGGAAACCATCTGGCGGCCATTGCCCTGCGTTCCGCCAAGCCCGGCACGAACCAGGTTGGAAAGTACCGCGAAGACGTTGCCCGGCGTGGGACTGAAGACGAGCGAGGTGCGCAGAGCAATCTTGCGCGTGCGCGGAGTGGCCGTGCCAAAAAATGCCGCTTCCCAATCCTTCACAAGCTGGATGGTCCAGTTCCATTTCTCGGGTGCGCGGCGTCGGCGAGAGATCAGCTCATTGCCGCCGATCTCGCCGGTCGCCTCGTCCATCGGATGATCGAGCGAGTGCCGGTAAATAGTCGCCGTGGAGGCATTCATCCACAGGCGCGGCGGATTCACGAGGCAGGCAAAGGCCTGATGGAGCGCGCGGGTCGGGTCGATGCGCGAGTCATGTAGCTCGCGGCGATTGCGCGCCGTGTAGCGGCAGTTGACGCTGCGGCCGGAGAGATGAATGCAGACATCGGCGCCTTCGAGCGTTTCCACCCACGGGCCGAGAGTGCGTCCGTCCCAGTGCACGGTTTGCCACGGCGCCGTGTAGGGGCCGCGGGTAAGCACGGTGATGTGGTGTCCGCGCTCCTGAAAGAAGCGCGCCAGCATCCGGCCCACCTGGCCGCTGCCACCCGGAAGCACAATGCGAAGTGGGTGACTGGCCATCATCGTTGGCCTTCATGAACGGCATTGGACCGCCCCTCTGTCCTACGCTGGGATGGCGCAAGCATCGGCAGCTTTCCGCATCTGAAAATCAGGCGCATCTTGAATCCGAAGCCGTGACAGTTGAATGACATTGCTGTGACACCCATTGGCGTATGTACCTTCCATACTTAGCTCTGGCTCATTTCAAACCGCCAAATCCTCGGCGAATTCTCCGCAGTCCGATAAGAGCCAGTCCGTCCCGTCACCGCGAGGATTTTTGTCTGTGAATCGACCCGTGACAACCCTCGATTCTCCGCCCACAGAACTAAGGCTCCACAAAAGCATGGTGATTGGGTCGAAGCAAGTCAGAGCGATCATCGTCCTTGCGGTCGCCGCAATTATTCTAACGTTGCCAATCCTGATTCGCGGACCGCTGTTCCTGGCAGACGACACCCTGGAACATACAAACTTCGACCACTATTTCGCAGAGCAATTCTGGCAAGGCGAGTTGTATCCACGTTGGCTCCTGAACATGAATTGCGGTTTGGGAAGCGCGTCTTTCTTTGTCTATCCCCCCTTTCCATCGTACGTCTACGCGCTACTCATACCGGTAGCCAGAATCGTTCATCTCAACGCCTTCAGTCTTGGCGCGTATCTTTGCCTCTTCACCTCGGGAGTGTGCGCATTCCTGTGGATGACCACGCTGGCCAACAGGCGAGTTGCTTTGATTGCCGCAACGATCTACATGCTCCTGCCCTACCACCTGACGATCGACTTCTACCGGCGATGTGCGCTCCCCGAATGCTGGGCCCTCGCATGGACGCCGTTGGCATTGTACTTCGCAACACTGGTCGTAAGAGGAAAGCGCTATGCCACGGTTGGACTCGCTCTTGCCTACGCTCTTTTGATTGTGAGTCATCTTGTAAGCGTTTTGATCCTGTCGGCTCTGCCATTGCTTTTGGCCGTGGCGATCGCCGAGCGCGGCCGGAAGACAAGAGCACTCCTCGCTGTGATGGGCTGCATGGCACTGGGCGCCGCTGTCTCGGGTGCTTATCTGGTGCCCACTCTCGCAAACGCGAAGTACTTTCCCGTCTCGAGGCTGAAGATCCCCATCGACAATGGCCCGCACGGCAACCTGCTCGTGTATGGCTGGGGTCTGTGGACGGGACATCCCGGAACCTCGGGGTTCATTCGAGCCCTTTCACTGTCTACCGTAATCACTGCTGCGTTCATTCTGTTCTGTGGGTTCATCGCATTGAGAAAGGGCACGCGGAGCCGTCGTGCGCAGGTGTTGCTCTGGCTGGCGGTGTGCCCGATTCCGCTATTCCTGATGTCAGGCCCAAGCCTGCCGCTTTGGCGAGCTCTTCCGGACCTTGCGAACGCGGTTCAGTTCCCGTGGAGATTCGATGTCGTCTTGTGCATAGCAGCTCTTCCGCTTGTGGCATTTCTGCTCACGGACGTGGCTGAGTTTTCAAAGCGGTTCAAGGCAGGTGTTCTCGTCATCATTGTTCTCTTCGCCATGACGTGTGTTGGAGGATACATTGGCGCGGTAAGGTACCTGACGCCACGAAACAACGAGGCCGAAATCAAGTCGAGCGAGTATGACGGCTGGTTCGCGTCGTGGACTCCGCGTGGCATGGACCGATACAGCGCTCTGGCAGCCTCAGCAGGCCCCAATGCGAGGTTTTTCTCGGGACAAGGCACAGTCACTGTCCTGGTTTGGAAACCACGCCACATTGAGGTGCTGACGGATTGCACTGCGTGCGGGCCATTAGCCGTCAAGCAGTTTTACTATCCAAAATGGAAGGCGCAGCTTGTTTCCAGTGGCAAGCTATTGGATGTGCAGCCGGTGCTGCCGCAGGGACTGATAGCGGTGCAGGCGCCACCGGGACGTCAGGAGATTCTATTAGAAATTCCCCGCAGCCTCGATGAGCAAATTGGCAACTGGCTGAGTGTGCTCGGCATCCTCGCTTGCGTCGTCCTCGCGGCGCTACGATTTCGTCGCGATCACACCAGGATCGGGCTTTGATTCAGGCGCCAGCACTTCAGTCCATTCCAGGGCCGAATCGACCAGCACATCCGGTGGATTTTCGGTGAGAGTCCTGGTGCCGAAGCCGAAGCTGCAACCGAGCGACCATGTTCCCGCGTTGCGCGCGGTCTCGACGTCCACTGTGCTGTCGCCGACCATCACCGTCTCTTCGGGATGCGCTCCGGTCTCCAGCATCAACGAACGCAGGCCGTAGGGATCGGGCTTCTTGACGGGAAAGCTGTCGCCGCCGTAGATGTGCAGGAAGTAATCGGCCAGGCCCAGCCCTTCGCAGATGCCGCGCGCCGGGCGCACGGGCTTGTTGGTGAGCACTGCCATCGTCCGCGCGAGGCCGCTGGGAGGCTGGTGCAGCTTGTGCAGCGCGATCAGCGCTTCGAGCACGCCATCGTAGGCGTAGGTGAAGTCCAGCTTGTGCTCGCGGTAATACTGCAGGAAAAATGCGTAGGCCTTGTTGAAGAGGTCTTCGCTTACTTCTTCGACCGCGGAGTTTGAGGCCATGGCCAGCGAGCGCCGCATGAGCAGAGGCGCGCCGTTGCCCACGAAGCCGGCGATGGCCGGATCGGGGAGCGGGCCCATGCCGAACTCCGCGAGAGCCGCATTCACGCTGTTGCAAAGGTCCTGCGCGGAGTCGATCAGCGTTCCATCGAGATCGAAGACGAGTAACTTCAATTGCGCGGCGGGAATGGGACGAAAAACGCGAACCATAGTTCAAGTGTAACGAGGGCGAGCGGGCAAAGGAGCGTTGGTCGAGCACAGTTGCACAGTTTCTGTGCCAGTACGCGGATTTGGCTGCAGGTGCTTGCATCGCATTGACTTGCGAGCAGCACAGTTGCACAGTCGATTTTGGGCGCTTTTGGCGAATCAGATCGGATCGATCGGGCCGGAGTGGTTCGCGGCTGAGGCAATTCGGCATGGTGCGGAGAAGCTCGGAATTGCAGTCGTTGTGCGATCGAAGCATTCATCAGCGGCTGAAGCCGGAGACATTTTGTTGGAGTCTTTGGCACGGATGAATCCGTGCCCTTTCAAAGCGCTAACGCCGGCTGAATGTTTCGGCGGCGTTACCTTCGGCTGAATGTTTCGGCGGCCCGCCAGGGGCGGAGGGAGATTCGCGATTGTTTTCAAAGTCCGGTTGGGAGAAGTGGCGGGCGGCGCCTTTGTGCCTGGGCAGGTCTTCAAGAAACCAGGCGACCGCGGCGGAGACGGAGGTCTGGTGCTCAGCGGCCCAGACGCGCGCCTGGAGATAGGCGACATCGGTGACTTTGACGGTGATGTTTTTCATGGTTGCGGCTCCGGAAAAGCAGGGAGCAAGGGCGCGAGGGACGAATCGCCCGCTTCCGTGGCTTCTAGAAGGCTCCTGAGATAAGGATAGTGATTTGGCGGAATTAACCGGCAATTTGGGCTGGGGAATAGGTGCTTTTCTCCTGAATGGGATGGAGCGGGAGTAAAGGGGGCGGGGCTTGACGGCGGGTGGGATGGACGCGTTGAACGAGAGGTGCCTGATCGCAGCGGGTAGGAATCCGGGCAATCAGTCCCGGAAACTCACCCCAAGCCATACATATCAGTACAAATCCATCCGCCATGTACACCTTGGCGAATGGAGTTGCTGGGGAACAGAATTCGGGGACCAGGCTTGTGGTAGGCAGTTTCCCCTTGACATTCGACAGAAGGAGGGATCATTGTTCTTGTAGAACGTCGAGGGAAAGACATGCCGCAGCCCACAGATCTTTTGCAAGGAACTCTTGACCTGCTCATCCTGAGGACGTTGGCGCTGGAGCCGATGCATGGCTGGGGAATTGCCCAGCGTATCCAACAGGCTTCGCAGAACGTGTTTCAGATCGGCCAGGGTTCTCTCTATCCTGCGCTGCACCGGTTGGAGTACAAGGGGTGGATTCAGGCCGATTGGAAAGCGTCGGAGAACAACCGCAAGGCGAAGTATTACGCGCTGACGCGCGCGGGCAAAAAGCAACTGGAGGCAGAGATTGAAAGCTGGGACCGGCTGGCCGGCGCGGTCGGACTGGTGCTTGAACAAAGTTAGGAGACACATGCTCACCGAGCTTCTAACACGTCTGCGTTTCCTTATCGCCGGCAAAAGCCACGGCGAAGTGGACGAGGAATTGAGATTCCACCTGGAGCAGCAAGTCCGAGAGAATATCCGTGCCGGCATGTCGCCCGCTGATGCGCAGAGGCAAGCCGCCATCACCTTCGGTGGAGTGGAACGTACACGGGAGCAATGCCGGGAAGAGCGGCCCGGTTATTGGCTCGAAACCCTCGTGCAGGACGTGCGGTATGCTTTCCGAGGCTTCCGGCGCAACCCCACGTTTTCACTCACTGTGGTTTTGACATTGATGCTGGGGATCGGTTCCACCACCGCCGTATTCAGCGTCGTGGACAGAATCCTGTTTCGCAGCCTGCCTTACGGCGATTCAAGCCGGCTTGTTTCCGTCGGGCTGGTGGCCCCGATCGAGCCCCAGGAGTTCATGCTGGGCGGCTCCTACTACGAGTGGCAGGACCATCAAAAGCCTTTCGTTGCCATGACTTCACAGATCGCGGTAGAGCCCTGCGACCTGACCGAGAGCAATCCCGCGCGGCTCGATTGCGCTCGCGTGGAGGCGAATTTTCTGCCCACGCTGGGCGTGTCGCCGATACTCGGCCGGAACTTTACCGCCGACGAAGACCGGCCCAATGGCCCGCGAGCGGCGCTGATTACTTACAGTCTTTGGCTCAAACGGTTTCGCCTGGACCCAGGAGCCATCGGAAAACTGATGCGCATCGACGGGCAAGCGACGGAAATTGTGGGAGTCTTGCCGAAGGATTTTGAGATGCCGCGACTAGAATCAGCAGATTTGCTCTTGCCGCAGGGTCTGGATGTGGCCGCCGAACGCCACGCCGATCCGGGCCATCCCATGTGGGCCTTCGCCCGGCTTAAGCCAGGCATGAGCATCGAGCAGGCAAAGGCCGAACTCGAACCATTATTCGAGTACTCACTGCGATTGGCGCCCGCCCCGTTCCGCAAGGAGGTGCACTTGCAGGTCCGGTCGCTGCGCGATCGTCAGATGCATGACGTGCGTCTGGCCGCGTGGGTCCTGCTCGGCCTCGTCACGGGGGTCCTCCTTATCTCCTGCGCAAACGTGAGCAGCCTGTTGATCGCGCGCGGCGCAAGCCGGGAGCGTGAACTGGCCATTCGGTCGGCATTGGGAGCCGGCCGAATGCGGCTAATCCGGCAAGCGTTGACTGAATCATTTATCTTGTCTGTCGCCGGTGGAGTTGCTGGGGTTTTGTTCGCCGTGCTTTTGCTGCGGTTATTTATCGTCCTGGCTCCGGATGGGATGCCTTTCCTGAGCAGTGCGCGGATCGATTTGCGCATCCTTGGCTTTGCCCTCGCAACGTCGTTCACCTGCGCTGTCTGCTTCGGGCTTGTGTCCGCGATACGCAAGGCAGGTGCAGAAGCACTTGCGGGTCGCACACAAATAACAACACGGTATGCCCTGTTGCGCCGGTGGCTTGTAATTGCGCAGATCGCGGTGAGTATGGTTCTTCTCGCGGGTGGAGCGCTGCTGGCACACAGTTTCTGGAACATCGAGAAACAGAGCCTTGGAATGAATGCAGAGAACATCGTTACTGCTGCGGTTTCTCTCGGCCAAACATCGTACCCGACAGCCGAAAGCCAGATGGCGTTTTTTCAACGATTGGAACGTAATCTTCGCTATGGGCCCGGTATCCAGGCTTTCGCAATTAGCGACTCGCTCCCGCCGGGCGGGTATCACCACGATCAGATCTATGCCTCACTCCGCGCGGAAGGCAGTCCCTCCCTGAAAACCGGCACGGGCGGTACGGTCGCATGGCGATGGGTCACGCCGGAATATTTTCGAGCATTGCAAATCCCGATTGTGCAAGGACAAGGCTTCACAGATGAAGAACTCACATCGAGCAACCGCTTCGTGGTTCTGAGCAGGTCACTCGCGAATCGTATGTTTCGGGGACAGAGCCCGCTCGGTCAGCAGCTGCACCTCGCCAATGGCGCGCCCGCAGAGAACGATCCTCTTTACACCGTCGTCGGTGTCGCCGCTGACGTGAAAAACGGCGGACTGGCCGGCGGCGAGGAGCCGGAGTATTACCGGCTGCGGCGCGAGAGAGCAGAGGATTGGGATCGGAGTTCCATCCTGATTCTTAAGACGACTCTGCCACCGGGCACCATCAAAGCATGGGTCCGGTCGCAAGTCGCATCGCTCGACCCGACGGTCCCAGTCGACATCAAAACTCTCTCTGAAAGAGTTGGGAGAATGGCGGATAGGCCTCGCTTTGAAATGCTGCTTGTCGGTTTCTTTGCCTGCACAGGACTCACCCTCGCCGTGATTGGACTGTATGGGGTGATCTCCCTCTTCGTCGTCCAGCGCACTCAGGAGATCGGAATCCGAATGGCGGTTGGAGCGTCACGGGCTGACATTCTGAGGCTTGTGCTGGCAAACGCTTTGCGACTGATTGTGCCGGGAGTGTTTCTCGGATTGGTGCTTGCGTTAACGCTTTCCCGTGTGTTGTCCAGCCTGCTATTCAACGTTGCGCCGCACGATCCTGTGGCTCTCGCAGGTGTGACGGGCTTATTGATTGTGGTCGCACTGCTTGCGTCCCTGATTCCTGGAGGTTCCGCGACTCGTGTGAATCCAACGGTCGCCCTGCGATGCGATTGAGAAGCCCGCTCTGCCATCGCAAGAAATCCTCCAAAGCGACATCGCCGCTAACTGATTTTTGATTCCTGAATTCTGGCCAAACCGGTTACTCGCTGCGTTGCGAGATTCGTCCCCGCAAACGCCGTTTTGGTTAGCGATTCATCCGTCGCCTGCTTGTTGGGAGGCCGGGCGGCTGCGGAGCGGGGCGTTTTTCGAGGGCTAGGCGTTCGGCGTCGATGGCGGGAAGTTAGAAGCAACCGCAGATCCTTCTGCTCCGCTTACCCCATGATTGTTTGCAATCATGGGGCCCCTAAAGCGCTCCGCTCAAGATGACAGCGGTGCAGGTTGGGGTTCGTGCCGTCCCGCCTTAGCGACAAAAAACAGAACGTCGCGAAAATGCGGGATCTGTGAGCAGAGGAACATCGCTCAGGGGCTAAAGCCCTGTTCATTGGCGGGCTCTACGGCGCGAGTAAACTCGCGCCCTGATACGAAACCCTCGTGCTTGGCTACGGGGCGGGGCGTTTTTCGATGGCGAGGCGTTCGGCGTCGATGGCGGATTTCAGGACTCCGGCCTGGGCGAAGAAGTGCACGAGGTCGGAGGTGAGGGCGCTGGCGTGCGCGTTGGACGGGAGCGAGGGCGAGACGGGCGCAACTCCGGCCATGTGCACGGGGCCGACGCCCTGGGCGTCGAGAATGAGCGCGGTGAGCTTGCGCGCGAGGGGCAGGGGGAAGCTCTCCGCGACGAAGACCATTTTGCCGCGCGTGGTGATGAGGACGGGGCCTTCATTGGTGTTGAAGACGCGTTCAACGGAGGCCTCGGGGGAGCCCTCGGGGGAGCCGTCGGCCAGAGCGGCGTTCGGGGAAAGCTCGTTCACATGGGAATATTTGCGGCCGAGGTTGTTGGAGTAAATCTTGGCAAAGACGTCGGCCGATGCGGCGTTCTTCCATACCGAGAGGTAGAAGAGGCCGATGGATGCGGTGGTGGCCTGCTGCGCGGGCGTGGCGCTGCGCAACTGGCCGGCCCAGTAGAGGCCGCCGTCCCAAGCGGGAGTAAGATCGCGGGCCGCGTTGTCGCCGCCCAGCAACTCGGAGAGGATGTGCACGTCGAGTTCGCCGACCTGGCCGATGTCGTAGGGCTTGTATGCCGCGTCGAGGAGGGGATGAATGTTGGGCAGCAGCGGGACGGCGGGCACGCGTTTTTTCTCGTATTCGCGGGGATTGATGATCTCCCAGCTTGAGGTGGGCGGGTGGTCGAGCGCGCCGGCAAAAGCCGCGGTCTTGCCCTGGTCCATCCACACGTCCTGCTCGAAGCTCATGCCTTCCTTGTAGGGGAAGAGCATGGATTCGGAGATGAGCAGCGGGGCGCGCGCCATGACGGGCGAGTCCCCGGTGCCGGTCATATCCGATTTGAGAAGATCGAGTACCTCGGGGTCTTTGATGAGGCTCTTGCCCATCGGCTTCAGGAGGCAATCCCACATGACGACCGTGGCCTGGCCCTCGGCGACTGCATCGCGTGCAGTGTCCATCTCGTCTTTGGCGAGATGGTCGAGGTCGCCGGCGGCGTCGGTGGAAACGTCGTCGGGGGTTTGGTTGTCCCATTTTTCGAGGTCGGAGTGCTGGTCCTGGAGGGCGTGCGTGAGCTCGTGCGCGAGCACCGGCTGCTGTTCGTCGGGACCGATCCAGTCGAGGATGTTTACGGTCTTGGTTTTGGAGTCGTAATAGGCTTCGATCTGCTCCTTGAGAAGAGCCAGCAGGAAGGGCTTCAGGTCGAAGTCGTGGTCGAGGAGGCCGAATTTTTTGAGCACGATCTCGTCGCGCTCCAGCCGCTTGGCGCCTTCGTCTTCCTTGAATTTCTCGTTGAGGTATTTGACCACATCGTCGCGGGTGGTGAGCTGGCGCTTGACCTGGCTCTTGATAGGCAAACCGGTCTCGTCAGAGGAGAACTTGAGCAGCACATCGACCATGGCGAAAAGCTGGCGTGCCTGATCGGCGGAGATGCGGGTTGGAGCCTCGTCGTCGTGAGACGGGGTGGGAGGCAGGGCGCAGCCGGCTGCAGTGGGGGCAGCGGGAGCGGCTTGCCCGGCCGGCTGTTGAGCGGGGATTTGCAATGGGACGGCGGCGCAAACAGCCAGCGAAATCCAAAGAGCAAAAAAGGGGCCGCGCCGGTTCAAGTTTCCGTTTCCGAACTGGGTTTTCATCCATTCTCCCGCGGGAAGCAATCTTTTTCGCCGATTGCAGCCAGCCGTTCCTGCCCCACACTTCCAAGGCTATAATCAAAAAGCGGTTCGGCGCCAGGACCCGGCTTGAAGATGGCGCACAACCACGGATCGGTTCTCATGCCTAATACCGAAGCAGCCGCAAATGCTGAAGCCACCGCCCTGGCCGCCTTGCTTGAATCTTCCCACACAGCGCACAAGTTAGCCGTCTACCACGGCGTCTCCACTCCAAAGAGGTTGGACGCGGCGGAAGCGGAAATAGAGGCATTGGCCTGCGGCGCGGCGCTGCACGACCTGGGCTGGATGCGGCGCGTGGACGTGCGCGGGGCCGACCGTTTCCGCTGGTTGAGCGGGATGGTGACCAATACCGTCAACGATCTGTTTCCCAACACCGGCGCGTGGAATTTCGTGCTCGACGCGCAGGGACACATCCAGGGCGACTTGACAGTGTGGCGCGGGGGCGAGGAGGCTTCGCCGAAGCGGCGCAAGCCGGTGAATGCCACCAAGAAGGTGAACGGCGACTCGGAAAAGCTGCTTGGAACCCCGTTTGCCGGCGAGACAGGGCTGGAACTGGAGATTGCCGCCGACCAGATTGATCGTTTGCTGGCCCACCTGAACAAGTTCATCGTGATGGACGATGTGGAGCTGATTCCCATCGGCGACGAGAAGGTCGGCGAGGCGGGTTCTGAGACATGCGTGGGGCTGACCGGCCCCCTGGCGGCCGAGGTGCTGGAACGCGTGGGGCTTCCGGTGCTGGTGACGCCCATGACGGGCACCACGGTGGAATGGAATGGCTGGGACGTAAGGATTTTGCGTGGCTACGGCGTGCTCGCGCAGCACTTCGCCTTCTGGATTCCGTCGGCGGGGCTGGGTAAGCTTTGGTCGTGCCTGCGCACGGGCGGGGCAAATCCCGTGGGATGCGCGGCAGTGGAGGCGTTTCGCGTGGCGGAAGGGATTCCGACGTATGGCATGGATATGCTGGAGCGCGACCTTCCGCAGGAGACAGCACAGATGCGGGCCTTGCACTTCAGCAAGGGCTGCTACCTGGGCCAGGAGATTGTGGAGCGCATCCGCTCGCGGGGCAATGTACACCGGCACCTGCGGCCGCTGGAGCTGAGCGGCCCGCTGCCTGCGAACGGCACGGAACTTGCGCTCGAAGACGGGACGGCGGCGGGAGCGATTACGAGCGCGTCTGAGTTGCCGCTGAAGAATACCACGAAGAGTTTTGCGCTGGCGATGATCCGCACCGAGGCCGAAGCAAAGATCCAGAGCTTTGCATATAAGGCTGGGACTGCCAAGGGAACGGCACGGATTCTGGATGCGCCGCCGAAGCTGATTGCCAACAGTTGCCAATCGAGCTAGCATGGTAGAGAGGTTGTGAAACCATGCCAACGCGCAATATCAACTTAACTCCGAAGATGGATCGGTATGTCGATACCAAGATCCGAGGCGGTCACTTTGCCAACGCCAGCGAAGTGATTCGCGCGGGCCTCAGAGCTCTGGAGCAGGGCGAGAAGGAGGACCGCGCGAGGCTGGAGGCGATCCGCGGGGCCGTTTTGGCGGGTGAAGAAAGCGGAGTCGCCGAAGGCGACGTAATGCAGGAGATTCGCGAACGCATGCGCAGGCGGGCATTGGCGACGGGGAGAGCCTAGCCCTTGCCTCAGTACCGGTTTTCTCGGCTGGCACGGCTCGACCTGATGGAGATTGCCGATTACACGGTAGAAACGTGGGGCTTGGCTCAAGCAGAACGCTATATGGACGGCCTCGATGGCTGCTTTAAGCAACTGGCACGAACTCCGGGCATCGGCCGGGACTGCAATCGAATTCGGGCAGGATACCGGCGCATGGAACACGAGATGCACGTCGTCGTCTACAGGATCGAAAAGGACGGCATCTTTATTAGCCGCATTTTGCATCAACGTATGCTTCCGAGCCGACATCCGATCGAGGACTTATAAATCCTCGATCGTTAAGGATGAAAACCGCAACAGAAACGCCGTTGTGCCGCCGCGGATGAGAAACTTAAAGGTATGAGCGACACGCCGAAATTCGAAGTCATCGACCGCCGCAAAATCAAGGCGGAGGAAGAGAAAGAGAGCGGGGCAACCGCTACGCAAGCGCCGCCGGCAGAGAAACCGGTTGCAGCGGCGCAAAGCGAGCCCGCGCGCGGGCCGCGCCTTGTGGTGAACGAGCCCAAACGCGAGCCCGAAGCCGAGAGTCCGGCAAGTGCTGCCGAGCAGGCTGCGGCCGAGGAACTGCCTCCCGCACCGACTGCCGAAGAGACCAGGAAGTCGAAGGCCGCATACGACGCCTCGGCGCAACGCATCGAGGATGTGATCCGCGCACAGAATCCCACCGTCGGACCGCAACCGCCGGTGAATTTCGAGACCCTGGTGCAGCAGTTTTATTTGAGCGCGATGCTGCAGATGGGCGCGGGCACGCAGGAGGGCCAGCGGCCGCGCGTAGACATCATGGGGGCGCGCGCCACCATCGATCTGTTAGCCGTTCTGGCGGAAAAAACCAAGGGCAACCTGAGCGACGCCGAGGATCGCTTGCTGCAGTCAGTGCTGTTCGAGCTGCGCATGGCTTTTCTCGAACTCAGCAGCATGGTGACGGTGCCCACTGTGCCGCCGACGCCGAAAGGCAGCTCCTAGCTACTAGCCCCCAGCTTTTAGCTTGGCCTGTGCGATGGGAGGATTTCCATCGTTCCTTCACAACGATTTTTTCATCAGAATCATGGGCTTGCGGTTTAGCCGTGTAGCGGCTTTCTAGCCCAAGGCTAGAGGCCAGGAGCTAGAAAGCTGTCTGATGGACGCTACCCTCACATTTCTGGGCACGGGAACTTCGATGGGGGTTCCGACGCTGGGCTGCACGTGCGCGGTGTGCACCTCGGCCGACCCGCACGATCGCAGGCTGCGGCCCTCGGTGCTGTTGCGCTGGCGCGATGCTGAGACAGGAAATGAGCGCGCGGTGGCGATCGACACCGGGCCCGATTTCCGCGAGCAGGCCCTGCGCGCGAAGATCACGCATGTGGACGCGGTTTTCTACACGCATGGTCACGCCGACCACATCCTCGGCATGGACGATCTGCGGCCCCTGAGCTATATCGCCAGCAGGCGCGGCGGACCCATTCCGCTCTACGCCGACGCAGAGACGGCGGCAACTCTCAAACGGGTCTACTCGTACACATTCTCACCTGATGCCACGTATCGGACGCGGGCACGCGTGGAACTGAAACCGCTGGCTGAGCGCAACGCAATCGACGGCGCGGAGTTCGTGGCCGTTCCTCTGATGCACGGCGACCTGCAAATCGTCGGCTTCCGCTTTGGCAACGCTGCATACATGACCGACGTGAGCGCGATTCCGGACGCGAGCTTTGCGCTTTTGGAGGGGGTGGAAGTGCTGGCGCTTTCCGCCTTGCGTCACGAGCCGCATCCCAGCCACGCCACATTGGAACAAGCGCTTGCGTGGGCGCAGCGCATTGGCGCAAAGCAAACGTGGTTCACGCACATCGCGCACGACCTGGGCCACGAAGAAACCAACCGCACCTTGCCGGCGAATGCGCAACTGGCCTACGACGGGTTGAGCGTGCCCGTACAACTATGAGTAGCGACAGTGCCAACCCGATGCAGGTGTTTCGCTCGGTTGCCGAGATTCCTGTAGGCTTCGGCCCGACCGTTGCCGCGGTGGGAAACTTCGACGGCGTGCATCGCGGCCATCGCGAGATTCTCGACGCGGTAAAGGCCGAAGCCCGAACCATCGGCGCGCGCGCCGTTGCCATTACCTTCGAGCCGCATCCGGAGCAGGTTCTGCGCCCCGCGCAGGCGCCGCGGTTGATCACGCCCCATGCCGAGCGGATGCGCTGGCTCGCGGACACCGGAATCGATGCAGTGCTGGTTCTCCCATTCGACGAGGCGCTCAAAAACCTTTCGCCGCGCGCATTCGTCGAGCAGATTCTTCTGAGCGCGCTGCACGTGCGGAGCATGCACGAGGGGCGGAACTTTCGTTTTGGGCACGGCGCCGCTGCCGGCGTTGAGGAACTGACGGCGATGGGCGCGGAGCTTGGCTTCGCAGTACGCGTGCATGAAGCGGTGCGGGTGCACGGATTGGAGGTCTCCAGTTCCGCCATTCGTTCTCTGGTGGCCGCCGGCGATGTGCGCCGCGCGCGCTGGCTGCTGGGCCGTCCCTTTGCCGTGCTCTCGACGCAGGCGCGCGGGCGGGGAATCGGCACGCGGCTGCTGGTGCCCACCGTGAACCTGGCCGCCTACGATGGATTGCTGCCGGGCTTCGGCGTTTATGTCACGCGGCTCAAGATCGACGGACGCGCGTTCCAGGCGGTGACCAATATCGGCAACCGCCCGACCATCGGCGAGCCGTCCTTCGCGGTCGAGTCGCACATCCTGGACTTCGAGCCAATCGAAATGAACGAAGACACGCCCATCGAGCTCGAATTCTTAATGCGGCTGCGCGGCGAGCAACAGTGGCCTTCGCCCGAGGCGCTGCTGGCGCAGATCTTCAAGGATGTCGCACGGGCGAAGCGGTATTTTGGATTGGCAAAGCAGCTGTCAGCTTTCAGCTTTTAGCTCTCAGCTACCTGGCTCCCCCAGGCGGGTCGGCAATCGCGTTTGAATGCGATCCAATTTGATTCGATTCGCTGCTCTCAGTCAGTCGTCGACCAAGTGACCTCGCCATGCCACTTCCTGGCCTGGCCGCAAGAGCAGCTTGCACTTCTCCCCTAGCGATTTCATTTTTGCCCGAGTCGATTGCGCGAACGGCAGCATCGAGATGGATAGCGTAGGCGTTGTAAAACCGCGCGCAAGTTGCCATTCCGATGATCACGAAACTAGCGCAAGTAAACACATAGCTCTTTCGTCTTCGATCTAGGCCAGAGCGCAGGTCCAAGATGGCACCAACTAGTATCCCTGCACAAAATCCGGTGATGTGGGCTATGTGACCTTGCCCTCAGAATGCGTATCTCTTAACCGGCCGTGTTTTGAGGATTAAATTCATCCTCGTCATCGTCGTGGCGGTGGGAATGTGGGAATCGGTTTCATCGATTTCCAAGGTTTGTGGGAAGGGCGGAAAACAGCGTTATCGTTTTCCGGGCTTTCCATAAACCGTCATTTCCACGGCCTGCCTCGATCGCCGCGTATTCTCAGGCGGCGATCTTCTCAGCAGCATCTGTCCAGTCTTGCTCGAACTGCATCGGGCTGACGTAGTTCAGCGTCGAGTGCATCCGGGTTCGGTTATACCAGAGCAGCCAGGAGATGGTTTCATCCTTGGCCTCCCGGATCGTTTCAAAACGCCGGCCGTATAGCCGTTCCACCTTCAGTGAGCCGAACAACGTCTCCGAGCAGGCGTTGTCCCAGCAGTTTCCCTTGCGGCTCATCGATGGCGTAATGCCATGCTCTTTGAGTACCTCCCTGAAGTCGTCGCTGGCGTATTGGCTGCCGCGATCGCTATGAAAAATCAATCCGGCCAGCTTGCCGGGATTGCGCTTGAACCACGCCATCTCCAGAGCATCGATCACCAGGTCGCGCTGCATGTCCTGCCTCATCGACCAGCCCACCACCTTGCGGCTGAACAGATCGATCACTACCGCAAGAAACAGCCAGCCTTCTTCGGTCGCGATATAGGTCAGATCGCCAACCCAGGCCTGGTTGGGCGCAGCCACCGTGAACTTGCGATCAAGCACATTGGGCGCAATCGGAAGACCGTGCTTGCTGTCGGTGGTGGCAACGCGGAACTTTCGCTTGCCGCGCGCCTGAATGCCATGCTTCTGCATCAGCCGTTGCACCCGCAGTTTACCCACGCGAATGCCCTGCGCCCGCAGTTGACGCCAGATCCGCGGCCACCCATACGCACCGCGATTCTCCGCGTAAACGGCGCTGATGTGAACCAGAAGCGCTTCGTCGCTGAGGTGACGACGCTGAGCAATATGGACCCGCCGCGCCAGATGTTCATGGTAGCCAGAGACACTCACCAGCAGAACCCGGCACTGAACCGAGATCGGCCAGACTCGCTTGTGGCGATGAATAAAGGCGTACTTCATTTCTGGCACTTCGCAAAATACGCCGTGGCTTTTCCCAGGATGTCGCGCTCCATCGTTACCCGCGCCAATTCTGCCCGTAAGCGGCTGTTCTCCATTTGCTCGGCAGTCACCTGAGGCTTGCCGCTGGCACCCTTCAAGGTCCCGGCTCGATGCTCCCTGACCCAGTTGCCTAACGTCTGTTCAACCACGCCCAGACTGCGAGCTACCGCTGCCTGACTCTGGCCCGACTCCACTAGCCGAACCGCCTCTTGCTTGAACTCCAGCGTGTAACGTCCCCGCGTTGCCTTCGTCATCTTCGCTACCCTTTCGCATTAGAACAGCTTGCTAAGGGATACGTTTTGCGCGGGCAAGGTCAATGTTATCCGTGGAGGGATCCAGCCAGCCTTCGTAGAAACCGAGAACGGACCAGAGAAGGAGCGCAAAAAACTTGAAGCGCTGCTTGACGGAAAGCGTTCTGAATCTGGATCCATGAATTGCCAGGAGGGCTCCGGCCAAGCCAAAGATTGCCCCCGACGCACCGCAAGTATCAAGTTCGGGCTTGAGAATCAAGCTCATCAACCCGCTCGCCAGCCCACAGGCGAGGTAAAGCGCAAGGAAGGCTCCCCGGTCAAGAATGCGCTCCACGCGGCTTCCAAAGATCCAGAGAAAGATAAGGTTTCCAATTAAGTGTTCCGCATCGAAATGGACGAACAACGCCGTGAGCAACTGCCACCAATGGCCACTCAACACGGCCGGCCCGAATGCGGCGCCTGGCAGAAAACCGGACGATGTAGAGAAAGCATGTGACAGGCACGTAGCAAGGATGGCAAGAGCTATCAATATCCAAGTTATTGGACTACGCGAAAGTATCGGAGTCTTTGGCGGAGCATAAGAGAGCCGCAGGGCGGGGTCGCAATGATCACATATGTCTCCGGGTTCATCCCCGATTAGCCGACCGCAGCGCGAGCAGAAAATGTGAGCCATTCATGTACCGCCTCAGTTATGGTAGCGGACATTTGTCTTGCGGCGAAGCGGAAGAAAGAATCTCGATCAGCGCTGTCCTCCTTTAATGTAAAGAACGCGCAGAGACCGAGGTGCGAGTGGAGATCTTCGGCGTGGCCGGCGAAGCATCGTCGTCGCCCGGAAATTCTTCATCGTCTTTGCCGGCAATGGCGGCGCGCATGAAGTCGATCCAGATGGGAAGCGCGGCCACGGCGCCGGTTTCCTTTTCGCCGAGCGACTCGTTGGTGTCGTAGCCCACCCACACTCCGCAGGTGACCGAGGGCGAAAAGCCCAAGAACCATGCGTCGGTGAAGTCCGAGGTGGTCCCGGTCTTGCCGCCAAGCGGATGATGCAACTGCGCGGCCATTGCGCCGGTGCCGTGCTCGGTGACGCCGCGCAAAAGCGTCATCATGGTGCGCGCCGTCTTCTGGTCAATGACTTCCTTGACGGCCGGCGTGTCCTGCCAGAGCGTGATGCCATCGGCATTCGACACCTTGCGGATGAGCCGCGGCGCAACGCGGATGCCGTCGTTGGGGAAGACGGCGTAGGATGCTACCTGCTCCTCGAGCGTGATCCCGACCGCTCCCAGAGCCACGGGCAGATAGGCCGGAATGTTGGAAGTGACGCCGAAGCGATGCGCCACGTCGATCACGTTGGGCATGCCCACCCGTGCGGCGAGCTTGAGCGCCGGAACGTTGCGCGATTCGGCAAAGGCTTTGGCGACGGTCATAGGGCCTTTGAAGTTGTTCTCGTAGTTATGGGGAAAGTAACTGCCAAAATATGTCGGGGCGTCGACGACGATGTCTGTGGGCTTGACGCCGTCTTCAATGGCCGCGGTGTAGACGTAGGGCTTGAAGCTGGAGCCGACCTGTCTCTCGGCTTGCGTGGCGCGATTGAAGACCGACAACGCGTAGTCGCGCCCCCCAACCATGGCCAGAACGTCGCCGCTGGTATTGTCCACGGCGAGAAGCGCGCCTTCAGCTCCGGAGTCCTGCTCCAGCGTGGCGCGGCGCGCGTTGCCTGTAGTGGCCGCGGTCAGGCGCACATAGATGATGTCGCCACGCTTAACGAGCACGTCGCCGTACCGCTCACCCGTCCACTTCCAGTCGGCGGGAAGGATGACGATGCCTGACCCGAGCTGGCTTGGAGGGCCGATGCGTGCTTGGATCTCGAGCGGGAGCGCGCGCGTGACAAGCGCGTGCACGTAATCGCCGGGGCCAGAGGTTACAGCCCAGTCGGGATGGCGATAGGAATCGAGTGACTCATTGCCCGTGAAAATGTTGTCGAGCTTACCGGTCCAGCCGTGGCGGCGCTCGTAGGCGGCTAGGCCCTCAGCTACGGCGCGATTGGCGGTCTGTTGCAGATCGAGATCGAGCGTGGTGTCGACGCGCAAGCCCGCCTCGTGCACTTCTTCCGCGCCAAAGTGCTTGTCGAGTTCGCGGCGTACTTCTTCCTGGAACCACGGCGCAACGGCGCTCGTGGGCTGCGCGATGTGCAGGCCCAGGGGCGCGGCGCGGGCCTGCTCTGCCTCGACATGCGTGATGGCCCGGTCCGACTCCATCTCGCTGATCACCAGGTTGCGGCGAACAAGCGCGCGCTCCGGATTGAGGATGGGCGAGTAAGCCACGGGGCCCTTGGGCAGGCCGGCGAGCAGTGCGGCCTCAGTCAGCGTGAGATCCTTGGCGTGTTTTGAAAAGTAATACTCGGATGCGGCCTCGAAGCCATACATTCCGCTGCCGAGATAAATCTGGTTGGCGTAGAGCGTGAAGATCTGTTGCTTGGTGAAGGCGCGCTCAATCTGAATGGCGAGATATGCCTCCTGAACTTTGCGCATGGCGGTGCGATCGGAGGAGAGAAAAAGATTGCGCGCCAACTGCATGGTGAGAGTGGATGCGCCCTGAGCGCGGCCGTGCGAACGGATGTCATGCCAGGCAGCGCCGGCGACGCGAAAGACGTTGACGCCCCAATGCGACTCGAAGTTTTTGTCTTCGATGGAGATGACGGCTTGGCGCAGCACGGGCGCAAATCCGTCGTAGCCGACGATCTCGCGGCGCTCCAGCGCGAAGGAGCCGATGATGCGCCCCTTGCGGTCGTAAAGATCGGTGGTCGTGGAGGGGCGGTACTGCTCGAGCTCGTGAATCTGCGGAAGATCGACGGAGTAGACGAGCGTGAGCCCGGCGAGCGAGCCAGTGGCGGCGGCAAGAATGATCAGTGCTGCAAGCGCCGAGCGTCCAGCCAGCTTCCGGCGGCGGTGCTCTGGCCGCGGCAGCGCGAAGGTGCGGCTGCCCTGCGCGCCTGATTCAGGTTCGCGCGGATCGGATGCAACTGCGGCACGGCTACGCGACTCGGCACGCGACTTAAGCGGCTGATGGGAGATGACAGCCAATAGAGATACGCCCCAGGGGCGCTGCTTCAGCGGATTGGTGAGGAAGAGCGCTCACACTAAGGCTAGCACTGTGGGAAGTGGAAAACCGGCGCACGCAGCCGAGAGCATCTGGCCGTACAAGAGCGGGAAGAATCTGCTCATGAAAGGAATGAGCGCAAGAAGCGGCGGGTCAGCGAGTTAGCGGGTCGGCAAGCCAGCACTGCGGCATGGATTGCCGCTGGCCTACCCTGGGCGAAAATGAGAAATGCGGGGCACGGGATTGCCGAACTTTGACCGCCAATTTGTCTCAACTTGAATGGGACAACTAGGTCTTTGACCGGATGATTTTGTGTCTTGATTGAGGTCCGTGGTATCCCAGATTAGGCGCAAAAACAAAGGCGCGCCGAACTTGGGGCACCCAAACGATTGGTACAACTTCACGCGGTCAAAGACCTAGCTGGTCTTCGACTTGAGCAGCGAGATCGCCTGATTCAACTGATCGTCGGCGTTCGAAGCCGGCATGGGCTCGCCGTCGTCTTCGGGGCCGGCGACGACGACCGTAGGCGTGACCGCCTCGTCTTCAATCTTCTTGCCGCTCGGGTCCTCGTACTTGGCCACGGTGAGCATCAGCGCGCCGCCATCCGGCAGATCGATGGTCTTTTCCACCGAAGCTTCGCCGTAGGTGCGCTCGCCCACCACATCGCCGCGTTTCAGGCCTTCAATCGCCGCGGCGGTTAGCTCCGGCGCGCCGTAGGTGCCACGATTGACGAGCACCACGACCGGGGCGTCGGTGAGGCACTGCCTGGGATCGGCCGTGAATGTCTGCTCGGGAAACTTCTGTCCCTGAAGCGTCGCCAGAGTTCCCTGCTTGATGAAGAAATTCGCGAGACGCAGTCCCTGTTTGGGGTCGTCGCCGCTGGTGTCACGGAGATCGAGAAGGATCTTCCGGCCCTTGGCGCCCTTGATGCGGGCGGCCAGGTCGTCAACGCGCGCGGCGGTAAGGATGCCGGGCTTGAGATATAGAATCGTCGCGTTCTCGTAGAACTGTTCGCCCAGGGCGGGCACGGCCAGAACCGAGCGCGTGAGCGTCATCTTGTCGGGATCGGGCTTGAAGGGCCGCACCACGGAGATCGCGACCGTGCTTCCCGGCTTGCCTTCGAGCATGAAGCGCACCAGCGCCAGCGGAATGTCGTGCGTGGATTGGCCTTCAATCAGGTCGATCACGTCGCCGTCGCGGAGATGCGCCTGATCGGCCGGCGAGCCGGGCAGCACATTGACGATCGTCGCGTAGCCGAAACGCTTGGAGATGGTGATTCCCACTTGCGCGTTTTCATTGGCGGGCCGGTCTTTGTAGAGCTTGTACTCATCGGCGCTTAGATAGCTGGAGTCGGGGTCGAGCGAGTCCAGAAGGCCGTGCAACGCGCCATTGGTTACCTCGGAGATATTCGGCTGGGTAACGTAGTAGTTCTGGATCTTGCGCAGAACCTCGGCATAGACGCGCATCTGGCGGTACGAGGCATCCTGATCGTCGGCGTGCACGCCGAACCACTGGGGCAGGACGTAACCCAGACCGAGTGCGCCGATGATCACCACTGAGACTGTAAAGACAACACGCTGAAAGATTCGGGACACACACACCACCGGAACGGCCACGAAGGGAAGTCGGCCGCGCATACCTTATAGACGCAATGATACCGCAAGCGGTGCATTGCAGGTTGGGAACCCGCCAAGGCCTGTTTTGAACGCAAGAATCGACCTATGGACCCCGGTGCTCAGACGGTAACCCTCTGCATACACCAAGGTAATTGTTCCCAGGATACGCGTGCTAAACTCTTTAGGTCCGCAAAATTCAGGACCGCGATGGACTCTCTGGAGGTCATTCTGGAGCCATCTCGAACGCCAAACAAAGGAGCAATATCGTGACGCAAACTATTTTCGGCAAACTCAGGACGCTGAAAACCGGTCTCTCCCTTGCGTGCTTCCTGGCAGCGGCAACAGCGTGGAGCCAGGTGGCTCCGGGGTCGGGCGACGTGTCGTACAGCATCGGATTCAACCACGTCGGTCAAGGCAGTGACTTCAACGACACAAGCACGAACGGATTGGCCACGGGCTTCGACGGCGGGTACAACATCAATCAGTACGTTGAGGTCGGCGGTGAGTTCAATTTCTTTGGGATGCCTCAGGTCGACGGCGTCAACACACACATCCTCAATTACGGCTTTCAGGCGCACTTTAACCTGACGCCCGGAAGCAAAGTTGTTCCTTACGGTGTTTTCGGCGTCGGCGGCTCTCGCTTGACTGCAAGCGAGAGCGGTGCGAGCGCCAGCGCAACCGGGAACTACTTCGGCGGCGGCGCAGGTGTGAACTTCTTTCTGGGTCAGAACTGGGGCGTGCGGGCAGAACTCCGCGATAGCCGGGACGGCTTTTCTATAAATGGCGTCAGCGGCAACACGAGCGTCTTTGCCATGACCGGCGGCGTCTTCTTCCAGTTTGGCGGACACTCCAGCAGGAAGAAGTAACTCAATCCGGCTCTGCGGATTTGAGCCAATATAAAAGGCCTCCGCGCAACGCGGAGGCCTTTTTTACGCTCGATCCGGGAGCGATCAGTGCATCTGACCGTTCGAGTCCATGGTGATGCCGCCGGGTCCGGCGTTCTTCTTCTCCTCGTTGGCCTTGCGCATATCCATCGCCTTGTGGGTCCAGTCCTCGGCCTGCGCCAGGTCCTGATCCACGGCCTGCTGATTTCCGTAGTCCACGTCGGCTTTGTTGCGGTAGATCAGGTTCAGGTACTGCATGGCGTCGTCGAAGTTGGGGCGATTCGTTGACGGCCATGGTCAGGTACTTGAGGCCTTCGTCGATGAGCGGCGCATTCTGCTGCGCCAGGGGCTCCATCACGTTCTTGGGCGCCTTCGTGTTGCCCTTGCCATCGTCGTTCAGGCCGGCGGACTGCAACGCGGTCAGCTTGTTCTGGTGCGCCTTGGTCCAGTCGATCACGCCGACGGTATAGGCGGCCTCGGCATCGTTGGGATCGGCGGCAAGAACCTTCTTCTGCCAGATATTCGGCATTGTCCAGATCCTTGATGCTGAAATAGATGCCCGCGATTTCCTTCATGCTGTTGACATCGTTCGGATTCTGGTCGAGAACCTCCTTGAAGATGTCCATGGCCTCGTTCGCCGTCTTCAGGTTGTCGGGCGTGGTCAGGCCGGGGACTACGTTCTGCTCCAATGCCTTGCCCAGGTACATCTTCGCCGTGGGGAGCGTTGGATCGAGTTGCGTGGCCTGCTGAAAATGCTCGATCGCCTCATCGTAATGGCCAGCCTTATAGGCTTCGCATCCCTTGTTCAACTGGTCGCGCGCTTCCAGTTGCTTGCATCCGCTCATGGAAAGCGCCATGCCGCTCAGAATCACCGCGAGTACCCAAAAACGTCCGGGTCCTTTCATCTTCTTATCCTTCTCCTTCAGGCCTGGGCTCTCAAGGTCCGCGCCTGGAATCTTGAAAACAGCCGGTAGCAGACGGAATAACGTAATACGTCCGCGTTCGGCTGTGCTGCAAAAACAAAATCGGCCAGCCTTATCGGCCAGCCTCCAACTTTGACGTCATCAACGCGACATGATCCACGTTTGCCGCCCTTGCGATGTCGATCACGTCGGCCACGGCAGCAAAGTTAACATGGTCGCCGCCCTTGACGAACACCACGCGCTCCGCGCGGCTGGCGAATATCTCTGTCAGCTTCGACAGCAACTGGTCATGCGCCACGTCGACATCGTTGATTTTATACGCCGCAGAGGCGCCGGAGCCATCCAGCACCTGCACCACGATCGGCTGCGTGGGGCGGACATCGGCTATAGGCGGCTGGGGCAGAAGCGTTTCAAGCCCCTTCTGGCTCACAGGAACGATGACCATGAAGATGATCAACAGCACCAGCAGAATATCGATCATGGGTGTTACGTTCATCTCCGACATCCTTCCGCCGGAAGCTCCCATCGATATTGCCATTGCGTTAGCCCATCCCTTCCCTGCTGCGCGAAAACACCCGGCGAAGCTGCCGCGCTACTGGCCGGCCTGAATCTTGGGCGTCATCAAGCCGATGTGATCCACGTTGGCCTGCTTGCCGATATCGATCACATCGGCAATGGAGGCAAAGTTCACATCGTCGTCGCCCTTGACGAACATCACGCGCTCGGCGCGATTGGCATAAATCTCGGTCAATTTGGGCTGCAGATCCCCGTGCGCCACATCGGTATCGTTGATCCTGTACGCCGGAGCCTGCCCCTGGCGATACAGCACCTGCACCACGATGGTGCGGTCGTTCGGCTGCTGCTGCTGCTGCGGGTTCTTCGGCGGCTGCGGCACCAGCGCCTCAAGTCCCTTGGGGGTCACCGGCACGATGACCATAAAGATGATCAATAGCACCAGCAGAATGTCGATCATCGGCGTCACGTTGATCTCCGACATGCTGCCGCTGCCACCCATTGCAAATGCCATGGCTTAAACTCCTTGTTTCCTCAGTCTCAAAATTATTCGACAGGCCGTATCGTTCAACAGGCCCTTCCACGCCGCGCTATTCCGCGCCGCCAATCTGGTTGTTTTCGCGTTTCGTTGTCAACAGATCCACGGTCTCCACGCCTGCTGTGCGCACATCGTCAATGGCGTCTTCCACGGCCTTGAACTGGGCGCGCTTATCGGCACGGACAAAGATCGTCTTGTCTGTTTTGTCGGCAAGCTTATCGCGGACCATGCTGCCGAGCTGTCCGGGATCGACCCGGTTCTGGCCGAGATACACCGCGCCGTCGCGCGTAACTGCGACAACCATGGCGTCTTCCTTGTCGGCATCGGGCATGGCGGTGGGATTGACCACTGTCGCAAGGTCGATGGCCACCTTGTTCTGCAGCATGGGCGTGATGACCATGAAGATGATAAGCAGCACCAGCATCACGTCCACCATGGGGGTGACGTTGATGTTGGAATTGACCTTGCTACCTTCGTTACGAACTGCTACTCCCATAATCGGGACTCCGTACGTCAGATTTTTGATCCGGATGCGCTCCGGAGTTGCGGCAAACATGCAGCCAGCGTGCGGTTCAAAGCGCCGGGCGGAAGAGCTTCACTGCTTCCACCCGGCAGAATTCACGCTCGAGCCGGCAACCACTAGCGCGCGCCGGCTTTGTGGCTCTGCTTAATGAAGTAGTCCACCAGTTCGCTCGAGGAGTTATCCATCTCCACGTCGAAAGCCTCGACGCGCCCGGTGAAGTAGTTGAACGCCATAACGGCCGGGATGGCCACGAGCAGCCCGAAGGCCGTGGTCACCAGGGCTTCCGAAATACCGCCGGCAACAGCGCCGATACCCGCGATCTTCTGGGTGGCGATGGCGTCGAACGCGTGCAGGATGCCCACGACGGTGCCGAACAGGCCGACGAAGGGAGCGGTAGAGCCGATGGTGGCCAGAACCGACAGGCCCCTCTTCAGCTTCGCGTGAACGATGGCTTCGGCGCGCTCCAGAGCGCGGCCTGCGCTGGCGATGGTCTCGTCGGTCGCCTGACCGTAAGAGGCGCGGAATTCCTGCAGGCCAGCCGTGACAACCTCTGCCAGGTGCGACTTCTTGTTGCGGTCGGCGATCTTGATGGCTTCGTCAAGCTTCGCGTCCTTGAGGGCGCCTGCCACCTTCGGAGCGAACTCGCGCGACTGGCGGCGAGCCGCGGAGAAGTAAAGGTAACGGTCGATCATGACGGCCAGCGACCAGACCGACTCGATGAACAGCAGGACGGCCACGGTGCGGGCCAACCATGCCATGTGGTTCCAGAGCTCGATAGGGCTGAAACCGACGGATTGACCCTCATCCTGGAAGAATGCCAGGTTGTGGGCCATCTGCGAAGCGAAGTGTGCAAGCTGAGCGTGAATCACTGAATCGTTCCTCCTGAGAAGATTCTCTTGGTTGGAATGAAATCCGCAGCGGCGGATCCCGTAGGGGAATGCAGCTTGTAGAACCAAGCCGCATTCGGGTCAAAAGCAACGCTCCCTGCCAAAAAGCGGCAGGGAGCCAGAAAAACCGTTAGCCACCCAGAGTGAAAATGACGTTGACCTGGGTTTCGACCTCGACGGGCTCGTCGTTGAGCAGATAGGGCCGGTAGCGCCACTGCTTCACTGCTTCGAGCGCGGCCTGCTGCAACATTGCCGGACCGCTGACGACATGGAGATTCTCGATCGTGCCTGATTTGGAGATGGTGGCCTGCAGGATAACCGTGCCCTGAATACGCGCCGCCTTGGCAATCGGCGGATATTGGGGCCTGACCTGCCGGAGCAACTGACCGGCCATGACGCCGGCCGAAATGTTGATCTTCTTGGGAGGCGCAGCCTGCACCCTGGGAGCGTTGCCGGACCCAAACATGCTTCCCATCACCCCGCCGGAGCCTCCGCCCATGCCATCCATGCCGGCGACGCCGAAGGTCGAGGGCGGGGCCTCTCTCTCACTCACCATCTGAATGTTGTGCGGAATCCTGGTGGGCGCCGTGAGCTGATTGTTCATCATCTCCGACTGTACGTGGACAATGTGAACCTCAGGCGGCGGGGGCGGTGGTGGGGGCGGTGGAGGAGGAGGCGGCAGCGTTAAAACCGTTGCCATCAACTGGGTTGGGAGGGCCTCAGGGTAAATGAGCGGAATCAAGATCAACAAAAGCAGAACCGCAGCGTTGATGCCGAACGTAAGGAGCATCCATCGCCCGCTTTTGGTTTTGATCCTACTCCCGGATTCAAATGTGGAATCTTCGAACATGGCCAGCCTCGGAATCGGGTTTCGTTACTGCTATTTTAGACACCGGGGAAACGGGAATTGTTCCCGCTTCCGGAACTCTCCGCCTGCAAAATGCGGAGAAAACAGATCACAACTGGAGATCAGCCACAAAACCCGGTGCAAAACAGGTAACTTCCCATTCCGCGCGGTCCCGACCCTTTGGCCCAGTCCAATGCTGGAGCGGTTCCGCAGTCCTCATGCTTGGACGCCCGAGATATGGCGTTCTGTTATCCGGTAAGAGAAAAAATGCGGTCCCATCCCGGAGTTTCCTGTTACCGGCGCGCCCTTGCGGCCGGAAGCGATACATTGCGGTCCATCCCCGACCGCCACTCCTGCCATGCCACGAGCATGGGAGCAGCCACGGCGATCGACGAGTAGGTTCCGATGAGGATGCCGACGACCAGCGCGAACGAAAAGCCGTTCAGCACTTCCCCACCAAAGACGTACAGAGAAAGAACGGTAAGAAACGTCAGGCCCGAGGTTAACACAGTCCGGCTCAGGGTCTGATTGATGCTGCGGTTCACCAGGTCGGTCAGCGGCTCGCGGCGGCTCAGGCGCAGGTTCTCGCGGATGCGGTCGAAGACGACGATGGTGTCGTTCATCGAGTAGCCGATCAGCGTGAGAATGGCAGCGATGACCGTCAGGCTGATCTCCTTGCCGGTCAGGGCAAAGGCGCCCAGAGTGATGAGCGTGTCGTGGAAGCATGCCACCACGGCAGCTACGCCATAGATCAACTGGAAGCGGAACCAGAGATAAACCAGCATGCCTGCAAAGGAAAGGCTTACAGCCTGAATGGCCTTCACCTGCAACTGGTGGCCGACCGTGGCTCCCACGCTGTCCACCTTGATGCCCGCGTCATTGAAGGGATTGTCGTAATGGTTGTGGAGCGCGTCGACGATCTGCTTGCGGCTCTGATCGAGTGTCGATTCGTCCTTCGCGCGCGGCGCGCTGATCAGCACTTCGTTCGCCGCGGGCTCGCCGTAGTTCTGGATGCGCGCATCGTTGATGCCAGCCGCGCCGATGGCCTTGCGAATCGCATCGATGTCGGGATGGTGGGCGAATTGCACCTGAACCTCGGTGCCGCCGCGAAAGTCGACGCTCAAGGGGACCGGCGTGCCGGTATGCGCCCAATTCAGGCCCATCTTGACGAGGCCGGCCACACTAAAAATCAAGGAAAAGGCCAGAAAATACCACTTCCAACCCAGCCAGTTCACCTTCGGGTTATGAAAGAACTCCACTGCTTCTCTTCCCTTCTCCTGAGCTTCCAGCCATCCGCTGTCAGCTTCTATTCCCTGCTGCCTAAATCGAAATCATTTGCCCCGGCTTCAGCTTGTTCAGGTGCGCCTCAAAGATGACCCGCGAAACATAGACCGCGGTAAAGAGGTTGGCGAGCAAACCGAAGACCAGCGTGACGGCAAAGCCTCTGACCGGACCGTTGCCGACAATGATCAGAATCAGCGCCGAAACAATAGTCGTGACGTGCGTGTCAACGATGGTCAGCCAGGCATGACGGAAGCCCTGATCGACAGCCGCCGAGGCCGCCTTGCCGGCGCGAATCTCTTCGCGAATACGCTCGAAGATCAGCACATTCGAATCCACGCCCATACCGATGGTGAGGATAACGCCCGCAATGCCGGGCAAGGTGAGCGTGTACCCAAAGAAGCCAAGGAATCCGAGCAAGATGACCAGGTTCAGGAACAGCGCCAGGTCGGCGTTAATGCCCGAGCTCTTGTAGTAAACGAGCATGAACACCATCACCAGGAGCACGCCGACAATCGCGGCCGTTACGCCCTCGCGAATGGAATCGGCACCCAGCGAAGCCCCCACGGTGCGGTTCTCAAGAAAGGTAATCGAGGCCGGCAGCGCTCCGGTTTTCAGCAGCTTGGAGAGCATCGCGACTTCGCTCTCGGTGAACGAGCCTTCGATCACGCCGCTGTCGCGGATGCCGCTCTTGATCACGGCCACTTCGCGCGCGTTGCCGCCCATTACGATGGCCATATACTTGCCGACGTTCGCGTTGGTGTAGTCCCAGAAGCGGTCGCCGGCCTCATCTGTAAGCGTGAATTGAACGCTCTGCTGGCCGGTGTTCGAGTTGACGGTGGGGTCCGCGGAGCGGAAATCGGTGCCGCTGACCACCGGCGCGCGCTGGAGAACATAAACCGTGCTGGGGTTGCCATGGCAGGCCATGTCTCCCTGACAGTGAACGATCTCCTCATCGGGAGGCAAAGCGCCGCCAACGCTGGCCAGCGCCGACTGCGGATCGGAATACCCCTGGCCGTCACCAATGACGGGGTGCACCTCAAGCCGGGCGGTGGTCTGGATGATGCTCTCTACTTTATTCAGGTCGCTGATGCCCGGCAGCTCCACCAGAACCAGGTTTTGGCCGAGGTTATAAGGCGCAATCAGCGGCTCGCTGACGCCCAGCGCGTCCACGCGATCACGGATGGCGTCGATGGCCTGGGCAACCACCTTCTGCTCCAGATCCTTTTCAACCACGGGCTTCATGGTCAGCGTCCAGGAGGTGTCGGTGGGGCCGGAGCTGACGTCGTATTCGTCGGAAAACTTAGAGTCGAACAACGAGCGCACATCGCTCGCCTTGGCCGCCTGGGTCCCGTCGACCTGGATCAGCTCGGGCTTGTTGGGATCGGGCTTGATCACCTGCGAGAACGGGATGCTGGCGGTCTTCAGCGCATCGCGGAGGCGGGCCGCGGCGTCATCTGTATGGTCGCTGACTGCCTCCTGCACCTGCACCTGCACGATCAGGTGTACGCCGCCCTGCAAGTCGAGACCCAGATGGATCTGCTTCTGCAACGCAGCCAGAAGGTCCTTACCCGTGATCCCTTGAGGAATCCTGAAGATGCCGTACAGAAAGACGAGCAGCACGGCAACGATCAGGATGATTTTCTTATTCAGATTCTGCTTCATGTTTTCGCTTCTCTTATAAATTTCCTGCCAAAGTTCGAGCCTCGGCCGCCAGCAGCGCTAACGCCGCCGGTTTTTACGCCTTGGGCTCATCCGTTGTTACCGAGGCGATCGCGGTCTTGGCCACTTCAAGCTTCAGGTTGTCGGGCGCAACGCGAATGATCACCGAATCGTCCTTGAGCGATAGGATCACGCCGCGAATGCCGCCTGCCGTCGTGATCCGGTCGCCGGATTTGATGTTAGCCAGCATCTGTTGCCACTGCTTTTGCCGTTTCTGCTGCGGCCGGATCATGAGCAGGTACATCAGTGGAATAAACAGGAGAATCGGAAGCATCAGGCCGAGGCCGCCGCCCGTTGCCGCGGAGGGCGCAGCTGCCCACCATGCCAAACTCGCCACAAGACTCATCGTTTGCTACGTCCTTTGCTCGCGCCATAGGCCGAACGAAACCGGCTTCGGACACAGGGCACACACGGCCATTCCGGCTCGTCGCCCAGAAAAACCAGTATCGAAACTTGTCTGCGGGAATGGTTCCCCAAGGCCCAGGCCGTCACCGGCGCTGACTCTCAAAGGGGAGGGTCCGGTAGCGCAGCGCAGAGTTTGGTTTCCGCCTGCACCTGCCGCAAATCCCTGCTACCGCCTGCTTCCTGTTCGACACACCTCAACTTCCAGCCTCCCGCCGGGCGAAAAGCGGCTTGCGCCCTGTACGGCCCGCCCGGGATGCCAAAAGAAAGCCTCAATAGATAAGAAATGCGCAGCCGCTTCGGTGTCAAGGAGCGGGGGTTAAGGATTCGGGAACGGGAACAGGAAAACGAGGCTGGGACCGAGTGCGGCTATTCGGATTGCGGGACGTCGGGGCTGCGGGAGAAGCAAAGCAGAAGGACCCTGCGCTTACAGATCCTTTATGAATTGCCTACTCCCTCCTTACACAAAAAGGCGTCCTCTGGAATCGGGTCTTCCACGGAACTAAAACTGTTTGCGCCGCCAGACCAGAGGAAGACCGAGAAGAGTGCTCTGCCATGGAAATACGATCCGATGCAGAAGTGTTTTGGCTGGTTCCGCTGGGACTCGCGCTCTGGTTCCTGATCTGGGCGCTTTGGAACTGGTGGCGCGAAGAGCGCCGCTAAGCATGCCGCTCCGCAAACTCGCCGACCTGCTGACTCGCTGACTTGCTACTTCCGCACTGGCTGCTGCGCCGGTTCTTCTTCGTCGCCCGTGTCCTCGACAAGAACCGCCGAGCCGGGCACGATGTTGTAGCTGACTGCGTCTTTGCCTGCCGGATGAAAGGTGACGCGCAGAGGTTCGCGCTGCCAATCGGGCGCGGCGCACACCGGAGCGGTTTGGTTCGCGGTTCGATTCGCGGCATCGAAGGCCGCAAGCCTGGCGGCCAGCACCGGCTTGCGCGCCGCCACCTGCGCCACCACCGCATAAAGGCTTTTGCCGCTCGCCGTAACGCCGCAGTAGGCCGCGTAATCGCGGAACCAACTCACCTGACTCACGCCGGGATCGTAATCGGGCAAATGGAGAGCTGTTATATGGCCGGTCGCGCGATCGACCAGGAGCCACGGCCCGCGCTGCCACACCCATCGGCTCGCCCCTGTAGCGGAAATGGCAGCGGGCTTTGGGTCAGGCTTGTCACTTGGCAGCGCATCATTGAGGCGAATGACGCGGCGCACCACAAAGCTGCGGTCGGTGATGTCGTGCGCGTCACCCGTGGTCCATTCCTTGAGCACGCCGTCGATAATGAGCGCGCGAATCTTCAGAGAGTCCTCGCCGGGCGCCGCGCCCGACGGATCGCCGGCCTTCGAGTAAGGCTCCTTCTTCGCCGCACCGAGAACTACGGAATGGGTCTTGTGCGGAGCTGCAACCGCCGGCATCAGCGCCACTGCGAACAACCCAATCAACACGAAGGTGGCCTTCTTCATCCCTGTCCTCCCGCATTTCGCAAGCAAGCTCGAAGCCATTGCAAATTCATCGAATCCGAACTATGGCTCTACTTCGCCTGAGGTCTCGCATCTGCCGTATTCAACGGAGCCAGCGAGCCGCCTTCCAGCCAGTTCTGCACGCGCTTGATCTCGTCATCCTTGGCTGTGGGCCCTTTGCCGAGGGGAAGGTAAATATCCGGGAGGATGCCCGTCACATCCACTGGCTGCTCAGGAATGCGCAGCGTTCGTGAGGTGGTGTACCAGAGCCGCAGATTTCCAGAGGGAAGCGTGTGGGCCACAAGATTCGAATAATCCAAACAGCCGAATGTGTGGCGGCCGATCAGCTTCACCGCGAAGCTCTGCCGAACCGTGAGCACAAACTGCTCGCAGGAGCTTCCGCACGGATGATCGATGAGCACGGCCACCCGGCTGGGCCGGCGCGGCTCAACGGAGTCGGCGTGCTGGTAGTAGATCCCCTGATCGCCATCCGTGACCCACGTCCCAGCCGGCGCCTTGGCCATTTTGCCAGCCACTCGGTTTGCCCAATCCTCGCACTCCTTGTTTCCCGGAGCATAGATCGCACAAACTCCGTGATAATCCTGAATGCTGGCCGGCGTGGCAAACCATTCCATTCCGTGCACAACCATCTCATCCGGCATCAGCCACGGAAGCAGCGGCTGATACCCGCTGTCGCTCCCTCCGTCGTTGTCCCGTACGTCGATGATCCAGTTGGGATGACTGACCACCGCTTCGTGATGCTCCTTGAGCAGAGCCTCGAGCTTGTCGTGCACCGTGACGTAAAACGAGGGAAGCGTCAGCAAGATGGTCTTCGGCGATAGCTCGCGAAAGCTGGGATCGATCACCTTTGCGGCCCCGGCATCCGGCGGCGCGAGGATCTCGTCGCGAGCAGCCCCGCCCTGCGGGGTAACAGCGACCCACAGATGACCCTTGCGCCACGATCGCAAATATTGGTTGATCGCCTTGGCGCATTCACCCGGATTTGCCGCGCCGCCTGCCGATTTCTGCGCCTCGGCCATGGCGTCGTCGAAGTGTATCTGTCCGAGTTGGGCCAGATGATCGCGAGCCCCCGCGTCGTTTGTCAGAAGAAACGCGGGGATCGTCTGAAGATCGGTGAGACAACTTCCCGCGGCGGGCGACTGCGCTTGAGCTAGAGCGGTCGAAGTTTCAAAAAACATCGCAAATGCCAAAACTACAAGCGCAAACCTGATATTCGTTCTCATTTCCCCTGCCAATCTTGCGTCATATACGGCACGGACGCGATCAAGTCCCTTGAAACGCGCCTGGGGAAAGAGCCGCTTGCGCGGCGGCAATCAAACTGGAACTTGTTTTGCCATGATTCTAGCGCAAATCAGATTCCGGCGGCTTCGACGGCTCGTGCTACGCGGAAGGCCGTGCTTTCGCCGAGGTGCCGCGCGAGGATCTGCATGCCTATAGGCAATCCCGCTTTGGTCGCGCCGCAGGGCACGGTGACCCCGCAGATGCCGGCGAGAGAGGCCGTGACCGTATAGATGTCGGCCAGATACATGGCCAACGGATCGCCGGTCTTCTCGCCGATCTTGAAAGGCGGGGTGGGCGCAGTAGGAGTGACGATGGCGTCGACTTCGGCGAAGGCGCGCAGAAACTCCTCGGCAAGGATGCGGCGCACCTGCTGCGCCTTGAGGTAATAGGCGTCGTAGTAGCCAGCGGAGAGCGCATAGGTGCCGAGCAGAATGCTGCGCTTGACCTCCGCGCCAAAGCCCTCGTCGCGCGAGTGCGAGTACATGTCGGAGAGCGTGGCCGATTGCGGCGAGCGGTAGCCGTAACGCACGCCGTCGAAGCGGGCGAGATTGGCGCTGGCTTCGGCCTTGGCGACAAGATAGTAGGCCGGCACAGCGTATTTCGTGTGCGGCAGCGAGACTTTCTTCACCGCGCATCCGGCAGCTTCGAGCGCAACGATGCCCTTCTCGATGGCCGCGCGCACCTCGAAGTCGAGGCCTTCGCCAAAATATTCTTCCGGCACCCCGATGCGCAGGCCCGCAGCGGGCTTGTCGCTTTCGGCGGCGTAGTCCTCAACTGGAGCGGGCGAGCTGGTCGCGTCTTTGGCATCGTGGCCGGCAATGACGCCGAGCAAAGTTGCTGCGTCGCGCACATTCGCGGCGAACGGGCCGATGCGATCGAGCGACGAAGCGTAAGCGATCAGCCCATAGCGCGAGACGCGGCCCCAGGTGGGCAGCACGCCCACCACGCCGCAAAAACTGGCGGGCTGGCGGATCGAGCCACCCGTGTCCGAGCCCAGCGTGGCCACGGCGAGATTGGCGGCCACGGCCGCCGCCGAGCCGCCGCTCGATCCGCCGGGCACGCGCTCAGTGTCGACGGGATTGCGCACGGGACCGTATGCCGAGTTCTCGTTCGACGAGCCCATGGCGAACTCGTCGCAGTTGGTCTTGCCCAGAAGCACCGCGCCCGCAGCTTCGAGTTTTGCCACAGCCGTGCAATCGTAAGGCGGCTGGTAGCCCTGAAGAATTTTGGACCCTGCCGTCGAAGGCGCACCCTCGACGACCATCACGTCCTTGATGCCCGTGGGAATGCCGGCGAGCGCGGGAAGCGGATCGCCTTTCTTCGCGAGATCGTCAATGCGCGCCGCCTGGGCCATGGCGCGTTCTTTTGTAAAGCTCAGGTACACGTTGAGAGCAGGATTCTTCTTTTCGATGCGAGCGTAATACTCATTGGCCAGGTCGGCAGCCTTGGTGCGGCCAGAAGCAATCTCCTCGCGCAACGCGGCGAGCGTCTTCGGCTTCTCGACAAAACTCTCGGCGGCTTTCGTCTCAGTGGGCAACTTCAGTTCCTTTGAGTCTTCTTCTTCCCTAGTCCCTAATCCCTAGTCCCTACCGTTCAATCACCTTGGGCACTTTGAAGAATGCGCCATCCGTTTCCGGCGCCTGCGGCATCACAGCCGAACGCGCGAGCGATGGCTCGAGCCGATCGGGACGCGGCTGAGACCGAGCGCTTTCACTCATCAGTTCGCTGGCCTGAGCCAGCGGCTCGATACCCGCAGTGTCGAGCTCGTTCAGCTCGGCCACGTAGTCGAGGATGGCATTCAGGTCGCGAAGCATGGGCTCAACCTCTTCCGGGCCAAGCTTGAGGTGCGCCAGTTCGGCGACGTGCTCCACATCCTGAACAGTGACTTTGGCGCTCATTCGCTCCGCTCTCCCCGGGTCATATTTCTCGATCTCGGTAACGCAAATATCCAGCAGGTTCCCGAAGAACAAGTATATCGGGCGGATGAGTGAGGCAGGGGATGAACTGAATGGGCGCGACAAGTGAATGGAGTGAAAGAAGTGAAAAGAGTGAAAGATGCCCGCGCTCAATCGACGGTCAATGCCACATTGACCGTTTGCGACTGGCCGTTCGCGCTGACGGTGACCGGAATCGTATAAGTGCCGGCCGGCGTGCCTTGCCCGCCGCCCTGGCCGCAGGAATTTCCTGTGCAGCCTCCACCGATGCCGCCCGAGGCAGTGCAACTGCAGACGCCGCATACGAGAATCACGCCAAGAACAGCAAGCTGAACAATGCCGCGGCGGCGCCGGAGGAAAAACGGCAGAAGAAGCAATCCGCAAACCAATTCTCCGCGGAGAGCGCGCCTGGAGCCGGGCTGGCTACGCCCCGGGCCGTCCGATCGTGCCGTCTGGGCAGCGGTTGTGGAGATCTCCGCTACGACGTTGCCCTGCACGCCCGAGTTGAGGTTTTCCGTGGGTGGACTGAAGAGGCAAAGAGCGCCCGTGGGCAACGTGCCGCAGGAGAAGGTGAAGGCGCCGCTCCCGCCGGAGGGCGTAATCAGCAGCGCGTAATTGGCGGTCTGGCCTGCCGCTACGGTCACGCTCGACGCGCCCTGAAAAACGACCGTGAAGCTGAAGCCGTTTCCGGAATTCGGCATACCGGTACCGGAGAGCTGAACCGTGGCCGACGCGCCGGCCACACTGGAGCTGACCGTGAGCGTTCCGCTGGCAGCACCGCTGGCGGTGGGCGCAAAGTCCATCGAAATCGTGCAATACGCTCCCGCTGCCAGCCTGCCTGTGCAGCCGTTTTGCGCGACTGCGAAGGGTGCCCCGGCGCTGACCGACAGCGAAGGCAGAGCGCTGCCCGTGCCGTTCGTGATGTTGATGGATTGCGCCGTGCTGGTCTGGCCCACAGTCACTTGAGAAAACGCGAGCTGCGTTGGGCACGCAACCAGGTCATCGATCGGGATCGAAACCAGCAGCACATCGGCCGTGGTGGACGAAATCGTCAATGTGGCCGCCGGACCTGACCCGCTCCCAGGCGTATACGTCACCTGTGCCGCGCAACTTTTCCCGGCGTCCAGCGCCGCTCCACAGTTCGAAGAAACGGAGTAAGCCGAACTCGCCGAAGTGGGGCTCAGCGTCAGACCGATGTTGGCCATCGGCGTCGAACCCTGGTTTGTAATGGTGAGCGTCTGCGGACCCGGCTGCTGACTGGTGAAGGTGAGGCTCGCAGGAGTCACCTCGAACACCGGCGTCGCCACGCCCTGCGCGCTCAAAGACACAGTCTGCGTGTCGAGCTTGGTCGTGGTATCGGTAACCGTCACCGCGCCCGTGAATGTGCCCACTTGCGAGGGCGTGAACGTGACCGTCACGGTGCAGGTCCCCGGATGCCCGGCGGCAACCTCGGAGCCGCAGGAATCGGAAACTTGAAACTGCCCGCCCGGATTGCTCGTAAGCACCGCGGAAAGATTCGTCAACGCCAGGTCGCCGTTGTTGGTGACGGTAAAGGCGAGCGAGGCCGATTGCCCGATCGCCGTCGCCGGAAACGCAAGCGCCGTGGGCGTCAGAATATCGGTTGCCGGAGCCACTCCGGAGCCGCTCAGGTTCACGGTCTGCGTGCCGGACGTGTCGGTAAAGGTCAGCGTCCCGTTCGCCAGCCCGCTTGCGGTGGGCGCGAATTCGACTTCCACCGAGCAACTCGAATTGGGCGCAAGGCTAGCCCCGCAGGAGTTGCCCGCTGGCGGCGCGACAAAGGGCAGCGTGGCCGCAATACCGCTGATGGCAAGCGCCGTGGTCATACTGGTGTTGGTCAGCGTGATCCATTGGGGCGCGGATGTGCTTCCTATCTCAACCTCGCTGAACGGCAACTGGTACGCGCTCAAAGTCACTGTGCCGGTCGCCACCGTGCCGGTCCCCGTCAAATCCACCGTGAGTTGGCCGCCATAGACGTTGGCGTAAATGGTCATGAGGGCTGTGCGCTCCACGTTGGCCGCCCGCGGCGTGAACGTGATTTTGATGGTGCACGAGCCGCCGGCAGCAACCGGGTTGGTGGCCGGCGGAACCTGGCAATTGTCGGTTTCAGAAAAGTCGCCCGGATCGCCGCCGCCCATCGCAATCGACGTGACGGTCAGCGGCAGGCTGCCGATGTTATTGAGCACCAGCTTAAGCGGCTGGCTGGCCACGCCGACCGCAGGGCTGGAAGAGAAAGCGATGCTGCCGGGTACCGCAGTCGCATCCGTAATCGCCCGCTGGGAACTCCAAAGCGGCGCCTGCCAGATGCCGCGTCCATACGTAGCCGCGATCAGTACCTGGCCGGGAGAAGAAACAGACGGCGTGCTCAGCGCCACTGCCGGCGCGGCGGGAAGCCCCGTGCCGAAGACCGCCCAGCAGTTGGAAGCGGTCCCGGCGCAACTGGCAACTTCGGCCGTGTAGTAGACGCCCACGTCCGTGGCGACGTACACCGTGCCGGCGCTCTGCGGATCGATGGCCAGGCTGCTGGCCGGCGCCAGGGGAAGGTTTGAAGCAATCGAGACCCAGTGCGCGCCAGCGTCGGTCGAGCGGTACACCACGCGAATGTTCGCGGCGACCTGCGGCATGCCTTCGACCGTCACGTAAACCGTGTTCCCGGCCGGATCGTGCGCATCGATGGTGATGCTCGAAATGTCGAGCGCGAAGGCATTGAACCCGAACATGTCGTTGGTGACTGGGTTCAACGTGAGATCGGTCCAGGTCCACGCCCAGAGGCCTGTCGTGGGATTGGGCGCGTAGATTCCGCTCAGTACATGACCCGGCAGATTCGAGCCGCTGGGTTCGATGCCGTTCGCTCCATACATGCCCGCGTAGACAATCTCTTTGCCATTGCCGAGACTCATGGCGGCCATGGACCGGACCAGAGCGTTGCCGTCGCAGGAGCTGGCGGGAGTCGAGTTGTTCAGAAAAGCCAGAACCGGGCTGATGGCGTTGGCCGGCGTCCAGAGCCCGCCGCTGGCCGGGCCGCGCCACACGCGGCAGGTGGCCACAAGCAACTGCGTATCGTCGACCGGATCGACCAGAAAAGTTGCCGCAACCGGCATGGCCTCGCCATCGTTGTCCACGTCGGCTTCGGTGACTGCGGCGTTTGCGGCAAATGCCGAGGGGGCGCAACCCCCAGCCTGTGCGCAGAGATCGATGGCGACCCCATACCAGTCGTTCACGTACCAGTTACCGTTGTTCGTGGGATCGATGGCCACCGGTCCGGCCATGCCCGTGAGCACCTGCGACCAGTCGGGAGTGAACGTATTCGCGGTCTCGTCGATGCCCGCCGCGCCGTTCACGCCGAGGCCGGCCAGGATCTCGTACGGGTTGTCAGGCGCCGCGGAGAGGCTCTCCACCTCGGCCAGCGAGCCGAGAGTTCCGTTGAGGTTCTGGAAATGCGAAGCGTCGGTCGCGGAGCACTGCGGCCCGCTCTCGGCGATTCCGTCCGTCGAGCGCCACAGGCCGCTATCGTTGCCGATAAAGATCTCCGCGGAATTGCCGGGATTCCATGCCAGCACATGCTGGTACTCGCCCACCTTCGCACTCACGCAAGTAGTGGAGTTGGTCGCGTTGCGCCACGATCCTCCCAGCGAATAAGGAGCGGTCGCCTCCCACAGGTCGTCCGCGCCAGCCAGCAGCAGGCTTCCTGTCGACGAGCTTGCCGAAGGCACGGCCGCCAGCGCCAGCGTGTACGTGCCGTCGGCGATGGTCCCCGGAGCTTGAGGATCTTCAAGCGCGGCGGAGTTCCACGGCTGCGCAAAGGTGACCGCAGCGTTGTTGCACTGACCGGTCTGGCTGTCGATCGCGCACACGTCCTGCCAGATGCCCTGATCGTTGTCGAAGAGATCGACCGTCCAGGCAAACACATCTCCGGTTGCAGGATTCACCGCCAGCGCACCGCGAAAAATGGGACAGCCCTCGCTACCGGGGAGCAGTGGATTGGTGGGGCACAGCTCGGAGTTGATTTCGCCGCCTGGCTGATCCCCATCGGCAAGCCGTGTCCAGGTGACGCCGTCAGGCGACGTGTAGTAGCCGTGGAAGCGGACGGCTGCGATGAACAGCTGGCGCACGGGATTCCAGACCACCGCCGTGGCGGCGTTGCCATTGGATCCCAGCAGCGGCCAAGCGGCCGACTGCACAATCTGGCTGCTGCTGTCCTCGATCGTTGCCAGGTGCCAGGTGGCTCCGCCGTCGCTCGAATAATAAAGGCCCTCGCAGTTCTCTACGGGCAGGGCCGCGTCCACCAACTCGCCCTCGTACGAGTCGCCGACAGCCGCAACGACGGTCTGCGGGCTCACGGTGCTCCACGCAAAACCCGCGAAGCCCAGACCCTCAAAAGAGAAATCGATCGTGCCCAGACTTGACTCCACGTCTGACGCACGACGAATGAGGCTCCAGGTGAGGCCATGATCCGTGGAGCGCAGAATGCCGGCTCCGTAATACGAGTCGAGGACATCGTTGGGATCGCCCGTACCGGCCAGAATCACGCCCGTGCCCCCCGGCTGCACCGTAAGCGCGCCGATGCTGATCGAGGCATCCTCGGCCCCGCCCAGCGCGGCAACCGCATCTGTGAGCGGATTGAAGACGATGTTCGCAACCGAGGAGTCCGCGTTGTTCGAGCTCCACACTCCGCCGCCGGTCGTGCCAACGTAAACATGGTTCCCGGTCGCGTCGGAGGGATCGATCGCAATCGAAGTGATGCGGCCGGTCACGAAGTTGAAGTTGGCCGTGCTCACCGCGATGGGTCCGAGCGGTGTCCAGGTGGTTGATGATGCGGGCGAGGAGCCGCCGGAGGTTTGCAGCAACGGGTGCGCCGGGCGCACGAAAGCAGAAGCCGAAGCGCTGCGCAGCGCGAGAGAGCGCGGCAATGCGCGATGGCCGGCAGCGATTCCGCGCTGGGCCAGAAAGCGCTGCGCGGCCAGCACGCGCGGCGGCAGATCTCTGGCCGGCAGGACCGTCTTCGATTTTGGCTTCGATGGGGAGATCGTGAGCGTCTCTTGCGCGAGGAGCGCCGATCCCAGACCCAGTGGCGCAGCCAGCCACACACCCAGCACAACACGGGCCCACGCGCCCCAGCCGCCGCGCAGCAAAGCATGGCGGGGGCGCTTCACTTCTCTCCCGCACCCGGCAGAAGGATGGACGATCAGATCGAACATTGGCTTCGTGACGCGCATCCGCAGTCGAACTCGCGCTTCCCCTCTGATGAAAATCCTCCATCGGGGATGAGCGCGGAATCCATTGGATAACACTCAACGAAACACGCAGTTTCCGGAATTGGAACTGCGGCCCATTATAGGACCGCGAATCATGCGGAAATATGTGATGGAGAGTACATGGAGAGAGGCTGCGCATGCCCCATTGGTGTTAGAACTGGCCGCACAAATAGAGTTCGGCGGGAACTTCTGCCGGGGCACGGTTCATTTGCGAGTGGGCTCCGATTTCCATTCTCAACCAGCGCACGGCCTTGTAGGATGGTTCCGTTGCATCGAATGCCCTCGCGCTTCTTCCCAATTGCGCATCGTCAAATTTCGCACGCAGGTTTTTCCATGAGACAGATTCTGCTTTCTCTATTGCTCCTTTCGACCGTCGCAGATGGCCGCGCCCAGAGCTACGCCCTCGGCCCCGACTCAATCCCCCACGACGGCGTGCCCAAAGGCACGGTGACCAAGTTCGTGCTGCCGCCGGGCAAATACTATCCGGGCACGCCGCACAACTGCGCGGTTTACGTTCCCGCACAGTACGACGCGGCGAAGCCCACGCCGTTCATGATCTTCCTCGATGGCAGCCAGGCGCTCGATAGCCCGATGCACGTGCCCACGGTCTTCGACAACCTGATCGCCAAGCACGATCTGCCGCCGATGATCGCCATCTTCATCGATCCCGGAGTTCTGCCGGTGGTTTCGGATGCGGACCAAAATCGCTACAACCGCATCTACGAATACGATTCGCTGACGCCGCGCTTTGCCGAATTCCTGCTCAACGAGCTGATCCCCGCCGTTCAGAAGAATTACAACCTGTCGCAGAATCCCGACGACCGCGGATTGAGCGGGGTGAGCACGGGCGCGGTGGGCGCATTCATGGCAGCGTGGAACCGGCCGGACCAGTTTCACCGCGTGCTCAGCCTCATCGGAACTTATGTCTCGATGAAAGGCGCGGACGAGCTGCCGGGGCTGATTCGCAAAACAGAGCCCAAGCCGATCCGCATCTTCATGCAGGACGGTTCGCACGATCACATCACTGCCGCTGAACCGTACGGCACGCACTTTTCCGGAAGCTGGCCGGTCAACAATCAGGTCATGTACGAAGCACTCGAGTTCGCCGGCTACGACGTCAAGCTCGAGATGGGCACCGGCGGCCACGATCTCGACCAGGGCGGAGCGATCTTGCCTGATGCCCTGCGCTGGCTGTGGCGCGGCTATCCGGCGCCGATCGTGGAGCAGGAGCCCGCTGCCGCGCACGATCCGGGTTACGACGCAGCGGATCGCGTCTTTTCGACAGTTTATGTGGACAAGCCTTGGCGTCAGATTGGCGGCTATTTTGATGAGATCGAGAACCTGACCTCCGACTCCGAGAGGAATGTCTTCTTTGCCAACCCGAAGACGAGCATGATCGAGCGCGTGGATGCGGGCGGCAATGTGACGCCATTCGCAGGGCCGCCAAATGCAAACATCCTACGTACGGGCGCAAAAGACCGGTTGTATGTTTATCAGACTGGGACGAATGACATCGTTTCGTTGGACACAACAAGCGGTTCGGCTAGCGATCCGAAGACCCTAGCGCGCGATCTTCCGGGTGTCGGCGATTTCATCGTCAGGCAGGACGGCTCGGTCTACGTTCTCGACATCAGGCGGGGCATGATTGGCAGAATCGATGCATCCGGCCAGGGGGCAGTGGTGTGGCAAAACCTGGAAGAGCGACCCAAGTGCCCCAGTGGGCTCACGCTCTCCCCCGACCAGTCGATGCTCGTTGTGACGGATGAGATCTCGCGCTACAGCTGGTCTTTTCAGATTGCCGCCGACGGATCGCTCGACAACCGCGAACCGTTTTACCGACTGGAAGTGCCTGAGACTACCGAGGTGAGCTTGGAAAATGGTGTGAACGGAGCGGCGGAAGACACGAACGGCCAAGTCTACTTCGCAACTCCGCTCGGCATTCAGATCGCGATGCAAAACGGGCGGATTTCGCAGATTTTGAATCCGCCGATTCCAGGCGGAGGGCCGCTGACCGCGATTACATTTGCCGGTAACGAAAACGCGAGTTGGATCTATGTCGTCCAGGACGGAAAACTTTTTCGGCGGCCGGTGAAGGTGAAAGGCGCGAATGCGTGGACGGTGGTGAAACCGCCAAAACCGACGTTGTAAAGGCAGGGAACAAGGGGCCGAGGGAACAAGTCGACAAGAAAACGTGAAGGCCGCCCGCGGGCGGCCTTTTGAGCTGGAAACTAGTAGCTAATAGCTGGAAGCTGTCCTTCTACCACCGTCCCCAGGCGCGCGTGACGTAATCGGCCATGGTCATGCCCACCAGCACGAGGAAGGTGAATAGGCCAGCGCTCACGGTGAGCTTGGTGAGTTTGGTGCTGTACTTGACGTGCATGAAGAAAAGCACCACCAGAGTCATCTTGGTGCAGGCAATGGCGAGCGCAACCACCGGATTCCAGAACAGCGTGACGCCGGGAACGATTTGCCACTCGCCCAGATCGATATACGAAGCCCACACCGTAAGACCGGTGGCAAAGAGGAGACAGCCCAGGATCGCCAGATAGACGAGTGGGCTGACAACGTGAGGCTCGTGTTCGGCATCCGCGTGTGGACCGCTCATGGTTTTCCCTTTCTGCCGGTGCGGGGACTAAAGCCCCAAAGTTTTTGCACCGGTCGCGGCGCGAGTAAACTCGCGCCCTGATACTTCGTGCGCTCCTGACGCATCTTTCAATTCCAAAGCCCTAACAAACCCGCTTGCGATCGTCCTCAGTACCGGCTGATCAAATACAGCAGCGGGAACAAAAAAATCCAGATGATATCGACAAAGTGCCAGTACAGCCCGAAATTTTCAATGAATGTGTAATGTCCGTTGGTGAAGACTCCGGTTCGCGCGCGAAACAAGATGACCAGCAGCAGGCCCACGCCGATGACCATGTGCAACGCGTGCATTCCGGTCATGGCAAAGTAGAGGAAGAAATACTGCTGCGTCTTTGCGGCCATATCGGGCGCCAGCGGTTTGTCGTGATACTCCTTGTAAACTTCGGGATCCGACGCCGGATTCAGAAAAGACGCATCGCTATAGCGCAATCCGGGAACGTGATGCTTCTCCCATTTCTCGTGCCACTCAATGCCCTTGATGCCAAGGAACACGGTGCCGAGAAGGATGGTGAGGACGATGAACACCAGCAGCGCGCCCTTGCGCCGCATCTGCGCCGCCCACACGCTCATGGCCATGGTGAAGCTGGAAAGGATAAGGACTGCGGTGTTCGCCGTGCCCCAGAAGATGCTCAACTGGTGCGAGCCTTCGACAAAGGCCGGATAGTACCAGTTGCGCATGATCAGGTAGGACACAAAAAGTCCGCCGAAGAACATGACCTCCGTCAGCAGGAAGAGCCACATGGCGAAGTTGGTGGCGTCAAACTGCTGGCTGACTGTCTCGAAGTGATGGCGCTGATAAGACGGATGCTCGTGATGAACATCGCCCACTGCGCCGTTCGCAATCGCGGTGCTCTCAGACACTCGCCACCTCTTTCTGTTGCTGTTTCTCCAGCCACTCGTAGTCGTATGCTTCGTGATCCATGATGGGAGTCTCAACGAAGTTCTCGGTCAGTGGCGGCGACTGCGTTTGCCATTCCAGGCCTGTAGCCTGCCAGGGATTGTCGCCCGCGATTTCGCCGTATTTGAGCGACCAGGTGAGGTAAAGAATCGGCAGCAGGTAACCCACGCCGAGAATGGTCGCGCCCGCGGTCGAGAACACATTCAACCCCTGGAACTCCGGCGGATACGCGGCGTAGCGGCGCGGCATGCCTAACATGCCGAGAATAAATTGCGGGAAGAAGGTGAAGTTGAAACCGATGAAGGTGACCACGGCGGCAAGCTGCGAGAGCTTCTCCGGATACATACGGCCGGTCCACTTGGGCCACCAGAAGTGAATTCCGGAAAGGAAGGCCATCAACATGCCGCCGACCATCACGAAGTGGAAGTGGGCAACGATGAAATACGTCTCCGTCAGGTGAATGTCAGTGCCCGTGGCGCCCAGGAAAACTCCGGTCAACCCACCGATGGTAAACAGCCCCATGAAGCCGAAAGCGTAGAGCATCGGCGTTTCAAACGTAACGGAGCCTTTGTAAAGCGTGAAGGCCCAGTTGTAGATCTTGATGGACGAAGGCACCGCAACCAGCATCGTGAGCAGTGAGAAGATCAGGGCCGCGTAGTTCGAGATGCCCATGATAAACATGTGGTGCGCCCACACAAAGAACGCGAAGACCGCAATGGCGACCGACGAGAACGCAACCGCCGTGTAACCGAAGACGCGCTTGCGGCTGAAGGTCGAAACCACTTCGGAGATCACCGCCATGCCGGGCAGAATCATGATGTAGACGGCCGGATGCGAGTAGAACCAGAACAGGTGCTGGAAGAGAAGCGGGTCGCCGCCCATGGCCGGGTCGAAGACACCGATGTGGAAGAGGCGCTCAAGAACCACCAAAACCAGCGTGATGGCCAGCACCGGCGTTCCCAGCACCATCAGGATCGAGGCAGCGTAGTGCGACCAGACGAAGAGCGGCAGCCGGAACCAGGTCATGCCGGGGCAGCGCATCTTGTGGATGGTGACGATGAAGTTGAGTCCGGTAAAGATGGAGCTGAATCCGGCCACAAACACGGCCAGACCAGCCGAAACCACGTGCGTATTCAGATAGTGCGTGGAAAGCGGCGTGGTGAAGGTCCAGCCCGTATCCACTCCGCCGGTTGCCATCGTGTAGAGCATCATGCAGCCCGCGATGACGTAAAGGTACCAGCTGAGCAGATTAATTTTGGGCAGCGCCAGGTCCTTGGCGCCGATCATCATCGGAATTAGAAAGTTTCCAAGCGTCGCCGGCACCGACGGCACCAGGAAAAAGAAGACCATGATGAGGCCGTGCATGGAGAACACCTTGTTGTAGGTGTCGGCCGCCATCAGAGAGGTTTGCGGCGTCAGCAGCTCCAGGCGAATAAGGCCGGCGAGCGCACCGCCAACAAAAAAGAAGAACGTGATCGAGATCAGATAGAGCGTCGCGATCCGCTTGTGGTCGCCTGTCAGCAGCCAGCTGAGCAGACCATTCTCTTTAGTCAGGAAGTTCATCTTCGGAATCCTGGCCGTGGACTGATCGGGAAGACTGACGATGGTGGCAGCGCTCATGGCTTGACCTCCTTCTGCGCCGCGGGCATGGTTGCCGCCGGCGCCGCTTTACCCCCCTCGCTATCGGGGAGCAACTCGGTGGTGTTCAGCGTTTGCTGGACGCGATAATCGGAATCGAGATGCTTGATGTATTCCACCAGGGCGATCACGCCTTCTTCGCTGATCTGTCCCTGGTAAGTCGGCATGATGGGCGCATAGCCCTGCGTGATGTGCTGCGACGGATTCAGAATCGCGTCGCGCAGATACGCGTCGTCGGCAGTCACGCTCTGTCCGTTTGAAAGCGTCAGATGCGCGTCATACACATTCGCCAGGCTGGGACCGCGCGCATCGGGCCGCGTATTGTGGCAGGCATTGCAGCTCAGGCTGGCAAAGAGCCGCTCGCCGTCCTGCGCCAGCGAGTTGCCGCTGGTCGAGCCTGCAAGCCACTTCTTATAGTCGTCGGGCGTCATCACAATCACATCGCCGATCATCTGCGAGTGATTGGTGCCGCAGTATTGCGTGCAGAAGAGGTGATAGGTGCCGGTTTTGGTGGCCTGGAACCACACCGTGGTGTAGCGGCCCGGAATGGCTTCGCGCTTCACCCGGAAGGCGGGAATCGAGAAGCTGTGGAACACATCCTGCGAGATCAACGTAATCTGAACGGGCCGGCCCGTCGGCACATGCAGTGCATTAATCTCGTGCTGGCCGCCTTCGTGCTCGGCCTTCCACATCCACTGCTTGCCCACCACGTAGATGTTCATGGCGTTGGCCGGCGGCGTGTAGATGCGGAAGTAAAGCAGCGCGCCCCACACAAACATGACGAGAAACAGGCCCAGAGGAATGATGGTCCAGGTGGCCTCGAGCAGCGTGGAGCCCTCGATCTGCACGGCCTGCGGATGCCGATTCTTTCTGTACAGAATGGAGAAGCCGACAATCAGCAACACCACAACTGTCAACCCGATCAGGCTGACCAGAACCATGAAGAAGAACAGCGCGTCGGATTGCGACGCGACCGTGGACGCCTCCGGGGGAAAGAGCGGGAAGTGCGTCAACCACTTCTCGAGAAATTGCCAAAGTACTGGGCTGATGTGGTCCATTCCGTTATCCGTTCACCTTTGTTGCTGTCCCGTGAGGCGCATTCACCCCATTGCGATCGTGCTTGTAGTCGCGGCGGAACATCAGGAACATGAAACCGCCGAGGATCAGCAGCGTGAGCAAGCCTCCCAACTGAATCACGCGCCCAATGATGAGATCGTGCGTGTTCGATGCGGGATTGTAGTGGTAGCAGTACGTAAGAATGTTGTCGACGGGCGATCCAATTCTGTTTGACGAAGCCTCATCGAGACCGAGCAGCAGATCCTTCGGCGAGTACTCGACGCCCATGTAGTACTGCGCCAGCTTGCCCTCGGGCGTCACAATCTGAATCGAGCTGGCGTGCGCGTACTGTGTCAGGTTCGAGCCTGGCACGGCCAGCTTCACGTAACGAAAACCGACCGCCTTGGTCAGCGCGTCGATGTTCGCCTGCGTGCCAGTCATGAAGTGCCAGCCGTCCGCAGTTTCGGGCTTTCCGTAGCGCTTCAGGTAGGTGCGCTTCTTGGCCGCGGCCAGAGCCGTGGTCTCCGTGGGATCGATGCTCACAACGACGATGTTGAAGTCCTTGCCCGGCGTGAAGCGAACCATCAGCAGCGCGCTCGTCAGTCCGTTCAGCTCCTCGGAGCAAAGCATCGGGCACTGGTAGTAAACCAGCGCCAGGATCGCAGGCTTCTTGCCAAAGTAGCTCGCGAGCGGGACTTCTTTCCCTGCGTCATCTGTAAACGTGAGATTGAGCGGCAACTGGGTGTTGAGGTGCTGGTCGATGCCCACGCCATTGAGAACCGAGGGCGTCTGATCGCCAGTTTTGCCGGTCTGCTTGTCGCCGTAGCCTGAAACCTGCGCGAAAACCAGCGGCGCAGCGAGCGAGAGAAGCATGGCCGCGGCAATCAGCCCGGCACGCCTTGCGCGTTTTGTGTTTCGGTCTGTGTGGCCCATGATTTTCTCCTTTCTCGAACCCTTGCGGCCGGTTTTTGTGGAGCGAATTGCTCCAAATTTGCATCCCGTCGATTCGTTCAACTGCATTCCCAGGGGAGGTATTTCCTAGTCCTAGTCCCTAGTCCCTGCCCCCTGCTCATACGCCGTGCGGGCAAATCCGTTGGTCAGCGGCATGGTGACCTTGGGCGTGCTGTCTCCCGTCATGGGCGCCTCGGTCTGCACCGGCTTTGCTACCGGCAGTCCACGCTGCGCGATCAGTTCCATCGCGCGCTCAATGGGAATCCGCACCTGGCCCTTCGACTCATCGACCCACGTGTAATGGTCGAGCAGCAGGTCCTCGCGCGCGTGCAGGCTGGCGATATCCTGATCGCCGTTGTCGATCTGGACCCGCGGCGTGGGGAAGCTCTGCGTGATCTCCGCCATCTTGTTCTGCAGTTCCGGGCTCGACGGCAAGTTGCCAAGCTGGCGCACGTCCACAGTCTTCGTCCACTTGCTGTTCGGCCCGTCTTCCTTGTTCATGCGCGCGTTGAAGACCTTGCCGATGCCGTAGCAAAGCACGCCGCAGACCGCGACGAAAACCAGTAGCGCGACAAGAAACACTGCGATTCCAGGAACGCTCGCGTCGCTGGCTTCGTAGCCCAGCGAGAGATCGATCTCCTCTGGCTCGTCGCCATGTTGGTGATGCCCGGGTTCGTTAAGCCCATGTTCGTTATGCATTGACATGTTCGGGCTCCAGGATCTCCGCAAGATGCGGATCGTTCACCTGCACCACCGGCCGAGTCTTGAGCTGGATGCAGAAATAGGCCAGCCAGAACGAGAACAGCGCTGCCGGCACGGCAATGTACTCCAGGATTCCCCACGAGAAGTGGAGATTGCGCGCCGCGTCAGGGAAGTTCGGCTCGATGAGCCAGAACTGGTTGACGGCGACGGCGAAAATCATGATTCCGCAAACCATCTTGAGGCGCTTCTTGTTCCTCTTCAGGTCCCGGGAGAGCAGCATGGTAAACGGAATCAGCCAGTGTAAGATGAAATCCAGCGTAATGACCACGCCCCACCCGCCGCGAATGCGGTCGAGATACCAATTGATCTCGTTGGGCAGGTTCCCCGACCAGATGATGAGGAACTGGCCGAAGGTCAGGTAGATATTGAGCATCACAAATGCGAATGTGAGTTTGCCCAGGTCGTGCTGCTCGGTTTGGCGCAGAATGGTCTTGAAGGGTTCGGCCTTGGAGAGCGAAAGCGCAACGATGATTCCCAGTGCCAACACCTGGAATCCCTGCTCGACCAGGAACAACAAACCGTAAACCGTCGAGAACCACTTCACGTCCATCGACATGACCCAGTAAATGGCGCAGGCCGTCATGGTGACTGAGTAGACAATAATGCCGGGGCCGCTGATGTTCTCGAGTTTCTTGATCCAGTAGGGCGTGTTTTCCGGCGCGTCGGCCTCGCGCTTCAGGGCCAGCGAATTCAGCCGCCACATGTAATAGAACCAGATGGCAAACGAGAGCAGGCTCACCCACACGAAAGCCGCGGGATGGAGCATGGGGCGCTTGAAGTTGAGGCAGTGGGCCTGGATTTCGGTGAGCAGGCCCGCCTTTAGCCCGGCCGCCGTATCGCTCGCATTGGTGTAGTTCGCCCAGAGATAAAGCCGCTTCATGAAGATGGCGATGACCGCCCAGTAGACGAGGACTAGCGGAAGCGTGCGGCTCATGGCTTCGAGCGGACGCCGCAGGAGCAATCCCCACTTGCCTCCCGAGCAGTACTGCACCATGAGCAGCGTCAGGCCGCCCACGGCAAATCCCCACGTAATCATCGTGCCCATGGTCCAGGCGCGGAGGAAGTGAACCCAGCCGAGTCCGTTCTCGGCCTGCCCCAGGAATCCCAGAACCACCGCGATTGCGGAGAAGATGATACCGGCCACGAGCGCGCGTGTCTTCCAGCCGTCGACAAAAGTCGGCGCGCCGAGGTCGGCGGGAAGCTCTTTAGCGTGAGTAGCCGGGTTGGTATCGTGAGCCATTCTTACCTCAAAATCGGTACTTAGTGGATAGTGGTTAGTGTTTAGGTCGCGCGTGATTCGCAGTTCGTGATTTGAGATTCTTCGTCTGCAGACTCATCACTATCCACTAATCACTAATCACTAGCTCCTTTCACTTCTGCCCCGCGGGCGGTATAGCCGTCTTGGGAATCGAAATCTTCGGATCGGCGGGATAAGCCGGAGCCATGCCCGGCGTTCCCTGGCCGGCGATAGGCTTATACGCCTGAATCGCCGTCGATGGCATGGGGAAGGGCTGGGCGTATTCGGGATGTCCCTCGGCGGTTGCAAGATCCTTCAGGTTCATGATCTGCGCGTTCGCCGGCACGTCTTTCACCGTCGCCGCCTGGCTGAGTTGCAATGCGCGAATGTACGCAGCGACCGCCCAGCGATCGGCCGGAGCGAGCTGCGCCGAGTAATCGGGCATTGCGCCGTAGCCGTGCGTCATCACGTAAAAATAATGCGAAAGCGGCTGCGACATGCGGACCTGGTCGTGGAAATTAGCTGCCGGCTTGTAACCGCGCTGCACAATCTCGCCCAGCCCATTGCCCACGCGCGAGTGGCATGGTGTGCAGTAAATATTGAACCGCTCCTGCCCGCGCTCGAGCACTTCCATCGTCACCGGAATCTCGCTCGGCATCTCGTCGAGCTCCTGCCTGTACCCGTTCGGCCCCTGCACCACGCCGGTGTAGAAGTAGCTGTCTTCGTGGAGCTGGCCGCGCGCCACGGTATTGAGAACCTGCGGACGCGCACCGCGATGATCGGCAAAGAAGTCCGAGCCGCGCTGCGGATCCATCTTTGGCTGGTCCTGCATATCCTGCCGGCAGCCGGCGAGGAGCAGCAACGCAAAGATTCCCGATGTTGCGAGAGCACGGCGAACGGCGGTCCGTGCTATCCCAGGTCTCAAAATCGAGACCCGGGGCACCCGGCGATTCCGCACGGCAACCTGTTCCCTTGTTCCCTTGTTCCCTTGTTCCCTGCCTCTCATCAGTATTCGACCTCCACAACCGAAGCTGGCTTGAAGGCTTCGAGGTAGGCCTTGGTCTGGGCGCGATCGAATTTGGGATCGAGCGCCTCAAGGCAGAGGAAAAACTTGTCGGTCGTTGCGCCGTCGCGGAAGTTGGGGGCGTTAAACAGCGGATGATAGAGCGACGGTAAGCCGCAAAGCGCCAGCATTCCGAATGCCGCCGAAAGCCCAGCCCACAAAATCGTCCACTCGTAGGCGGGCACAACAAACGCCGGCCACGAATACGTGGGACGGCCCGCGATGTCGAGCGGATACGCGAGCGTCGAAATCCAGGTTTCGAGCAGGAACATGGCCGCTCCGCCCATCAGGCCGCCAATCAAACACAAAAGCGGCACCTTATTGCGATGAAAGCCGATCGCCTCCGCCGCTTCTTCCACGGGATAGGGAGTGTAGCAGTCCATGCGCCGCCAACCGTCATCGTGCGCTTGCCGCGCAGCCCTCACCAGATCGCCCGGCGTGTCGAATTCGGCCAGCAGGCCGTAGGTTCCTTCGCGTGCAGGCATCGTCAGTCTCCCGCCTCCACTGCAGCCTTGGGCTTAATCTTCGCGCCCGGCAGAATCATGCGGATTTCGTTCATGGGAATCATGGGAAGGAAGCGCACAAACAGCAGGAACAGCGCCGTAAAGAACCCGAGCGTGCCCACAAACGTCATGTAGTCCCACTTGGTCGCGCGATAGGTTCCCCAAGACGAGGGCAGATAGTCGCGCGTGAGGCTCGTGACCACGATGACGAAGCGCTCAAACCACATGCCCGTGTTCACAATGATCGACATGATGAACATGAAGGTCATGTTGGTGCGCCACTTGCGGACCCAGAGTGTGGTCAGCGGAATCGCCAGATTGCAGGTGATCAGCACCCAGTAGGACCACCCCATCGGCCCAAAAGCGCGATTCAAGAAGGTGAAGGCCTCCCAGTGATCGGCCGAGTACCAGGCCATGAAGGCTTCCATGCCGTAGCCGTAGCAGACGATGAAGCCCGTCACCAGCATCACCTTGCCCATGTTGTCGATGTGGCGATCGGTAACCAGCGATTCCAGGTGATAGAACTTGCGCAGCGGAATCGCCAGCGTCAGCACCATGGCGAAGCCGGAATAAATTGCGCCGGCGACGAAGTAGGGCGGAAAGATGGTTGTATGCCAGCCCGGCAGCACGGCCACGGCGAAGTCGAAGCTGATGACCGTATGCACGGAGAGAACCAGCGGCGTAGCCAGGCCGGCAAGCAGCAGCGATGCCGTCTCGTAGCGCATCCAGTGCCGCACCGAGCCGCGCCAGCCCAGCGAGATCATGCCGTAGAAATACTGTGCCAGCTTCGATTCCGAGCGATCGCGCAGGGTGGCCAGATCGGGCACCATGCCGATGTACCAGAAGACGACCGAGATGGTTGCGTAGGTCGAAACCGCGAAGACGTCCCACATCAACGGCGAGCGAAACTGGGGCCACACCGTCATCGTGAACGGCAGCGGGAACAGCCAGTAACCAAGCCACGGACGGCCCACGTGAATCAGCGGGAACAGGCCCGCACACATCACGGCAAAGATCGTCATGGCCTCGGCGAAGCGGCTGATGGCGTTGCGCCACTGCTGCTTGAACAGAAGCAGAATCGCCGAGATCAGTGTGCCGGCGTGGCCGATGCCGATCCACCACACAAAATTGATAATCGCAAAGCCCCACGCCACCGGCTGCGAGATTGCCCAGATGCCGACACCCTTGAGAAAGAGCCACGTGAGCGCGACCATGAGCATCGTTGCCCCGCCGCCGGCAATCGTGAACAGGGCAAACCAGCCCATGGGCGTATGCGGCGTGAGCACGATGCGCACGATCTTCTCGGTGATCGACCGGAAGGTCTGCCCCGGCGCGATCACGCGATATTCGCCCGTCGCGGGATCGATCCAATGGTCAGCGGGTTTTACTTCTTTGGTCGCCATCGCTGTCTGACTCTCTCAGCCCCTCAGTCCGTTTTCTAGTCCCTGGTCCCTAGTCCCTGCATTTACGCCGGATCGTGTTCCGTCGGCGTCGCTTCAAGTTCCTGGTTCAGGTTCAACACTTCGGCCACGTACGTCGTGCGCGGACGCGTGTTGATGTCGGCAATCACCTGATAGCTGCGCTGCTGGGCCCTGAGCTTTGAAATCCGGCTATCCTTGTCGTTCTTGTTGCCGAAGGTGATGGCGGTGGCCGGGCACGCCTGCTGGCAGGCGGTCACAATCTCGCCGTCGCGAATGCCGCGATTCTCCTTGTCGGCCTCGATCTTTGCGGCCTCAATGCGCTGCACGCAGTACGTGCACTTTTCCATCACACCGCGCGAGCGCACGCTCACGTCGGGGTTGCGCATCAATTTCAAACTCTCCGTCTCGTAGTCGGAGTAGAGCAGGAAGTTGAACCGCCGCACCTTGTATGGGCAGTTGTTCGAGCAGTAGCGGGTGCCCACGCAGCGGTTGTAGATCATCATGTTCAGGCCTTCCGGCGTGTGCACCGTCGCGCCCACCGGGCAAACCTGCTCGCACGGAGCATTTTCGCAATGCTGGCAGGCCATGGGCTGGAAGTGCGCCCGCGGCGCCGAGAGATCGCCTTCAAAGTAGGTATCGATGCGCAGCCACTGCATGTTGCGACCGATCCGCACCTGCTGCTTGCCTACAACGGGAAGATTATTCTCGGCATAACAGCTCACAATGCAAGCGTTGCAGCCCGTGCAGCTGTTCATGTCGATCGACATGGCCCAGGCGTTGCCTTCGTTGTAGGGCCAGTTCGGGAACAGCGACGTGTCATAGCGCGGCGTCTCGTGATTGCTGCCTTCGTGCGCAAAGTTCGGGTTCGTCTTGAACTCATCGAGCGTGGCGTAGCGAACGATGCCGCGCGGACCCAGCGCCTCATCGCCTTCGAGAGAGTTGTCGCCGGCTCCCTGCCCCAGCAAGGACTTGGCGCGATGATCCTGGTAGTGGCTCTTGGTAATCGCGATGCCCCACTTGCCATCCACCTTGCGCACGCTGCCCGTTGCGTAGAACGGCGCCCACGTGTTGCGAATCAGATAGGCATTGAATCCCGCGCCGCCCGCCACGCGGCCCACCTCGCGGCCGTAGCCAAGATAAACGGTGATGGAGTTATCGGGATGGCCAGGCGCAACAATCACCGGCGCTTTCACGCGACCGTTGCCCACGCTGATCTCGATGATGTCGTCTTCTTCGAGGTTCCACTTGGTCAGCGTCGCGCCCGATACGATCGCGGCATTGTCCCAGCTCAGATTCGTCACCGGCTTGGGCAGCTCCTGCAGCCAGCCCACGTTCGCCCAGCGTCCGTCATAGACGTTCGGATCGGGGCGGAAGATGACTTCGATCGAATCCTTCGGCGTGGGCGCAGGAAACGCTTGTCGCGCGCCGATACCGAAAACCTTGCCCATCCCCGATTGATTGGGAGTGTTGCTGTCTGCAATCCATCCGTCGTGCAGCGCCTTGCGCCAGCCGGTTTCAAAATCGCCCTTGATGACCGGCTTCCACGTCTCGCGCACCGTATCGTACGGGCTCACCATCGGCTCATCGAGCAGCGTTTGGAAAACGTGGTGCGCCGTGCGACCGTTGTAGAGCGGATCGATCATCGGCTGCACGATGGAAACCGTGCCATCATAGGCGCGCGCGTCGGACCACGACTCAAGATAGTGCGCGGCGGGAATGTGCCATTGCGACTTCTGCCCCGTCTCGTCATAGTGCGAGCCAAGGTGTACCGCTGTCTTGGTGTTGCCAATCGATGCGTTGAATACCGCGTCAAAAGCGTCGGCAAATCCGAGATCGGCGGGCGCGTCGTAGATCGGATTGGAATTGAGGATGACGAGCCAATCGACCTTGCCCGCGTTGAGGTCAGCCACGAGCGCTTTGAAATCGCCAAGCTGATCGCTGGGCAGAGGAATCGCTGGCTCGGAGCCGACAAAAACCGTCTTGCCCACATTGCCGAGCGCGTTGTTGATCGCAAATGCAAGCAACGCGACCCACGGGTCCTGATACAGCCCCGGAATCACCGCACACTTGCCAGCGTTGGCCTTCAAATCCTTCGCCAGCGCTGCTAAGAACTGCTGCTGCTCGCCAGTCCACGCATACGCGGGCGCATTCACGTTCGCCACGCCCACTGCTTGCGCCAACGCCGCCGCAAATGCCGGAACCTCACTCGCGCGCAATCCAAGCCGATGCTCGGCCTTCATGCCGGTCGTGGTCGTCGTGCTCTCGACCGCATAGAGCCGGTTCATGCCGTTTTCCGGCTGCTTGCGCCGCCCCGCGTAGTCACGCACCAATTTATGGAAACCCGGATAGCTCGCGCTCGACAGGAAATCCGCGTCGAGCGAAACGATCACATCGGCCTGGCTCAGGTCGTACTGAACATTCATTCCTCTTTCAAGGAACGTCCCGGCAATCGCCGGCTCGTACTGCACCAGCTTCGCCTTGGGCCACGCCTTTTCGACTTCGCCCCATTGGCGCGCCAGCGTCGGCGAAGTAATGGTCGCACTCAGGAAGTAAATCCCGGTGCCGTCCTTGGTCGAAGCAACTTTGTCGCGGAAGGCTTCGGCAAACTCAGCCCATTCGCGACCCTCGCCCTTATAGGTGACATGTTTTGACCGGTCAGGATCGTAAAGATCAAGCAGCGTGCCCTGCGAATACGGATCGGAGCCGCCGTGGTTGTAGGCGTGCTCGGGATTGCCGTCGATCTTGATGGGACGGAACTCGTCCGACTTCACCAGCAGCGGCACAGCGCCCGTCGCGAACGGATGCGCTGTGGCAAAGTACATCGGCTTGCCGAGAATCAGATCCTCTGGCGCCTTCACGTAGCCATAAATCGGCTCGTCGGGCTGCTTGGTGCAACCAGCTAACCCGGCCAGCGCCATCGACGCGCCCATCAGTTTGAGGAAGCCGCGCCGCGAAGTGGGATCGACCCACTCCTGCGCCGCCTCGGGAAATTCGCGCTCCACCGCCGCCTGAAATTCGGGTGTATCGGCCAACTCATCGAGAGAGCGCCAGTATTTCTTTCCCTTCGCGTTCTTCAACTCCGCGCGCACTTGCTCGAGCGTCATTGGCTCGGAGTTGGCCACATTCGCTGCGAGGCTCATCGCGTCTTTTTCTTTCGCGCTCATCGGTGGCACACCTCGCAACTGGTCAGGTCCTTCGGAGGCCGAATCTTGTAGTGAGCTTCAAGGAAGTGGCCCATATCCATTTGGCTGGTGAACTTCTGGTAGTTCGGAGCCGCCGCCGGCACAGCCCCCGCGACATCGCCCACCAGACCCTTCGCTGCCAATCCAGAGATGTTCAGTGAAGCCACTTCAGATCCCGTCCCGCTCTGTTCTTGCATCGTGCAGCTCACGGTCTGCGCCGTCGGCACGCCTGCTTTGTCATTCGCCGCGCACCACACAGGCTTGTCTTCGCTCGGGCCTTCCCATGCCATGTTGTAGATCTCGCTCGTGGGCCGCAGGTTTTTGGCCGGGTTGCGGTGGCAGTCCAGGCACCACTCCATTTGCAGCGTGTTCTGCGCGTACATCAGCGGCATCTCATCCACGCGGCCGTGGCAGCTTTCGCAGCCGATGCCCTTGTTCACATGAATTTCGTGGTTGAAGAAGACGAAGTCGGGAAGATCGTGCACCTTGATCCACGGAATCGACTCGCCCGTGGCCCAGCTCTGCCGCACCGGCTCGAGCAGTTGCGCATTGGTCCAGATCTGCGCGTGGCAGTTCATGCACGTGCGCGTCGGCGGAATGCCCGCGTAGCTCGACTTCTCTACCGTGGTATGGCAGTACTGGCACTGCAGGCCCAGGCCCTGCACGTGATGCTTATGACTGAAGGGAACCGGCTGATCCGCGCGCTGGCCCTGCCGCGTGACCCACGGCGAGCGCTGCAACTGGTCGAGCGTAACCCCCAATGCGATGACGATCAACCCCGTCAACACCAAGCCCATGCGTGCCAGTGCATTGGAGCTGCGGTCGAAGATTTGCGCCATGAACGAATCCCGGTTTAACTGTCGTTGTACATGCGCCGCGTGTGCCGGCGGTCACATGGGTGGTGTACAAGAACTGCTCTTCGATAAAGCTCTACAGGAAGGCGGGGAAGCCCGAAATTTCAATATAGCGCACGAGGGCCGCTCGCAACAGTTTTGCGTACCAAATAGTGCAAAAAATGTGTGGGAAAAACGCGCCGTGATCCCGTGGAAAGAAAACTGCTTGTGACAAGCGCCAAAAGCGGGAAAACTACCACTTTACTTCTGGCGCATTTTGTACCAGAAGTTGGGATGTTCAAGAGTAAAAATATCATGCGGAAGCTACTCCGCGCCAGAGGGCGGCGCTTAGGGTGGCCGCGTCGTCTTTCTTGATCGTGTTTTTCGAAGGAATGCCAAACGAGACAGAAATCCTGCTATCATCCGCGCGTGGAAGAACAAGAGCTCAAATGGTGGCAAGTACGCTGGCGACCGGTCGCTCGCGCGGCGCGATGGCTAGCGATTGTCGCCGGCGGGCTTTGCGTGCTCACCGCAATTGGCTACGGGGTTCTCTATTTACTCGCGCCCTGGCTGGAGGCGCGACATCTCGGAAAATTCGACCCGCGGCTCAATACTATCCCCGCATGTGTTTCCACCCAGGCTCAAGCGCCTCTCTCCAATAGGAGCTTCGACGGCTACGGGGTCAAGTTTCTATTGCCAAAAAGACCAATAAGCAGAACCCACGTTAGTGAAACCAGCACGGTGATATTCGTTTCCGTTGGAGGGTTGCTGATCGTCTCAAACCCTCAGCCATTCGACACTGCCAACCTGCTGCCAATCATAAAAAGGGACAAGCGAGTCGAGCAGTTGCTCGGGCAAGAGCTTGCTCAGTCGAATACGAAGCTGATGCGGGCTGCACTCTCAGCAACGCCAGAGCAAGTGAAATGGTGGAGGTTCCGTTCCAGGCAGAATGAGCGGGAAAACCTCCTGCTGACCTTAAAGTTTTACACCCTCACTGGGTGTTCTTCGTCTCTCCATCTCTTTATGACAGCCCCTGTATATACGACTGCGTTTGGCGCATTTCACGGCGTCCAATGCGGAAACCCAGATGCAGCGCCCTATGATGCGCACATCGATGTCTTCGATGAAGACAATCGGCATTTCTCTCTTGATGTCGTGGGGCAAACGGGGCACGGACAGGTGCTCACCCAGGAGGAATTGAATGCGATGATAGCATCCATCCGCCCCTCGCCGGAGCAGTGACCGGCACTTGCTTTCCCTTCACTCCCTCACTTGCGCGCGGGCGCAAGCCCGGCCGCAGCCGCAACTGCACTGGCAGCAATCGTCCAGGAAGCTGGCGTTCGACCCAGACGGCCAGCCTGCGATCACAAGGAAAACATCCAGGACGAATAGCCCGATTGCAATATCGTTGAACAGCGGAGCTTCGGGAAGGTTGGGCCAGAACTGGTTTGCTGCCCAGAAAAGAAAGGCCGCCGCCAGCAGAATCGCCTTGGCCAGTTCCGCCGCGGGACGACGATGCGTCCACTGAAAAACTACGTAAGCACCGGCGATCGCCGCCAGGGAAAAAGCCGCGAGAACGTCGTGGCTCCCCGCCGGAAACAGGTATGGAGCGGCGTCCTCAATAAAGAGCAGCGCAACGCTGGCAAGCGTCGCGATGCCCATCATCAGGGGAAGCAACCGGCTATTTCCGTTACTCGGAGTCTGCACAATCTATTATTTTCCGGCGCATGAAAAGAATTCATAAAGGTCCGCCCGTTGCTCCCGCAGTACGAATCGTTATGCGTCGCGTGGTGGCCTCCGCGACGTCCCGCGCAACGGATCGTTTAGAATTCGTAAGGGCGCAACAACGCATTCCATTTGATCTCACTGCTCGGGACACGTCCCTGCTCCAAAGTTCAGTGCCTCTTCCACTGAGGCGGACGCGGTAACCGTGTCAGGCGCAATAGAAAAAGGAAGCGCATGAAGTACGCCGGATTGCTGGTGATGCCAGCCGGATTCTTTCTCACCCTCTCTGCCCTGGTGCTGTTTGCCGACGGCACGCGGCGCATGGCCTTTGTGGCGTGCGGCCTGGCCGTAGTAGCGATGGGGCTGGTCGTCTCGGTGCGCGGCCACATGCCCGCCCGCGGAGCAAACCGTCCATGAATGCTACGGCTTCCATGATTCCCCCATCCGCGCCCCTCACCGCGGTATCGATGAGCGAGGCCGTGTTCGCGCTGACGCTCGCCCTGCTGCTGCTTGCTCCGCTGGCCGTTGCCGGCGTGGCGCTTATCAATACCGGCCTGGGGCGCTCGCGCTCCGCCGCGCAAGCGCTTTTGGGCAATCTGGCGCTCGGCGCCGTCGCCGCCATTGTTTTCGCATTCGCGGGCGCTTCGCTCACGGGAACGCTCGGAACGTCTGAAGCCGCAATTCACGCCGCCGGGAAAAGTTGGGGCGTGCTCGGGCACGGGCCGTTCCTGCTGCACGGTCTTGCCTCGGCCGCGCCGCAAAGTCAGCTCGCGCTTCTTTTTGAATTCATGGCCGTCATTATGGCAGCGATGATTCCCTGGGGCTCGGGCGCAGATCGCTGGCGGCTCTCGGCCGGATGCGCTTCGGCTGTGTTGCTCGCAGGCATCGTGTTTCCGCTAGCCGCGCACTGGATCTGGGGCGGCGGATTTTTGGCCCAACTCGGCACAAATTTTGGCCTTGGCGCGGGTTTCCTCGACGCCGGAGGCGCAGCCACCGTGCACCTCCTCGGCGGGCTCTCCGCGCTGGCATTGGTATGGATCGCCGGACCGCGCCGCGGCAAGTTTCCGCGCGAAGGCCTCTCGACCGCGATGCCCGGCCACAACGCGGCCTATGTCCTCTTCGGCTGCCTGCTGGCTCTCGTCGGCTGGCTCGCCTGGAACACTGCCGGCGCGGTCATCTGGCTGCACGCTCCGCTCGCGGCTTTGCCCGGCACGGCCATCAACACATTGCTCTCGGCCGCAGCGGCCCTCGTAGCCACATTGCTCGTCACGCGCATCCGCTTCGGCAAACCGGACGCGAGCCTTTGCGCCAACGGCTGGCTCGCCGGCCTCGTCACCTCGACTGCCTGCGCGGCCGTGGCCACGCCGTTTGAATCGATCTTTGCAGGAGCTGTAGCCGGCATCATCACCCCGCTGCTCGTCGAGCTGCTTGAGATTGCGCTCTCCATCGACGATCCTTCCGGCGCCATCATCGTGCACGGCGCGGCCGGCCTCTGGGGACTCGTGGCCGCAGGCTTTTTTGTGCCGCAGGCCGGGCAGCTCACGGCGCAACTCGTAGGCATCGCCGCGATGCTCGCCATTGTTCTGCCGCTCGTCTATCTGCTCTTTGCGCTGCTCAACCGCGTCGTCGCCTTCCGCGTCGATCCCGACGGCGAGCGCATCGGCATGGATCTGCACGAACTCGGCGGCGGCGCCTATCCCGAGTTCGTCATCCACCGTGACGAATCGTACCGGTAGATCGCCGGCCGCTCCTCAGCACGTCACCCCATGAGCGGACGAAGCCAGGTGCGTAATCTCCTGCGCAACGGGACCGGGGAAATCGCTGCCGCCCATCGTAAAATCCAAGCGGGCGTGCAGCGTTCTAAAATCACCATGGGGTCGGCGAGCGAAATGTATTTCCAGACGCCATAGCGGTTCGTGAGCACCTCCCAAAACTTCATGCGGAGAAAATAGGGCATGGTAACCGGCACGCAGGGTTCCTGCCTCTTCACGCTGCGGGGGCTCAGGCACGTTCCTGATGTGAACCAGGCGCGGATTCTCTCCGCCGGATCCTCGCCGAAGTATTTGGGAAACTCGATCCACACGTTGGGCCGCAAGTCAGCTTCGAAATAATAGCGTCCTGACCCGTCCGCAGCTTCTATACATCTGATATTCGAAAAACCATTTGCCGCAAGCGCCCGCCCCAGGCGCTCCAACTCGTCAAATATTCTTTCGTCTACGAGCGGCAGCGGGTAATAGGTCCGCAGAACGGAAGGCCCGAACCGGCTCTGCGACTTTTCAATCCGCGCATAGGAAAAATGCACCACTTTGTGATCGAGAAAGATCGCTGATACATCGAGTTCGACTCCATTCATCTTCTTCTGAACAAGCACGGAAGCCGATGTAAAAAGCGCCGATTGCCTTTCGATGTCCTTATCGCAGGCGCATTCGTGCACACCCTCTCCGCCACGGCTGGAATCGACCTTGAGAAAAACCGGATAGCCTTGCTCCCGGGCCCATTCGAGCGCCTCGCCTGGACAAGTTGCAACATGGAAGGGCGGTGTTTGCACGCCTCCGGCCAACAATGCAGTTGACAGCCCGATCTTGGAAAACAGATGGTTCGTCTGGCCTGCGCGCTCAAGCGGCAAGAGCCTGGGCCGCAGCGCTGCCGGCCATGGAAAACTCCCTAGCAACTTCAGACTGAGGTCATCGGCCGCAATCACCCAGTCGTATGGCCTGGAACGGGCGCCCATCTGTTCCAATACCGCGGGCGCCAGATCATGCTCCGAGGTGAAGATCCGCGCATTCCGCACGAATTTGCTCGAGCGCAGGACCCCCGTGGTCGCAATGACATCCACAGAAAAGCCCGCGCGCCACAGGAGATGTGGCAGGGCCAACGTGAGATCGGCGCAATCGCTGACCACAAGGGCCTCCCACGGCCGGCTCGCGGTTTCGCTCTCGCACCTAACGGGGCACTCTTCCATTGCTGCCGTCATTGCCTCACAATTCTACTTGCACATCGCCTTCGCCGCCATGCATAGCAAGTAGTACTTCATCCCGTGAGCGGATGAAGCCAGGTGCGTGATTTCCTGCGCAACGGGACCGGGGAAATCGCTGCCGCCCATCGTAAAATCCAAGCGGGCGTGCAGCGTTCTAAAATCACCATGGGATCGGCAAGCGAAATGTATTTCCAGACGCCATAGCGGTTCGTGAGCACCTCCCAAAACTTCATGCGGAGAAAATAGGGCATGGTAACCGGCACGCAGGGTTCCTGCCTCTTCACGCTGCGGGGGCTCAGGCACGTTCCTGATGTGAACCAGGCGCGGATTCTCTCCGCCGGATCCTCGCCGAAGTATCCCGGAAACTCAATCCACACGTTAGGCCGAAGATCGGCTTCGAAATAATAGCGCCCTGACCCGTCCGCAGCTTCTACGCAGCTGATATTCGAAAAACCATTTGCCGCAAGCGTCCGCCCCAGGCGCACCAGCTCGTCAAATATCCTTTCATCCACCAGCGGCAGCGGATAATAGGTGCGCAGAACAGAAGGCCCGAAGCGGCTCTGCGACTTTTTAATCCGCGCATAGGAAAAGTGCACCAGTTCATGATCGAGAAAGATCGCAGATAGATCGACCTCGAATCCCCCGATCTTCTTCTGAACAAGCACTGGCTGCGACGCAAAGAGCACTTCCTGTTTTTCGATCTCGTCATCGCAGGCGCATTCGTGCACACCCTCTCCGCCACGGCTGGAATCGACCTTGAGAAAAACCGGATAGCCTTGCTCCCGGGCCCATTCGAGCGCCTCGCCTGTGCAAGTTGCAACATGGAAGGGCGGTGTTTGCACGCCTCCAGCTGACAACGCAGTTGACAGCCCGATCTTGGAAAACAGATGGTTCGTCTGGCCTGCGCACTCGAGCGGCAAAAGCCTGGGCCGCAGCGCTGCCGGCCATGGAAAACTCCCCAGCAACTTCAGACTGAGATCGTCGGCCGCAATCACCCAGTCGTATGGCTTGGAACGGGCGCCCATCTGCTCCAGAACTGCGGGCACCAGATCGTGCTCCGAGGTAAAGATCCGCGCACTACGCACAAACTTGCTTGAGCGCATGACCCCCGTGGTCGCAATGACATCTACAGAAAAACCCGCGCGCCAAAGGAGATGTGGAAGAGCCAAGGTGAGGTCCGTGCAATCGCTGACCACAAGAGCTTCCCAGGGCCGAGTCGCAGTTGCGTTCTCGCACCTTAAGGGGCCCTCTTCGATTGTTGCCGTCATTGCCTCGCGATTTTACTTAAGTGTCGCAATTGCCGCCATTGGTCTTTAGAGTCATACCGATGAATTACAACGGCTCGACGCGTCCACTGTGTAAACTTCCATCAGGATCAAAACCTATGGGAATGCTTACGGGGCTGTTCTTTGCTGGGGGCGTTTGGGGTATCCTGCTGCGGCTCGTCGCCATCATCCACTTCATCCGCCGCCGCCCCGACACCTATTGGCTCTACATCATCATCTTTCTCGGCCCGCTTGGCGCCATCGTCTACATCTTCGTCGAGGTGCTGCCCGATCTTGGCCTCTTACGCGGCACTTTCAAGGGCTTTCCCCGCCGCAAGCGTATCGCCCAACTGAACCTGGAAATTCGTGACAACCCTTCGATGGGAAACTTTGAAGAGCTTGGCGACCTGCTGATGGACGAAGGCAAGCTCGCGCAGGCACGCGACGCCTATAACAAAGCCATCGCCGCGCGTTCCACGACTCTCGATTGCTTTTATCGGCGCGGCGTCTGCACCTTGCTGCTGGGCGATGCCGCGGCTGCCTTGCCCGACCTCGAAATGGCGGTTCAGAAAGACCCGGGCCACGACTTCTTTCGCGCCGCAGGGCTGCTGGGGCACGCCTACGCCCAGACCGGCCAGAAAGAAAAAGCCGACGCCATGTTTCAGAAGGCGATCGAGCGCTCAACCCTTTCGGAAACTTTTCTGAATTACGCGGATTTCCTCGCCTCGCAGGGCCGCAACGTCGAAGCACGCGCCTTTGCGCAGAAGGTGCTCGATAAAAAGCCCACCATGCCGGGCTACCTGCGCCGCCGCGAACGGCCGTGGTTTCGCCGCGCCAGCGCGCTGCGCAAGCGGATTCCAGCTTAAGAACGAAGCGCACGCCGGCGCTGTTATTTACGTGCCAAAAACATCATCATCACAAACAACGCAATGGGAACAAGTGCAATGCCGGCGTAAAGCGCGAGCTTGCCCCAGCTCAATCCCAGCCGGGTGCGCAGGCTCGGGCGGCGCGCGCCTTCGTCCACGCCCACCAGCTCCTGATGCTCCAGTTCCCACGCCATCTCGGCGGCCGTGGCATAGCGGTTGCGCGGATCGCGTTCAAGCGCGCGAAAAAGAACCTCTTCGAGCTGCGGCGAAACCTCCGGGTTCAGTTCGCGCGCCGGCTTGGGGTCGCTCAGCACGCGCTCGTTCAGCACCACCAGCGCGTTCGCGCCCGTAAATGGCGGCTGGCCTGTCAGCATCTCGTAGAGCATTGCGCCCAGCGAGTAGATGTCGCTGCGCTGGTCGCCCCGATGGCCCTTCACCTGCTCCGGCGAGATGTAATCGGGCGTGCCCAGTGCGGGCGTGAGCGAAGCGTGCGTCAGGCGGCGCGCATCTTCTTTCATCGCGATGCCAAAGTCGATGATCTTGATGCGCTCGCCGTCCTGCACCATGATGTTTTCCGGTTTCAGGTCGCGGTGCACCACACCGTGCTTGTGCAGGTTGTCGAGCGCGTCGCAGATGGCAACCGTCAGCGCCACGGCCCGCTCGATGGGCAGTTTGCCGCTTTCATTGAGGATGGAACGCAATAGCCGTCCATCAACCCACTCGACGACCATGTACAAGCGGCTGCGCTGTTCGCCGTCACAGGTCTTTACCACTCCGGGGTGGTCGATCTGCTGGCCGATCTCCTCCTCGCGCCGGAAACGTTCGATCAGAATCGGGTCGGCTTCCATCTCCGCATGAGGAAGCTTCACGGCCACCGTCCGCCCCGTCCGCAGGTCCGTCGCGCGGAAAAGCGTGGACATGCCTGTGCGCGAAACCTCCGCGTCCAGGCGGTAGTGATCCAGTGTGTCGCCAGCTTTGAGTTCGGACATCGCTGCTGTCAGCATCGCAATTTCGAGTGTTTCATGCAAAGCGTAAGAATTCCGCAAGGATCGAAAAGCAGGGGTCAGGGGTCAGGTTTCCAGATTCAGGGTGCCCGGGCCCAGTTTAGACAGCGAGCAATAAAGGCCGCGGCCTCATTCCCTATTCTCTAGTCCCTATTCTCTAGTCCCTGGTCCCCCAGTCCCTGCCATTATCATGGTTGTCGAGATGCCCACCCCATTTCGAGTCGCTCTCGCCTGTATGGCGCTGGCCTGCGTAGCGTGGCCCGCCGCCGTGCGCGCCAGCGCCGCCAGGTCGCGTTCCGCCAGGGCCGAACCCCCGCAGGACACCGGCTTCCTCAATCGCCGCATCGACCTTCATGGCGTTACCTATCGCTTTCAGGTGTACCTGCCCGAAGACTGGCGGCGCGACGACGGCAAGCAGTGGCCCGTCATTCTATTTCTGCACGGGCGCGGCGAGCGCGGCTCCGAAGGCATGTGGCAAACGCAGGTAGGCCTTGCCGAAGCGGTGCGCAACCACCCCGATCGCTGGCCGTTCGTTATCGTTATGCCGCAGTGCCCGCTCAACGCGCACTGGACCGACACGCCGATGCTCAAGCTCGCCATCGCCGCGCTCAACCAGGAGTCCGCCGAGTTCCACGGCGATCCCAGGCGCACTTATCTCACCGGCCTTTCCATGGGCGGATACGGCGCCTGGGAGCTGGCCAAACTCTATCCCCACCGCTGGGCGGCTATCGCCATCGCGGCCGGCGGCGTCTTCTGGAGCTACGAGCCGGATCGCTGGCAGCAGGCGAATGTGCTGCCCGCTGCATACGCACGCGCCGTAGGCCGCACGCCGGTGTGGCTGTTCCACGGCAGCCTGGACACCACCGTCCTCCCGCGCCAGAGCGAACTGATGTTCGACGCCGTCAAGGCGGATCGCGGCAACATCCGGTTGTGGATGTACGACGGGGTGAAGCACAATTGCTGGACCCGCGCCTTCGACGAACCGGAGTTGCCGCGCTGGCTGCTCGCGCACCGCACGCCCGTTGCTGCCGAGACACTCGCCGAGTTCCTCATGATTCCCCTGCACCCGCCCGCGATCAAGCTCACCACGGCGCAGCTCGACAGCGTGGCCGGCGAGTACCGCGAGCCCAACGGCCATGGAGTAGAGACCATTTACCGCCAGGGCGATCAGCTCTTTGAGAAGTGCGCCAGCGGCGAGGTCATCGGCCTCGAAGCCGAATCGCCGGATTCGTTCTTCCGCCCCGGTGACGCGCCCAGCGCGCGCACCGTCCACCTCACCTTCGAGCGCGATGCCCAGGGCCGCGTCACGGCGTACGTTCTGCACGACAGCCGCCACGACGAGCGGTGGGCTAGGATTCCGAATGGTGCGAGCAAATAATCAGGTGCGCGTTCCAAACACGCACGCAATTTCTCTCGATTTTCGGGAACCGGCGGGCATCCGCCGGCGTATCCTTATTGCGATTACGGGAGGGGACAATGTTCTGCAGCGGATGTGGTCAGACACTCGAAGCCGGGAAACCGTTTTGCCCAAATTGCGGCCGCCCCGCGGTGCCCATGGCGCCGCCGGTTGCCCCAGTACCCGGCCCGATGCCCGGCCTTGAATACGAACTGCCCCGCTACGCAGGCAAGGTCCGCGTGCTCGGCATTCTGTGGCTGATTTATGCCGGAATTTCGTTCCTCGCCGGCATCGCCGGGTTGACCTTCCTGCGCGGCTTCCTCGCCGGCGGTTTCGGTCCGTGGGCAAACGGTCACCCCATGTTCCCAGGCTGGTTCGGCCCAGCCCTCATTCACTTCGCCTGGCTCATGCTTTCGGCGCGCGCCATCGTCTGCGTCATCGCAGGATGGGGACTGCTCGAACGTGCACACTGGGGCCGCATCATGGCCATCATCGCGGCCATCGTCTGTCTCCTCAAAATCCCCTTCGGCACCGCACTCGGCGTCGCCACGCTCATCATCCTGCTCGGCTACCGGAATTCGACCCTCTACGACCATCTGTGAAAAGCAGCTTCTAGCTGCTAGCTCCTAGCTTCTAGGCCGTTGCCGATTGAAGCTGTTGCAATGAGCGGAAGATCTTTTCAACGGATCGCTGGAGTCACATTTTTCGCAGGGTCCAAGCCAGGCAAGAAAAAGCTAGCAGCCAGAAGCTAGGAGCTGGAAGCTGCCTTACGGCCTTACAATCTTTCCATGACCTTCCCAGCCCAGCGCATGAGACGCATGCGGCGCACGGAGCCACTGCGCGCACTGGTGCGCGAGACCGCGCTCGAGCCCGGCGACCTGATTTATCCCCTCTTCATCTGTCCCGGCAAAGGCGTGCGCACGCCCGTCGGCTCCATGCCCGGCGTCTTCAACCTTTCGGTGGACGAAGCCGTCCGCGAAGCCGAAGAAGCCGCGCAGCTCGGCATCGGCGGCCTGCTGCTCTTCGGCCTGCCCGAAGCAAAGGACGAGCAAGGCACCGGCGCGTGGGAGAAAGACGGCATCGTGCAGCAGGCGCTGCGCGCGCTCAAGCAATCGCCGGCGGCAAAAAAGCTAGTGCTCATCGCCGACGTCTGTCTCTGCGAATACACCAGCCACGGCCACTGCGGCGTTGTCGCAAAATCGGGCGACACATTTGATGTCGACAACGACCCGACCCTCGAACTGCTGGCGCGCACCGCCGTCAGCCAGGCCCGCGCCGGCGCTGACGTCGTGGCGCCCAGCGACATGATGGACGGCCGCGTCGCCGCCATTCGCAAGGCGCTCGACACTGCGGGCCACGCGCAGACGCCCATCCTCAGCTACGCGTCGAAGTTTGCCTCTGCGTTTTACGGTCCCTTCCGCGAGGCCGCGGACTCCGCTCCGCAGTTCGGCGATCGCCGCAGCTATCAGATGGACGGCGCCAATCTCCGCGAAGCCATGCGCGAGATCGATCTCGACATCGAGGAAGGCGCGGACATGATCCTGATGAAGCCCGCCATGCCTTACCTCGACGTGGTGCGCGCAGCCCGCGAGCGCGTCGATGTGCCCATCGGCGCATACCAGGTCTCCGGCGAGTACTCCATGCTCCACGCCGCCTTTCAAAAAGGCTGGCTCGATCAGAACCGCGCCATGATGGAGTCGCTCCTAAGCATCCGCCGCGCCGGCGCAGATTTCATCGTCACCTACTTCGCCAAAGACGCGGCCAAGCTGCTTTAGGCCGGATCAAGACCGGCATAAAAAACTTTGGATTCCCGGCGCTGTGTGTTTTTCTAACTGAAACCCACCTATGCTCAAGCGACTCGAATCGTATTTTGAATTCGCCCGCCTTGGAACTAACTGGCGCACCGAAATCCTCGCCGGCGCGACGACCTTCCTCACGATGGCCTACATCGTGCTCGTCAATCCGGCCATCCTCGCCGACGCCGGCGTTCCCTTGCCCGCTGTCACCGCAGCCACCTGTCTCTCGGCGGCCTTCGGCTCCATCTTGATGGGCATTGTTGCGCGCTATCCCATCGCGCTCGCGCCCGGCATGGGCCTCAACGCCTACTTCACCTATACCGTCTGCCTCAAGATGCATGTGCCATGGCAAACGGCCCTGGGCGCGGTCTTTCTCTCCGGCATCATCTTTCTCGCCATCACCGCGGCCGGCTTCCAGAAGACGATCCTGCGCGCCATTCCTCATCAGCTTTACGCGGCGGTGGCCGGCGGCATCGGCCTCTTCATCGCTTTCATCGGCTTCCAGAACGCGGGCCTCGTTGTGCGCGATCCCGCCACTCTCGTCGGCATGGGCTCGATCCGCAATCCCACAACCTATCTCGCGCTCTTCGGCCTGCTGCTCATGGTCGCGCTCGAAATCCGCAAGGTCAAAGGCGCCATCCTCATCGGCGTCCTCGCCGTCACCGCCCTCGCCTGGCCGCTGCACCTCGTGCATTGGACCCGCTCCGCCGCCGGCCTCAGCGCGCTCACGCAAACCGCCTTCCAACTCGACATTCGCGGCGCTCTCGGCAAGGGCCTGCTTGAAATCGTCTTCGTCTTTTTCTTCGTCGATCTCTTCGACAATCTCGGCACGCTGGTCGCCGTCACCAAGCGCGCCGGACTCATCGCGCCCGACCACTCCATCCCGCGCCTCAACCGCATCCTCTTCGCCGACGCCACGGCCACCGTCTTCGGCTCGCTCACCGGAACCTCCACCGTTACCAGCTACGTCGAATCCACGGCCGGCGTCGCCGCGGGAGGCCGCTCCGGCGTCACCGCCATCGTCACCGGCCTTCTGTTTTTGTGCGCCGTCGTCGTCGCGCCCTTCATCGGCGCAGTGCCTGCGGCAGCCACCGCGCCGGCCCTCATTCTCGTCGGTTCGCTGATGCTCTTCGCCATCACGGAAATCCACTGGAACGATCCGCTCGTCGCCGTCCCTGCATTCCTCACGCTGGTCCTCATCCCGTTCACTTACTCAATCGCCAACGGCCTCGGCTTCGGCATCATCGCCTGGGCGGTCTTGCATCTGTTCGCCGGCAAAGCTCGCCGCCAGGACTGGCTGCTTTACCTGATGGCCGCCCTGTTTCTCGCACGCTTTATCTACATCGGCGCAAACTAGCGTCTGCTACCATGTGCTCGTCCCTCCGAAAGGAGCCACCATGCACTGGTACGACATTCTTTCCAACTTCTTTGGCGGAGCATTTCTGGCCAACTCTCTGCCTCACCTCCTCAACGGAATCTCGGGGCGCAGCTTTCAGACCCCCTTTGCCAAGCCACCCGGCAAGGGCCTGTCCTCACCGACCGTGAACGTTTTGTGGGGATTCTTCAATCTTGTGCTTGCTTACCTGCTTGCGGTTTGCGTGGGCGGCTTCACCATTCACGATCCCTGGCAGGTGGCCATCGTGGGCGCGGGAATTCTTGTCATGTCCCTCATTCTTGCCCGCTCCTTCGGGCGTTTCCACAGCTCGGAGTAGCACCGAACCTTCGCGTCCTTCGCAAAAGGGTGGGAAACTAAGAATGCTGGTCATTCCATCTTAGGAACCGCCGCACACAATGAAATCCATGTGCCTCTCATCCCGCTTTCGCACATTCGTACTCCTAGCTCTCTTCGCGACCGCAACCGCCGCCTTCGCCGACGACTCCTACCGCGTCGTCCACACCTATCCGCACGATCCCCGCGCCTACACGCAGGGCCTGGTCATCGTCGACGGCCACCTCTACGAGAGCACCGGACTCAACGGCCGCTCCTCGCTGCGCATGGACGACCTCACCACCGGCCGCGTGCTGCAGTCGGCGCCGGTCGCGCAGCAATACTTCGCCGAAGGCCTCACCTCCTGGGGCAGCACGCTTGTCCAGCTCACCTGGCAGTCGCATGTCGCCTTCGTCTACGACCGCTTCACCTTCCGCCTGCTGCGCACTTTCCACTACAACTGCGACGGCTGGGGGCTCACCTCCGACAGCAAAAATCTCATCCTCTCCGACGGCACCGCCGAGATTCGTTTCTTCGATCCCGCCACCTTCCGCGAAGTCCGCCACATTGAAGTGAAAGATCACGGCCAGCCCATAGACCAGCTCAACGAGCTCGAATACATCCACGGCCAGATCTACGCCAACGTCTGGCACACCGACCGCATCGTGCGCATCTCGCCTGCAACCGGCCAGGTGCTCGGCTGGATCAATCTCGCCGGGTTGCTCCAGCCCGGCGAAGTCACCGATCCCGAAGCCGTCCTCAACGGAATTGCCTATGACGCCGCGCACGATCGCCTCTACGTCACCGGCAAACTCTGGCCCAAGCTCTTCGAGATCAAAGTCGTCCCCGCCAAAGCCAAAGTGGTTCCCGTCCACCACGCAAAGTAATACACCTTTCAAATCCAACAAGAAAATGGGTGCCCCGGGTCCCTCGCTTTTGGGGACCCGGGATAGCACAACCCCTACCAAATCGGAACCACCCTTCTACCATCTCCCCGCCATCACCGCCCGCGCGCGTTCCGCCAACGTATACTTTTCCGCAAAGGCCATCACATGGATCCGTCTGTGCTCTTGCCGAGTTCCCTGCCCAACGTGGCCCTCTTTTGGACCATCGTCCTCGCATTCCTCGGTTATCTCGTCACGTTCTCAAGCAATCGCATGATGGCGCGCCGCGCCGACCGGTTGCGCCTCGTCAACCAGCGCCTCAACGAGTTCTACGGCCCGCTCTATGTCGCCACGGTCGCCGGCAACATCGCCTACAAGGCGCTGCTCGCCAAGCAGGGCAAGACGCAGTGCCATCCCATCCGCGACGAGGATCTCGCGGAGTGGCTGCTGTGGATGAAATCCATCTTCATGCCGCTGAATGACGTGCGCGAAAAGATCATCATCGAGAACGCGCACCTCATCGTCGAAGAAGAGATGCCGCAATGCCTGCTCGATTTCGTCACCCACGTCGTGGGCTACAAAGCGCTGCTGCTCAAGTGGGCCGAGGGCGACTACACCGAGCGCCGCTCCATCATCGGCTGGCCGCCCGAATTTGACGTCTACGTCGAGCAGTCCTATCGAGCGCTCAAAGCCAAGCAAACGCGGCTCCTCCACAACGCGCTCTGGCGCGTCTGGCGCAAACTGGCCCGCCGCTCAAATAACCGTTGACCGGCAGAAGACAATTTGCACAAAAAATGCAATGGCATGGTGGGCGACGAAGTTCCCGCGAGAGCGGAGGCATAAGACAGCCCAGTCGCAAGACTGGCGAAGCCATGGTTTTAGCGCGTGCTTGGCCGAGCGCCGCACCGCCTCAGCGGTCCGCCAGAACCTCAAATGGACTCGCGGGCGGCAAGTCGTCCCGCTGGAATACCGCCCCTGCCATGGGCGCGGACGCGTAAGCGGGTTCCCACTGCGGCAGCGAGAGATCCGGAATCGGGTTCGCCCTGAAGAGCCGCTTGCATTGCCGGGCCATCCACCGCGCCCACCGCTTCGCTTTTCTCCGCCGCGCGCTATCGGTGGAAATGCCTGTACCGGCATACATCTGCCGATAGAGCTTTGACAAAAAGATAAACGCGATGCGTGACCATAGCGTCGGAGTACAGGAGGATCGCTTCCAGATGGCGCTCCATGTATAAAAGCGATCCCACACGCGCTGAGTGCGATCGCGAATCTCATCGGCGCTCATGGTCGGATGCGGCGTAAACATCTTCGGCCGCGTGCTGCTGGGAATGAGCCAATAGCGCGTAATGGGAATATCGCCCACCATAGCGGGATTTTCCGCCTGCTGCTTCTCCCAGCGTGCAAAATCGACCGTTCCCGGAAATGGCGTCATCATCACAAACTGCGCAAAGGTCACGCCAGCCTTGATTGCCATTTCCACGGTGGCGTCAAAAGTCGCCGGCCTGTCCGTCGGCAGACCGAAGATAAACGAGCCCAGCACATGGACGCCGTGCTTCTTGAAAGTCTGCAACTGCCGCGCCAGCGCTTCGCCGGAGTAGTTCCAGTCCTTGTAGACCGCCTTCAGCCCTTCGGGCGTCACCGCTTCCACGCCCACCAGCGCGCCTTTGATATTCGCCCGCCGCATCGCATCCAGATACTCGCCGTCTTCCCCGGCTTCCATCGTGATCTGGGTGAAGAACACCATGTCCTTCGGCAGCTTCGCGAGCTCTTCCATCAGGTGGAAGCGGTCGGCGCGAATCGCGCTCAGTTCCTCCACCTTCGCCAGGTTATTTTGTTCGCGGGCCAGCCGCAGATCGGTGAGGGTTACGGGATAGAAGTTGTCGTCGGCCAGCGCGATAAAGCGAAATCCCATGCGCCGAAGGCTGACGATCTCATCCACGACGCTTTGAAAACGCCGCTGCCGCGGCTGCTGGCCATCGGTGCGCCACACGCTGCAGAACGAACAGTGCTTCGGGCATCCGCGAATGGTTTGCACCGACGCCCACATGTATTTTTCCGGGCGCATCAGGTCCCAGCGAGCGGCAAGAAATTCTGTGCCGGAAATCCGGCCGCCTTCGTAAAGGCGCTCGGGATGTCCCGCCGCGCAATCCGCCACCACCCGCGCCCAAACCCGGTCCCCGTCGCCCGTCACCACGGCGTGCCCTTCGCCGCGCTCCAGCGCTTCTTCAGGAAACAGCGTGGCGTGAATGCCGCCGTAAACCACCCACGCTCCGCGCGCGCGGGCGATTCGCCCCACCTGGTACCCGCGCAGAGCATTTCCCGTGTGCACACTGATGCCCACTACATCTCCGGCTTGGATCGCCTCGGGATCGATCGGTTCCAGGGATTCGTCGGTCAGGATAGGATCGCCTGCGCTTTGCGGCGTCGCGGCCGCCAGAACAAATAACCAGCGCGGCGTGATCACTGCCGTACCAAAAGAGTGATCGCTGGGATTCACCAGGTGAACTCTCATCGCAGAGTAGCCTTTCTTCATCGACGAGCGGCTATCGAACAGTGAAGGGGCCCTCGTTGCGGAGTAGGCCACGCTGGGAACCGGCACGGGGAACAACCGGAGAGAATGTAAAGCTAGCAGGTTCTATCATAGTCCTCTTTTCCGTTCCAGCGTCAATCGCGCCCTGCTTTTGGGGCCTGGAATTGCGCGAACGAAGGACTACCGAGCGGATGCCGATGAGCAGAGGGAAACGAGCCTACCTCGTCGTGGGCGCTGCTCCTCAAGTTGGGGTTGAGGGCAACTACACCGAGCGCCGCTCCATCATCGGCTGGCCAACCGAATTCGATGTCTACGTCGAGCAGTCCCATCGCGCGCTGAAAGCCCCAGCAAACGCGGCTCCTCCACAACGCCCTGTCGCGCCTGGCGCAAGGTCTTCAAACCGAAGGTGAGTTGGTCCGGTACCGAACTATTTAGAAGGTTCATTAATATGTCCGAATGCTATAACCGTTACCTTTGTCACGGTATTTGCGTGACCTTCACCTTCCCGTAACCACGTGCATAGGATACTTGGCAGCAGGCAAGGCGCTTGATGAGCGCCGGGGCCTTTCCTACTCTGTTGCACTGCGATCTGCCTACCTTCCTTGCCCCAGTTCGCTGCAAGCAGCCCTCCCCATCCACGAAAGCTCTCCGAGCTTCCAACCATCTCGTTGTGCATCTCCCTGGGACAACAAGGCACAGCGATGAAAAGGAGACAACATGCTCACTCGAAAGAGTTATGCCGGAGCGATCCTCGCTCTGGCCATGATGTTCATGTGGAATGCCGCATCTGCAAAGGCGCAAAACGCGTCCATCTCGTTCGGTACCGGCCTGGGCGAACTTACATACACTACTTACACGAATGAGGATACCTGCTACATCGAATGGAGCGAGGAATACACGGTTCCTTATAGCTACTCCGTCACCAGCTACTCCGGTTTCAAGTACACGCCCCCCAGCACAACGGACCTTGCCGCCGTCACCGTTCCGGGAAGTTTTAGCTACATAGAGTTTTCCGGTCCTGCCGCGGGCAGTGGACTCTCGGACAGTTGCCCCACCAGCACCCCCATCGGGGGTTCCACTCCGATCACTTATAAAGGCACAAACAGCAACTATGGATACACAATTACTCTCAGTGACCCGTACGGCGAGCTGTCCGCAGGCTTCAGCCTGAATGGTACAGCCGGCTTCATCACGCCGAAGTACGTCGTAGTAGGAGTGACATACGCGCCGCCCGGCGCCAGCAGCAACGTTCAGTACACCAACACAACCTCGGTGGGCAATACCACCACGATCAGCAGCTCATTCAATAACAATGTCGGTTTCAGCGTCACGGATACGATGGGTGGGAAGATCCCAGCGGGATGGTTCTTGAGTGGAAAATACACAGTGACGTCTACCGAATCCACAAATTACACACAAGGGTCAAGCAGCTCCACAACGACAACAATCACCAAAGCGTCCACTGTGGCATATAAAACAAATGGAACTCCGACTGAAGCTCCCGTGAACAGCGATTACGACTATATCTGGCTCTGGGTGAACCCGGAGGTATTTATTACGTACACGCCTCCATTTGCGAGTTATCCCGGATATATCAAGGTGAATGGGCTTGGCATGGATCCAAACGATCCTGTCACCGGCCTGCCCAAAACGGGCGTGACGTATACGGCCGGGCCAGACGTGATTGAAGTCCAGGTTGGCTGCCTCAACGGCCACTTTAGCTGCGCAAGCGATCTGGTATGGAATAACGGTGAAGTACCTGGATCCTTCATTAAGTCGGGATTACTCGCTCGTGGTTGGCAATCGACTGCCAACGGATATAGTTGGCCTACCGGTGAGCAATCCGGTCTATCGTACGATGACGTTTGCGCGATTCTCAATATCGACCCTTTTGCAGTCACGCCGAGTCAGTGCCCCACAAAGAACGATTACACAATGCTCAATTCCCTGCCTTCCACAAGCGCCGACGGGCGTTTCTCGAAGATTGCATACCCGCCAAATCCCATCCAGTACCCGGTGGGCGGAGGGAATGAGTCTTACAGCATGGTGCAAACCGACACTCAGAGCCAATCGACGGGCAACTCGAGCCAGATTAAACAGGCGTTTAGCGAATCGGAAAACTTTAACACTTCTCTATTCTGGGGATTGCTCTCCAACACCATCACTTTCAAGGAATCCGATACTCTTACCTGGAACTATTCCTCGCTCAACACCATTACCACAACAACAACCTTGACAGACGCATTGTCAATTACAGGTCCGCCCACCACACCACCTTATCCTGCCGGTCAACCAGTCGAATTCATTGGCTATCAGGACAACACCTTCGGCACGTTTGCCTTTATGCCTGTGAACTACTGCCCATCCGGGAGCATCATCTGCACCCAATAAGGCCACACAGGCTCATCAAGGCTGACTGTTAGCCGGCCTCCCCACCCTCGGCGCATCCTTGTTCTGCGTCTGGGGTGGGGTCGCCGTTCGTTTTCTGAACCCGCTGGTTTCACCTGCGCAGTGGACCATGTCGCGCTGCTCCTCAAATGGCCGAGGCGATTTCGCCGAGCGCAGCTCCATCGTCGGCTGGCTGTATTCGACGTTCCCCCCGGACAATTGCAAGAAAAGATTGCGGCAGCGGCAACTGGCGCTATACTGTCGTGGCCGGGAAAACAAAGGGAAATTCCGGCTGAACCCTCTGGACAGCTGGCCTTGGCGGCAAGTTCCCCGCGACACAAAGAGATCCACACCATCCAAATCAACCGCAGACACCTCAAAGGAGGGTGACACATGCACGGGCTCAAAGCTTTAATCGGTAGTGCAGCATTGCTTACGAGCGTGGCCCTGGCGCCAGCGGCTCACGCGCAAATCTCCATCGGCATCAACATCGGTGGTCCCCCGCCGGTTTGTCCCTACGGTTATTACGAATATCCCCCCTACTCTTGCGCGCCAATGGGTTTTTACGGCCCAGGGTACTTCTACAACGGCATCTTCCTCGGTGTAGGCCCATGGGCCGGCTGGGGCTATGCGCACGGCTGGGGCGGCCATCGCTTCGTCGATGGAGGCGGGGGACGCTACCATGGCCGCGGCGGCTATTTGGCCAATCACGGCCATTTTGTTCACGGCTATGACGATCGTGCTCACGGAGCGCCGCACGGCGGAGCCCCGCATGGCGGCGGCCACCCGAGCGCTATGCACGGCGGCGCGCCTCATACCGGTGGTGCACCACACGGTGGCAACGCACCCCATGGCGGCAGCGCACCACACGGCGGTAACGCCCCGCACGGCGGCAGCACACCGCATGGCGGCAGCGCACCACACGGCGGTAGCGCACCCCATGGCGGCAGCACCCAGCACGGTGGCAGCGCACCACACAACAGTAACGAACACGGGCACATGTAACTCGTAGCCGCGAGGTCAGGCGGTGATCGGACACACGGCGGCGGAGCTTCAAGGCTCTGCCGCTGTGTGCCGTTACGAAGCCTTCAGGGAGACAACAATCGAGGGAAACGGGACTCCCGGCCAACGGCAGCTCCAGATGAAGCCACAGGTTGCGTGAATTACCGTCCTGTTCCGGCCGTCGTTTCGCTGTCATTGGCCCGGTAGAGGCGCCTCACGTTGGGTCCCCGTTTAGCCCTCGCAACCCGCGCAGCCACTCTTGACAGCCTCTTGGGGTTCAAAGGATGATTCTTGCCAAGTCACCTTTATGCGCGGCTCCTGCAGCAAATGCGGTGCCCCTCTCGGTCAGGGCGCTTCCATCTGCCGCCAATGCGGCATGATCGGCAGCTACACGCCCGTTCCCCCCACAACGAGTCTTGAAAGCATTGGCATCGGCGGGTGGCTCATCCTCGTCGCCATCGGCCTCGCTGCGACGCCGTTTCTGATGATCCGCAACATTTACATCGACTTCCACGTTTTAAGTGACAACCGATTTGAGCAGGTACTCTCCGACCACCCGGGCATCACCAACCTCCTCACCGGGGATATTTTTCTCGGCGTCTTCTTTGTCGTCGCGCTCATCGCATTGAATTATCTGTTTTATAGCAAGAACAGGCTCTTCCCTTTACTAATCTGCAGTTACTTGGTTTTGCGAGTGATTGTCGTCCTTGCTCAGAACTATGCCTTCGCTAACCTCTACGGCCCCCACAATTTCCCTCTTCAAACAGGTGGCTTCATCGGCGCTGCCATCTGGATCCGCTACTTCACTCGCTCCGAGCGCGTCAGAGCCACCTTCGTCTGCTGATGGACGGGAGACGCGATTCGCGCTATACGGGCACTCTCAGCCCAAGGTTCTTCCACAGCCGCAGCAACGGCCCTGCCTGGTTGATCGTGTAGAAGTGCAGCCCTGGCGCGCCGCCGCGCAACAGCGTCTCGCATAGCCGCGTCACCACGCCGATACCGAAATCGACGAGCGACGTCTTGTCGCCTTGCAGCTCTTCGAGGCGCAGCCGTACCCAGCGCGGCAAATCGGCGCCGCATCCGTTGCAGAATTTGAGCGTGTTCGCGTAGCTCGTGATGGGCATGACTCCCGGCACGATAGGAATCGTGATGCCGGCTTTCGCGCAGCGCTCCATGAAGTGAAAGTACGCGTCGGCGTTGTAGAAGAGCTGCGTGAGCGCCGCATCCGCTCCAGCTTCGACTTTGCGGCAAAAGTGCTCGAAGTCCTCGGAAGGATTCGCGGCCTGCGGATGCATCTCGGGATAAGCCGCGACCTCGATCTTGAACCAATCGCCGTGCTCGGCGCGGATGAAGCTCACCAGCTCGTTCGCAAAGTGGAACTCGCCCGGCGCCGCTGGGCTTAGCGCCGTTGCCGGCAAGTCGCCGCGCAGCGCCACGATGCGCTTCACGCCCGCATCGCGGTAGCGCGCGAGCTGCGCGGCAACATGCGCGCGCGTTGACCCCACGCAAGTGAGGTGCGGCGCAACTTCTACTCCCGAGTGTTCCACCACCGTCAGCAGGGTTTCGTACGTGCCTTCCTGGTCAGACCCGCCCGCCCCATGCGTGACGGAGAAATAGTCCGGCCCCAGCGCCGCCAACTGCGCAACCACGCCCGGCAACTTGGCCTGGGCCTCAGGCGTGCGCGGCGGAAACAGCTCGAACGAGAATGTGAGAGATGAAGACATAACAAGTGATCAGTGGTTAGTGAATCGTGGTTAGTAGTTACGCAGACCTGCGCGTCGGGCCCAGTTTACTAATCACTATCCATTAACCACTCGATTAGTACCGATAGTGCTCCGCCTTGAACGGCCCTTCCACCGGCACGCCGATGTAGTCGGCCTGTTTCTCGGTGAGCCGCGTCAGTTTCACGCCGATCTTCTCAAGATGGAGCCGCGCCACTTCTTCGTCGAGCTTCTTGGGCAGCACGTAGACCTCGGGCTTGTAGCTGTCGCGGTTCTTCCAGAGATCGATCTGCGCCAGCGTCTGGTTGGCGAAGCTGTTCGACATCACGAAGCTCGGGTGGCCCGTGGCGCAGCCCAGATTCACGAGCCGCCCCTCGGCCAGGATGAAGATCGAGTGCCCGTCAGGAAACGTGTATTTGTCCACTTGTGGTTTGATGTTGAGCTTCTTCACACCGGGCGCCGCGTTCAGCCGGTCCATCTGGATCTCGTTGTCGAAGTGGCCGATGTTACAGACAATGGCCTGGTCCTTCATCTTCTGCATGTGCTCGAAGGTGATGATGTCGGTGTTACCCGTGCACGTGACGTAGATATCGCCGCGGCCGAGCGTATCTTCGAGCGTGGTGACTTCGAAACCTTCCATCGCCGCCTGCAGCGCATTGATGGGATCGATCTCGGTCACCACCACGCGCGCGCCCATGCCGCGCAGCGAGTGGCTCGATCCCTTGCCCACGTCTCCGTAGCCGCAGATGACCGCGACCTTGCCCGCCACCATCACGTCGGTCGCGCGCTTGATGCCGTCGGCCAGGGATTCGCGGCAGCCATAAAGATTGTCGAACTTCGATTTAGTAACGGAATCGTTGACGTTGATCGCGGGCACCAGCAGCTTGCCCATCTCCATCATCTTGTAGAGCCGGTGCACGCCGGTCGTCGTCTCTTCAGAAACGCCGCGCCAATCGACAACAATTTTGTGCCAGTGCTGCTTGTCTTCCGCGAAGACTCGCTTCAGCAGGTCCTTGATCACCTGCTCCTCATGATTGCTCGAAGCAGTCTCGACCCACTTATCGCCGTTCTCGAGCTCGTAGCCCTTGTGGATGAGCAGCGTGGCGTCGCCGCCGTCGTCGACGATGAGCTGCGGCCCGAGCCCACTTTTGTGCGTGAGCGCGCGATAAGTGCACTCCCAGTAATCTTCGAGCGACTCGCCCTTCCATGCAAAGACGGGAACTCCGGCCGCCGCAATCGCAGCCGCAGCATGATCCTGCGTGGAGAAGATGTTGCAGCTCGCCCAGCGCACTTCGGCTCCGAGCGAAACCAGCGTCTCGATCAGCACCGCCGTCTGGATGGTCATGTGCAGGGAACCGGTGATGCGCACGCCAGCCAGCGGTTTTTCCGCCGCGTACTTGTTGCGGATCGCCATCAGCCCTGGCATCTCCTGCTCGGCGATGTCGATCTCCTTGCGGCCCCAATCGGCCAGGCTCAGGTCGGCCACTTTGTATTCGGCGGGTGAGGTGCTGGTCTTTGTGCCTTCCAGGGATGCTGTTGCCATTTTCTTCTCCTTTTATCGTCACATCGTGATATGTTGATATGTAACAGAATTCGCCGATGCCGTCAATTGTCAAAACGCTCAAGGTGGTCGCCGATCCCAATCGGCTGCGTATCTTATTGCTTTTAAAGGTGGAAGAGCTTTCTGTCGCCGAGCTTCAGGAGATCCTCGGCATGGGTCAAAGCACCATCTCCACGCACCTTTCGCAACTCAAGCAGGCCGAGCTGGTCGAAGATCGCCGCACGGGCAAGAGCAGCCTCTACCGTTCCACTGCGTGGGGCAACCCTTTGGACGGGGTTCTTGCAGAAGCCCAAAAGGAGATCGCCCAATTCGCGCCCGACCAGGCCGCGATGCGCCGCGTGCTCCGCAAGCGACAGGACAAGATGCGCGCCTTCTTTGACAGCGTGGCCGGCCGCCTCGGCAAAGACTACGTGCCCGGCAAATCGTGGAAGAGCCTGGCCGAGGCTCTGCTGCGATTGATGCCGCCCATGGTGATCGCCGATCTGGGCGCGGGCGAGGGCAGTTCCGCTCTCTTGCTTTCGCAAAGGGCCGTGCGCGTGATCGCGGTCGACTCGTCGGCGCGAATGATTGAGGTGGGCCGCGAACATGCCGCGCGTCACGGCATCAAAAACGTCGAGTTTCGCCAGGGCGATATGGAAGATGTTCCAATCGGCTCGGGCGAAGTGGATCTCGTCTTTTTCTCGCAATCGCTGCACCACGCGCTGCACCCTGAGCGCGCGCTGGCCGAAGCGGCGCGGATTCTTGCGCCGGGCGGCCGCGTCATCATCCTCGATCTCGTCAAGCACCGCTTTGAAGAAGCGCGCGAGTTGTACGCAGACGAGTGGCTCGGCTTTAGCGAAACGGAACTCGAATCGATGATCGAGAACGCCGGCTTCACGAATGTCGAAACCGCAGTCGTCGACAAAGATGCCGATGCGCCGCAGTTCCAGACGCTGCTGGCAGTGGCGTACAAGAGAACTGACGGCTAGCTCCGCTCCGCATCCAGCAGGCGTCGTTTGCGCTCTGTACCCCAGCGATAGCCGGTGAGCGAGCCGCCGGTGCCCACCACGCGATGGCACGGCACCAGAATCGCCACGCGATTGAGAGCGCAGGCGCGGGCCACAGCGCGCGTGGCCTTGGGATCGCCGAGTTCTCGCGCCAACTGCGAATAACTGCGCGTCTGGCCGCGAGGAATCTGCCGCAGAGCCTGCCAGACGCGAAGCTGAAAAACCGTCCCTCGCAGATCGAGGAGCTCCGTTCCGGTCTGATTTGGGAGGAGCGGGTTTCCAGCATCCCGATTTTGCGGCCAATTGCTCAATTGCGTTGTCATCCTGAGCGGAGTTCGCTGCGTTTTTTGCGGCGAACGGAGTCGAAGGATCTGCGGTTGTTCTTCGGCAGACTGCGTCTTTTCTAGACTCGAACAAACATCGCCAATCGCCCTCTCGATCCATCGATTGAGCGCGGGGTCGCGGAGCAGCGCGGCTTTAGGAAACTCCGCGCGCAACGTCGCCTCGGCTTCGCTCTTCGTGGCCGCAAGCGCCAGCCAGCACAATCCTCGCTCCGTAGCACCGACGATGATCCAGCCAAACGGAGAATGCGCCGCGGTGAATCCAATCCTCTCGCCCTCGCCGCCCCGCGAGAAGCGTTGCGGTGTCATGCCGAGCTGGTTTGCCTCGTACGCGCGGCTCGACGAGCTGAATCCTGCATCGTAAATCGAGCGGGTCACTGTGCTGCCTTTCTTGAGAGCTTTGCGCAATCCGTTAGCGCGCAATGCGCGTTGGTACTGCAACGGGCTCACGCCCATTTCGCGCTTGAAGAGCCGCTGCACGGTGAATGGGTTCAGCCGCGCCACTCGGCCAAGCTCCTCAAGACTCACACGCCGGTCGAGGTGCGTCTCAATATAGGTACGAACCCTGTCCATAGGGCTGCTCGATGCAATCGTGGCGGGACGGCAGCGCTTGCAGGCGCGAAAACCGGCGGCCTCGGCCTCAGCTGCCGTCAGGAAGAAGCGAAGGTTTGAGCGCAGCGGCCGGCGGCTTGCGCAACCAGGGCGGCAAAAAACGCCGGTAGTCGTGACGCCATAGAAAAAGTGCGCATGAGGATCGCGCGCGACAAGCTGTTCCCACGCCACATCGGGATCGAGGCGTGCGACCGGCGTGGCGGGCGGAAGGTTTGCGGACATCATTCTGTTGGGCATTGCTACCGGCAGACTGCTCATGGAAATCATAGTCGCCGATCCGCGCCGGCGTCGCACTCCGAATCTTGCGTGCAATTCCAGTGCGGAGAATTCGCACACCAATGAAATCATTCGCTCTTCGTCGGATCCCATCCGCCCAGCACAAAGGCCGGATCGCTGTAATTCGCAATTGTCCGTGCGTCTTTCTCCATCGTGAGCTGTCTGCTTGCCGGATTGCGATGCGAAGTGTCAATGGGATTTCCTGCGAGATCGGTGCTCTCGAACTCCCATAAGTGAAGATGCGAAGCATCCACTTCAACAGGGCTCCAGCCGATGTCCGGGACGCCCTTTAAGCGGCAGTGAATGAACACCGCCTCGGCGTACGGATAGTTCAGACCATGGTTATTGGGCAGCCGTGCAAGCACCGCGGAAGGCCCGGCCAACCGCGGTGTCCGCGGCAACGGCCGGTCGCGCGCGATGAAAGTGCAATTGAGAAAAACATTGCCGTGATTGGCGTCCGTATTGCGTATCCACATGAACGGACCGATGGACTGAATCTCACAATGATTGAAGAATGCCGGTCCCACGCCGAGGATGGTATCCCCGTCGCCGATGATTGTGCTGTCGGTAAAGTAGACTGAGCCGCGCGTGTTCAGCGCATCGCCTGAGCCCTTGATCGTCACGTGGCTCACGAAATTCTTTGAGCCGAAGATGAGCAAGCCCTCCGCCTGGCCGTAGAAATAGTTGCTCACCGAGAAATTCATCAGCCGGATTCCAGTTGAGTCGTACACAGAGAAAGCGCAGCGTCGCGACGGGCCCGGCATAGGCGGATTGAAGGCACTATTGTTACCGTATCCAATCTGCACTTTGTCGCGATCCTCACCCTCGAAGGTGAGATTCGACTTCTTCTGAAAGAAGACGATCTCTTCGTACGTGCCGTTCTTAATGAAGATGGTGATGCGCTTCTCAGGATTGGCAGGCACGAAATCGACGGCGCCTTGCACAGTGTTGAAGTCGCCGCTGCCATCGGCCGCCACCACAAGCCGCGTTGCGCTGGCTGAAGGCGACGCCGACTTGGTCTTGAACGTCCACTTGCTTTTTGCGGAGAAGCCGGCGAAGCTCCCATCCGCGGTCTTCAACACGCCGGTATCGATCTCTACTGCGTAGGTGTGGTGATATGCGAGCACATTGTTGTGCAGATAGATTGTGGCCACGTTGCCGTGCACGATGATGGGATAAAAATGAAAATCGGGCAGCCCACCAATGGTTGTGAGTTGGTAGTTGTGCAGGTCGGCGGGCGTCGTGCGTACCGCGGGAGTGGTGGTCGTAGGCGTTGGCGGCGCCGTGTCGATCGCTGCCGCCGGCGGAGGAACGACGCGATGGGTCGGATCGGGGCCCGCAGGAATGCTGAGATCGAGCGTATCCACCAGATGGTGATCTTTCGTATCATACACGCGCACCTGACCCGAAGTGCCAATCGCCGGCGTGCTGAGAAATGTAAGCACCAGGTGTGTGTCGGGATTTACGTTGACGGCCTGATTCGCCGGAAAGAGCGATACCGGAGAACGTTGTGCGGAAACCATACGGCCACACAACGAGAGAGAAACAAGCAGAAAGGCAAAAAGCAACTGCACGCGACGCGCTCTCATCGGACCTAGCCTCCGGCAGACTTCAAATCTGCCCGACCACTATACAGATTCGTTCGCGCGTCGGGCAACGAACTCGTCTGGAAATACTGACTCAACCGGGCGGGAGACTTGCGCTGTCCGTCTACCTTGGAGTTTGGCTAAGGAATGCCTCTGCCCGCAACAAGTCTTCCTCCGTGTCCACGCCGATGGTGTCGCGTGGGGCGTCGGCAACATAGATCGCGATGCCGTTTTCGAGCAGGCGCAGTTGCTCAAGCCGTTCGAGTCTCTCGATCGGGGACGGAGGCAGCTCGGCAAAACGTTCGAGCGCAGCCTTGCGGTAGGCGTAGATGCCGAGGTGCTTGCGGTAGCCGACGAAGCCCGTGTTGTCGCGGTCGTATGGGATGATGGCGCGCGAGAAATAGAGCGCGCGTCCGTCAACGGCTGTGACCACCTTGACCGTGTTTGGATTCGCAATCTCTTCGGGCGGGCAGCGCACCGCCAGCGTGCTCACTTCCACTTCGGGCCGCGCAAACAGTTCGAGGAGCGGCGGAAAAAAATCCGCCGTCAGGGTCGGCTCGTCGCCCTGAATGTTGAAGTAAACATCGGCGTCGATCTGGCGGGCCACTTCCCTCACCCGGTCCGAGCCGCTGGCGCAGGCGGGCGAGGTCATCACCACAGGAATGTTGCGCGCGCGGCAGAGTTCGGCGACCTCTTCGGCATCGGTGGCCACGACCACTGGGTCCATCAGGCCGCTTGCGCTGGCCGCTCGCCACACCCACTCCACCATGGGCCGGCCGGCAATGGGGCGCAGCACCTTGCGCGCCAGGCGCGTGGAGTGAAGCCGCGCTGGAATCACGGCGGCGACGCGAAGGGAACTCATGCAGTCGAGTGTACATGCTGGCCGCGATTCGGCCGCTATACGTCAAGTGCATCGAGCGCACTGCGGCTCCGCGGGATTAGTTACCTGTTGTTACCCGTGAGCCCATAAAAATGCATTACCACGACTGCGAATATGAATTACCTAAGTTGTGTCGATTCTGACCAGAAACTGCAATTGGCATCCATACCGCAGTTAGTGGACTATGGCTTTATCAGTTATAGCTTGTCTCCTCCCTCCCCCGATGCAGATCGGGCGCACGCTGAGGCACGCGAACAGACGGCATTACCCGCACATACATCAGTGCCTGTGCGGGCGGAGAGTCGAGGAGATGCAATGGTGAAATCTAAAGCTCGCATACTGGGTCTGGCCTTGTTTGGCATGGCCTTCGCTTCCACCGCGTTTGCGGATGGAATTACCCTCAGCGGCAACTACCCGGGTGGTTACCTGTTTTATACATTCACCACGACGAGCGAGATCACCACGACAGGCCAGATCGTCTCGACGAGCTTGACCTCCTACACTGAGCCGGTCTCGCCCTACACGGCAACCTCGAAGATTAACGGAATCACCCTCCCCTCTCAGTTCGCGTGCGAAGACATCAATAACCCGACGAACGTGGGCACGTTCTACAGCGGCACATTTGGAGTTGCCGAAACCACTGCCGACGATGAGGTGTCGTGGCTGGCCGACCAGTTGGCCGGCACCACTCCAAATAATCCCTTGAGTTCGACTGGGGCCATTTCAATGGCCATCTGGCAGCTTGAGTTTCCCTCATCGAACGATTCCGAAGGCGGGCCTATGCCCATTGATCCGGCAGCGCAGATTTGGATTACGGACGCCGCAGATGCGGTGGCGAACGGCTACCAGCCTGACAGCGTGTTTTTCACGCCCAATGACTCGGCTACGCAGCGCTTCGTAGAAATCTCGCTGACGTCCAAACCCGGGACTCTGCAATTGCTGGCCCCCGAGCCGGGGAGTCTGGTATTGATGGGCACCGGCCTGCTGGGGCTGGCTGGTTTACTGCGCCGCAGACAACTGCGGAAGCGGCTCGCGCCTGAGTTATCTCGTTAACACAGGAAATGGCCGGAGCAGCGGCCCACTGTAGCGGACGCTCTTGCCGCCAGCCGGTCGGCCCGGCCCTTGGCGACAAGAGCATACCCACGACCACACACCTGCACACGTCTTCCCATCCGTCGGCGCAAAGGGGCTTCCCGGTATTAGAGCAACCGTTTTAGTGAAGATTTGAACCTTTTTGAAAACACGCCTTGCGCAACGGCGTCCCTCAATAGGGCAAGCAGATCTCTTTCAGTTAGGTCGAGTGGGCGCGGAAGCATCTTTCCTCTCTTCCACCATGAGAAGCGAATCTCTTCTTGACCTAGGCGCTTCACGAAAATCCGCTCAATTCTGGCTTCCTCACTGCCAGTGAATTGAAAAGTCCCTGGAATGCATTTTTCCGTCGCGTACCGAGTATCTCTCATCATTCCGACTCCAATACAGTCGCCCTGATTATTTCATTTGAATGATCGAACGCTACACCATAAAATTCGGCCCGGCCGTGAGCCAGAAGGAGCTTGAGAAGATATTGAATGAAGCGTTGAATCCCGATCAGTTAAAGCGGTTCCAGAATGAAGACGCGAATTTGGCTGATCGGGGATATTGAAGACGCAAAAAAGCTATTGGAATTGCTCAAGCACCTATCGGCGAGTCGGGAGTAAACTGCACCCAGAGGCCCTTGATGGCAACGCAACAATTGAAGCGATGCCCTAAATCTACGTGTTGGGCAAACAGTGGGTTCCGCCAGATCCAGTTCAGCGGTCCTGAAACGAAATGCCCTTACTGTGGGTCTACGCTTGTAGTGATCGGTGCGAGGCGACCGCCAGCCGCGAAGAGCGGCAGTAAAGGCGGCGGAAAATCTATTTCGCGCGCATCGAGCAACCCAACCGTGGGCCACAAGAAACGGCATAAGCCGAGCAGAAAGAGGCTCCCGAAGCAGTGGGGATCATCGCTCAAGGACGAACAGCGCAAGCGGGTGCCACGTAAGAGTGCGCCGCGTAAGGATGCTGGCAGGAAGCGCGGGTGAGTTGTTATTTTCCGCGGTGGCGGTAAAGTTACGTCCTAATGCCGATATTCCATGTCTAAGATTTCTGCCGATACCAAACGGTACTATTGTGCGGCTTCCCAATTTGTCAGATCGAGCGACCGCCAAACCTTCTCGCCATGCAAGATGCCATGAACCCGTATCGGGCAAGAACACGTCGCTTGCCGGTCATACCGGCACTTCGCCCGATGGCGGCGATAGAGTGTGAGCATGGCACCCTCCGAGCACACCATTTTCCTCATGATTTGCAAGTTACAGGTAAATAGGAAATTTACCTTGGTGGCGGGGGACGGGATCGAACCGTCGACCTTGGGGTTATGAATCCCACGCTCTAACCATCTGAGCTACCCCGCCGGGAGGGCGCGGCGCACAACAAAGCACGCTTGGCTGCCAGATTCGATGATAAGGGCGCAAAGAGGGCCGGTCAAACACACAAAGGGGGCAGGAATAATAAACGGCTGTTTCGCATTACTCGTTGGCTTCAATGCGGCGGCCGTGCGCGTCCTGCACTGGCCGCGTGTTCATTTTGGAGAGATTTCTGTAACGCGCGGAACTGTCCCCGGCTGATACTCAGTTCCTGCTGAAAGACAAACCAGCGCACGCCCTCGGTGCATGGCGGCTCCAGTTCCGATCCCACGTAGGTCCAGTAGCCGCGATCGCCAGGGATTAAGCCGCCCGCGCTGACCATCTCGTCCACCTTCGCGCTCGTGTTCGGTTTGGCCGGCAGGTGGGGCCACAAGGTCGACAGCAACGCATTGGGAAAACCTCGGTCCTGATTCAGGCGCACGGCCACGATCGCCAGTTTGCCGTCGTCGCTGCGGTGGATGAGGTCCGCTTCCATATCGGCGAGCTTGCCTTTGATGGGGTGCTCGCTTGGGTGGTGAAACTGTATTTCGACGAGTTGGTAGCGGACGCCATTTGCCGTCATCGTGCTGCCGGGATCGACGCGGACAACGAGGCCGTGGCCTGTGTTCACCAGCGTCACCGGCCCGCCGATGTAATGAAACTCAAGCGGCGCAAGAGCCGCGTCGAGATGAGTATTGCGAATGTCGACAGGAGACTGCTCGCGGCCCTTGGAACAGGTCTGATAGGTGGGATCGAGCTTACCCCAGACCACTGGCCCGGCTTTCCCTTCGTAGCTCCAGTTGGCTCCGTTTTGCGCAACGCACAGGGCAGTCGAACTCAACAGCAATGCGGCAATGACGTTCAGACGCACTCTTTCCTCCGCTCCATTTCGAGGTTTCAGCATCCGGAAGAATTGTACGGTATGGGCTGGCCCAACGCGAAAGGGCGCGTATAGGCCGTTCCCCAATCAGGGCAATCGCATTTCAGGATACGGGAAGAATTTGTCTTGAAAGGGCACGGCTTTAGCCGTGCCATAGAATGCTGGCAAGGAAAAATCCTGGCCTTTAGGCCCTGAGGGATGGGGGTTGAGCAGGAAAAACCGTCCCTCCGCGGCTAAAGCCGAGACCGTTTTTGACATATCTATTGGCACGGCTAAAGGCGTGCCCTTTCAAAGCCGCTGCAATTCAAGATTCCAAATCCAAATGCGATTGCCCTGGTTCCCCAATGCTTTCGTCTTGCTGCCAGGCGCACATTGACGTATAAATGAATCAAATAGCCACTAGAAACTGGTTGATGCAGACCTGCCGGGTGCCTGAAAACACGGCCAGGCGCGAGCTGTATGTGTATCCTTGGCCGTAATGACACTGCCGCAGGAAAAGCATCGCCCAAGGAAGAGGAACGCCATGAAGCAGGGATTCGCTATCGCCGAAAAGCCACTGACGACAAACGGTCACCTGATCCGCTGGGTAGAGAAGATGGCCGAACTGACCGAACCGGCGGCGATCCATTGGGTAGACGGCAGCCAGGAGGAGTACGACCGCCTGTGCGACGAGATGGTGGCTTCGGGCACGTTCACCCGCTTGAACCAGGAGAAATGGCCGGGCTGCTTCCTGGCCCGCTCCGATCCGCGCGATGTGGCGCGCGTGGAAGATCGCACCTTCATCTGCTCACTCTCGAAAGACAATGCCGGGCCGACCAACAACTGGGTCGAGCCGTTCGAGATGCGCAGGAAGCTCAAGGAGCTATTCAGCGGCGCGATGCGCGGGCGGACCATGTACGTGCTGGCCTTCAGCATGGGGCCGGTGGGCTCGCCCCTGTCGCGCATCGGCGTGGAGTTGACGGACTCACCCTACGTCGTCCTCAACATGCGCATTATGACGCGCGTGGGCCTGCCGGTGTTTGAGGAAATCGACAAGGGCCAGGTGCGTGTAGTGCCGTGCATGCATACCGTGGGCATGCCGCTCGCGCCAGGGCAAAAGGACGTGCCGTGGCCCTGCAACGAAACGAAATACATTGTGCACTTTCCTGAGACGCGCGAGATCTGGAGCTACGGTTCGGGCTACGGAGGCAATGCTCTACTGGGCAAGAAGTGCTTCGCGCTGCGCATCGCCTCGAATATCGCACGCGACGAAGGCTGGATGGCCGAGCACATGCTGATCCTGGGCGTGGAGTCGCCGGAAGGCGAGAAGACCTATGTGGCGGCGGCGTTTCCTTCTGCGTGCGGGAAGACGAACCTCGCGATGTTGGTGCCGCCTGCAGCCTTCAAAGGCTGGAAAGTGACGACCGTGGGCGACGACATCGCCTGGATTCGCCCGGACGCGAACGGACACCTGCGCGCCATCAATCCCGAGGCCGGATTTTTCGGCGTGGCGCCGGGCACGAGCGACAAGACCAATCCCAATGCCATGGCCACACTGAGCCGCAACGCAATCTTCACCAACGTGGCTCTGACACCCGACGGCGGCGCGTGGTGGGAAGGGATGACCGATGCGCCTCCGGCCGAGTGCCTTGACTGGCGCGGCCAGAAGTGGACCCCGCAGATCGCGAAGGAAACCGGCGCCAAAGCCGCACACCCAAATGGGAGATTTACGGCTCCTGCGGCGCAGTGCCCATCGATCGATCCAAACTGGGAGAGCCCCGACGGCGTGCCCATCAGCGCATTCGTCTTCGGCGGGCGGCGCTCGACGACAATGCCGCTGGTTTACCAGGCCTTTAACTGGAGCGCCGGCGTATACGTGGGCGCGACCATGGGCTCGGAGACGACGGCGGCGGCAACCGGAGCGGTGGGGATCGTGCGTCGCGATCCCATGGCCATGCTGCCCTTCTGCGGCTATCACATGGGCGACTACTTCCGTCACTGGCTCAAGATGCAGCGCACGCTCAGCTCGACGCCACGCATCTTCCACGTGAACTGGTTCCGCAAGGACGAGGCCGGCAGGTTCCTGTGGCCGGGCTTCAGCGAAAACATGCGGGTGCTCAAGTGGATCGTGGACCGCGTGCACGGCCACGCGCAGGGCAAAGAGACGCCTATCGGCTGGACGCCCTTCTTCGAGGACATGGAGTGGACGGGGCTCGACTTTTCGCGCGAGGACTTCGAGAAGATGCAGGAGGTAAACCGCACCGCGTGGCGCAAAGAGGTTCTGGGCCACGAGGAGCTATTCATCGACGTGCACGATCACCTGCCGCCGGAGATGATCTACCAGCGCGAGCTCCTGATCTGCAGGCTGTAGGCCCCGCGTTCCAGAGTGGCTGCGCGGCACCGGCCACACCGCCGAGACATCCGCGACCTGGAACACGTCATCCCGGCCATCTCGGAAATTGGCGCCGATACAACGGCGCTGCGCCTGCGTTTCGCCGAAAAAAATGCTTGACCCCGCGTGCCCATCGGTCGAAAATGGAATCGGTTCAAACAGGTAAGCTCAAGACCGGTTTTCTTCCCTATCCGTAAGAAATTGAGTGTGCAAACTGCGCCGTCCCCGGGCACAGTACCAGGCACCGTTGAATACGTTCGAAGGCAGGCTGGCCGCGTTACGCTTGCGGACGGTTCGTTTTTGCCTTCAGGCAGGCTGCGAATGCGGCGCTATGCCGTGTCGCGGCTTGCCGCCCAATCTATTCCCTGTGTCAAATGAGGTCCTCATGAACTGGAAACTCAATTTTGTTCTGCCTTGCCTTGTTGCTCTCGGCCTTGCCCTGACAACCGTCTCTGCGCACGCCGACTACCTCTACGTCTACCTCGGGAACAACTACACGGTTGCAGACGGCTCGACTTATACCACCAGCATGTCTATGGATGGAGCGTTTAGTGTCGTCACTCCATTCAGCGACAACCTCAGCAACGTGGACGTTACCTCCAGCATTGGCCCCTGGATATTACTGGACGGCGAGTTCGAGTGGAACTCGTCGGATGCCACGCTTGAGACTTTCGACGTGTCAACCGATGGCACGGGAGCAATTGATGGTTGGAACTTCGCCATCGACTTGGGCACGCCGCCCACTGAAGGGATCACCATAAACAGTTCCTCCGCATCCGGTGACGCGGTCAATTTCTATTTCGACTCGACCCCGGTCTATTACGCGTCGAATTCCAACCCGGGCATCTGGGAGGGTCCAATACAATTTACGCCCGAGCCTGCGAGCGGCCTCGACCTTGCGCTCGGTGGGCTGGCGCTCGGCCTGCTCGCCATCGGCAAGCGCCGTTTGGGTCTTCGCCGCCTGACTGCCTCGGCCTGAGATTCAGGGCACGGCTTACGAGTCGTGCCCCCTCATCCAGCATCTATCCAATTACCGACCGCCTTCGGCGTTAAGCCGGGGTGCGCTCCACCGTCGACTGGAAACCGAGCTTCGCCCAGAAGCTGCACACAAGTGCGACTGCCTCTTCGCTCGCCGACTCGGCGGCACGAAGGTTGATCTGTGCTCCTGCGCTGGCTGCAAGGTCCGCGGGCGCAGCGACGATGGCGATGCACTGGTCCGGCCTGTAGGTGCAACTGGCCAGGTCCACGATAGAGAGATTCTTCGTCGGTGTAGCGAATACCGTGCGCGGCGGAGCCATGCGATCGAGAAGCCAAAGAATTTCAAGCTTCGATTCAAGCTCGTCCGGTACGCAATCGATGACGAGGTCGGCTTCGCGGACCGCGTCCTCAATCGAAGAGACGAAGCGGACGGCGGGCAGCTTGTCGGGACCGAGCTCCTGGCGGATCGATTCGCGTGCGTGATGGAGATTGGAGGGCATCACGTCTTCAAGCAGCACGCGAAAGCCCGCGCGGGCAGCGCCCAGCGCCAGCCAGCGGCCGAGCGGGCCGGCTCCGATGATGGCGACGGTGATCACGAATGGGCGCGCGAGACTTGCCGCTTACTTAACCGCAAGGGCAGTAGCCACTTCTTCTGCGCTGGGACGCGCGTTGAGCAGATGCTCGGCCACTCTGGCTCGTTCCTCGGCGGAAAGCGTGGGCACGGCGGCCAGCACCCGGCGCAAGGTGACGGCAACGTCGTCGATGTAATTCATCAGCCGGATGGCTTCTCCTGAAAGCGGCATGTTTCTCCTCGATCGTTAGGACTTCCGATCTTATTGTAGGATGCGAGGCCGAGGGGCGCGAAGCCAGGCGGGGTTCGGGGATGCGAGGGCCAACGCCAGGAAAGAGTGGATGGATTTTCACGTCGAAGGAATTCGACCGCCTTGACACGGACCACAACGGCTACATCGACCAGAATGACTTGATGTCCACGGTCATTCACATCCGTCACGTCAGTCTCGAGGTGCAGGGCAAGTCGCGCCAACTCCCGTGCTCCCGCTTTACGGATGCTGCTCGATGGTGATGTTGACGGTCGAGGTACTGCCTGATGCTGCAAGGCCGGTGAGTTGGGTAGCCACGCCGGGCAGCGACGCGGGAGCGAAGACGACCGAGCCATCGATGGCCGAAGTTGCCGTGGAGGCTTGCGTGGCGAGGAGCGCGCCCTGCTTGCAGACCACGTGGGGCTCGCAGGGCGGAGTCCAGGCATAAAGCGCCTGGTAGAGCGCGACGGTGCCGCCGGCCATGGGATTGCCGTCCATGTCGTACAGGCGCAGCGCAATCTGGCTGGGCGTGGCGGAGGAGGCGAGGCTCTGCGATGTACCGGAGATCGGCAGGAGGGTTGCGTACTCAGGCCGCGCGCCGAATGCAGTGAATGTGACGCATTGGCCGGTTCCGTTCACGCACGCCTCGATGCTGCCGGTCTGGCCCTCGGCGAGTGGACCTACGGCGAGACTCCGCGCGGCGATGCCGGAGAAGTTGGTGACGGCCGATGCCGGGCTGGGCAGCGCGATGCCTGAGGTGGGATTCTGCCAGGTGACGGTCTGGCCGCTGAGCGGCGCGCCATTCTTGAGCACCAGCGCCTCGACGGTCCACGTGAAGGTGGCTCCCGCAGCGAGCGAAAGCTCGGGCGTAAGCGAAGAGAGGGCGGACGGCGTGCCGCCGGTGAACTGCGCCTGCACCGCAGAGCCGTTGGTGAGGGCGGCAGTGACAGTGGACAAGGTGGAATCGTTTGCGGTCACTGTCATGGTGGCGCGGCCGTCGCCCGAAGCCACAACCGAACAGACGGCCAAGCCGCAGCCGAGCGTGGCCGTGCCGCTGGTAGCGGTGTAGATGACGGTGACGCCGCCGGCCGGCGCGAGATGGGAGTCGAGCGCCGTGACAGTGAACGCGAGCGGCTCGCCGATCGGTACGGTGTTGGCGGGCGCGGTGTCGAGCTTGAGGGCGTCGCCCGTACCCGAATCGTAGCTGATGCCGCCGGGAATAATTGCAGCGGCGTAGAAGACGGGATCATCGTCGACCTCGACATCGACCGAGCCGCTGACACCCGCAGCCGCGGGTGGCGCAATGGCGGTGATCTGATTGGGGGAGATGCTGGTGATGATGGCCGGCTGTCCGGCAATGGTGACCGTGTCGTTTAAGCGAAAGCCCATGCCTTGAATGGCGATGGGCCCGCCGTAGGCTGGAAGATGCGCGGGAGTAACGCTGTCCGCATAGAGCACCCAGCCGTTGTAGGCATAGTCGGGGCGGCCGTCGCCGCGCAGGTCGGCGATACCGAGTCGCACGATGTCGTCCCCGTTAGTGGCAACACGCAGCCATGTTTCGCCGGTGGCGTCACCATTAAGCCCGGGCGCGGCGCCCACGGCTGGCGAGCCCACGGGCTGGAACGCATCCCACACGCCGATGGACGGCAGAGCCTTGGATTCGGTGGGCGCACCGGTTTCATCGAGCGCTTGCGTGACGGCGGTGAAGATGCGATTGCCGCGCACGGGAAAAATGAACCAGTCGCTCTGGCCCACCTGGCTCAAGCGCCCGCACCACATGCCGCTTGCGGGCATGGGGCGTGGCTGGGCCTGTGTGCCGATCGCCTCGTTGTAGCCGCCCACGGCAGAGTTCGCGGCGACGACCGTGAGAGTCTGTATGCTTCCTGCGGTGAGATTCGGGAGAGAGATGGCGCTGAGCGTGCCGGAAGGCGTGACCTGGCCCTCGGTGTAGGGGCCGACGGAGTTCTCGAGGATGTCGAGGGGATCGATAGCTTCGAAGGTGATCTCGTAGTTGGCTGTGGTCATGCCGGGGGGAAGTGGAATGCCGCTTAAGTCGAAGGCACCCTGTAGCGCGGGATCGTTCGATCCCCAATTGGCGAGTGGGTAGCCATAGGCGTCGTTCCAGCCGGTGATTGGATTGCCGTGATTGCCGCTGAACAGAGCGCCCGTGACGGCGGTGACTGTGTACTGGTAGAGCGGATTGCCGTTCAAGTCGAGCGGGCGCGCGACGACATTGACGCCTTGCATGCCGTAGCCGGTGGCGAAGCTGACCGTGCCCTGAATGGAGATGGTGTTGGCCGCGGTGATCTGCTTGCCGGGAAAATTTGTGAGGTTGGATGCGGTGATGGGATAGAGGCGGTTGAGCGCGGCGATGTCGTCGTAGCGCAGAACGGCTGGGTTGGGAATGCAGGCGCCGCCGGTCGAATCGCATGTGCCGCTCATGGGCTGCATCACCGGCCAGCCTAGCGTACCGTTGTTTTCGCCGTTCGTGTCCGCGCCGGGATTGACCTGCGAAAAATCGAGCCCGAGGATGCGGCCAAAGGCGCGCTCGAGCTCGAAACTCATCATCTCGATCATGTCGGAGCTGGTGGCGCATCGACCATTGAGCAGGATGATTCCATGGGCGGCAGTGGCGTCAGGGTTGATGTTGTCGAGCCACACGTAGACCGCATTGTTCTGGCAGGCGGCAGGCTGGCTAGTGCCCGCGCCGAAGAGGGCGTCGATCACCGAGCCGTCCTGGTCGTAGATGACCGCGAGCGGGTAGTTCGTGGCTGAAGGCGTGACATCGGAGGGCGCGACGATCTGGCCCGAAGAGTTGGCTTGAATGTTGGCCCCGTTCACGTCTTCGTTCAGCTGTCCGGCGTCGGTGAGCGTGACTCCGGCCGTGGGCACGGCGCTCCACAAGGCCGCGGCTGCATCGACCATGGCCGTCGCTTGCGCGTTCGAGACGGTGCCTGAGAGCGGACCCTGGTCGACGTAATAGCGGAGTTGTCCCCCGGCCCAGTGCACCGGCTGGCCCACGACGGCGGCGTTGAAGTATGCGGTTCCGGCAATATACTTGGGCCCGCCTGCGAGGACGACGGAAGACGCGAGAAGAGGTATGAGGGAGCAGACGCAAAACACGAGACTGCGGAATACACGGCGACCGTGCATGGCGGTGTACACAAACTGAAGAGCGGCGACGGGCACGAAATCCCCCGGACGCAATGTTCATCGGCGGAAAAAGGGTCTGAGAGGCGCGGAAGAACTTTGGGATTTTCTCATCCGCAGTCTTCTTGAAGAGCCGCGTGGGACATTCGTTGGTGTGCGCCCTAAGTTTCTGAGGGACCGCTCAGCGCGCGTGTGTGGATCTGAAACAGTAGGCCGGCCGGTTTGAAGAAATCTTATGCACGGGCGCGAACCATGAAAGATTCCTTGATGTGCACTCCGCCAGGTGCATGAAATCGCGCATGAGTCCAATTCGGTCTCCTTTCCATCCAATGAAGCCCAGGGGAGGAGATTGGGGCGGCTGCGCCCAAGGCCGAGACAGGCGGGGTCGTCCAGATACAATCGACTCGGGACTTTCCTATGACAGAGATTCGCGAAACTGTGATTCTTGGCTCCGGCTGCGCCGGATTGACGGCAGCGCTCTATACGGCGCGTGCCGGATTGAAACCGCTGGTGCTGGAGGGACATGAGCCAGGCGGCCAGCTTTCCATTACTTCCCTGGTGGAGAACTTTCCGGGCTGGCCTGAAGGCATTCAGGGGCCAGAGCTGATCGACAACATGCGCAAGCAGGCGGCGCGCTTTGGCGCGACCTACGAACAGACCGATGTGACGCGCGTGGAGGCAGGCGCGCACCCGCTGCGGCTGCACACGTCGGTCGGCGAGATTCAGGCGCGAACGTTGATTATCGCCTCCGGGGCAAGCGCGCGCTGGCTGGGATTGCCGAGCGAGCAGGCGCTGATCGGCCACGGGGTTTCAAGTTGCGCGACGTGCGACGGCTTCTTTTTCCGCGGCAAAGAGATTGCAGTGATCGGCGGCGGTGATTCGGCGATGGAAGAAGCGCTGTTCCTGAGCCGCTTCGCGACGAAGATTACTCTGCTGCACCGGCGCGACGCTTTCCGCGCTTCAAAAATCATGCTGGAACGCGTGATGGCGCATCCGCAGATCGAGCTGCGTACCAACACCGTGGTCGAAGAAGTGCTGGGCGTGGAGGAGAAAGAAGTGAAGGGCCTGCGCCTACGCGACGTACGCAGCGGGGAAACATGCGTGCTGAACGTGAGCGGTATGTTTCTGGGCATTGGCCACGAACCGAATACGAAGATGCTCGCGGGGCAGATCGATCTCGACGATGAGGGGTACGTGAAGACCACGAACAATGTCTTCACCACGCGCAACGGCGCCATCGTACCGGGCGTGTTTGCCTGCGGCGACGTGCAGGACCGGCGCTATCGGCAGGCAATTACCGCCGCCGGTTCGGGCTGCATGGCGGCGCTTGAGGTGGAGAAGTATCTGGAAGAGCGGGGACACTGAGCGCGCACCACTTAGGTTTGCAGGTGTGGAGGAAATCTCTTTGTTGCACAAGGTCACTCTGTTGCGCGACCGCGTGGAGAATTGGGAAACCTATCCGTTCTGCGTACCTGTAATCCGCAACCTGACCGAGCTACCGTTGCACGCGCGTGTGTGTTTTTTTACCGGAGAAAATGGCACTGGTAAATCTACACTCCTCGAAGCCATGGCGGTCCATTATGGCTTTGGCACGGAGGGCGGAAACCGTAACCTGAAGGCCGACACCACCGAATCGAACCGATCGGTCGATCCTTTGGTCCGGGCGCTGCGCCTCTCCTTCGATATTCGCACCGGGAAGGGATATTTTCTCCGCGCAGAGAGTTTCTTCAATACCGCGACATTGATTGACCGCCTCGATTCTGAGCCTGGATTAGGCGCGCCAATTTCGATGTACTACGGCGGACGTAGTCTGCATACGCGCTCCCACGGAGAGACATTCCTCACACTGCTGGAATGCAAATTCCGCAGTGACGGGCTCTTTCTGCTCGACGAACCCGAGGCCGCTCTCTCTCCGCAGCGTCAGTTGTCGTTTCTTTTGCTGATGCATGACGTGCTCCGGAGGTTTAAGGACGCACAATTCGTTATTTCGACGCATTCGCCGATTCTATTGGGCTTTCCCGGCGCGCAGATCATAAGCTTTGACGAGGAGCGGCTGTCTGAGATCGATTACGAAGAAACATCCCCGGCGCAGATTGTGCGCCGTTTCCTGAGCCACCGCAAAGTGTTCCTGGAGGAACTGTTCCAGGAGACGCCAACCCTGTTTAAAGACAATATCTGAGACTATGTTATGCAAATCCTTCGAAAGAAATGTATGGCAAGCATCCTCCCAGACCGTTTCTCCGCGCAATCTTGCGCATCAGAACTTGTGAAAGATGAAGAAGGCGGCGGCAACCAAGCAGAGGCCGGCGACAGCATGATTCCAGCGCAGGTGCGAGCCGAAGTAATAAGTCGCGAAGACGCCGAAGACCGTGAGTGTAACGATCTCCTGGATGACTTTGAGCTGCACAGGCGTGAAGCGGCCGTAGCCGATGCGGTTGGCCGGAACCTGAAAGCAGTACTCAAAGAATGCGATCGACCAACTGACCACGATCACCTTCCAGAGAGGTTGGCTCTCGTATTTCAGGTGACCGTACCAGGCGATGGTCATGAAGATGTTGGAGCAAATCAGGAGAAGAACGGTCCACATTGTGCATTTAGATTCGCATAGTTCCGGCAATGTTGTGCAATGATTTTTCGGGCTCGGAAGGTTGAGTGCAGATTGACAGCGCTGGCTGAGAATCTCGAACGGCTGGAGGAAGCGATTGCCGCGGCGTGCCTCACGGCCGGGCGCGCGCGCGGCGAGGTTGAGCTGATGGCGGTCTCCAAAACCTTTCCCGCCGACACCATCGCCGAAGCGGCGGCGCTGGGGCTTACGCTCTTTGGCGAGAACCGCGTGCAGGAATGCGACGCAAAAGCCGCTGCCCTCGGTCCAAAGCGCAAAAGCATGGAATGCCATATGATCGGACATCTGCAATCGAACAAGGCAGCGCGGGCGGCGGAGCTTTTTGACGGCATTGACTCGCTCGATTCGCTGCGGTTGGCAGAGAGGCTCGATGAGGCGGCGGGCAGGTACGGCAAGAGATTGCCGGTGCTGATCGAAGTGAAGCTGAGCGAGGAAGAGGCAAAGACGGGACTCGATCCGGATTCAAATGAAGCAGCACAATTGCTGGAGCGGCTGCCGGATTTCCTGAACCTCGAAACACGGGGACTGATGGCGATCGCGCCATGGGGCGCGGCGGAGGAAGTGACGCGCGGCTGTTTCCGCAGTCTGCGGCTATTGCGTGACCGCTGGGCAGCGAAGCACCCGAATTTAAAGCTGGACGTGCTCTCGATGGGCATGAGCGGCGATTTTCCGCTGGCCATTCACGAAGGTGCGACGCGCATTCGCGTGGGCACGGCGCTATTTGGCAGGCGTACGCCGCCGCCTTCACCGCAATTGGAGCGTGACTGATGTTGCGCGCAGTCGAGTCGGGCGTTACGCTCGCAGTGCGCGCGCAGCCTGGCGCAAAGAAGACGGCAATCGGAGGCATCTACGGCGAGGGTGCTGCGGCGCAGCTCAAGATCGCCGTGCAGGCGCCGCCGGTTGAGGGGCGCGCGAATGAGGCGCTCATCGATTTTCTCGCCGAAACATTTGGGCTGCCGAAAAGCGCGGTGATCCTCGTTGCAGGCGGCCTTTCACGCAGCAAAGTTTTCCTGCTGCGCGGAGTTTCGATGGCGCAGGCCAACTCAGTTCTTGCGCAGCGTAAGGCAGTCTGATCAGTGGCCTGCTTTCGACTGCCGCAGTCTTGTGACTTTCATTCTGTCTCGTCATCCGCGCGTTGACGGTTTAGCGCGTCTATCGCGCGTTCAAGGTGTACACCGCGCGAACCCTTAACCAGCACCACATCGCCCGCGCGGAGATTCTGCGCGAGCCACTCGCCCGCTGTGTCGGCATCGCGGAGAAATACGGCGGGCACGCCTCCGGCGCAGGCGGCGGTGGCCAGGTATTCGGCGCTGCCCTGCACGGCGATAACGAGGTCGAGGCCCGCCTCGGCAGCGGCGCGTCCGCAGGCAATGTGCAACTCAGCGCCGTGCTCGCCCATCTCCAGCATTTCGCCGGCAACCAGAATGCGGCGGCCCTTCGCCGGACGCGCGGCGAGCGTGCGGATCATGGACCGCAGGGCTTCGGGGTTCGAATTGTAGCTATCGTTGAGAATGGTCGCGCCGGCGATTCCGATGACCTGGCCGCGTTTGTCGCCGGCTTTGAGCGCTGCGATGGCTTTCACTGCGGCGTCGAGATCGACACCTGCTTCGAGCGCCACAGCCAGGCCGGCCATTGCGTTCAGAGCATTGTGCGCGCCGAGCATGTGTAAAGTGAAGCTGCCGCTTCGCTCGGAGTCCGCTGCCAAAGAAGGATCGGAAGGAATTCCGCGCGGTTGCGCGCGAAATTGAACGTGCAGCCCGCGGAGATCTTCTTCAATGGAAGCGATCCGCGGATCGGCGCAAGGGCCGCGGCCAAAGTAGACGACGCGGCCCGGAAAGTCGCGGCCGAATTGCGCGGCGTAGGCATCGTCGCAGTTAAGGAAAGCGACGCCGTTCGAGGGTAACGAGGCAATGAGATCGAACTTCGCGCGCGCGATGCCGGCCTGGCCATCTTTGAAGTTCTCAATGTGCGCGGTGCCCACGTTGGTGACGACACCCCAGTCGGGCGCGGCGATGCGCGCCAGGGCCGCAATCTCTCCTGAGTGATTCATGCCCATTTCGACGACGGCAACGTCGTGCTCCGGCTGCAGACGCAGCAACTGCAAGGGGAGGCCGAAGCCGTTGTTGAGATTGCCCTGCGACTTGAGCACGTTGAATTTTGCGGCGAGCGCCGCGGCGACGGCTTCCTTGGTGGTGGTCTTTCCCGCCGAGCCGGTGATGGCGACTACGAGCCTGCCCCACTGGCGGCGAACATGCGTGGCCAGCGACTGAAGCGCGAGGAGCGGATGATCGGCGATGAGCAGCGGGCGGGCGAGTGCGGCGTCGGGAAGCGAAGCTACGCGCGCGCGCGACACGACAGCGGCGACGGCTCCGCGTTCGAAGGCGGAAACGACGAAGTCGTGGCCGTCGTGGCGCTCGCCGCGCACAGCAAAGAAGAGCTGGCCTGGCTCGATGGTGCGCGAATCGATGGAGTAGCCGGAGGCAACCAGGGCGCCGGCATTCTCGATGCTCGCCGGCGCATCGAGCACGGCTCCGGCGCTCATCGCTATTTCAGCCAGTGTGAGATTCATTGCCCTTCACCATAGCCCAATTCGCGGAGCGCGGAAAGTGCCACTTCTGAGTCGTCGAATGGAACGGTGCGGTCGGCGAGGATTTGCTCGCTCTCGTGGCCCTTGCCTGCGAGCAGAACGACGTCGCCAGGATGCGCGGCACTGAGCGCGAGGCGGATGGCAGCGGCGCGGTCCACTTCAACGATGTATTCGGTGCCGGCGGCTTGCAAGCCGGGCTCAATTTCGGAGAGGATCGCGGCCGGATCTTCGGAGCGCGGATTGTCGCTGGTAGCGACGACGAAATCACTTCCCTCACCCGCGGCCTGACCCATCTTGGGGCGCTTGGTGCGATCGCGGTCGCCGCCGCAGCCGAAGAGCGTAATCACGCGCGCACCGTTCGCTTTGGTCATCTGGCGGGCAAGCGCGGTGAGATTGCGCAGCGCATCGTCGGTGTGCGCGTAGTCGACAATCACCGTGAAGGGCTGGCCGGCGGCAACGGGCTGGAAGCGGCCTGGAACAGGTTGGAGCACGGGAACCGCGGCGGCAAGTTGCGCGAATGAGACGCCGCGCGCGTGAGCAGCGGTAAAAGCTGCGAGAAGGTTGAGAACGTTCACTTCGCCAGCCAGGCGCGAAGCGAGCGAGGCAGATCCGGCGGGAGTTTCGAGCTCGATGGTTGCGCCGGAGGGCGTGAGCCGGAAACTGGCGGCGCGCCAATCGCCTTTGCCGATGCCGTACGTGAGGACTTCCGCGCCGGCATTGTGGGCCGCTGCTGTGAGCTCTTCAAAGCGCGGGTCGTGCGCGTTCAGGACGGCGACGCGCGGCGCTGGATAGACTGTGCCGTCGAAGAGCAGGCGCTTGGCCGCGAAATAGTTCTCCATCGTCTGGTGATAGTCGAGGTGGTCGCGCGTGAGATTGGTGAAGACGGCGACGTCAAATGGGATGCCGAACATACGGCCTTGGTCGAGGGCGTGGCTTGAAACTTCTGTGACAAGCTCGGTGGCGCCGCGCGAGACGCCTTCGTCCATCAGTTCGAAAACGTCGCGCGATTCGGGCGTGGTGTGAATGGAGGGGCGCGCTTCGCCGGCGACGTGACACTCGATGGTGCCGATGAGCACGGCGCTGCGCGCGGCGGCGTTGAGGAGCGCCTCAATGAGAAAGGCCGTGGTGGTCTTGCCGTTGGTGCCGGTGATACCGGTGGCGGTGAGTTTTTTCCCCGGATGACCGTAGAAGCTTGACGAGGCTTGGGCGAGTGCGCGGCGGCCATGCTCTACGTGAAGGATAGGAAGGCCGGGTTGGTAAACAGTGAGATGATCGAAGGTCTGGGCGGAATCGGTAATGATACCGAGCGCTCCGGCGGCTATAGCTTTCTGGACGTAGCGATTGCCGTCGGTCGAGCCGCCCTTCATAGCGACGAAGACCGCACCGGGAGCGATGCGGCGGGAATCGTATTCGATGCCAGCGATGGACGCTGAGGAGTTGCCGGCAGAAGCGACGGCGGCGATTTCCGCGATGAGATCGGGCCAAAGCATCTTGTGGTTGATTGTAGATGGCTGAGGTGCCGTTCGCCGGAAACGGCATTGTTTCTAAAGAGCTATGGGAACATCTCGACGAACGAGCTGACGCCCTCCATCAGGACTTGGCGGCCACCGTCGGATTCAGCGGTCTTTTCGGCCGCTTCAAGCAACGCGGCAAGAGCTTGCTTCATGGCATCGTATTGCGTCTCGGCTTCCTCCTGGGAACCGAAGAAGCGCGTGTGCAGCATCCAGCCGTAGATGCCGCAGGTGATGGCGAAGGGGGCAACATAGGTGTCGCGCTCGAGCGAGATGCGCGCGCCGAGAGCGTGCTCTTCATCGCGCACAATTGTGCCTGCCTCTGAGCCGGTCTGGCCGAGGGTGCTGCCATTTTCGAAAGGCTGCCAGGAAGAATCCGCCATGGGGTGAGATTAACGCATGCAGCGGTCGAGGCGGACGACGACTTTCGCGTCCGGGCGTCAAAACTGGAGAGCCTGTAGGGGCCAGAATTTGCCGTATCATTATGGGTGAGGCAATCCATGAGGCATCCGATTCGAACCCGTTGGGTTTTGGGACTGGGAGTTTTTGCGCTCACCGCTGCGAGCTATGCGCAGTGGTCGAACCCTGCTGACGACGTCCCGGCATACCATCCCTCGGCGCCGCTCAATATTCATTCCCTGCCGCCGATTCTGCATGGCAAGCAGCTTACGGGGCCGAACTTCCGCTACCACTGGCAGGTACGCGCTTATCAGTTGGCCGCGCAGATTCCGGGGGTAATTTATCAGTTGCCATGCAACTGCCGCTGCGACCGCTCGCTGGGACACACCAGCCTGCACAGTTGCTACGAAACCACGCACTCGACCGAGTGCGACGTGTGCGCCGCTGAAGGCTTTTACGCGTATTACAAGACCAAAGCCGGCTGGACGCCGGCGCAGATTCGCGCCGGAATTGCGCGGCACGAGTACGAGTCGATCGACTTGAGCAAGCAATAGAGCAAGGCGGGGTTTGAGGCTTTTCGAAGACGGGTTGATCGCGCGCTATAGCAGCTTCCCTGCGGTAAAAGTACACGACATTATTTGAAGGAGAATGCGGACGATGCCGGTTCGCTGGTTTTTGAAGTTTGCCTGCGCCGCTGCGTTGCTGGTTTTGGCGAGCGGCAGGATGCACGCGCAAGGCATGGGCCATCCCCTGACTGGTCCCCCGCCGCCGGGCGCTAAATCGCAAAAGTGCGTACATCGCCCCATTCCGCAGCTCGAGGACATCACGGCAAAAGCGGGGATCACCTTCAAACATGCCTCGTCGCCGGACAAGAAGTATATCTTCGAGTCGATGAACGGCGGCGTGATCATCTTTGATTACGATCGCGACGGGTGGCCTGACATTTATTTCACCAACGCGCCGACGATCAAGATGAGCCTGGACGGACAAACGGCGATGGGGGCGCTGTATCGCAACAATCACGACGGGACGTTCACCGACGTGACGAAGGCAGCGGGGCTGACCAAGACTTGCCTGGCAATGGGCGGCGCGGTGGGCGATTACGACAATGACGGCTGGCCCGATCTCTACATCACCTGCCTGGGCGGGAACATTCTTTATCACAATAACGGCGACGGAACGTTCACCGACGTGACGGCGAAGGCCGGCGTGGCCGACGGCCGCTGGTCGGCCGGGGCATCGTTCGGCGACTACGACGGCGATGGCTACGTGGACCTGATGGTGGCCAACTACGTGGATTTTCACCTGAACGATCTGCCGCAATTCGGCAGCACATCGTATTGCAAGTATCGCGGCGTAGATGTGCAGTGCGGCCCGCGCGGATTAAAGGGCGGCGGAGACTCTCTGTTCCACAACAACGGCGATGGGACGTTCACCAATGTTGCCAAGCAGGCAGGCGTAGACGATCCCAACGGCTACTACGGGCTGGGCGTGATCTGGGCCGACTTTAACAACACAGGACGGCCCGATATCTATATCACCAACGATTCCACGCCAAAGTTCCTCTACAAGAACCTGGGCAACGGAAAGTTCGAGGAGATCGGGTACGAGTCGGGAACGGCGCTAAGCGCCGACGGATCGGAACAGGCGTCGATGGGCATCGCGGTGGGCGACTACAACCACACGGGACGGCCGTCGCTGTATGTGAACAATTTCGAGAACGAAAATCCGGATCTCTACCGCAACGACGGCGACTGGAATTTTACCGAGGTGTCATTTCCTTCGGGTCTGGCGATGGCGGCGCTGCCCTGGGTGAAATGGGGCACTGCGTTTGTGGACCTGGATAACGACGGATGGCTGGATCTGATCACGGCAAACGGTCACGTATATCCGCAGGTGGACATGATTCCATCCGATCCGGGTTACCGGCAACCGATGACGCTCAGCATGAATATGGGCGATGGCGACTTTTGCGACGCAAGCGATGAAGCGGGGCCGGCGATCGAAGAGAAACGCGTGGGACGCGGCCTGGCAGTGGCGGATTTGTTCAACGACGGCAACATGGATGTAGTGGTCGAAGATCTGGACGGCAGCCCGTTGATTTTGCGCAATCACGGGATTCCAGGACGGCATTGGGTGAGCTTTGAGCTGGCCGGAACGAAGAGCAATCGCCTGGCCCTGAATGCACGGGTGAAAATCGTGGCCGGCGGGATGACGCAAACCAGCGAGGTGCACAGCGGCGGCAGCTATCTTTCGCAAAGCGATCTTCGCGTGCACTTCGGGCTGGGCTCGGCGACCAAGATCGATAGCGTGGAAATTCGCTGGCCATCCGGCACCGTCGATCGCATCGGCAGCCTGGCAGCCGACCAGTTTTACGCAGTGGAAGAGGGCCACGGAATTGTTCCAGCCGATGTGATTCGGCCGAAGCTTCGCAAGCCGGCGGTTGCGGCTGCGCACTGAGGGCAGGTTGGTTTAGCGGCTGGAGGGCGTTCGAGACGCGGTCGCCGGTTTTTCGGCGGGCGCTTGCGCACTCTTGAGTTGCTCGGAGATCTGGCGCTCTTTTTCCGCATCAGCCAGCCTGAAGTTGCGGTCGTAGGCCGCGGCCAGTTCCTGATGAAAGCGCGGATCGCGGGGCATGAGGCGCACGGCGGCCTGTAGATCGTCGATGGCCGACGCCGTGTCACCGCTTCCGAGTTCGGCCTTGCCCAGGTCATAATGCGTTTCCGGGTCGTCTGCTTTAAGGCGAACGGACTGCTCCAGTTCGCGAAGGGCGTCGAGCCAATCGCGGCGCAGTTCGTACACTTCCCCGATGCCGCGGTGGACGCCGGCGTCATTCGGATCGGCCTTTTCGAGCGACTGTAGGCGCGCGAAGCCTGACGCAACCTGGCCCGTTCTGACCAGCGATTCGGCGTAGATCAACTGCATCTGCGGCATCGTGGTGATGCTCTGCGGCGCCGCTTTGAGGTCTGCGAGGCAGGCGCTGTAATTACCGGTCATGAATTGGCTCATGGCGAGCGGCGCGCGCATGCCGGAGTCCTGTGGGTGGGCATGAAGGTAGCGTATGAGGGGCGGAACCGCGCGAGCAAAGTCCGCAGCCATGAACGCGGCGCGGCCCATGTTGTAATCGAGGCCCTCAAGCGAAGGCCGCCAAGCGTATGCCTGCTCGAAATAAACGAGCGCTTCGGCGTATTTATCTTGCGATGCGGTGATGGCGCCGAGATTGTTGTAGCTGTCGGCGATGGGGGGCGTGAGCGTGTCTGCGAGTATTTTGAGTTTTCGCACCGCGGCCGGGTCGGCGGATTTCGCAGCGGAGGCGGGCGATAACGTACCTGGGGCGGAGGAGACATCCGTTGCCGCGCCGTTCCCGGGCAGCATGGCCGCCAGCTTGTTCTTGTCCTGGCTGAGCGCCTTGTCGTTGAACGCGTGTGCAATCTGCATTTCCGCGTGAGCTTCAGCCTCGTGATGTTCCTGCATCAAGATCCGCCCCAGCAGGAAGTGCGCCTTCTGGATCTGAAAATGGTTCCGCGACTCGTCCGTGGTGAGCTGGATGGATTTGCGCAGATTCGTCTCTGCGTCTTTCAGGCGGTTGGTCTCGTAATCCAATTGCCCGAGATAGAGAAAGGCATCGGGATTCTTAGGATTGAGCTCGATGGCGCGCTTCAGGTCCGTTTCGGACTCGGGGTAGCGATGATAGCTTAATGCGATCTTGCCCAGCGCCGCATAGGTCAGAAAATCGTTGGGCGAAATGGTCAGTTCTTCTTTGAGCTCGCCTTCGGCCTCCTGTAGCGTCTTTTCATCTTCGCCGGCGGCCAGTAGCGCGGCCGCCACGCAATAATGCGCTTCAGGGTAGTGGGGATCCTCGGCAATGACTTTTTTGAACTCGGTAACGGCGCGTGGCGTGAAGTCCGACCGCCCGTAGGCCATGCCGATCGTCATATGAAGGGCCGGCGTATCAGGAGTCGAGGCCTCGATCCAATCGAGGGCCTGTACCGCGCACTTTTCCTCGTCAATACTGAGGCAAACCGCAGCCAGTTCATACTGGTTCGTATAGTTGGGATCGAGGGCGACTGCCGCTTCAAACTCCTTCCGGGCGTCCTGGTCGCGAAACATGCGGCGCAGCGTGACGCCCAGGGTTTCGTGGGCCTGCGCCTGTACCGCCGGATCGATAGAATCCTGAGTCAGCACGGATTTGGTCAGCGTCTCGGCGCGTTTGAGATCACCGGCTCGCAAAGCCGCTCTGGCGTAGTCCAGTTGCAGAGAAGGCGAAGTGGGAGTGAGCGTCAATGCCTGCTCAAACAGCTCGGACGCTTTGGCATTTTCTCCAGCCCAGGAGCGGCCATTGGCCAACTCGTCAAGGGCTGCAGCTATAAATTGCCGATATTGCTCCGCAGCCTGGTTAAGATCGCCTGTTTTTTGGAAGTTCAGGGCGGCATTGTAGAGGCCCTGGAGGGAAGAGCCGTCTGCCGGCGCTTGCTGCGGTCGCGCATGTGAGGGGAATGAGAACGCGGCCAGAAGGCCGAAGATCACGGCCTCGAAGATGGAAAAATTGGCGTGCCGGCGACGCATTCCCGAAGGACCCTCCAACAATGACGCGGATATTTCCATTTTGTCACAACGGAGAGGGGCGCTGAAGAGGAGATGATCGACGCATACGCTGGCGCGCGAGGATGCGCGCCGATTCAACACCCCGCGAAGGGCTTCGATGACAAAGAAAAACGGGAGGCGGGCATAAAGCCCGCCCCCCGCTTTTGGTTCAGGAGCTGGTTAGAAGGAGTACTTCGCGTCAAGCTCGATGACGCGAGCGTACGGCAGAGCCGACCTTACGGTCATATCGCCAAAGGAGTTCGGCGTGGTTGATGTAATGGCCTGGTTTGTGTAACTTGCGGTGTAGCCGAGGGTGTAGAAACCGCTGTTGTTGAACGTAAGCAATGAGTGGTTCAGCCAGTCAAACGCGCTGGCCCGGAGTTGCAGGTTCTGGCTTTCGTGGACATGGAACGTACGGTAGATCGCCAGATCGTTGTCGAAGTATGGCGTCATCCGCATGTACGGCATGGCAAACCCGCCGTTGCCGCTGACGACAGCACTGGACAGATTTCCGCCCTCCGCAGCGGTGGCGTTGAACTTCAACGCCGGCGCGGCGAAGCAACTTCCGTTCAGGATCTGGTGGCTTCCCACGTTCTTCCGCGGGTCGCAGGTCAGCACAGGCAAAATAGGCAGGGATTCGCCGTTGCCTACGTCCGTACCGAAGTACGACTTGTTTGAGATTCCCGTCCCGACGCCTGTGTCCTCGGAAAGACTGCAATTACTCGCGGCGTAGGGCGCTGTTCCATTCTTCGTACAAGATGCACCGATAGTGTCCGTGGGCTGGCCGGTATAAGCAATGCCCAAACCGAAGTTCGGTACACCATTGCCCAGGAAGGCAGGAACGTAGCCACCCGCCTGCCAGGTGGAGATGCCGTTGATGGTCCAGCCGCTGCCCAACTGGTTCAACACGTTGTTTTCCAGATGGAGAGTGCCAGTGCTGTAGGTGTAGGTGGAGTTGAAGACAAACGGGCGGTCTTCAGCCGTCGGCCCGTAGTTCGCGCCGAGGCTGTACGGGTTTGTCTGCAACGTTGTGCCCAATGCCTTGCCCCAACTGCCGTTAAAGTCGAACGTCAAGCGGCCTGTGGTCTTGATCCAGGAAACTTGCAGCGCGTTGTAGTTGGCATACGCACGGCTCTGGTACATGGCAATTACGTTATTGCCATAGGCATACCCGTACGGATGGTAATCGGCGTAGGAGTTGCCGTGGCTGGGGCAAGTCATCGTTGTGAAGTTCGGGTCGCAGCTTACGTTTTCGGGGTTGGTAGCGGTGTGGCCGGTGTACGGGTCGGCCTGGAACAGGGCGCCGATCGGCGTCTTGTTCTGGTCGGTTAACGCGTTAAAGTCGCTGGCTTCGATGTCTTCAGAACCGTCCACAAGCTGCGAGCTCTGGCTTCCAACGTAGGCCACTTCGAGTTGCGTGTTCCAATTCAGCTTTTGGTCGACGGTCAGGTTATAGGCCTGGGTCATCGGTTGGCCGTAGTCGGTGGGATTCAGAGCGAACACGTTGCCTGTGACTGATGTGCAAGGCGGATAGATACCCTTACTCGGGTTCGGGCAGGGCGTGTACGCCAGATTAGCGATGTTCTGCATCTGGACTTCCGTGCCTCCAGGAATGCTATATTGCGCAACCTGGTCTGCGGTTCCGTTCATCTGTCCGTTGGCGACGGTGTTGACCTGGGTCACGAAACGATACGCGCCCCATCCGCCGCGAACCACGGTATTGCCTGTGCCGAAGACATCGTACGATAGGCCAAAACGAGGATCGGGATAGACAAAGCGGTTCGGTTGGCCGCTGAGCGGTACACCGGAGTCATTGCCATGCCAACGGAGTCCGGGGAAATTGTTGCCGGCCTCGTAGTCAGGCAGCACCATGCTGGGTTCGAAGACGGCCATTCCCACGTGTTGGCGATCGTACCAGTGGCCAACGTGCTCCAGGCGGATGCCCAGCTCCAGGGTCAGGCGTTTGCTGGTCTTCCAGGTGTCGTCCACATAGCCCGCTGTATTTAACTGGGCCACGTCGCCAATCGGCGCAGCGTTGTTCTGGGTGTAGCCCGTCGCCATGCCGGCAACAAACTGGGCAGTTGAGTTGAACGGCACGCCTTCGTTCGTGCCCGAGACGGCATCCGGGTTTTGCCCGGCGCCGAAGCCAAGGCTTCCATCCAGCACGTAGTTGAACGAACTCTGCCAGTTATCCGTGGTCTGCGTGAACCCGCCGACCTTGACGGTGTGCGTTCCCCAGACCTTGGTGAGGGTATCGCCGAATTGCGGCGCTTCCTTCTTCACGCCATACATTCCTGGAGGATTCTCGAAGATCGAAGCCTGCGAGAAGTCCGGGAAAGTAAAGTTGCCGGCGCTGGAATACGCGGGAATATTCAACGTCGGAGTGGAAAAGACGTTGGGGTATTTGTAGCCCAGGGTGGTCTTGTAGGCCGCCGAGGGGTCCGGAGTTACGAATGGGTAGCTGCCGTAAGCCCAAGCCGCCAGGAAGTCGTTGGTGGTGGTGGAGTTGAAGTTGTGAACGATGTGCCCGGCCAGAACCTTGCCGTGGTCGGACTCGGTCTCAGCGCCGCCCGGATAGGGAATGGCGTTGCCCGGCGTCCAGTAGAGGTGGGCACCGATCGTGCCGGCCAGATTGGTGGAGTAGGCCTGCTCATAGCTGCCGTAGATCTTCGTGTTGTCGCCCCATTGATAATCGACGCGCGCACGATAGATCCATCCATTCGGGATGCTGGGGACGGGCTGGTAGTAGTTGCAACCGCCGCAAGTGCCGAGCCCAGTGGTGGAAACCCCCGTAGTTGGCCAGATCGCGGCCAACGCCGGAATGCCGCCCTTGTCGGTATAAGCGGACGCGGTGGTAGCAGTGGCGCCCGGGAACGACTGGCCGGCGTCCATGTTATAGGTTTTGCCGCCAAATAGTGCAGTGGTCGCTGGAGTGAGCTGGGGCAGGCTAGCGTAATTTCCTCCGCTTCCGAGAACGGCGCCGCTAAGGTCGCTGCACCATGAGCCAGCGCCCTGTAGGGATGGAGGAGCGCTCGGCGAATCCGGGCCGCCGTTACCGTTGCCCTGCAGGCCGAAAATCATTCCGTTCGGGCAGAGTCCCGCGTTGTCGGCGGCGGTGAAGTCGCCGTTCATCATTGCGGCGCTGGGAATATACGACGTAGCAATGGCGCCGTTGCCCTGGTTTTGCAGCCACTTCTCATAGCCGCCCCAGAACATGAGGTGCTTATGCGTACCCGGAACCGGGCCGCCGATGTTGCCGCCTGGATAGTAGTAGTGCTGCGGACCGAGCGGCGTGCCGTTGTTCTTCTGCTGCCAGCCGTTGGCGTTCATCACGTTGTTGCGGGCATCGAAGTAGCCTTCGCCGTGATAGTTGGCGCCGCCCGATTTGGAGATGGTCGAGACCACCACCGGGCCGAATGGCTGATCGGCGCTCATATTGGAGGACTGCACGGCAACCTGTGAGGTCATCTCCGGAGGGACAACCACAAGCGAGGAGGCCATGTCGCCGATGTCGATGGTTTCAGCACCGTCGACCAGGATCGACTCGCCGCCGCGGTAGATCGTACCGTTAATCCACGTGCCCGAACCGAGCGAGCTCTCGTCCACAGTGACGGTAAGATCGCTGAATGTCGGAGAGGTGTTGGTGAGACCGCCCGATTGCGTGACCGCGCCGGGCAATACCTTCAACAGCTCGGTGGTGTCGCGGCCTTCGAGGGCCAGGGTGTCAATATCCTTGGAGCTGAGAACGTCGGTGTGCGCGCCGTTCTCGACGGGAATCATCTCTTCTGTAGCGGAGACGGTTACCGTGAGAGTTTCAGCACCCACTGTGAGCGCGAGGGCGGGAACCGTACGGGTGTCGCCGGCGTTCAGCGCGATGCCGGTGACGACCTTCGCCTCGAAGCCCTTTGCAGCGGCCTTGAGGTCGTATGTGCCCGGGACCAACGACGGGAACGCATAGAGGCCGGCGCCGTTGGTGGTTTCAACGCGGCTCAATTTTGTCGCTTCGTCGGTGAGAGTGACTTTCGCGTTTGGAATGACTCCGCCGGTCGAATCCTCGACCGTTCCGGTCAGCGTAGCGGTGACCTGAGCATGTCCGACGTACGGAACGCTCAAGCACAGGATCGCGAGAACTAACGGCAACCACGCCGTTGTCGCGCTAACCCTTCGCCAGATTTGGTGGAAGCGATGTGCCAAGCCTACCTGCGGCCTGGCTCCTAAGCAACCCTTCCCTTGCATACAGCCTCCTAAGCAGAACCCAAGCAGCCGGACTGCGCTCCTCGGGCACGCCGTTAGAATTGGTAAAACACTGGTGGAAACCAGCGTTGCGAACTATAAACGGCGGCTGGTATGGCTGTCAACACGTAAAGTGGCTATGGGCCGTAGAAAAGCGATTTATCGGACGCCGCTGCGCCCGGATGCGCGGCGGCCGAGGGCAAAAAACTGCGGAGTGGCTCCGACGTAAATAACTGATATTGCTATAGATACAACAATCTAATTCGGTATGTAACCCCTAGTGTCACGTCACCAAACAGGGCTTCGGCAGAGTCAAAAACAGCCTGTCTGCGGTCGCACTTCTGTGGATTTCCGGGTGGTATTTCTCCACCATTCGGTGGAATGAGGGACCAGCCGGAGGTTTTGCAGGGACCGCAACTCAATCGGTTAAGTTGAGGTGCGCGGCAAGTGTCGGTTTGGGGAGGTGTCGATGACGACGGCGCACCGCGGCTGGCCGCATCTCCAGAGGTGATACTCTGGGCATGAAGTGCGAGCGGCCGAGAAGTTCCGGTGCGGTGCACGGCAACGGAGCGGCCTTGAGTGCTCCTTGTGGATCGGCCTCAACCCCACGCAGGCATCAAGGCTACCGGTGAGACCGACGGCCTTCGCGGCGAGACCCCGTCTTTCTATCGATATGGAACAAGAAGGTCCTTATGACGCGCCGGTTGTGGCTTCCCACGCGGCGTCGGTTCCTTCATCCGCGCCAAGGGTTCCGGAAACATCCCAATGGTTCACGCCTTTTGAGCCGCATTCCTGGCTGCTGAACGGCCATTTGCAAACCATCGCAGGCAATTTCTTTCCGCGGCCGGCCTTTCGCTTGCTCACTACGACCGAAATAGTCGAAGTGGATGTCTCGGATGGCAGCCGAGTTCTTTGTCACTGCCATTGGCAGCCCGAGCCGGAGCGCCGCGAGCGGCTTACGGCGGTACTGGTGCACGGTCTTGAAGGCTCGTCGGATTCGCGGTACATGCGCGGCATCGCCACGCGGGCCTTCGCTGCCGGGATGAACGTGATCCGCATGAATATGCGCAACTGCGGCGGCAGCGACGCACTCACGCCCACGCTCTATCACTCGGGGCGCTCGGCGGATGTGGGCGCGGTGGTGCGTACCTTCAGCGAGCGCTTTGCGCTCCAGCGAGTGGCGCTCGTCGGATACTCGATGGGGGGCAATCTTGTGCTCAAGCTCGCCGGCGAATGGGGCGCGCGTCTGTGCGGACCTCTTGCAGCCGTTGCCACCGTGTGCCCGGCGATTGACCTCGCCGCCGGCGCCGACGCTCTTCACGAGCCCGCGAATCGCGTCTATGAATGGCGCTTTTTGCGCGGACTCATGCGGCGCATGCGGCACAAAGCTGAGTTATTTCCGGATATTTACCATTTTGATAACATCGGTCCAATTCGTTCGATACGCGAGTTCGACCAGAAGATTGTCGCAACTTACTGCGGATTTCGCGATGCCGACGATTATTATTACCGCGCAGCAAGCGCGCGGGTTGTGGATCGCATTGCTGTTCCCACGCTCATCCTCTGTGCGGCAGACGATCCTTTTATCCGTCTGACGCCGGAAACCCGAGCGCGCATTCTCGCAAATCCGCGCATCCAGTTTGTGGAAACACGCCACGGAGGGCACTGCGCATTTCTTGCGCGCCGGCCCGCTGGCCTGCACTGGGCCGAGGATACGGTGGTGCGTTACCTGAAGGCCATTGCCTCGGACCATCTAGGCGCTGCTGCACCACCCGCATCGGTCGCTTCGCAGCTACAATAGAGGATTGTGGGCGAGTAGCTCAATCGGATAGAGCACCGGCCTTCTAAGCCGGGGGTTGTGGGTTCGATTCCCGCCTCGCCTACCATTGCATGGAACAGCCGCTCTCTGTTCGCTCGCTTAAGTAATACGCCTCGCCCGCCACTTACATCCCCGAGATTTGAGCGTCTTCTCCATCCCGCTCTCGGCGATTTAGTCCTGGTATGTGGACAGGGAGCGACGAGCGCTTCAACTACACTGCGATATCAAGAACGCGGCCTTCGCGCTCGTCGATCCGCGACTGCGCCGCGGAATTGAAATGCGCTGCGATGACGCGGGCGAGCGTGCGAGCGTTCCTGCGATCGAGCATTTCTTCGTGCGTGCCATCGACTTCCTCGAGCATCAGATTTCCGGTTACGACAGCCCGCCAGCCACGCGCGTGATCGACGCGAGCGGGGCGCTGTTTGGGCTGCAGCAGAAGCACTTCGCCGCTGTACTGAAGCGGCTTGTACCGGTAGGCTGCATTGTCGACCATGCGCTGGCCAAGCTGAGACTCCACGGCGCCTTCGCTCGGCAGACGGTCTCTGTCGCGGATCGTAACCAGGCGCAGGAAGCGCTGCGCCAGCGTGGCGCGATGCGGAGGCCGGACTTCGGTGAGCGCCTGCTTCGTATAGAAGAAAGCTTTGCTCACCTCTGTGGAGAGACTGCCGATGCGCGAGTAGAATACTGGATTCTGCGAATCGAGCAGCACGACACACTCCGGCTCGTGACCTGCGGCTTGTAACTGCACGGCCGTCTCGAAGGCGACGATGCCTCCCGTGCACCAGCCACCGATCAGAAACGGAGCTCGCACATTTGCGTTCAGGATCGTCTGCACATGCAGCGCAGCGATGCTTTCAAACGCTGGCTCCGGTCCCAGCTTTTCGAGGTCCGATTCGGTCAGGCCCACACCGAAGACCGGCTGCTCTTCACCGAGCGCTTCAGATAAGTGAACGAGGTGCGCCGGAGGATGCAGCCAAAAGATCGGAGGACGAACACCGCGTGGTTGCAGTCGGATGAGCGCGGGCGCGGTGGAAGCCGAACTCCGCGCCGGCTGCAGGAGAGCCGCCTGCGCTTCAAGCGTAGGGATTTGAAACAGCGTAGCAATCGACAGCCTGCGCCCGAATGTGAGTTCGATGCGGCGGCTCAACGTTGCCAGCAGCAGGGAATGCCCACCAAGATCGAAAAAGTTGGCGCTGCGATCGATGCAAGAAACTTTCAGAATCTCGGCCCAGACTTCGGCGAGCCGCTGCTCGAATGGATTTTCGAGCCTGACGGGAGTTACAACTTCCTCGCGGGCTTGCGGAGCGGGAAGTTTTGCACGATCCACTTTGCCGGCGATGGTCAATGGAATGGCGTCGAGCGCGATCACGTCGGACGGAATCATCCACTCCGGCTGATCCTGCTTGAGAAAGCGGCGAAGGGTTGCGGCATCGGGCGGCGGACCTTCTTTTCCGACCACATACACGCTGAGACGATTGCTGCCGGCAGCATCAGGCCAGACGCGGGCCGCTGCCGCAGCTATGCGTGGATGACGGCGAACCGCGGCTTCAACGGCCTCGAGTTCGATGCGGTAGCCGCGCACCTTTACCTGATTATCGGCGCGGCCGCGGCACTCGATGCTTCCGTTGGCGCGCTGCACGGCAATATCTCCCGTGTTGTAGAGCCTCGCGCCACCGGCAGCTAGAGCATAGACAAACCGCTCCGCGGTAGCCTTTGGATTCCGGTAGTACCCGCGCGCTACTCCCACGCCGCCAAGGTAAAGAGTCCCCGCAACCCCGGCGGGGACAAGCTGCCGGTTCGCGTCGAGCACGAATGCAGTCGTGTTATCGATCGGCCTGCCGATGGAGATGGCCGCGCCATCGCGCTCGATGCGATGCACTGTTGCCCAGATCGTGGCTTCGGTCGGGCCATAGAGATTCCACAGCTCAACACCGCGATCGAGCAGGTTATCCGCCAGCTCGCGCGTCAGCGACTCACCCCCGCAAAGTGCCTTCAGGGGCCGGCCTGCTCCCTTCCATCCCGAGGCGACGAGCGATACCCACGTAGCCGGTGTGGCCTGCATCACGGTGCAACGCGAGGAATCGATGGCCGTCGCCAGCAAGTTGGGATCGAGCGCGACAGCGCGGCTCTCAAGGATCAGCGAGCCTCCGGAAATGAGCGGAAGAAAAAGCTCCAGACCGGCGATGTCGAAGGAGATCGTGGTGATGCCGAGCATGCGATCGCGCGCGGTGAAGCCGGGCTTTTTTTGGAACGAGAGCAACGCATTCACCAGGCTGCGATGCGTGATTTCCACGCCTTTCGGAATTCCTGTTGTGCCCGAGGTGTTGATGACATAAGCAATGTCTCCCGGCGTCACATCCGCGTTGACAGGACCGGTGCCGCGCCCCTCGCGAGCGAGTTCTTCAACGAGAAGCACCGCTGAATGCAGGGAGAGCAGCAGATTGGGCGCAGAGGAATCGGCAAGAATGAACTCTGGCTTGACGTTTTCAATCAAGAGCGCCAGGCGCGCCGACGGGGCCTCCGGCTCCAGAGGCACATAGGCAGCGCCGGCCTGCAAGATGGCGAGCAGCCCGGCAACAAGATCCACGGAGCGCTGCAAATGAACCGCCACAAGATCGCCGCGCTTGACTCCGGCAGCAAGCAGTCCCGCGCTCAATTCGTCGACACGGGTCATCAATTCAGCGTAGGTCCAGGTCTTTACTCCGTCGACCACGGCGAGCGAGCGCGGAGCGCGTTTTGCCTGCGCCTGGACCAACGCATGGAGCGGTAGTTCGGGAACGATCGCTTCCGTGTCATTCCAGCCGCCGCGCCCGAGTCGTTGCGCTATCTCGGCCGCGGTAAGAATGGGAAGCGACCCGAGCGCACAGTCGGGATCTTCAGGCAAGGATTCCAGAATGACGCGCCAATGATCGGCCATGCGGCGAATGGTGGCGGCATCGAAGATGTCCGTGTTGTAAAGGAAGCGCGCAGCCAGCGCTTCGGGACGCTCATCGAGCTCGAGATAGAGGTCGAATTTAGCTGCGCCGACGATGACATCCATTTGCGTCAGATCCCAGCCGTCAACGAATTCCGGCGCCGGAGGTTCGATGGAAAAGAAAGCCTGGAAGACCGGCGAATGATTACCGCGATGCCCTCCGACTGCTTTCACAATCTCGTCAAAAGGAACCTCTGAGGCTGCGAGCGCGCCGAGAACGGAGTCGCGCACCTCAAGCAGGAACTGTGAGAACGGAGTGCTGGAGGAAGGCCGCGTGCGGATAGGGATGGTTTCGAGCATGTAGCCCATCACGCCCTCGAGCTCAGGCTGACGCCGCGCGTCCGAGGCTCCGCCGACGATCAGATCCTGCTGCCCGCTCAAGCGGAAAAGCATCGCTTTGTATGCGGCGAGCAACACCATGTAAAGAGTCACTCCATGGTTATGGCCCACCACTCGCAGAGCATCGATCAGTTCGTTGGAGATTTGAAAGCACTCCATCGATCCGCGTCCGCTGACCCACGCCGGCCGCGGACGATCGGCGGGCAACACGAGCACGGGCAGTTCGCCGGAGAGATTTTGTTTCCAATACGCAAGGTGGCGCGCCATGGCTCTGGAGCGGGCTTGCCGCCGGCGCCACACCGCGTAGTCGCCATATTGCAGAGCCGGCTCCGCGAGCGAGTGACTGCGTCCGGCTGCATAGGCCGCATAGATCGACATCAGCTCCGGCATGAGGATGCGGTAGATGGAAACGCCGTCGAAGATGATGTGGTGCAGCGTCAGATACACGCGGTGCTCGTCTTCTGCCATGCGCACAATATGGCCGCGCAGGAGAGGCGCTCTGTCGAGTGGAATGGGAGTGCGCGCGTCGCGCTCGGCAATCTCAAGCGCCGCCGCTTCCCTGTCCTGTTCCGGCAAAGCCGTCAGATCCGTAAGCGGAAAGCGAACCTTCAGGCCGGAGTGAAAGATCTGCGCGAGTTCGCCGTTCGCGTGCGCGAAGCTCGACCGCCAGGCCTCGTGACGCCGCAGAATCTCATTGAAAGCAACGTGAAAGACTGCAGGATCGAAGCCCCCCTTGCGGCGAAGGGTGATGGCCTCGTTGTACAACGGTACGCCGGGCGCAGTTTCCGCATGGAGCCAGATGCGGTATTGATCGACCGAAATCGGCACCGCTTCACCGGGAGCACGACGCTCGACATGCTCGGCAGAGGCATTCGAGATGCCGCAAAGCCGCTGCTGGAGCAACGCAAGCTTGGCCTGAGAAAGGCTCTGCGCAGGCGCGTCTTCATCGTAGGTCTCAGAGGATGGTTGCATTGGAGTCGCTTCTATTTTTAATGGAACCTTAAAATGTCACTGGCAAGGCCACGAGTCCCCGGAGTCCGGTGTTTCCTCGCCACTTCAATGCGGTCGATGCTAGAGAAATATCAGGCAGTCTTCGCAGCAAAGAATTGAACGCGATCTGTCCTTCCATGCGAGCCAACGGCGCACCAAAGCAAAAATGCGCAGCCCATCCGAATGCAACGTGACGATTATCGCTGCGATGCAGGTCAAGCCGGTCCGGCTCAAAAAAACGATCAGGATCGCGATTGGCTGCTCCCATGACAGCCATGACGGCCTCGCCCTTGCGAATGACCTTGTCGCCAAGAGCGTTGTCGGCAGGCGCAATGCGGGCCGTGTGCTGGCTCGGAGACTCGTAGCGAAGCAGCTCTTCGACTGCCGATTCGACGATCTCCGGATGGTCGCGGAGTTCGGCGAGAGCAGCAGGCGTGCGAAACAACGTAAGTAATCCATTCCCAATGAGATTAGTTGTCGTCTCCTGACCACCGATCATCGTTACGATGGCGTTGGCTACAATCTCCTCATCGGTCAGGCGGCCGCTTTCGGTCTCAGCCGTCATTAAGGCGTGCAGCAGCCCGTCGCGAGGCTTTGTCCTCTGTTCGTTCAGCTCGCGATAGACGTACGCCTTCAAATCGTTCATGCTGCTCAGGACCTGTGCGGCACGATCTGGGTTATGTTGAAAGTTGCCGAGCAGCTCCGCAAAATCGGCCGACCATGCTTTCAGTTGCCGATGATCCTCGATGGGGAAGCCTAAAAGCTCGGCCGCAACCATCGCCGGCAGCGGGTTGGCGAAATCGGCAATAATGTCCATCTCGCCTTTGTCCGTGACCTGGTCGATCAGTTTATCGGCAATCGACTGAATGGCCGCGCGCAGACCCATAACCCGGCGCGGAGTGAATGCGGCAGAACAAAGCGACCGCAGGCGCGTGTGCGCAGGGCGATCCATAAAAAGCATCTGCTTGACGAGCATTTCGGCAAACGGCCCAAATTCGTTGAGGTCCATGGCGGAAAGCTCTTCCGGCGTTGGTGTGCGTTCGGCCGAATACCTGGTTAGAACAGTGATAACTTCGGCATAGGTTGTAACTACCCAGGTATGCGTATAGGGATCCCAATGCACAGGCTCGCACTCCCGCAGCCTGCGATATAGTGGATATGGGTCAGCCAATACCTCGGGATCGAGCAGGCGCAGCAAACTTATGTCGGATAAGTCACGCCCGCCAGAGTTAGCCGACGCCTCCGCTGCATCCACAACGGCTTTTCCGTTGCACACCACAGTCGTGCTCATAGTGCGGCCTCCACCCGGAGCCTGGCTTCTTCTTCGCTCATGGCGCTCACTTCGACGATCAACAGGTTCTCGATCTTCTCGGCGAGGCGCTGCACGGTGCGCGCTTCAAAGAGGTCGAGCAGGGAAATATCCACGCCATAAGCCGAGCGAATCCTGAGAATCAGTTGCGTCCCCAGTAAGGAGTGGCCGCCCACTAAAAAGAAATCGTCCTGCACGCCGACGGCTTCGGTCTTCAGCAGCTCTCGCACAATGCGGAGAAGCTTGTGACAAACCGGGCTGGCCGCCTGATGCACGGAATCGCCGGCAGTCGGAAGCAGATTCTTCCCGTCAGGAACTTCAAGGAGCAACCTATCGACCTTGCCGTGACTCGACAGCGGAAGCGAACGCAGCCTGACAAAAGCCGCCGGAAGCATATACGACGGAAGCGTGTCTGCAAGGAACTGTTGCAACTCCGTCGCCGTCGGTACGTCGTTCTCAACAGGCATTACATAGGCAACGAGCCGCTTATCTCCCGACTCCGAATCGGCGAGAGCCTGGACGCTCGCAAACTGCACCTTGGAGTGCCGGCAGAGAGCGCTGCCGATCTCTTCCAGCTCAATGCGGTGTCCACGAATCTTCTCCTGCGAATCAGCCCGGCCGTGAAACTCGATTTCTCCGTTCGGCAAGAGGAGTCCACGGTCTCCCGTCCGATACATGCGCGCGCCCGGCACATCGGCAAATGGATCGGGAAGAAAGCTTCTCGACGTAAGTTCGGGGCGGTTTCTGTATCCTCTTCCTACGCCAGCGCCGCCAATATATATCTCGCCGACACTACCCTGCGGAACCGGCGCGGCCTTCTCGTCGAGAAGATAGATGGAGACGCGATCAATTGGCCGGCCAATTGATGGGACGTTATCGGAACCGCATTCGACAATGCCCGAGGTTGATACTACGGTGCATTCCGTCGGCCCATAGTTATTCACCAGCACAAAGGGCAACTGATTCCCAGGAGCCCGTTGCAGTTTCTCTCCTCCGGTCAGCAGAAAGCGCATTGGCGTTTCTCTCGGCCATTTCAGATGAGCTAAAGGAAGAACGAGTGCGGTAGGAATATAGGAAACTGTAATTTCTTCTGAGAGCAGCCACTGTTGCAAGAGTTCCGGTGAGGCTCGCGCCGCCTCCTCTACAAGCGAGATAGACGCGCCCGCTGCCAGGTTCGGCCATATCTCCCACGCGGCTGCGTCGAAACTCAAGCCGGCGAGATGACTGGCCCGGTCGCGCTCCGTTACCTGAAAAGCATCGCAGTGCCACTCGACCAAATGAGCCAGGTTGCGGTGCGTGATCTCGACCCCCTTGGGATAGCCGCTGGTTCCCGAGGTGTAGATGATGTAGGCGAGGTCGTCGGCTGAAATCGTCCGGCGCGCTGCCTGGTGCGGCACGGAGGCGTCAAGCGCGAGCCTCTGAGGATCGATCCCGATGGCCGCCGGCTTAACGCGGTCCAGCAGATCGGCGCGTGCGATGATGTGCGTTGCCCCCGAATCGGCGAGCACGTAACGGATCCGCTCGTCGGGCCACGACTCGTCCATCGCGACATACGCTGCGCCTGCGCGCATGACAGCCAGCGCGGCAATGACCCAATCGAAGGATCGTTCAAGACAGATTCCTATCGAAGCTGGCGGCTCAAGACCAGTCTGGATCAAGTGAGCTGCGAGAAGATCTGCTTGTCGATTGAGTTCGGCGTAAGGTAAATATGCTTTCCCCTTGCGAAGCGCTACTCTATATGGATCGATATGGCTTATACACGAGCATATTGGTCGCATGGTAGTACGGCTCCCCCGAAAAACGTACTGCTCAAGTCGATGCCGGAATCGGAGCGTTGGATGCCTCTCGGAGGACCCTCGTGGCTGTCGTGCGGCGCTCTTTGGCCATCATCCAACCTTCCGGCCAGGCTCGGTGCGCAACAGCGTGCATCGTTGATTGCCTTCTGCTGCTGAGACTCCTACGCTGGGGCAACCCAACGGCGCGCCTGAGCAACTTTCTCCTTAGCAAGTTCGTGCGGGGCGTGTATATATCTTGGGTTCGTCACAAACGGCTTTGCACAGGTCCCTCTAGATCTCTTCTCTTCTTGCTCAATAAGGAGCGGTTCTTACGATGCATTTGCCGCGAATTCAGTGGGCCCGTGTGTTGTCTAACCACCTTCGAGTTTTATTCACGGTTCCCCCTGCTGCACTTCTGGTGGGATGCGTGAGTACGACAGCGACTCCTCCCCCACCGCTCGTTATCAACGTCTCTTCACTGCCCAACGGAAGCGTCGCCCAGCCCTATTCCGCGGCGCTAACCGCCAGCGGAGGCAACGCGCCCTATATGTGGAGCCTGAAAGGTCCGCTGCCTGCCGGGCTTGCCCTAACTCCGGCTACGGGAGTTATCAGCGGCACGCCAACTTCTGCCGCCACTGCTGATACGTTAATCGTGACGGCCGCCGATTCATCTGTTCCGCAGCAAAACGCTTCAGCAACTCTCCATCTCACGGTTAATGCGAGCGTTGTAGATCCGCCGCCTCCGCTGGTGATTTCCACCTCTTCACTGCCCAACGGAAATATCGGCGTTGCATATTCGGCGACGCTCGCCGTCAGCGGAGGCCAGGCGCCTTATACGTGGAGCCTGAAGGGTCCGCTGCCTGCCGGTCTTACCCTCACTCCGGCTACGGGAGTTATCAGCGGCACACCAACTTCTGCCGCTAACGCAGCCGCACTCGTCCTGACAGCAACCGACTCGTCCACACCCACACGCAGCGGATCGGCTACTTTGAACATGACGGTTCTGGCGAACGTTGAGGTATCGACACAGCAGACCGCGGCCGTCATCACCCAGTCTGTCACCGTGCAGTCAACAACCAATGATCCGGCGGGCGTGAACTGGAGCGCATCGGGACCGGGATGTACCGGAAGTTCTTGCGGGACGTTTTCTTCCACGAACACTCTGAACGGCGTGGCGACAAGCTGGACAGCGCCGTCAAGTCCAGGGGTGTACACGCTCACAGCGGTCAGCGCAGGCGACGGAACAACATCCGCCAGCCTGACTGTTCCCGTCACAGACTTATCGGGAGTGAGCACGGTGCATTACGACCTATACCGTGACGGGGTGAATACGCATGAGTACGCTCTGACTCCTGCGCTGGTGAGTGGGAACACCTTTGGCAAGCTTTTCTCGTGCACGGTAGACGGCGCGATCTACGCGCAGCCGCTGTGGATGCCTCAGATAACCATCGGTGGCGTGAAGCACAATGTTATCTTTGTCGCTACGGAGCACGATGGCTTGTTCGCTTTCGATGCTGACAGGAACACAAGCCCCTGCACGCCGCTGTGGTCCGTAAACCTGATTGATGCGGCGCATGGCGGAACCTCTGGAGAGACAACTGTGCCCTCCTACGGCCCGGACGAGCTGGTGGGAGTCGGCTACGGAGATATTGCGCCAGAAGTAGGCGTGACAGGAACGCCGGTGATCGACCCAACGACTCAGACTTTGTATGTAGTGTCGAAGTCCGTAGACTCTACGCAGACGAACTTCTACCAGCGGCTGCACGCCATCGATCTGACGACAGGAAGCGAGAGATTTTCGGGTCCAGTCACGATTGCAGCTACTTATCCAGGAACTTATGGCGGCGGGTCGACAACAACCTTCAATGCGCGGCAGGAACTCCAGCGCGTCGGGCTGACACTCGTCAATGGAACGGTCTATATCGCCTGGGCGTCGCACGAAGACGACAAGCCATTTTGCGGCTGGGTGATGGGCTATGACGCATCTACGCTGACGCAGAAGTATGCGTTGAACATTACGCCGAACACCGGGCAAGGCGGCATCTGGATGGGCGGCAGCGCGCCGGCGGTGGACGCCAATGGGAACCTGTACTTGAGCTCCGGGGACGGAGGTTTCGACGCCACCAGTTCCGCAGCTCCAAACAATGACTACGGTGACTCAGTTTTGCAGATGGATCAGGCACTCAACGTCAAGCAATACTTTACCCCAAGCGACGAAGAAAATGACTACACAGAAGATCTCGATCTTGGCTCGGGTGGCCCGACCTTGATTGACTTGCCGGCAAGCGGATCCAATCCTTCGCATCTGCTCGTAGTCGGAGGCAAAGACGGTACTTATTATATTATTAACCGAGATGTTATGGGAGGGCTCGGAAATGCGAATGCCTGGCAATTGCTGTACCTGACGACAGGGATCTTCTCGACGCCGGCGTATTGGAACAATACATTGTATGTCACCTCTGATAGACAAGGAATTCAGGCCTATCCGATGAATCTGCAGACGGCAAAGATAGCCATGTCTCCCAGCTCCTCTACCTCGATGACATTTGGCTTCCCGGGTACGACCCCAGTGATCAGCTCTATGCCTGATGGGTCAAATGGCATTTTGTGGGCGATCGATGTCTCCAACTACTGTACACCGCGTTCGCACAGCTGTGGACCTGCAGTGTTGCATGCCTACTCAGCCGGCAACCTTGCCAACGAGCTTTGGAACAGCAGTACGAGCCCGGCGAATACCGCTGGCTATCCGGTCAAGTTCACACAGCCTACGATAGCCAACGGTCACGTCTATATCGGTACACGCGGTAATAACATTGGTGGTGCTGACAACTCTACATCGATTCCGGGCGAGTTGGATGTGTACGGTATTCTGAGCCCCGGAAGCTCGCCCTAAAGGACGGCATCGAGTCCCCGGCTCCGAACGCTGGAACAGGGCCTCCGCTCAGCGGGCCGTGCAGCACTTATGAAACTGCCTGTTGCGCCTCCGATGCTCCATGATTCCTCTCACCTCAAAGTTCGGGAGCGAAGCCCGAATATACGATTCCTGCGGATCTCCCAGAGGATGACGGACAGAACCGCCCAGACCAGAAGCCCGGTGAGCGGGCTTAGCAATGCGTTGTGATTTGGAAGCATAAGCCAGAGAACGACGGCGAATCCCGCGAGACCAACGCTGCCAAGCGCGGCTCCGCCAGCGTCGATGCTGGCGGCTATGCGTCCGCGATTGCTTCCGTCGTGGCCGATCTTCGCCATGCGCTGCTTTGAGTGCGCTTCGATAAGGGTGACGGTTGCAGGAAAGATGGCTGGAAAGGCGAGGAAAAGGCCGCCGGGTCCCGGTCCGAAATGCTTTGCGACGATGCCGGCGAGAACCGTTGCTGCCCCGCCGAAGACAAAGCGCTGGAGATATTCGCGCGGCTTGGATTGCTTCAGGTACGAAATCCGGGCAGAGATCAATTCACCACCTCCCGCGCAAAAGCATCCATGATCCCAGCGAGACGGCGAACCAGATCGGCAGCAGCGCGAAGCTGGCAATGAACGCGCTTGCTCTGCAGCGCCGGAGGACAAAGCGGGTCAGCACGGCGTAGATAAGAAACGCCAGCGAACCGAGGAGCATAGTTTTTGCTTCTTCAGCGGCAAAGAATCTTCCATCTTTGTGGATCGTGATAGCGAGGGTTGCGAGAGCAATCGAGGGCGCGGCGCCAAACAATCCGGCGAAGCTTTTGGGACGAAGCATGTCTCCAAGAATCGCGAAAAAGCTCACCACGACCCCGCCGATCACAAAACGGAGAACCAGTTCGGTCATTTTCTGTCTCTGGCACTCTTCAGAAGCGCGAATCCGCGCTCTATGGATAGGAGACTCAACTGCGGCGCTCAGCCGCCGGATTGCCTCAGGATTTCTTCTTAGGAACCTTTTCGCCCTTCTTCCGAGCCTTGGAGAGGCCGATGGCGATCGCCTGCTTTGGATTGGTGACTTTCTTCCCGCTGCGTCCGCTCTCAAGTTTTCCGCGCTTCATTTCGCGCATCTCGGTCTCCACTTCCTTGCCGGCTTTGGGACTGTACTTCCGCGTTGATTTGTGAGAGCTCTTTCCAGAAGACTTCGATCCTTCTCCACTGCTCGACTTTTCTCCGCTTTTCTTTGTGGCCATTGAGTTTTCTCCTTTCTCCTTGGATGCGTTCTCATCGTGGATCAGCCGCGGCAAGCTGCGGCCGCACCTGACCGAGGCGACAAACTTTTGCCGCGGCATCGCGGAACGGACAGGGCAACGCGGTGGGTGACGCCGCAGGAAGAACGATCCAGCCAACCGGGAAAGGCCGCAGTGCGGCAATGCGCTCCGTATCAGTGGCGCGGTTCAGTCCTGTTTGCGCCCGATCTCCGAGGACCCACGCGTTCGCCAGCTGAGGCGAAATGGACGCCAGGCCTCCGTCCTTCGCGTAGTCGGGCAAGGCGCTGCGTTCGGCAATGGCGCTAAAGTACTGCGCGTCTTCTCCCGGCACCATGATGTATTGCGAGTCCAGTGCGAAGAGCGCGTCTGGCGATGTGTTCTGCCTGACCCAGGCAAATGCCTGCTCCCATCCATGGCCCGGGGCAGCCCAGGGCAATTCAATATGGGCCGATGCGGGAAAGGTCTTGAGCTGAACGACGAACATGATGGCGCCGAGCGAGAGAAAGGCCAGAGCCGGCTGCCACATCGCAGTAAGGCGAAGGCGCTCTGCGACGCGCGCGCCCAGCAGAAGAATCATGACGAGATAGATGAGATGAAAGACACGCAACGGCTGCAGCCGGGCAAGTTGATAGGAGGAAGAGACCTCATGCACAAAAAGCAGCGAGATCGCAATGGCCGTAGAACCGGCCATGATCGCCATGCGCGCCAGCCAGCGAGGCCCCTGCTGAGCGCGCGCCCGGCGGCGGTGCGTGAGCAGATGGAGAACCAGCAACGGCGTAAGAAGTCCCACAATCTCATACCAATGCCAGTTCTCGAGAAACCAGTACGTGCGGGTGCGAGCAGCCAACCAGGTATCCGGCGTAGCCGGAGACTCCGAAGACTCTCCTGCGCCGCTGAAGATAATTTATCCGGCTCGCCGGCCCGATGAGATGGCAATCGGAGGCACGGGGCGCCTTTCAGCCGCCTCCCGGTTTGCATCTTCGATCGCCTTGTCCACCTCGGCGCCGAGCAGCAGCATGAGTCCACTGATATAAAACCATGTGAGCAGGATAATGACGGCGCCCAGCGAACCGTACGTGACTGAATACGTGTTGAAGAAATGAAGATAGATCCGCAGACCTAACGACGCAAGGAGCCACACCGCAATTCCGATGACCGTCCCTGGCGAAAGCCATCTCCAGTGCCGCTTCGGCCAGTCCGGTGCCCGATAGTAAAGCACAGCGAACGAGAGGGCGAGGATGCAACCCGCCAGGACCCATGCGACGATCCTGACTGCGAAGCCCGCGATCTCAGCGAGCGTCGGATCATTCATCGCGCGACCAATAAGGGCAGCCACGAAATCGCCGCCAAACATGCAACCCAGGCCGCACCCAATCACGGTTGTGAGCACAAGAGTAAGAAGAATCGCTTCGATGCGGGCCATGAGATACGATCGCCGTTTCTCGAGATCGAAGACTTCGTTCAGCGTGTCCTGAATCGCTGAAATGCCTACGGACGCCGACCAGAGCGCCGCGATAGATCCAAACGTCACCTTTCCGGAACTGGACGCAGCAGCGGTCTGATTGAACGTATTGAGGACCGTGGCCATTGCGGAGGTGGGGATTACCAGTGCAAGGTATCCGAGCAGGCTATCGGAGATGTTTTGCGCCGATTGCGCCATCATCCCCAGGATCGAGCTTGCGCAGAAGAGCGTGGGGAACAACGAGAAGAGAAAATAGAATCCCAGTTCGGCGGCGTGCCCGAACACCCGGTCGGCAAACAATGCCCGCCATGTTCTGCGCGCCAGATCGCGCAAACGCACGTGGGGCGCACTGTTGCGCAAAATCCAGCGAACCGCAAACCGACGTCGCACGGGGATGTGCCTCGTAGGCGGGCCGTCTTCGTGAGCCGGGGCTGCCATTGTGCCTCTTGTGGTCGCGCGCCTTTGACTGCATGGATGCGCCACGCGCACACGCAGTGGCCGGCAATCTCTTCTTGGCTTCGCGCTCAAGTCAAAGCAGTGTGACGAAATGAAAATCAACCCGGTGCCGATCGAGCGCATCCCACCATCAATGTGGTGTTTGACGCCTTCCCGAGTCCCTGCGTGAACCTCGGCGCCGTTTGCAGCCTGGCTACGGCGCAGCGCCGCGGCTTGCGCGTGATCTTCTGGATCCTCTTCGCCGCTCTCACCTGCCAAACCAGCCCGGCGCAAGAGTCAAACACACCGCAAAGTGCGCAAGCCCAGAAAGCCCAGGCGAAAAATCAACAAAAGCGCGAGAAGGCTGAACTGTCCGCATACGACGGGCAGAATGTCTCCGAAATCCAAATCGCGGGCCGCCCCGATTTCGACCTGACGCACTGCCCGGCGTGCTTCGTTCAGGCTGCCGGTCAGCCGTTTTCGTTCGACAAAGTGGAACAAACAGCCGATGCGCTGAAGACCGCCGAGCATTGCAGCCGCGTGGAGATCCAGGCCCAGCCCGACGCAAATGGCGTCCGCATTGTTTTTGTGCTCGAGCCTGCCGTCTATTTCGGCATCTTCACATTTCCGGGCGCAAAGCGGTTTCCGTACTCGCAATTGATCCAGGCATCGAACTATCCTCTTCAGGAAGCGTTTAACCCTTCCGAGGTGAAGTCGGACCAGCAAACACTCTTAACTTTCTATAGGCAGGAAGGCTTCTTTGAGGCGCACGTCGATTCCAGGCTTGCCCTCGACTCCGCCAACGCGATCGCCAGCGTCGCATTCGACTCCGATCTGGGAAAGCGCGCGAAGTTCGGTACCACTGCCATTGAAGGCGCGCCCGATAGCGAGGCTCCGGCACTCCAGCACAAGCTCACCACGCTATGTGCGCGATTTCGCGGCGCGGGAATCCGCGCCAACAAGACGTATCATCATTCGACGCTGAACAAGGCCACCCAGTACTTGCAGAAGTCGCTCGAAGGGCAAGGTTACCTCGGCGCGCAGGTCAAGCTCTCCAGCGCCGATTACCACGCCGCAACCAACCAGGCAGATATTCACTTCACTGTGAATCCCGGTCCCCAGACTCATGTTGATATCGCGGGAGCACGCGTTTGGCCCTGGACGCGCAAATCGCTGCTGCCCATCTACCAGGGCGTGGGTGTCGACGATGAAACGGTGACGGAAGGCCGGCTGGCGCTGATTTCGTATTTCCAAAAGAAGGGATTCTTCGATGTCGCAGTCGAGTCGCACCTGGACAAGGGCGCGAACTCCGATACGGTGACCTACAAGATCGCGAAAGAGAAAAAGCACAAGGTAACGGCGGTCCATCTGACGGGCAACACGACTCTGCGCTCGTCGCAACTTACGCCGCAGATTAAGGTGGAGAAGAAGCACTTGTTTTCTCCCGGAAAATTCAGCGACAAGCTTGTGCAGACCAGCATCGACAATCTGAAGGCCGTCTACCAATCGGAGGGATTCAGGGACGCGAAAGTCTCCTCCACGGTGAAACGCGCAAACGGCAATGTTCAGGTCGAGTTCCGGGTGGTGGAAGGTCCGCGTGAGATCGTCAATTCTCTCACCATCGACGGTGCAAATACATTTCCGCAGTCGAGCTTCGCGCCACACGGGCTAAAGCTGGCTGCGGGACAGCCCTACTCGCAGGCTCATGTTCAGGCCGACCGCGCGGAGATCGTCGCCAACTACCTTCGGGCCGGTTACCTCATCGCGAGCTTTCGCGAGACCGCCGGCGAGGTATCGAAGAACCAGCCGCATCGCATCAATGTGGTGTATCACATTCACGAAGGCCCGCGGGTAATGACCGGCAACGTGCTCACGCTCGGCAGGGAGCATACGCAGCAGCGCCTGATCGATAGGGACACGAAAGGCATTCAAAAAGGGCAGCCGCTCACGGAGTCGGAACTGCTGAGCGCAGGCAGCAATCTCTACAACCATACCGGTGTCTTCGATTGGGCTGAGGTTGATCCCAAAGAGCCCGTCACCACGCAAACCACGGACGACGTGCTGGTGAAGGTGCACGAGTCCAAGCGTAACGAATTTACCTATGGATTCGGATTCGAGGTAATCGAGCGTGGCGGAAACATTCCCAGCGGCACGGTGGCTTTGCCCAATCTTCCCCCGATCGGGTTGCCCTCGAACTTCACAACCAGCCAGGCAACGTTTTACGGTCCGCGCGGCACGCTTCAATATACCCGCAACAACGTCCGCGGTAAAGGTGAATCGCTCTCGTTCACTGGATTTGCTGGAAGATTGGATCAACGCGCCGCGGCCTACTACATCGATCCGAGTTTCCGCTGGACATCGTGGAAGGCCACGAGCTCGGTTTCTTACGAGAAAAACGAAGAAAACCCGATCTTCTCCTCGCAGCAGATTCAGGGCTCGCTGCAATTCCAGCACCCGATTGACAGGAGCAAACAGAGCATCTTATTTGCGCAGTACGCCTACAGCAAAGTGGATCTGACTCGAATTCTCATTGCCCAGCTTGTCCCCGCGCAGGATCAGCACGTCACTCTTTCCACGCTTTCAGGGAACCTCACGCGCGACACGCGCGACAATCCGATGGACGAGCACAAGGGCATGCTGGATTCTCTCGAACTGGACTTCAACAGCAGCAAGCTCGGCTCGAGCGTCGACTTCGCGAAGATGACCGCGCAGGTTGCCATTTACCGTGAGAAGTTCCATCACATCGTGTGGGCAAACAGTGTTCGCATCGGACTCGCGACGGCATTTAACAACAGCTTCGTCCCGCTCAGCGAGCAATTCTTCACAGGCGGCGGCAATACGCTGCGCGGATTTCCCCTCGACAGCGCAGGTCCGCAGCGGCAGGTCTCGGTGTGTAGCAGCGGCCAAACCGCGAATTGTCCTCAGATTCAGGTTCCCACCGGCGGCAACCAACTGCTGATCCTCAATTCCGAAGCGCGCATCCCATTACCGATCAAGAAGCATCTCTCTCTTGCGGTCTTCTACGACGGAGGCAACGTCTTCCCTGACATCGGTATTCAGGACTTCATCACAGCGGATCAGAGCAAGACTGGCCTCGGATATTCAAACAACGTGGGCTTCGGGTTCCGTTATTCCACGCCCGTCGGGCCCATTCGCGTCGACATTGGCCGCGACCTCAATCCCGTTCAGGGCGTGCAGGCAACGAACTACTTTATAGGTATTGGTCAGGCGTTCTGAGGGATAGAACCATGGCAAACGGGAATACGAAGTACGACAAAGAGCCGAAGCAAACGCGGCCGAAGCGGCATCGCATCCTGCGGATCGTTGCGTGGACGGCGGCATGCGTACTTGCGCTCATCGTGCTCTGCGTTGGCTTATTTGTGGGATTCATCAGCACCGGCACAGGCCATCGCTATCTGTTGCAACTGGCGCAGCAGAAGGCTTCCGGGAAATTAGGCGTCCGCGTCCAGCTCCAAAACTTCGCGCTGCATCTCGGTGCGCTCAATCTTGATCTCTACGGCATCCGTATTGCAGGCGCAGCGCCGCACCCCAACCCTCCATTGTTCCAGGCAGATCACATTGAGGTGAGCGTACGGGTGGCTTCCCTCCTGCACGCCAGGTGGCATCTCCAGACTGTCGAGATCGATCATCCTGTCGCCTGGGTCGTCTTTGACAAGGATGGACACTCCAACATTCCCGTCATCAAGAGCAGCGGTTCGAGTCATACGGACATCTTCGACCTGGGTATTCGTCATATTCGGATCGCGCGCGGAGAGGTGTACTACAACTCGCGTCCCAGTGCAATTGCAGCCAATCTCGACGGCCTGGAGTTCAAATCCGTGTTCGACGGCGCGCTGACGCGCTACAGTGGCACGCTTTCCTATTCCAACGGGCAGTTACAAATCGGTAACTATCGCCCGATCGAGCACAATCTTGATGCATCATTCGACGCTACACGGAATCAATTCACGCTGAAAAACCTAAAGGTGAAGGCGGGCGAGTCGAACGTCACACTGGCGGCCACCGTAAAGGACTATAGTGACCCCGACGTTCAGGCGCAGTATCGCATCGTGTTAGACGGCAAACAGGCCGCACAACTGCTGAACGATCCTTCTCTGCCCGCGGGGGTCATCACCACAGCGGGAATCGCGCAATATCGGCGACTCCCGCAGCGAAGCGTCATCCAATCGCTCACGCTGAGCGGCGATCTCACCAGCCCAAGGCTGATTGTCAGCACCGCGACGACACGCCTGGACGCAATCAACCTCGCGGCGCATTATTCGCTCGCCAACGGCAATGCAGTGCTGCGCGACCTTCGCCTTAACACTCTCGGCGGCACAATCACGGCGGCAGGCTCCATGCAGCAGATTGGCGGCAATTCGCACTCCAGCTTTCGTGTTGCCGTCCAGAATCTATCGTTAGCTCAGGCCCGGCGGGTACTGGCGCGAAATATTTCCACCAACGGCATTTCACTCACCGGAACAGCGAACGCCACCGCCACTGCTGACTGGGGAAAGACGATCGACAACCTGGTCGCTCACGCCGACCTCACCGTGAATGGCAAAGCGGTCCGGCCTGGTCCTCCGCCCTCAATCCAGGAAACTGCCAGCGCGAGCGGGCAGCCGAGCAACACGGTCATCCTTCTCCAGGGCGCGGTCCACGCGGTCTACACGAAAGCCAACGGCAATATGACCCTCAACAACACCCGGTTCCAAAGTTTGCAAACGCAGATTCGCCTGAACGGAACCATCAGCCGTAGTTCCAGTCTCACGGTGAGCGTACAGGCGAATGATCTGCGAGAAGTCGCCACACTCGCCGATCTCGTCCGCACGCCCAAGCCGGGCGAGCCAAATCTCGATCTGAGCGGCCGGGCGTCGTTCCAGGGGTCTGTCCACGGATCGTTGAATGCTCCCGATGTGACAGGCCAATTCACCGCCCAGAACCTTACCTACAACGGCACGCAGTGGAAGCTGTTCCGTACCGGGATTGCAGTCAGCCCGTCGCACGCAAGCATCGAGAACCTGCGGCTTGATGGAACGAAACATGAACAGGTGACGGCGAATGCTGAGGTGGACCTTCACCACTGGTCGCCAACAGGCCAGAGCCCCATGCAGTTGGATCTGAACGTTGCGCAGATCACCATGGATACGCTCTCTGCGCTCGCCGGCCGTCAGTTGCCCGTCTCGGGCACTTTGAACTTGAGCGCTCACCTTCGCGGAGAAATCCAGAACCCGACCGGCCATGCGCGCGCCAGTCTGACGGGGGCAGTTGTCTTCGGTGAACCGGTGCCGAAAACGAACGTCGATCTCTCCGGCTCGGGCGATCAGGTGCAGATCTCCGCGTCCGTCGAGCTTCCCGCCGGAAACCTCCGGGCTAAAGCAACGGTAAATCCGCAAGCCAAAACCTTCACGGCTCAGGTGCAGTCGAGCGGAATCGATCTTGCAAAACTGAAGACCGTCGAAGCGCGCGGCATCGGCGCAAAAGGCATCGTTGAGTTAGACGCGCAGGGCAGCGGAAGCTTCGACAACCCGTCGCTCTCCGCGAACGTGAAGATTCCCAGCCTCTCCGTTGGCAGCCAAACCATCTCGCAAATCGATCTCCAGCTCAACGCGGCGAACCACGTCGCGAATGTCGACTTCAGCTCGTCCTTCGCCAACGCTCCGATTCACGGCAAGGCACAGGTGCACCTCACCGGCGACGAAATTGCCGACGTAGCCATCGATACGCCGCAGATTTCCCTCGAACCGATCTTTGCGATCGTTATGCCCAATGAGGAGCCGGGCCTCACCGGACAAACCGAGATCCATGTGGTGCTCCACGGTCCCCTCAAGAACACGAAGCAGCTCGAAGCTCACATCAAGCTTCCTCTGCTCAAGCTCGCTTACAACCATGCAATCCAGGTGTCGGCATCGCCCATTCAAGCCGATCTTCAGAACGGAACTGCGACACTCCAGCCAGTAACACTCCGCGGCACCGACACAGAGCTGAACGTGCAAGGCAGTTTTCCGGTCGCCACCCATGCGCCCGCATCGCTCAAGGCGAAGGGCACAGTGAATCTCGAAATCGCGCAGATCTTCGATCCCGATCTGCACGCGTCCGGGCAGCTCAAACTGAATATTGACTCACACGGGGCGATGGGCGCCGGACTCGCCGCGGGCGAGATCGACATCGAGGGAGCGAACCTGTCCACAACCACATCTCCGGTGGGACTGCAAAACGCCAACGGCGTGCTCAAGCTGACCAGTGACCGCCTGGAGATCGCGAATCTCAGTGGCACGATTGGAGGCGGCAAGGTGACGGCGCAGGGCGGAATACTCTATCGCCCAAACATCCGTTTCGATCTTGGCGCAAGCGCAAGAGCCATCAATATGCTTTATCCGCAGGGCGTGCGCGAAACTCTCGACGCGAATCTTCGCCTCACAGGAACCATGATTCACGCGACGTTGGGCGGCTCCGTCGAAGTGGCAGGCCTTTCGTTCACGCCGGGCTTCGATCTTTCTTCCGCGATAGGCCAGTTCGGCGGAGGAGTGGGCGCGCCGCCGGCGCCGGGATTCTCGCAAAACCTCCACTTGAACCTCGCGGTGAAATCGTCGAACAATGTGGACCTCGTCAGCCGCACGTTGAGCGTTGCCGGTTCAGCGAATCTCCTGGTCCGTGGGATAGCGGCCCAACCTGTGCTGCTGGGCCGGATCAATCTCGCGAGCGGCGACGTGATTCTGAACGGAAACCGGTTTGTCCTGACGGGCGGCACCATCCAGTTCATCAATCCCACCATGACGCAGCCAGTCCTGAATGTTTCCTTGAACACGACGATTCAGGACTACAAGATCGATCTGCGATTCCAGGGGCCGTCCGATCGGTTGCGCACCCAGTACAACTCCGATCCATCGCTGCCGCAGGCCGACATCATTCACTTGCTTGCCTTCGGCCAGACCACCGAAGCCAGCGCCCAGAATTCCCTGAATACGAATCAGGAGGCCGAGAGTCTGGTTGCCTCGCAAGTCTCGAGCCAGGTAACGAGCCGCATCTCCAGGGCCGCTGGAATATCGCAGCTTTCGATCAGTCCTGTTGTAGCGGGCGGCACAGCGGCCGGGCCGCCGGGAGCGAATATCACTATCCAGCAGAGAGTGACCGGCAATCTGTTTGTCACCTTCGAAACCAACGTGGTCACCACGCAGGGCCAGACCATTCAGGGACAGTACCAGGTGTCGCCGCACGTAGCCATCAGCGCGACACGCGACCCGAACGGCGGATTCGCGCTCGACACGATCATCAAAAAAAGCTGGTGAAACAGAGTAAGGTTGCATCCGCGGCCTGCCAGCTGGCCTTTTGACTAAAAACGCTGGTGACGTCCTGCTGCTGCAGTAACTTTTCTGCTATCGCTCTTGTAAAGATTCTGCCGGCTACTTACACGAACTGGTAGATGATACCGTGACTGTAACCACGTAATGCAACCAGGTATCGGAGCCGGGATCTCCCGGAGGATCTCCTTTCGCCCCTCCTTTTTTGGCAGGCTCGACTTTGAACTTTGTATCGATTTCATTCACATTATTTTGCGCATCGTAAACCAGGCTTACCTTTGGCTTCGGACTTCCCGGGCTGGCACTCGTCACTTCAATCGATGACGAGCAGTAAGTCGTTCCTTCATTGAGAGCGCATTTCCTTGTCCCGGATCGAACAGCGCCGCTGCTGTCAGGTGGAACATCCCATTCACAGAATTGATTCTGTAAATGCCAGGGCCCAAACAACGCACCGACGAATGTCGAAACCTGAGCCGCCGGAGTAATTTCACGAACGTTGTCTGCTTCCAGCACGAACACGTTGCCCGCGTGGTCGGTGGCCACAGCCATCGGCTGGAAAAACGTCGCCGCCGAGCCGATGCCGTCGAATTCACCGTTCTCACCCTGGCCTACCTGGCCGGCAAGTGTCGTCACCACACCGGCCGGGGTAATCTTGCGAATGGTGTTGTTTCCGTAGTCCGCCACATAGACGTTGCCTTCGCTGTCGGTTGCAATTCCATGAGGACTGGAAAAAGTCGCATTGGCGCCGATCCCGTCGGCGTGGCCTTCCTCGCCAGCCTTGCCAGCCAAAGTAGTCACTACACCTGCCGGCGTGATTTTACGGATAACATCGCTGGATATCTCAGCCACGAAGATGTTTCCTCCGCTGTCAGTGGCGATGCTATAAGGCGTATTAAATCGCGCCGCCGCGCCAGTCCCGTCGGCGTCACCGCTTTCACCAGCCTGCCCGGCGATGGTCGTCACTTCACCTGATGGGGTTACCTTGCGGATGATGTTGTTGCCATAGTCCGCAACATAGATGTTGCCTGAACTGTCGCTGGCGACGGCGACAGGGCCGGAGAAACTTGCATTCCCACCCACTCCATCGGCATGGCCTGAAGTGCCTGCGGAGCCCACAAAGGTCGTCACTTCGCCGATGGGCGTGATCTTGCGGATCGTATTGCTGACTTTATCAGCCACGTAGACGTTGTCCGCCGCGTCGGTGGCGATGCCAATGGGATAAACAAAACGCGCCCCGGAACTGACGCCGTCCGCAGTTCCTCTCTCATCCGGCTTTCCCGCAAAGGTCATCACGACCCCGGCCGGCGTAATCTTAAGGATGGTGTTGTGCGAGTTTGCTACGTAGACGTTGCCTGTGCTGTCGGTGGCAAGACCGGTTGTCAGGTTAAAGGTTGCAGGAGTCGCATAGGCGCTGGTTTCCTCCTGCGCGCTTGCAAAGTTGCTCGAATGGGAAACAGTCAGGATACCGAGCAAGGCGAGAGCACTGCCCCAACCGTTGCATTTCGCCTTCATCTACCTTGTTCCTTCCCCCCAGAGAATTTCGCTTCCTGATCGTACAATGCCAGGCTGGCGCACCATGGGCCATTGAGCTCTGGCCCGGTCATCACCTCCCTAACCCAAGACCGGTGCTATCCACGTCAACTTTATCGGCGCAGTTTGGCCATTCATTACCCACGTCCGAGAACCTGGCTCCAACTGCGCCGATGGGAATCAAACACCCTCCTTAAAAGACCAGCTTCAGAGCCCCTTGCAGTTCCCTGCTGGGGAAGTATGAACTCACGATGCCGTACCCCGGATCGGTTGCGACACTATCGGGAGCGTTAGCGTTGGAATGGTTCAAGGCGTCGAAGGCCTCAACGCGGAAGTCCAGGCCAACCTTCTCAAAGCCCAAGGGAATACGCTTGTGCAAGCCAAGATCGAGGTCGGCAAATCCGGGCGCGCGGGCAACGTTGCGCGGGCAATTGCCGTCGGGTGTACTGGCATCCGTGGGTAAGGTTACAGCCGTCGGGTCGAGATACTGATATTCTCCCGGCTGGCCTGCGATCGGGGTCCGATTTCCTGAGCCCAGTACCGGTGTTCCTACCAGATTCGGACGGTAAAGAAAGCTGGTTTCGGTGCTCAACTGTTGAGCCGTGTCCTCAGCGTAGCTAATATAGATGGGCAATCCGCTGATCAACCAGTCAAGGCCCGTCAACTGCCAGCCGCCGATCACACCCTGCACGGCTCTGTTGGCATTGGCGCCGAAGCGCATGTCTTTACCAAAGGGAAGATCGTAAACCACCGCGAGCGAATCGTTCAGCGGCCGGTCGTACGTAGAGCGGGTGTAAGACCCGATCGGATTGTAATGGTCCACCACCGGCGTGTCGTTGTTATCGAGTTCCTGATCGGCGGCCGCAATATCCATGGCGTGCGACCAGGTAAAGGAATTGGCAATATAGAGCCCGCCGGAGTAACGCTTTTCAAACTTTGCTTCGAATGCGTTATAGCGCGACGGCCCTTCGTTGTAGGATTCCTGGACTGTGCCATAAGTCGCTATCGGGCGTCGCGCCTGCAAGCTGAGGGTACCGCCGGAAGCATTCGGCACCGCCTGATTGTAGTCCTGAACAATTTCCTCGTGAACGCCGTAGTTGCCGACATAGGCTATATCGAGAGAAGTGCCCCTGGCCAACTGACGCTGGATAGAGAGTTGATAGCTCTGCACATACGTTGTAGGCGTTCTGGCGGGATCGAATGTCGTGGTGGAGGACAGAGGCGAGGAGTTTGCCGGGACGAGGAAGTTGTTCGGAATACCCAGTTGGGTGGCCTGGAAGCAACTGAGCGGAGGAGCATCCAACGAAGTACAGACAGTTTCTGGCGAAGTCTTTGACGAGGGCGCGTACTGCGTGATCAGGTTGTCAATGCTGTTAGGAGCGTTCTGCGCCAGTTCGTTGACCACGGCGGCACGTAGGAATTGTTGATAGCTGATGCCATACGCCCCGCGCAAAACCGTTTTCGGGAACAGGCTCCAGGCGAATCCGAAACGGGGAGCGAAGTTCGTGCCGTTGCGATTGATGAGGGCGCGGTTGTAAATGGAACCGCCGCTGGCCTGGATCAATTGGCTGGTGGTTGGACTATTGACAGGATCGAAGTTGGCCAGCAGATTGTTGGTCTCGTACGGCGGCGTCGCCAATTCGTAGCGAATGCCCATGTTGAGCATAAATTTTGGTGCGATGTGCCAGTCGTCCTGCGCATAGAAAAAGTGCATGCGCTGGTTGTATTCAACAAAATGGTAGGCGCTGAGCTCGTACTTGCTGCGTGCGCCAAAGATAAAGTCGGCCAGGTTCCACGCTTCGGAATAGCTTGCAGCGAAGTTGGGATCGTTGGTCGTGTTGGTGGGGACCTTGGCTGTGCCTTCAGAGAACTTGCCTGAGTATGTATCGGCGCCGAATAGCGGCTTGAAGTTGCTAACCACCTGCGACTCACGAATCCATTCGTAGCCGAACTTGAAGCTGTGACGGCCCTTCAGCCACGAGTAGTTCACCTTCGGGTCAACCACGTATGGATTCACCACGGTCGGCAGTTGGGTGTTGCGTCCGAACTGCGTAAAGCCGGTCACGGTGACGGTGTTCAGGCCGCCGGTGAACCTCGGATCGTCCGGTACATTGGGCTCCCCTGCCTCGGCCAGGAGGTTGGGCTGCCCGATCGCGGTTGGGTTCTGCGAGCCTGCAGCCCAACTGAAACCAACACGCGCATCGAGCGCGGAGGCATTGGTCAGCTGCCACACGTACCCCGCTGCAAGCTCTTTGTTGCCCTGGATAATCTTGCCCTTCGCGGTTGAGTATAATGGCGCCGGGATCGGCGTCGGATCGAGCGCATTGAACCTGCGCTGACTGTAGCGGGCAAAGGTGGTCATCTTCCGATTAATGTTGATGTCCATGCGGGCATCGCCCTTATCGATGTCCTCAGTTCCCAACGGGAACGAGATGTAGTTGTTGCCCACGCCCGAGGTCTGCGAGGTCAAAGAACCGGTCGGCAGCAGGCCCAGGACCGTCTCGCTCAGGGCGCTGATCTCTGGAGTGGTCGTTCCTGGTATATCCGTCGCCTCAAGAGCGGTGATGGGGATGACACCGTTCGCGTAAACGGCTTTCGTATACGGATTGGTGATCTGAATTGGAGTGCCCTGAGAGTCGACGAATTGTCCGGCGGCCTGCGCGGGGGTCGGCAGGGTGGCAGTCATCGCGGTGCGCAAGTTACGGCGGAAACCCTCGTAGTCGCCGAAGAGGAAGATCTTTCCGCGGATGAGCGGACCACCGATGTCGGCGCCGAATTGGTTCTGAACAAGAGCCGGCTTGTCCCCGTTGATCGAAGGAATCGGTCCATTGGCCTCAAGAACCGTGTTGCGGAGGTAGTTCCAGACTGCACCATGATATTCGTTGCCGCCGCGCTTCGAAACCTCATTGACAATGCCACCAGCAGCTCGGCCGAACTCCGCGCTCTGATCGCCCGTGGTAAAACGAAACTCGGCTAAAGCATCGGGACTGAGCTGAATATTCTGGTTGGCGAATCCCAGATCGTTTAAGTCCCAGCTATTGTTGTCGAGGCCGTCCAGAAGGAAGGAGTTCACCTGATTGCGGAGGCCGTTGACGTTATAGGAGGCCTCGCGGCTGGTAGCGCCTTCGAATTCAAGAAAGGACTTGTTCACGCCCGGAACGATGAGCGCAAGGTCAGCCGGATCTCTGCCGTTCAAAGGAAGATTCACGACTTCCGTGGGGTTGATCAGCATACTGCGATCGCTGGTGTCCGTTTCCAGCAAAACGGCCGAAGCCGCTACCGTCACCTGCTGGCGGGCGGTTTCCGGATAAAACGTCAGATCGACGCGCTGCGGCTCGCCCACAGTTACCGTGAAGGCCGAGGTCGTGATGTTCCTAAAGGTGGAGCGGTTCGCCTTGACCACATAATCGCCAGGGGGAACGCTCGAGAACGTATACTCTCCCGCCTCGTTGCTCACCGTAACCCTCGACGTGCCCGTGCCCAGGCTCTCCAGCGTGACGGAGACGTTCGGCAGAACTCCTCCAGTGGTATCGCGAATCGTTCCAATGACGACGCCACTATCGAACTGAGCATTGAGCAAAGCGGCTGAACTGATAAAAACTAGAAGCCAAAGCGACCTGCGCAAAAACGACATACTTTTCCTCTCCTAAGGATTCCCAAGCAGGCGAATCCTACCCCCTCGAAACATTGGTACTCTGCGGACGTACACTATAGTACCCTTCAGATACTTACTAGTGGGCTAATAAATTTCGCTGTTTAGATTACGAAGGTAATTGTAACTAGATCGCCTAAGCTGCCCAACAACGTCTATGCTTCTTCAACCTCTCAGGGTTGCGAACGATGTGCGGGGAGAGACGACCCCATTACGCATTGGCCTTCTCTGTTGTCCACATCCGCGGTGAAGAAGTTGACGACCACGCCTACTCGAGTCGGCCAGCGCACCCGCGATCGAATCGAGAAACCAGCGGACTGGAGGCAACCGCGCGTCGCGTTTCTCCATCTTGAGTAACATCTTGGTCCGCCTAAAAGTACTCTGATCGCTATTACCTGACAAGCATTTCTGACGCGCGTTGTGGTGTCCCGGCAAGCACCGCAAAGCTTGTCCCCAATAAGTACCTCGCTCCTTGTTACCAGCGCAGCGAGGAAATCTCAAAGTGTAATTGACCCTCGCAAAAGGGATAGATGACGATGGGTCAATGATCGCTAGTAATCAAGCGGCGTTCATCGACCCAGAGAGGATGTACCCTATGATCTGCGCGACTACAACCAAATCGAAACGGTTCGCGATCCAGCTCGGCATCGGACTGATCGCAAGCCTGGTGGTTTTCGCTTTTCTTGCCTTGGTTCCCTCGCGTGTTTCTGCCCAGCAGAACGCCACGCTCACCGGAGACTACACGGGAACACTCGGCCCGCTGCACATACGCTTGCATCTGAAGCAAAGCGCGGCCGGCAGAGTGACAGGCACTCTCGACAGCCTCGACCGGGGAGCGATGGGCATTCGCTGCACCGATTTCCATGTCGATGGCCAGTCGGTCGCTTTCAGCGTTCCCGCCGTGCAAGGAGCGTGGTCGGGGACGATCGCTCCGAACGGAACCCTCACCGGCACCTGGGTTCAGGGTCATTCCCTGCCCCTCAACTTCGCCCGCGACGCGAACGTCCAGGAGAAGACGCTGACGGCTTCCCGCTAGCGCCCTCCATCTCTCGGGCAGCGGATTGACGCATCCGGTCTGCCCGCTCATTTCTGCCCGCGAGATTGAATTCGCCGGGCCAGCCCAAAGGGACAGAATCGTGCTGTCTCATCCAGCACGAATCATTCACTCACAATTGATAGGAGACGGCGGCTCGAATCTGGGTAATGGGCCAGCTTGCAGGCTGAGGAGCTATACCGCCGCGCCTGCCAAGAGCAGGAGAAAGCTTAGATGGATGTACCGATCCACCGGGATCCCTTATACGAGATGAAAATCCGAAGCCACCCGATCGCGTAACGAGGTCTCCAACTTCGCCTGAAGGGCGAATTCAGGCCAACTCTCCAGAGCCGCTCGCACATCGGCCAGGATCTCCCGCGGCTTCCGTACGCTGAACCTGTCGGCATCCTCAAGCAAATCGTCCCGTGTAATGTACTGGAATTTTCCATTGATGCTCATCAGGTGCTGGTAAGTCCATTCGCCCTTGGGAATGTAAGCGTGGGTAACGTCGTATGCAGGGGCCAGTTCCCACGGCCTGCCCCGTTTCAAAAGGAAGGCGAAATTCTTGGTGTGATCGTCGCAGTTGCGGGCCATAACATTAAAGGCCATGCGTCGGAATGCCTGACTCGCTGCCTCATCGCCAAGATCGAGCTTCGCCATCGCTAAGAACAGTTGGGCATAGGCGTGAGTCGCGCGCTGCCTGAAATCGAGATGATTCATCGCGCAGAGTGTCTGCACATGATGTTTGCGCGTTTGCCCGTGGCGCGAGACGTTGCGATCAAAACGCTTGGTCATAAAGTGCGCCCGACCGTTCTCCTCCAGGAGCCGGCAAGGGAACATCGAAATTCCCGCCGCCTTCGCCATGAGCGAATAGGCATATTCGATACGCCCGTACCCTTCGCCAGTTCCCAATTCTTTGTCTTTCCCGATGCCGTCGAATTTAAGCAGCCAATGCTCGAATCCCGGCGCGGCATCGAACTGCCCGCTGCGCACTTCATCAGTTTTGGGATTCCAGGTAATGACCGCCTTCGCGCGCGCGCCGCCCGCTGAAGTGCCCACCTTGATGATGTTGGCGAGCGCGGCTTTGACCTCGTTATCGACGGAGAAGTTCCCCTGAACCAACCGGCGCGCTTCCTCGACGAGTTGCTTCATTGCAAGCGGTGTTGCGCTTTCCTTATGCGATCCCCGTGCCGGCCGGAACTCCAATGCGCCCATACCGCGCTGGCCCATGTAGGCCAGCCGATCCAATACCGTGATGGAGCTCTTGTCGATGCCTTTGGTTGCCATCCATGCATCAATCAGGGCGTTGCCGAAATCATCGGGCAGCGCATCGGCGAGCATGGCGGGCAGGCCAAGGTACGTTGCTTTCTGAAGCGCAGGAAACACAAATGTCTCACGACGGTCTGTGAGCGGCATCGTAAGGGGCGCCGCTTCGATTTCTTTGCGTCTCCATGCAGGATCATAGGCAAAGACGTAACAATCCAGGCTTGGGTCCAGCGCGACAGCGCCAACCCGGACGCCCCACATCCGAACTTCGATCACCTGAACCGGTTTCATCAGTCGTGCCTCTGAACCGCGCGAGGATGACGAACCCGCTGGCGCACTTTTGTGCTGCGCAGAAGAGCGAGAGGATTGACAGACGGCTTGGGCGCAAGCATCTCGATGCCTTCCAGCGAGTCCAGCGCTTTGAGAACCCTGAGCAGCGATTCCACAGTGGAACCCCGTCCCGCTTCCAGATTTCGCAATGCTTTTTCGGAGATTCCGGCCTTTTCAGCCGTGGTACGCTGATCCAGATTCTTGGCGAGGCGGAGACTGTGCAGCTGCTCTCCGAGACTGCTTTGAAGTTCCCCAATGGACTTGAATGGTATTTTATCCATATAGGTAGAATATTACCGTTTATGACGATATTCAAGTATAATAGGCACTATTATGCCGTTTATTGAAATGGGTGTGTGCATCGCAATCTACTCATACACTGGAGAATCTAAGATAATCGGTATTATTTTACCTTTTACTGGATCTTATCGATATAAACGGTAATATTATGCCGTTTATATGATACTATCCTAGCGACCCACTCGTAGATGGTCCAATGCCGGGTCGCTCTGCAAATGTCTCCAAATACAAGGTCTAAGTGCCGTCCAGCCACTTGGGGCAGCGGCAGCGGCGATAAGAGGAATCGTCTTTCCTCGCGCAATCGGGGTGATGGCGGGTGTTGACGGACAGCATAATGCCGTCAATCTAGCACGAAGAACCGGTTGGCACGATCTTGGTACCGTTTAGCGATCTATCGTATTCTGGACCGCTTAATATATTTGTTATCAATCGTTTGCATCTGGTGGAGGCGGCGGGAGTCGAGCTCGCGCTAAGCATTGAAAACACGTAACTTCCTCATTCTAGGAATGCCAGAAACTCACAGATTTCCATGAGTGCCAGGTTTGCGTACAAATTGCGTACAAACAATTCCTGGAATTCCCGAACCTCCAACAGCTGCACCTTCCAATCCGTTCAGCGGACGATCTGAAGTATTCTCTGACATTTATATATCAGATTCAGGCGCTCCCGTATCTCGAGAGCAATTCGCCGCTGGAGTCTCTTTATCCTCTCCTTTGTTGTCTTTCCACTGGGTCTCTTTCACCGATCTGGACGGAATTGGGGTCAGAGTGACGGGCATTGGCTGGCCATTCCATGGTTCATTGCGGGCCTTATGTGGCGACGGAGCTTCCTGCTGACTCAACCGATATAGGAAGCCCTGTGCGTGGAGGAAGTCCGGATCCAGCGCCACGGCCTGCTCAAACTCACTGCGTGCCGGGTCGATCTGGCCGAGGGCCATCTTGCAGAGTCCAAGGTTATAACGGGCGGCGGCGATGTCTCCCCGTTCGGCGATCCTGGCCTCGTAAATCTCGATCGCCGATTGCCAGCATTGAAGAGTTTGCAGCAGATGGGCGACGTTGAACAGGGTATCGGATGCGCCGGTAAGGCAGTAGCGCCGGTCGGAGACGAGCGACAGGCCCGATATCAGATCGGCGTGTTCGGTCACAGTGGCCTCCGGCAGGCGGGTGTAGATCGCGTCGTAGAGCGAATCGAATACGGCGGCATCCCATTCCATGAGCTTGAGGATCGAGATGAGGCTGCCCAGTCTCAACTGAAAACGCTGGCCCAGGACGGCTGTGAGGATGCTGTAGAGATCGCCGGGACTGGCCATGTCCAGATGGTGGCGAAACACCCTTGTGGTGCGCGGCATCGGACTAGATCGGCCGCACCCCATTGCCCATGCGGCGGTCGCCAGAAAGTCCTGCTGCGTGCTTTGCATCCAGGCATGTCCGCCTTCGTGCAGAAAGTAGATCATGATGGCATGCAGGTTCACCATCATCGAAGCGCTGGTGAAGTCGCCGATTTCGAGCGAGCTGCGATGACTGACGCTAACCGGCGTGGTGAGGCCTTTGTCCGAACAGACGATGAGGAACCGATCCTGGGTGAGATCGCGCAGGGATTCGATACATTCCAGGGCCCCGACGGGCAGGGAGAGGCAGCCTTGGAGCCCCATTTTCTGGTACTCGTCGAGCAAGCCGGCAACCGACGCAGAGAACCCATCGAGCGGGCAGGGGCGGAAATCCAGTTCGAGCGACCAGAGATCGGGATCGACATCCTCAGTTTCGCCAGTTTCCTTCCATGAGACGGCCGCGCGGCGAATTTCGCCGTTGTCGAGTTGAAAGACCTCTGTGGGCAGAGAGTCGAAGAGGTAGTTGGCGATGAAGATGGCCGGTCCATCGGAGGCGATCGGCTTGCCCGCGAAGAAGAGGGGCTCGCGGCTGGTGCAGTTATAGCACGCCTTTTCGGCGACGCCGGAGAGAAACCAGGACGCAATGGCCGGATTTGCCTCCCAGGCAGCAAGATTCGACGGAGCCAGGTCGGTCATCAGGTAGCGATAGGCGAGGCCCATGCGTTGAAAGTCGGCGGCGCGCTCTTCGAGGGCCATCATCATGAAGTGGGAGAAGCCGCCGTGCCCGGCGCCGAGCTCTACGATCACGCAAGGGTCCTCGGGCGGGCCGTTCTGTTCGGTCCAATCTTCGAGGAAGGCGAGGATCAGGTCCACATAGGAAGCGGCGATCTTAGGATTGCTGGTGACCTGATAAGGCACCTTGCCAACCCATGCGGCCTCGCCCTTCTGCTGATAGAATTCGCCGAGCCGGGCCCACAGACTGGACTCGGAGAGCCATTGACCGCTTTCGAGCACCTTGACGTCATTCATGCCGATATCTCCGCCGCTCGTCGTTAAAATGATTCAACATTTGCCACTCCTCGTTTCGCGCGCTTAGAAAAGTCCGCTCCCCTCACTGCCGTACTAAATAGCGTTAACAGACCCTGGAGCTTGCTATGAACGATGGCGGAGCAGTTCTACGCTTCGCAACAGTCTCTAGTTGGTGTTGATGGGGATATTGGTCTGCGGTTCCGATCTCTTGTACCAGGGGTTGGCTCCGTCGAAAGAGGCTTTGTAGAGATTGGCGTCGCAGACCAGCGCGCTCGGGAAAGCCCGCAACGCCCATAGGCCAAAATTCAGCATATTTGTGCGCTCCGTTGCCATCTGATTCTGGTAGTTCGTCACGGTGGCCGCCGCACCCGGCATGGTATTCACGATATGCGCGTTGGCGGCCACGTTGCCGGCCGTCAGAGTCGCCCCGACGCCTCCAGCCAGGTTCGCCGCCGTCACCTTGGCATTCATAGCATTGACCGCATTTGCCACATCCGCGGTCGCATTTGCTTTCTTTTTACCCTTATAAGTCGACACCTCGTTCACTAAAAGAAGGTTAGTTTGAAAATTGTGGATGTTTTTGTACATCGCGGCCATGTTGGTTTTAATGGTCGGAGAGAGCGGCCCCGCGTAATTCGGTGCGACTCGATAGTGCGCCCAGCGGCGCTCTTTGGTTGGAGCGGCCTGCTGCGCGGAGTACGTGTAGGGCTTGTAAACGCCGCCAACCTTGACTTTGGCGCCCGCTGCGGCCTTTTGCGAACCCGGCACCTGGGGGAGGGCTGGATTGTTCCAGTATGCGACGTTGTTATGGATAAAGTTGCTTGGGTTGGCGATCAATGCAGCGTGATAGGGAGTTGCCGAATTAGCGCCAGGGAGTCCGGTGCGAATATGGTCTTCAACCTGCGCGCGGTGCTGATTGTTGTCGGCCGTGGAGCCCAGGGTCAGATTGTCGGCGGTACCCGGGCCGTAGGTTTTGCCATTGATCACATGCAGATGCGTGTAGCGCTTGGCCTTACCTCCGGGCTGATAGAGGATGGGAGGCCCATAGAGAACGGAAAAGTGCTTGAAGCCGCCTAAGGTCTTGGGAGCTTGGTAGGCGTTAGTGGACGCGATGTCGATGGTGCGGGTGGTTGCTCCACCTTGTTGCCCTCCGCCCACTTTGTTTGCGCCGCCAGGGAAGACATTCATGGCCCCGGGCAGAGCGGCATTGCTGAGATTCCAGCCTCCTCCGCCGAATCCGGCGAAGACTCCTTGCAGCACGCTGCGGCGCTGCAACGCCGCCGAAGTGAGGGCGGCACGCACGCTTTTGCTGGTCGACGTTCCGCGGCCGGCGGCTTGCATCGCCTCGCGTCCTTTCACGTCGGCTTCATGCTCCAGACCTTTGTCATCATTGATGGCCACGCCGTCTTTCAACTGCTTTGTAGCCTGGACGCGTCCTTGGGCCTGCTGGACCACATGCCAGGCCTCATGGGGCAGATGCTGCTCCTGGCCCGGACCGACGTGGATGTCACTTCCCTGCGCATAGGCCAACGCATTCAGCTGTGCGGGCTTGGCGGAGTTGTAGTGTACCTGGACGTGATCCATCGACATGCCGGAGAGCGACTCGACGCCGCTCTTCAACTGCGGGGGAAGGCCCGATGCAGAACCCGTAGCAGCTTCCGGGTTGGCGCCGGCGCTTGAGGCAGCATCCGCAGTGCGCCGCTGGCGAAGTTCATCCTTCGCCTTGCCCTGAATCTTCTCTTCCTTTGGCTTGGCTTGCAGCTTCTCTTCTTTGGGCTTGGCTTGCACTGGCGCTTCGGCCTCCGCGCCTCCGCTACCTTGCAGTTGCCCCAAAAGCCGCGGACTCCGTTGGATCTGCTCCCGCAACTGCGCCAGAGACTGCACCCGCGGGCTCGCACTGATCTGCACGGCTAGCTGCGTGGCCGTAGTTGCGCCCTTTGACTGGGCCGGTCTCCGCCGTTGCGCCAGTTGCTGGGAGTTCTGAGGGTCGGCCTTGGTTTCCTGAGCTGTCTCCTTCATTTTGCCTCCCGTTCACTCGCCACCCGGAAAGATGTTGGCCTACGAAGGCCTGACCATCGCCAATGCTATTTCACTTACTAAACATCAGTTTGCAGCCGAAAGAAGTGAATTAAACTCTTTGCCAACATTTCTTGGTAGACCGTTAACATGGCTTAGTAATCACTTCACTTGTTTTTACCGCCCTTTCCCACTGCCGAAACTGTAAGTGTCTTATTCTTGATAAGATTTCTTCCGACACCGAGTGCGCCGTGCTCGTTCTCCTTATAGAGAATGTGATTTGGAAAATTACTTTCTCCGCCTGTACTAACCTGGCTGAAATTCACAAGCTTGCCTCTAGGTATGTCGAGACTTACAGATAGTATGTAGTCACGGCCATCCATCACGCTCAAAGTTTTTTTACTTATGAATGTAAACCATACGGCGTTCTGGGTTGAGCCTTTGTGCTCAACGCCGTTGTATGTATATTTCTTCTTCTCAATTTGTTCTTTTTCAGCCGTTGTTGCCCATCTGCGCAGCGTGGCATGTCCTGGAATTATCCCATAAACATTCTCATACTCATTCAGCTCTTCCGAAATAACGGTTGAATTCGGACTCTGAACGGTCTTCTTTGCTTTTGCTTTAGGGCTTCTGACCTGCTGTTGGGTCTCAATCCCTGGGGTCTGTTTGAGGCGAAGTTCTTCCTTTGACTTGGCTTGCAACTTCTCTTTCTTGGGCTTGGCTTGCATTGGTGCGCCTGCGCCTCCGCTCCTTTGCAGTTGCCCCAGCATTCGCGGACTCTGATGGATCTGCTCCCGTAACTGCGCCAGCGACTGCACCCGCGGGCTCGCACCGATCTGCGCGGCTAGCTGCGTGGCCGCAGTTGCGCCGTTTGACTGGACCGCTCTCCGCGGTTGCGCCAGTTGCTGGGAGTTCTGTGGGTTGATCGTGGCTTTTTGAGCTGTCGCCCTCATTTTGACCCCCGCTTACTCGCCAGCCGGAATAACGTTAGCCCCCGCAGGCCTGACGATCTCGACTTGCAGCTCGACAAAGATTTCGTAGAAATACCGCAAAGATCCACTGGCACCCTCGCCTGCCGCACTGCATCCGCCCCTGTTTTCGCGCGCACAGCCAAACATATCAGGCAGCGCACTGCCCTATAGTTATCCCTCTTTTGTTTATCCCTCTTTAAACGTTAGTCCGCCGCCATCGCCTATAGTCGCCGCTAGCTCCAATTTCCCGGTCTTGGTGTCTGTAATCTTTACCTTAACCGTTGGATCTTTGACGGCAACAGGTCCCTTGGATACGTCTACCGCAGTACCATAGTCAGGGGCCGCTGTGCATTCGTATTTATAATCTCCAATGGCTGTTGTACCGTCGTTAAAGCATATTTCGTCAAACTTCTTCTCACCCTCATGAAGATGGTGAGAGTTCTCTGCCGGAGATCCTGGGAAGATATTGCCGTCTTTTTGTCCTCCCTCCCCACCCCATCTTGCATTCACCACATGCATCTGCGTGGCATTCCTTGACTTACCAGTTACGGTGAGCCAACCGGCCCAATCCGCGGGACTGGATGTTCGTGAGCCCTTGTGCATTGCGTCACCATTACTGTATTCGACTGAATTCGACAGACACTCTTCAAAAGTGCATTCATTAGTTCCGTTTCCCGTGACTTTAACCTTGCGCGTCGTTCCCTTTCCGTAGCTGAAAAGCTGCCTTACTGTATTTCCTGCGGTCATCACTCTTTGCAGCGGCTTCTTCGCAATTGACGCGGAAACCTTTTGCGCCGGCTCTGTTTTATCGGAGGCAGCATGCTGCATGGCCTTGATCCCCATCGCATCCGCTTCGTGCTCCAACCCTTTGTCGTCGTTGACGGGCACGCCTCCTTGCATCTGCATCGTCGGCCGGACGCGCCCTTGGGCCTGCTGGACTACATGCCAGGCTTCGTGGGGCAGATGCTGCTCCTGGCCGGGCCCGACGTGAATCTCGCTGCCCTGCGCATAGGCGAGCGCATTCAGTTGCGCGGGCTTGTCGGAGTTGTAGTGCACCTGGACGTGATCCATCGACATGCCGGAGAGCGACTCGACGCCGCTCTTCAACTGCGGGGGAAGGCCGGAAGCAGAAGCCACAGAAGTTGCTTCAGGGCTGGCGCCGCCGCTCGAGGTAGCATCCGCAGTGCGCCGCTGGCGAAGTTCCTCCTTCGCCTTGCCCTGGATCTTTTCTTCCTTTGGCTTGGCCTGCAGCTTCTCTTCTTTAGGCTTGGCTTGCACTGGTGCTTCGGCCTCCGCACCGCATCCGCTAGCTTGGGACGGCGCGCTTGCGGGATCGGCGCTTCGGCCGGCTGATTGCGAGGCACTATCGAAAGACCGGTCGCTCTGCGGCAGAACAGCGGAGTCGAACCCCATCCCAGGGTCAGGGCCGATCTGCAGTTGTGTCTGCATGCGCGGACTCTGATCGATGCTCTTCCGCAACTGCGCCAGCGATTCGACCCGTGGGCTCGCGGCGATGTCCAAGGCTAGTTGGGTCACCGACGCAGCCGAGGCGCCATCCAGGGCTGCTTGTGCCGGCGCGCCGCCGGTCGGCATTCGCCGTTGCGCAACTTGATGGGACGTTTGAAGCGCCGTTTTGGGTACTTGAGCTGTCTCTTTCATCTCGCCCCCGTTCGCTCGCCACCTGAAAGGAAGTTGGCCCGCGAAGGCCTGGCCTGACCGTGCGTGCTCTTGACACCCACTCAACAACCGCCTGTCTCGCGCCGCGACCCATATGAGGGTAACGAGCAGGCGGGCTCCGCTCTCGAATCAATCGTCAAATAAAGCAAAGCTTGCCTGGAACGAATCCAGCGATTGCGACAAACAAACGCTGTCGGCAAAATAATTATCGCTTAGGGCTGCTGGACATGCCAGATTCCGAATCCCCCGGGAGCTAGGCCGGCAACACCGGCGTTAAAGGCATTTTCATGGGCGCGCCAGAGTCCGAAAGTCCCACCCCACCCTCGGTTGATGTTGGCGTCCTGCGGAAAGACCCAGGTATTCACGTGGCCCAATCCCCCATTCTGCCTGCCCAGCGCATGGCCCGCATCGTAATTTCCAAAGGCGGGGGGTGGATTAGGAACCACGGTCAAAGCTCCCGGCGCCGCTCCGCCAACAGGACCGGGGGCCCCGGGCGGGTAAAATGCGTAGGCAAAGCTGACGGTTGGAAAGAGCGGCGCGGCGCCGTTCACATAGGCTCTCGTCCCCGGTGTAGTGGCAGTCCCTGTGCCCAAATCGGCTGGCACAACCTGAAACGTGTAGGGATTCCCCAGAGCGATTGGCGGATTCACCAGACGTTGCACGACGGCAGTGTTGCCGGAGATTTTCCGTTGCGCTGCCGGTCCTTTTTCTTTCCTCTCTTTCAGGACTTTCGCGCCGGCTGACTTCACATCCGACATGCTTGCGGCACGCTGTACAGGCGGTGCTGGGCTCGCGGCACCGCTCGGGGCAGCGTCCATCGCCCGGTGCTGGAGAAGCTCTTCCTTGGGCTTGGCTTGCGCCGGCGCGCCGGTCCCTACGCCGCAATCGCAGGCTTTGGACGACGCAATTGACGAGCGGAGGGGCAGGTAACCGGCTTCCCGAGTCTTACCGGGGGACTGCTCGCTCTGTTGCAGCACGCCTGAGCCGGCATATATCCGTAACTGTGTCTGCATGCGCGGACTCTGATCGATCTGCTGCCGCAACTGCGCCAGCGATTGTGCCCTGGAGCCTGCGTTGATCTCCCTTGCAAGTTGTGCGATTGGCTGGACTACAGCACCCGCGGCAGCAGCGCCCCGCCTTTGAGCGGGCGAAGCAACGGCCTGCACGCTCGTCTTCCCTTCCGAAACCCTGGTTATCATGCTGCACTCCCCTCTGCGTCATGCAGCCGAGCCCGGCGTTCTATTGGGTTGGGCGGCTGCCGTTCTTCGGTTCGCCTTATTTCGAAACCTAACATTGATTAAGAAACGACAAAACGGGATAACTTCCCTCGCCTGGCAAAAAGGTTGCTTCGAAAAGCGAAAAAAATGTATCCGGCGAAGGAATTGCCACCGGCCTGTCGTTATTGGGAAAAGTTGTCAGAATTGCGGGAGGCTATCAGTGGCCACAATGTACAAGACGCCTGGCGTCTACATCAACGAGCTCAATGCATTTCCCAACTCGGTTGTGGAAGTCCCAACCGCTGTTCCTGCATTTATCGGCTATACGGAGACGAGTCCGACGCCCAATGTGCCAACGCGGATTTCGTCGCTGGCGGAGTATCTGCTTTTGTTTGGCAGTGCGCCGAAGACGAAGTTCACGTACACGAAGGGCGGCGCGATTGCGCCCGTGGCGGCGGGGAAGTTTCTGCTCTACGCTGGCATCCGGCTGTTTTTCGATAACGGCGGCGGGCCGTGCTGGATCGTCTCCATCGGCAAGGCAGACGCGGATACAACCAAGAAAAAGGACGATTTCGTGGGTGCCCTGACGGCCTTGGAAAAGATCCAGGAGCCGACCATGCTGGTAGCTCCTGACGCCATCCTGCTGGACCGGGCCGGCTGGCAGGAGGTGTGCCAGCAGATGCTGGCGCACTGCGCCAAAATGCAGAGCCGCGTTTCGATTCTCGAGATATACGACGGGGCAACAGCTCGAACCAACAACGATTCGACCGACGTGATTACCTTGTTCCGCAATGCGGTCAACGACTCGCTGAATTACGGACAGGCGTATTATCCATGGGTCAACACCAGCGTCTATGACGACACCGACGTGGACTTCAGTCGGCTGGACGACTCGATCTCCGTTCTGAAATCGGATCTGGACGATGAAGCCAAGCAGGCGGTGCCCGACACGACGGACCCCAAGCAGAAGGCGCTGCTGACGTTGAATGCGCTGCTGACTCCGCCGGCTGCGGCTACTGGCACAAAGTCGAAGTCTACCTCTGATGCAAGCACAGCGGCGCCCACTCCGACCCCAACCCAGGTGCATCGCTCGCTGTGGCAGGTCAGCCCACTCTACAAGTCTGTGATGGGAAGCATCAAGGACCTTCTCAACCTACAGCCGCCGAGCGCCGCGATGGCGGGAGTTTACGCGCGGGTCGACGGTCAGCTGGGAGTCTTCAAGGCTCCGGCCAACACCGGAATCATGTCCGTTCTTTCGCCCTGCGTCAACATCAGCAGCGAAGAGCAGGAAGACCTGAACTGCCCGCTGGACGGGAAGGCCGTCAACGCGATCCGCGCGTTTGTGGGACGCGGCGTACTGATCTGGGGTGCGCGGACGCTGGACGGCAACAGCCAGGACTGGCGCTATATCAATGTTCGCCGCACGATCATCATGCTGGAGCAATCCATCAAGTTCGCCAGTCTGGCCTATGTTTTTGAACCGAATAACGCATCCACGTGGGTTACGGTCCGGAACATGATCTCGAATTTCCTGACCAACCAATGGAAGGCAGGAGCCTTGGTTGGCGCCAAACCGGAGGAAGCCTACAGCGTGGACGTGGGACTCGGCTCGACCATGACCGGCGACGACATCCTGAACGGATACATGCGGGTCACGGTGAAAGTGGCTCTTGTGCGTCCGGCGGAGTTTATCGTCCTTACCTTCCAGCAGCAGATGCAAACGTCCTGATCGGTTGCGGACATCGGAATTGAAGAGGAGAAGAGAGCATGGCAGACGACGGTTCCAAGCAGAGCGCAACATGGCCCTTGCCTAAGTTTTACTTCAAGGTCGACATTGGCGATCAGAAGGATGTTCCCTTTCAGGAGATCTCCGGGCTGGACACTGAGACGCAGTCGATTGAATATCGGGCTGGGAACAGCAAGGAGTTTTCCACGGTGAAAATGCCGGGCATCAAGAAGACCGGCAACGTGACCCTGAAAAAGGGAATCTTCGCCAAGGACAACAAATTCTGGGACTGGTACAACCAGATCAAGCTGAACACCATCAAGCGAGTCACGGTGACAATCCAGCTTTGCGACGAGGCCGGCAGTCCAACCATGGTCTGGACGCTGGCCAATGCGTGGCCCACAAAGATTACCGGCACCGATATGAAATCGGATGGCAACGAGGTCGCAGTCGAGACCCTTGAGGTCGCACACGAGGGCCTGACTGTCGCCAACAGCTGAGAGCCTGATAATCGCCATGGAACGGGCGGCGTTTGGGCCCGGCGCGCAAGGGGCGCGTGCCGGGCTGGAAGCCGAAGGGGCGGGGGCAATATCTCTTATTTCGGTGTCGATCGTCACTGGCAGACACCATCGGTCCACCCCCACGGAAACGGACCCGTCCGCGGGGGCTTTGGTGTGCGCCGCTCCACTCTTCTGGAAGCGATAGAAATTGGCTCCCGCCGCTTCGGCTCGATCATGAAGGCCAGGTTTTAGCCCATGTCTACTGTGTATGAGTTACCCGTCAGCTTCTATTTCGAAGTGAAGTTTGCGGGCATCAAAGCCGCCGACGACTCCAGATTTTCCGAGGCAGACGGCCTCGAGATGGAACTGGGAGTCTTCGAGATCAAGGAAGGTGGTGAGAACCACTTCACGCACCGTCTTCCGGACCGGGGGACGCAAAGGAATCTGACCCTGAAACGGGGAGTGCTGGCGGCCGGATCCGACCTGGCCGATTGGTGCAAAAGCACCTTGGAATCGGATTTCGGCACCAGGATGAAGACCAAGAACATCGATGTGGCGCTGCTGGATCCGGATGGGAATCCGCTTCTGGTGTGGACCTTTACGGCGGCATGGCCCGTGAAGTGGTCGGTATCGGGATTCGATGCCATGAAGAATGAGCTGGCGATCGAAACCATCGAGTTTTCGTATCAGCGCAGCATTCGGCAGCGGCAGCCGGCCTGGACCGTGACCACCGCGCTGGGCGCGGTGCGGCGCTAATTAAGGAGACAGCCTTGCCTGTTGAGATTCGGGAGTTGGTGATCAAAGCCGTGGTTGTCGAAGGAGCTTCCGAGAGGCAGAAGGCGCAGCGCGCCCTGGCCGCCCTGAAAAGGGAGATCGTCGAGGAGTGCCGCACGCAACTCGACCGGATGAGCCAGCCCGTGAATGACCGCTAGCCGGGGAGAAAGCGATGCTGCAAAAGCTCATCATCGTGGGTTATTCGGACGAGAAGCTCACGCAGAAGACGGGCCAGTACACAGTCCAGATCAACCCGGAGACCTTTTCTCAGCAGTACGCGACCAGGTTCACCTGCGACGAGGCGATCAACACGGGCGGGGTGATCAACAAGTTTGTGGTGCAGAAGCCGCAGGATCTGGCGCTCGAGTTTTATCTCGACGCCACCGGGGTGTTGCCGGGAGTGCTGAGTGTAAACGACGACCTGGACCGATTCAAATCCATCGTCTATTCGTACAACGGAAGCATACACAGCCCCAACTATCTTCGCATCCTGTGGGGACAGTTAACTTTCGACTGTCGTTTGGAGACGTTGAACATCGAATATACGCTGTTCACGCCTTCGGGTGTGCCGCTTCGGGCCAAGCTCAGCACCAACTTCCAGCAGTACGTCTCACCCGAGAAGATGCAGTTGCAGGCCCGCAACAGTTCCCCGGATTTGACGCACAGCCGCGTGACGTCGTCCGGTGACACGCTGCCGCTGTTGTGCTTTCAAATCTACGGCGACAGTAAATACTACCTGGACATCGCGCGGATCAACGGGCTGCACGACTTCAGAAACCTGCAGCCTGGACAGAAGATCGCTTTTCCACCGCTTGGAGACTGACGGATGTCCTCGCCGATCGTTGCCAATTCGGACCTAGTCTCCGCCACCGTGTTGATCGGGGGGCAGAAGATCGCGGATACGTACCCTGTGAGGCAGATCCAGGTGCAGCACAAGATCAACCGCGTGCCATGGGCAAAGATCGTGCTGACGGATGGCAATCCCTCCGAGCGAACCTTCGCGATCAGCGAATCGGATCAGTTCGTGCCCGGCAACGAGGTCGAAATCAAGGCTGGGTATCGCAACCAGGAGGCGAGCATCTTCAAGGGAATCGTGGTGCGGCACAGTGTTCAGGCGCGGGACGGCGACTCCTCGTTGACGGTGCTGTGCTTCGACAAAGCCGTCAAGATGACGATCCAGCGCAAGAGCAATTATTTCCTCAAGATGAGTAACAGCGCCATCCTCGAGCAATTGATTGGAGCCGCGGGGCTCAGCTCGGATGTGGGAGATTCGGGCGCGACCATCGAAGAGATCATCCAGTACTACGCAACGGACTGGGATTTTCTGGTGAGCCGGGCGGATGCATGCGGCCAGGTGGTGATTGTGGAAGATGGAACGATCACCGTAAAGGCCCCCGATTTCAGCGCGGACAGCGGCCTGGAGGTTAAATACGGAGAGTCGATTGTGGAAGTGGAGGCGGAGATCGACGCCCGCCATCAGTTGTCGTCGGTGACTTCGAAGTCCTGGGATTTCACCGGCCAAGCGGTGCAATCCGGTAGCTCATCGGAGCCCACTGTGAACAGCCAAGGCAACCTGAGCGGCTCACAATTGGCGCAAACCATGAGCAGCGACGCGTACGAACTGATCACCAGCGCGCCCGTGGCCTCCGGGGACTTGACTGCGTGGGCCAAGGCGCAGTTGTTAAAGTCGCGCATGGCGCGGATACGAGGCAAGGTCACCTTTCCGGGCAGCGCCCTGGCCAAACCGGGCACGGTGACCAAGCTGGAGGGACTGGGCGCGCGGTTTGATGGCAAGGCGTACGTTTCCGGCGTAACGCACCGCATCGCTCCGGGCGATTGGAAGACAGAGGCGGAGATCGGCCTGTCGCCGCGCTGGTTTGGGGAAGAACACACGGGAATCGAAGCGCTGCCGGCCGGCGGTTTGCTGCCGGCCATTCACGGAGCGCAGATCGGAACCGTGAAGAAGATTCAGGACGATCCCGACGGCCAGACGCGCATTCAGGTGGACGTGCCCATGATTGCGCCCAGCGGAGACGGAGTGTGGGCGCGCATCGCGAGCCCTTATGCCACCAAGAGTGCCGGGGTTTTCTTCATGCCGGAGGTCGGCGACGAAGTGGTGCTGAGCTTTCTGAATAACGATCCATCCTTCCCGATCATCGTCGGCAGCCTTTACAGCAGCCAGCATGCCCCGCCCTTCACGCCCGACGAGAAGAATACGCACAAGGCAATCGTCAGCAACGCGCAGTTGAAGATCGACATGGACGACGTGAAAAAGGTCGTCCAGATCACCACGCCGGGCGGCCACACAGTTACCATGAGCGACGATCAACAGTCGATCAGCATCGTCGATTCGAACAAGAACAAGATGGAGATGACTTCGAGTGGGATTTCCATCAACAGCCCCGGAGACATCACCATCAAGGCCACGGGACAGATTCAGATCCAGGCCCAGACCAGCGTGGCCGTGCAGGCGACGACCGATTTGAGCCTGAAAGGTATGAACGTGAACGCCGAGGCGCAGATAGCAGCTGCCGTCAAGGGACAGGCTCAGGCTGAGCTGTCGGCCTCCGGACAGACTACCGTTCGCGGAGCGATTGTGATGATCAATTGACGGAGGCCGGATCGGAATGCCGGAGCCAGCACGAACCAGCAACCAGGAGTAGACGCAAACCATGCCACCCGCAGCACGATTGACCGACATGCACACCTGCCCGATGCAGACTCCGGCCGTGGTGCCGGTCCCTCACGTGGGCGGCCCGATTGTGGGCCCAGGAGTACCGACGGTCCTGATTGGCATGTTGCCGGCCTCCGTTGTGGGAGACACGCTGGTGTGCGTGGGTCCCCCAGACTCGCTGGTGAAAGGGTCGGCGACGGTGATGATCGGCGGACGGCCCGCGGCGCGATTGGGCGATACGACGGCTCACGGCGGCAGCGTGGTGCTGGGGTGTTTCACGGTGATGATCGGCGGATAGGAGGTCATAGGCGATGGCAGGCGATTGGATCAAAGACGAAGCGTTTCTGGGCAGAGGATGGTCGTTTCCGCCCGCCTTCGATCGCAGCGACGCCAGCGTCGCGATGGTTGCAGCTGAAGACGATATCCGCGAGAGCCTGTGGATTCTGCTGACAACCATTCCCGGCGAGCGGGTGATGCTGCCCGACTACGGATGCGGGATTCATGAGCACGTCTTCGACGGCATCGGCGAAACTCTTTTCACCTATCTGCGAACCCATATCGAACACGCGGTGCTTTTCTATGAGCCGCGGATTGTGCTTGAAGGTGTCGAGATCGCCTTTCGCGACGGTCGGGATGGGGTTTTAAACATCACTCTCGCCTACAGCATTATCCAGACCAACACGCGGAACAACCTTGTGATTCCCTACTCACTGAAGGAGGGCACGCTGGCCGTTTTGCCCAGGGCCAGCTGAGGCACGCATGCGACGGCAGCGCGGCAATCTGAAACCGTCTTTCGGTACGGCCCGGTCACTGCGGCCGCTGGATGCGCTCGCTCCCGAATATGCTCCCATCGACGAACGCACCAGTACGAGCCGGATGGCTTACGCTCTGGAGTTCGCAAAACTACTGGCCTATTACGACCAAACCAACCGGCGCGTTTCCGACTGGACGATGTTCTTCGAGCGCGACCTCTCATTTTTGCTGGCGAACATCGTGAGCACGGACTTTCGCCGCGAGCGCTTTGAGACTGGAGGGATGCAGCAAGCGGCGCGCGAAGGACAAAACAACATCGAGAAACTCCTGAACACCCTGTTCGAGAGGATCAGCCGCATCGACAACTGGCATGAAAAAGCGGCGGCAATCGCCTTCCGCGATCGCGCCGATAACACGCTGCGCATGACACTTGAATCGATCGTTCAATCGGATCTGAGCCAGTATTTCGGGGCGTATTTCGACCACCTCTTGGAGGACCTGGACAAATTCCAAGCGCCGCCGGAAGGCTCTTGGAACGACTTCTGGAAGCCGCGGGCGGCGCAATTGAGCGGGGACTGGACGCCGAGCAAACTAGCCGGGCTCACCGCGCCGCCGGTTGTCCATCATCATCCGCTTTACAGCCTTCTGGAGATTCTGCATAACGTAAATCGGGCCAACGAGCGCCTGCAGAGCATCGCCCAGACGTATTTGGAAAAGGCCCTTGCGGCCATCGATTCGCCTTCACTCCAGACCGCGGACGGAGCCATCGCGACGGAGGATTCCAGCCACGCTCCCCACACGGCGCTGTTCATTGCCTTTACCAAGCTGCTTGAGGTACTGGGAGACAAGATCAACACCATTACCGGTCGGCACCTGGATTTTTACTATCGCAAGGTTCTGGATCTACGCGAACGCGGGAGCTCGCCGGACGTTGCTCATCTCACCTTCGAACTGGCGCCGAGCGTGAACGGCTTCCTGCTTCCGGCCGGCACCCGGCTGGCGGCCGGTAAGGGCCCCAATGGCATGGCCCGGGAGTTTGCGACCAGCGAGGATTTGTTCATCAATCGGGCTCGAATCGATTCCAAGAAGGCTCTTTACCTGGCAGCGGATCTGCTTGCGGCCAAGCGGGCTGAGCCGCTGGAGAATGATCCGCCGGCCGCGCAGGAGTCGCTCGCCGATCGAGTCATCCGTGTTCTGGCGCTGCCCGCTTGCGACTCAGCCGACGGACACGGCGCGGCCTTGCTCGATCCACAGACGGGCTGGCCGACCTTCGGCATCAATGAAATCACCGGTCAACCCGCCATCACCCCGGCGCTGGATGCCGAGTTAGGTTTTGTGGTCTCTTCTTCCGTTCTTCTGCTCGAGGAAGGCGAACGCACGGTCCAGATCAATATCGCATTTCACGGGGAAGACACGCTGGAAGGCGCTTTCGAACGGTATCGGGATGTCGCCTCGGCGCTGCTTGAAACAGCGCCGCCGATCGAGTGGTTGCTGGCCGACGCCTTTCGTGTCGCAGTCAGCACGGCTTCGGGCTGGATGCCGATCGAGAACGCCTCCTTTCGTCGGCATCCGGTGGTGGGCACGACGCTGGCCATCGAGTTCACGCTCGCCCTCACGGATCGAGCCATGGTGGGCCAGTCGGCACTGGCCCCGGATGGGGCCGGGTGGCCGATGGCCAAGATAACTCTTAATCCGCTGGCGCGAGTCTATGCGTACTCCTATTTCAAGGGGCTGTCGATCGAATCGATCGATCTGCGAGTGAGCGTGGATGGAGTAAGAAAGCTGCAGATCCGGAATGAGGTTGGCCTGCTGTCGGCCGCGCAGCCTTTTGCCATTTTCGGCCCGGCGCCGGTACAGGGTTCGTATCTGCTGATGAGCCATCCGGAGCTGGCCGCAAAAAACGTGCAGCATCTGGCAATCGCGATCAACTGGTTCAATCCGCTCACGCCGCCTGACGATCTGGCTTCGTACTACGCCGCCTACAAGCTGGGGATTGGCGACGATACATTCAAGATTCGCACCACCATCTGCGGCGACCCCGGCGTGTGGACGGCGCCCGCCGGCGGCCCGGAATTGACTCCGCTGTTTTTGCGCGACTACGACCACGGCGGTGTGCAGCCGTACACCACCCTGGCGCTCACTTTGCCCGATCTGCCCGCTCCGGCAGCGCAACCGTCCATTGCGCCCTCGCTCACCGAGGCCGAGGCGCCGCGCGGTTCGATTCGGATGGAGTTGGCAGAGCCTATTTTCGGCTTCGGCCAAGCTGTCTTTCCCCGCATCATGTCGGAGGCAGCCGCGGCCAATGCGCGAGCCGGCAAGAAGGGGCCCATCGCACCGATCCCCAATCCCCCACTGGTCCCGGTAGCCAAGTCCCTGACGTTGAGTTATGAAGCCAGCGACAGTCTCGATCTTTCCCAGCCGATTCCCGCGCAACAGCAGGCCGGCTTTTGTATGCTCCATCCCTTCGGTTACGAAAGGCATAGCGGGCGGGAACCCAGCATGATTCCGGAACTGGGCGAACAGGGACATCTTTGTCTCGGAATCGCCAATGCCGGGCCGCGGCAATCTCTGAGCCTGCTGCTTCAAATCCGAGATGTTGGATTTTCTCCGCTTCCCAAACTCAGGCATCACCACGATGTGGCGCAGCAACCGTTACGGTGGCGCTATCTCAGCCAGAACCAGTGGAAGGAGATCCCGGTTCGTCTGATCTTGTCCGACTCGACGCGCGGCTTGACGCGGTCCGGAATCATACAGTTTCTTCTGCCCGACGACATCGCGTTGAACAATACCATTCTGCCCAGCGGCCTCTGCTGGATCGAAGCCGCCTCGGAAAAGGTGGGGGACGCGTATTGGTGCCAGATTGTTTCGATCCATACACAGGCGGTGACGGCGGTCCGGGTCTGCAACCCCGACAGCGAACTGACGCCTGCGTCCCTGCCGGAGGGCACCATCTTTCAGCTTTGCGAAAAGAAGCCGCAGATCAAGGCCGTCACCCAGCCGTTCGCCACAAGCGAAGGCCGAAGCCGGGAGACGGCCGCGGAGTTTCGCGTGCGCGTCTCCGAACGCCTGCGGCATAAGGGCCGCGCCATTCAGACCTTCGATTTCGAGCGGCTGGTGCTGGACCGCTTTCCTCAGGTCGGACAGGTCAAGTGCATCGGCAACAACCAGAGCCGGTTCAATAGGGAGAGCATTCCGGTGCCGCCGGGCACGCTCTACCTGGTGGCCACGCCGCGGCTGGAAGGAAATACGGACCCAACGCCCCGGCTTCCGCTGTACGTGCTGAAAGAGATCGAGGCATTTATTCAGCCGCTTGCTTCGGCTCACGTGACAGACCTTCACGCCATGAATCCGGTGTACGAAACGCTCAAGGTCTTTGCCTGCGTTGAATTCACCAAGAGCGGCGATGCCTCGTACTATAGCGACGACCTGAACCTCGCCATCTCGCAGTGCCTGCGCCCTTGGGACGGGACAGAAGGAAGTCCCATGCCCATCGGCAGCGGGCAGGTGCAAGGCTATCAACTGGCCAAGTTCATTGTGGACCTGCCGTACGTACGGAGACTCGAATCGCTGTCCATGCTCCACACCTATCAAAATGAGGACGGCTGGCAATCCCGATGGCGCTTGATGGATCAGATGGTGTGGGCCACGGCTCCATGGGCGGTGCTGATACCGGCCAGCCGGCACGCGATTACGGTGGCCGGTGTTGAATCCACGGAGATCGTCCGCGGCATCAGCAATCTGACGGTGGGCGAAGATCTCGTCGTGCCGGGCCGCGATGCGCGAAAACGGTCCGGTCCGGAAGCGGAACAGCGCTATATTGTCGTGATTCCCCGCGGTACGGTGAGCACTGCCTTCAACGACTGAATCCGGAGACGAGAAGCCCTACATGCCGCAAGAGAATTCAAAAGGAACAGAGCGCAAAAGGAACCCCGGGAGCGGCCCGATCAGGAGCCGCGCCGAGTTGCGCGCGATGTTCGCCAACGGAAGCCTGCCCGACCAGAGTGCTTTTTCCCAGCTCATCGATTCCATGGTGCACAAGGACGATGCAGACGGGAGGCCGGTTGCAGACGCCTCCGGCGGAAAGAGCGGAGCAAATCACCGGATTACGGCCCAGAACCGATCCTGGTATGTCTATGTGGATGCCCAGAACAACCTGATCGTCTCAGAAAGCGACGCGGTCCGGTTGCGGCTGAACGCAAACAACCATATCGATCTTGGCATCCCGGATGCGCCTTTCGCGCTCGATGTCGACGGCTGGGCGGGCATTCCCATGCGTATCGGAACCTACGTTCCCGAGGATGACAGGCGCCACGTTTTTCCCTCCAGCGCGCTCACCAAGATGCAACTTCCGGCCGACGGCCGCTGGCACCCGGTTCTTTCCGGAATCAATAGCTGCCAGGCCTTCGAGATTGTGGCGTGCGCCTCGGGGTCAAAGGGCTCGAAGGCCAGCGCGATCACCCATGCGATTGCGGTGAATGCCAATGGTCGCGGCAGTTCCATTCGCCAGACCGTTTCCTACGCAGGATGGAACTGGAGACGCAGGATCCGATTTCAATGGCAGGCAGACGGTGGCGGCTGGTTCAAGAAGGCCACGGGTTACACCTTGCGGGTACGGACCGGGTGCAACTACGGCAAAGGGGACGACGGCGATCCGGTAATGATCCGGTATCACATCACAAAGCTCTGGTAGGAATTGCGGGCTTGGGAAGACAAGGCATCAGGTCCACACAAGCCACCGGCCTCCGGGATCGAAACCCGCGAAAGTGGGCCAATTGCAACCATGAAAGCACCTCAGACCATTCCGCGATCGGGAACTGCAGACCGAGCCACCAGCTACCACGCTCTGCTGAGCCGGGGGCTGGCCTATTGCCAGAAACTGGCCGGCGAGATATGGACCGATTACAACGAACACGACCCCGGCGTAACCATTCTGGAGAATCTTTGCTACGCCCTTACAGATCTTTCCTTTCGCGCCGGCTATGAAATCCCGGACCTTCTGGCCTCGCCAAGCGGAACTCCGCGGCCGGAAAACTCGCTGTATACCGGCGACCGGATTTTGACCTCCAGCCCCATCACCCCGAATGATTATCGGAACCTGCTTTACGACCGCATCAAGGGCTTGAAGAACGCCTGGCTGGTTCCGGTGGCCGATCATCCGCTGGGGGTGCGGGGGACTTATGACGTGCTGATCGAGCTCCGCGAGGAGATCGAAGACCCCAATGGGCAGGAGGCGATGGAGATCAAGAGCCAAGTGCTGAAGCTGATGCGCCAGACGCGCAATCTCGGCGAAGACATTGCTACGGTCGAGATTCTAAAGCCTCAGCCGATCCGGATCAATGCCACCATCGTCATCGCACCGCACGCCGAGCCGGCCAATGTGCTGGCCAGGGTGCTGTTTGAAATCCAGAACTCGCTCATTCCTTTTCCACAGGTACAGCGGGTTGACGAGCTATTCCAAAAAATGCCGCCGGAGGATATCTGGTCCGGCCCGGTGCTCAATCACGGGGCGCTGGACCAGCGCAGTCTCAGACCCATGGAAACCACGGTCCGGGTTCAGGAGATTGCCAACATCATTCTGAAGGTGCGAGGGGTCAAACGCGTCAAAGATTTAATGGTGGGCAACGTAGGCGGCGCAATGACAGCCGATACTCTGCCGCTCGAAAAACATCATGTGCCGCGCATCGATCCTCCGATCCTGCGGATGCAGCCTGGGTACACGATCCAGATGGAACAGGAGGGCGGCTTCAAATGCCTGCCGGATGCGCGAGCCGTGTGGTCCAAGATACGGGAACTGGAAACCGCCATGCGCAGCAGCATCGCCTACGCGGCGCGATCCTTAAGCGCGCTTTCCTACTTGAAGGTTCCCACGGGAACCGACCGGAAGATTGAGAATTACTTTTCCATCCAACATCAATTTCCCGCAATTTATGGGCTGGGCAAGTTCGGCATGTCCAATGGACTTATCGAAACCACGAAGCCGCGTCCAGAAGCCGATGTGCAGCACCGTGCGCGGATACGCCAGTTGCGCGCTTATCTGTTGTTCTTCGAGCAGTTGCTCGCCGACAACCTGGCGCAGTTGGCGCATGTCTCCGAACTATTCTCTCTGAACGAGGAATTGGATCGGAGCTACTTTTATCAGCCTCTGGCCCATGATCCCCCGCGCCCCGACGATCCTCCCAACATAGTTGACGTACTATTCGAGAGCCCTGACGATCCCGGCCCGAATGCGGCGCGCTATCAGGTCTGCGTCGTTGACCCGCGCGGAGAGATTGTATTTACGAGCCGCATCCAAACCGGCCTGGCCGAATCCGAGGAGACCAGAAGACAGATCGCCGAATGCGGCCAGTCGATTGACTACTACCAGAGTTCCACCACCGCTTCCCGTGAGGTGCGGCTGGCCCTGTACGGGAGAGACAACACAGTCCTGGCCCATGGACAGGAGCGGTTCACTTCCATCGCAGCGTCCCGCAAGGCGGCCGAACACTGGGTCCGTTTCTTCGTTCAACTGCGGAGCGACGCCGAACTGCTGGAGAGTTCGATCAAGATTTTCTCTCAGGAGCATTTCGGGTTTCAGGTGGTTGACGAGCGGTCGCGTATCGTGCTGCTCGGGCGGCGCGCCAGCTCCCCCGAAGAGCGCGACCGCCGCATCGAAGAGATGCTCGATTGCGGAGCGGACGAGCAATGCTATCGGCTGCTCATGCGAGGCCCGGATGAATTCGAGGTAGGTCTCCTGAATCGGGAAGGGATGCCCATCGCCAGGGGCAGCGAAGCGTTCGCCACGCAGCTCGACGCGGAGAGCGGAATCATTGCATTGCTTGTCCTGATTGAGTCCATGGCGGCAGAGAGGTCCTCCCGCGACCGCCATCTGCGCATTCTTCCCGAAATGGAAGAGCTACCAAGCAGACCGCTGAGTGCCTATAACCGAGGGTTGGCGAACCTTGCTCGAAACATGGATCGCAATTCCCTTCTGCGCCGCAACCGGTTTCTGGACCACTTGCTTGCGCGCTTTGCCGAGCAGTTCGACGACCAGATTCTGGCACGGCTGGACCTGAGGCCGTATGGGGAGAGCGACGGCTTTTACGCTGAATTGATCCGATGGAAGATCGACTTCCTGCGCGACTATGTGCAGCAGGGCAACACCCTGTCGGCCTCGGTTGGCGGCGGCCGCGCCAGGGGCTTCGACTACAGCGATGCGACGGATTCCTACGCTTCGTCCGCCTTTGAGCGGCGTATCAGCATGCTGCTGGGCGTGAAGGGCCACATGATAAGGGACGGCTATCAGCTGAACCCGAATCAGCCGGCGGCAAAGCCTGGATACTTTTACATGGAAGAGGATTCCCACCGGCCACGCGCGGAGGGAGAGCCATCTCCGGGGGATCTGCGCGGCAATTTCGTATTCTCCTCGACGGACTCCTCGGTCTTCCGGGTGCTGCTGAGCTCAAGCGCCAATCCAAGTTGCTACACCGTGGAACCGGCCGGGCACGAATACAAAATTCTCTTTCAATCGCCCGAGAGCCAAGAGTCCATTACAATCCATCACGCGCCGACCCGGGCGGAAGCCGACAAACGAGTGGCTGCGCTGATTCGCTATTTTCGCGAGATGCGCGGCAACAGCGCGGAGTGGTATCGAGGGGAATGCCTTTATCTGGTTGAACATCTTCTCTTGCGGGCGGAAGACGGCTCAGCGGAATGCTGTGTGCATCTCGCGGACGACAAAACCCGAATTCAGCTCAGCAGCGTCCCGGTCCCCAAGGCTAAGAAGGAGCAGCATGCGCGGCTGATCCTGGATCACGGGCAGAAAAAGGCGAATTACCGGTCGAAAAAACATCCTTCCGGAAAGTACTACGTGGTCCTCTACGCCGCAGACTGCGAGATTGCGGCCGGAAAGCAGATGTTCTCCGATTTGGCCAAGGCGGAGAAAGCAAGGGCTGAACTGGCCAGCCTCGTTCGCCGTCTTGCGGACCAACCGCGGGCACAGGAGGCGATCCTGAAGACAACCGTGACGGATGATTTCTATTCGCATCGGATCAGCGTCTTCTTGCCCAACTGGCCGATGCGCTTTCAAAACGACGAATTCAAACTGTATGCCGAGCAGACCATCTATGAAAACGCACCTGCACATCTTGCCGTAGATTGCTATTGGCTTTCAGTTCCGGAGATGCAGCAGTTCGAGCAGGACTATAGCCATTGGCGCAAGCTGAAATGCGCCTTCGCGCTGGCGGAGGGGAAGCCGGGGCAGAACGTTTCATCGGCAGCTGAACTCAACCGGCAGGCGGCTAAACTCAAGGCCTTTATCGAGCGGCTGCAAGCGAGGGAACGTAGAGCGGAGCCCACATCAGCCGGACAACCGCCGGCCGGTGACTTCGGAGGGGAGGCGGGTTAGTCATGAAACATACAGAGCATGCGATCGCGCGGGTGGAGTTCGAGACCGTCCTCGAGCGCAGGGAGCGCGTTCGATCGGTGCAGGATCGGATCAGCAGATTCGCGAACCGCGTGCTCCAGGAGGTGCTGACGGAGGGACTGTCACGCTTTGATGGATCGCGACGGACGTCGGTATTCCGCAGAGTCGAGCTCGATCTGGGCGAGATCTCCCTTGAGCATCTGGAACTGGACCTCGAAGAGGGAATCACCCGCCAGTTGCGCGCCTGGGCGATGCGCAAAGCCCCCTGGCCGCACCCCGAAGAATCCGGCATGCGCGCGCTGCTCGGGTCTGGATCGCCGCAAGAGGCGGGATTCGAGCCAGCATCCGAATCCTGGCAGAGGGGCGAGGGCGAATCTCCATCGTGGCTGCCGCCGGAGGATACCGGCGGAGGCGTCCTGGATATCGCGGGCGACATCATCGGCGGCATCGCCGGTTCGGGAAATGATGCGAATCGCAATCCGGAGCAGAGGGCGGAGGATCAGCAACGCTGGTGGATGACCTTGCGGAATCGTTCCGCACTCCGCGCCCGTTTGGCGGCCAAGTTGGTTCCCCAGCAGAGGACGGCGGTTCTAGAGGCCTGGATGCCGGGGCACAGCGCAGCCGTCCTTGAATTTGCCACCTTGCTCTCCCGATTGCACATCGATCTTTCCCTCGTTCCGGTCGGCCGCGCAACGTTCGAGAGCCAGCTTTGGAGGTGCATCCTGGACGAGGCGGCGGACTACCGGCTCGCCAGCTTCTCGCTGAGCGCTTTCTTCCGCCGAGTCGTGGCTCGCCTGGCCCATTATCACTCCCTTCCTTATGGCGACATGGCCAGTCAGATCGCTGCCGAGTGGAAACGACGGCCGGAATCCACAGTACCTTCACGCGTTTTGTTCCCGATTCTCGATGCATTCTCGATTTTCGAGGAATGCGATGCACGCGACAGGAGCGGAGAGACCGCGGCCGCGTTCCCAGATGCCGCCCTGCGGAACGAATTCCGGGAAGCGGCAACAGCAGCCTCCTCCGCACCTGAACCCTGGGCGCGATTTGACCGCTCCGCGCCGGGATCGCTCGGCAATCTCGCACGATTTCTCGAGTGGGGCGTGCTGCCATGGTCCGGCCCTTCGGCAAGGGGAGAGAGCGTCGAATCCGAGATGCTCTCCAGCCTGGCTTCGGCCGCGGATCAAGTCTGCGCCATGGTCCGAAGCCTGGGAGAGATGGCGCCGGTGCGCAAACGGATTGCTGTGCAATTCTCGGAGACCGTCGTCGAGCGCCTCATCGGCGAACTCGATCCGGTAAACGCCACCTGGATGCTGCAGTGCACCAAGCAACTGCGCATGCTCAATCGGCAAAAGCCGCTGTTCGCGATCGAAGACAGGGCATTTGGCCAACTGCTCTCCGAGTTGACGCTCGAATATCTCTCCGAGCGCCACTGGCATGCGCTCGATGAGGTGTCGTTTCTCCGCTTTCTGCTGCGGCGGCTGGCATATCGGCAGAAGGTGGGATATGAAGTGCTGCTGGCCGATCTGGCTTTGCGCCGATCGCCCGATTCGAGCCAGTCCCATCCCGCCGGTGAGATCGATCCGCAGTCGCGGCTCAGCGCCACCATCGTGACTCTGCTCGACACCGACCTGCTGGGCATCCGCAACCGCCTGGCGCACGCGCCCCGATTCGCCGTACGAACCGAGTTTCGCCATCTGTATTGCGATCTTGACGTGCTTGCCTACTGGATTCGCTGGCGTAAGCTGCCGGAATGGAGTGTGGACGACCGTCCCCGCGATGTGGTCGAGAGCCTGGAACCGCTGCTCGACCTGTTGCCGCCGGATTGCGCATCGGAAGCCAGGATTGGCGAGGATCGCTCCAGCAGCGAGGATCTGCCCGTTGAGATTCAACCGCGGGCAGTTGAAAACCTAACTCCTGCGCTTCAGATCGAACGTTGGCTGCTTTTCGGATTGTGGCCGGCGGAGATCGAAGCTCCTGAGGACCTCTCACTCCATCGCTGGCTGCAGAACCAAAGCGATGCCGACTGGTTGCACGGCCTTGAGCGGTGCGGTGCTCAGGATCAGGTCATTCGCCGGATGGCACGTTTGTCACCAGAGTCTGTGCTGCGCATCGCGGGGCTGCTATCCGGCCCGAACGCCGAAACCGTTCATGATTTCCTGCTTGCCTTATATGCGATTGGCCGGCCCCTCGAAGGAAGCTTCCCTCCGCCGTGGCAGGAACATGTGAACCGGTATGCCCTGGCGGGCCTTCTCAAAGATGCGCCGGAAGAAAGACGAAGCTCCGCATTTCCGCTTCATCTGGCACATACGACCCTGCTCGCGCTCTCCCTTTCGTTGCAGATTCCCTATGAACGGCTATTGCTGCTGCTTCGGCAGGAGTGCGATGGTCCTTCATCGCTCAAAAGTCTCTGCGTAAGCCTTGCGGATGAGTTGGAACGCTGGCAGATGCCAGCGACTTCCGGCCTCGAACTGGACTCAGGCACGGCCGAGGCCGGCGAGGCCGGGATCGATTTGGCTGAGATTGAGAACTCGGAAATCGCCAAAATCTATCTGCTCAGCGGACGCCTTCCGGCCGACGCCGCGAGCCTTAGTTTTGCGGCATGTCAACGAATCGCACGCCGCATTACCGGCTCTGAACTGGCTTCGATCGCGGAAGCTTGCGGCGGCGCTGGGCAGGACGGGGAGATCCTGGGACGGGCGGAAAGGCTGCTGGCTCCTGAACGGTTCCTGCAATTGAAGCAGCTTTCGTCGCATCAAGATCGAGTTCAGCCGGAAGAACGGGCCGGCGGGAGTGCGACGCAGAGAGAGAGTCAAATCGAGCGGACGGGCTGGAAGGCGCAACCGGAAGACGAGCAGACGTACGGAAGGCCGCAGTCCGAACGATGGGCAAATCCTGAATCTGGAGCCAATCCGAGACCCCGATATACGGAGATCAAGTCAAGCCCCATCGGGAGGGATGGCCGTTCGGAAGAGAAGGAGAGGTTGCTGGTAAGGCTCGACGCATTGGCATTCTTCCTGCGCAGCGGGGCCATTCCGTGGTGGGGCGATGAGGAGCTCTCAGGCCCGTGCGGCGAATGGTTCGAGCCGCTGCTCAAAGAAGCTCCGGAGGATTTCCTCCGCACGCTGCGCTCAGTCGCCAGTTCCCCCTGCGCCATCGAACGACTCCTGCGCTATGTGCCACGCGAGCGAATCGCCGAAGTCATTCACCATGCTGAGTCCGGCATGGACGGGATGATGGTTCAATATCTCCAAGCGGGCGAGGAACTGGCGAATGACGCGGGCTTGACTGCCGCGCAGCGATCGAGCGCCGCCGCTGCGCATTGGCGGTCCGCGCTCGAACTGATTCTCGATGCGCACCAGCCGCGCCGCTCGTTTGCCGGCACTCTTCAATACCTCTCAGGACGGGTTTCGCAACAGATGAGTATGACTGCCGGCCGCTATTGGGAAAGCCTTGCCAGTATTGCCCAGGTTCGCGCTGAAGACGGAAGCGGGCAGGCGGCTTTGGCCGGGATCCTTCTGCAACTCAAGAAAATCGACGCCTCCGGCGAGGCTGAGACCGGCTCCAGCCGCGATCGCTTTTCCGCTCAGGATGGGAGTCGCACAAGCCCGGTGGACGGCAATCGCTTGCCGCCTTATTCAGTGCCGCACGTTGATGGATCGGCTCCTCAAAACGAGAAGGCAGTCGCCGGTGCTTCCGCCCCATTGCACCCTTCGCCGGGCGAGGAGGCTCGCAATCTCTTCGTCGCGGGAACGCTCGATGCTCCAACAATGGCCACGCACGGAGATGAAGCCGGCTTAGAACCTGTTCTTGGCGATGGATCTGCCCCCACCAAGGTTCATCGCAGGCCCTTGGACGAAACTTCAGCGGGCGCAACCAAGAACCAGGATCGAGCCAAGGGGCCAGACGATAGGACCGAAGAACAAGCTCCCATTGTTCCCGACCCAAACACAGAGGCCGGCCGGCTGGAATATCTGCTGCGCTTTGGCGCTTTGCCGGAGTCCTCTCCGTCGGGGAGCCTGGGCAAATTCATGCGTTCTGTCGCGGAAGGCATCGGCCGCAATCCGGAACAGTATCGCAAACTCATAGAGCGTTCGGTGCGCGGCGCATTGGAACGAAGGCGGATGGCGAAATACTTCCCGGCTGAGGCCCTGGAAACCGTTTGGAAGCTGCTGCTGCCCACCGACCATGCGGCGGCCGGCCTTTGCATGGAGGAACTGGCTGAGGCCGCTTGCTCGGCTTCGGCCGCAAACCGGCGCGAGGAGTTCCGGCTTATCTGCTGCGAGGAGCTTATCGAAGCCTCCATGCTTGCCTCCGGGAAGGAGTGGGAGATCTCGAGCTATCTAAGCCGCGCATTGCTGCGGCTCTCGGCGGATCATGGTCTGGGGACTACGGAGGCTGTTCGAGACCTCCGCAGCAGATTTTCGCGCCAGCCCGAGCCGCTGCGGACACGGTTGAACAAGGCGCTGGAGCGGGCTGAACGTGAAACAGCCCGGATTCCCATGAGGCATCGCCTTCCGGTTCCACCCTCCCCGATTGCACCGGGGACCGAGCGGCGGCCGCCGAAACAGACCTCGCAATTGCCAGCTGGAGAACCCTTTTACATCGCCAACGCGGGTGCAATCATTCTGTGGCCGTTCCTTGGACGCTACTTTCAGACTCTGGGCCTGATGGAAAAGAATGCATTTCGCGATGCGCTGGCGAGAAGCAGGGCGATTTACCTGGTGCAGTACCTCGTAACCGGAGTGGCCGAAGCACCCGAGCCGGCGTTGCTGCTGAACAAGATTCTGTGCGGTACTCCGCCGGAGCAGCCGATGGAGTCGCCGACGACGGTGAGCGAGGAGGAAGTAGCGCTTTCCACCCAGCTGCTGCAAGGCGTAATCGCAAATTGGGGAAAGCTCGGCAACACATCGATCGAAGCACTGCGAGAGTCGTTTCTGATCCGCGAAGGCCGGCTTTTACGCAATGAATCCGACAACTCCTGGGCGCTGACGGTTTCCGTGAAGGGGTACGACATGCTGCTCGATGCGCTTCCCTGGCGGCTGTCCATGATCCGCCTGCCCTGGATGCAAACCTTATTGAACGTGAAATGGAGGTAGCTGCCGTGTCCGGTCCAATCCTATTCGATCCGCCCCTATCCAACCGGGCGGCTGCCGATCAAGCCGCGGCGTTGGACCGCGAACTGGGATGGCTCAGCGAGCTGATCGATGCCAGCCTCAGCCTCTACTTCAACCGGCCGTGCCAGGTGCAGGCGGTCAGCGAGATTCAGCCTCCCAGTCTTGAAGGGGATCCTTCGACGTATGCTCAGACGGTTCTGGAGCAAGGACTGTCGCCGGAAGAGCGGACGATTCTGGCGCTCGCTCTTGCTCCTCATCTTCGCCCGCAGGCGCTCGATCCGTTCCTGATCCGAAACGCATCGCTCGATCGCAGCTTCACGGAGTTTGGAGGGACGCCTGCGGTGCCCCAGGAGGGATTTCGGCCAACGATCGAGACGGCGGCCTTTATCCTGGCCGGCACGGATTTGAGCCGCCGCTTGCAGCTGTTGCAGTGGTTCACTCCTGGGCACTTCTTTCACGACGGGAAGGTATTTCAGCCGGAGGAACGGACCTCGGGCCGCAGCAGGTTTTCGACTGCACTCACACTGTCGGAAGAGGTGCTGTCGGTTCTGACCACTGGAGAGCGATTCCGTCCGGGATTCACGTCAAGCTTCCCGGCGCAGCTTCTGACCACGGAACTCGATTGGAGCGACCTTGTGCTTCCTTCCTGGGTAATGGAAGAACTGGAGGAAATCAAGGCCTGGGTCGAGCATCGCCACACGCTGCTGCACGAATGGGAATTGAAGCGGCATATCAAGCCAGGGTTCCGGAGCCTTTTTTACGGGCCTCCGGGCACGGGCAAGACGTTGACCGCGTCACTGCTGGGCAAGTCGACAGGGCTCGATGTCTATCGCATCGATCTGTCGCTCGTGGTGTCGAAGTATATTGGCGAAACGGAGAAGAATCTCGCGGGAGTCTTCGATCAGGCCGAACGCAACAACTGGATCCTTTTCTTCGACGAGGCCGATGCCTTGTTCGGCAAGCGCACGCGGACATCGAGCGCCCATGACCGCTATGCCAATCAGGAAGTGGCCTATCTGCTGCAGAGAGTAGAAGACTCTCCCGGCGTTGTGATCCTGTCCTCAAACCTGAAAGGGAATATCGACGAAGCTTTCGCCCGCCGCTTCCAATCGATGATTTACTTCCCTCTGCCCGGTCCGGAAGAGCGCGCGCAACTGTGGCGCGGCGCTTTTTCCCAAGCCTCGCGGCTGGATGCGGATGTGGATCTGGCGAGCATCGCGGAACAGTACGAAATCAGCGGAGGAGCGATCGTGAACGTCCTGCGCTCGGCTTCCCTGCTCACCCTGCGTAGCGGCAGAAACAGAATTCAATCTCAAGACATCCGCCATGGAATACGGCGGGAGTTTCGAAAAGACGGCAAGGCCATCTAGCGGCCGATAGCTTCAAGCCATGCAAATGCGAGAGGTCCCATCATGATCGATAAGACACTGACATTCATCCTCGGAGAAATCAACACGCTGCTCTCGAACCGGTATCAGAGCAGCGAGAGCCCGGCCGTCTTATCGAGCCTTTCCAACCCCGACGGCACGGTTCCCCCCTCCATTGAGAACAAGATTGTGCTTTCGCTCATCAACTTGGAACGGGAAGCCGCCGCCAACGGGAGTTCCTGGCCCATGCGCACGGAGGGCAATAGCTTTGGCCGGGTGAGTCCTCCGCTGGGCATCAATCTGCTTGTGTTGGTGACTGCATGTTTCCAAACCAACTATACCGACGGGCTGAAGCTGCTCGGCAGCGTGGTGGGACTGTTTCAGGGCAAGCCAAGCTTCAACGCCCAGAACACGGCTGGTTTTCCGCCGGACATAGACAAGCTCAGCGTCGAAATGGTCAACCTGACCCTGCACGAGATCAATAACGTCTGGGCCGTTCTGGGGGCCAAGTACATGCCCTCGGTCGCCTACAAGATACGCATGCTGGTCATCCAGGAGAACTGGCTGGCCGAACGCATCCCCGCGGTCACCGCGCCTTCTCCACTGGTCAAAGGCTAGCGGCGGAAACCTGGCAGGCAAGGAGAATGAGGCCAATGACCTACTCGATTCTGTTTCGCGTCGAATGCCTGCACGGCTACTTTGGCGGGGGATTGTGCCGAAGCCTTTCCCTCCACCCCGACGACGGCTGCATGGCTCTGCTAGCGCGCTATCGGCTGCTGTTCCGGAGCGCACCCGGCTGCGGCATGGTCTATGCGCCATCTCAATCTCCGCTCGATTTGTTGCGGCGATTCGATGAAACCGTTCCGTTCACCTTCTGGCTCAGGAATACGGATCCGCTCCTCGAATCGTATACCGATCTGGACCGAGGCACAGCCGGCGGTCCGGCTGACACTCTGTTTTATTTCGACAATGCAACCGACCGCCAGGGCGAGGTTTTCGGCGCAACGCGACAGTTGCTCAACGATTCCGCCACCCCGCTGGCCGCGGCTCTTCCGGTGATGCCGGCCGCCTTCGACTACTTGCCCGAGGACCCCGCCGCATCGGGACAGAGCCTCGAGGTCAGGGATCCGCTCAGCGGACAGATTGTGTGGCAAAGCCCGGCGAGCACACCGTCTACCTCGATTCGGGTCGACCTTCATGGCCTGCCCGAAGGCAGGTACAACCGGACAATGGGCAAAGTTGAGCTCCCGTCCTTCTACTTGAGCAAGCGCCCCGCCGCCCAGCAGTGGGGCGCGATCTCGATCTATATCGGAGGCCAGCGGCAGTCTCCTTATCTGCCGGTCCCATGTCAATCCATCGATCGAACCGGCAAGGCGACGGAAAGGACGTTCGCGCTGGCTCTTGAAAGCCGCAAAACCTATTGGCGCTATTATCTGATCGACCCGGCCGGGAAACAGGATTTCGGAAGTTACGAACTGACGGGTACTTTTCGGAACCTGCCGTCGCGAACCATGTCCTCGGAGATTGAGTTTCGGCGGATGGACGAGCCGGCCACCGTGGATGGCCGCACGGCTTGGGTGTTTGAGGCCCAAACTCCATTGCCGCTGCTTCATTCTCCGTCTTCGATGCACCTGAATCTGACTTTGCGTCCGGCCAACGGAAAGCGTGGAGAGAGAACCCTTGCCTTGCCCTTCGCGCACGCCGATGGTCTGGTGCGGCGAAGTTCGTCGCAACCGCAAGCCTGGTGTTCGGAGGTCTTTGTCTATGTTTGACCTGGAGATGCCATCTCCATTGCGCCGTTCAGGCGGCCTCACCGTGGGGTACAAGCCCGCGGTTGTTCTGCTGCTGTGCCTCTGGCTCGCCAGTTGTGCCGGGAAGAAAAAGCCGGCCACAATCAATTCCCAGGCGACTGCGCCTCCGGCAGCCACCGCTCCGGTTGCCGCACCCCAAGCGACCGCTCCCGAGGTGACTGCCCCAAAAGCGGCTGTCCCCAAAACAAACGTCCTCAAAGCGATCATCTCCCGCCTGACACTGGCTCCCAGTCCGCTGGACCTCAAGGCCTCCATCAACGCCGATGCCAACAACAACAGTCCTGTTGAACTCGATGTGGCGCTCATCCACGACAAAAACTTCTGGAAGACGGCTCCATCGATGACTGCCAAGGAGTGGTTCGCGCAGAAGAAGGACCTCGAGCGGCGTTACCGGGAGAAACTAACGGTCAGTACCTGGGAGTGGGTGCCGGGCCAGCCGATCAATCCCATTGTGATTCGCGTGCCCCGATGGCTCAACGGCGCGATGGTATTCGCCGATTATCCGTCACCCGGGACGCACAGCGCTCCGATCACGAAGGGCGGCAAGGTCGCCATTTCCCTTGAGCTGGACGATTTCACACTCGAGGTGAGCAAATGAGACAAGCTTCGCCTCTTATCGCCCTACCCGAGCCTCCGCCGGCGCCAACTCTTAACTGGGCCGAGATTCAATTGCCCGACGATCCCTTTCTGTTGAGCCGGTTCGAGGACTTTTACCGGGAGGTGGTCCGATGGAAGACGATGCTGGCCGTGAACCCGACTCAGGCTGGGCCGTCGCCAGTTGATGTGCAACAGCAGCTGGCAGATTTTATGTCGGCCCAGAAGAGCGAAGTGGAGCGCATCGGAACCTTGCTGGGGGTGGAGATGTACCGCCAGACCCAACGCGTCTGCGCGTGTTTGGCCGATGAGATCTTCGGTCGCCTGGCCTGGCCAGGCGGGGCCAAGTGGCCGTCGCTCGAGGCGCGCATCTTCGCCGTCGACGAACCGGCCGGCTTTGCGCCCGGCGGCCAGTGTCTCCACAAGCTGGACGAACTTCTTGAGCAGGGCGACCCTGTTTATCGCGAGCTGGCCTCTGTGTACTTTTACGCTTTGGCGCTGGCAAAGCCCCGCGATTGCGGCAGCGAAGCCTATTTGGCCGCCTTGATCCAATTCCTGCCCCTTGCTCCGCCCGCGCCGCGATGGTTCCCACAGAGTTATGCCCATACTCTTTCCGAGAACAGAATCATTGCCCTGCCGTCAGCCGGCAGATGGCGGTGGCTGCTGGCTACGATCCTTGTTGTCTGGCTGGGCCTGTCCTGGTTCCTTTGGGCCCGCGTTAGCGCCCCCCTGGAGGCTGGGCTGCGGGCAATCCATGCAGCGGCAACATCGGTATCGGAATCCGGTGGAGGAAGCCGGCCATGAACCTGGAACAACTCCTGAATCTCCACTACCAAACGGCCGAATTGCTTGCTTTTGGCCTCCTCTTGCTGGTTCTGCTTGGCATGACATTTCTATGGTTGCGATGGCGCGAAGCGGCGCACCTTCCCGCGGAAGACGCCGACGACGAAGCGCCCGAACGATCCACGGGCAACCCCCTTGCGGCAAGACTTCGGGGCTCCTCGAAACGCGATGCGCGATTTCTGTTTCTGGGGTCGAGCACGACAGAGACATATTCTGCGCTCGAGGGGCTGGTGCGGAGCCGCGGGCTCGAACGCCGGGCCATGGATGGTCCATTCGACATTTCGCATTGGCGTTTCGATGGCGGCGAAATCATCGCCGTGGCAGACAGCCTATTCGCCCCCGTCCATCCGGATCGGGATTCCGACAAGAAATGGATCGACTTTCTTACCGTCCTGAAGCGGCGCCGCAGTCGAAGACCGTTGGACGGACTCATTCTCAACTTACCCGCGAAGCTTCTCATGGGTCCGCACGCACTTTCAGCAGCGGACCTGCTTAGCCGGGCCAACGGGACCGCCCGTCAGTTAGGAAGTCTGCGCAAACAGCTCGGCTTCTGCCTTCCGGTGTACCTGCTTCTTACCGGCTGCGAAGCAGTCCAGGGATTCGCCGCATTCGTCCGGGCGCAAGACAATCCGAATCTCAAGCAAATCTTGGGATGGTCCAGTCCCTACAGCCCGGAAGCCGCTTTCGCCCCCGCGTGGATCGCACAAGCCTTCGCCGAGGTCCAGCGGGAACTCGCGAGGCTGCGCTTGGAGTGGTTTGCCCAGACAGCTCACGAAACCGCCTCCAACCAGGATGCAAGCGACGACCTGTTCCTCTTTCCCAGCAACTTCCAGGCCCTCGAAGCGCCGGTCACAGACTTCCTGAAGGGCATATTCGAGGAACTTGGCCAACGCGGCGCCGTGCAGTTTCGCGGCCTCTATTTTTCCACCGGCGATTCTCATTCCACCGAGTCCTCTGAAATTTACTGGGAGGGCTGGGAGACTCCGAAACCACAGTTCACCCTCGATCTGCTTGAGACTAAGATCTTTCCTGAGCGTGTGCTTGCCCGGCCGACCGATACGGCTTTCGCACGCAGCGCTGCGGTCTCCGCAGTCGTCCGCGCAACTTGCGTTGTGGCGGCTCTCGTGCTGGGCTCTGGAACTCTGCTTGGCTGGTACCACCTCTCGAAGGCCTCCGAGGAGGCCTTGCCTGAGCTTGAGCAAGTGGTCTCAGCCCTGTCATCCGGAGATGGCGCCGCGAATGCCTCTTCAGCCTACGCCGCAATCGACGCCGCGCAGAAGCTTTCGGGACGCAACTTCCGGTCCGTCTTCCTTCCTGTTTCCTGGGTGCATCCAATCGATCCCAGAGTCCGGCAGACTATGCGGCCAGTTTTCACCCAATTTGTGTATCCAGCGATGCGAGCCGGATTAGAACGGAAAATCGCCGAGCTTGACGAGACTCCCGGTCCGGCAGCCACTTCTCCTCAGTCGCTGACCAGCTTCATCGATGCGCTCCTGCAGCTCGAAGACAACATCCTTCTTTACAACCGCCTGACGCCGTATGGAAAAGGAGATGGCAGCAGTCTGTTGGCTTTAGCCGGCTATTTGCATCCCCAGGCCGGAGCCGGCCCCACCACAGGGAGCGCGGCGAGATTCAGCGCCATGGTCCAATGGGCAGATGCGAAGATTGTCCTCCCGCTCTTTGCCGGCGATCGATCGGGCCTCGATGCCATCGTCCGCGGTTCCTACGGCGAGCCCCTCAATGGCCAACGCTGGATCAAGCCCACCACTGGCCGCCTAGCCAAGATGCTCGCCGATCCGAACCTCGATGGAACGCATCTCCTGGAAGTTCTCGACACCTCCGCCGACGAAATCAATCAGTTGGACGACACCTCGTTCGATACGCTCGAACAACCGGACAAACTGCAGGCGACCCTCAATCTGCTGACGACGCAATCGCAAGCAGCCGCGACCTGGTTTGCCAGCACCGGAATTCCCACGAATATCGACACGGCTTTACAACCGATCTTCTCCCGTCCACCGCTCACGAACATTCTCTTGTGCGACTCCTCGATGCAGCCAAACCCTTGCGCGAATGTCCAGGATCTGAAGTCCGCTTTGCAGACGGCGGCAACCGCGGACTTCGAAGTTTTGCGCCAATCCATCCAGGACAAACAAACCGCTACCACGGGACTGCTGATGGACACTTCCGGCAAGCTGCAAATCTCCCAGCCAGCGGCAAAGCTGCAGTCGGCGCTCGCAGGTTATCTGAAGCTGCCTTTCGTCACCAGCCATGGAATAACTCAACCACGCGACCCCGCATTCGGGGAGCAGCTTCTTTGGGACAACAACCGGCTCCAGGTGGCCATCCAGAACAAAGCCGCCTTTGACAGCTTCTATACGGGCAGCCTGGCCGGAGCACCGGTCGCCGTCGAGGACATCGTCGAAGATGCAGCCCTTGCCCATCTCCGCGCGAGCATGGTCAATGCCGTCAGTTCGGCCCAGCAGTTCCGTTCTTTGCCACCGGCCGTCCAGGCCGATGCCACCGCCAGCGAAGCCATGAGCATGGAGGAAGCGCGTTCCTTCCAAGCCGCCGGCAAGTCTCTAGACCAGGTGCTCGATGCGTTCAACGAGCTGCACTTCGATGAGGAATATGACGACCTGGAGCAGGTGACTACCAACCATGCGCAGGCGATTCTCCTGAGCCTCGATGGGGAATTTCAAGCCTTGCATCTCTACGCGCCGCCGCAAGGAAACTTCGATTCCTGGACCGCCGGCTCGCTGCCCAGTGTCACTGTGTATCAGCAGGTGACAGCCGACAAGATGGATAACTACCTGACGGGCCAACAGCAGGAAGTGGAGAAGTTCGTAGCTGCGACGCAAATCGCGGTCACCTATCTTAATCAGCATATGCTGCGGAAGGCCCAGCTGCCCCCAGCCGTTGCCAAATGGCAGGGCATTTCGAGCGACCTTCAGAAATACGGCGCTTCAGCTGCCTCAAGCGGTCTTGGATCGCTGGAGCAGTTCCTCGCGAGCGGCATGGACAAAACTACGCCCCCAGACTGCCAACTGCCCGCTTCCGAGATCAACTCCTCTCGCCTCTATTTCGTTCAGGTGCGTCACTCGCTGGAGCGATCGCTGGTTTCCCAATGCCAATCCCTGTCCAACCAGTCCGCAACGGACGAGTACGGCAAGCTGGCGAAGGATTTCAACAAGAACCTGGCGGGGAAGTTCCCCTTTTGCATTTTGTCCGACAGCAATTTCAAGACTCCCTTTTGCGCTTTGCCCACCAGCGATCCAAAAGCCGAGGCTGACCCGGCCAACGTGATCGAGTTCTTCGGCCTTCTCGATCAGGATGAGAGTTCGATCCGCGAGGGATTACGCAATCCATCCAAACTCAGCGATCCATCGAAAACCAAAATCAAAGCCTTTCTGCTTCAGCTCGATGGTTTGCGGCCTTTGTTTGCTTCCCTGCTCTCAGGGCAACCTGGCGCCGTTCCAGCCTTCGATATTGCCCCGGTCTTCCGCGTGAACCGCAGATTTGAAGCCCAGGGAAATCAGATCGCCGAGTGGCAATTCACCGTCGGGGACAATACCAATCGGATCGCCGAGTGGGTTTTGACAACCGGGGACAACATACCCAGCACGATCGGAGCAACTTCTCCTGGACATTGGACCTATGGAGATCCAGTGTCTCTCGCGCTGCGCTGGGCCAAGGACTCGACCATGATTCCCGTTGCCAAAGCACCGGCTTCGCTGGATCAGAAATCGCGCACCGTTGTCTACCAGTTCAGTGATAAGTGGTCGTTGCTCAGAATGCTGGTGCAGATGGCTCCGCCCGCCAGCGACTTTGAACGAGGCGTCGATCCTGACCCGCAAACCATGCTGTTCACCGTGGCGCAGGAAAATGCCGCGCCGGTCATCGCAGGCGCAGCGGCCTCCGCGAGTGGACAGAGCACGACCACAAGTCAGACAGCGAACCCGCCGGTCGAGGTTTTTGTGCGCATGCGAATCTCTGCTCCGGGAAAAACCGATGCGCTGAGGATACCCACCTTCCCAACCCAGGCGCCGCCGGAGTCAGGGAGCCAATAAACATCGCCGGGCAGAGCGGTGGGCTTTGTATTGGAAACCGCGATCGACAGCGGGGGAAGTTCCAAGGCACCGGCCGCATTCCAACGCGGGCCGGCGGGCGTCATCGCCGCCGCTTTCCGAGTCTCAGACTGTCGGCCAGCCTGGTCCATAAACGCATAGGCAGACGCCCCCGGATGGTCGGAGGCTGCACTGGCTCATGATCGAGCTCGCCGATCGCCCCTTGAATCGCTCTGGCGGCAATTCTTTCAGCGAAGCGCTTCTGCCAGTCTTCGCCGGCCGTAACCAGGCGCTGCCGAGTTTCCTTGGGAAGCTCATCGGCGCCCTGGATCGCCGCACGGGCGAAACGCAACTCTTCGGCACAGGAAGCGCACCGATCCGCATGATGAAGAAAGCGCCAGGCAAGGTCATCGCTTATGAGTCCCGCAACCAATTCCCCCCAAAAAGAAGGCGCAGGACACCCAGGAGCGGAATCATGCTCATCGTGGTTGCGAAAGCCATCAGCCTTGGGCACGCTTATTCAGCCCGTCTCCCCTCGAAATCACTCAAGGCAGCAATCTTCAGTTCTAATACGTACGAGGGTTATCAGCATCTTCTCATATTTCGAACCTGCGGAGCTTTCGAGAGAGGCTTATGAGTATCCAAGTACTTAGCCGGCACGAGCAAGAGCACAACCAAGGAAGAGTTGCAGACATATTTGTTCGACTCCAGCCTGTAAGCCATATCCCTTTGCGCTTCACGGGAAAGCTGACTGAATGCACCGTTTGGCCTCCAGACCCAATCTGGCCCGGGGGACGCGAACCGCCATTCAGCGCAACGGCCGGTTCTATCAATAAGGAGAAATAAGGAGAAATTCCTTTGCCTACGACTCTAAATAGTTTCGTTCGCGACACGTTTTCTCAGTCGCTCGATCAGTCTGTGCAGGCAGCTTTCAACCCCCTTCTGCGAGAGCCCCAGGCTGCGTATCCGCGCAATCTCCTTGGTGGCATATCCTCTACGGTAGTAAAGGTTCAAGATCAACCTGTCCCGCTTGCCTTCCGAACCCTGGCCAGACATCTCCTCAAGTTCGTGCAGGAGGAGATTCATCTCCGCCGTTGACTCCTTACCCACCAGCCGGAGCGATGCATCGGTATCCACGTTGCTGCGCAACCGCGCCCCTCGCTTCGACGCATAATGCTTCTTGAAGTAGTCCAGGGTAACCGAGTAGGCAACACTCTTTATGTATCCGTAAAACGCATCGTCGTAACGGCTCTCAAACTCCCGCAGGCGGCGGCAATTCTCCGCGCATAGCTTAATGTAGGTCTCTTGAACCAGATCGTCCACGATGGGTTCAGTTACCGGAACCCAGCGCGCCGCGGCCCGTGACACCACGCCCGCAATCAGCGGTTGAAAGCGGCGGATAAACTCCTGCCACACGCCGGCATGATTTGTGGACAGGCATTCGGCAACAAGTTCGCAGGTATTGAGCTGGCTGTAATCCTTCATGAATCAACTCGCCTTTGTTCAAGCGAAAATCGAGCAGCGGTAAAATCGCGAGCAGAGGGCAAACTCGAATCGCGGCCAGGAGAAAGCGTATAAGGCTTGAGCGTGTTTCAAAAACGCCCAACGAGCCCGATTCGGTACGAGTGGAACCCGCCATCAAGCCGGGTTCCATGAACCGTGGGGTTCGTAAAGCGCTCAATTTGAAACATGCTCTGGGAAGATCCGCGGGGAACCGCTGCTGCTTCGAGGATCTACCGATTCTGGCTTTCAGAGTTTGTGGCTGGGGAATCTTTCAGTCTTGACCGCAAAGAAGATATGGGGCACAACTGGTTGCCGGTTGTGTTGTAGTCCATAGATTCAAGGCAACTGTCCAGTAGTTCAGGCCGATGGCAAAATCGTAATTGTCCTTTTCGTTGACCTTTGCGTCCGCTGCAGCGCCTTCTGCTGCGCAGGGTAATCCAATGGCTCAAAAGGATCATCGTTGGCTTTCCGTTTTTCGTCAATCCGCACCGGCACAAATCTGCGCGCCCGCGAATATGAGGCGCAACGATCGTGTTGGTAGAACTGAGAGATGATCCCCATGCAATGCGATTGAAGATTTTCTGCTCGATCTCTGCCGAAAATCGATTATCACTCAGAAAACGTTCGACGTAAACCGGAGCCTGAACGCCCAAAGACGAAACGCTCCCTCTAAACCTCTCATCACGAGATTTTCGTCAAAGCCTGGTGTGCGCCAAGCTGCACGCGTCGCCGGCTTGTACCATTTCTGCAAACGAAACTTTGAGATTCAAGCAGATCGCATCATTGTGCGCCAGAATCCGCAACTTGAATGTGAAGGTTCATAGTGCCTCAAATGCGGAGCAAGATGCGTGATGGGGAAAATCTGACGTACATACCTTGAGCAGTGACAGAGTGACAGAGAGACTTGTAATCGTGGGGTTCGTACGAAATGCACCATCTGTCTGCTGCGCCGACTTCAAAACTGCATGAGCCGATGCAAAAAGCCTAACAGATTTTACAGAATTTTTCACACCTCACTCTTTCCCAACACCAGATGAGCATGTGACCTGCCACGTTTTTCTTATCCAGCGATAGTTGGAGTTTCCCGGTTTTTGGGTTTTGGGTCAAAGATCGTCATCATCTCCGATATTCATGGCAACCTCGCGGCCTTGAATGCACTGCCAGAGCGCGATTTCGACGAACTCTGGCGCATCGGCGATCTCGTCGACTACGGTCCGAATCCGCATGAGGTTGTCGAGTGGGTGAGACAACAGGCCAAGGTCACGGTCCGCGGCAATCACGACCATGCGGCAGGATTCTCTGTGGATCCGCAGTGTTCAGCCCCATTCAAGAAACTGGCTGAGGATACTCTGCGCTTCACGCAGGTTGTTTGCACGCAGGACGATTTTGGCTTTTTGCGAAGTCTGCCCATTCGGCAAGAACTGACTGTGAATTCCACCCGTTTCTATCTCGTACACACAATTCCTAGTGATCCGCTTTTCGGCTACTGCCCTGATGAGTCTGATCAATGGAAGCAGGAAGTCGAGAGAATCAGCGCGAACGTTCTCATCGTCGGTCACTCTCATACGCCCTTCGTGCCACGTGAGGGCAACACAACCATATAGAAAATAAATATGTTATTGGTGGAGGCGGCGGGAGTCGGTCGGACTCTAGTCCCTCAATCCACGTAACTTATTGACGCTGTGAAGTGCAAATCTGTCATGATTGTCATCATTTTCAGATCTTGGCACAATCCGGGTACAAAATAGGTTCAACTCGGACCCTTCTCACTTCTCAGCACCTCTCCACACTTCCCAATCTGGTTTCATCATTCGAGCACTCTGAAGTGCTCTTGGACCCTTTATACATGATTCGACCGCCGCGGTGAGGTTGTCGGCAGCGTATAGCGTCGGCACATTGGCGGCCCGAGCTCCAGGAGACGGATTGAATCGAGCGTCTTCCTCCTCGATCTCGATGCGTTTGCCGGTGTTCGGGTTAGCCAATCCAAGCAGGGCCGGTGTCAGAAAAGCCGCTCTTGAGTTCAAAATACTTGAGGATCTTCACGGTTCAGAGTTTGCCACAAATGCTCAGACCTGACCAGCCGAGAGCCAGGATCTGAGGATCGTTCTAAAGTCACCGGCGAGCGATGGTGATCCAAAATTCGCTCCTGGAAGTGTAGTCGCCTCCAAGCAACGACATCTTCGGCCTTCATCGCAACCGTACCGCCCAATTCGACCATCCAGACTGAACGGAGTTCTCGCTCTCTCTATAATTCCAGCATGGAAGCTCTCAAGATCATCGCCCTGTGCCTCCTCGCCGGCGCTCTGTACGGAGTGGTGCATGATCAGGTGACGGCTCGAGTCTGTCTCGAGTACTTTACCGTTTTTCATCCGGACATATTCCATACCCACTCGCCGACGCTTCTGGCTCTTGGTTGGGGAGTTCTCGCGACGTGGTGGGTAAGCCTCATTCTAGGGATATTGCTCGCGATCGCCGCACGAGCGGGGTCATCACCGAAAGCCACAGTGGTCGACCTTACTCCGAAGGTGCTCCGTCTCCTGATCATTATGGCTTTATGCGCCCTTGCAGCAGGGATCAGCGGCTACTTCCTGCAAGGGTTCGGAATGGAGTACTACGCGACGGATATTCCGAAACAGATCCGGCACAACTTCTATGCCGACCTCTGGGCACACAACGTGTCATATCTGAGTGGCTTCGTCGGCGGGATCGTTCTTTGCGTCACTGTCTGGCGCGGACGTGTTCCGACGAAGACTTCTCTGACAACTGCTCCTGGACCTCTAAAGGATCAGCCAGCACCTGGATCTTAGCGTCAGCTTTCGGAGGTGCGGACGTATAGCCGACAACTGGCAGATTGAGCTTTTGTGTCTGACCTTAAAATCAAGATCATGTCCGATCCGAACGTCATCACGCGCCAAGTTGAAATTGAGGGATATGCCGTTCAAGAAGGCGTTTTGATCGAGTCGGAGGTCAATGCGCTGATCGAAGCTATCGAGCGGCAGAAAGACGGCGAAAAACTGCTCCGGAGCGGCAGAATCTTTGCTGTGCGCAACCTTTTGGATCTTGCAGAAATCAGCGAGTTGGCCGAATCTGCACGGGTGCGCCAATTGGCCGAGGCGGTGCTCGGAGACAGGGTATTCGCGGTCCGTGGCATCCTCTTAGATAAAATTCCGGAGGCAAATTGGAAGGTTCCTTGGCATCAGGATGTCACGATCGCGGTGAGCGCGCGAGAGGATTTGGAAGGATTCGGGCCGTGGTCCACGAAGGCCGGCATTCTTCATGTTCAGCCTCCCGCACAAGTCTTAGAGAGGATGATTTCGATCCGGCTTCATCTTGACGCCTGCGACGAGTCTAATGGCGCTCTGCATGTGATTGCTGGATCACATCGCGCAGGTCGCATTGCAGAGGGAGAGATTCCTTCGATTCTTGCGAAATCGCGGGCTTGCACATGTACTGTTGGTAGGGGTGGTGCAATGTTGATGCGACCACTCCTGCTCCATGCATCATCTCCTTCACATGCACCCGCTCATCGCCGCGTAATCCATTTGGACTTCGCCTGCGAAGGATTGCCATTCCCTCTGAAATGGCTGTCGGAGCCTGACACTTCCACTTTGCCTGGGACTCCGGGGGTAACGATCGGCTAGCGAGAGCCTTTGTAGATCCTCATATCGCAGACTGCATCATCTCCCATGCCCCCGACCCGTCTAAGGCGCGATTAGGGGGTCGGTCGAGACGTCGATGCGCCGCACGTCGAAGCACGCGGGCAATTGGCTGTAAGGAACTTTGACCTTGGCGAAGACGTTCTCGTAGAGGATGACCGTTGTCTTTCCACCACGGTCGCACAAATGGCCGACGGCGCTAAACGACGTATTCTTGCTCTCTTGAAGCATCCGGTCTTTTCCGTTGAACAAATCCGATGTGGCTCTGCTTTCCCTGTTCATGAGGATCGTGTACGCGCCATACATGGCGGCCGTGAAATCCATTGGCTCGGTGCCGAAGTCCTGAAAGACAGGGTCGATGTTGTTGTAGATCAGAAGAATTGAAGGAATGCCTTGCTTGGCCCCAAATTGGATCTGCTTTTTTGAACTTTCGATCCTGCGCCGGATATGGTCGCCCACGGTTCGCGAACTGCTCTTGATGTGCGGAAAGTTCGGGTCTTTGATCACGCCGAAATTTCCATCCTCCGCCAGTTCCTTCAACTCGAAGATGATTTCACCGCATCCGACAGTGACGCGGTAATCCGGCCTGGGTGTGGTGTCCACATCAATGTTTTCGAACGACAGATTGTTTGTGGCCAGAAATTCTTCAAACAAGCCTTCGGATTTGGTTTTCATCAGGACACTCTCGGTGCTGGCTGGCTCTCATATTATCCGAACAACTGGGCAGACACGATCGCCATGCCCGCCCAGCATCCGTAGTCGTCGGTCACGTGCCTTTGTAGTTCAAGAGCGGCCGAAGCGTGCGGCGCACTTTGACAAGATCGTGTTGTGTCTTCAGAACTGCGCGAATGTCCTTGTACGCCGATGGAGCCTCGTCGCGGATTGCATCGGCTAGGCGCCAGTCGAACCAGACGCCTTTCATTTGGCGTTGCAGTTCTGCGCGGCTGATCTTCCTCGCCGCCTCGGACCGGCTCATCGCCCTCCCAGCGCCATGCGCGCTGGAATTGAGGGCTTCCTCGCATCCCCGACCTTCGACATGGAAACTGAGCGTCCCCATGGAACCCGGCAACACGCCAAGCTCACCAGCCTGCAGCGCCATAGCGCCTTTCCGGTGGACCCAGAATCTGCTTGCGCCATGCTGCTCCAGAGCGACGTGGTTGTGATCGGTTGTGATGGACGTCTCCCAAAGCAGTCGGGCGCCAATTACATCCTGAATCACCTTCTCCGCTTCCGCTGCCATCGCTCGCCTTGAAGCCGCTGCATACCGGCGAGACCAGTCGAGGTCATGCAAGTATGCTGCTCCCTGCTCGGACTCAGCGTCCAGCGCACGAAAGCGGCCATCGACTAACTGTGAACCAGCAAGGTGATGATCGCGGATCGCCTGGCCGAGGGCACGAGAGCCACTGTGAATCATCAGCCAGAGCTGGTCCTCCTCGTCTGTCTGAAGCTCCAGAAAGTGGTTCCCGCTGCCCAACGTTGCGAACTCCACTGCGCCCTCACTTCGCCGGATCGACTCGAGCCTGGCACTGGTCAATTCAATGGAATCCAAGTCTTGAGGCTGGGCAACAACAGCCTGCCGGTTGCGACGCCGGCTTGGGATCGCCTTTGCGAATTCGGCCAGAATCTGGCCGGCGGCTTTCGGATCGCGCAACGGCTCTGCGCTGGAGTTCGTTGCCACAGCAAGCATTCCGCAACCGATGTCGCCGCCTACTGCCTGCGGGTAAATCAGTCGTGACGTTGCCAGCACCACTCCCACGCAGATGTCGTTGGCAAGATGAACGTCTGGCATGACAGCGATCCGCTGGACATCTGGGGCCTGCTGGAGACGCCCCAGAGCTTCGGCGACTTCATGACTGAGTGGGGCCGTCAGCCACATTCTGATTGGAGGCAAGGATGGATCAGTCATTCTCACCTCCCACTAGAAAGGCCGGCACGAACGCTAGTTCCGGCGCGCGCTTCCGTGCGATGCTCATGGCAACCTCGGTGCGAAGCCGTGGCCGATTTTGCCGGAGCCACGTCATGGCATCCGAGATGGGACAACCTTCGGAAACCACAATGTGTGCCAACAGGTGCCCGCAATCTGGAGCTGGAGAAACCTCGTCGACGAAGATTTCGTAACCCTGCAATTGCGAATCGCTGCTAGCGAGCGCTACGTTGAGGGCGCGCTGGACCTGGCGACAAAACTGCTGTGTCTTCCGCATTACCTTGCGGTCGAGTGATGCTCTCTCTGGGCTATTGCCCAGAAGTGCTTCGGCGAACTCCGGATCAACGGACTCCGCCGCACGATTACGACGCTTTTGCCACTTCACAAACTTCTCCCTTGTCGCGCATAGGCGCGACTTGCCGTCCTGCGTATGTGCGCAGGTGCGGCTTCAACTCATGGGTTGAAATTGGGAGCCAGCCCGGCCGGCTGGATTAGGCGGCGACGAGCGGGCTCGACGGCTTCGGACTATTGGCAATCGGCGACATAGTCTCCTCCGGTTTTCGTCGAGTCGCGAATCGGCCTTGTGAAGTTACCGATTCGCTCTACGATTATGCCTTCATTCGAGTTTTCATTCAACCTTAAGTTCGATAATTCGTTGCTCCGAAATCGAAACCATGCTACTTTATTCAAGGAAAGGAGACGTCCATGCGAATTAATCATCGATTGCGTAACTGTGTAACTGGCACGGCGCAGGACGGCTCTTTCTCTGCCTTCCTCTGCCGCGCATAACGGCAACCCCCAACAATTAGAAGGGAAAGTATGACGACCCAGGAGTATCTGTGTCGGCACTTCGCCCGCATGGGTGCGCGCGTTGTTGTGCGCGGACCTCGCCTGAGGCAACGGACGAAGATTGCAATTGATGTAGGCAGGGACCGTTCCGGAGAAGTGTTTGTCATCGGGTGTGAGGAAGAGGTTGCAATCGAAGTTCTGGACGTGCAGCCGCGTTCGCATCACCTGGTGCTGATGACTCGAGACGGAAGTGAAAAGCACAAGTTCCTGCTTGGGCGCGATGAACGCCACTGGTTTGCTGCAGCCGTGCCGGGCGATGGTGTTCACGATGTGCGAACCGCAATCGCCAGCCTGCGTCCCACGGAAATCGGTGGGCGTGAGGCGATAAGGCAGGGTGAGTGGTTTTTTGTTCCGGAGCCCGGCGTGAATGACAAAGACGCCGTGATTCTGCGCAACGAGCCGCTTAGCCGGGGAGGTGGCAGCAAGCCTCACATCTGCGAGCAGATGATGAGGAAGGGCGGCGAAGTGGTGATGGTGAGCCGCGCGTATCCCGCCGGCTTGAGCCTCGCGAGTTATCACGAGCTCATAGCGACCAACGAAGACGCCGGCCGTTTCGGCTGGCGCCAGATGGTGCGAGATGCCGCTGTCTATGCGCGTGGCGAGATCCGGCACAAGGATCACAAGACCATTGATCTTTGGTGCTGGCATCGCGTGTACATGAACCGGGAACGATTTGCGAAGCACGCTCCGCAGATTGCGTTTCTCGATTAACCCAAATGCCCCAGGTCTCGATATGCACGGGACCTGGGGTACCGGAGTCAAATATGTTCGATGGTGTGACAGAGTTCACTTCGGCGCAGCCAGGAGACTCGGCTGAGTTCATGAAAAAGATGCAAGCGCTTGTGGCTGGTGTTGTTCGCAACTACGAGCCAGCGCGGCTATACGTCATTCGCATTGACAACTGGTTTGGACCGAAATGGATGCACTTCGCGGGGAAGGTCTCCGTTGGAAAACACTTCTACGCGGGCATTCATAAGGTCACACTGCATGTGCCGCCGTTTGTCCCGCACCGAGTGGTTGCAGAGCGAGTCTTTGCCGGTCCGAACTACGATGGGACCGTCGCCAGGCCGCTGTTGCATATCGAGTGCGCGAGCATGCTGGCGCTTACCAGGCGAATAGCGGACGTTGATAGGGATGCTGCATTCGTATGGTTCAGCAGTGAGTCCGAAGTGCAGAAGCGCGGTTCGATCATGGTGTATATACCGTTTGCTTCTGGACCCACGACGAGCCGACACGAACGGCACCGGACCGGAGCATTTTATGTGGGTCTGTCGGAACACGATATGGGCTGGGAGCCAGCGATGCTGCGTGGGATTTCGCGTGGCGAGGTGGAGCACCTTGGGAAGTCCGGGAGAGCCTCGATTGAAAGGCCAAGTTTCGCTGCAAACTGATAAAAACAATGGCTAGCAGCTTTTGACCGAAGTTCTCGGCCTGTATTCTTTAACCAACCATGGGGCGCTATTTCAGCGAGCTGGCGACCGCGTTTGTTCGTGGCCATCTCGGTAATCCCCCAGCGAGCGTCGATGATGGGCTTGCTGCGGGACTGCGTCTGCATAAAATTAAGGCGAAGCCAGAGTGATCGTTCTATGCACAATCGACAACTGAAAGGGCTCTCGCCTGCGATCAAAGAACTCGTCTATCCGCTTGTGACGTGGCCCGATATTCAGGCTCGATGGCGGGGTGAGTTGGACACCGTTTCGAGGATTCGATCCATCGGCGACAGTGGCGAAGCTCATGCAATCTCGGATTTGCTTTCATATGCATTTGCTCCGAATCACGAAGTTCAGGCAGAGGCACGATCCGCGATCCGCCGCCTCTTTGAGCGATTGCCGCTGGAGCAACTTCCCGCACTCGATGAAGCTTTGCGGACGGCTTGGGCTCATGTCGAGGATTGGTATGGCGTGAAGCCGTCAGTGAAGAAGCTGAAAGGGCGCGATCCCGACGATCTTATTATCCTTGCGCTCATGTCTGCCCACCGCAGCGGGTATGTACGCGCCGAGGTGATTCACTCAATGGGCAAGGATTCGTCGGGGACGGCGATTCCATTTCTGCTTCTACGCCTGGTTGACTGGGTGGAAGCCGTGCGGCGTGCCGCCGACATAGAGCTTATCGATAAGCTGCAGCCGCAATATGGCGGCATATTCGTCCGGTGCCTGGGGCTGCTTGAGCGGTTGTCCGAGCATTCGCGCTTCCGTCAGGCGTACCGTGAATGGTTCAACCAACTCCTGAAACGCCCTGCCTGCGTTGACGAGGTTGTGGCGGGTCTTGACTCAAACCAGCGCGCTGTCCGGTGGGCATGCTACCCAATTGCCGCAAGCAATCCCGCGCTAGATGTAAAGACGGTTCTCAACCGCGCACTTGCTGAATCTGACGTAGCTATTCGCAAGTGGGCGTTCGCCTCGGGACCTGCTCTGTGGCCGGGCGACGAGATTGACTGGATGAGGCTCGCGAGCAATGACGCGTACCCTCCCATTCGGCAGGGAGCGTTCGATGTCCTGGCTCGAACCGATGTCTCACCTGAGGAACTATCTAGGTTTTTGTTCGATCGCTGCACAGGGATACGCCGATCATGTCAGGCATTGTGCGTCGAGCGGTTTGGCCTTGTTCCGGCTGTGATTTACCGCGAAGCCTTGGCCGGCGGAAACAGCAAAAGAACGGAGATTGCAGTTCGCGGTCTAGCCGAAACCGGTTCACGCGAGGACGGTCGACGGCTGCTCGAACTACTCAATCACCGTTCTGCGCGCGTACGGAGTGCTGCCGTTCTTTCACTGGGTGTCCTGAACGTAGAAAAGATCGATGAAAAACTCCTTGAGAGAATTTCTTCGGATAGCCGCTCCGTCGCCCGCGAAGCCACATCTCTGCTCCTGCAGAGGAAATTGGTTTCTCCGGGGGCAATTTCGAATGCAGCGAAACAAAACCCTGATGGGCAAGCTCAACTAGCAGTCCTGCGACAGATGTGGCGCGCAGGCAAATGGATTCAACTGCGGCTTTACCTTGATTCTGCCGCCTCCGACAATCGGGAACTGGCTGAATGTGCTCTCGAGCGGTTGGCTGTGTGGGAGACTACCGTGCTGGTGCCCGGTCCAACATCTCTCGCCCAGCTCGAGTTTGGCGACCGTTGCTTCACCTCGTGGCCCGCCCTGAAAGCGCACGCTCTAGCCGTTCAACCGATTGGCCTACGAGACACAAATCCGCTCGACCGCATTGCCGTAATCGAGCCCGCATTCGCCGGTACAAAGAGCTTTGAATCCGTCACGCAGACACTTGTTTGGGAAGTTTACGACGAGGAAGAAAACCTCTTGCAGCTCTCACTCCCGTTTGAAGAGCTAAGCAAAGAGACGGTTCGCACGCTGGAAGCGCTCAATCCGCCCGCCAGTTCTCGCTGGAAGATCCTGGTGAATTTGAGCCTCGCTGACAACGGGCTGGTTGCAATGCCCATATCGATTCTCGACCCTGGGAATGCCGGCTCCCCTGTGCTCCATCTTGCTTTTGATGCACTGCCTCGGCAAATGTCGAAGAATCACACGCGCGCCGCTGAAGAGCAGCAGGAGGAAGACGTGGGTTCCGCAACCGACGAAACCGTAGACGGTGAAGAACTGCAAGCCACTTCAGTCTATTTGCGCGGCTTTCTTACCGAATTCGAGCGGCGGCTGGTCGCTGCAGCTGAAGCTGGAACCACCACCGGCATCGCCGAAAATGCCCGACGGTTTTCTGAGATGCGGATTGATGCTTATAGCGCCGGGCTCACAACGTTGGCCGCAGTGCTGAACCGCCTCACAGAACGAGATGCGGAAAGCGCCCGCTGCTTGATTCAAGCGCGTTACCTCGCTCATCTCCACGCCAACGCAGGCGCGCGGATAATCTAGGCGCTATTGCGGGCGGACATTTTCTCTGAATCAGGCGAATGGTTCCCTTATTAGAGCCTCGGATCGACGGGCTCACTCTCTAAAGCCAAGACACCAAACACACATTCGTGAGTCCGGCGAAGGGGTTCCTTGCGGACGAAACGTTCAAGAGCTTCGACGCCCAAGGCAAACTCTCTGTTTGCGAGGGATCGCTTGGCACCCAGGCCGCGCGAACGCAGGCGCTCCAGATTCTCGGGGATCAGGTATTCCGGCCCATAGATGATGCGCAGATACTCGGGTCCGCGGCACTTGACGGCGGGCTGAGCGTATCCGCGCCGGCCCTTGCTGATAAAGTCGAGCGGCTTCACCACCATGCCTTCACCGCCGGCCGAAGTCAGTGCCTGCCACCACTCCGCCGCCTGATCGCAGCTGGTTGTGTCGTTCACGTCGACAATCTTGGACGGCGTGGCTAGAAGCAACTTCTCATCTTGAGCGCAGAGCTTGGTCAACTGCTCCATGTGCCAGCCATGCTGCTTGTCCGTGTGCACGGAACCCTCGGTCGCAAGCAGATGGAAGGGTGCAAGCTTCAGATCGTCAATGGATCTCACAGGCCAGCAATAATGCCCGTATGCCTCACGATACTTAGCCAGCGACTCAAGACGCGCTTCCGTTCGCTTGGCCAATTCCTGCAAAGCGTCGATTCTTGTGGTTGCGGACGCGAGCGCACTCCTGGCGCTCAAGAGCACCTGAGTTCCGGCTGCCGCCACGGGCGCATATTGCGACGTGAGCAATTCCTGCGCCTTAACGGACCACGGCATCAATTCGCAATCGAGGCACATCCAATCTGTGCCCAGTTCTTCCCAGAGGCCGCTGTGATCGGCTGCCTCCTGGATGCGTGCCAGAAACTCCTTCTCCAGCGTGATCTCATTGAAGAAGCGCCGTCCGGTGCGGGTGTACACGACGCCCAGAGCAGGCTCGATGACGCCAAAGCGCTTCACCGATACTGCCTCGTCCCGGCAAAGAATCACCACGGCGCGCGAACCCATGTGCTTTTGCTCGCAGATCACTTGGGGTACGCCTTCGTGCCGATAGTAGGCGAAGGCCTCCTGCGGTTGCTCCAGAAGGCCGGGCAGCTTCGAGGTCTCCGATGGAGACATTGTTGGCGGCAGATAGATCAGCCACTTCGGATCGACTGCGAACCGGCTCATTACTTCGAGAGCCGCTATCGCGTTCTCCTCACGAATCGTAATGCGCGGCAAAAGCCGCGTATCGATCAGCCGCTTTCCGATTACGTCATCGATGTCGAGCACATCGTCTGCCGCGTGCTGCGCAGCGCGAGGAGCAAGTTCCTCGTTCGGCAGGAACGGCTTGCGGGATTCGTAGTAGGTGGCCTTTGCAGGTACCGACACGATCTCACGTTCTGGATAACGGAGCGCCGTTAATCTGCCGCCAAATACGCAGCCGGTGTCGATGTTGACAGTACCGTTCAACCAAAGCGGCTCCGGGACCGGCGTGTGACCGTAGACGACAAGCGCTTTGCCGCGGTAGTCCGCCGACCAGTTGTAGCGAACCGGCAAACCGAAATCGTCCGTCTCTCCGGTCGTCTCGCCATAGAGCGCAAAATCGCGCACTTTACCGGACCCGCGCCCTTGCATCGACTCCTTCATGCCGGCGTGCGCGACAACCAGCATGCCGTCGTCGAAGACATAGTGACTCACCAGGTCATCGAGAAACTTCGACGCCTGGGACCGAAACTCTGCAGGCTCTTTTTCCAGCTGCTGAAGCGACTCCGCCAGGCCGTGCGTCAGTTGCACGTCGCGACCCTTGAGAGCCTTCATGAGCTTCATGTCATGATTCCCGGGCACACAAAACGCCTGCCCTGCGTCAACCATTGTCATCGCCAGTCGCAATACATCTGGCGTCGCGGGGCCGCGATCGACAAGATCGCCAACGAACACCAGTTTCCTGCCATCGGGAGGCACAACTGAAAACGCTGCCTCCTGCCGATCGACCTCGTAGCCAAGCGTGGCCATGAGTTCCAGCAATTCGTCGAGACACCCGTGGACGTCGCCAACAATATCGAATGGTCCGTGCACTTCCCGGCGGTTGTTCCAAAGAGGCTGTCGTTCTACTGTGATTGCGTCCACTTCTTCCGGAGATGAGAGCTTGAAGACATAGCGGAATCCTTCGCGCTCTAATCCACGAAGGGAGCGGCGCATTTGCTGAGCCTGATTCCGGATCACATGGGGTCCGAACTGACGATCGGGACGGCTGACGTTGCGCTCCTGGCACAACTTCTCCGGCAAATCGAAAACAATCGCGACCGGCAGCACGTGATACTCGCGCGCCAGTTCGACAAGAGATTTGCGGGCTTCCGGCTGAACGTTCGTCGCATCAATCACAGTGAGTCTGCCGCGGCCCAGCCGTTTCCGCACGATCGTGTGCAGAAGGTCAAAGGCATCATTGGTCGCCGCCTGTTCGTTCTCGTTGTCGGAGACCAGCCCGCGGCAAGCATCCGAAGACACGACTTCGGTGGGCAGAAAGACTTTTCTACCAAAAGACGACTTGCCGGACCCGGAAGGACCGATCAGGACAACCAGGGAAAGCTCCGGAATTGTGATTTTCATGCCTGCTCTCCCGCACGCTCAAAGATCCCCATCTGCGTCGGCGCACCAAGTGCTTCATCGACTGGACCGACTGGCTGAATGCGGACCGCGTATCCGTAACAGCTGGCGATGCGGTTTGCCCACGCATCGAATTCGCTCCGCGTCCACTCAAAACGATGGTCGCGATGCCGGAGTTTTCCCGCCGGCAGAGTCGGAAACAGGGCGTTGTATTCCATGTTGGGTGTCGTCACGATCACATGCCCCGGTTTCGCGAACTCAAACAGAACCCGCTCAAAAGCTGCCAGACGCGGCGCATCCAGGTGCTCGATCACTTCGACAACGGCCGCTGCGTCATAGCCTTCGAGCCTCTTGTCGCGATACATGAGCGAACCCTGAATCAGTTCGATACGGGCGCGTTGTTTCTCACCCATCTGATTCAATTTCAACTTGTCGTTTGCGATTTCGACGGACCGCCAGGACACATCCATTCCGAGGATGTGCTCGAACTGCGAATCGCCCAGCAGAAGCCGAAGGAGTTTGCCTTCGCCGCACCCAAGATCGAGAACCCGCTTTGCTCCGACTCCACGCATAACCGACAGCACCGTTCCCAGGCGCTGTTCGTGCAAGCCGAGCGGACGTTCGACCTTCTCCTCCTCCTCGTCTCCGCGCGTTGCAGTCGTTTCCTCTTCGGGCGGCGTATCTTCCGCCAGCCGTTCCAGTGCCGCCCGCGTCAGGCTGCGCTGTCGCTTGAGATAGCGCGCAACGATCAGTTCCTTCTCCGGATGTGCCCCGAGCCATCCCTCTCCCCGTTTCAGAAGCTTCTCGATCTCGTCTTCGCCCACCCAATAGTGCTTCTCGTTGTCGAGAACCGGGATCAGCACGTAAAGATGCGTGAGAAGCTTCTGCAAAGTCGTCGTTGCCCGAATCTCCAAAGCCACATAGGGCGACTCTCCCCATTCGGGGAATCGATCGTCCAGGGGCAAGCGGGCGATCTCGAGTGCATACCCGAGGGGCTCAAATAGCCGGCGCACCAGATCTTCTCCGCCACGTGCTGCAATCACTGGCACGTTTGCGACAAGTGGAATCGCTGTCTCGGCAAGTTGCTGACGCTCTTTGCTCTTTCCGTTCAATGCAGTGGTGAAGAGCCTTCCAAGGGCGACACTCATGAAAGAATTCGCGCCATATGAGCGGTCGTTGACGTACTGCTCGAGTTGCCCTCCCTCTCCAGCCGGACCGCGACGGCCTCGCACCAGCGCGACCGGATCAACCTCCAGCAGGATGGCTGCTGTGCAGCACGATTCGCCGGCCTCGGGATAGAAGACGTGAGCTTTGCCGAAAGAAAGCTCTTCCGTCTGAACCCGCGCCGGATTCTTGTGCAGCAGGTAACCGAGATCCGTCGCAGGACGGTGCGTTGTAGTGACCGTGAGAAGCATTGTCTTCCAGTGTAGGCGACAGCAGTCGCCGTTTTGAGTTCGATTAGATCCGCCGTTAGGTTAGAAATCACGAAGTGAGAGTGATTGCCTGGACCAGACTCACATCGGTCCAGGCGAGATTCAGTCCTTGTACGGATCGAACTCGTTTGCTCCGGCCATGGCGACTCCGACGGGAGTGAGACGGTGCAGGATGCGCACCGTGTCGCCAACCGCCTCAAGCACCTCATCGAGACGCTTGTAGCAGTCCGGTGACTCATCCAGTCCAGCGCCGCGCAGTTCGATCCCGGCGCGATCCACCCAGGAGCGCATCATCTCCGGCGTGACCTTGCCGGCTCGCTTGACCTCTCCGGTCTTGCGATCGACAACGCCTGTCGCCTCGCGACGGCCCATTGCACGACCCGCGCCGTGCACGGTGGAATAGAGCGAATAACGGGCATGCTCGTTTTCAACTCCTTCGAGAATGACCGACTGCTCGCCCATCGTGCCGCCAACAAATCCGCGCTGGCCCGGAAAGGCCGGCGTCGCGCCCTTGCGTACAACCCACAACTGCTCGCCTTCGTGCTCTTCGCGCCAGGCGTAGTTGTGATGGTTGTGCACCTCTTCGACAATCGGCGCTCCCAGGATCTGGGCCACACGGCCGCAGACCCAGTCACGACCCGCATAGGCGTAGTCGCCAGCCAGACGCATAGCCTCGAGATACTCCGCTCCAAGATCGCTATCGGTTGAAAGAACGCAAGGCTCCACGTCCATCCCATCCGAAGCGCCGGCGGCCTTCAGGAAGTGCGTAGCCGTCTTGTGACCCAATCCACGCGAGCCGAAGTGCACACCAATCCACACGCGATCCTCTTCATCCGTGAACAGATCGACGTAGTGATTCCCGCTGCCCACGGTGCCAAGCTGGTTACGCGCCATTTCCTTGAGAGAAGAAATCGCCTTCAGCTTCCATGCCACATCATCGAACAGAGCGTGGTCCACCTTTTCGTTGTTCCTGCGACCAACGCCGAAGCTGATGGTCGACCACACGTCGTCCATGATCCTGGCAATGCGCGCACGCAACTCCGCGCCGGGCATATCAAGACGCACGGCCTTGTTGCCGCAGCCGATGTCGTAGCCGACACCGGTAGGGCTGATCGCATTCTTGTATGCCACCACTCCGCCGATCGGCACACCATAGCCGACATGGTTGTCGGGCATCAGTGCGACTTTGTCGGCGGTGCGCGCACAGACGCGAATCTGGTTCAGCGTACGATCATCGGCCTGACCGAACACTGGAATCTGGTTATCGAAAATCTCCATGCGTACCACGAGAGTGATCCTCACTTGCTTGCGTCGCTGCTAAAGGCAATGGCGACGACAGTTTTCTTGAGCCCAACGAAAAAGCCCCTGACCATCAGGCCAGGGGCTCGAAGTCTGCTTTGGGAAAACGCGCTATGCGCTTGTCCAATCGAGTCCTGGCATGAACACAACCTCACCTTGCGAATACGGCCGGAGGCCTTTCGCTTCGTGATGTGTCGTTGATGGAACTCGATTCAGCATGAATGTCATCATGCCCTACTTTTCAAAAAGACGCAACTCCAATTGAAGAAATAAATTCGCTACTTACATTAAGAAATAACCTGAAAGTTAGTTGCGCTTTATCTTGATCTGAGTTATTCTCGTTTTCGTGAAGAACCTATTCAAGTCGTATCTGTCCGAATCACTCAGCGATTTGCTGGGCATGGAGGGGTGCGGCTGATTTAGGTAGAATCTACGGAATCGCCGAAGCCCCTCGAGAAATCGAGGGGCTTTTGCTTTATGGGCTTCTGGCGGAATCGGCAGACGCGGCAGCCTCAAGAGCTGTGACATCTTCAGGGTTCGAGTCCCTGGGAGCCCACCATTTCGCCGACAGAGTTCATATTTAAGAACCTGATCAGTTGAAGTGTATCTAAGTTGCAGTGGAGTTAGTAAGTCGTGGGGATGTGGTGGAAATGGGAGACACGCTGGTCTTAGAAACCAGTGCCTTCGCGCGTGAGAGTTCAAATCTCTCCATCCCCACCAAGAGATTCATGGAGACGTGGCCGAGTGGTCTATGGCACCGCACTGCTAACGCGGAGTGCCCTTGAAATGGCACCATCCGTTCGAATCGGATCGTCTCCGCCAGATTCTTGACTGAACGGTAGGATGAGCGGAACGGTATCGCACCTCGTCGGAGGCGAGGCTCACGCGCAGAGTGCGTGTGCAGGTTCAAGTCCTGCTCCTACCGCCATGAACCGGGGTCCCCGGCGACAGGTCTTCGTCGCTGGGGTGGGGGTAGCGTTGGGCATTGGAAAGCCCATCCCGTTCGAAGCGGGACGTACCTTCGGGGCTTGCGCGTTCGACTCGCGCCGCTACCGCCAATGAAGCGCCAGTAATTTTAGGAAAGAGAGGATGAATCAGATGATGCCGAGTATCAAGCAGATTGTGAAGGACAACATGGCCAGGTTCTCTTTCTATCGCACGGGCAACATGTTCTACGCCGTCGATGTGGAAGGGCAAAGGTATCAGTTTCCGGTCTCGCTTGAAGACATCGGAGGAGCGACGCTGACGGCTGAATTCAAGGCGATCACGCTGATGCGATACATCCGCAAGGCGCTTGCGGATGGCACGTTTGTGCGAGGGACGTAACTCCGTTGTCGAGGATCATCGCCATCATGTTGGAGAGGTTCGGCAAGTGGCAAGCCGATCCCGTTTGAAGCGGGACGTACCTTTGGGACTTGCGCGTTCGACTCGCGCCCTCTCCGCCAAGTGTTGGGTGTGTTGGGGCGACTGGCTTGCCCTACCGGGCCGTAAACCCGGAGCTCTTCAGAGCATTGAGGGTTCGAATCCTTCCACACCCACCATTGCATGGGGCAGCCGCTCGCTAGTCGCTCGCACGAGCGTCGAGCCAACCGTGGCAGTTCCAATTCCGCAGCCGTAGCTTAATTGGCCAAAGCTCTCGATTGTCGATCGAGCAGATGCCGGTTCGAATCCGGTCGGCTGCGCCAACAATTCTTCACGCCGTAGGCTAACGGTTAGGCCAGCGCCCCTTCAAGGCGCGGATGCCAGTTCAACTCTGGTCGGCGTGACCACACTTCAATGATGGTGCGCGAAGTTCCGCGTTCACGCTGCCTACAATTGTTCGAGATGGTAGTGCCCACATCCGTGGGTGACTAATAGTTGCAGCGTTTGCATTTGACTTTTGAAACTAAGTCGGGGTAAAGTACAACAGTCATGATGTTCCGAGTCAATCACGGATTTATACCAGCGGCGTGGCGCAACCGACGCGGTAGGGTATTACCGTGTTCTGGCCGGACTAGCGAGATCAGCTCCATTTCAGGAGACTCGAGCCCCCGGCCTTCAACAAGGTCGGGGGCTTTTAGTTTCTGGGCAACATTGCGCGGTATCTCAACTGGCAGAGAACCTGACTGTTAATCAGGGTTATGCGGGTTCGACTCCCGCCTGCGCAGCCAACATTAGTGGCGAGTGGTGTAACTGGGAACACGCCGCGCTCTGAACGCGGAAAGTCAAGGTTCGAAGCCTTGCTCGCCAGCCAGTTAGTGACTATGTCAGTGAGTTATCTGACATAGATAAGAGACGTGTGTTTGAACGACGGAAGGAGAGCGTGATCCGGGATCGTCCAGAGGCAGGACAGTGGTCTTTGACACCACAGACGGAATGGGTTCGAATCCCCCTCCCGGAGCCAGATGATGAGCGGCTGTAGTCGAGCGGTAAGACGCTGCGTCGCCAGCGCGGAGATCGCCGGTTCAACTCCGGCCAGCCGCTCCAAACGAATGCGACGGTGAGGTATTTGAAGCTGGCGTGGCAGAGAGGGAATGCACCTCATTCGTAACGAGGACCAAGCCGGTTCGATTCCGGCCGCCAGCTCCAAGATGCAAGAGAGGCTATATGACGAGTGCAATGACGATGCCGGTATTAGTGCTCAACGCGAGCTATGAGCCCGTGAACATTACCCGGGCTCGCCGTGCCCTCGTGTTGCTCATCAAGGGTGTTGCCGTCATCGAAGAGGCACACGATCGGTATGTGCATGTCGGCCTGCAATTGCCTTGTGTCATTCGCCTTCGCCAGTATCGGCGTTTGCCGTCTCGGATCCAGACGCTATCGAGGAAGAACATCCTCATCCGCGACGAACACACCTGCCAGTATTGCGCCGAGAAGTTCTTGAGCAGCGAATTGGAATTGGAGCATGTGATTCCGCGTGCTCAAGGCGGACTGAGCACCTGGGAGAACCTGGTCGCCGCGTGCCGCGACTGCAACGCGCGCAAAGGCGGACCGGACGCCGGCGGAGGCCGGCATGAAGCTGCTTCGCCAGCCGCGCCGCGTGACGATTCACACTTCTCGCGCTTTCATGCGCCAGACGGGAATCGACGAGGAGAAGTGGAGGAAGTATCTGTACTACTGAAGTCGGGCCGGCATAGCTCAATGCCAGAGCGTCGCCTCGGTATGGCGAAGGATGCGGGTTAAAATCCTGCTGCCGGCTCCAAAAAGATTGCACCTGTAGCTCAAGTGGAAGAGCGGCTGATCTGTAATCAGCAGAATGGGTTTTCGAGTAGCCCCAGGTGCTCCAACTGTGGCCGTGCCGACTATCGGAACGTCGGGCATGACTGTGACTCATGTCTCTTGTGGGTTCAACTCCCACCGGCCACCCCAATCGCCGGGGTGAAATTCCCCGGCACAGTTTCGGGCCTATAGCTCATTGAGGAGAGCGCCGCACTTGCAATGCGGAGGCGGTCGGGGCAGAGCCGACTAGGTCCACCAGATTTCGCCAGTCGCGTATGCGCGGTCGATACGCTCCGCTGAAAACGGAGAGAGCAGCGTTCAACTCGCTGGGCTGGCACCATCGGGGAATAGTGTAATGTGTTGCATCCGTGCCTTGGGAGCACGTGGTCTGAGTTCAATTCTCAGTTCCCCGACCAAGTTTTGAGCGTCCGTGCCAGAGAGGATTGATGGCCTTCGCTACGAACGAAGTGTACGCAGGGTCGAATCCTGCCGGGCGCTCCAAAGTTGTGCTACAGTAGAACTCGAAAGTAGTGACGGTGAATCGACGCAATGCTTAGGACCTTCAAACGCGACATAGTCAGAATGACCACGAAGCGGGTCATTTGGGGAGTCGTGTCTTGAGGGTCTGAGTGCATTTGTGCGGTGCGCACCAGACCCGGCTTAGGCCGGGTTTTTTATTGCTCTTTGAAAATGAGGGTGTAAGCGAAGTGGCTACACTGCCGGTCTCCAAAACCGGACCCGGAGGTTCGAGTCCTCCCACCCTCGCCAATGGCTGCGAAGCTCATGCGGATGAGCGGGCGTCTCATAAGCGCAAGGTAGTCAGTTCGAATCTGACCGCAGCCACCAGATTGTGTGGACGTGTAGCTGCTGGGTTGGTATGTAGCCGGCGCCTTATAAGCGCCAGATCCGTGAGTTCGACTCTCACCACGTCCACCACGGGTCACAGGTGTTGACGGCAGCATAGGCGGCTCTTAACCGCTCGGACGGGATTCGACTTCCCGGTGACCCACCAACTTTGGAGTCGTACTCGAATTGGCTGCAGAGACCTGACTTTTAATCAGGGGGAGAAATCCCAATGTGGGTTCAAGTCCCACCGGCTCCACCAGAACGAAAGGAGATTGCCATGTACCAGAGAGGAGGTCAACCGATGACGGATCACTAGCGAGGTGAAAAGTGAGACAAGATTTGGCGAAGTGCACGACCGAACGGCCGCGGCATGGCCGCAGTTGGGCGATCACGAAGAAATGTGGCGGCAGCGTGAGAGTCAACCCCTATCGGGACTTCGACTATCCGGAGGAATACGGCGGGTTCCGTTCTTCTTCCCGGAACAGGCAGATCAACGCGAAGGACTTTTCCGACTTTCTTTCGCCGCTGCGTGGGGCGATCCGTAAGAACATTGGACGGCCTTGGGGCAAAGTGTTCGGCGAGTTCTGCGAGGCACTTGACCGGCGCGGACTCAGCGGCTACCACATCTGGACTCATCTGATGTGGGAGGTCGAGACGAATACTTTTCTCGGGGAGGACGGCCAGGTTTATGAACGGCCGGCATTCGGAGGATCTCCGTCGAAGGTGGACGGGTTTTATGTACATCCACTCACCGGGTTGCTCCTTTATAAGGAGCCATGGCGTTTTCGGCGACTCGCTTCCGCTAAAGCATTGCGAAATTGTTTGAGCGCTTTCCTGATCGTCTGGTTTCGTTCGTCAAACACGCTGCGGAGTTTGGGATTCTTTTTGGTTTGTTGTGCCGGGATAACCTTGCCGTTGTTTTCCTTTGGAGGTTTGGTCACAAACTCAGGCAGAGGGATTGCAGGAACATCTTTGCCTGCACTTTTCTTAGCCCAATAACCGCGTGGCGGAACCGGCACTTGCTTTTTGGCGCAAATCTTCGCCATCGCTCTGTCAGATATTTCGAATTGATGCGCCACTTGGGTCACGGGCTTGGCCCATACCAAGTCATAAAGTTCTTCCCGCGTTAATCGGAGGTGATCTTGCAGCATCATCGATCAATGTGCAACGGTGCGACCGGCCTCACGGGCGCCCATGAGGCAGTTGACATCGGCTTGCGCCGGCACCTTCAGGTTTTCGTATACACCAGATGTTACCAATTTGATTTGTCGGACGCCAACTCGCCGCGCGGCATGCTGAATTGGTGTTCCGATTAAAGATCGACAACGCGTATCTGCCCGGCGGGTGCGAGCGGTTTATAACGCTCGTTCAAATATGCGGCGTTGACGAAGCGAGTGGCTTCGTTCTCAAATAACCCCGCGCCTCCATGGATATGACCGAACAGGTGTACCCGGGGCTTCTTCTCCTCGACTGCCTTCAATAGCTCTTCGCATCCCAGATGCGGCTCGCCAGGCGCAGTTTGGTCGAGAACGCCAAATGGTGGACCATGCGTAATGAGCACGTCGAGACCGTGCGGGATTTGGTCCCAGTACCTGTTCGCCGCTGAACCGCGAGGGTACATGAAAGCCCAATTCAGAAACTCCGGTGTGTACGGAGATCCCCAGAATGATACACCGTCGATTGAGATGCCGCTGTTCTCCAAATAGATCGCGTTCGTTAAGAGCGGGCGCGCCATCTCCGGCGCCATCTGAAAATAGCGGTCATGATTGCCGGCGCAGACGACGCGGTGCGGGAAACTCTGTTCACCCAGCCAAGTATTAAAAGAGAAAATGTCCTCCACGTCGAAGCCTGAATTCATAAAGTCGCCCGCATGGACCAGCAAATCGCCTTCAGGAAGACCTTGAATCCGATTGTGAAGACCGTGTGTATCGGAAATTACGACCAATCGCATCCATTTACCTCACAACTCAGGTGGATCGTGCCGCGTCCGTCGCCCAACGCGAATCACGGATGCTCGGCCGAACCGCCGAACACTGAGCCGCCCAGATGGCACCTCAGCTCAGTCAATCACATAGCGGCTAGATTTGATCTTGATCTCCCAGGAATTCTGTTGCCTGAACTGCGGGTTTGAATCTGATTTCGCACCCCCATCAGCCGGACTCCATTGGCAAACCGCTGTATGTTCTGATGGTGCACGATTGCCCCAGCACAGAGGCCGTAGATTGATGTCTTGGCCTCCGGTTTTTGGGTTGGTAGATCCGAACCTCATTTGGAGTTGGACCCTCAATCGCCGATCACTAGCCCAAGGATTCGCAGGGCTTCGAGCAAGTCCGGATCGTCTTCCGCCACTCTCCGCGAGTTCGGCTGATGAATAGGGAACCGATCCGGCATTGTCCAGTCCTCGAAGATTGCCCAGTTCCCAATCGAGTGGCCGTAGCGGGAGTGGTAGAAGGCTCCTGCATATCCGAGCTCGAATGCGATCCGGCCAGCCCGCTGTGTCAATAGGCGGGGCTCAGCCCGTTCAAGCGAACTCAGGTCGATGTCCTCCATCCCAAGTTTCATCGCAGTCCCGGCCAGCGCTAATCTGAGATGACTGACCCATGCGAGGGCATAGATGTCCGCATATTCGCCTTCGACATTTGCGCTGCCAATGCAGCGGCCTTTGATCCATGCTTTGTGAACCGTGCCGAACGCCGTAAAGTCATCTTCGCCGTTCTCCATGAGTGCCAGGTCTGCGACGAAAAAGACGTCTACGCGGAAACGCGCAAGGGTTTCAATGAAGCATCCCAGCCGTTGCGAAGACGCATACAGAACCCTGTACACACCCGCCGGATCGTCGAAACGGTTGCCGAAGGTTCGGTCTTCCTTGGCATAGGCCCAATCAGGAACCGCCCACGCATCGTCATCTCGACCGACGCGGAAAAGCGGCCCCGATGGACGCTTCGCTTCAAGATCCATCGAATTCGCTCCTAACCGCCGACGAGGAAAGCTCGCGCGGCTCCCATGATCTCCGGCGCCACGGTCTCGAGATCGTTTTCCCTCATGAGCCGAAGTGGGACGCGGTCGCCGAGTTCAGGGTTCAGCCCGGTCAGCCAGGATTGGATCACGGTGGGATCTTCCTTTTCGGCGAGCATCCGGACCAGTTGGAAGGCGAACCGCAAACGCTGTTCGGCATCCCCGTAAAGCTCGCTTCCATTCATCCACCGATCGACGGCACGCACGTCCCGGACACCGCCAACGTAGGCCGTCAGCTTGCGCCCAATGAGGCCGACGAGCTGCTTAACGATCTTCGGGATGGGGAGGCGAAGCGCTTCACGATGCGCCGCAAGATCAGGACGAGATGCGGGAACGGTTGCCAATGGAAGCCTCCTGCAAATCGAAATATACACCGTTTCACATCTAAAAAACAACTTAATTACACATAAATACCGCAGCACCTTGCGGGCCGGGGTCGTGCCGTCGCGCGGAACAAGTCCGCTCTCTTAATAGCTAATCTAGATAACTGAAAAATAACGGTTTGCTTTTTTCGGACGTGGGCTCATCACGTTCCAAAGTCAATGAAGCTATCTAGCTGATTGGGAAGGACTTATTAATGGCAACGCTATTCGCTTTTCCTGCGCCTTTCGTCCGTAAACTATTGAAAATAAACAAGTTATTGGTGGAGGCGGCGGGAGTCGAACCCGTCATCAGCACTGAAAACACTTAAGTTACTGATACTGAGAATGCCTGAAATTTGCAGAATTCCACGATTGCCAGGTTTGCGTACAAATCGCGTACAAAGATTTTCAGGAACTCCCAGAGTCCCAGCAGTTGCATCTTCCGATCCATTCTGCGGACGATCTGAAGTATTCTCTGACCTTTATACATCAGTTCCGTCTGCAATGGCCGGGAATGGGCGATTCTTCATTTGTATCTGCCGGCGAGACTCACTTGCTCGATGACTTCCTGTTCGTTCTTGAGGGTAAGCGCCGTCGGCCACAGTTGGCGGGATAGACAACCAGATTGTCGTCAATGCCCACAACGCTCGGGAATAGGAGACCGGCTCAGCCGCCGCCTTCCAGGATGCTGCGCCATTCCGAGTCGCACCTGCAAGCCTCTGAGCATCGGTTCAATCGAGCCTCTTTCAAGAGAATTCTGGCCTTTTCCTATAAGTTCGCACAATCGAAAAAAGGGTGGGCTTGACTTTTTGTAGCTACCGTGGCCATGATAATTACCACGGCCACGATAGTTAACGCGGCCAAGGTAAAGCCATGGCCTCTCCGCTTTCCAATCCGAACTCTCAGGGCGCGCGCAGCGAGCGCGACTACCTCGATCTACTCGCCGGTCTTTTTCGCCAACACGGCTGGCGTGTGAAAAAGGGGCCTAAGTTTGCCGACAAGGAAGTGGATCTGGTCGTCGCACGCGACAACCACCGATACATCATAGAACTCAAGGCCGCCTCCGAAGGCCGCCCGGACCGCCTCGTGCCCTTGCTCTCGCAGGCTATCCTGCAAGTCCGGGCCTGTGCCCAGGCATTCCCTGAATCTGCAGTGCCGCTCGCCGTCGTCGCCGCTCCGGTAATCTCTTCGAGCGCTGCGAATAGCCTGGTCAGTTTTCTCTCCCATTTTGCGCCCGACGTCGCCATCGGCATCCTCGACCGCGAAGGCTTCCGGCATTTCGTCGGGCCCGGACTCGAAAAGCTCAATGCCGCACCTCCCCGCCGGGCGCACCGGCAGAAGCTCCCTCCTCCCGAGTCGGCGTATCTTTTCTCCGATCTCAGCCAGTGGATGCTCAAGGTCCTGCTCGCGCCCCTGCTTCCCGAAGATCTTCTTCGCGCGCCGCGGAGGGAATACCGCAACGCTTCGGAGCTTGCGGCCGCAGCCGAGGTCTCGGTGATGAGCGCCTTCCGTTTCGTGCGCCAGTTGCGACAGGAGGGATTTCTCGACCGGAACGATGAACCGTTGCGCCTGGTGCGCCGCGAAGAGCTATTGCGCCGCTGGCAGGCCGCCCATCTGCGCGGCGCGCCCGAGCTTCCCCTGCGCTGGATCATTCCGCGCAAGAGCGAGCGCCCACTGCTGGCGGCACTCTACGCCTATAACGCCGAGCCAAACGTAAAGGCCGAACCGGCGCCTCGAGCCTGTATCGGACTGTTTGCCGCAGCCGAATCTCTGGGATTCGGCTTCGTGCACGGTGTACCGCCGTACTTCTATCTCGAAAGCCTCGACCGGGAGGTCCTCAGCCGGATGGGGCTCTCGCCCGAGGGCGCCGAACAAAGACCGGACGTTTATGTGCGCATTCCCGCGTTCCGGGAGTCGGTCTTCCGCGCCGCAGTCGTCCGCAACGGCGTTCCGGTCGCCGACATCCTGCAGGTTTGGCTGGACGTGAGCTCCCATCCGGCACGCGGCGAGGCACAGGCCGAAGAGATCCGCCACCGCGTCCTTGTGCCGATCTTCGAGGAGAAACCGTAATGGCCGTCCAATCGGATGTCGAGTATTTCGCCCGCCTGGTCGACGCCCTCGAACCGTGGCTAGATCAGGTCGTCATCATCGGTGGTTGGGCACACCGCCTCTACCGCCTGCACCCTCTCGCGCAACCGCTCGAATACGAGCCTCTCGGAACCTTCGATACCGACATCGCTGTCCCTCTCGATCTGCCCGCTACCGGCGGACAGATTCGCGCGCGGCTGCTCGAAAGGAACTTCCGTGAAGAGCTGATGGGCGATATGCAGCCTCCGGCCGCGCACTACCGAGTCGAGACGGGAGACAACAGCTTTTACGCGGAGTTTCTGACGCCGCTTGAGGGCAGCGCAGTCAAGCGCGGAGGCAGGCGTGACGTAACGGCCCGTATCTCCGGAGTCTCAGTCCAGAAGCTCCGTTACCTCGAACTGTTGCTCCAAAATCCCTGGAATGTGATGATCGCCCCGGCCACGGGCTATCCGACGCCCGGCGTTCGACGTATCCTTCTTCCCAATGCGGCGGCATTCCTGGTGCAGAAGATATTGATTCACGACAAGCGTGATCGCGACAGGCGCGCCAAGGACATTCTTTATATCCACGACACGATCGAGACCTTTGGCGGCAATCTCGCCGCGATTCGCGAGCAGTGGCAAACAAACGTTCAGCCTGCGCTGCACGCGAAGGCGGCACGTGTGGTCGAGCGTGCCACGGAAGAGTATTTTCGCGAAGTCAATGACACGATCCGCGAGGCCGCGCGCATCGCCACAGGCCGGAATTTGACGCCGGCGATTGTGCGGGAACTATGCGCATTGGGGTGGCAGCAGATCTTTAACGCCTGAAAGGAGGATCCATGTTCCTGGACACACTCAGGCTTAACAACTTCCGCTCGTTTGAAGACGAGCAAATTTGCTTTGGGAAAGACCTGACGATCTTAGTCGGAGAGAACAATGGCGGCAAAAGCAATACGATTGACGCTCTGCGTTTGATCACTACACCCCTTAGCGGCCGGCGCGAAATCTACTGTGAATCCTCTGACATTCGCTTCGGCGGTGCGGAACCCAAGTTTGAGGTTCAAGCCACATTCTCCGATCTCAGTGCCCCACAGCAAGGAAGACTGATCTCGGCCGTAACCGACCACACCCTTGAGAGAGTAACCTTCGGCCTCACCTATGATGAGACCCAGAAGCGTCTTCCCATCCGTCCGACGACTTGGGCAGGCCATCTGAGGTCCGCACCAGAACCCGGGTGCCAAGACATGATCCGGCACGTGTATTTGCCACCTCTTCGTGACGCCAAGCGTGCTCTCGCCTCCGGTAACCCAACTCGAATTTACGCGCTCTTGCAGCACTTTCTGGGCGAGGATAATCCCAACGAGCTCGCCAAACGACTGAAGCGCGACTCCGGCGAACAAATCTTAAAGGACATCGGCGGAGCTGTTGATATTGGGCTCGCGGCGTTGACGGCTGGCGTTCGCCGTCAAGCTTCGTCACTTGGCTTCAGTACGGACGAAAGCCTCATCGATATTGCCCGCGAACTCCGCTTCAAGCTGGCTGATTACGGAATCGAACCCGAAGACTTGCGTTATACCGGTCACGGCTATGCAAATCTTCTTTACATCGCCACAATCGCTGTCGAACTGGAAAAGGTAAAGAGCGCCGATTTGACCATGTTCTTGGTGGAAGAACCGGAGGCACACCTTCATCCTCAACTTCAAGCAGCAGTTCTTTGTTTCTTAGAGGAACAAGCGGAGAAATCGAGAAAGATCAAGCCCGACTATCGAGGTCCCGCTGGGCAGTTGCAGGTCATTGTCGCTACGCACTCCCCGAATCTATCCGCCTGGGTGTCGAGTGAAAGACTTGTCTTCTTCCGATCTGTCCACGCGAAAGCGAAACCCGCCGACGCAATCGACCCCGCCGGTGAAACGACAGTCTCGGCGGCTACTCCAGCGATCGCAGAGCCGACCAACGATGAGCCTAAGGTTACGGCAACGGCGATAGAGACCGACTCAACGCCAGCCGGAATAGAGGCGCCTGAGGACTCTGAACCGACAGAAGGCTTCGCACCAGACACAAATTCATCGGATCAGACTGCCTCCTCCCTGCCGGCGGTGGCGCGTCGGTCAACCCGATGTATTCCACTCAAAGCCCTTGCGCTCTCTGATCCGGAGCGCCGGAAAGTGGATCGCTACCTTGATGTAACAAAGTCTGCGCTCCTTTTCGGTGGTCGCGTCCTGCTGGTTGAGGGGATCGCGGAAGCGCTACTCCTGCCGATAATCGCGAAGAATCATGTCCTCAAGGGCGATCAGGACAGATTCCGTATCTTTCGGAGCGCCGTGTTTGTACCCATCGACGGTGTCGATTTCGAGTGCTATTTGCGATTGCTGATGACACCCTACAACGACATTCGGATCGCTGAACGTGTAGTCATCATTACTGATGGCGACCGAACAAATGAGGCTACGGGCACAGCAACTCCAGGCGAGCGTAGAAAGACCGCATATGACGATATTGCCAAGAATCTGGGCGCATCGCATATCTTCCGAGCCGTGATCAACACATATTCGCTGGAGACGGAATTGGTCAACGCAGGGAACAACGCATTGTTGAGGGATGCATACCTAAAACTCCATCCCAAATCGGAAGACAAGTGGGATGCCGCGGTAGCGCTGAGTGGCGACCAGAGAGCTGCAGCAGTTCAGGGTCTGTTCAAAGACACTCCCAAAGGAGATTTTGCACAACTGGTTGCTGAATCTATCCGCAGCGCTCCGAGCTTTATCGTCCCGGGATATTTGCAGACTGCGATCGAGGCGCTCGTGCAATGAAGCGCAAGCCGTTCAAGCCCACTCCGGAACAGGAGGTTGTCATTGCGCATAAAGAGAACGCATTCATCACCGCATGTCCCGGTGCCGGCAAGACGCAGGTCCTTGTCGAACGGGCGCGACAGGAGTTGAAGTATAGCGCATCCGGACAGGGGCTTGCTTTCCTCTCGTTTACGAATGCCGCGATCTCGGAATTGAAAGCGCGGCTACTGTCGGAGGCGTTGCTTCTCAACCCGCCGTTCCCACACTATGTGGGAACCTTTGATACCTTCATCTGGCAATTCTTCATCGCGCCCCTCGGAATACCCGGCTGTGCGACGCCACCGCAGCTCATTCCCGATATGCAAGAGCGCGCTATTACACCTTACAGCGGGGCACAGGAAATCCCGCTTGGATACTTTAATGAAGTCACAGGAAAGCTGATTCCGGAAAAAGTGAAGCAATGCGGTTTTGATGTGAGCGCCAAACCGGCATTGACCGCGAGATACGAGGCGGCCGCGAAACACTGTCGTGATCGTTTTCTTGCGCGGGGAGAAGTAGGATTCAACGATGTTCGCGCGATCGTAAACGGCTATCTGACGGACCCGCAGGTCGCCGCCAGTCTCGCCGCCGCCCTGGCGGCCCGCTTTCGCGAGATTGTGGTGGACGAAGCCCAGGATTGCAATCCCGCTGACATCGAAATCATCAATTGGCTTAGAGATTCTGGCATTGTTACCAAGGTTATTTGCGATCCATACCAGTCCATTTACGAGTTTCGGGGTGGCGTAACCGAGGAACTGTTTGCTCTTCGCGCAACATTCGCTCCACAGAATCAGCTGCCGATGAGGGGCAACTTCCGGTCGAATCCGAACATTTGCAAGGCAATTGCCGCCTTCCGCTCACCTGGGGAGCAGCAACCGAGAGATCAGTCGCTTGGCCCACTGTCGGGCGACTTAACAACGATCCACATCCTCCACTTCCCGGGAAACTCGATCCCGAATTCGATTGGACAAAAATTCAATGACCTTCTGCAAAGCCACGGGCTGACGCCTCTCGAATGTCCGGTTGTGT
>CAVUZC010000016.1:0-313978 GCA_963745965.1 uncultured Acidobacteriota bacterium
ACTCAAAATCGGCTTTCCAAAAATAAAATCCACTATAAGCAATTGAATATAAACGGCTTGGTTTGATGCCATGCATGGCGCAGGACTTGCGCAACCCTTGCACACTTTTGTGCTTCTATAGAGAAGCAGGAGGTGCAGCCGCATGGCAGAGCATCACACCATCCTCGGTGGCAAAGTTCACGTCTACAGGCGTCCGAACAGTTCGAGTTGGCAATGCGCAACCTATCTCGCCGGAAAGAATCGCCGCACGACGACCAAAGAAGACAGCCTGTCGAAAGCGAAGGAATTCGCGGAAGACTGGTATTTGCAGTTGCGCGGCAAGCTCCGCGACGGTCAATTGAAAAGCGGCAAACTGTTCCGCGAAGCTGCTAAGTTGTACCTGCGCGAATTCGACATCATGACGCAAGGACAGCGCAGCCCGAAATACGCATCCGGGCAGCACGCGCGCGCCAATGGCTATCTGGTCCCGTTCTTCGGCAGCATGGTGCTACCTGAGATCACGGCGGGCAAGGTCAACGAATATCGCGTCCATCGACTTGAAGAGTGCAAGGCCTTGCGCGGCAAGCCTCCAGCGCGTAGCACCATGCACCAGGAGATCGTGACGCTGCGGCAGATTTTCAAAACGGCTCTGCGGCACGGATGGGTCGATCATCTCCCGGATTTTTCAGCGCCATATCGCGCGTCCGCGAAGATTTCCCATCGAGCATGGTTCTCACCGGAAGAGTACAGGCAGCTTTATGAGGCAACGCGGAAACGCGCCCAGGACCCAAAGCAGCCCCGTTTTCGTTGGGAAGCGGAACAACTTCACGATTATGTTCTGTTCTCCGCCAACACCGGACTCCGCCCCGACGAGGCGAGGCGTCTTCAGTTCCGCGATGTCACGGTGACCGAAGACGAGGGGAGCGGCCAAACCATCCTTGAGATCGAAGTACGTGGAAAGCGAGGCGTTGGTTATTGCAAGAGCACAACAGGTGCCGTGCATCCGTTCGAGCGGCTGAAAGCCCGCCCACGTCCAGATGGAGGGCCGGGAAGATCGGGCAGCCGTACCGCATCAATGGCCAACGGTGAGTGGCACGCGCCCGGACCTACCGATCTTCTGTTCCCGAAATGGCCACGCGAGTTGTTCAACGCAATCCTTGAGGAAGAAAAGCTTCGCACCGACCGTGACGGAAGGCCGCGAACAGCGTATAGCCTGCGCCACACCTACATTTGCCTGCGCCTGCTTGAAGGTGCCGACATCTATCAGATTGCCAAGAACTGCCGGACAAGCGTGGAGATGATTGAGAAATACTATGCGGCGCATTTGAAGACGCAGCTCGATGCTTCCGCTATCAACATCATGAGGCCACGGTCGAAGAAAAAGACGGTTCCCAAGAAAGGCCCCGGACGAGTCGAGGCCGTCCGTTTGGCTGAGGAAGCGTAGACCAGCACTGCTTGCTTTCTGATCACCATCAACACAGCAATCCAGCGAGCCAGGATGGAACCATCCTGGCATGGTTTTGGGGCCGGAACCGGCCCCACTCCAGCCCGGAACCGGGCCAGTTACCGCCAATCCCTTGCATACGAAAGTGCGCTGAGTTTCTCCTCTCAAATCAACCGCTCTCCCGCCGTCCCGTCCCCGAACACCATGCGGAAGTAGACCTAAATTTCTTCTTTCATCAAGTGCCCCCGCTTCATGCGGCTTTGTGGCAGAGCCGGTCGGAACCCGTCAATGCTCTCCGCTGCGCTTCGATGAACGCGCAGAAGAGCGCGCGGCATTGACTGAACCCGCCTCGCCTCTGCCCGCCGCGAAAGACATGAAGCGGGGGCACTCAACGAAAGAAATTTGGTTGAGAGCCAAAGACAAAAAGCCCTCCTTCAGATTCCGCCCCACGCGGGCAGCACAGGAGAGCGAAACGTCATGGCACATCGCAACTACCGTAACGCAGCCAGCAGGCCAAGCATCTACCAGACCGTTACCGAGCGCATTATTTCCAGCCTCAAAGCGGGCGTGATTCCGTGGGAAAAGCCGTGGAAGACGCCGCGCTATGCTGGCGGCCCGTTCCCGCGCAACTTCTATACCGGCAAGCCCTACCGTGGCATCAATGTCCTTTTGCTTTGGTCGAGCGAGTACAGCTCTCCGTTCTGGCTTACCTTCAAGCAGGCCCAGGCATTGAAAGGCAGTGTCCGCAAAGGCGAGCACGGTACGCCGATTGTCTTTTACAAGCAGCTTCCGGAACACGCCACGAAAGACGAGGAAGCAACGAGCGAGGATGAGCGCGTTCCCTTCGTTCTTTGCCACTACACGGTTTTCAACGTGGAGCAGTGCGACGGCCTCACGCTTCCTGAAATCTCGCAGCCCACCATCGCGCCGGAAATCGGCGAAGACGAACTCTGCGAGAGCATTGTCACCGGATGGGAGAATCGCCCCGCACTCTATCTCAATAGCCCCACCGAGTACCGCGCTTACTACCGCCCCTCTACCGATTCCGTCCACATGCCCGCACGTTCCCGCTTCGTCGATACGTCGCACTTTTACAGCACGCTCTTTCACGAGTTGGTACACAGCACCGGTCACGAGAGCCGTCTGCATCGCATCTTTGGCGACCGCTTCGGAGATGAGCTTTACAGCAAAGAGGAACTGGTAGCCGAGATGGGCGCGGCCTTTCTTTGCGCTATCGTGGGCATCGCCAACGAACGCACCGACCGCAACACCAGTGCTTACATCCAAAACTGGATCACCACGCTGGAAGAGGATAACCGGCTCATCGTTCATGCAGCCGCCAACGCGCAGAGAGCCGTGGACCTGATCCTCGGCACCACGTTTGAGGAAGAGAACGAGACGACCGAAAATGTCGGGGATGCCGCTGTCAGCGGCATCCCCGCAGCCGTTGCGATGAATGTCGCTCCGGCGATCTACGGCCATGCTCATCTCTGAACAGTGGTTCGGATTCTTTATCCGGCTTTCAGATATTCCGAGGGAGTGATAATGCGCGTTCCCTTGTACGTGCCAAGAGTCAATAAATCCTTGTCGCCTGCAACCAGCAAATCCGCTTTCGCAAGGGCGGCGCACTCCAGAAACATATCGTCGTGGGGATCACGGCACACCTTTACCGTGCCTCGAATCTTTACACGGATGCCACGCGCCAGAATTGCTTGCAGTGCCGACGTTGCCCGGTGCTGTGCCCAGGAGAACTTTTCCGTCAGGACGCGCACGATCTCCGCGTCAATCTCATCACAGGTGGCAATCACGTCTTCGCTCATCGCTTGTTCGAGCGCCAGAGTCGGCGTGCCGCGACGTTTCGCAAACTGAAGCGCGGAAATCCAGACGTTTGTGTCAATGACTACGATCACCCGTTAGACCGTACCCTGCGACGGCGCGGCTTACTGGCACGCACTTCCTTAATGAGCCGGGGCACATCAGCCTCGGTATAGCCCTTCGGGTTGCGTCCCTCCGCATAGTCGCCCAGCTCATTCAGCATCGTTCGCGTCTGCTGTGCGGAGTACGTGCGGAAGGCTTCCCGGAACAGCTCGCTCATAGTACGGCTGTCCCGCTGAGCCAGCGCCTCGGCCCTTTGCGCGAGTTCGGGCGGCAGGCTGATGGTGTAGACCTTCGATTTCCTAGCAGTAGCAGTAGCCATACCAAAATATTACACTGTACTGGAGTCCATTACAACCAATTTGGAGGGCGCAAACAGACTTTTGCCCAAGGCAGGAAGGTTTTGGGTGCTCTCCATCGTTTCAGTCTTTTACATGAAGAACAACCATCCCCTATAATCTGGCGAGAAACCACTGATATTCTTTGGCGGTACTCGTTTGCTTGAGTGTGCCTGGGCGCTAACTTTACAGTAAGCCCAATCCGTTGGAGTTCATCCGGGAAAGGTGTCGAAGATGCACACAAATGCGCTCGTCAAAGCCGCCGGTGCTCTCTCCTGCCTCTTGCTAAGTTCCTCGCTCCTTGCACAACAAGAAAAGCCATTACCCGCCCCTGCAGCAAGGGAAATGACCCTGCGAGAGTTTCGGAATATTTTTCTGAATCAGCGAATCTTGATTCTGAAAGGGCAAGATGTCGGAGGTAGTTTGGGCGAATGGCAACCAATGAAACTCGCCAAGAACGGCTCTTTCGTAGACGACTACAACAAGGGCGCGTTCATTAATTTGAAATACAGGGACGAAACTCCGAAGGTCTTGTCAATCCGAGAGAATACAGTTGCAGGGTTGGAGAAGCCGACAGAAGGCACGACAAATGCATTCGGCGAGACGATAACCGATGCTGACATCGTTAACCCGTCTGTAGAGGTGGTTGTTCAGTTCGATGACGGCCAACTGGCGAAGTTCACAAGCATTGTGAGTTTGATTATGGACCGCTCGGCGAAATGGTCAGACCATGGGACAGACCACTTAGATATGGAATTCATGCCCGTTTCCACACGCGATGCTCACGCCGAAGTTGTTAAACAGAATCTTCAAGGAATAATCGGCCAAAAGGTTTATGCAGTTCACAGCACGTTGCTCTTAGAAGCCGACATCAGTCCCGCCGACCTAACGGACTTCTCGCGGCGAATCCAAAAGTACGTCGATGACGCACCTCTTCTCACTCCAATGACAATTGTCGCAGCCAAATACATTGACCGATACGACCTCATACTCTGGAAATTGCAACTGGACGATGGCGAGTAGTCATTGGCGCATCGAGGTATCGAGACGAAGAGTTCAGTGCAAACGGTAATGACAACACCTTCTTGGGGCGAAGCATCGGCACATTGCTTTAAAAGATTCCATCGAGCTTAACCCCACAAGAAATTGTCGCAATCAGAGACAGGAAGATTTTTCGTGGCATGTCTCGGCAAGCGGTCATTTATTCATGGGGAGCCACCACGGAAAATGATTACGGGAAGGGTGGGAAGCAGATGGTATACGGCGACAACCAGTTCGTCTACCTAGACAACAGCGGGAAGGTGACTGACTGGCAAAGCATGGACAAATAGCTTCAACAGCGATACTGCTGCCCGAGTCCGAACTGGTCGCTCTTAGGAAAACCATCTTCAAATGTTTGACCTGTCCTACCAACCGCTGCCAACGGACTTCTGAGGCGACATTCAGGATTCCCGAAACGATTATGCGTCAGGATTGCCGTTAACATCCGCGCGACCATGCCGTTGATAGTAGGCACAGTGGGGCTTTAAGTAGCAGCTCGGGCAGTCTGGACTTGCCGGCCTACAGTATGACTTCCCGATGTTCCACAGGGGCAAATCGAGTTTCCAAGGGTCGGCGCTAAGGTTTCGGGTCAGCTGGATGACCTTGGCCGCCTCGGTAGCCCTGATCTCTTCGCCATAAACTGCGCGACCGAGTACCCGGCGCAGATGAAGATCCGCCTTCACATCCCCCGAGTCGCCCATGATTTGGTCGCAGTCGCGCAACGCACCCACGATCATACGCGATATTTGATCGCCTGCTCCTAAAGCCCAAAGATGAATCAGTGCCTCAAAGGGGGGCCTGCCAGACCATATCTTTCGGGCGTCGCCGTCGTACCTGGCGCACATCTCGTTGGCTATGGGCCATAGACGTCTGTAGCCTCTGTGAAACCGGTGCGGCCTGCCAAACTCTTCGTATTTCGAGTCCCACTCCTCTTTTGAAAAGGAACTGATTCTTGCCCAGAGATCATCTGGCTCACCGCGCTTTTCGAGCTCGTCGGCCAAATGCTCGCCTCTTTCCCACGCTAGGTCAGCGTCCCACTGCCAATCCAGAAGACAACAGATAAGGAACCTGTTGGCAACCTTTTCGAGCATTCCGCTTCCTTCAAGATGCGAAATTTCGCCCCAATCCGCTCTACTGTCGCGGTTATTCAAAAGGAGAGCGGCGATTTGTTGCAAGTCGTTCGTCACGATGAGTGCTCCCGACGGGCCGGTCTCAGGACGGCATAAAACTGGTGATCTTCAGAGCGATTCTGCTGTTGGATAATGTTCAAACGCGACACATTTTTTACTTCCTCTGCCCAAGTGGAAAGAGAACCACCTGCGGCTCCCTCGTATCCGTCTCCCGGCATCCTCGTTTCGCTGTTGACAGCTAATGCGTTCAACAGCGGCCAACTATTTCCCGCGCACCATTTGGCAATCTCTTCAAGAAACCACCCGACGCTATGAGTAAGGAACGGCACTCCGGCCCGGTCGCAAAGGATTCCGTAGCTTATCACGCTCCGGTCGATCATCCCGTCGGTTACGTCCTTCGCGGCGCTAACCCCAACTGCCGACAGACTTGCTCGTGCCGCCGCAAAAGCTCGCTTGCCAGCACCCGTGCTTCTTCACTCAAGCGCGCTGTCTGCATAGCGCTACTGTAGCAGGCTCCCAAGGACCCTGCCAGCCGTTGCGTCAACAGGAATCAATGATAAGCCGAGGCCAAGATGCCGGTTCAAAGCTCTGAGACCGCGAAGCGGCGCGCGCAGCCCGGCCATTACTCCGGCCGGGCCTCGGCTACGCTATTGCTATCCGAGAGAACGTCGATTTTTATTGACGCGCCACCTGTTCTGACACTACGGCGCCGTTAACCGCTCAGCCATACCGCCCGTCGAACGGTGCACCCCGCGGTGGTGTCCTAATTTGGATTGTTTTTAGGTTGCTTCGTTGTACGCGGGAGGGCCACCGACGCGAAATCCAGGCGGATTAAGCACGGTTCCGTCTGGTGCGGTAATCACCCCGCCCCACTTAAATTCGTAGATGTAGCAAACGCGGGTTTTTCTTCTCCACCCAAAGGCGTCTTTATACTTGATGAACCCATATGCGCACATGATTGTTTTTCCGTCCCGCAGCTTCTCCCATTGCTCTTCGGCCATAGTCGGAGGGTCAAGCCGAATCCGAACCTGAAACCCCGCATCTGGTGGCAACAATCTGCCCTGGGCGGGGATTTCTGGGTCAATAAATCTCGGGCCGTAATCGGGGATTGCTGGCAGGTCCGGTTCGGGCGGCTTAACCCCCTCTTTTGCGGGTACCGGGCGCAAAACAAATTGCGACGCTATGACTCGGGCTGGTGTCTCCCCAAACACGTTAAACTCAAAAACCATACCGGGGAAATAGCCCGGTTCATCGGGAGAGTACCACCGCTCTGGGGCACCCGTTCTTGTGACGAGAACCCAAGCCCGTTGTTCTTGTTGCTCCGAGCTGACTTGAACAAATACAAATACGGCGGTTACAAAAGCGAAGAATGCAATAACCATGGTGGAAGACGCATTCGCTCGCTCGATCCAACCAGCCGGGCACCACACGGCGACGCAACCTATAGCGACCGCGACGATGGCGAGCAGGACTGCAACGCCGAGTATTTTCATGGCGCAATAATTGTACCGCTCACATGGCTCAGAAATTCAAATTAGGACAACTACCCAACCCGCTTGGGCCTGCTCTGGAGGGGACATCGCGTGATAAACTTCGGAGCCATGAACAAAATTGGAATGCTCGTGATCTGCTTAACGGCCTTGGCTTCGTTCGCGCAGGCACCAGTCAAGGAGCCAGAATTCGCGGATACTTTCGCGGCCCTGTCGGCTACCGGCGATCTCATTCCACTGGAGCACGAAACGGCTACAATTCACGCGGGCGGCGGCGGCTTCATGGTTGCGAGCAGCAAAGCCGCTTATGAAATCTCGGGTGAAAAATCCCCGGTGCGTTTTCATCGCGCCCCAGAGCTTGTGTTTATAGTGCGCAGTTCACTAGCCCAGACTGATACCGACCCTGCCACTCTCTATGTACTTCGGAAGCTCGACCCGAAGAAAAAGACCCGCGAAATTGCGTTCTCCACGGGGCATTTCACTCCGTTTGGAGGGCACGCGACCACCAATCTAAATGCCGGTCAAATTCCGATTTCCTTTGCGCGCTACGGCACATCCTCCTACCGCATCACCGCCACGAACCTTGCTCCTGGTGAATATGCGCTAAGCCGCGTGTACGGACAGGATGTATATTGTTTTGGGGTTGATTGAGACAATGGCGGCGCGTTCCAGACGGAAAGGAAATTCCCGATGAAGACGACATTGGTTGCATTCCTCGGCCTTTTAATTCTCGTCGCTCCATGCATGGCGAAGGACAAGGAATACTACACGGGCACGCTCACCAAAGTGCCTTTGCACGTGGAAAAAGAGCAGTACTTGGGCTTTACAGATACCACGAGTTGCTCTTCGGGGCTGGCAAGCACCCACTGTACTGGAGGCGTCACCGACGATTACAAAGGGAAGCTGATTGCAACAATGCCGGACGGTCACTTGGTGGTTATCCGGGATTGCTACACCGGATCAGCGTTTGTTTCATGTTCACAGCCTTGGGTTTTTGTTTTGACCGAAGAGGATGGGACTACGACGTTTTTAGAGCATGTGCAGTTCGGCTCGGGAGAGGACAAATTCGGAGACAAGTTTGGCGACAGTGCCAAGGTGCTCTACCGGATTGAACATAAGCCGGGTGTGACATTCATCCTCATTCCTGATCCGGCCAACCCGAAGAAAGAGGGCAGTTACACCCGCATGAAGTTGCCGAAGCAGCCGACAGAGCAGGATGTACCTGCACAGGCGTCCGACAACATCTCCGCTATGTGCGCCTCAGGCAAGCTATCACCGGAGCAGCAGGCAAAGTTCTGCGCACCGACACCGACAACGAATAAGAAGCCCTGAACCGACCTGATGCCTTGCATCCTGCCTGCGAATGCCGACGCTGACACCGGCGACGATGACCGGCTGCTTCGCAGACTGCACCTCTGAGCTTCGCCGCTGGCAAATCGAGTATCAAGGTGGGAGTTCCGTGTCAGGACGAGCATCCCAAGACCGGCGCTGCCTTCGGCATCGGCAGGAGTGGCGACACGTCACCCCATAATGGGAGCTGCACAGTAACCTGCGGTTACTGCATGGGAACCAGCTGAAAACAGGCGGTTAAGAGGAAAAATCTGCGAAGTTGGGTTACTCTAGAGGCGAGCGCACGTTGCTGAAGGGGAACCTGATGAGCTGCAACCCCTTAGCCCGCGACCGCTGGCGTTGCTCCCCCGGCTGCTTCGCAGCCTGCAACGCGCGGGCCTCGCACGGCCCAAATCCCCATCACAATCGAATCGGCGGTGCTGCGTGAAGCCGCCGCTCCGCACCAAATCCGTTGGCACGAAAGTCAGCGAGGCGGAGTTCGCCATGCTGGAGGAGCGTGCGCGGGCGAACGGGCTGACGCTCTCGGAGTGGGTGCGGGACGTGCTGCTGGCTGCTCCGATGGACGGGTGCGCGGAGGCCGGCGAGGTCATCCTGGCCGAGGTGCTGGCGCTGCGGACGCTGTTCCTCAATCTCCAGTTCCGGGCAGCGGCGGGCGGCAGGGACCGATGACCGAGGCCGAGATGCGGACCTTGATCGAGCGGGCCGACGCGGTGAAGGGAGAGCGGGCGCGGGAGCGGATCGAGGCGGCGCGCAAGGCGGTCAGCAAAGCGAACGAGAAAGAGGCTGGCGAACCACAGGCAGAGGAGGGTTGAGCATGGCGGAGTGGGGCCGGAAGCAGTACGCGAAACCGTGGCCGAGCCGGGCGCACGTGTGGACGTGGGGAGCATTTTTCCTTAGCTGCCTGTTCTTCGTGTTCATGGTGTGGCTGGACGGGCAACAGAACTGGACGGTGGCGGAGCGGCTGTACCTGTCGGATTATCTCAGGAGCGGCGCGCGGGCGAAGGCCGGGCCGAAGATGCAGTCGAAGTACACGCTGCTCCAAGGCTTCAACGCGAAGGGGCAGATGCTGCTCGTGATCGACGACCAAGTGCAGGCGGTGAAGGGTGCGGACGGGCGGTACGGGTATGTCCTGACCGACGACGGCATCAAGGCCGGGTTAGTGCGGTTGCAATACGTGACGGACGTGTACAACGATCAGCGGCTGCACGCGTTCCTGGGCCAGTGGGTCTATCAGAACCAGACCCTGTGGGACTTCGCCAAGCGGCCCACGTACTGGACGCTTGCGTTCTTCGTGCTGGGGCTGTTCGTGGCGGTGCCGAAGGACCGGGCGCGGCGGATGGTCTGGAAGTTCGGGCGGCGGCTGCGCGGCCCGGAACTGGCGACGACGGCAGAGTTCAACGAGAAGCTGGGGCGGAAGAAATGGCTCACGACTTACTTCCCGGATGGGATCGCGTTCGTCAACCTGGAGCAGACGTGGGCCGACCGACTGATGCGCCGGGACCGGGGCCGCTGGGTGCGCGTCCCGCGCGAGCGGGAGGCGATGCACTTTCTCATCGTGGGCGACTCGGGGACGGGCAAGAGCGCGGCTATCCGGCAGGTGCTCTCGCAGATATGGGAGCGCGGAGAGACGGCCATCGTGTACGATCCGGCGCTCGAATATGTGCCGCAGTTTTACCGTGAATCGCGGGGCGATATGATCCTCAATCCCCTGGACGCGCGCTGCCCGTTCTGGACGCCGGGCGACGAAGTGCCGCACGAAGCGGAGGCGCTGACGGTAGCGGCTTCGCTGTTCCCGGACCGGGGCCGCGAGAACCAGTTCTTCGTCGATGCGCCGAGGAAAATCTTCGCGCACCTGATCAATCTGAAACCCACGCCGGAGCAGTTGACGTACTGGATGTGCCACGAGGAGGAGATCGAAAAGCGGGTGCGGGGTACGGAGCTTGCGGCGATGATCCACGCGACGGCTCCGCCGCAGCGGTCGGGTGTGCTGGGTTCGCTCAACATGGTCGCCGATGCGTTCAAGCTGCTGCCACCGGAGCGGGAGACGGAGCGGCGCTGGAGCGCGTATGCGTGGGCCAGGGAGCGGAAGGGGTGGCTGTTCCTCACGTCGAAGCCGACCATGAGAGAAAGACTGCGCCCGCTGATGAGCCTGTGGCTCGACCTGTTAGTGCTGCGGCTGATGAACGAGGGCGGGAGCGGGGCGCGGAAGACGTGGTTCGTGCTGGACGAACTGGCGACGCTGCAACGGTTGCCGCAGTTGACGACGGCGATCACGGAGGGCCGGAAATCGAATAACCCGATGGTCCTCGGCTTCCAGGGCAAAGCGCAGGTGGAGGCGCTGTACGGGCACATCGCCGAGGCCATGCTGTCGCAGCCCGCGACGAAGATCTTCTTCAAAACGAGCGAGCCTCATGCGTCGGAGTGGATCTCGAAATCCATCGGCGAAGTGGAGGTAGAACGGTTCCGGGATAGCCGGACGCGGGGTGTGTTCCCGCATCAGAGGGAGAACGAGCAGCGGGAGATTACGCGGGAGCCGCTGGTCATGGCGTCGGAGATCGGCGGGCTTGAGCCGCTGCATGGGTATCTGAAGCACGGCAACCTGGTTGTGCGGATGCGGATACCGTATCTCAAGCTGGAGGAGCCAGCGGAGAAGTTCATCGAGCGGAAGATGACGACGCCGGCGATGCCGACGACAGAGCCGGAGCCGGTTGCAGCGCCGGCACGAAAGCCGGTACGTTCCGTCCAAAAGAAGCAGGAGCAAGCGCAGCAGCCAGCGGCGGTGAACGAGCAGACGCCGTTCTTCGAGTGAAGCGATGATTACGCTATCGAAACCAATCAGTTCCGGCCAGGCGCAGGCGTACCACAAAGAAGAGTTCGCCAACGCGCGGGAGAACTACTACACGGAAGGCGAGCGTGTGCGCGGCGAGTGGCAAGGCCAGCTTGCCGCTCGCTGGGGCCTGCAGCGGTGAAGTGCAGGAGCAGCAGTTCGCGCGGCTGGCCGAGGGCCAGCACCCGGAGACGGGCGAGCAGTTGGTACGGCATCAGACGGCGCGCGAGTACGTCAATGCCAGGGCGAAACGGTGCGCACGATGGAGCACCGGGCCGGGATGGGATGCGACGTTCAGCGCGCCGAAGAGTGTATCGCTGACTGCGTTGGTTGGCGGCGATGACCGCGTGAGAGACGCGCATCGAGAGAGCGTGCGCACGGCACTTGATGAGATGGAGAAGTACGCGCAGGCGAGAATGGGCGGCAATGTCCCGGCGCAGACCACTGGCATGTGGGCCGTCGCCAAGTTCGAGCACGACAGCAGCCGACCTGTTGACGGTTATGCAGCGCCGCAATTGCACACGCACGCGGTGATCTTCAATATGACTGAGACGGCTGAGGGTCAGACGCGGGCGTTGCAGCCGCAAGAGCTTTACAGGACGCAGCAGTACGCGACGGCGGTGTATCGCTCGGAGCTTGCGGCGCGGTTGCAAGAGCTGGGCTACGAGATCGAGCGCGGCGCGCATGGACAGCCGGAGATCAAGGGTTACACGCGCGAGTATCTGGAGGCGTCGAGTCCGCGGCGGCAGCAGATCGAAGAGCACATGGAGAAGGCCGGCGTGCGCGGGGCTGGCGCCGCGCAGATCGCGGCGCATCAGACGCGCGACGCCAAGCAGCCGCTCTCGCATGAAGAAGTGCGGGAGCAGCATCAGAGACTCGCTGCTCGAACACGGCCAGCAGCCGCAGCACGTTGTCAGAGAGGCGGCGCAGCGGCCCGGTGTGGAACTGAAGCCGGAGCAGTCGGGAGTCGCCGCGCACGAGGGCGTGAGCTATGCGCGCGAGCGCGGCATGGAGCGCGAGGCCGTAGCCGATGAAAGAACGCTGATGCGCGATGCCCTTAAGCACACGATGGGCGAGGCGCGGTTGCCGGAGGTGCGCGCCGAGTTCGAGCGGCGTGTGCAGTCGCACGATCTGATCGAAGTGGAGCGCAGGCCAGGACTCGCAGGCCGCGCGTTCACGACCGGCGAAATGCAGGGTTACGAGCGCGAGCTAATCGAGCGGATGAAGCTGGGCCAGGGTACACGCGAGGTGCTGGCAGACGGAGGTGCGCGACAGCAGACGATGGAGCAGCATCCACACCTGAGCGTGAGCCAGCGGCACGCGGTCGAAGATGTGCTGACGAGCCGCGACCGCATGATGGCGCTTGAAGGTGTTGCGGGGGGAGGAAAAACTACTTCCTTAGCGGCTGTCCGTGAAGGGGCCGAGCACGCGGGCTATCAGGTCGAAGGACTCGCGCCGACATCGCGGGCCGCACAGAAGCTCGCCGAAGCGGGCATCGAGACTCAAACCCTGCAAAGGCATCTTGCGCGCGGTGAGCAGCAGGACGACGGACAGAAACGGCTTTACGTGGTCGATGAATCGAGCATGGCGAGCACGAAGCAGATACACACGTTCGTTGAGCGGCTGAAAGAAAACGACCGCGTGCTGTTCGTAGGCGACATGCGGCAGCATGAGGCGGTCGAAGCAGGGCGGCCCTATGCGCAGTTGCAGGAAGCGGGAATGCGCACGGCCAGGCTCGACGAAATCATCCGGCAGAAAGACCCGGCGCTCAAAGAGGCCGTGGAGCAGCTTGCGCGCGGCGAAGTGCGCGAGGCCATCGGCAATCTATCAGCCAGGGCCGCGTGCATGAAATCGGCGACCGGCAGGAACGCATCAGCGAAATCGCCCGCGAGTACGTGCGCTCGCCTGAAAAGACGCTTGTCGTCTCGCCGGATAATGCCTCACGCCGCGAGATCAACGAAGCCATCCATCGCACGATGCAGAGCGAGGGCAAGGTCAGCAATAACGAGCAGCGCGTGCATGTGCTCTACGCGCGCCAGGACGTGACGGGCGCGGACCGGCAGCACGCGCAGAACTACGAGAAGGGCGACGTGCTGCGCTACTCGAAAGGTAGCAAGCCTCTCGGCATCGAGCCGGGAGAATATGCGCGTGTGTCGCACGTAGACCGCGAAAGCAACACGCTCACAGTGAAGCGGCACGGCGGCGAAGAGCTGAGCTACGATCCGCGCCGCTTGCAGGGTGTGACGGTCTACCGCGACAGCGAGCGCAAGTTCGCGCAGGGCGACCGCGTGCAACTCACGGCCCCGTACCATGAACAGAAACTCGCTAACCGCGAACTGGCGACCATCGAGCGGATCGAGGGCGACGGCAATCTGAAACTCCGCACGGACTCGGGGCGCGAGGTCGAGTTCAACGCGAGGCAGCATCCGCATCTCGATTACGGTTATGCGGTGACGAGCCACAGCAGCCAGGGCCAGACCGCAGAGCGCGTGCTGATCCACGTGGACACGGAACAGGCTCCCGGCGAACTCGTCAACAGCCGCATGGCCTATGTGTCGGTGTCGCGCGCTCAGTTTGACGTGCAGATGTACACGAACGACGCGAAGGCGCTGGGATACGAGTTGAGCCGCGACGTGTCGCATCCGACCGCGATCCAGCAAGAGCCAGCAGCAGCACAGAAAATCGAGCCGCAATCCGAGAGCATGGGAGTTTCCCACGGGTTGAGCGTTGGATAAACGAGACGCTGCCGTCGACAATCGTGTAGTTTCTGGATTGGCGACAACACAGAACCTAAGATCGCATCCCACGTCTTTCAAAGTTTGCGGGTGCTACCCTTAGCCTAGATAGGGAGGGGAGGTGCTTTGTGAGAAAGGTCACGAAGCTGTTGCTCGCGATGATCCTCATTGGCTGCGTGCACGCAGGAATCCTTTTTGTTGTGTACGGGAGAAAATGGTTGGCTTACTGGCCGTACTACGGTGCGGCCTACATCTGGCTGCTGGTGCCATCGTGCTCCGCGTTCTATCTGTATTACTTCTCGCTTTCAAGGGCAGGTATTGTGGCGGAACCTTACAGGCGGGGAAAGTTGGTGACGATTTCCACTGCCGCGACTCTAATCTCCCTTTACGTGGGCGTTTTCTTCAGCTTCAATACATACGGTTCATAGCGAATATCACCGGCTAGTGTCCCCTTTGCCGGAATTTCGCCAGAGGAGCCCACAATCTCCCCCCGTTGCCGATGAAGTGCGTATAGCCGACAACATACCCAGAAGCATGTAGACTCGGTCTTAGGTTTCCGCGATGGGTAACTACATCAAGTGGTCGTTTCTGCTTTGGTTGTTCGCTGGGCCTGAGATTCTGGCGGCGCAGAACGCGAAGCCCCATCGTTCGACCGTTTACATTGGGATTCTCGACGATGCGCGAGAAGAGATGGTCAATTGGAAACCGGGGGTTGCACCTGACCGACTCGTGCGGCCAGCATTCGAGTGGACGGGCACAGCCTGGACGGCAGTGAACCCGCACTTGTTTCCGGGGCAGGTTACCTGGACTGTAGGGTTCCATGGCAAGAATTTAGGGACGATCCAGAGCCGCTCGAATACTTCCTCGGTACACCATCTGACGTTTGTGCAATCCATCGTAACCGCATTTGCAGCCATTCCGGCTGTGGGTGCCCCGAGGGTGGAGTACGCTCCTATGGGAATGGGCCCGACCAGGGGCAGACGGCCTCTGGTTTTAGTCTCCGGACCCTATGTCAGCGATCCCGACGCCTGGACTCGGGATATTCGGTTATCTCCTGCGATAGAATCTGCGGTTCGGACAGCATTCCGAAGAGATTTCCCGCACGTCGCACGCTGCAAACAAGAGGAGATCGTGCAGCGCGACTGGAGCTTTCCGGATTCAGCATTGCGGGTGTTGGCTGCCTATGGTTCCAACAGAGGTTCTTATCTCCTGAACGTGAGCCTGAACGCTGGAGACTGCGGCTACGTTGACGACCCGAATGACCCGCTATCGGACCCTTGGTACTTCCTTTCCGCGAACGGAGAGGCACGACGAATCGGCTCATTCATGACTTTCCTTGACGCCGGTGATTACACCCACGAGGGCAGGTCGGAACTGCTCTTCATGGTCGAGCAACCGGAGGACTTTGAAGGGTTCGCGCTATTCGACGCGGACATGCACAGAAGAGCGAGCCTCATGTGGTCCTATCACTAAATCGGATCGATTCCCGCATGATCGGCAAACCGGAAATTGCACCGTTATCCTGCCGTCGGTAGGTGGTGCAGTTCCCCGGATAGCCGACTACACAGACATTAGCTAAGAAGTACGAGCATAGCGATCAAGATAGTTGTAGTACCGCATCACATACGCGTTATCCCGATCTACGCCCTTTTCCAGCGCGGGCCATAATGAATCCAGCCCGACGTGCCTCAGAAGCCGCTTGTACTCTCGCCACTCGCGAGGCACTTGTCCTGACAGCATCATGCCTACTAGCCGCTCTCTGATTCGACTTTGTTGTTTTGATGTCAAAGAGGCGCGGCGCAATGCGCGGGCGGTATTGGACTTGAGGATTGCACCGAACACAAAGTAGTCATCTTCTTGAATGAACTCGATCCCGATCTCGATTGCGGCTTCATCGCCTGCCTCGATCAGGTTGATTATCTGTTCCATCAACGGGTAGACCCACGTTCTGCCGTTCTCGGTGTGGCGTCTTGGCTCAAGACGGGACGGAGTGACCCTGAGTGCATCGGCGCATGTTCTGTATCGTTTCTGAATAGCCTCTGCAGACCAGATTCCTACGCCGTTGTAATCGACGAGTGCACCGGTATAGTTCCCAATGTGAGGAGACCTTCGTCGAATCGACACTGTTTCGGTAGACATTTGAATCTCACGCGGTAAAACTTGCACTTTCGTTGGTAGTCCGCTGATTGAAAGTATGGCATGAACGGCATCTTGGGCGTGTGACCGGCTGGCGTCCCCGGGGAACTTCGGCGTGCCCAACCTCGTACAATCGCCTAAAGCGTGGGTAATCGCTATGCGACGACTCAAGGTAATCGTGATCGTGTCGGCCGTAATCGTCATCGGAGCCGGAGGCTTTGCTTATCTCGTTTCGCGGGGCTTGAATGAAGTAGCACACTTGGAGCCGGGAATGGTCACGCTCCAACTTCCCTCTGGAGCAACCGCATACGTCCGGCGACAATCGTTTTTCGGAAAGCCAGCCGAGGTTTACTTGTCTGCGTCCCCTGACTTCTGTGCGCCCTATAGTCGATCACATGACTTCAAGCTGCCCGACTTCATTCATGGGGGAGTTGATTCCCCGTTGCTGATTTCATATCAGGACAACACGATCATTGTGCACGGCCCGAAGCAGCTTCAGCGCCCCAATGCTCCGCCGAGTTCCTTCAACGTGCTTTATGAGCAGATGAATCCCGACGTGTACTCAGCATATGTGGGATCGAACCGACTTCCCGAAGGCTGGGTGCGGGTTGAAGTCCCATTCGGACACAATACCTGCGCGTTGTAGCCGCGAAATCGGCTCTCTTTGCTCGTGCGGGCCGAGTCACCGTAGGCAAGATCGGAAGTGATCTGGGAAGTGGCGAAGATTCGTCAAGTGCGAAATTGGCAGCCACAGGAGACTTCGGGCTAGCCTTCTGTATGGTCTAATAGGGATGTTGGCTTGATGGCGGAATCGGCATACGCGGTGGTCTCAAAAACCATTGGGAGCAATCCCGTGTGGGTTCAAGTCCCACTCAAGCCACCAGATCAATCCAGCCCTCTGCCTTTCCCCAAAAACTAATGCAAAAGATTCCCAGGGCGATCAGTCAGGGGCCAAAACTGATTCTTGTAAAAAAAGTCGAAATTTACACATTTTCTTACACAGTCTCCAGCTCTTGGTTCTATCATACTGATAAATAAGTATAGTTACTGGCAGACGCAGCGGACTCAAAATCCGCCGGCCCTTGCGGCCATGGGGGTTCGACCCCCCCTCCCGGCACCATAACTAGTCTGGCCTTAGTTTGTCTCTGCTTTCTAATCCCTGGTCCCTAATCCCTCGTTTCGTCCCAAAGTCCCGCTCGCAGATAGTCGTCGATCCCTTTGGCGGCTTTGCGGCCAGCGCCCATGGCCAGGATTACCGTGGCGCCGCCGGTGACGATGTCGCCTCCGGCAAAGACGCCGCGCTTGGAGGTGCGCATGGTTTCGGGATGGGCCACGATGTAATTCCATTTATTGGTGGCGAGGTCGGGAGTGCTGCTCTGGATGAGAGGGTTGGCCGTGGTGCCGACGCCGATGATGGCGACGTTGGCCGGGAGGTTGGTTTCGGAGCCTGCGATGGGAGCGGGGCGGCGGCGGCCGCTTGCGTCGGGCTCGCCCAGTTCCATGCGCACGCAGCGCGCGCCGGTGAGCCAGCCTTTTTCGTCGCCGAGAAACTCGACAGGATTGGTTAACATGCGAAACTCGATGCCTTCTTCGCGCGCGTGTTTTACTTCTTCGGCGCGGGCGGGCATTTCCGCTTCCGACCGGCGGTAGACGAGCGTAGCGGTCTTCGCGCCGAGGCGGCGTGCGGTGCGCACTGCGTCCATCGCGGTGTTGCCGCCGCCCACCACGATCACGTCGCGGTTGCGGCAGTCGTAGATGGGCGCGTCGTATTCAGGAAACTTGTAAGCGCGCATCAGATTGGTACGGGTTAGAAACTCATTCGCCGAGTAGACGCCGTTGAGGTGCTCGCCGGGCACGCCCAGAAACACGGGCAAGCCGGCGCCGGTGGCCACGAAGACCGCGTCGTAGCCCTCGACTCGCATGAGTTCGTCAAGCGTGACGCTTTTGCCGACGACGACATTGGTCTCGAACTCGACGCCCATGCGGCGCAGGTTGTCGACCTCTTCCCTGACGATGGATTTGGGCAGGCGGAACTCGGGAATGCCGTAGACGAGTACGCCTCCAAGTTCGTGCAGCGCCTCGAAGACGCGCACGTGATGGCCCTTCTGGACGAGATCGCCCGCGGCCGAAAGCCCGGCCGGGCCGCTGCCGACAATGGCCACGCTCTTGCCGGTGTAAGGCGCGATGGCGGGCAGGCCTAGCTTGCCGCTTTGGCGCTCGAAGTCCGCGATGAACCGCTCCAGATTGCCGATGGCGACAGGCTGGCCCTTTTTGCCGAGCACGCAGCCGCCTTCGCACTGGCTCTCCTGGGGGCACACGCGGCCGGTGATGGCGGGCAGCGCGTTGTCTTCGCGCATCTTTGCTGCGGCGGCCAGAAAATCGCCGCCCTGGATCAGCGCCACAATCTCCTTGATCTTGACGCCGACGGGACACTCCACCTGACAGCCCGGTTTCGCACATGCAATGCAGCGTGTCGCTTCGCCAACGGCGGCGCGGGCGTCCAGCCCCAGATTCACCTCTTCAAAGCTATGTGCGCGCACATCGGCGTCCAGCTCCGGCATGTGCACGCGCGGAATCTTCAGGCGGTCTTTGGGGGAGAGCTGATTGCCGATATCAGGCATGATGTTTCTCTCGCTGCGCATTGAGTTGCGACGCGCAATTATCGCAATTGGGCAGCTCCTCCGCGCGATGCTGCTCGAAGGCTTTCATCGATGCGCACTCCTGCCCGCGGTACATCGCGTTGCGCTGCATGAGCACGTCGAAGTTGACCAGCGAAGCGTCGAACTCCGGCCCATCGACGCAGGCAAACTTGCTCTGGTTGCCGAGCAGCACTCGGCAGCCGCCGCACATGCCCGTGCCGTCGACCATGATGGAGTTCAGGCTGACCATGGTCTTGATGCCGAGCGGCGCGGTGACGCGCGGCCACGGCGCGCATCATAGGTACGGGACCGACGGCCAGCACAAAGTCGAGCTTGCGCCCGGCGGCGAGAAGTTCTTCGAGCTTCTTTGTCACGAGGCCCTGCTCGCCATAGCTGCCGTCGTCGGTGAGGATGAAGGCCTCGTGGCTCGCGGTGAGTACTTCATCTTCGAAGATCACCATATCGCGGCTGCGAGCGCCTTCGATGAAGATCACGTGGTTGCCGGTTTCTTTGAGGGCCATGGCGGTGGGCAGCGCCATGGCCGTGCCTACGCTTCCGGCCACAATGGCTGCGGTGCCGTATTTTTTGATCTCCGAAGGATGGCCGAGCGGGCCGACTACATCGAGAATTGCGTCGCCTGCTTCAAGGCAGTTGAGCAACGACGTGGTTTTGCCCACGGCCTGCACCACGATGGTGATGGTACCGGCGGCGGGATCGGCGCTCTTGATGGTGAGCGGGATGCGCTCGCCGTTTTCCTTGATGCGCAGAATGACGAACTGGCCCGGCCGCTGTTTGCGCGCAATGCGCGGCGCGGCGATGACAAGTTGCCGGATGTTGAGACCGGCGTCGCGGGCTTCCACAATCTTGAACACAGTTCGAGTGGTCCTCCGTGGAGTGCGCCTCGGCAGGCTGTGCAGACACGGGCACTCCGCAGGCGGAAGATTCCAGGGGCACGCAGGCGGCCATGCTCGTTCACAATTGATTATTCAGAAATTACCCGCAATCGGCTTGTGACGCGAGTCACGGGGGAGACATAGGCCACGGCTCGTCTCTAGCAGTGCGCGTCGACCACGGAGCAGCCGGGTCGCGTGGGCTTCCATTTCATCAGAAAATCGGTAACGGACGAGGATTCCATGCGGCGCATGGCTTCGAACTCGCCATTCTTCTGGCTATAGAGCAACTGGCCGTGCTCGCCGAGGACGGCCAGTGCCGGAACACCCTTGTCGATGGGAACGCCGTACTTCTCGGCCAGGTCGAGATTGGTGTCCATGCGGCCGATGTTGACGTGCACGAGCACGTAATTCGCCTCCAGGATCGGTTTGTTCGTTGCATCGTGGAAATAGATGTCCAACACCTGGCAATCCGGGCACCAGTTGCCGCCGAAGTCGAGGATGATGCGGCGGTGCGTCGCGGCCGCGGTTTTGAGCGCCGCGGCCAGATCGGCCCCAGCCTGCGAGGGATCGGGATAGATGGTGTGGTCGGCGGCACTGGCCATGCTGGCAACGAACCCCAGCAGCATTGAGAGGACGAAGAACTTGGCTGTCTTCATAAGAGAATCTCCGGGCTATTTTCAGGATGCCACATGCGGGCGCGATGGCGCAGTTTTGTGTTGTAGATCGGGCCTCCAATGCCGTTTTGTGCGACAATATGGAGTTGAGAAAAGCGCGCTGAAAGCCCCGTGCGCGTGGAGGAATATTCGATGGGCGATCTACTTCAGCCGTGGCATCTTGTCGTGCTGGCGATCCTGGCGCTTCTGATCTTTGGCGCGAAGCGGCTGCCGGAACTCGGCAAAGGCCTGGGCGAAGGGTTGAAGGGATTTCGCGAAGGCATCAAAGGCAATCCCGATCCCGCGCCGCAGGCTCCCGTCCAGCAGGCTGCGATCAATGCTCCACCGCAGAGCGCAGCGCTCGCCGTCGGTAAAGCCAACTACCGCTGCCCGAACTGCAAGAATGTTGTCACGGCCAACGCACCGAATCCAAGTGTGCCGGACGAAAAGGGCTTCTGCCCCGAGTGCGGCAGCCAATTCGATAAGAAGTCGGCGCTGCTGTAAGGCCTTATTACTCTTCAGACCCACCAATTTCGCGGCAATTGCATTTAAAGCGGGCTGAACCTCTCGGATCAGGCTTGCGTAACGAAAGCATGCGCTCTGCCTCGGCAAGGCACGCTTGACGCCCAATCGGATGGTTTGTGGGCTGCAGAAACTGCGAATGACCCAGTACCTAAAAAGGTCTTAATTCTGACAGACGACGCCGCGCGGCTGTGCGGATTGCGCCTGCTCGTGCGCATGATAACTCGATCGCACCAGCGGGCCGGATTCTACGTGGCGGAAACCGAAACGGAGCGCTTCGGCTTTCAGTTCAGCGAACTCGCGCGGCGTGTAGAGGCGCTTCATTGGCAGGTGATCGCGCGAGGGGCGCAGATACTGTCCGATAGTCAGAATGTCGCAGCCGGCCTGCGCAAGATCGCGGAAGACACTGATCAACTCGTGCGTCTCTTCGCCAAGGCCGACCATTACGCCGGACTTCGTGATGCCTTCGGGCCGCAGTTCCTTCGCATAGCGCAACAACTCCAACGATGTCTGGTAGCGCGCGCCGGAGCGGACCGCGCGATAAAGGCGAGGAACGGTTTCCGTGTTGTGGTTGAGCACTTCGGGCTGTGCATCGACGACGGTGCGAATGGCTTCGCGATCGCCTTGAAAGTCGGGGATTAGGACTTCAACTCGACAGTCAGGAGCTTGACGGCGAATCTCTTCGATCACCATCGCGAAGACGCGCGCGCCACCGAGCAGATCGTCGTCGCGGTTCACGCTTGTGACCACTGCGTAGGCGAGCCCTAATTGAGCGACCGCTTCGGCGACGCGGCGCGGCTCATCGGAATCGATTGGCTCGGGGCGGCCTTTGGGCACTGCGCAGAATCCGCAGCGCCGCGTGCACAGGTTGCCGAGCATCATGAACGTTGCGGTTTTGTGGTGCCAGCACTCGCCGATGTTGGGGCACTGGGCGCTTTCGCAGACCGTGTGCAGGCCGAGCGTGCGCGCCAATTTCTTGAGCGAGTGGTAATTCTCGCCGACCGGGGCACGGGCTTTCAGCCACTCCGGCTTGGGAGTAGGCGCGTGGCGCGCCGGCTCGATCTGCACCAGTTCCATCACGGCTCCATTGTAAAGGCAGGGAGTAGAGACTCGTGAATAATCCTGGCTCAGCGGCTGTGCTCTATTCGTCATCATCTTCTTCGCCATGGTCGTCATCGACCTGCGGGCGATCCACCCATCGCGGCGCCACCCCGGAGGACGGCTCCAAAATAGCCCCGCGGGGAGTGAGCGGTAGCAAACCAATCCGGGGGAAGCAAGCGCCCCGTAGAGGCGCCGAATCTCAATGCAGCCCGAAGAGCACTCGCTTCTTCGGCACGAACGCAGCGGCCAGCGGTGTGTTCAGCGCCTCCACCACCGGTGCGGCCACTTTGAAATAACGGATCACAACGTCAGCGAAATCTTTCTTGAGCGCGGCCTTCGCGGGCAGCTCCGCGGCCAGCCCCCACTGCCGGCAGCGAATCAGATCCATGCCCGGATGCTCACAAGGGAACCCTTTCGGCGGGCGCGTCAGAGCGTTGCCTTCAAACTCATTGAAGTGCTTCCGCACTTTCGCGCTCCGCAGGAGCTTGCGAAACTCCTCATGATGATCGAGCAGCCAATGCCGAATCGCGGCGAGCTGATCCTTCTCTGGCATGTAGGACCCGGCCGCAATGATCACTTCCTTCGCGCTCACGTGAAAGTAGTAGCCCGCGCCCGAGGTCTTCTCGAGACCCGTATGCGTCCACCACGCGGCCACGTGTGTCTTGTAAGGCCGCTTGTCCGAACTGAAGCGCGTGTCGCGATAGATGCGGAAAACCGATTTCTCCGCCGGCCGCACATGATGGGGCGCAAAATCCACCATGGCGTCGGTAATTCTGCGCACAATGGCCAGCATCGGCTCGCGCAGCTCCGCCTCAAACTGCGCCTTGCGCGGCTGGAACCAAGCGCGATCGTTGTGCCGGGCCAGGTTGCGCAGAAAGGTGAGGGCTTCCGGGCGGAAGTAGGGAAGGGCGGGGGTGGGAACAGACTGCGATCTGGCAACCATGACAAGTGGAGTTTAACGCAGGTGATGCCAAATTCGCGTCATACCTACCAGCCTCGAGGCTGCCACTTCTTTGTGATATCGACTTGCTTTTTGACCAGTTTTAACCCGATAATAATCGGGTATCATCATCAAGTCATGGCTAGACCAAAGAACTCATCTCCCGGCAGCAGATTGGAAGTGACGCTAGCCAAGCAGTCGATTGACCTGATAGAAGAACTTGCAAGGCGTGGGATTTACGGAAGAACCCCTGCTGAGGTAGGCGGACGGTTCATTGAGCAGGCACTCCAACAGTTTGTTCGACCGCCGAAACTTGTACCAAAACGCCACTTGTAATCCGCAGCGGTCGTTAGCCGATAATCATTTCGAAGGCTGAACGCATGGCTCAACCTCGCGAACACCTCAGCAAAGCTCCAATAGTCGAAGCGGTGATCGACTTTCGGGTTCCTCAAGTCGCTGGTGTCGGGTCAGATGCCTTTTCGAACCTTACTTCGTCTATTGGGAAGAAATACTCAAAGCCGGAACCGATCAATTTGATCGAGGCTCGTTTTGGAATCGATCAAGGGAAGATGCTTGAGCCGGCTCAATCCAAGACTGATCTTGGTTGGAGGTACAAGGCCGAGACCGAAATCGCGCAGTTTCGAATTGACGGTTTCACCTTTAGCAAGGTCAAGCCATACACGACTTGGAACGAGGTCTTTGGGGAGGCATTCAAGTTATGGCAAGTCTACTTGAATGTCGCTAAGCCAGCTCAACTATCGAGAATCGCCGTCAGGTACATCAACCGAATGCAGGTGCCCGACAATCAGAAGATCAGCGATTTCCTAAAAGCACCGCCGGTTATTCCATCGCCAGAGTCGTCGACTGTGCTGGATTACGCCACCCGGGTTCACATGCTTGATTTCCTCACCCGGATTCGCATAGCGGACCGTGCACGAGGCGCAGAGGCTATAGTGGTGCAGGCCATCGAATCCCAGATCGACTCAAATGCGATGTCGTTGTACCTTGACATTGACGCATACAATTTGGGCGCCTTTGAACCAGACACGCCGCAGTTACCCGAGCTTTTTCAGCGGCTTCGGGAGTTGAAGAACGAGGTTTTCTACGCCAGCATCACAGATATGGCGGTGGAGATGTATCAATGAGCACTGTTTACGCAACCCCTAGTGATACGATCACGGGCCTCCTCACTCCAGCCTGGTCGAAAGCTGAGAGTCTTGAGGCTAAGGATCTTGGCAAGAAACAGGCGGACGTTCGCCGGGACTTGCTGAGGAGCCTGACAGTTCGAGACACATCCGAGCACCTGATCTCCGAGTTGGAGAATCTGGCCTCCGAAGCCTCATATCGCGGCTGGGACGGATACGACGCCACTCCGATCGATCCAGAGGCCTGCGAGTTTGCTATGCGATTTATCAGGGCTTTGCCGACGACAGGGCCTCTGCCTACCCTAAGTGCAGATCCAGACGGCGAAGTGTCATTCGAATGGCACTTTGGCAAGAGAAGGGTCTTAAGCGTGAGTATTGGCCCTGCAGGCAGATGCACTTTCGCCTGGGTTTCCGGTCAACGTTCAACTCGGGGGACCGATTGGATCGAACATGAAATTCCTGCGTCAATTGTTTTTGCGCTTCGCCAGTTGGACCAGCCGCGGACGAACCAAAGCGCCTGAACACGATCCCGAGGATGGAGTTCGCATACCGTACGAGCTTGCCTCAAGCGAGCTTGTGACTCGCTTCATATTCTATGAGGGGTATATTCGCAAATCCGCCTGCCGACCCCGTTTAAATGCGTTCATGCCACCTCCCAATAAGGAGTTGTCAGTCGTTCATTCAACTGGTCTCACCGAGGGCGCGATCTGGAAAATCGGTCAACGGGCGGTCGGAAGCAGCCCCGAACGGACAAACATTCGCGCGAGGGCGGATGTCCCTGTAGTTTGCCTCAATACACACAATCTGCGGGCATTACGCGACGATAAGCCTTTCAATCGCCATGCGTCGGTCGTCGGCTGGCCAGAAGAACTAGATGAAGGAATGACAAAGGCTCACTGGAAGCAAATCTGTCTTGAATTAAGCGAAGATCCACGCATAACGCTCGCGTTTCCTATATCCCAGCCTCTCTAATCCCAGACGGCTTCGAAGAGCAAAGGATAAATGCCTCCCCATTAGTCCTTACCGAATCACCTTCAGCGCGCCGCGGAACAAACCGTCAAAATCCGCCGCCAGCGCTTTGTCTTTTGCAATCGCCTGCTCGATGGCCTTTTCCGAAGCCGCTCGCTGATAGCCGAGATTCACGAGCGCCGAGAGCACGTCGTCCACGGCCGGCCCCGCGACCGACTGCGGCGCAGGCGCTACGGCAAAGTCGTCGAGCTTGTCCTTCAGTTCCACCACCAGCCGCTCGGCGAGTTTCTTGCCGACGCCGGGAATGCGCGTGAGCTGCGCGTGATCCTGCGCGCGGATGGCCTGCACCGTGCGCTCCGGGGACAACCCACTCAGCATCTTGATGGCGAGCTTCGGCCCCACGCCACCTACGGTGATCAGCCTTTCGAATAGGCGTTTTTCTTCGCTTTCGAGAAATCCGAAGAGAGCAATCTGGCTGTCGCTCACCTGGGTGTGAATGTGGAGCGCAGCCTCCTGGCCCACCGAAGGCAGTCCTGTAAACGTGGGCACGGAGATAGCGACGTCGTAGCCGACGCCACCGGCCTCGACGATAGCCTGGCCAGGCTGCTTAAAGATGAGCTTGCCGCGCAGATGAGCGATCATTGACGGTCTAGGCCGACAACTTATCTAGATATGTCAGAGCCTGCAGATATCGCAGATCGTCGGAGATGGATTTCGGATTCTCTGCCAGAAAGATCAGTTCGGCTAAATCGCGATATACGATGCCTTCTGGGCTCTCGAAGCTGGTCTTGGCGTACGCATGGCTCAGCGAAATCGAAATAATCTCATTGGTATTTCGACCGCCAGCCAAAGCAGCTAAAGCAGAATATGAGGGCAAATCCACGGCAGGAGGACCCCACAATTTAAAACCAATCTCTTTGTCGTCGCGGCTCAAATGGGCTTCAAGACCCTCGTCGAGCCCAGCCTTATAAAAACTGCCCGCCGCCATTCTGCTCTCGTTGTTCCACTGGAGCTTACCTTCGCGCGTACGGATAAGCAGCTTCGCGATCAGCAGTGCAGCCTTATTCAATTCAGCGTCGCTCATAATCTCTCCACCTCGGCATCGAAGCTTCCGGAAATCTCATTCAGCCTGCGGAAGATTACCTGGCAATGTTCCGCAATCTTGACCTGTTTCCCTTCGAAAACAGTTCTTTCTGTCAGGTACGTATTTACCAGGTTCAAAAGCCGGATGATTTCATCTACCTCGGCGACGGACACCCCATTTCTGAGACCCGACTGCCAGCCCTTATTATGCGCTAAAAAGCCGAGTAAATCAGTTGCCGCCCGCTGCGCATTCTCGAAGCGCAACTCTCTCACGGCCTGTAGTAATTCCTGCGCATTTGTAGACCACCGAGAGAAGTCGTGTGACAGACTGCGTATACGGACCGCTTCGGCAGCCTGTTCGGCGGCCTCTTTTGCCTTACCCGCCTGTACCCATGCCATCCAACTTAAAGACAACTCCGGCAATGCTTGCTAATGTTCCACCAATTGCCAGTAGCCAACTCCAGGCAGTCGAACTCATCCCATCTTTCCAGGTACCGCGCGGTGGTACGATTCTACTCCCGTTTCAGAGTCCCATGCGCCCCGCCACGTGCGCCATGGTTTCGAGCGGGCAGGGCGGGGGCAGGGCGCAAGCGCCAGAACGCGGGAGGCGGATGGCTTTCCGGCCGCAAGCGCGTCAAACATCCAGGCAGCGAATGCAGCGCAAACGACCGCAGGCGGGTTGGCCCGCGACCGCCCCCGGCAGATACAATAGGAGCTTACGCGCAAGGGAACCGGCGAGCCGCCGCAGGGCGCGACGCTATCTTTCTAAAGAGTCGGAGCAGGTGCACGTGATAGGTAAATACTGCCGCAGTCTGCGGCTTCACTGGATTGCGGTTTTGGGCGTCGCGCTGGCGCTTTCCCCGGCGCTACGCGCCATCCCCGCCCCCTCGGCCTCCACCACGCTCACCGCGCAGTCGAGCACCCAGCCTTGCCCAGCTTCCGAGCAACTGACCACGACTTTAACAACGCTGACGGTGAGCGTCACCAGTTCCAGCGGCACGCCCCAGGGCACGGTGAATATCGAGGACAACGGCGATTCGACGCCGATTGCGAGCGCGACGCTCAATGCGACTGGCCAGGCCACCGTTTCCCTCTACCTCTCGGACGGCCCACACTCGCTCGTGGCCGTCTACACCGCGAATTCAATCGATTACCCTTCCAGCCCGGTCACTCAAGATATCAGTTCGCAGTGCAGCAGCTCTTTTGCCATCTCGGTTTCGGGCGTCACGCCGTCGTCCACATCAGGCGCAATGACGCTCACGCCCGGCCAGGCGGGAACAGCAATTGTTACGGCCACTCCCTCCCAGGAGTACGTCGCCTCGCTCGGTACCACCGGGTCCCCGGCGTTTGTCACCGTTTCCTGCACCGCCCTTCCCAGTTTCACAACGTGTTCCTTCACGCCGGAGATTCTTGAGATCCTGCCCGGCCAGGACGCCGGCGTCAACAGCAGCATGGTGATTCAGACGGAATCTTCCACTGTGCGCGCCGTGCCGCTCGGACATAGAAACAGCCCCGTTGTTTGGGCGGTTCTGTTGCCCGGCATGTTGGGTCTCGGTGGATTGGCTTGGGGCGTGCGCCGCCGCCGCTGGCTCGCGCGGCTGTCGCTGGTCCTGCTGGTGGGCCTCGTCACTACCCTGGGAACGGCAGGCTGCAATCCGTTTTATTACTACTACAACCACGGCCCGTCCAACACCGTTGAAACGCCGCCAGGCACCTTCAACGTGACCGTCACCGGGCAATCGAGCAACGGCGTCACCGCAACCACGATCAACACCACAATGGTGCTGACCATCCAATAGCCGCATGAACCTGCCACAATGAGTCGCCGGCTTTCCCTGCCTGCTGAAGTTTGTGCGTTCGTGGAGAACTCACCGGCCACGGTGCTCCTCGATAGTGGCAAGCGCTACTCCAAGACAAATAGAAGGCTGTTCGTGGCTCCTGCACGCATCTGCGTTGCATGGGTTCCGGCAGAGGTTCCCGCGCTCTTTCGAGAGATCGAGAACGCCGTGGCTGCGGGATGGTGCGCCGCAGGATTTTTCACTTACGAGTGCGGCTTCGTGTTTGAGCCAAAGGCCGGAATACACACCAGACGCGGGTCTTCTCTGGAATCGTCGCAGCCCCTGGCGTGGTTTGGAATTTACGAGCGGAGCTATCTATTCGACCACGCGACTGGAGATTTTATCGACGGAGAGCCGCGGGAACTCGAGCGGTTTCGAGCCGGTGGAGCGGACGCAGAAGACGACACCCAAAAAACGGAAACAAGGCCGGAATCGGAGATCGCGGCCGAGTTCGCCCTTACCGAATCCGAATACGCCCAGCGTATCGCCGCCATCCACGAGCTCATCCGCGCCGGCGATGTCTACCAGCTCAACTTCACAGCACCGTTTCACTTCGCTGCGCAGGGCAGCATGGCGGCGCTCTATGCGCGCCTGCGCGCGCGCCAGCCCGTCGATTACGGTGCGTTTCTTCATTGGGAGCGGGGGCGATTCATCCAGTCGTTTTCGCCGGAGTTGTTTTTTCGTATCAAACAAAGCGGATCAAGCGGCCAGCGGGGCCGCCGCATTGTCACCCGGCCCATGAAGGGCACTGCCCAGCGCGGCCGCACCACGCGCGAAGACCGCGACCTCGCCGAGTGGCTGCGCAACGACCCGAAAAACCGCAGCGAAAACGTCATGATCGTCGATCTCTTGCGCAACGACCTGGGCCGCGTGGCGCAAACAGGAACCGTGCGCGCGGAGCGGCTCTTCGATGTCGAGCGCCACCCCACGCTCTGGCAGATGACTTCGACCATCAGCGCGGAGTTGCGCCCCGAAGTTGGCTACCACGAAATCTTCCGCGCGCTTTTCCCCTCGGGCTCGGTCACAGGTGCGCCCAAAGTGCGCGCGATGCAACTGCTGGCCGAGCTTGAAGAAGCGCCGCGCGGCGTTTATACCGGCGCCATCGGCTTCTTTTCGCCGAGCGAAACGGTTTTCAATGTGGCCATTCGCACACTGGAGCTCGAAAACGGCCCCGGTAACGACATACGTGGAGTCATGGGCGTCGGCAGCGGCATCGTCATCGACTCCGATCCGGCAGCCGAGTACCGCGAGTGCCTGCTCAAAGCCGAGTTCCTCACGCGCAGCGCTGCCCGCCAGCCCGACCAGTTCTCGCTCATCGAAACCATGCTCTGGGATGGCGCTTATCCCTTTCTCGACCTCCATATTGACCGGCTCGCCGACTCAGCAGACTACTTCGGCTTCGCTTGCAGTCAGACCGCTGTTCGCACCGCACTCGTTCGACATGCGACGGAATTGGCAGATTCTTCGCCACGGCGTGTGCGTCTGCTCCTCGATCAAGAAGGCAAGATCGAAATCAGTGATCAACTTCTTCCCGAGAGCAGCGAGCCGAAGACGATCGCCCGCGTGCGCATCGCGACCGAGCGCGCCGATCCCGCGGACACGATGCTCTATCACAAGACCACACATCGTCCGCTCTACGCGCCTGCTTTCGAGCAGGCCAGCCGGGAGGGCTTCGACGACGTGCTGTTCCTGAATCTGCGCGGCGAAGTCACAGAGGGAGCCATCAGCAACGTCTTCATCGAGAAAGACGGCCGCTGGTCCACGCCACCCATCGAGTCTGGCCTGCTCGGGGGCGTTTATCGGCGTTACCTGCTCTCAACCCGCCCGGAGATCGAAGAGCGCGTGCTGACCCTCGACGATCTACGCACCGCCGACGCGGTGTATCTTACAAATGCCGTGCGCGGCCTGCGCCGCGCCGAAATCGATTGGAAGGCCGCGTCGCAGCACTGATTGCCTCGGCGCATTGATACACTGCAATTCAGCTTTTCATTTCCCAGCCCCGGGCGTATACTCCTGCTCTATTACCAAGATCAACTCGGCAGGAGCTAATCCATGAAGCGCGCGGCTGTGGTTGCGTCGTTTTTCCTTCTGGCCATTTCTCAGATGGCGCTGGCGCAGAGCCTCGATTGGCGGCGGGTGAGCCCCGCCGGCACCGACTACTCCGTGCTATTCCCGGCCAATCCCACCGAGAACCCGCCTGACGCTGACAAGGGCCCAGACGGTTCCGTCAGGTCAACGACCCGCGTAGCTCAGTTCAGCGGCAATGGAATCTTCTGCGGGTCCTCCGTAGCCGACTACAACTTCACCTTCGATCCGAACGCCGAACTCGATGCCGACCGGGAGAGTTTCTTGAAGTCGGTCCATGGAACGCTTGGGACGAGCCAGCGAGGAGAATTTACCAACGGCAGCGACAAACTGCCGGAACTGACCTTCGACTTCCAAGCCCCCGAGATGGGCTATCGAGGCAAGGCTATTGTCGTAGTCAAGGGCAACAGCGCCTACATGCTGGTCTTTCTCTTCAGCAAAGACCATGATTACACCGCTGAGATGGAGCGGTTTCTCAGCTCCCTCGAGTTCGCACCCGCTAAGAAGTAACGTCCCTTTGCGCAAGAACCTGTGCGCGCAGCACGCAGCCTTTTAGCGTCCACCTGTCTGATGTTGCTCTTCTGCCGATCCATCTTCGGCGGGCGGCATCTCCGCGCACATCTCATCGAGCTCGTCAATCAGATCCTGCACCTGCTGCCGCTTACGCTCGCTCAGATCGAGCAGGCGGATGCCCACCGTATTGCGGTTGTGGATGGCCTGGATGACGCCACCGAGCCGGAAGGGCAGGCCCTGAAGGTGAAACTCTATTTCCACGCGTGTGTAGATGCCTACAGGGAACTTCTCGTCGGTGCGGATGCGGCAGCCGCCCAGGCTCAGGTCGACGATGCGGCCGCGCAGCGCCGACGCCACCTTGACCAGAAAAATGGTTGCGGTGGAGTCTATTTCGTGGCGGGCCTGTGTGCGCCGGTCGCGCGGCTTGGCGGGCTGGGGCGCAAGCGGCTCCATCTTCGCGGCAGCAGAGGCTTCCGTCTCCGGTTGAATCGACGTTTGCGACACGTGAATTTGCGCAGGGAGTTCAAAGGCTCCCGCGGCAGCCGGAGGACCACTCGCTCTTGCCTTTTCCGGCGCTGGCTCGGATTGGACCGCGTCAGGCCGAGGAGGCTCCTGCGCGGCCTCCTGTTCCGCAGCCAGATGTGGAACAGCTTGCGGTCGCGCCGCCACCGCTGCGGCCATCTCCTCGATCACTTCGACCAATTCCACCTTGCGCCGGGGAATCATATTCTCAAAGTGGAGGCCGATCACCCGATCGCCATCGCTCCAGCGCACCACGCCACAGAAGCGGAAGGCAAAACCCTTCACTTTGAAAGAAATCTCGACCGTCCGTCCCGCCTTGGCGGCGAAAGGCTCCGCGGCGCGAACGCGGCAGCCTGTAGCGCTCAGATCGACCACGCGCCCCTTCACGGGCATGCCGTGATTCACGAGCAAGAGCAGGCATTCTTCATCTAGTAAATAACGCGGATGGGCGCGCCTTTCCTCTGCTCGGCTCGCGAAACCCTCCCCGTGTTCATTCCCGCCCATCGCCTGCTCCGGAGCTAAGCTTGACCGCGCTCCGTGGGAACTCGCGGCTCGGCCCGCTCACGGCGCGGATCAGTGCCCGCTGGTGATCTGCCACGGTTGTGCGGCGACCGGCTCGGTGCCCTCGCGCCCCATCAGACGGTCATAGCGATAGACGTCGCTGGTTGTGCCCAGCGACTCGTTGTACAGGCTGATGGCGCCGGTCAGCTGCTTCAGCTCCTCGCTGAATGTATGGATTGCCTGCAATTGGCTGGCCATGGCGGGCAGTTCATATTGGGAAGTCTTAATGAATTTCTGGTACCCGCGGTCGAGAAGCCGCGACACCTCGCCCCGCACCAACACTCCGGGAGGCACGGCGAAAGCAACCGCCGCGTCGTCCTCCGTATCCGCAGTTTCCGGCGCGGGCACCACCACGGCACCCACGCCGTGCTTGGTCACCAGCGCTCCACCGGGGACTCCGCCATAAGGCGCCACGTCGAAGCCGTGGCCGCGCAGAAGGTCCAGCGTGCCATCGAAGTCAGAATGCCGGGATTCTTTTTTCATTGCAGGCCTCTCCAACGCGCCGGGAGCGCGCTCTCTCTTTCAATCTCGCACACCCACGCGGCAGGCGCAATTTCGCTGCGGCGCTCCCGTCAATTGCAGATCGGCGATCGGCCACGCATACTGGAAGCGTGGCCCGCGAATTCCCCACCCTCACCGGCAGGCACGTGCGCCTGGAACCGTTGTCCATAAATCATCTGGACGGCTTGGTTGCAGCCGCTGCCGCCGATCCCGAGCTTTACCGGTGGACGATGGTTCCTCAAGGAAGGGATGCGACCACGCGCTACATTGAGGCCCAGCTCGCCGCGCGTGACGCAGCCACAGCCGTGCCTTTCGCGACCATTTGCCACGCCGACGGCATCGTCATCGGCGCAACACGGTTCATGGAGATGGAGCGCTGGAAGTGGTCGCCCGACCATCCGCGCTACGGCCGCACCGCTCCGGACGCTCTGGAGATCGGAGGCACCTGGCTCACGCGCGACGCTATCCGCACCGCCGCCAACACCGAAGCCAAGCTGCTCATGCTCACGCACGCCTTCGAGGTGTGGCATGTGCTGCGCGTCTGCCTGCACACCGACGCGCGCAACCAGCGGTCCCAAGCCGCTATCGCGCGCATCGGCGGAAAATTTGAAGGCGTATTGCGGGCACACCGCCTGACCGCGGACTTCCAGCCCAGAGATTCGTATCGCTATTCGATCGTGGCAGCCGAGTGGCCAGAGGTGAAGCAGAAGCTCGGACAGATGCTGAACCGCTAAGCGAGGTTTCAGAGGCTAGGTTTCAGGTGTCAGGGATCGGTCTTCAGAACTGGTCTCGCCAATCAGCTTTTAAATGCGCACGCCGCCCGCGCGGATGGGTTCAAGCCTGTCGTCTTCTAAAACCTAAAACCTGACACCTGAAGCCTGTTCACGACGCCTCGGCCTGCTTGCCGTTCTCGTCCATTTTGCCGAAAATCATCTTCCCGCTCGCGGTTTGCAGCACGCTGGTCACGGAGATCGCAACCGAGCGGCCGATCAATTTCCGCGCGTGATCCACAACCACCATCGTGCCGTCGTCCAGGTACCCGACGCCCTGGTTGTACTCCTTGCCTTCCTTCAGGATCAGCACGGTCATGCGCTCGCCGGGCAGCACCACGGGCTTGAGTGCGTTGGCCAGATCGTTGATGTTGAGCACTTCGACGTGGTGCAGGTGGGCCACCTTATTCAGGTTAAAGTCGTTGGTGACGACTTTGGCCTCCCACTTCTTGGCCAGCTCGAGCAGCTTCAAATCCACTTCGCGGATCGAAGGAAAATCGTCCGGCACAATCTGTACCTGGACCGCGTCGCTCGACTGCATGCGCTGCAGCATGTCCAGGCCGCGGCGGCCTCTTTGCCTCTTTGACCCATCGGTCGAGTCGGCCACCACCTGCAGCTCGCGCAGCACGAACTCCGGCACCACGAGCATGCCGTCAATAAAGCCGGCCTCGGCGATATTGGCGATGCGGCCGTCGATAATCACGCTTGTATCGAGCACTTTGGCGGTCCGGCGCGTGGGCTTGTCGCCGGAAAAGACCGTGTTCAGCGCCGCCGGATTCAGCAAGTCGCCCTTGCTCGCGCCCACCAGCAAACCCACGTAGGTCATCAGAAGAAGCACAAAAATCTGCAACGCCGCCGAGTTTTGTCCTGCCAGCGGCGCAGCGCGCAGCACAAGACAAAATAGCGCCGCGCCGAAGATGCCGAGCAGGCTGCCGGCGACGGCGCCAATCAGCCGCCGCAGCGTCAGCGCGCGCACGCGGATTTCGAAGACGATGACCGCTCCGGCCGCCGCCGCACCCACGGCCGCACCTTGCCATGCTGTTGGAATGCCGAAGGGGCGTAGAAAGTAACAAACCGCGGCAAGAACAATGACGAATAAAAGACGTAGAACAATAAGGTCCATACGGGCCTGCTTTCAATCCGGCGGCACAACGCAGCCGCCATCCTGGGGATGAAGGCGAGTATGCGCAACGCCCTGCCCCATCGTCAAGGGGAAAGACAGGTCAGGAATCATGCGCGGAACATCCGCCTGAAACCTGACCCCCGAAAATCACTTGTCGCAGACCCAGTGCCCGTGTAAGCATGGATCGACCAGCGGAGGCCCTATGCGACTCAGCTTCCTCGAAATGACCTGTGTGGTTGTGCTCTTCTACGGTGCGGCGTTGAACCTGCCCGCCCAGGACACGCCGGCGCCGCCCGATGTGAAAGCCTTCGCCGCGCAATACGTGGCTGTATTTAACTCGAAAGATCTGGCGCGGTTCAAGTCCCTGCAAGTGCCGCAGTCCCTCGCTTGCATCACGCCGGCAAACCAGGATGTCTACGATTGGGTTTTGAGGGCTCAGATGCGCGACAGCGTTCCGCCCCATTACCGGGTATCGCTCGTGCCGGTAAGCGAACAGAACTTGAAAGGGTTTGCCAGCGAAGAGTACTTCCGTGTCAGACCCGAGTATGAGTTGCATATCGACTATGAGTATCCCGGCACGAGCGATGGCGGCACGATTCTGACTTGGATTGTGCGGCAAAATGGCCGCTGGATGGGCGATTCTCCCTGCATGACGGACGAGGCAATCGAAGATTTTCGCGCCGACGCCGCCGCTCGTGAGCAGTATAAGAAGCTTGCCGAATCCATCAAGGAACCGCTGCGCTCGGAGCTGCTTGGGATGCTGCGCGTCCACAAATCCGGTGAAGCCGAGACCCGCTACCAGCAGGCCACGGGAGCCGATATGCGAACCTCAGTGCTGGTGATCAACGCGCTTCAAGATCTGCTCGCCGGCGCGGACCGCTAGCGATGAAACCTCTCACCCGTTGAACTTGCCCAGCCATCTTAGGCACGCGGGAACAGTGCTCCGAGCAGGCCTTTCTTGTTCCCTTGTTCCCTGTCTCTATGACGCCGCCGCCAGCTCCCGCACCTGCGCCACCCGTTGCGTGCCCTTGCGCGGACCGCGCTTGCGCGCGCTCATCACCTTGATGCGCTCCAGCAGCTCCTGCGTCGAGCAGCTCTTGCGCGCGATCATGGCGTCTGCAACATGGAGCTCGCCTCCTGCCGCCTGCCCATCGCCCAGGAGCATCATGGGCACGTAGTTCTTCATGCGTTTGAGCCGCTCCACAAGCTGGCGTCCATTCATCTGCGGCATCGTCGCGTCGGCCAGCACCAGGTCGATCTGCGGCGCCGAGTTGAAGATGGAGATCGCTTCCTGCCCGCTTGTGGCTGTCAGCACGCGATAGCCATTGGTCTCCAGCATGAACTTGGCGACGGAGAGTTCGTGTTCGTTATCGTCTACGCAAAGCAATACTTTCTTTGGGCGCATGATGGGGGCCTCACTCCTCAATAGATTTCAGTGTTCCTTCAAGGCAACACAATTCCTGTACCGCGTGGCGCACGAATGCGCGGTCGCCGCGGCGACTCGATCAGGGCCCATGGCCGGGAACTAAGCGGACGGGCAGCTCAAAACGTGCAGCGCGACTGCCCCACGCGGAACGCAACCCTGCGGCGGCGATCCGTACGCGATCACAGCCAGCTCGCACTTTTCTGCGCGTCAGCCTTCTTTCGCGGTCGAATGTTTAGCGTTGTGGCGCGCCTCGGAAGTTTCCCAAACGCGCCGAAGATTTTTGTGCAACGATTCGCAAGAGTACGGGGAGCGGCACTCGGTGGGAAGAGAGAAAAGCAGGCGAAGATTTGCTTGAAAATGCGCTTGAAAAAAGTGGAAAACTGCTACCGCGATGAGTCACAGCAACTTGCGATGATGAATTTCTGTTGAAAGCATGTGTATCACGGCAGGAAAAGCTGTCCTTTTGCCACAAGAACAGTGCTGCCCCCAACGCGCACATCGGTGACCCTCGCCGCATCTTTTTTTGCAGACAGAAAAAGATTGCTTGCGCGTCCGATCTCGACACCCTGCCGCACGTGGATGCGAACACCGGACCCCACCGCTTCCCGCGCCACCAGGTAGCTGATCGCGCATCCCGCCGCCGAACCCGTGGCTGGATCCTCTCCGCCATAAAACTGCATCCTCGCGTTCCACCCGTACTTCGTACAGTCCTCGTTTTGGACCAGGTCCGGAGCCAGAACATAGAACCACCTCGCGCTCGCGCTCCCGCAAGAAAGCCGTAGCCTTCTCTTGATCGACCTTCAGCCGCTGCAACGCGTCCAGGGATCGAAGCACCACAATCGCAAAGGCCGTTCCCGTCGAAACCACCTGCGGCGTCAGCGTGGAATCGAGATCCTCGCGCGCCAACCCAAGCAGCGGAGCCACTTCGCCCGCATCCAGCTCCGCGCCAAACTCCGGCTCGCTCTGCGTCATCTCGCCGAAGATGGCTCCGGAAGCCGCAGCACCCGGTTCGAAGCGCACCGGCACGGGCCCTAAGCCCAGAGCCAGCGTCACGGTGTCGTCCACGAAAGTTTCGTGGGCGATCGTTCTCAGCACGCTTGCCGTGCCCAGCGTGGGATGCCCGGCAAAGCGCAGCTCTTCTTTCGTGGTGAAGATGCGCACGCGCACGCCTTCGGCCCGCTCCACGGCAGCGGGCTTGCGCTCGATGAACGTCGTCTCGGAAAGGTTGAACTCGCGGGCGATCGCCTTCATGCGCTCCGTCGTAAGACCGCACGTGTTCAGCACCACCGCCAGCGGGTTTCCAGCCAGCGGCGTCTCGGTAAAGACGTCCACCACAAAATAGTCGAGTACAGTCTCAGGCATGGATCTCCGTGTCCGCCTCCAGAATTCCCGTGGGAAATCCATCGATGCTGAACTGGTTTTTCTCGCGGCGATATGCTTCGAGCCCGGCCTCGCCTTTCGACTCGGCCCACCGCGTCAGCGTCGGCCGTTCGCCGGCGTAGTCGAACAGCGGCACGCCGTAACCACACGATGTGAGCACCAGTTCGATTTCGAGAACCACGATTTGCCGCGCGCCGGGCCGCTCGTCGCCACTGAAGGCGCCATGCAGCAACTCGCGGTAGGCCGCGCTGCCCCGCGGCAGCACGTTGCCCTGCCCATAGACGCGCAGGATCATCGGCGATCCGTCGAGAGCGCAAAACATCAGCGTCAGGCGTCCATGCGCGCGAATATGCGCGGCCGTCTCGTTGCCGCTGCCCGTCTGGTCCAGGTAGGCGATGCGGTTGGCGTCCAGAATGCGCAGCGCAGCGCCGTCTTTCGGAGACACATTCACACGGCCTTCCTGCGCCGCCGATCCCGTGAAGAATATCCGCTGTTTGCGGATGAATTCCGTGTGGCTGGCTTCAAGCGCAGAGAATCGTTTCGCCATGGATGAGGCCACCCAAGCCTTGCGTCGATTCTAGCTGAGTATGGATTTTCCCCAGAGCTGGATGAAACTGACCCCTGAAACCTGATCCCTGTTTTTACAGCTGGATCAGTGGCCGCGGCAGTCGGGTCCTGGCGCGATCGAGAAAGATTCTCATGCGCAGAGCCTCGGCGCGCTGCGCAGCCACCAGGCGCATGTGCCGGCGGATGTGGTCGATGTCGTCGAGGTGCTCCAGTTGAGCTTCATCGGAGGCGGCATCCCGTTCCAGGCGCGCGATTCGCTCTTCGACCGTTTGGCGGAAACGCGGGCTGATCTCGAAACCGTCCTGGGCAGCGCAACGAACAGTCATGACAAGTCACCTCGGAGCGGAAATGCTGAGGCTGCAACTTTCGTGGCCCACGCCTCAAGATTCTCTTAATGCTGCCGATACTAGCGAATGCCCCCGGCGTACGCCAGATTACGGCTTCCCGCAACTAAGGTAACTTACTGTCCGAATATCAGACACTCGGAGGTAATCGGTGGCCGCTCACTGCTCACTGTCGTCTGGCGACGGCGCAAAGTACCCCTTCCGCACCTGGGCTTTCAAATCCTGCCCGTTGTCGGCATGGCAGCTCACCGTCACCCGGCGAAATGTGCCATCGGCCTTATTGTTGCTCGGCGTGTAGCTGGCCAGGTACTGCGTCCGCAGTTCGTCCTGGATCTGCTGAAACGCGGCCTCCAGCTTCTTGCCGTTGTTGCCTACGTCGATCACCCGGCCGCCTGTCTCGTCGGAGATGCGCTTGGCGTACCCGTAACCGTAATAGCCCTGGCCCTGGCTCCAGTACAGGGCGCGATCGGCCAGCAGAATCACGTAAACGATCACGTTGTTCTTCTCAGCCGCTGCAATCGCCTCGCCAATCTTGTGATCGCTGCCCTCGTCTTCGCCGTCGGTCAGGATGATCATGGCCTTGCGCCCGGTCGCCTGGTCCATCTTGTCCCTCGCCGCCTGATAAATCGCGTCGTAGAGCACCGTGCCCTTGGGGTCGCTGATTGGGACCGGACCGCCACCAAGTCCCGGAATCCCCGACCCGTTGCCGCCGGCCGTGTTGATCTCGGCCGTACTCAAGGCATGGGTCAGCAGGCGCGGGCTGTTGGTGTAGTCCTGCAACAGATCCACGTTCACATCGAACGACACCACAAAGGCCTGGTCCTTGGCGCGCAGCACCTGCCGGATGAACTGGCTGGCCGCGTCCTTTTCCATCGGCAGCAGCCGTTCCTGGCTGCCCGAGGTGTCCACCAGAATACCCAAATTGAGCGGCTGGTCGGTCTCGGCCACAAAACTCTTCAGCTTCTGCGGAACCTTATTCTCCTCAACCGAACAATTCTGCTGCGTCAGATGCGGCACCAGGTTGCCCTTCCCGTCCTTCACGGTAAAGAATAGGTCCACCAGGTTCACATTGATCTTGTAACTCGCGACGGGCGTATCGTCCGGCGGCAGCGCGGGGGCGTTGCTCACCGGCGGCGCGTCGGGCGAAGGCGCAAGCTGCCCCCATCCCGCCACGGCCATCGTCGGCAGGCCCAGCACCAGAAGCAAAATGCCATTCCTCAATTGCATCCCATCCATTAGACGAGAGATTCACCCTCGGGGGCAGCATACAACCTGCTCACACAAGAGAGAATAAACGGATCGCTCACCGCCCGGCTACGCGACCTGCGGCTGCCTGATGCGTCTGATACTCTGACAGGTGCGGGGGTCGCGGGACGAACTCCACGAACTCCGTTCGCCTCATGGGAGGGATGAAACACCCTGTGATCGTTCGAGTAAGAGCCATTTCGCTGGCAACATTTCTCGGGGCCGGACTGGTCTGTGGACCATTGGTTCTGGCCCAACAGCAACCCTCCGTGCCCGATGCTCCCACCCCGCAGGCGCCAGCGCCGCTGTCCGGCGCAGGGCCCATCACGCCGGGAATCGGCGCGCCCCCCGCGCCTGCCACATCCTCCTCGAACGCTGGCTCGAACAATGCCGCTCAGCAGCCACCCGCCCAGCCCACGCCACCGCCGCCTTCGAGCCGGCCGCCCGCCGCTACGCCGCAACCGGACAACCAAGGTCCGCCGCCGGAAGAGGGCACTGCCGCGGTGAACAACGCGATTAGAATCCACGTCACCGAAGTGGTGGTTCCAGTCATGGTGAAGGACACCAAAGGCACTCCCGTGGCCGGCCTTACCTGGCGCGACTTCAAGGTGTATGAGAACAACACTTCCGTGCCGCTGCGCGTCTTCAGCGTTGATCCCAGGCCGATGTCGGTTGCCTTCGTCGTGGACCAGACGCTGCCCTCGAATTACATGCGCGAGGTGAACGAATCTCTCGGCGCAATCCAGGGCGCGCTCACGCCCTACGACGAGGCCGCAGTCTTTACCTACACCAACGGAGCCAAGGAGTGGACCGGCTTTACCGGCGCACAGGGCCAGCGTCTGCCCGCGGTGCTTTCCCTGGCCCAGGCCACCGGCACCGACCCCATGGTGCCCGACACCGGCAGTCCGTTCATGAACTGCAGCATTTATGAGAACGGCAACTGCGCCGATCCGACCCTGCAGAGGGGAGGATCCACCGGCAACAGCACTTTTATCACCGTCCCCAAGGAGATTCACACACTGAATGATGCGATTCTCCTGGCTGCCAAGGAGCTTTCCACGCGCCCCAAGGAGCGGCTGCGCATTATTTACGTGATCTCCGACGGCAAGGAGTACGGCTCCAAAGCCAGTTGGAAGGAAGTGGTGCGGTATCTCGATACCAACCACATCGCTGTCGACGCTACGATTGTGGGCCAGTCGGCTCAGTGGGGTGAGGGCTGGCTCGACCGCTTCCACATTCCCTTCGAGGCGTACAACAACATCCTGTTTAAGTACGTGGCCGAGACCGGCGGCGAAATGTTCAATGAGCGCGGCGTGAACAGCATCGAGAAGAGCTACGCTAAGATCGCCGACGACGCGCGCAATCAGTACACGCTTATCTACGCCAGCCACATTCCGCCTTACGACGACCGCTTCCGCACCATCGATGTGCGCGTCGATCGGCCCGACGTGGTGGTCACGGCACCCAAAGGCTACCGTCCCACGGCTGAAGTAGAGCGATAAGCACCCTGCAAGTTGCTGTACGCGTCCATGAGTATCCGGAGCGTTTTGAGGCCCTTTCCCTGCCCAACGCTGCTTAGCTTCCTTCGCCTGTAACGATTCTGGACTTCCAATCACTATTGTCCAAAGGCTGCGAAAGGCATTCGCAAACTGAGGCTTCACGGGAGCTGGCGGACCGAAGCAAGGTCCGCATTGAGTCTTTGACTCTCCGCGAGCAGGCGTGCGAGGATCCCTTGGCAGCAAACAATAGGAGACGAAACTCGACCAGGACGGCACTTCCCCTGAAGTTGAAAGATCCCCGAGTCTGAACATATCCCCAACCGGTCGGACACCGCCGCGCGAATTCACGCGCGAGGCTGTCCCTCTGCTTCACATTGGTCTGTCGGCTATTTGACTACCGCGGCGCCAGCCGCCATCTTCCCTTTTGCTTCAACTTTGGTGATGACTATGATTAACCTCTCGTCTTTCCGGATGGTTCATCCGCCAGTTCCAGTTAACGGCGCGGCAAACTCGCACACTGTGCCTCCTGTAGCCGCGCCCAGGCCACTGGCGCCGGCAGCCGTCGCCAATAACCAACTCGTCTTCCGCAACCCCTCATTGGGCATGTTGGTGTGGAACCAACCGAAGCCGCGGAATGCTTTTGCTTTGCCAACGCTGATTTCTCCAACTGCCACCCCCAACGATCAAACTCTATTCGACGAACCGCAGCCAGGCGGCCAGCAGCACTATTTACCTGCTTATGCACTGGCAACAACAGGCAGCGGGAACCAAACCCAGTTCGCAGTTTCACTCGCGGCCAGCAGCTCGGGTTACTTGTTGACCGTGGAGCTCGCCGACGTAACTTCTATGAACATCCTCTCCAATCATGTCCGAGAGGTGCCCGCGACGCTATATATCTTATCGGCTACGTTACCATCGCGAACGGTAACATGGTCGTTTCCGACAGCGGTTGTTGATGGCACCTCCATTACCCTGTCCATGCCGATCGCCGATCCGGCGACGCGGGATGCGATCTACAACGCAATGACCGACCAGTCGCAGCAAACCAAGCTGATCCTCCGCAGGTCACCGTCGTTAGCGGTGCCGGTGCCCATCGCGCCTCCGGCTCCGGGTCAGTCTCCTCAACAGCTTTATCGCCAGTCAGCGGTTGCCATCGATACAGCCATCGACTTTTACTTCGACAAGAATCTGGACCAGAACGTATTCGCGAATTTGCCGCAGATAGGGGGCCAAGGGCCATCCACTTTGAATCAGGTGTCGATTCCCTATCCTGCGACCGGAGCGAAATCCTATTCGTATTGGCAAGACCCTCTCCAGCCAAGTCAGATCTATTTTCTGCCGGACTCTTACAAGATCGCGCGCCTCGCCACCAGTCCGCATAATCCGGCCATCAACGTGACTACCAGTGGAAGCGATCCGGCCACCCTCAGTGTCACCCTCACTTTTTTCGCATTGCCGGTTTGGGACCCGAACCGCATCTCCACCGCTGCTGCCGGACCGTTGCTCACTGCCTTCGGAATTTCGAGCATTGCCAACCTCTCGATTTTGCCGGCCACCACCACGCAGCTGCTTCTGAACCTACCGGCCACCGACCCTTCAGCTACCACAGCTCCCGTGCCGATCACCAACGCGTCCATTGATACAGCAAACGGGATACAAGGCTCCGTGACGTTATCGCTGGCGCAATTCCAGCAGGTGTATAGCGCCTTGTTTGTGGACCCAAGCGTGCTGCTATCGGGGCAGGTGAACGTGACGGTGAATCAAACCACGGAGCAGGTGCCATTCTCCGCGCGAGCATCCGATTTTGCCGGTACAATCTTCGACACCACCGCCTTCGATGCCGGCCCGGACGAGGTGACCGTGGTGGCGACTAACGGAATCGAAAGTCCCATTCAAGTGGCTGGGTTGCCGGCCACACTGCTCAACGGCAATACCCAGATCCCGGCCACACTGCTCGGTACCTATCCGATTCTGCCAGTGAACTTGAAACCCGTTCCGCCCGGCGCGAGTTCTACGACCGCCGATACGGGCTCCGGCAGCGCCCCTGCACCGCAAGAGTCTACGGCGGACAAGGTGCTCGGTTTCGCATCAGGGTTGGTTGGCTCGCTGTTCAAGAACAATACCGCGGTATCGGACACTCTGGACGCCGCTACGAGCGTTGGCGCCGGCAGTGTAGTGCAGGGGTCGTCCGTGAGCATGGTGCTGAAGCTCGCGGCAGGGCAATCGTTCGATCCTCAGGCCGATACTGTTCAGCTGGACACGAGTCAGGCCGTTGTGAATCCGGATAGTCAAGCCATCTGGCGCGCGATCGTTCAAAACCAGGTCGTAGCTCCGGTACAGAAGCAAATTACGATCCAGTTGCCTGCCGAGGTGTTCGCATCTCAGAGCAGCTCGGCAACGAGCACGACTTCATCGGCCGCAACAGACAGCAGCTCCGTCTCGACGGGGACCGACGCTCCCACCAGTACGGCTTCAGGCTCCGGAAGCGCTGCTTTGCTCGCGGTGCAAGTGGTTTTTCAGAATGGACAAACAGCGACGTTTCAACCATCAATGACCGCGACGGGCGGCATCTACTCCCAAACCATCGCTCTAAACGTCGATATCGAGAATTACATTCTCGGGCAAGGCGACAGTTCCAACTACACCTATCGCGTGGATTTGATTACCGCCAGTGGCACGCAACAAGGAAGTTGGACGACAAATAACGTGGATGACCTGTTTGTAACTCTAAGTTGAGCGCATGATGGCCGATCTTACTGCATATCCCGACTTTTCCAGCACCGTGGGCTCCCCTACGGAGATCATCATCGCGCCATTTGGAGGCGAGAGCTATAGCGTGCTCCCGCAGGATCTGCAGCTTGCGACAAACGCAGATGGAAGCCCGAAACTCGAGCTCGATCTGGTCGAGAATATGGGGGACCTAAGTGCCAGCGGCCAGTATGCAGAGCTCGATTTTTCCATCGCCGGGAATTTTCCCCTGGACGCGGCCTTGAGTCTGGCGCGAACCAACTCCCCGGCCGCCACTGTGAAACCAATCGCGATGGATGGCGGATTCGGCCGGTTGTATGCGACAGCCTCAGCAGACACGATTCCATTGCCCGCCGACATGCTGACCCCAATTCCATTAGGCTGGTGGAGCGAGGACCTGGCGCGTTGGACCCTCCGCACCTCTCGAGATGCGGGCGAACTGATCAAGGGCGCGCTAACCGGACAGAGTTCCTTGCTGCTTGGCGCCCGCGTAGAAGCATCTGTGCTCGGTGTGGCGCCGCGGCTTTCGGTTTACGCGCAGTTTAGTCCCACCGCCCTGCTGACGAGTTTACTTGCCAATCACCCAGACAGATATATCTCAGTTGCTGAGATATATAACTTCTTCTTCTCAGCGTCTCTCTCACAGTATCCCGCCACCCTGACCACGGTGCCCGATGGCAGCCAGGCGAATCTAGCTCAGATCATGACCGATCGCATCATAGCGGCTTATGCGGCTCTAACTCCTTCGCCGGGTGTTACTGATTCCGCGTTCGTTCAGTTCAAGCCCGCTAATCAAATAGACACCGCCACGACACGATGGGACTTGAATGAGCCGACGCTTGTCATGCGGCCGTATATCTTCATGCTGGATCCGTTCAGCAGCATCCGGGCACTGAACAACCCCGCCGTGGTTGCTGGGATTGTCAAAGAGATCACCGTGCCTCCGCTGAGCCTCGGCCTAACCAGCGTAACTCTAACGGCCAGCCTCCCGCCCAGCCGAGTCGGGATATCAGCTCTTGGCGCGCGTGTAGATTTGCCGCCGAATCCCCCTGCGCGCCCGTTCAGCATAAGTGAGACAGCACTCTTTACTCCCCCTGACGATAGTGGAGCTGTCAACCTTACCCTCGGTGCAGATGAGACTCTCGAGTACTCAGTTACATGCTTTGCCGTAATTGCCGCCGGGGATTTTGTCCAACAGTACGAGTCGGTGGCGCAAAGCCATAACGAACTCTGGGTGCAGCTGGCAGCCGGCGACTTTCCGTTGAACTTTGCCCATATCGTCGCCAGTCCCCGTCTTCTGAATCTAGCCAACATTACGGGCGTACTAAGTTATCAGGTTGGCGCTCGCACGGTGCAGCAGTCTTTCAAGCTATCCGGCAGCAGTTCTGACGTCGCTGTTGCCGCTCCCACAACGGCTACCGCAGGCTCCATTACATTGCAGGCGGTGCCGCTCGACGGCAGCGCGCCGCTGGTGCTTCCCGCAATGGCTCTCGGCCGAATTGACCTGGACGTGAACTCGTTCGCCGGATACGGACCCCACACCGTGACGGTGCAGTGCCAACTGAATGCTGGCGACGCGCCTTTGTTCATAGAACTCGTGCCTGAAGTGCAGGCTGCGGATTCTCAGGCGATTCCCGGAAAGGTGGCACTTACTTCAGATCAGCCGAGCTCGACGTGGGGTTATGTGGCCACCTCACCCTTTCATGCCGGTTATTGCTACCGTGTGGCGGCTACGCCAGGCGGTTTACCGACTTCCTGGTCTACACCGCGCTCGCCGGACTCAGTCCTTTTGCTGGACCTGAACGGTGCGGCGATTTCAGACACGGCTGCGGTTTCGACGAACACCCCGACTCAGGAAAATCCAGCTGTCGGTGCGACTAACACAAATCCAGTACCAAGTCTCGTTTCTTAGGAAAGTGAAGGAGAAAAGTCATGCTTAAGCTTTACCCTGCTCAAACTGTTGTAGTGAACAACGCCAATATCACTGTGTACAGCGACGACACCGACCCAAACACCTTCTATGTGATGCCGGACCAGCCCAGCTTCCGCATTGACCCCACTACGGGCAAGCCCTCCTTCAAGTTCATCAAGTACCTGATGCCGGTGGACCGTCCAGACGGGAGCACAGGCGGGGGCTTTCTGATCTTCGACTCAGTGTTCATCATCTCGCCCGATACCATGGCCGCGGTTCAAAAGCAGCTGGGGGGCAGCGCCAAGATTGCCCTGCCGGGATTCATTCCCATGCCGGCGTCCTCTACAAGCGTCGCTTCCCCAACAGCCTCGCTTACTTTGCTCGATAGCGGCGGGGCCTTGGTCACCAAGATAGAGAGCGTGGGCCGGCCTTCGCTTCTGGGCTCACTGATCTGTTCGTTTACCGCGGAATTGTCGCCGGAGGGCGCCGCCGTGGTGGAAGCCGCGATGAAGGGCTCGGGCGGCGTTGTGCAAATTGCTTACAACCTGAGTTACATGGCCGTTCTTCCGCCCATCACGGGGAAAATATGGTTCAACGCCGATAAGTTCGCCTCCTACTACCAAAGCATCCAGAAGAGCGGGGGCAGCTGGGACAGTGGCGATAACACCGAAAACGAAACGATGCAGGAAGCTTTTGTGAGTTCCGATTCGGGAGGCGTCCAGTTTGACTTTTCAGGTTTGGACCCAAACGATCCAAACGCCAGCAAGCTTCACGATGACCTCGACAATTGGGGTTGGCAACAACTGAATGTCGCCGTGCAGAACGTCCTGGGTTCTGGGAGCTCTTCAAGCTCTTCGCAGAGTTCCGGATCGAGCGATGGGCAGAGTTCCGGATCTGGCGATAGCGGAACTTCGAGCGGTTCCTCGAGCGGCAGCTCGGGCAGCAGCTCCTCGTCCGGCGGAGTGACGGGACAGAACACCGGCGGGGACCTTGGCAGCGACCGCGGCGACGATGGAATGGAGCACGTGACCCGCAACGAATCCAGCTGGTCGGCATTTAGCTTCTCCGAAAGCTACAACGAGAAGGACAGCATCGTCTACAACACCACCCAGCAGGGCACGCTCGAGAATATCCCGGACTTTGCCGATTACGCCGTCACCATCAACGCCAACGATCCGTTCTTCTCGCAGGTTCACGCCAGCGTCAGCGTCGATGCGGACTTCACCACGTTCTCGATTCAGAGCGTTGACGTCAACATGATCTACGACCAGAGCAACCCTCCCACGGTCGGTGGCTTCCACTTCACCAAGCCGGACGACATTTATAAATTCGATTCCGACACTGTGAACGGCGATCTTAGCTACAAGTACTCGGTCAATGTGAATTACCTTGACCAGAGCGCTCCATATAAATCAGCTCAGCAGAGCACAAAGGATTCCATCTTGACGATCGATGTTGGATCGATGGGGATCCTTTATGTGAACGTCACAGTTACGAATGTCGATTTCACTAAAACTCCGACGGTGCTGGTGGCCATGAAGTACCCCGACCCCGATTCTACGGGCGCAGCCATCAACCGCCAGTTCTCTTTCGATGCTACGAATAAGAATGGCTCGCTGGTGGTGGTTATCATGCAGCCGTTCAATAAGCAATATCAGTATCAAGTCACTTATGTGATGGCCGATGGAACCCAGCTGGTTCTGCCCTGGCAGTCCGACAGCACGCAGCAGTTGTTCATCCAAAGCCCGTTCAGTCAGCAAACCGTGAGCTTTATTTCAGAAGGCGACTTCACAAACGACATTGATAACATCTTCCTGAAGATGAGCTACGTTGACACCGCGAACAACTATCAACAGACGACCGATTACACTTTCACCAGCGCCAACAGGAGCCATGATTGGTCGTTCCCGGTGATCACTGGCGGCCAGGGAGTCATTCACTTTTCCGGCGTCGTTTCGCACAAGAACCATACTACGGACGACATCCCTGATACGACCTCGACCAGTAGCCTGATCACCTTCGGTCCGCCCAACCAGCAGATCATCACGGTAACTCCTGACCCCTCCTTGCTCGACTTCACACAGGTAAAACTGGTGCAGGTTAACTTCACCTACGCCGATCCGGCGAACAATATCGCTCTTAACCAGGAGATCGTGCTCAAGCAGTCGGGTGCGACGCCTCCTTCGTGGACTTTTTACGTGAAGGACCCAACCAAGACGGCCTACACGTACCAGGCTACGTACTATACGAATGCCAACCCGCCCACCCAGGTAAAGCAGCCCGCAGCCACCAGCAGCGACACGGATCTCGTATTAACGATGCCTTCAAATTGATACGAGTCTCTCGAACGAGATCGAAGGGAGTTGCGCAATGCTTTATCTGAATCCGCCGTATTTTCTCATCAACGGGGTCTCTGTCTTTCCCGATGACTCTGACCCTTTGCAGTTTTACTATCTGCCGATGATGCCTCAATTCACGATGGCGCCGGGACCTGGCGGCACCTCGCTTCCTCAGCTTCAACTTATCGAGTACACGGGATCGGCGGGATCGGGAGGCTTTCTCAATTTCGACGTCAACCTGGGCATTAGTTCGGACGATCTGAATGCGGTGTCCCAGCAAATTCAGCAGCAGTTGAGCCTTAACGGCCAAGTGCGCCTTTCACCGGTGACGTTTGTGGACGGCGCAGTGAGACTCGAGATACTGGGCGCCCAGACTGCCGATTCGCCTCCCGCAACCGGGGCGGGAACCAGCACCCCGGCCCCGTCGGTGGCTACAACGACCACGAACACAAGCACGACTGCCGGCCAGCCTCAATTTGTTATCAAGATTCAAAATGCCGTCAAGCCTGCGCTTTACGGAGATAACCAGGCCACCTTTTCGGTGCAGCTCGATCAATATGGCGCTACGATTCTCGACCAGGCATTAAGAGGACAATTAGCGCCCATCGGGGTGATCTATTCTCTCAGTTTTCTGGGATTGCGGCCGGCTTTCAATGTGCGGCTTACTGCGGACTGGAACCGCGTGCAGAGTTATCTTGACTCGCAATACAGCGGCGGCTTCCTTTTCTTCTCTACCGATATTGATAAGTCGGTGGACAAGCTGATTGAAGATCAGGTAATTAACATCGATGAGTCCACGTACACGACCGATGCAGACCTGGGCACCGCGGCAGCTTCAGACCGCGATCGGGCTGTCGCCGAATGCTATGACCTCGTGAAGACTAATTTCTTCCAGTCCAGCCTGGCGCCGCCCGACCCCAACAAGCCCGACGACTGGGACAAGGCAACAGCCGCGGTGAATGACATAAGCGATCTGGCACTTACAGGCGGAGCGGCGGCCGTGGCCTGTTTTTCGTATAAGAAGGTAGACCTCACGCAAACCGACCAGAAATCGCTTAATTTCGACGTGACCGAGCGAACTACTGTTGAGCGGGTTATTTATCCGCAAGGTCACCTCAACGGCCTGCTTAATATATTGACGCAGAGCGGAGTCGATCCCAAAGACTTCATTGTTTTAGCGGACCTTGACAATCCGTTCTTTCTGAAAAGAAGTGTCATCATCACAACGAGCGCCGATTTTGCCGGAGACTCGATTGGCTCCATCGACGTGAACATGACCTATAACGGAATCGTTCAAGCCGTCCAATTAACTTCGGCTGCTCCCCAGGGCAGCGTGCAGTGGAACAGTCTGCTGGTGAACGGTCAAATGTCGATGCCGGTGTCCTACACCTACACTGTGAACTTTAAAGACGTAGACACGACGCAGCGGCCAGGGCAGTTAACCAGCCCAACGCTTTCCGCTGTTGGGAATATCGATATTGAGCCACGCGGTCAGGTTTACGACGTCACGGTGGTTCCGGTGCGCGCCATCGGAATGCCTTGGGATCGTTATACAAGCGTGGAAGTCGAATGCCAGTACATTGACACCGCTAATAACATCAACGAGCAGCCAAGCGCCATATTGACCAGCCAAAATACCGAGGTGGATTGGGGCCTTTTCCTGATCGATCCTACACATCGATCATTCATTTACCGGCTCACTTACACGCTAGCCACCGGCGGTGTGAGTAAAACGGAGTGGATCAACACCAATGACGCCACCATCAATGTCTCTGATCCGTTCCCTACAAAGGTCGGACTCACGGTGCTTGCGGCACTCGATTGGACGATCTTTAGCCAGGCTCTGGTGTTTTTGGCCTATCCGAGCAAACAAAACGCGACGATTCAGCAGACTTACACATTGACGCAAACGGCGCCCACCGCGCCTGCGTTCCTGGCGGAGCGGCAACAAGCATCGCAGATCTTTGTCTACTATGAAGCGCGCCTGATTCAACAGAATGGGCAGGTGTGGACGATTCCCGGCTCAGTGACTTCAGATGCCTATCTCATCCTGCAGGATGGGATGAAAGGCCACCAGATCATCGTGGTGCAGCCGGAAGCCATCGACTTTGCAAGCAAGCATGTGACGGAAATCGACGTGCAACTTCGGTATGTTGACCCGGCCAACTCCATCAATGCTACGGCGTCGATGGTACTGAATAATCAGGGCGATACCAATACCTTTGCCTACGACTACGTAAATCCCCAGATCAATGCCGAATACAGCGCGAGTTATAAGCTCGATAACGGACAGACAAAAAGCATCGATTGGACGCCGGCAAGCGGCAACGTAATCACTATTCCACTCAGTCAACTGGACTCATAAAGCCGAACTAAGCGGCGCGGAGGTTTTATGCTTCTCTTTTCCGAACAATCGTTTGTGGTCAACGGCATTACTGTCTTTCCCGATCACAAGGATCCCAATCAATTCTGGTGCCTGCCGGGACCTGTCGGATTGGAGACCATGGACGGCAGCACAGAGCCGCAGTTTTCTCTTATCATGTATGCCCCGGATGTGGCGACGGCCGGAATTCAAGGCACGGGATTTCTGAATGTAACTCTCGATCTGAAGCTCAGCGACGACAACCAGGAAGCGATCATGGGACAGATCCGCACCACGTTTCCCAATGCGGATAACCCACTCATCTCTCCGGTATCCTTCGATTCCGGCTCAGTGCAGATCGTCGCCCTCGACCTACAGGGAAGCGGCGGCACGTCGGCGCCTCCAGGCAATTCGAGCGGGGAAGCCGTGCAGCACATTTTGGGTGCATCGAACCCGGAACTGTTCGGAAATAACGACGCTTTGTTTGCTATGACTCTGAGCGAAGAGGGAGCCACTATCCTTGAGCAGGCCTTTCAGGATGGCATGGCGCCCGTGGGCGGTATTTATAACCTCCAGTTCACGGGCGTGCTGCCCGCTCTGGACGTAAAGATCACAGCCGACTTGAAGCGAATCTATGACTCGTTCAGCGTGGACCTGACCGCTCAAGCTTACTTTGTCTCTGCCGGCATTGACGCCACATTTGAGAAACTCCGTCAGGATGGTTCCATTCAAATCGAAGTCGTAAATTTGAGCACGGATGCCAGCACTCAGGATCAAGAAAACTGGGCGCTCAATCTGTTCAAGGATCAGATCCTATCGACATGGTTTCAGCCCAGCCTGTCTCCCGCTACAGCCGCTGCGGCCGACGCGCAGAACGTGACATTGCCGACTCGCCCGACGACCGGTACTACTACACCATCAACTACCGGGGGAGGAGCTCAAACTCAGCCAGCCAACCGAATGGGAAGCGGCGGTACGAGCGCGACCACGAGCGGGACCACGGGTACACAGATGGGGGCGTCACACAGCATGGGCTCTGCGACGCCGTCGGCAACCACCGGAACGGGCACGACAGGAACGACGGCCATCGGAACTGGTACGACAGGAACCACGGGCACTGCAGGCGCAGCGGCACCAAGGCCCGCGACAACAACTCCGGCTACCCCGACCGCTGCTCCTTCCGCAGCACCCGGAGCGACGCCTCCGGCCGCGGGCGGTGGCGCCGCCGCCGCTAATCCTCTGACCAACGCTCTAAAATCCCTGCCCGGAACCGCATCGGCCGCATCCTCCGCTGCTTCTCCCTTTAGCGTGGCGCTGCGCCTCAAGTTCGTTTCTCAAGACGAACAGAAGACCGTGACCTACGACTACGATCAAATGAGTGCTGTGCAGCGGACTTACTCGCCCCAAGGTTTCTTCGGTCTATTGCTGCAAGGAATCGATCAGAGCAAACACTTTCTGAAAGTCGATGGTACCGACCCATTCTTCAATCAGTTTGCAATTACCGTGAACCCTCCCCGAGACTTTACAGGTATTGGACTGCTGGTCGCGCACGTCGCAGTGGATTACGGAGATCCGACAAGCACTACGATTCCGGTAAAACACAACGAGTTTGAATTTACCCCTTCGACTACGACGCCCCAAAACTGGGCTGTGTATGAGGGACTTATTCAACAGACACAGTTCAACTACACGGCTGATTACAAATTCGATCCGGAATCTGGTTGGGTAGGAGAACAAACAACATATACGCTGCCTACCGTGACCACGGAGAATCGCGTCCTGAATCTCGACCCCTATGATTTTCTCGGGTTTCTTCAGATCTCTGTTTCCGGGGATCGAATCGACCCCGCGGTCGTGGACCGGATTGAGGTCCCGCTGCAATACCAGGCCCCAAGCGGATGGCAAACTTCAACTACGATCATTGTGCAGCCGGGCGCGGCGCCGCAATTGTGGAAACTTCGCCTCGCTGACAAGACGGCTTGTACCTACACTTACTCGACGAATTGCTACCTGAAGGACGGGACATTGATAAGCAGTCCACAGGTAAGTTCGACGGCAACTGCAGTCATCGTAAGCGATCCTTTTCTTGGGGCCATCAATCTGACGCTTCAGCCCGCATTTGACGCGACGGCCTATTCGCTCGCAATCGTCGAGCTGTCGTATCAGGATGCTACGAACAACTACTCTTTTAAAACTACGGTGCAGATTCCGGCGGCAACGACCGCAGCTCAAAACGTGCACATTCCCATCATCGACCGCACGCTGACAACTTATCAGTATCGACTTACCTTCATCACCACTGGAAATCAGCAGCAGCAGGGAAGTTACATCAATGCATCCGATCCTTTGCTGGTTGTGGCTCCGGGGAATTGATGAAGAGCGCTTGCGATTCCGCAGTGGGCGATCCGGCGACTGCTGACCCGGTATGCGCAGCCAATGCGGCAGCGCAAGCAATCGCACTCGCCAGTGGGAGCCCCGGGGCGGAGCGCATCGTGCAATCGCTCCGGCAATGCTGCGAGAGGCTCGCACAATCGCAATGGCCCAGGGTGGCGTGGCGCTTCAGTGGCCTAACCGCGGACGGCAGCCCTTTGGAGTTCGCATTCTCCAACGCTGACAATCTCATGCGTTTCACGATCGATGTAGCTCCCCCGGAGTGCCCAAACCATGCGCGATTCGCTGCGGCCTGCGACCTGGCACTTTCTTTGGGACATGAAATTCCGGCAGATCGGTCTCTCTGGATACAGATGCAAAAGAATGCAACGCTGTATTGGGGCGCACGGCTTGGAGTTAGGGAGTCCGGAGGCGTAGAGAAGATCAAATACTATCTCGAAGTCCCCCTGGAAGCACAGACTTTATTCCGGACGATCCCAGGCGCACCCCTGAAAGACTCAGTCGTCGTAATGATTGGTTTTGATCCCCAGAGCGGCGCAACTGAGTATTACTTTCGCCAGCAGAGACTCTCGGAGTACAAACTAGACCACCTGCTAAGTGAGTTTGGCAACGATCGAGCGGATGGTGAGATACGAGACGCGGTCGAGCAATTGTCTGGTATGCCGATCGCTTCGGCCCTTGAATGGACCAGTTTCGGGTTCAGTGTGGTTCGACAAAAGCAAACAGCGGCTTCCCGGCTGTCTCTTTTTGCGCGCTGCCAAGCGATTGGAGGCGCGAATCGAGCGCGCCAGCGTATGATCGCGCAGATGCCCGATTGGGTTAAGAGGCAATCGCTCTATTACCGCCTGGTGGCCTATCTACCAAAGCACGAGCTTCCAGATCATGGTGTCATATCCATTACCCCTTTACCGTCCAGCGCACCCGAAATGCGCGTCGGGCTGAGTAGTGCGGCCCTGTCGCGCCTTCTTCAAAGAACATTTACCGATGAAAGATCGTGGCCGTGTTGACTGCGCTCGGCACTATCACTTTAGAAACCCGGCTCGGGCTTGAGCGCGCGGCGCGGCTTGCCAGTGAATTCTTGTTGGCCTCTCAGGACCGGGACGGCGCATGGCGGGATTTTCAGCTCACGCCGGGCCGCGCGGAATCGTGGACAACCGCCTATGTCGGTTCAAGCCTTCTCGCAGCCAAGGAACTTTGGCGTGATCCACGTGTCGATGAACCCCTGAACCGCGCTGCGAGATTTTTGTGCGCTGCACGGCAGCCGGGCGGTTGGTCTTACAATCAGCGATGCGGTCCTGATGCTGACACAATCGCGCAGGTGATTTTGTTTCTCCAGCGCCTTGGCAAGCCGGTGGCGATGAAGGACTATGCTGCGCTCGCGAAATTTCAAACACAAGACGGCCTCTTTGCCACTTACAAGAGTTGCGGTGGGCGCAAGGGATGGGAATCTGGTCATGCGGAAGTGACTGCGGTGGCGATGCAGGCGATCGGCAAGGCCATTGATTCAAGTCACTCAATCCTGCGTCGAGCCGAAAGCAGCCTGCGATCCTATCTCAAGGGAGCGCACGCCGCCGAAAGCTATTGGTGGACTTCTAAAGACTATTTACCCCGCGAGTTATTGATGCTGGCGCGCTCCTATCCTCGGGCGCCAAACTTATTTACGCTTTTGTGCCATTCCCGGCGAGGCGAAGGCGCTTTTGACCGCGCCCTGGCGTTAGAGGTAAGCGCCCTAACGGATGGCAATCCTGAAGAGCAAGAAGCCGCCTTAGCGGAGCTCATCAAGTTGCAATCATCCGATGGAAGCTGGCCGGTTGAACCCATACTGCGGATACCTGATCCCCGCGCCCTGGGCTTCGACGACCCTCTTTTCAACCAAAGCCTCGTCGCTGCCGATGATCGCCGGACTTTTACTGCAGCAACCGTTTTGCGCGCTTTTGCTGCCCTTTGCCATAACTTTTCCGAAATCCCTCACAACGCCTGCCAAACTCTGCACCGACGGACCTGCTTCCGAGAAATTCCAGTTCTGGCAGGATGACAAAACGGGGCAGGTCAGCACCTGCGTAGAAAGCGATACTCGACTCTAATCAATTGATTCTAAAGGATTGGTGCCGAAGAAGGGACTCGAACCCCCACACCCTTGCGAGTACATGGACCTGAACCATGCGCGTCTGCCAATTCCGCCACTTCGGCACGGGAGAGCGCTCAAGCGGGTTCGCCAGAGCAGGCAGCAATTTTGAGTCTCGCAAATGCGGAACGTGGTGTCAAATCTCGGGCACCTGGTGGTGTCAACGAGAGGTGAAGAGTGGCTTTGGCCTGACGAGCTAAAGCCCAGTCCGAAAATGAGCCTTACACCCATGAAAGGCGAGAAGACGCGCAACGCCGTCCCGACGCGAGTAGGAATCCAGTGCAATGGCTCGCAGCCGAGAGCGAGTCTTACTCACCGGTTGACGACGCGCCGAAGTACCTCTCAGGCGCTCACCGTGGCCGGAGCGCGCCGCCATCCGTAAAGCGGGAACCGGTTGGCGAGTTCGCCTACTTCGCCACGTATGCGCGCCAGGGCGGCATCGTCGTTGCGCTGTTCGAGAGCCTTGGCGATCCAGGCAGCGATGGAGCGCATCTCCGCTTCTTTCATTCCCCGCGTGGTGAGTGCGGGCGTACCGATGCGAATGCCGGAGGGCTTCAGCGGCGGATTCGTATCCCACGGAATGGAGTTCTTGTTGACAGTGATTCCGGCCTTGCCCAGAGCAGCTTCCGCCTCGTTGCCAAGAATGCCTTTCTGGAACACGTCGACGAGCATCAGGTGATTATCCGTGCCACCGGAAACCAACCGGAAGCCCGCTTCCTGTAAGCCTTGTGCCAAGGCTTTTGCGTTGGCGACGATCTGCGCCGCGTAGGCGCGGAACTCGGGGCGCAGCGCTTCGCCGAGAGCCACGGCCTTTGCGGCCACGATGTGCACCAGTGGGCCGCCTTGCTGGCCGGGAAAAACGGCTTTGTCGACGGCCTGGGCAAGATCCTGCTTGCAGATGATGAGTCCGGCGCGAGGGCCGCGGAGGGTTTTGTGCGTGGTGGTGGTGGTGATATGCGCATGCGGCACGGGCGAGTCATGCACGCCGCCTGCGACAAGCCCCGCAATGTGCGCCATGTCGAAGATGTAAAGCGCGCCGACCTTATCGGCGATCTGCCTCATGCGGGCGAAGTCCCAGAAGCGTGGGTAAGCGCTGGCGCCCCCGATGATGACCTTGGGCTTTTCCTGCTCGGCGACTTTTTCCATCTCGTCGTAGTCGATGGTCTCGGTTTCCTTGCGCACGTGGTAGAAGGTGGTGCGATAGAGTTTGCCGCTGAAGCTGAGGCGATGGCCGTGCGTGAGGTGGCCGCCGTGCGAGAGATCGAGGCCGAGAATGGTGTCGCCGGGCGACGAGCACCGCCGCGTAGGCCGAGGCGTTGGCCTGCGAGCCGGAGTGCGGCTGCACGTTGACGTGCTCGCCCGCCGAAGAGCTGGCGGGCGCGGTCGCGGGCCAGGTTCTCGACGATGTCCGCGTCTTCGCAGCCGCCGTAGTAGCGGCGGCCCGGATAGCCCTCGGCATATTTATTGGTGAAGACCGAGCCGGCAGCCTCCAATACGGCTTCAGAGACGAAGTTTTCGCTGGCAATCATCTCGAGGCCCTCGTGCTGGCGGAGGGTTTCCTGGTCAATGGCGGCGGCAACTTCAGGATCGACTTGGGCGAGCGGCAAAGACATGCGGTCAGTCATACTTAAATTTTAGCCGGTTCCCCGATGGGGTTGAAACCGTTTCTTCCACGACATCCCTCTCGTACACTGTGTTCAGCGACGCGAGAGTCCGCCCTGAGGTATGGGCCTGCGAGGTGTTTATGGCATTGCAAAGCAAACATCTGGTTCCGGCAGCAATGCTTCTCTTCGTGCTGCTTCCTGTCGCGGCGCAAACCGCAACCCCAACTCCAGCAATCGATGCGGCAGTGCTGGCCAAGGCGAACGCCGGCGACACTGCGGCCGAGGTGGCTGTGGGCGAGCAATATGCCCAGGCGGCTGCGAACGAGCACGATAAGGCGCAGATGGCTGACGATTACAAGCAGGAGCTTGAGTGGTACAGCAAGGCCGCCGAACAGAAATACATTCCCGGCGAAATGCATCTGGCCGCGCTCTATCGCGACGGCGGAGGCAAAACCGTTCCGCGCGATATGGAGCAGGCCGCGGCGTGGTACCGCAAGGCCGCGGATCAGGGAGACACAAGGGCGCAGGGAACACTGGGCGTGCTCTACTCGATGGGCCAGGGCGTGGCCCACAACGAGGTGGAGGCGTATTTCTGGCTGGATCTTGCCGCGAGCGTCGCAGGTCCTGACCAACAAAAGTACGTAATGAATCGCCAGATGGTCGGCCAGAACCTTACGACCGATGAAGTCTCCGACGTCGAGGACCGAGTGGCAGCATGGAAAGCCGCGCATCCGCATCCTGGCAGCAAATAAGTTCCTATTGCAAAATCCGCATTGAACAGGGATGCTCGCGGGAAAGTTGCCCGTGAATTCGAAATCCGGGGCAGATCAATCCGATCGATGCGGCGCAAGATAAAGGCCGGAGCGCAAGCGCCCGGCCTTCAAGATGGCCATGTAGGGCCGGAATTGACTAACGAGCCAGTTTGCGGCGCAGAACGCCTGCCAGTCCCAGGAGCCCGCTGCCCATCATAAGAAACGTGCCTGGCTCTGGAACGACGGAACCCGCGTTCCCAAGCTCAACATCGGTGATGGCTGGGGCATATCCAACTCCATCCACCGAGGCAATGTTGAACCCGGTCAGGTACTCTCCAGGGGTAGCGATATAGCCAAAGAACTGCATCCCGGTGTCCACGTTCGGAACCGTCACGTCCGAATACGAGTACGTCCCGAGGTTTGTGGATAAGGTAATGTCCATGGGAGACGTGCCGCCGAGCGAGGCCAGATCGAATCCGAACATGTCTTCAGTAGGAGAAGTCTGGATGGTGCCGGTTATAGGCGTCCACCCGCCATAGACAAACACACTCACGGCGTTCCCGTAACCACTATCCGGAGCAGCGACGAGGTTCGATCCCGTGGTGTAGGTCACCCCTCCAATCGTCCATGGGCTCGGTTCTTCGCAAAAGCCTGTTCCGCATGTGAAGCTCGTGCTGTAAGCGATGGTCCCCTGTGCTTCGAACTGTGACTGGCTGCTGTAAGTCACGATACTCAGCGTGCAGGAAAGGCGTTGAAAGCAAGGCAGCAAGAAATGTCGCTGTCAATTTGTGAGACACGTGGAACCCCCTGATCTCGTATACGGTCTACAAGTGTATTGGCCTTCATGGCTGCACTTTACACGCCAAACACGTTGCCTTACGAATCAACACACTACGGGGAGATACCTGGCAAGTGTGCAATGATTTGCACGGCTATTTCTATTAGATTTCCACTCTGGGCAACTATCTGACGGGCGTTTTCGCCAGGGGAGGCTGCCCCCCAGGACTCAAGGCGACGATTTGGGGGCGTTCGACGATGATCGCCAGCCACTTCCAACAGGAACTGACTTAGTACCGTAAGGTTGATTCGCACCACGGCGGCAAATAAGTTTCTAATGCAAAATCCATATTGAACCCGGAAGCTCGTGGGAAAGTTGCGCTCGAATTGCATGATGCTTGCAAAAGAATCTCCGCGCTGCGACGAATCTCATCTTCGTTCGAGATCGAGCGAATTCGGCACAACTTGATTTTACGGTCCGGGTTCCTTGGAAGCATGGGCCGGAACAAAAATCAACCCAGGCCCGCGGAGGAAACCATGAAGCGTAATTTGCTTTATGCTTGCCGTGGCCGCCCTGATTGCCTCGGGACCGGCCTTTGCTCAACAGAGCCAACCTACTCAACCGACCGCGCAGAACGCAGCCCAACCAGCCCGCGCCGACCGTCGGATCAGCGCCGCGAAAATCAGCAGGACCGCATCGCCAACGGCGTCGGTTCCGGGCAACTCACCGCGGGAGAGACCAAGAACCTTGAAAGCCGCGAAGCCAATATGAATCGCGAGATCCGCGACGATCGCCAGGCCAACGGCGGCAAGCTGACGCAGCAGGAGCGGCAGCAGGTCAATCGCCAGCAGAACCACTTGAGCAACTCGATCTACCAGGACAAGCACAACGCCAACGTGGCGCACTACGGCAACAACGAAGTCGGCCAGCGCCGCGAGAACCAGCAGGATCGCATTGCCAACGGAGTTCGCAACGGCAGCATGAACGCCGGGCAGGCCGCGCGCGTGGAAAATCGCGAGCAGGGCATCAACCAGCAGATCCATGCCGATCGCCAGGCCAACGGCGGCAAGCTGACCGCGCAGCAGCATCGCCAGATCAACCGCGAGCAGAACCGCACCAGCCGGCAGATCTATCGCGACAAGCATAACGGCAAATAGTTCGTCCGGATTACGCGACTGGTGAGCCAAAGGCGAAATATAACGGGAATCAAAAAGCAAAAGGGGCGCTTAATCGCGCCCCTTCTTGCATCATGAAGAAGTTTGTCTCTTAAGCCGCGATCTTGGCAGCGGAACGGTTGCGGCGGAAGAGCAGGAAGGCTGCTCCGAGCAGGCCCGAGCCAAGCAGTACCAGCGACGAGGGCTCTGGGACCGGCGGCGGCGGCGGAACGTCGAATGTGCCGCTGTAGTTGGTGGTTCCCGTGTTGGTGAAGCCCAGGCTAATTTCCGATGTTCCGCTGATATAGTCGCCAAGGCTGTCCGAGAACGTCCCAATGCCCACGAAGCTGAGATTCGTGGATGCACTGGAGGTCCAGGTTCCCGAAGTCAAGGTGAAATAGAACGTGTCGCCGTCGTCCGACCACGTCAAGAAATGGGTGAGGTCGTAGGTGACAGGGCCGGCGTTAATGTTGGAGACGGTCAGGTGCGTAGGATTCAGCGCGGTGCTGAAGACAGGGTTGTTCTGGCCCATATCGTAAAAAATATTGGAATGGCCGATATAGTTCAAGGGAGCGGAGTTGACCACGATCTTAGCCGGGAACGAAACCTGAGTCGCTGTTCCCAAACTGCTGCCCGTGAAACTTACGCTACCAGTCAGGGGACTAAATGCAAAGGTACCGTAGGGAATCGTGCTGGCCTTTACGGCTGGCGCGATCGCCAGGGTTGCTATTGCGGCGACTGCCAAAAGAAGCTTCTTCATGATTTACTTAACCTCCGAGGTTCACCCTTGCGGGCATTGCGTACTGGTTTCGCCTACGCGGGCCGATTACGTATCGTATGTGCATCTGGTTCAAACTGAAGGGCCAAAACCGCGGATGCTCTAAGCGAGCGAGCAACGAAGTCCAAGGAAAGGCACTTGAGAAAGAACCGCAGCAACTCAAAATCGATCACGGGTGCAGACAATTCACCTGCGATCTGGAAACTACAGGCACCCTCTACATTGGCACTTTGGGTGCCAAACATTCACCTTTCATAATCAATGATTTACGGGAACAATGACCATTGACTACGCAAAACATTGCAGGGTAAATTCCCAAAGGATTTCCACTTTTGGGGCAACTGTCTTGCGCGCTACCATTCGTTAAAAGCTCCCCCACCCGAGGCGCGGGACCGGAGCATTTGGGGGCAACTCGCACGGGACGAATCCAAGGCGTGGTCCAGCGGATGCCCGGAGCCGGTGAATGTGGAGGGCGGGCCGCTCCGCTATTCTGAGATCGATGCCGGTTCTCCGATTATGCACAGAGTTTCGACGCCTGAGTCTCTTGATTTGTGCGATCACGGCTGCGACGAGTCTGATAGGGGCGCAGACGCCCGCCGTCACGCTCACACCTGCGGTAGTTGAGGCCGGTTCGCCGGAGTTGATTCGCGTAACCGCGCCGGCGGATGCAGCCGTTGAAGGCGATTGGTTAGGACGGAAGATTCTTTTTTTTCGCGGGCGCGACGGACAGGCGTGGTATGCGCTCGCGGGAGTGGACGTTGAAGGGGCCGTTGGCCCTTCTACTCTTCGGTTGAGCGTGGTGCTTCCAAAGAGCACCGGTACGGCCGGGCAGAACCGAATTGATTTGAGCCAAAGCGTTGAGATTCACGAGGCGCACTACCGCACCGGCACGCTGACCGTGGCGCCTCAGTTCGTTAGCCCGGGGCCGGAGGAGCTGAAGAGGATCTACGCCGAGATTGCGCTCAAGAAGCAGGTCTTTGCGTCAAGCGCGGCCGAGCCGCTGTGGTCGGGCAATTTTCGCGCGCCGGTGGACGCGCCGCCCACCGATAGCTTCGGCACGCGGCGCACCTTCAACGGCCAGCTCGCGAGCGTGCACAAGGGCATGGATTTTCGCGCGCCGGTAGGAACGGTGGTGCGCGCAAGCAACAGCGGCGTGGTCGTGCTCGCGCAACCGCTTTACTACGAGGGCAACTGCGTGGTCATCGATCACGGGCTCGGCCTCTACACCGTCTCGATGCACCTGAGCCGCATCGACGTGCGCGAGGGCCAGCACGTAAGCACGGGAGAACCCCTCGGATTGAGCGGGGCGACAGGCCGCGTCACCGGGCCGCACCTGCACTGGGCGGTGCGCTGGCAGGGCGCATATCTCGATCCCGCGAAGCTGTTGCAGATGGATTTGAGCGGCGTGCGTTAACGCGAGAGCGCTTCTTGTTCGACTTCGCTGGGAAGCGGCGCACCTGCTCCGGCCGTTTTTTCTTCTCGCAGCGCTTTGAAAGCGCGATAGACGAACGAGCCCATGTACCAGCCGTCAATAAATTTATAGGGAGACTCGCCCGTGGTGTAGTGGCCGCAGGGCAGCACGCGAATCTCGTGGCGCAGGCCGGAGTGGCGAAACTCCTCGACCACCTGGAGCGAGTACTCGCGCGGGAATGTGAGATCGTAATTGGCGTAGACGACGAGCGCGTTCTTGCCTGCGGCGTTGGCTTCAGGACTGCGGAACTGCTCGTAATAGTTCACCGGGCTGACTGCGGCCCACAAGGCGCGAATACGTTCCTGGGTCAAGCCGGCGTCTGCAAGAGCCTGGCGGATATGGCGCGTGGATTGACCTGCCCACACCACGTCCCCGAACGCCGTTGAGGCGTGGTTGAATGCGTTGACGCGCAGCCGCGCGTCGTGCGCACTGGCCAGATACGCGTAGCAGGAGCCGAGGCTGGTGCCCAGCACGCCGAAATGCTCGCAGCCCTGTTCTTCAAGCCAGTCGAGGCAGCAACGGATATCGACCACGGCCTGGCGGCAGGCGGAGATGGTGCGGCCGATGTTGGCGCTGACGGCGTAGTCGGAGCGCTCGATCTCGGCAGGGCGGCGAATATCGTGATAAGGCATGGAAAGACGCAGCGCCGAGATGCCCATACGATTGAAGATCGTGCACAGAGAATTGTGGCTGAAGCCGTCGGCGTTCCATTGCGGCAACACGACGATGGCTTGCTTGGGCCGCGCGGGATATTTGTGCGCAGGAGCGGGATACCAACGCGCGTTGACCAGGTCGTTTTTCGGATGCGGCGTGCGCTCCGGCGAGGTGAAGCGGAGATATTGCGCGGGCGCGAGCTTGCCTTCGGCGGCCTGCTGCTGCAGAGCCGCATCTTTTGCCAGCGTTTCCGGGCGGACGTTGGTGGGAAAGAGTCGCGGGTGGCGTTCTTCAAGGCGAAAATCCGCCGGCCGCTCGTAACCGAAAAAGGTTTTGCTATTGCGGATGAGGAGCTGGTTGATGCGCGCCATCGCGGCTTCTGCGGCGGCGGGATCGCGTTCGATTTCCGGCGGGGGTATGGCAGCTCCGAAACCGCGCGATTCTAGAAAGGGCGCAATCCACTCGAACCCCCACTCGAGCGGGCGCACCACGCGATTCTCATCGCGTGTCGTCAGCCGCGTCTCCCACGCATACATCCAGCGCGCGTACCAGTCCATGACCATTTTGTTAGATTCAGTTTAGCAATGCAGGGAACAAGGGAGCGAGGGCGCAAGCGCGGGGGGGACCAGTTAGAGTTCTTAGTTCACAGCTCTCCTGTCCCCGGATGGGAAAGTGGACTAAGAACGAATGACGGTGAACCTATTTCCCAGCGGCCCGCTTGAGCGCGATGTACTCTGCCGCGAACCAGCCGAGGCTTAACAGCAGAATCAACGCGATGATGCCCTGCGAGGTCGCGCAATAGATGCACCAGACACCGAGACCGTATTCCTCAATCATCGAAAGGCGGAAGGCGAAGAGAAATCCCGCCGACGCGACCAGAAACGTGAGGAAACGCTGGCGCGCGAAAGCGAGGCCACCGAGTACGAGATACCCGATGACGCCGAGGATTGCGACGGGCACGCCGGCGATGACGGAAAAGCTGCTGTGGTTCACGATCCCGCAGTCCCAGTGCGAGTTGATGTCGCAGGGCGCAGTGGTGGTGGAGTAATGAAGGGGCAGCGCGAGCGAAGAAACGATAACGCCGGCAATGGCGAGGGCAAGGATTACATATCGCATGGCAACAAGAACCTATCTGTAATTCAGTGTTAGCTGCGATTTTAGACCATCTCCCCGGGGTGTAGGCGAGCCTGCCGCGCTGAGGCGTCCAATTCTCGCGAACGCGTGCGGCGGCGCGATACGATGAAGCCATGAAGCAGCCGGGCAAAGCGGAAGAGCGCGAAAGCAGCGGTTTGCGCATCGCCTTTTTTGGCGGAAGCTTCGACCCGCCGCACCTAGGGCATCTAGCCGTCGCACGCGCGGCGCGCGCGGCGTTTGCGCTGGATAAAGTGCTGTTTGCGCCGGTGGGCATGCAGCCGCTCAAAATGGAAGGCTCCGCGGCAAGCTTCGAGGACCGCCTGGAGATGACGCGCCTCGCGATTGCGAATGAGCCCGGGTTCGAGGTTTCGCTGGCCGATGCGCCCAGAGCAGCGGATGGCCGCCCATCGACGCCCAACTACTCCATCGAGACTCTCAAGAGCCTACGCAGTTCTCTACCGCCGGGGGCGACGCTCTTTTGCCTGATGGGCGCGGACTCGTTTTTTACATTGCACCATTGGTTTCGCGCCGCGGAGATTCCGTTTGTGGCGCCCTTGATCGTGGCCTCGCGGCCGGGGCAGCCGTTGGAGAAAATAAAACACGCTTTGCCGGCCGGGCTTACGCTTGAGCCAGCGCCGAATGTGCACAACAACGACGCCGGCGTTGAGGTGCGCGCCTTTGTCGTGAAGAATGCGGCTGGAAACCGCGCGCCGTTCTATGTCCTGCCTGCATTGCATGTCGAGATCAGCGCATCGAAGGTTCGCGCGCAACTTCAGGCGATGCGCGGTGGCGCCGCGGCGCCGGATCTGGTGCCTCCCGCGGTCCGTGACTACATCGCACAACACAAACTGTATGGCTCCTGAGTTCGACGGCATCGTTCCTGCCGCTCGCTCAGTCTCCTGTGGGGTCCCCAAAGGGCAATTTGCGCTCGCCTGAGCGGCTTGGTCTCTTGGTCCCTGTCTTGCTACGATGAAGTTTGGAGAGCCAATCTACCGCATGAAACTCACGCCAGCGCAGAAGGCAACGCGCTCCCTCGTACAGGCAGCAGCCGCTGCATGTGAAGACAAAAAAGGCCAGGAAACCCGCATCCTCGAACTCGATGCCGCCGACTCGGGGCTGAGCGATTTCTTCCTCGTCACTTCAGCCGCCAACGGCCGCCAGGCCATCGCCATCGCCGACGAAATCGAGTTGCGACTCAAGCGCGAGTTCGGCGTGTACCCGCAGTCTGTGGAGGGCCGCCGCAACGGCGAGTGGATTTTGCTGGATTATATCGACTTCGTGGTGCACGTGTTTCTTGCCGAGCGCCGCGCCTTCTACGACATCGAGCGGCTGCGCAAGTCGGCGCGGCCGCTCACGCCATCGGAGTTCGATACGGAGTTGAAGAGCGCACTCGTCGAGAAGACACGCACCGTGCGCAGCAAAGCCGGCAAATCCGAAACTGGAGCGCGCAAGCCAGCGGTTAAGCCCGCCGCGAAGAAGGTTGCAAAGCCGACCAAACCTGCCGCGAAGAGGGCGGCCCAAAAGAAGGTGCCCGTGAAGAAAGCTAAGACCACGCGAAGCGCCGTGCCGAAAGCCACTCAACGCAAAAGGGCAAAGAAATAGCTCCTCACTTTATCCCATTGTGACTAAGGTCCGGAGTTCCGCCGCTGAAGATTCGGCGGCCGGTTGCCATCTTTGCGCTATTTTCTGGCCTTTGCTTCCTTCTGTTTTTCCCGCTCCTCCATGAAGTTCTCCATCATTCGATCCCAGCTGGGTTGGAGCTGGTTTGGATCGCGAATGCAGGTGAGCCACATGAGCCGGATGTCAAAGGGAAAATTTGCAAACCGGCGATAATCCGCGGGTAGCGGCGGACCACCCGGGCTTCCCGCCGCAGGAATCACAGGCGGGAGTTCAAAAGCGTACATGCTGCCGCCAGCCAGGGTTTGATGAGGATAGTGAAAGAGCCATACGCAGTTGTGACTTTCCTCGATGAAGTCGGCGGAGACAATTGCCCATTGGCCGCCATCTTGCGGCTTGGCCTCCTGGCAATTCCAGAATTGCGCTTGCGGAACGTACATCGTGGAATCGGAAAACCCGTAGGCATCCATCAGGACGCGAGTCAAATCGCGTTGCCGCACGAAACTCTCAGCTTCAAGAAGGCCCTGGTTCCAATCGAGATTGGAATCGGCCACCAACTCGTAGCCGGGACGGCCGGCGCTTAACGAATTCAGAAACGGAAGGTAGTAGGGATAAGCGCGGACCGCGGTCGCAATCGATGCCAGCGCGAGCACAACCGTGATCCATACGCCTGCGCGCGCCGCAGGCCAGCCTGAACTCTGCAGTTGCTTCAGCGCGCGCGGCAAGGGCGCGAGCAGCAGAATCAGCAGCGCTATCGAGATAGAGAAGTGACGAATGGTGAACTGGTCCGGGCTAAAAATGCACGCGCCGGTGAAGATCACGAGGAAGACCCACACGGCCCGCCAATGCAACTCCATTCCTTCAGGGATGAGGGCGAGGCGCGCGGGACGAAACCTGGCAACGAGACCGACGATCAGCGCCAGAACAAGCAAAAGAAGGAATGACAGCGAAGATTTGAGCAGGAATAGTAGTGGAAAGTAGAACCACACACCGTGCGGGTACGAGTGCCCAAGGATGAAAGCAGGCGGTTTTCCAATAAGAACGAACAGCGCCAGGCCGCGCAGGTAGATCCACGGCGGCATCAGCAGTCTGCGAAGAACCAGCGACGCCATGTTGTGTCCCAGAAAGCTCATCGAATCGGTCGGCTCATTCCAGGAGAGAACAAAGTAGACGACGTAGACGAGGAGCGCAGCAAGAACAACTCCTTTCGCGAGACTGCGCCAGCGCAGACGGCGCCATTTGCGACGCTCCGCCTTGTCCGCGGGCAATTGCGGCAAGGGACGCCAGCGGAGGCTGAGAATGAAGGCAGGAAAACAGAAGAAGAGAAGCCCCGAGGAGAACTTGGAAAGCAACGCCCCGCCAAAGGCCAGGCCGAACCACAGAATTGTCCGGCGCGAAGGGGACTTCCACATGTTGGCGAATGCCCACAACGTGAGCACGGCGAAGAGCGTAATGGCCATGTCAGTGAGGACAAGCGGGCCGAACACGAGCATGACCGGCATGGTGGCGTAAACGCACAGGCAGAGCAGTCCGCCCCATTCATCGCCGAGGCGGGAGCCATAGAGAAAAAGAACAAGGCCCATCACGAGCGTCAGTAGCAACATCGGCTGCCGCGCCCAGAAGACCGTCGATAGCGGCTCGTTCCAGCGGGAAATCAGCCAGTCTCCGAAGACCCATTCGCCGAGAACCTGCTTGAAGAACCCGCTGCCGCTGAACGTCCACGATGCCTGGGAATAGTCGGCGTGCACACCGCGCACGACAAGCGGCAGAGCGGCCAGGACCTTCGCCAGCGGAGGGTGTTCTTCGTTCATGCGCATATCGAGCTTCTGCAAGCAGCTAAAGCCCGCGCCGATGTGTGCTACCTCATCGACGGTAACGGATTCGCGCCGCACAGCCCCGTCGGCAAGCACAGCCATAAGGGCCAGAAGCACAACTGCCCCGGCCATAACAATCTTTGAAGAGTTCATTTTCATTCGTTTTTACCGGATTGCAGAATGATTTGAAAACCCGGGAGCTCAGAAGGAACCTACTTAAACCGATATGCAATCCATTATCAGTCCTGATACGGACAAACTGCGCATCCGGTTCCAAGCAAGGCAAATGCATTCCGCGCAGCAGAGGGACCGCCGGTCCGGGAAGAGATCATTGGCACAAAAAAGCGCCGGCCGCAGCCGGACGCTTCTCTGTACCCGGCTGGTTAGCCGGTAGCTTGCTTATTCCATCAAGTGCCGCAACAGGAAGAAGAGGCTGCCGGAGAGAAGGGCCGCGGCCGGCAATGTGAAGACCCACGCCATGGCGATATTGCGGATGGTCGATATCTGCAGGCCACTCTTGTTGGCCGCCATGGTTCCCGCCACGCCCGAGCTCAGCACATGCGTTGTGGACACCGGCAGGCCGAAGTTATCCGCAGCCGAGATGGTCGCCATCGCCACCAATTCAGCGCAGGCGCCCTGCGCATAGGTCAGGTGCTCTTTGCCGATCTTCTCGCCGACGGTGACCACGATGCGCTTCCAGCCCACCATGGTGCCCAGTCCCAACGCCAGCGCCACGGCCACCTTGACCCACGAGGGAATGAACTTAGTGGCCTTGTCGATTTGGGTCTTGTAGTTATTCAGGACTTTGGTTTCGGCGGGCGAGAAATTGCCAACGTGGTTCTTCATCATGAGGCGGATGGCCTCGCTGACCACGTACATGTCGTTACGCACGTTGGTTTGCTGGTTGGCCGGAACCGCCTTGTACTCCTTGTAGAGCGCAACCTCATTGCTCAAATCGTTCACCAGCTCGCGCAACGCAACAATGGTATCGGGCTGCAACTGCTTGGTGGCGATGAACTGCGTTACCTCGGCGCGCGCGTCGGGGCCGAGGACGGCGTTTGGTTCTACGTGCTTGTTGATGACCTGGCCGGCCTGCTGCGAGGCGGTAACAAAATCCTGCACACCACGCGCGGGCACGGCGTGGTTCAGCGCGTAGGCCGTGGGCACTGTGCCGATGAGGATCAGCATGATGAGGCCCATGCCCTTTTGCCCGTCATTCGAGCCGTGCGAGTAGCTAACGCCCGAGCAGGTGAGGATCAGCAGCAGGCGGATGGGCCACGGTGGAGGCGTGTTGTCTTTGGGCGCTTCGTAGAGAGCGGGGTACTTGATGACGGCCTTTGAAAGCAGGAACAACAGGGCCGCGGCGGTGAATCCAACGATCGGCGAAATCAGCAGCACGCGGAAGACATTGCCCGCCTGCGTCCAATCGACGCCCGAAGTGCCGGAGGCGGCGGACATGATCTGATTGGCCACGCCGACACCGATGATGGACCCGATCATGGTATGCGAGCTCGACGCGGGGAGGCCGAACCACCACGTGGCGAGGTTCCAGAGGATGGCGGCGATGAGAAGCGCAAAGACCATGGCGAAGCCCGCGCCGGCGCTGACCTTCAGAATTAATTCGACGGGCAAAAGCGTAATGACGCTGAAGGCCACTGCGCCGGACGACGTGAGCACGCCGGCCAGATTACACAGCCCCGACCAGACGACGGCGATGTTGGGGTCGAGCGAGTGGGTGTAGATGACCGTCGCCACGGCGTTCGCGGTGTCGTGAAAGCCGTTCACAAACTCGAATCCGAGCGCGATGAGCAACGCGGTGCCCAGCAGCAGATAAGGCCACACGCTGGTGATCGTCACGTTGCTCATGTCCTGCGCGACGTGGACGCCGATGTAGCCCAGGCCACCCAGGAGAGCGATCAGGACGACTCCGCCGCTGACCCAGGCGGAGGATTTTTTCATTTTTCGGTCAAGTAAAGACGCGCCCGCAGGCAGGGCATCTACCGTTGTCGCAAGATCGGCCATCGGGGAAACTCCGGAATTGACGCGAATAGGATTTCATCCGGAGCGGCTGGAGGCGGCAATCTCCGAACCTCATCAGGGATATCGAAGCTGTGTGAATAGGGGGTGAATGGGGGTTGAATATCTGAGCAGAGGCCCTAAGCCGCGCTGCCTGAAACGAATGGGCGCCCGACTGAGGCCGGACGCCTTAAGGATGAATCGCTACGGCTCTAAAAGATCGCGTGGAAGAGCAGATAGAGCGATCCGGAGAGCAGTGCAGCGGCCGGAAGCGTAAACACCCAGCCGGCGGCGATGTTGCGCACCGTGGAGAGGCGCAGGCCGCTGCCATTGGCGGCCATGGTGCCCGCCACGCCTGAACTGAGGATGTGCGTGGTCGAAACCGGCAGGCTCCAGGCATCCGCGGCAAAGATGGTCGCCATGGTGATCAGCCCCGCGCTCGCGCCCTGCGCGTAGGTCATGTGCTCTTTGCCGATCCTCTCGCCCACCGTGACCACGATGCGCTTCCAGCCCACCATCGTGCCCAGACCCAACGCCAGCGCCACGGCTACCTTCACCCAGTCGGGAATGAACTTGGTGGCCTTGTCGAGGCGGCCTTGGTAGTTGTTCAGCGCGGATCTCTCATCGGCGGTGAACGCGGGATCGTGTGCGGGATCCATGATCTTGAGCGCCCGTCCGGCGAGGTACATGTCGTTGCGAATCGTCGTCTGCGCCTGGGCCGGAATCGCCTTGAGGGTCTTGTAGGCGGAGACTTCGTGGTTGACTTCGCTGACAAGCTGACTCAGCGCCAGCAGCGTTGTCGGGTGCATCTGTCGAGTCTCGATGTATTTGGTGATCTCGGTACGGGGGTCAGGATCGGGCGTCTCCGGCGGAATGTGGCGATCGAGGATATGGCCCGCCTGGACGGAGGCCGCGATGAAGCTCTGCACTTCCGCCTGGCTCACTTCGTGGTTGAGCGCGTAGGCCGTGGGCACGGTGCCGATGAGAATCAGCATGATGAGGCCCATGCCTTTTTGCCCGTCGTTCGAGCCGTGGAAGTAGCTCACGCCGGTGCAGGTTCCAATCATCAGCGCGCGAATCGGCCACGGCGGCGGCTTGATTGCCCTTGGGCGCTTCGTAGAGTGCCGGGAAACGGAAGAGGCGCTTGGAGAGAAGAAGCAGGATCGCGGCCAGCGCAAAGCCAACGATCGGTGAGATCAGCAGGGCCTCGAGAACTTTGATCGACCTGGCCCCAGTCGAGGCCAGAGACGCTGCCATGCATGTTCATCAGCTGGCTGGCTAACCCGACGCCAATGATGGAACCCACCATGGTGTGCGAGCTCGACGCGGGAAGACCGAACCACCACGTGCCAAGATTCCAGAGGATGGCGGCGATCAGAAGCGCAAAGACCATGGCGAAGCCGGTGCCGGAGCTGACCTTCAGAATCAGCTCCACCGGCAAAAGCGTGATGACCGCAAAGGCAACGGTACCCGATGAAAACAGCACTCCCGCCAGATTGCACAGGCCGGACAAGACCACGGCGATCTGTGGCGGCAGAGAGTTGGTGTAGATGACCGTCGCCACTGCATTCGCCGTATCGTGAAAGCCGTTCACGAATTCAAAACCGAGCGCGATGGTGAGCGCCAGACCCAGCAGCAGAAACGGCCCAATGCCACTCACGGTCACGTTGTCGAGATCGCGGGTGACGTGAATGCCGATGTATCCGAGGCCGACGGCGAGAGCCACCGTGAAAACCCAGGCGCCGGTGCGGCTGCGTGGCTTGGCGAACCGCTGGTCCAGTTGCGAAGCAGGTCGGGCAGCAGGCAGGGACGGAGTGCTGGGAATGACATGAACTGCCGTCGCGAGGTCGGCCATCAGAAATCTCCAGTGCGGCCGGAGGAATTCCGGATCCGTCTGGGCCTCCCGATGGAAACTCGACAACGGTGTGAATTTTGAAATGAAATAGAGATGAAATTTGGCGGGAGAAAGACGAGCCGGCGAAAATGGCGTCCATAAAACCTCAACAACCACGGCTTACTCAGTTGTTTACCCGGAGATGAGGAAGTTAAAACCGGGTTACAGATAAGTTTAAACCCCGCCTCCCGAGTAAATGTGGAAGGCGGCGCATTCTCCAGGTTGTCAATGGGAGATTTGGGCTTCCGGCGAATGGATCGTTAATATCATTGAAATATAAAGATTTACTAAGGAAGTAAGGCGGACGGCCCGCTTTTGGGACGGATTTCGCGAAGGGACTTGACAAGATTTGGGCGAAAAAGGGCGCCCGCCCGTAGGCGAGCGCCCCATCTTGCTTTTTTCGAGTCACTTACTCAGGAAGCGTGAGCGTGCCTTTCACGCGGAAACTCCCGCGACCGCTGGTGCGCCAGTGTTCGGTTGGCCACCGCCCACGTGACTGTGTACGCACCCTCGGCCACGATCGGCTCGCCCGCTTCGGTCACCATGCTCAGGTCGCGCGGCTTCAGCTCGAAGTGAACTGTCTGCGACGCGCCCGGCTCCAGATGCACGCGCTCAAATCCACGCAGCGCGCGCAGCGGCGCGCCGGGCACAGACGGAAAACTCAAGATAAAGCTGCGCCACTTCATCGCCGGCGCGCGTCCGGTGTTGGTCACGGTCGCTTCAACAACGACCGGGCTGGCCTGCGTCCACTGCTGCGGTGGGCACCGAGAGATTGCTGTACGCGAACTTCGTGTAGCTGAGGCCGTAGCCGAAGGGATAGAGCGGCGTCCCGGTGAAGTAGCGATAGGTGCGGCCCTTCATGTTGTAGTCCTCGAAGGGCGGCAGCTGGTCAACACCTTTATAGAACGTTACGGGCAGACGGCCGGCGGGGTTGTTTTTGCCGGAGAGGGTTTGCGCCACCGCGGTTCCACCCTCCTCGCCGGGATACCACGCATCGAGGATTGCATTGGCGTGCTCGTTGGCCCAGTTCACTGCGAGCGCGCTGCCGTTGGTGAGCACCACCACGAGCGGCTTGCCCGTAGCCGCCAGGGTCTGCGAGCAGTTTTTGCTCGGGCTCCGGCAGATCGAGGCTGGTGCGGTCCCCGCCCTTGAAGCCGGGCTCGTTACGTTCTTCATCTCCTCGCCCTCGAGCTCGCTGGTGATGCCGACAACAGCTACGACCACATCGGCCTTCTGCGCCGCCGCCGTCACTGCCGGGTCCACGCTGCGGTCGATCCTGCTCCACACAAGCTTGAGGTGCGGAGGCGCATTGACTGTGGTGTTGGCTGTCTTCTGGTAGTCGACCTCCAGCTTGTACGGCTTGCCCGCTTCGAGATGCGTTTTCCCGGTGACCACCTCCACGCCGTGCGGATAATTCGCCATGGTCACCGGCTTTGCCATCGAGAAACACGCGGAAGAAACCATCGGTCTCAACGCCCAGGTTGTAGTCGCCGGTCTCCGTCGGGCGTGAGCGTCGTCTCCCAGCGCACGGTAAGCGGATCCACATTGGCTGCCGCGGCGGGAAGCGGCTGCGCGGCAATATCGATCCCCGGCTCAATGCGCGTGGCCAGAGCGGCCGTGCTGTTGGTGTGCTCGACGTAGAAGCTCACGATGTTCTTCTTCAAATACGTGGCTTTCACGCCGGGCTTGCCGTCGATCGAGAGCAGCGCGTTCGGCACCGGCTCTGTGTGCTTGCTCAGAAAGCCGGTGCCCTCGACGAAAGTTGATGTTGTCGCCGAACTCCTGCTTCATGCCTTCCAGAATCGACACCGTGTGCGTGGGAATGCCGTTATAGTTGCCGAGCAGCACGCGGGTCTGCTCCGCAAGCGGACCGACCACCAGGATTTTTGTTCCGGTGGTTTTGAGCGGCAGCGTGCCGTCGTTCTTCAAAAGCACCATCGACTCGTTCGCGAGCTTGAGCGCCAGCGCGCGATGCTCGGGGCTGGCAAGTTCGCTCGCATCGATCTTCGTGTACGGAACCATCTGCGGCGGGTCGAAGAGGCCAAGCTTAATCCGCGCCGTGAACAGCCGCACCAGCGCAGTGTCGATCGCACTCTCTTTCAGGTAGCCGGCCTTCACGGCGTCGAGATACGGCTTGTAATCGTGATCGTCGGTCACCTTGGCGCGAAAATCGATGCACTCGTTGTCCATGCCGCGCGTGAGGCTTATGGCGGAGGCCTGCGCCTGCGTGGGCTCATAGTGGTGGGTTTCGAAGATGTCGCGCACCGCGCCGCAATCGGAGACCACGTAGCCTTGAAAGTTCCATTTGCCGCGCAGTTGGTCTTCAAGCAGGAATTCATTGGCGCAGGCCGGCTGCCCGTTGATGTCGTTGTAGGCGCACATCACACTGCCGGCCTTGGCCTCGGTGACAGTGGCGCGAAACGCCGGCAGATACGTGTCGAGCTCGTCGTGCTTGCTGATCGCGACGTCGACCGTGTGGCGCGTCGACTCCGGTCCGGAGTGCACGGCGTAGTGCTTGGGCGTTGAGATCACGCGATAGTAATGCGGATCGTCGCCCTGCATTCCGCGAACAAAGGCAACCCCCATGCGCGCGGTGAGGAAGGGATCTTCGCCGTAGGTCTCCTGGCCGCGGCCCCAGCGCGGATCGCGAAAGATGTTGATGTTCGGCGCCCAGAAATCGAGCCCGTGAAAGATTTCGCTGTCGCCATTGGCGGCGACGGATTGCGCATGGATCACGCGCGCTTCGATGCCGATGTCGGTGGCCATCTCATGAATGGACTTGGGATCGAAGGTGGCCGCCAGGCCAACGGGCTCGGGAAACTCCGTGGCTCCCGGGGACCGCGACGCCGTGCAGCGCCTCGCTCCACCAGTCGTAGGCGGGTACGCCGAGCCGCGGAATGGCGCGCGACTGGTTCACAAGCTGGCTGGCTTTTTCCGGAAGCGTCATGCGCTTCACCAGGTCGGCTGCGCGTTGCTCGGCCGGCAGATTCGGGTCTAGATACGCTGGCTTTCCGGCCTCCTGCGCCCAAAGTGAACCTGCCGCTCCCAAGCACACTAAAACTCCCGCCAAAAACCGTACTCGAAACATGGCCCATCTCTCCCGGATGGAGACAGCTCTTTCGCGCACGGTTTCCTCCCGGCCCATTTCTGCTGGTCTCCGGGGCCAACTTTATAGGGCGGTTTGCGCGTGTGTCAAACGAGCATATTGCCCGTAGTCTCTCTAACTCCGCGAAACCCGCTAGCTCAGCTATTTCCGCGAATTCGTGTAACCTTTCTGGCAAAGCTCCCGTAAGTCTGGTTAGAAGGGAAAGAAAGATGCCCGACGGTTCCAGCGCTGCGCAATCGAGCGTGCTCGAACGGTTCCGCGAGGGCGATCTCGATGCCTTCGAGGCGCTGTTCCGCGAGCATCAGCGTTCCATCTACGGCTGGATTCTGCGCATGGTGCGCAACGCGGCGACGGCGGAAGAGCTCACGGTGGAAACCTTCTGGCGCATCTATCGTGCGCACGAGCGGTTCGAGCCGGAACGGCCGTTCGCGCCCTGGGCACGGCGCATCGCCACTCGCGTGGCGCTCGACTGGCTGCGCGGGCAGCGGCCGGAGGTGGAGCTAACGGCGGAGATGGCGGGCACTTTGCCTTCTCGATCCGCGGGCGATCCGGGGATTGCGGAGGAGATTCGCCGAAAAACCGCGCTGGCGTTCGCGCGGCTGCCTCCCAATCTGCGCGCGGCTGCGGTGCTCGCCGTGGTGGAGGAGCAGCCGCACCAGGAAATCGCCGCGGCGCTCGGTATTACGGTTACGGCGGTTAAAGTAAGAGTCTTTCGTGCACTTCGATTGTTGAGAAAGGATCTGGAAAACCAAGGGATCATGCCATGAATGCACACGACGAGAATCGAATGAAGGAACTGCTCAAGCAAGCTGTGCCGCCGGTTACGGCCGACGCGGAACCAGAGCACGATCTGTGGCCCGCCGTGTTGCGGCGGCTGGATGAAGATGCCGGCGCGTCTCGCCGCGCAACTTTTCAATCGGTGCCCTGGTTCGATTGGGCGCTGCTCGGCGCGCTCGTCGTATTCACCGGCTCGGTCCCGGCGACGATCCCAGTGTTTCTCTATTACTTATGAGGAACCGTTCGCAGTTCGTAGTTCACAGTTTCCGGCCACTGGCGTACTGCCGGATTGAACCGCGAACTGATATCTGACACCTGGCGCCTGAAACCTGAAGCTGGCCGACTGAAAGGAGGCCCATCGTGAATCGCTACCCCTACCTTCGCGCGTATCTTGGCGGAATCTTCGTAACGACGCTCATCCTTCCCTTCATGCTCACAACGTTTATTGTGGTGCGGCTCGTGTTCAAGGTGCCCGTTCCCATTGAGCGCGGCCTCATCTTTCCAATGGCGCTGGTGCCGGCCATCTGGGGCTTGTGGAATGTGCTCTGGCTGGCTTCTCATGAGCGCACACATCTCGCGGTCGGCGCACACGGCGCGATCCTGCCATTTTTGCTGCTGCCCTGCGGAGCCATCGTGGCTCGTTGCCTCGGAGTGCTCCAACTGGGCGCAACTGGTGTCACATGGTTCCAGGCCTGTTCGTTGCCCTACGCCCTCATCGCGGCCGGATTCTGCTTTGGTGTCGCCGCATACTATCTCGTCTGGAAGTATATTGTCGGCTTTGTAAACCGCGAGCTTGGTATCGCCTGATCGAAAGGAGACAACTATGTTCCCGATCGTTCGCACCATCGTCTACGCCACTTTTTTTGTAGGTTTGCTGCTGGTCTATCTGCCTTCGCGCATCCTCGCATGGTCCGGCATCGCGCGGCCCACCGTCTTCGCGTGGCCGCAAATCGCCGGCATCGCCGTCGCCAGCGCCGGAGCACTCATCGCACTCTCCTGCCTCTGGGCTTTTACCTGGATCGGAAAAGGCACTCCGGCGCCCTTCGATCCGCCGCGCAGGCTCGTGGTTCGCGGCCCCTACCGCTTTCTGCGCAACCCGATGTATGTGGGCGCGGGGCTGGCCGTCGGAGGCGCGGCGCTTTACTACGAATCCATCCAGTTGTTTGCGTTTGTGCTTGTGTTCCTACTGGCCGCGCGCTTTTTCGTGGTGCTTTACGAGGAGCCCACGCTGCGGCGTACATTCGGCCCGGAGTACGAAGCGTATTGCCAGCGTGTGCATCGCTGGCGGCCCTCCGCAGGGGTCGTCCACCACTAAACTCACGCAGAGCCGGTCGGCGAGCGCTGGCTCCAGTCCTCTGCTGCTTCAGAGCTCGGCGCGTGCGCGAGGCGCATGAGTTCACCGCCGTCAAGCCAGTTCAGCTCGCAGCGCTCGCAGTCCTCCATCACCACATGGCCGCCGCCGTAGTAGAAGTGCGTTTCCATGGAGCGGTGGCACACAGGGCACTGTAGCTTGCGTTTCAGGTCGCTGCCGTCGTCGGCCACGGGAGCCTCGGCCTTGGGATTTTCGGCGCGCACCAAGCCGAGCAAGCCTTCGAATGCGCCCATCCCGATCAACATGCCGTGGCATTTTTTGCAGGCGCGGAGCGAAACATTATCGAGACTCGCATTCCACAGCGGAACCGCGCACACTGGGCAGAGCACATCCACGAGCTCTTCCATGTAGCGCACACCCTCGTCATCCGCGGCGGTGTAGACAACGTTTTTGCAGTAGTCGCAGCGCAGGCTCAGGAGCCCGCCCGCCACGCGCATGGGCGCTCCGCAGGAAGGGCAGTTCATTGCGGCTTCCCACACCCGGGACAGAACTTGGCTCGCTCGGGCATTGCCGCGCCACAGTCGATGCAGAATCTAGCTCCTGCGGCGGGAGCTGCAGCGGCTGCCGTTGTTGCGCGCGCCTGCCCCGGAAGGTTTTGGCCCATGAGGACCTGTGCCATGGCCGCGCCCGCACCCAGCCCCACGCCCATGCCCGCCGTGCCGCCGGTGTTCTGCGCCGCTTCTTCCAGTGATTCGGCTGCCTCGAACTGCGTCAGCCGCGTCACGTCTCCGGCCATGCTCATGCCGATGCGCTGATCCATGATCTTTTGCAGGTCGTCGGGCAGTGAGACGCTGGCCACAGTGAACTGGTTCAGCTCGAGACCCAGCGCAACAAAGCTCGGCCGCAGATCGGCCGCCACTTTCTCGGTGAGCGCGCCCAGGTTTGCGGCCATATCTACAAACGAAATCTCGCTGCCGGCAAAGATCGCCGTTAGCCGCGCGATGATCGTGGTGCGCAACTGCCCTTCAATGTCCGCAGCAAAGACAGCCTCGCGCGTGCCGGTCACTTCCGTAAAGAATTTCCGCGGATCGGCCACGCGATACGCGTAATTGCCGAAAGCCTTCAGGCGAATGAGGCCAAACTCCTTGTCGCGGGTGGTGATCGGCGCCGGCGTGCCCCACTTCTGGTCGAGCTCGAGCCGCGTCGAGAAAAAGTACACATCCGACTTGAACGGCGACTCGAAGTCCTTCACCAATTCATGAGGTCGGTGAGGATCGGCAGGTTGCGCGTGTCGAGCGTGTGCATCCCCGGCGTGAAGACATCCGCGATCCGGCCTTCGTTCACAAACAGCGCCAACTGTGACTCGCGAACCGTCAGCTGCCCGCCGTTTTCAATCTCCATGTCCTGCATGGGATAGCGGTACGACAGGATACCGTCCACCTGCTCGCTCCACTGGATGACGCGAATAAATTGCTTGCTGATAAAGTCGCTCAGAGCCACGTTCGCCTCCTGGCACGCAATGGTAGCATTCGTTTCCCGCGTGTAGTAACTAAACAATCGTGTGCAGGGGCCTGACCCGTCAAGAGGAAACGGCAGCCAATAAATCGCAAATTGCAAAGGACTTGGATTGTCGTGCCGGAGGCTGTTAGTTGCTTTTGAAGAAATCCCCCAGCCCGGCGCGCTCGGCGTGCGCTGCCATCTGCGCTTGGATCGTCAGCGCCAGTTCCAATGCCGCGCGGCCTTGCTCCGCCGTAACTTTTGGCGGGCGGCGCGTGCGCACCGAATCAATGAAGGATTGGAGTTCGAGCTTCAGCGGCTCGCCCGGTGTGACTTCGGGCTTTACAAAACTCAGGCCTGGCGCGGGGCCATCATGCGAATTCGGTGGGAGCGGTCCGGCCAGGTCTTTGGCGATTTCCTTCAGCTTTTCGGGATCGTTTTTGGCCGCGAGGACCTTCATCATGAGTCCGGCGGGAATCTGACCCGGAGCGAGAAGCGCCTGGATGGTCGCGGAGTCGAGTTTGCCGGTCGAGAGGAACTGCGCAGCGGCTTGCGCCAATTGCGCTGACTGGACGACGAACCTCGCGAGATTCCTGATCGCAGTGTCGATGCGAATCACCAGCACATCGCGCCGCGCGTAGTCGATCGATACATACTGCCGCGGCTCGAAGAAGCGCAGCTTGCGCACGCGCTCCGTGGAGACGCGCGAGGCGGTGAAGTTGGCCACGCAGCCCGACTCGAACTCCACGCGCACGTTGGCAATGTCCACTTTGGGCGAGACCACCGGCAGGCCGACCGCGCGCACCTCGCGGACCGGAGATTTTGCAAAGAGTGAGCACGATGTCGAGATCGTGAATCATCAGGTCGAGCACGACGTCCACGTCCAGCGCGCGCGGCGTAAACACACTCAATCGATGCGCCTCAAAAAACATGGGCCGCGTCAGCTTTGGTTCCACGGCCAGCACTGCGGGATTGAAGCGCTCCAGATGCCCAACCTGAATAGTCCGGCCATTTTTCTTCTGGTTTTGGACGAGGGCATCGGCTTCGCTGAGAGTTGCCGCAAGCGGCTTCTCGATCAGCAGATCGAGCCCGCCGTCGAGCAGCTGCGACGCAACTTCATAATGCTTCACCGTGGGCACGGCCACGCACGGCCGCATCGAGCTTCAGGTCCGCGCCTAGCAATGCGTCCATGCTCGCGAAGACGGGAATCCCGTACTGCTTTGCCGCCTCATCGGCGCGTACCGCGTCCGGCTCGACCGCCGCAACCAGCGCCACGCCCACGCCCTCGGTCTCAAGCTCGCGCAGCACACGCAGGTGGTTGCGCCCGAAGGCTCCGGCGCCGGCCACGGCCACTCGTACTTGTCGTTTGCCTGCGATCTTGCCGCCTCTTTCTTAGCCTTTTCCTTCCACGGCTTTCAGGCAGCGGCTGTAAAGCTCAAGCAACTGCTTCACATGCTCCTCGGGCTTGGCGGCGGTTGCGCCGCTAAATCCCGTGGAAGGCGTTGCCAGTTTGCCCACGCCTGCCGTGCCCGCTACAAATTTCATCAGATCGAGTGCGATGTCTTCATTGCGCCGGGCTCCCAGCCCGGCCGTCGTCAATGCATCCATAAACAAATTCTCCGAAGTCCGATGCTACCAGATTCAGCGGACAGCGGCGGTCGGCGCACGCTGCTTGCAGCTCGCTCTTCGATTCCACTATCTCTTATCAGCATGCGCCCGCTGTACATCGCGCTCGGCGCCAACATACCCAGCTCTGCCGGTGCGCCTGAGGCCACGCTGGCCGCGGCCGCTGCGCGCTTGCCGCGCTCGGCCGCATCGTCGCGCGCTCGTCACTCTACTCCACCGCGCCCGTTGGATTACAGGATCAGCCCCGCTTTGTGAACGCCGTTGCCGCGCTAGAAACCGATCTCTCGCCGCGCGAGTTGTCGAAGCTCTCCTCGCACTCGAACTCGAATTTGGCCGCAACCGCGCAGGCAGCCCCGCCAACGGCCCGCGCACGCTCGACCTCGACATTCTTTTCTATGGCGATTTGGTTCTCGGCGAATCCGGACTCGAAGTTCCCGCACCCGCGCCTCGCCGAGCGCGCCTTTGTTCTCGTCCCGCTCCACGAGGTTGCGCCACATCTTCGCGATCCCCGCTCAGGAAAAACCGTGGCGGAGCTGCTCGAGGCCCTGCGAGGCCGCATCGCGCAGAACGCCGTTGCGAAGATCACATTCAACGGCTGGTCTGCGCAGGCTTTGAGCGGAGCCAGCGGAGTTAGCGGATTAGCGGGGTTAGATCCGCCGATGAAGGCAAGCATAGCCGGCGCTCTACAATCGCAATAGGCTTGTGATCCAGTATCTCTATCTCGGCCGCGTGGACTACGGCGAAGCGCTGCGCCTGCAGGAAGAGCTTGTCGCTCTGCGCACTGCGGGGCGCATCGGCAACGTGCTGCTGCTCCTCGAGCACCCGCCCGTGCTCACGCTGGGCCGCAACGCGCGGCGCGCTAACATTCTCGCCGTCCGATGAGCTGCTGGCCGCGCGCGGCGTCACTCTCCACGAGATCAATCGCGGCGGCGACGTGACCTATCACGGGCCGGGGCAGCTCGTCGGCTACCCGATCTTCGATCTGCGCAGCCTGCGCAACCGAAGGGTCGCCGGGCGGAGCGCGCGCCTTGGCCCGGTCGATTTTGTGCGCCTGATGGAAGAGGCGCTCATCCGGCTTTGCGGCGAGTTTGGCGTGGCGGCTGGGCGCATCTGCCGGACTGACCGGCGTTTGGGTCGCCTTCGCCGCGGCCACTTGCCGTGCGGAAGCCCGAGGATGCAAGACGCGGCACTCGTCCAAAAGGCTGCTCTCCGCGGGAGAACGCAAGATCGCCGCCATCGGCATTCATGTCGCGCGCGGCGTGACCTCGCACGGATTCGCTTTCAACGTCACCACGAATCTCGACGATTTCCGCCTCATCAATCCCTGCGGCATCACCAACCGCCCGGTGACCAGCCTCGCCAAAGAAGTTTCCGGACGCGGCAGCATTGCCCTCGCTCGAAGCCTTCGCGCACCGTGCGGCCCGGCAGTTCGGAACGGTCTTCGGCGAGCCGGTCGAGATGCTGGAGAGCCTGGCCGCGTTGCGCGCGAAGGCGCAAACTGCTCCTGTGACCGCGCTGGAGGCTCAGGCAAGCGGCCCTGCGGATCAGGGGACTCCGGCCCAGGAAGCACCCGCTCCGGAGTTTCCGGCCAACGACACGCCACTCCAGGTTCCTGCGGCCATCGAGCGCCTGCGCCGCAGCAAAGACCGGCCGATTCCGGCGTGACGGCCCCGCCTGACGAGCCAGATTCCGCTTCTGCCGCAGCAGCGTTTTATAATCCGGCAGAAGCCTTGCGCAGGCCGCGTACCCTGAACCGCCGAAAGAGGAGACATGCCAACCGACGTCATCATGCCCCAGATGGGCGAATCGATCTTCGAGGGCACGATCACCAAATGGCTCAAAAAGGCCGGCGACGCGTCGAAAAAGACGAGCCGCTATTTGAAATTTCGACGGATAAGGTGGACGCGGAGATTCCTCGCCCGAGGCCGGCGTGCTCATCGAGATTCGCGCGGCGAAGGCGACACTGTCGAGAGTGAATACGGTGGTCGCGGTGATCGGCGAGGCGGGGATGCGTGGCAGCGCGGCGGCGCGGTACCACAAATTCCGGTCCAAAGGTCTGCCCCACCGCAGGTGGTCCAAGAGTCTGCCCGCACTGCAAGTGGCCCCGACCGCAGGTGGCGCAGGTGGGCCGGATCCGCTCGACGCCGCTTGCTCGCCGCATTGCCAAAGAACATGGCATCGACTTGAGCCGCATCGCAGGCACTGGCGCGGGTGGGCGTATCGGCAAGGACGACGTACTGCGTGCGGCGCAGTCGGCGCACAATCGCCCGTCCAAAGAGCGCCGTACTAAAGTGCCCCCACCGCAGGTGGCGCAGGTGCCGCCGCCGGAACTTTCCAGCCTGCCAACAGAGCCGGTGCCGCTCACCCGCATGAGGGCCATCATCGCCGACCGCATGGTGGAGAGCGTGCGCACCAGCCCTCACGTTTACACGGTCTACAGGGTCGATATGACACGCATGGCGCGCCTGCGGGAGCAGCATCGCGCAGCCTTCGAGCAGCGTCATCAGCGTCAAGCTGACGTACATGCCGTTCATCGCCGCCGCGGCCGTCGCCGCGCTGCGCCGCTTCCCCATCGTCAACGCTTCACTTGAGAACGGCGCCAAGCGGCCTCGCCATTCGCTACCACCGGAACATCAATCTGGGCATCGCCGTGGCGCTCGAAGGGGGCCTGATTGTGCCCGTCATCCGCCAGGCCGAGCACCAGAGTTTTGCCGCCATCGCGCGGTCAATTACGGATTTGGCTCTGCGCGCCCGCAGCAAAAAGCTTTCGCCCGACGAAGTCGGTGGTTCCACTTTCACGCTCACCAACGCCGGCGCTTTTGGCGGCGAGTTCGGCATGCCGATCATCAATCAGCCGGAATCGGCCATTCTCGCCGTAGGCGGCCTGCGCAAGGAGGCTGCCGTCCTGACCGATGCCGAAGGCAACGACTCGATTGCCGTTCGCTCGATGCAGTACTTCTGCCTTGGGATGGATCATCGCATTATCGACGGCGCGGACGGCGGCAAATTCATGATCGAGTTCAAGAAGGCGCTGGAGAACTGGAATCAGGAGATTCTGTAGCTTTCAACTCCCCGCCGAGCCGCAATAGTACACTGGCGAATAGATTTTTGCTCAAGGATTCTCATGTCGCGAATCAATCCGTACGTACTTCTGCTCACACTGATCGCCACTCTTGGCGGGTTGCTTTTTGGATATGACACTGCTGTCATCAACGGCGCCGTCGATAGCCTGAAAGCCTACTTTATCGATCCGCGTTTCAACCTGGCGGATCCCGCGCAGATCAATGCGGCCAACTCACTGCTGGGCAAGGTGGTTTCGAGCGCACTCATCGGCTGCATCATCGGCGGACTCATCGGCGGCTGGGTGAGCATACACATCGGCCGCAAGCGCGGCCTTATCATCGCAGCCGTGCTGTTCCTGCTCTCCGCCCTGGGCGCATCGGCGCCGGAGTTTCCGTTCGCCCCAATCGGCCACGGCGGCCCGGCCTACATGTGGAGCTTCGTTGCCTATCGCATCCTCGGCGGCATCGGCGTGGGCCTCGCGTCCATGCTTTCGCCCATGTATATCGCCGAAATTGCGCCTCCCAAAGTCCGCGGCAATCTGGTGGCGTGGAACCAGTTCGCCATCATCTTCGGCATGTTGGTGATCTACTTCGTCAACTTCGGAATCTCGAAATCCGGCAGCGGCGATGCCTGGCTCAATACAATCGGCTGGCGTTACATGTTCCTCTCCGGCGCTATTCCCGCGGGCCTGTTCCTGCTGCTTCTGTTTCTGGTTCCGGAGACACCGCGCTACCTGATGCTGCGCGGCAGGGAAAAGGACGCGCGTGCGGTGCTGGACAAGCTTGTTGCGCCCGAAGAAGCGGAGAAGGAAATCTCCGAAATCCGCGCTTCGCTCAGCCAGCACCACTCCGGGAAACTCTTCTCCTTCGGCGTGTTGGTTATTTTCATCGGGATCATGCTCTCGGTCTTGCAGCAGTTCGTCGGCATCAATGTAGTGCTCTACTACGCCACTGACATCTTTAAAGGCATGGGCATGAACACCAACGCCTCGCTGTTCCAGACGATCATTGTCGGAGCGGTCAATCTTACCTTCACTGTGGTCGCCATCTTTAGCGTGGATCGCTTCGGCCGCCGGCCGCTGCAGATCATCGGAGCGCTGGTGATGGCCGTGAGCATGATCGCGCTCGGCACCGATTTCTGGCTCGGCGGTAAGGGCATGGTCGCTCTGATTGCCATGCTTGTTTACACCGCGGGATTTGCCGTTTCCTGGGGACCAGTGACCTGGGTTCTGCTTTCTGAGATCTTTCCCAACCAGATTCGCGGCAAGGCGATGGCGCTGGCTGTCGCTGCGCAATGGATCGCGAACTATCTGGTCAGTTGGACATTCCCGATCCTCGACAAGAGCCCCTATCTGGTCGAGCACTTCAAGCACGGCTTCGCCTATTGGATTTACGGGGTGATGGGCATCCTCGCCGCGCTGTTCATGTGGAAGATGGTGCCGGAAACGAAGGGCCGCTCTCTGGAACAGATGGAAGCCCTCTGGCAAGCCGGGCCTAACCGCTGAAGCCACAATTCATCCGGCGATTTGGTCGATGCAGTACTTCTGCCTCGGGATGGATCATCGCATCATCGACGGCGCCGACGGCGGCAAATTCATGAGCGAGTTCAAGAAAACACTCGAAACCTGGTTCCAGGATCTCGGTTAACGTTGCAGCTCAGTGAATGTTTACGCACAAATAACTGAAGTGTAGGCGACAAACGCCTGCTGGTCGGCGAAGTGTTTCGTTGGCATTCGGTTGGAAGTGGTGCGTCTCGTGAATTGGCAGGTCTTTTCCTGTGCAACCGATCTTCGTGTGTCCCTTGTCCCCCTTTTGAAGCCAAGTGCCAGGGCCCGAAGGGGCTTGGAAAATCAGAATGTCATTTGGGCGGATTGGAGGGAGAGGTTAATGATTCCGGCAGATTCTTCTCGATGATGGAGATTACTCTCTCCTGGTGCATCTGCCGGGCGTAGTCAAGAGCTGTCCGGTTTTGCTTGTCGCGGATAGAGGGATCAGCGCCGGCGCGGAGCAAGAGATTCACAATATCAGCCTGGCCCGAAGTTGCAGCGCCGATCAGTGCAGTGCGCCCCTCGCGGGACTGCACATTCACCGCGACATGCGCGTCGAGGAGGATCTTCACGGTTTCATAGTGGCCGAATTCAGCGGCATACATCAGAGGCGTCACGCTGATTGAGTCGCCAGCCGCAGGCGGAACGCCGCGTGCGATGAGGCGATGGACAATCTCGGGATCATCCATATAAATGGCAGATTGGTGGAGCGTGGTCACCTGGGCAACGTTGTCCAGCATGGGATTGGCGCCGGCATCGAGCAGCGCCAGGACAGTGGAATTGTGCCGGCTCTTTATGGCATACATTAGGGGCGTGTCGTGAACCTCGTCGTAGGCATTGATGTTGGCTCGGTGAGCGATTAAAAATTTGACTGCGCGGGTTTGTCCGTTGACGGCGGCGGCCATCAGAGGAGTCACGTACTCGCTCCCAAAAGGCCTGTTGACGTGTGCTCCAGCGGTGAGCACGCGCTGAATGCCGGGGACATCGCCACTGGCGGCGAAGTAGAAGAGCTCTTCGTCGGGAGAGTTGAATTTGGCGCCGTGGTCCTGAAGGAAGTTGACCAACTGGAAGTCGTTGTTGAGCGCTGCCGTCATGAGCAGCGTGGTGCCGTCGTTGGCGGGGAGATTGACGTCGGCTCCGCTCTCGATGAGGAGGGTAAGGATCGCGAAATCGCGATGGTTCAAGGCGGTGAAAAGGGCGGAACGACCGCCGGGTTTAGTGGCCTCGTTGGGAAGTGCTCCGTGGGCGAGAAGATAGCGGACAATATCGGGATGGCCCCACTCGGCGGCCATTATGAGTGGACTTGTGCTTCCGCGCCAGAAGAGGTTCACATTTGCGCCGCTTTTCAGGAGAGCGGAGACCGATTCGAGATCGTCGATCTGGCAGGCAACGACAAGAGGATATCCCATGAAGTTCCCGAAGCCGTCAGGTGAATCGCCTGCATTGAGCAAAGCCTGAAGGGTTTTGTGATCGCGCGTAACAACCGCTGCGTAGACTCGCCAATGCGGGTCGGCGCGCATCTGTTCGAGCGGATAGATGAGGAGCGCGCTCCAATCGGGCTTGTTCTGGCTGGTACCCGGCGGCAGGACGACAACGCCACTCTGGGCGGCGCTTTGCGGTGTACCGGCGCACGCCGACACGAGCAGTAGCGCTCCTGCGTAGACAAATGCGAAGAGATGCGGCGCCGGTGTACGAAGAGAATTTTGCGTGCGGTTGCCGTTGCGAAGTGGCCTCATGCGGTTGGCTTTCTCCGATCGGGATTCTTACCAGGTATAGCGCACAGAGTAGGTGAGTGTGGATTCCCCTATAGTCTCCAAAAGTCGCCGCGACCCGTTGAAAGTCGGAATTCGCGATCTAAGCGACCTGTTATCAATGAGCTATAGCAAATGATCGAGAGTACAAGGGGCGGCCCAACCAAACAACTAGGAACTAGAAGTTACAAGCTGCTCTTTACCACGCCTTTGCGCGCTCTACAGCCTTTTGCCAGCGGGCGCGGCGGGTAGCGCGTTCTTTGGCGGGCATCTTTGGTTCGAAGCGGACGTCGCCTTTGCGATCAGTGCGGAGCGCTTCGGGATTGGGCCAGAAGCCGACTGCGAGGCCGGCTAAATAGGCCGAGCCTAAGGCCGTGGTTTCTGTGACGCACGGGCGCACAACCGGAACTCCGAGCACGTCGGCCTGGAATTGCATCAGCAGATCGTTGACCGCTGCGCCCCCGTCGACGCGCAGCTCGCGCAGCGGAGCACCGGTGTCGCTCGCGACGGCTTCAAGCACGTCGGCCACCTGCCACGCGATGGCTTCGAGCGCGGCGCGGGCGATGTGTCCGTGGCTCGTGTCGCGGCGCAAACCGATCAACATGCCGGCGGCGTGCGCGTCCCAGTGCGGAGCGCCCAAGCCGACAAACGCCGGAACGAACACCACGCCGTTGGTGTCGGGCACACTTGCGGCCAGCGCCTCCACATCGGCGGCGGCGCCGATGAGCTTTAGATTGTCGCGCAGCCATTGCACCACCGCGCCCGCGATAAAGATGCTGCCTTCGAGCGCGTACTCCAGGCGCTTTTGCGCGCTGGCCGCAACGGTGGTAATGAGCCGCGCCCGCGAGCGCATGAATTCCGTGCCGATGTTCTGCAGGAGGAAGCAGCCCGTGCCGTAGGTGTTCTTGGCCTCGCCCGCACTCCAGCACAACTGGCCGAAGAGCGCGGCCTGCTGGTCGCCGGCAATTCCGGCGATGGGAACGCCGGCCAACTCAGGGATGGCAGTCACCTCGCCGATTCGCTCGCTCGACCACTTCACTTCCGGCAGGATGGCCTCGGGAATTTGAAAGAGGCGGAGCAGCTCCGCGTCCCACTCGCCTTTCACGATGTTGAAGAGCAGCGTGCGCGAGGCATTGGTCACGTCAGTCACGTGTTTGCGGCAGCCGGTCAGGTGCCAGATGAGCCAGCTATCTACAGTGCCGAAGGCCAGCTCGCCGCGCTCGGCGCGCGCCCGTGCACCCGGCACGTTGTCGAGAATCCAGCGGATTTTGGTCGCGGAGAAATACGGATCGAGCACGAGGCCCGTTTTTGAAGCGACGATTTCTCCAGCACCACTCTCGTCCAAAGCCTTGCACAGCGCAGCTGTTCGCCGGTCCTGCCAGACGATGGCGGGATGAATTGCTTTGCCCGTGGCGCGCTCCCAAACGATCACCGTCTCGCGTTGATTGGTGATGCCGATAGCGGCAATGTCTCGTGGGCGGGCTGCGACCTTGCCGAGCACTTCTGCGGCGCAGCTGAATTGGCTGGAGAGAATCTCGGCGGGGTCGTGCTCCACCCATCCTGCCTGAGGATAGAACTGCTGGAACTCTTTCTGCGCGACGGCAGCAATCGCGCCGGCCTCGTCAAAGACAATCGCCCGCGAACTAGTCGTCCCCTGGTCCAGCGCCAATAGGTAAGCCATCGTGTGGATTCTACATTGTGATCAATCCGCCCACGGATTGTGCACCTTTACGGGGAGTCCGCTGATGTCGCGCGTGTTGCGGATGACCGGTGTCAGGCCGCGGTTCGGCAGTTGATCGCTGCACAGAAATCGAGTAGGATAGAATCCTATCGAGCAGTAGGAGGCGGCCAATGCGCAGCACCCAGCAGTTCAGCATTACACTCACCCATGAAATGGCCGAGTTGGTTCGCGCCAAGGTCGAATCGGGTGAGTATGCCTCGGAGAGCGAAGTGATCCGGGGCGGGCTACGGGCGCTGCAACTCCATGAGCGCGCCCTCGACAATTGGCTGCGCGAGCAGGTAGCGCCTGCTTACGATGCCATGAAGGCCAATCCCTCGCGCGCCGTATCCGCCGCTAAGGTGCGTGCGTCGCTGGACGCCGCGCACAAGACCTCTCTCAGATCGAGATGACGTACCGTGTCGTGTTCTCTCCGGAGGCGGAGTCGCAGCTGGTCGCTCTCTACTTCCACATAGCGGAATCAGCGTCACCCGAAATCGCAGCGAAATACACTGAAGACATCGTAAAAGAGTGCGAAAGCCTGCGAACTCTTCCACACCGGGGAACGCGTCGCGACAATATCCGCGCTGGTCTCCGCACGTTTGGATTTCGACGTCGCGTCACGATTGCATTTGAGGCAACAGACGATGTGGTGACGATCCTGGGCGTTTTTTATGGCGGGCGTGACTTAGAGACGACCTTCGAGGAGGAGTAGACGCGAGTCGGACAACCGGTCTCCGAGTCTATACAACTCAAGGGTTGTGCCCCTTAACTGGAAGGCCGCTGATGCCGCACATGTTGCGGGTGACGAAATTGGGCGGCTGCGCCAATGCGGCCACGATTGAAAGGATCGGAGAGAACCGGAAAACCTTGCCTCGTCTTATGGCAACCTACCGTAGCAGACGCCTCGGCGCAGACAGTCCCGCGCCAGCCCCATGTTGTACCATTCGATTGGATTGAACGTTAAAGCGCGAAAGCCTTCCCTATGACCTCCGCAAATTCTCCTACTCTTCTTGTTTTGGCCGCCGGCATGGGCAGCCGCTACGGCGGTCTCAAGCAAATCGACCCGGTCGGCCCTTCCGGCGAAACCATCATTGATTATTCGATCTTCGACGCGCTGCGCGCCGGCTTTGGCAAGGTTGTCTTCGTCATCCGCAAGGACATTGAAGATGCCTTTCGCGAGACGGTGGGCTCGCGCTTTGAAAAGCGCGTGGCCGTGGACTACGTTTTTCAGTCGCTCGAAGACCTGCCGTCCGGCTTTTCGGTTCCTGATGGGCGCACCAAGCCGTGGGGGACGACGCAGGCCATTCTCACCGGCGCCAGCGCGGTTCACGAGCCGTTTGCAGCCATCAATGCCGACGATTTCTACGGAGCCGAGAGCTTCCGCGTGCTCGCCGGTCATCTCACCTCCGGCTCGCCCGACTACGCGATGGTCGGTTTCACCTTGCGCAACACGCTTTCAGAGTTCGGAACCGTGGCGCGCGGCGTATGCCAGCTTGCGGATGGCGATTCTCTGAAGAGCATCGTCGAGTATCTCGCCATCGAGCGGGACGGCAACGCGGTGAAGAACACCGACGCGGCCGGCAAGGTTACGCAGTTCACGGGCAACGAGCCGGTGTCGCTGAATTTCTGGGGCTTCACTCCGCGTGTCTTTGACCAATTGCGCGAGAGCTTTGAAACATTTCTTGAGCAGAATGGTTCCGATCTCAAGCGTGAGTGCCTGATTCCGAGCACGGTGAACGATCTGGTTGCGGCAGGTAAGGCGCGCGTCAAGGTATTGCCCGCGGAAGGCTCGTGGTTTGGCGTCACGTATCGCGAAGACCGCCCGCGCGTGATCGAAAGCATTCGCGGACTGATCGCCGCCGGCGAGTATCCTGAGAAGCTTTGGCCGTGAACGAAGAGCACGATCTCCGCTCCATCGCCTCCGAGTTTCAGTTTCAAGGAGAAGCCGCGGCCTTCGCGCCTTTCGGCAACGGCCACATCAACGATACGCACCTCGTCACCTGCCAGACCGCAGGCGGGCCGGTGCGGTATGTTCTGCAGCGCGTCAATCGTAATGTCTTTCGCTCGCTTGCGGCCGTCATGCAGAACATCGAGCGCGTCACGGCGCATCTTGCCACGCAACTTGCCGCGGCGCCCGACCGCGAGCGGCGTGCTCTCACGCTGATTCCCACGCGCGACGGCCGCAACTGGCATGAGGACGCGGAGGGCGAGACCTGGCGCGCCTGGCGATTCATTGAGAATGCACGCAGCTACGAAACCGCGACCTCTCCCGAACAGGCGTTCCAGGCCGCGCAGGCCTTTGGGTGCTTCCAGCGGCAATTGGCGAGCCTGCCCGCGCCGCGGCTGAACGAAACCATCCCCGATTTTCACCACACCCCGAAACGTTTTGCGGCGCTTGAAGAAGCCATCGCCGCCGACGCGAAGGGCCGCGCGCAAAGCGCCCGCGCGGAAATCGAGTTTGCCGTCGCGCGCCAATCGATCACGGGCGTTCTCATTGCGGCGAATTTGCCCGATCGTATCACGCACAACGACACCAAGTTCAACAACGTTTTGCTCGACGATGCGACCGGCGAGAGCCTTTGTGTCGTCGATCTCGATACCGTGATGCCGGGCCTGGCGCTCTACGACTTTGGCGATATGGTGCGCACCACCACCAGCCCTGCCGCGGAAGACGAGCAGGACCTGAGCACGGTCGCAATGCAGTTCCCTATGTTTGAAACGTTGGTGCGCGGCTATCTTTCGGCGGCCGAAGAATTCCTGACCAAAGCCGAGAAAAAATTCCTCGCGTTTTCAGGAAGACTCATTACATTTGAAGTCGGCATCCGCTTCCTCACCGATTATCTGAACGGCGATACCTACTTCAAGGTCCATCGCGAAGGCCACAACCTCGATCGTTGCCGGACGCAATTCAAGCTCGTCGAGTCGATCGAACGCCAGGAAGAGAAGATGGATCGGCTGGTGGAGTCAATTGCGGGTTAAGGCCCGCGATCACTGGATGTTCTTGCGTGAAGACCCCGGCAATCGCGGCGTGAGTTTTTTGACGATGAACTCCTGTGCCAGGTTCTGCAGCGCGCCCGCGCCGATGCCGATGAGCGCATTGGTAAAGGTGACGTTCAGGTCACTGCGGCTGGTCTCAGGATAGTAGAGGTTCGAGATGGCTCCAGACGCAAGCCCGCCCAGAATCCCGGAGTAATTCGGCTGCCAGCGCCGGTTGTCGCCTCTGCAGATCACGGTGTTTTCGATCGCATACCAGGTGCGCGATGGAACGGAGCCCGTGCCCTTGTAAATGTAGCGCGGATCCTGCCTGAAGAGCGAGGGCAGAATTGCGCCGCCAATCATGTTGCTCGTAAATGTGTCGGCAGCGACCGCGCCGAAGCGCTTTCCGTAGCCTTGCATTCCCTGGCCGTATTCGGGAAAGGTGTTGGTGGCCTGTTCCGCGCCCGCGATCACGCCGTTCAGCGCCCAGGTAATGGGATCGATCGACATCTTCCACGCCAATTGGAATTTTTGCCGCGACGTCAGCGGCTCGGGGTCCGGGTCGTAGCTGACGTAGTAGTTGGGAAAGACGCCCAGCACGCGCTGCTTCTCTTCCAGATTGAGCTGCTGCTGCGCAATCTCTACACGTGGCTCGGCCGAAACCGTCACGTTGTTGGTTGCGCCCGACATGGGCAGTGCAATGGTGCGCGCGTCGAAGTCCTCGCCCGCAGCGAGCGCGCCTGAGATCGTTTGCGTCACAAATCCCGGCGCAGAAATTGTCAGTTTGTATGTGCCGAGCGTCAGATTGGCGAAGTTGAATGCGCCTGTACTATCTGTTTGCGTACTCAGTGTCTGCTGGTTGCCGCTTGCACTCAACTCCAGGGTGACGCGCGCTCCCTCGTAGACGGTTCCGTCGGTGCTCGTGACCACCCCGTGCAGGCTGGCCGCCGCGGCCAATGTAGAAGCCGGGGCAGGCGAATCAGGCAGAGCCGCACTCGTCTGCGCAAAAGCGCACGCCGCCGCTGCCACCAGCACTGCCAACACCGGCAAACGGGTACGAACAGAATTCCATAGAAGCGCGCTGAACGTCGCATCGCGCAGATTTGCCGGAAAAACGATCAGAATGGCTCCCATGCCGAAGTCCTGATCGGTTCGAGCGGTGTGAAGGCTTCGGCGAGAAGTGCTGTTTAGTTAGACGGCTAACTCACTTGCGGGACGAGTCGAGCCCGGAATGTCTACGATCTCTCTAGTGTATCGAAGTTCAAGAGCCTGCGATCGCTGCGCGGTCATTCCCTGAGTTCGGGAATTTCCCTCAAAACCTGGCAAGTTCGACCGCCGGCCTCGCTCAATCGGGCCGTCCTGTATAGTGCTCCAGGTGATGGACTTCGGAATGGTCCTTAAGCGATTCCAGATGCGTGATCACCTCTGCAGGCATATCCAAGTCCTGTGCAAGGCGCTCCTCCACCAGCGTCGCCAGCCGGTGCGCCTCGCCCAATTTCATGCTGTCCGGGAACAGCAGGTGCACCTCAATAATCTGGCGATAGCCGGTGGCGCGAAAGCGCACGCCATGATAATCCACGCCAAGTTCCGGGCAGAGCGCGTCAAGGCGCGCACGGATGAGATGCCCGACTTGGGGGTCGGAGTAATCGAGCAGGCCTTTCATGGCGCGCCACAGCAGCCTGCCCCCCGTCCACAGGATGTTCGCCGCCACGGCGTAGGCTATGAGCGGATCGAAGGGCTTCCAGCCCGTCGACATTACCAGTCCCAGGCCCGCGACCACGCCGAAGCTTGTCCAGCTGTCGGTGAGCACGTGTCTCCCGTCGGCTTCCAGAATCAGCGAGTGATTGCGCTTGCCCATGCGCAACAGGTACCAGCCGAGGCCAGCGTTCAATGCGCCAGCAGCTACGAGCAGAAGCACGCCGCTGCCCAGATGCTCCAAGGTTAGGCCGTGCCGCCATTTCTGCGTCGTGTTGTAAAGAATGCTGCCCGCGGCCAGCACGATCATGGCGCCTTCAAAACCCGCGGAGAAGAACGTGATGCGCTCGAAGCCGTAGCTGAACTGCGGAATGGCCGGCCGCGTGCTCAGCCACAGGCTGAACAAGGCAAATGCCACCACCACCACATGCACTACCGACTCCGCCGCGTCGGAGAAGATCGCCGACGACCCCGTGAGCAGGTACGCCGTCATCTTGCCCGTGAGCATCAGCACGCCCACCAGCAGCGATAGCCGCATGGCGAGTTGCGCCTCACGATGCTGCTGAGGCTTGGAACGCGATTCCTGTTGCGGCGAGGGAGTCATGGTCGATTCTCTTCTACGCGAGGACGGGAGTCTTGCACCCAGTGTACGCGCCGTCCGGGAGTGAATTTGTTTTGCCTGAAATAATTTCGCGATTTTGCCGCCGGCCACTCTGAGTTCTATGGGATTGTTATCACGGTATCTGTGGGGACGTGTGACGGAAACGCCCCAGATCGATGCCAAACTGCGGGTCCTCGCGCGTTCCCGCAACGTGAATGGGCAGCTCTGTCCCCGCTCCATTTTTCTTGAAGAAGCGGTCGGCCGGCTTCAGCAGCTCGCCCTTCCATCCGCCCACCATTTGGGAAATGGTGGCCTCAGTCTTCGCGGTTCCTCTGAAGTTGAGCACTCCGCCCCGCATGCCATACGTGCCAGCGAGCTCAATCTCCGCGCCGGGCACCGTGTACTTGAGATCGGGAAACGTCAGCACCGCGTGCGCCATGGTGAAATCGCTCTCCATCGTCGATTGCACATTCGGATTCTCGTCGTGCTTCGCTTCGTCGGGATTGCCCTGCCCGCGCAAACTCAGATAGCACAGCTTACTCTGAATTTTCTGGCTCGTAAACTCGGCGTCTTTGAGCGTGAACTTCCCCTTCAACCTCAGCTTTTCGACCACAGGCGCAGGGCCGGGAGAAATCTCAAGAAAAGTCTTCAGCATCACTGTACCGGTCAAGAGCGGCGTCCCGTTCTTGCTCGTCAGGCGCAGGAAATCCTCCATGCGCCCGCCGTCCACCGTCACATGCAACGCGATGTCGTGTCCACCCGGTGTCGCGGCTCCGTTCGCCGCGGTTCCCGGCGGCACGTGCACCACTCTGCCCTCGGCCACAAAGTTCGTTTGTCCCAGCCGCGCATTCACCGGCTGAAGCTCGGTATCGCCATTGGTTCCGTCCACGTAGGCGTGGAACACCGTATGCAGTGGCATGAAGGTGCCAAATCTCGTCAGCCGGAAATCCGGCGTGTCGGTCTCGCCATCCACTGTCAGGTCGCGCAGAACGCCCTCGTATTGACCTGTCGATTGCAGTATCCCCGCAATGCCTTTGAAGACGCTGAGGTCCGCGTGTTCGAAACGGTATTTACCGTTGAGCGGCGTCTCGCCCGGATCTTTGACTGTCCACGGTCCAATCCTGCCGGTCGTAAAAATCTCGCCAGCCGGTCGCGGATTGCTCAACTGCGCGTCGTACTGCATCGAACCGTCAGCATGATGGTTCGTCAGCTTCAGGTAGGCGATTGTGAACTCAAGCGGCAGTCTGCCCGGCTTGGCGGTTTCGATGGTCAGGTGCGCGTTATCGCATGAAATGCGGTCTACTTCGAAGCGCAGGCGCGCGCCCTGGCTCTCTTTCCCGGGCTCCGCCGAAATTCGCTGTGCGAACTGGGTCTTTGGCGGTATGTCGATGTACAGACCCTTGAGCTCGAGCACCGGAATCCTCACCCGCGCACCCGGTCTCCACTGGAGCGGCGCGCGGAAGCGGAATTCGTCCAGCCGGATGAGCGGCCACTGGTTCGGCGCAGCGGGTGCGCCCTCCGGCTGCGGTGGCCAGATGCGCAACCCCGTGCCCTCAACCGCAAGCACGCCTCCAGCCGATGGCCCGTGGAGCAGCGACAACTGGAGCTTGTCCAATTCAACGCGTGCACGGAAGTGGTCCTGGAGCCGCTGAACAAGCTCGGCGCGCAGCAGAGGCTCGGCATTTCGCCACGCGATGAAGATCGCCACGCCCAGCGCAGCCACTGCCAGCAGCAAGCCGCCCAGCGCCCAGGAAAGAACGCGGTACCTGCGCCGGATTCCCGTTGGCTTGGCCCTCACCCGTTCCCCTTCGCGTACGCACTCTCGCAGGCTCTTAGACTGCGCACGGCACCCGGAGGGTTGGATGCGCTGCCGGCAAACAGGATCAGGTGAGCGTGGTGGGCGGAGTTCTACGACGCTCAAGCCCGAAGCCCCGAAGTCCCGGAATCCCGCTCTTTCGATCCCTCGTTCCACCCTGGTCGCTTGTTCCCTTGGTCCCTGTAGCTATATCCTTCTCTTCACTGATGGAAGCTGTCGCTGAGAACCTTGTAAAACTCCAATCCCTCGATCTTGATCGCGCCCGGCTCAACCAGGAGTTGAAGGCGCTGCCCGCAGAGATCGCCCAGGCGCAAGCCCGGCTTGCCGCCGCTGAGAGCCACTCTGCAGAGATTTCGGCGGCGCTCAGCCGCGAGGAGACCCTGCGCACCCGCCTCGAGCGCGACACCGCCGCACACCGCCAGAAGGCCGCCAAATTCCGCTCCCAGAATGACTCCGTGACCACCTCCGAGCAGGCCGCGGCCGTCGAGCACGAGATTCAGTTCGAAAGCGCCGAAGCCGAGCGGCTGGAGAACGAGGAATACGCGAGCCTGGAACGCACCGAGGCGCACGAAACCGAGCTGGCCCAGGCCCGCGCCCAGGTGGAGCAGCTTGCCGCTGAACTCGAAGGTGTCCGCACCCGCGTGGCTCAACGCCAGCAGGAACTTGCCGCCGAAATCGCCGCGCTCGGCGCCGCGCGCGATGCCGTCCGTGCCGCCCTCGACCCCGAATGGCTGGCCCGCTTTGACCGCATCGCCGCTTCCCGCGGCACAGCGATTGCCCGCGCGGAAAACCAGCAGTGCACCGGCTGCCGCATGGGCATTCGTCCGCAGGTCTGGAACCAGCTTCGTGAAGGCGAGCTTCTCACCTGCGACAGTTGCAGCCGCCTTCTCTATTGGGACCCGGCGTTGGCGCCCGCCGCCAAAGCCCCGCAACCCGAACTCCCCGCCGGCGCCGGTCGCGCGCCGCGCAAACCCCGCCAGGCTGGCGCTTAGAAGAATCGCTGATGCTGTTTCTTTCTCCGGCCCGTTTGCATCGCAGCGCCGCGTTTTTTCTTGGGCTCGTTGCGTGCTGTTGCATTCTACTGTTCGCGCCGCCAGTCGCCGCAAATTCACCAACCGATATTCGCGTCCAGGGGCCCGGCGTCCCTCCGCAACTCGGCTTCGCATGCTGCGATCAGGGGATCGCGCAGATGCAGGCCTTGTTCGCCAATCCCGACGTGATTCCCGCCCTTCGCGATCTGCACGCGCAGGTGGCAGTTGCCATTGTCGATTTCTCGCCGCAACGCGCGCAGATCGTTCGCTTGCTGAATCAGCAGCAGATCCCTGCCGTCGCATGGATCATGCTCCCTGCCAATGAGGGCATTTACCTGAATGCGGACAACGCTCTGCAAGCGGCGGCACGCATTCAAGCATTCGAAAACTGGACCAATGAAAACGGACTGCGCTGGTCGGCGATCGGCCTCGACATCGAGCCGGACTTTGCTCAACTCGCGGCGCTCAACGGCCATCGTTGGCGTTTGTTTACGACTCTTCTGCGTCACAGCCTCGACGGCGGACGTATCAAGCGTGCACAAGAGGTTTACTCCGCACTTATCCGCCATCTCCAGTTGCATGGCTATGCCGTGCAGACCTACGTGATGCCCTACGTTCCCTCGGAGCGCAGCGTCCACTCTACGCTTCTAGACCGCCAGCTCGGCACAGTTGAAGTGCGCGGCAACGAAGAGTACCTGATGCTCTACACGAGCTACGCGCGCCGCGTAGGGGCGGCCATGATCTGGTCCCTCGGACCTCACGCGCAATCGATTGCGATCGGCAGCACGGACGGGACGCTTCCTGCCGGCTCTGGCTCGGGACCGCTCAACTGGGATGAGTTCTCTCGCGACCTTCTGGTCGCAAGCCATTTCTCCCATGACATCGGTGTCTATAACCTCGAGGGCTGCGTGCGCCAGGGATTTCTGCCGCGGATCGAGGCGATGAACTGGAGCGGCTCGGTGATCATTCCGGCGGCATCGGTCACACGCGCTCAACGGCTGGGGATGGCTCTCCGCGTGGCACTCTGGATCGGGTCGCGCGTCTTGTACTTCGCCGCCGCCGCGCTATTTATGCTCGTCTGGCTGATCTTGCACCGGCGAGCGCGCCGGCGGAAGCGCAGGCAGACCCCGTAAGTTTGCCTTGGAGCAGTGCATCGGCCGCGTCAGATTTTTTGCTGCGGGAGGTCAACTTCCCTCATTGCGCGTAGTCTAATCGAGCAGCCGAAAGCCACAGGAAGCCATCGCCGGCACTCTGCGCATTCCGCGTGAGCCGCATTCCGGGGTGAGTTATCAGGGCGGGGCTGGCAAGCCTTCCTCAGGCCTCCATGGAAAGTCTGTGCGAATGTGAGACAAATCACCTCCGCAAAACCTTCCACATCGCCACGGAGGATCCCATGTACAAGCGTCTTTCCATCGCCCTTCTCTGCACCGCTCTGTTGACTATGCTGACGAGCTGCGGTTCAGTTTCCCCCGTCCATTCCATCCCTGCCACCGGCTCGGCTCCTGTGACGCTGACCATGACCGACGATCCGCCTTCCGGTGTCTCTGTTTTGTTTTTCCAGGTCAGCCTGACGAGCGCCACGCTCACGCCCGCCGCGGGCATGGCATCGACCACTCCGGTTTCGCTCATCCAGAACCCTATCCAGATCGATGTAACCCAGCTCCAGGCGCTTTCAGCGTTTTTGGCCAACGAGAGTGTGCCGGCCGGGAGTTACAGCGGTCTGAGCCTCACCTTCGCTAACCCACAGCTTGTGATCCAGAATTCTTCCGACAGCTCTCTAGGCAGCTCCTGCGCGGTGGGCTCTGTCTGCACCCTCACGCCCAGCATCGACTCCGCAACCGTGAACTTCACCGGTGCTCCGTTCCCGTTCGGGGTGACAAACCTGACTCCGCTCGGACTGCTGATCGATTTTCATCTGAACACCATCATCCAGTCCGACCTGTCGGTGAACCTGGGAGTCGCCAACGGCATCACCGTGTCGCAGTTGCCTTCGGTCTCTGCAACCGCTGTGCCTGCCTTCGGCTTTGTGGTGGGCACAGCTGAAACTGTGAATGCCAGCCAGGGTCAGGTCACGATCCAGACGGCGTGGGGCAAGACGCTGACCATCGACGTCAACAGCAATACGCAGTTCATCGATTGGCCGCCCTGCGTATCCCCCGGCGGGTTGTACTGCCTGAAAGCCGGGGATGCGGTTGAGGTGCAGGTTGCCTCCGTCAACAGCGACGGAAGCCTGGAGGCAGCGGCCATCGGGTGGCTGCTGGAGAATAACGCGCAGAGCGTGCAGGGGAAGATCATCGCTTATAGTGCTACGGGAATCAAGCTGCTTGTGCTTGTGACTCCTCTTGGGCCCGCTGCGGCAAATGTGCCGCCGCAGGGCTCGATCGCCAATGTCACGCTGGATAGCGGCGCGACGTTCGCCGTGGATGCCGGTGGCTTCACCATTCCTTCGGGATTGGTGTTTTCGAGTACCGAGAATCTGACCGATGGCCAACAGCTTCAGGTAGAAGTGGACCCTGGGTCCGTATCCTGCGCCACCAGCAACGTGATTCCCGGACCTCCTCCCATCTGCAACTTCACCACCAACTATCTGCAACTAGAACCGAGCCAGCTCAGCGGCACCATTGCGTCGATCAGTTCGCCAGATTTCACACTCGATTACGAGTGGTCGCCATGTGCGCCTCCTGGAGGAGGGGCTCCAGTCTGCAACGTTATCGCGCTGATTCAATACAACGTGGAAACTACTTCGCAAACCACGTATGAAAACTTCAACCCAGATGATTTCTCGGGGCTGGCCGACAACGATTTGGTTTCCGTCAACGGATGGCTGTTTGAAGCCGACAACGGACTTCTCGATACCAAGACGCCGTCTCCGCCCGAGATCCTGGCGCAGGACGTCCGGCTACATCCCGGCGCGACGTTCTAACGAAATAGGCGTCTTCAAAATAGCTCGTGGCCGGCAGCTTGAAGCAGTTTCGCGCTGGACCCAGGAAATCGGTTCCCACGAATCTGCAGCTACCGGCTCCGAGCTACCAGGACCTGGCTGTAGACGACCGCTCCCATCCTGCTACCCTTTTCTTGAGGGAACGCAGTCCTCCCGAACCGGACTGACGCCTGAAGCTTGCCCCCTGAAACCTGCTTCCAAGGAGCCCCGTGCAGCGTATCTGTGTCGACATGGACGAGGTGATGGCCGATACCCTTGCCGAACATGTCCGGCGCTACAACCAGGAATTTGACGAAGACGTCACGCTCGAAGATCTTGCAGGCAAAGGCCTTTGGGAGTTCGCGCCAACGGATCGCCAGGCACAGCTCCGCGCCTTTCTCGACGCAGAGGATTTCTTCGAGGTTCTCGACGTGATGCCTGACGCGCAGCCGGTGCTCAAAGAGCTCTCTCAGCAGTTTGAGATCTTCATCGCCACGCAGGCCATGGCCGTGCCGAACTCGCTCGGCCCGAAGTACCGGTGGCTGCAGCGCCACTTTCCGTTCATCCCGCCGACACATTACGTATTTTGCGGCAACAAATCGATCCTCCGCGCCAACTTCCTCATCGACGACCAGCCCCGCAACCTGCTGCGCTTCGAGGGCCAGGGCCTGCTCTACACCGCGCCGCATAATCTGCTTGCCACCGGATTCGTGCGCGTGGACAACTGGCTCGAGGTGGCGGAGTTTTTCGCGGGGCGCGCGAATCCAGAATCGAACTCCGCCGAAGCATCCTCGCAGGTTCCCCTCCACCCGCTCGTAGATTGAGCTGCACAACCATCCCGCGAAATTCGTTACCATAAAGTGTGACCGCATTTCGCTTCCCTGCAAGGCACGCTATGACACGCCGCCGCTTTCTTGCCGCGGCCGGGTGCGCTGCGGGCGGCCTTGCCCTTTATTCGGGTGAAATCGCGCGCCACCGCATCGATGTCACGCACAGCGAGGTTTTTCTCCCCGGTCTTCCGCAAGCCTTTGAAGGCTTCCGCATCGCGCAAGTCAGCGACATCCACATGGACGAGTACACGGAGCCGTTCTTCGTCCGCGATGTCGTGCATCGCGTCAATCGTCTCAAGCCCGACGCGGTCTTCCTCACTGGAGACTTTGTCACGGACGGGCTTGCGCCGAACAAATTCGCTATCGGCGCCGGATGGCAGTGTGCTGGCCTGCTCGACGCGCTCGACTGCCGCGCGCGTTATGCCGTGTTGGGTAATCACGACATGATGGTCGGACCCATCGAAATCTCTCAGGCTCTTGCAGACCACGGCATCGCATTGCTCCGCAACGCGCACACGGCGATTGAGCGCGATGGCGCGCGCTTCTGGCTCGCTGGCGTCGACGATCCCGTGCAGGGCAATCCGCTTCCCGACCTTGCCATTCCCGAGGCCATCCGCAATCTGCCCCGCGAGCCGGTGATCCTGATGTGTCACGCGCCCGACTACGCGGATACATTGCTGTCGCTGCCCGCCGGTTCTTCGGTGGCACTCATGCTCTCCGGCCACACCCACGGCGGCCAGGTGCGCCTGCCCTTCATCGGCGCAACAGCCCTGCCTCAGATGGGTAAGAAATACGTCGAAGGTTGGTTCCGTCTGGGACGCATGCAACTCCACGTCAATCGCGGCATCGGCACCGTTGGCGTTCCCTTCCGGCTGAACTGCCCACCGGAGATTTCGTTGTTTACGCTGCATGCAGCCTGAAGTTTGCCGGCCCCGGGCAGTAGGCCCGTTTCAATTTCCACAGGCTTGCCTTTAGCATGCAGAGCGTTGACACTTGGGGTATGCTCGAACGATCAAGCGCAAACGGTCTTGACAGAACTGCCGCGAGCCTCTGACCAAATGACCAAGATGAAGAACAACCCACTCCCGCGACTAGACGAGCGACCCGATATCCGAGAGCTGCTCCTACCCCACTGTCGGCTTCGTCCCGGCGATCTTTGGACCGATCCGATTTCCGGTCACAAGGTGGGTTGCCTCGACGCAGCTAATCGAGATGACATCTCCAAGCTCATGAACGGCACTAGAGCAGCACTGGCTATCCACGACCCGCCCTATAATCTTGTCGCTTTCAATGAAAGAACCATAGGCGAATTCACCGCGTGGTGCAAGCGATGGGTACAAAACACATTGGACTGGATGGATCCGGACGCTTCGCTCTACGTCTGGCTTGGCGCGGACCAAAAGGATGGTTTCCAACCGCTTCCTGACTTCATGATTATGATGCGGTCGCTTCCAGTGACAACCCGCAGCCTTATTACTATGCGGAACCAACGGGGCTACGGTACGCAGAAAAACTGGATGGCCGTCCGACAGGAACTCCTTTATTACAAGACCGGCAGCCCTGTTTTCAACGTGGAAGCTGAATACACTGACATCCCAAAGATCCTTCGCGGTTACTACAAGAAGGTCGATGGCAAGCTCACTGAAAACCTGGAACGGAGTAACTCTGAAAATATTCGAGCCGGTAACGTCTGGGTGGACATCCAGCAAGTGTTCTATCGAATGGATGAGAACGTCAACGGATGCTACGCTCAGAAGCCTTTGAAGTGTATCGACCGGATCGTTAGGGCATCGTCAAATACCGGCCATCTCGTCGTGGACTTCTTCGCTCACTCTGGCACTACTCTTTTGGCTTGCGAGATTTTACAGCGGCGCTGTTTCACAATAGACACCGACCCCATTTTCTGCGAGCTCACGATCCGGCGACTTGAACACTACCGCAAGACCCATCGGTTAGGTTGGCAGAACTGTCACGCTTTTGAGGATGATATCCACGTACAGTTTGCACCGGCTTCAGAGGAGCTGGTCAGCGTGGAACCGTTAGTGACTGACCCGGATAAGCCAGTGAAAAACGACTCGCCACGGAGGCTCGGAAGGCCGCCGAAGCCGAGACCCACTGTTACTCAAACCGTCCAGGCCACTCTTTTCTGACCTCATATGGAAAAACTCAAGGAAGAATTGGACCGGCTAATCGCCACGCTACCTAACGAAGTCGATTTTCGTCAAAAACTCTCGGACCTTTTCTCGGTCTACCCGTTCAACGAATACGAGTACATCGTTTCCACTTTATTCGCTGCGGAGAAGCTGACATTTGACGAGTATCTTGATCTGCGAGATGGCTACATTTCTAGGAACCGGTTTCTCTACATCTTCGAGATCGGCGCCCCCGTGGTTTCGGCGAGGCGTGGGCACAAGGTCATCTTTCGGAGCTGGTCCCGGACCTCGTAAAACCCTCTAAGAAGCTGGATAAAGATTATTCCGGCCAGTACGATTTCTTTCTGGACGGCACAATCAAAATCGAAGTCAAGGCGTCCCGTGCTGTGGATTTCGACGCTACCGAACCTCTTTACGTCAAAGCTCTGGCTACTGACTCACCCAAAGATTTTGACATGAATTTCCAGCAGGTGAAGCCTGCCTGCTGCGACGTCTTCATTGGGTTAGGCGTCTGGCGCGACAAAATTCGATACTGGGTCTTGGCGTCAAAAGAGGTGTCCGGCAACAGATACTATTCGGTTGGGCAACACCGTGGCAACGTTGGCGAGGGCCAGTTACACATCAGGCGCGACAACATGAACGAATTCACCCAGTACGAAGCCCGCTCGATCGGATTGCTCCAAGCGATACGTGAGGCATACAGACGACAGCATTCGTGAAGAATCCTCTTTCCCGCGTCCGGCAGACCTTTTGAAAACCAAACTGACTCACTCACCGACTGCGGCCACCGCGTCATGCCCCCGCGACCGTCATTCCATCGACGCGCAGCGTCGGCGACGCCACCGATCCGCGAAACACCAGGTCATTGCCAATGGCCGTCACGTTGCGCAGCATCTCGGCGAGGTTGCCGGCGATGGTGACTTCTTCGACGGCGTGGGTCAGTTGGCCATTCTCGATCCAAAGGCCCGTCGCGCCGCGCGAATAATCGCCCGTGACAAGGTTAGTGCCGAAGCCCATCAGGCTCGTGACATAGAGCCCGGCCTTCACCTCTCCGAGGATTTGCTCTTTGGATGAGCTTCCAGGTTGCAAATAGAGATTGCCGCAGCCGACTCCGGGTGCGCCTGCCAGACCGCGCGCGGCGTTGTGCGTGGACTTCATGCCCAACTTGCGCGCGGTGTAGGTATTCAGCAGGTAATTGCGCAGGATACCGTTCTCGACTACGATAGTGCGCTGCGAAGGCAACCCCTCATCATCGAAGGGCGAGCTGCCGAATCCGCCTGCGCCGGTAGGCAGCAGCATGGTGTTGTCGTCGACGATGGTGATGCTCGGCGCCGCGATGGCTTCACCAAGCTTGCCCGCGAGAAACGAAGCGCTGCGCCAGATGGCATCGCCCGATACAGCCTCAAAGATGGAGCCGATGAGTGTCCGCGCCGTTTCAGGCGCGAAGACGATGGGCACGCGCTGCGTGGGCACGCGCCGTGCGCCCAGCCTTCGCAAGGTTCGCCGTGCGGCCTCCGCGCCGACTGCCTCAGGCGATTCGAGATGCGCGAAAGACCGCGCGCTCGACCACCAGCCATCGCGCTGCATCTTGCCGTCGGCGTCTTTGGCCAGAGGCGCTGCGGCCACTCCGGCATAGCTGGTGCGATAGCTGCCTGCAAAGCCGCGCGAGTTGGCCAGCGCTTTTTTGCCGGTGGCCGCGTCGAAGCTGCCGCCGTCGGAGTTCGTAATACGCGGATCGGCCTTGAGCGCCGCAGCTTCGGCACGGCGCGCCCACTCGATGCGTTCCGCACTCGCGAGCGAGTACACGTCGTCGTAATAAAGATGCAGGTCTTCCCCTGACCTTCGGGAATGGGCCGAACCGAACTCGTCCACCTCAGGCAGCCCAGCGAACGGATCCTCCTCCGTGACGCCTGCCAGCGCCAGAGCGCCGTCCACAAGCTGCCGAATACCGCCGGCCGTCAGGTCGCTGGTTGAAGCCGAGCCCGATCGCTTTCCGAGAAACGCGCGCAGCCCCAGCCCGCGTGAGCCTGATTCCTTGAGCGTCTCCACCTCGCCCATGCGCACATTCACGCTGAACTCGTCGCCTTCGATCGCCACGGCCTCAGCGTCCGTCGCGCCGGCCTTCATGGCCAGCGCCACCACATCGGCGGTCAGCGATTCGAGGTCGAGGGCGTTGTTCGATTGTCGGGCGTCCACAAGAGCCATGGCTCAACAGTAACAAAACGGATTGCGGCCAAACAGTCGCTCTTGCTCCTCGACCAAGCGGTTGTTGCCAACATTATGATGAACTGATAACATTAGGGAAGTATGCGGAAGCACGATCCCGCTCTCGATACGCTGCTTGACCTCGACGGCCTCACACTTGTCGTCGACCCCGAAGGAGGGCATTGGGTTCGCTTCGTGGTTAGGCAGGTGCCGGCGACACCGGAGAAACCGCACGGTCTGGACTATTCGCTGACTCTGCATGGAAGAAATGGTGAACGGCTGGTGGGATTCGACAATGCTCACCCGGTCGGCAAGCAAAAGCACGGCCAACCACAGGATCATCGTCACCGCATCCGGACGATTCGACCCTATACCTACAGCGATGCAGCAACATTGCTCGCCGATTTCTGGACGGCAGTGGACGCTGTACTGAAGGAGAGAGGAGCGCTCCCATGAAAACGCTGAAAGTGGGGATCGCCAGCTACAAAGAGATGAAGGCCATGACGCTGGCCATCGCGCGCGGCCAGCGCAAGCTTGCGCCGAGGGATCCGCGCATCTGGTTTCCTTCCACGGAGTCTTTCGCGCGCGTGCTTTCGGCGGGCAATCGCGATTTGCTGCGCGTAATTGCCGAAGAAGCGCCCGGCTCGCTCGAAGAATTGGCGCAGCTTACCGGCCGCAAGAAGCCAAATCTTTCCCGCACGCTCAAAACCATGGCGAATTATGGGCTCGTCAACCTACAGCGCGGACCGCGTGGACGCATTGCACCCAAAGTCCTCCACAACCGCATTGAACTTGAGCTGCCGCTGGTACGCAGGGAAGACGCGGCGTAAGACCGAGTGGCGGGCCTGCGAAGGCAGTCAGTGATTGTCCTTAGGTCCTCGGTTGCAACTGTTATGCGGTCAGCTTTTCCAGCTGCTCTGGCTTCACAATCGTCAGGCTGGTGCCTTTGATGGTGATCCACTGGTCGCGGCGGAACTGATTCAGCAGCCGCGTGACGGTTTCGCGCGAAGTGCCGGCCATATTAGCAATCTCTTCATGCGTGAGCGCCATGGTAAAGCGGATCTCCGGCTTGCCATTGGCTGCCCCGCGTCCCCAATCGAGCAGTAACCGTGCCAGCCGCCCCGCCGCCGAGCCTGAAAGAGCCAGCCGCTTGGCGTCGTGAAACACCGTCATGTATTCGCCGGAAAGCGACTGCGCCGCGTGCATCGAGGCGATGCCGTGCCGGCCCAGGAACTCGACGAACTCCTGTTTGCGCACGGTTTTCACCTGGCAGGGTTCGATGGCCTCGGCGGTTACTTCGTGCGGTACATTGGCCAGCACCGCGCTCAGTCCCATCACGTCGCCTGGGCCGGCGATCTTGAGAATCATGGTTTTGCCGTCGCGCGAGGTGGAGGAGATTTTGACCTGCCCAAAGCAGATCACAAAGACGTTGCGCGCCGCATCGCCTTCAGAGAACAGCTTCGCCCCGCGGGCATGGCTCATCATGATCCCGATATGGTCGTAGTCTGTCAGGGCCTCCGGCGTGAGATTGCAGAACATCCGCAAATGCCGATGCTCGCAATTCAAACAATCTTCCGGAGGGTGATGGGAATGGATTGAGGCCATACCTGTGCCGTTAGAGGCTGCTCTAAGCAAAGTATAGCGCAAATCCCATCTTGCAAGACGGGCCGTACGTTGGCGGCGGAACAGGACCTTCGATTGGGAATGTTTCTTCTAAGGAATTGCTGAGCAGCGGCTACGCCAGCGCTGCTCCGCTCGCATGGCGCCGCGCCGGCATCACACGCGTCATGCAGCAGGTAATGTAAGCCCGCGACACCTCGCGCGCCAGTTCTTCCAGGAGCCTCATGCGAAGTGGTGGGTATCTCTCGAACGCATGGCTAAGAGCTTCCATCGGGAGCATCAGCACCGATCCCGAGCCGACAGCGGTCAACGTGTAGGTATGAGTTCCATCGCCCAATGCCGCAGCAAGCTCCACCAGGTCCCCGGCACGCGCCGATCCCAGCGTGACCCGCATCTGGAACCGCTCGGCTTTGCGCAAAAAATCGCCTGAGACCACCACGTAAAGCCCTTTGCAGTTTCCGCTCTGGCGAAATACCGTCTCTCCGGCATCGAAATCGACGCATTGCGAAGCGCTGCTGAGCAGGTGTCCCGCCTCTTCGGGACACTCCAGCAGTTCGGCGAGCGGATGCGCCGCCGCCGCGGCCAATCGATCGGTTCGCGCCTCAAGCCAGTTTTTTGCCATCCTGCTTGCCGTATGACGGGCCCTCACGCCCGCTGCTGCCTGTTTGCACCTGGTTTCCGTCGAGCGCCTCACTGGACCGCCGATCCTTGTGGCGCGCAACCCACCGTGCCGCCTCGCAGTTTCGCGCAGCTCAATGCATCAACTCATTTCCTTCTTGTTTACGATAGAAGTCGACCGAACCAGACGGTACGGTTTCTCCTTTCTCCCGACCATTTTCCCTTGGCCCAATTGCCGCATCTGAGGCACGCCGCGCAGCTCTGCTACTCCGCCCGTTACGCAACCGCAACGGGAACCGCAACTTCCCGCTCCACCGCGACGGGCGGAACGCAAAGCACCGGCACGCGCGACGCAGAAAGCAGCGTAAACGCCGTGCCATGCGGCCCCGGAGTTTCGCTGGACCGCTTCACGCCGGCTACCAGAATGCAGGGATGGTTTTCTGCAATAGCCTCGACGATGGCATCGGCAGGACTGCCGTCCTTCACCAGGCAGCGCACTTGGATGGTTCCTCCGAAACGGATGCCCTGATCTTCCATCACGGTGCAAGGATTAAGGCCGGCAGCTTTTTCCGCGGCCGTTCGCACGTGCAGCGCCAGAAGCGGCCGATTGAAGATCTCGGCCAGCGAAGCTGCTGTGGCGGCAGCTTCCGCTGCTGCTTGGTTCCGTTCTACGGCCAGCAGCACCGGTCCGCCGGGAGTGGGCCGGTGCGATCCGGCGTTCCAGTCAGCCGCCACGGCCATCACAGGGCACGGCGCAAGCCGCACCAGCCGCTCGGCGACCGCGCCAACCACCACCGGCCCAGCACCTTCCATCCCCTTGGTGCCGATCATGATCAGACCTGCATCGTATTGCCGGGCCACATCCACCAGCATCTCCGCAACTGCTCCTTGCCGCACTTCGGAGTGACTGCGGATGCCCTCGCGGATTAACTCGGCAGTCAGACGATCCAGCACCCTGCGAGCCTCTTCTGTCATGTGGCTCAGCACGCTGCCGGGAACGGTGTCCACCGCGGCATACTCGATCGGATCGAGGCCATGCGCCAGCACGATCCGCGCGCCATAGCTGGAGGCCAGTTTGCAAGCGTACTCGAGAGCCGCATCCGCGCGGCCCTCCAGGTCCGTTGCGACCACTATGGTCTTTAAGCCGTTTTCAAATCCCATGCCCGACCCCCAGCTGCAGCTAGATCACGTACCTATTGGACCTTGAGTGTGCGCCCTGGAAATGGGGGTGGCAGTGACCCCATTCACCCCAACTTGTGATTCGAGTCACATTCGCCAAGATATTGATCCGCGAGAAGATGGCCCCTGCCGCACGCCTTATCCGGTCAGGCGCACACATAGGGTTGCCTCATCCCCTCGACCGAACCGTTGCTTATTGTCCCGGAGCGGCTTCGGGTTGCCAGCCGGAAGAACGTCGGCTGGTTGCGAGTTGTTCCACGCTCCCAGGCGACAGAACTCTGGCTTGCCTGAGCGGCAATGGATACCGGCCCCAGATGAGGGAATCGGCCGCTATGGCAACCGCAACAAACGGGTTGAGCACCGCCACGGGAACGATGACTCCTGTCAGAACCAGAGATTCTGACACACTCTCGTTCTTGCGGCTCAGCCTCCGGTAACCGGGAATCTGTGGAATCTCCTCGACCGTTAGCCGCAGTTCGGGATGCCGGCGCGCGTACTTCACCAGCTCGTATGCGACCTGGCGAGGCGTGGTAATGCCCGCGTCGGGAGCAAGATGACGCCGGAAGGTCCCCGGAAAGTAGAAGTTCAGCACCCGGCTCGAAAAGTCCGAGCAATTCCGGAAGAGCATGTTGAAATGCGAGTGGTTCGCCGAATCGTTCATCCACGCGATGAAGGCGTCGTCCTGCTCCGGCGTGGTCGCAAACTGGAAGACGTAGATGCGTCGCTCATAGGAGGCGCCCACCAGTTGATTCCAGCCTCGCTTGATCCGTCCGCCCTCGGGTATGTTGCCCAGGCTCCCGAGATGCGCGGCATGATAAGCAAAGCGCAGATCGTTTACGGCTTCGCGGTCCACGCGCTCCGGGACCATCTGGCGATCTTCAACAGAGTAGAGATACGGCAGGAGGGGAACCGCCAACCAGTCGTAGCCGCCAATCCCTTTGTAACGGGAGATAACCACGCCCAACTCGCCCGGGCGGCAACGACGCAACTTCGTCGGAGTCGCGGCGCAGATCCGCGCAAAGTACAAAGCTTCATGGCCGGTGGGGTCGAAGATACTCGAGATGCCATCCGCGCTCTCCATCAACAACGCGGCTTGCGCACGGCCGTTCGCGCACACCGCAAGAGCAAGTCCAAAACCAAGAAAAAAAGCGCGGGGGAAGCGCATCGGCCGATTCTCCGTGGTTTCGAGGGGGCGAATGCCCCCTCTTCAATTCGGACGCGCCGCCGCCGGGATCGGTTGTACCCCCCGTGACCCCGCACCCTGTACATGCAAAGGCCCGATGCGCTACCTTGTCCACGCTATGAGAATTCAGGTTTTGCGCTCTCGCTTTGTGTTGGTTGTCGCAGCCATTTCACTGCTCTCCGTGCAGGTTCACGCTCAGGCACCCGTGCCGGACTCGCCTGCCATCGAGGCCCAGGCCCAGGCCATGCTCGCCAAGCTCACTCTGGAGCAGAAGATCGAGCTGCTCGGCGGCATCGACAGCATGTTCACGCGCCCCATGCCCGCCATCGATCTGCCGCGCTTCAAAATGTCCGATGCCTCTGTGGGTGTGCGCACATGGGGCCCGACGACGGCCTACGCCTCCGGCGTATCGCTGGCCGCCAGTTGGGACACCGGTCTCGCCCGCAAGATTGGCGAAGCCCTCGGCCGCGACGCCCGCGCCCGCAGCGTCAACTTCCTGCTCGGCCCCGGCGTGAACATTGCCCGCTCACCCATCTCCGGCCGCAACTTCGAATATCTCTCCGAAGACCCGTATCTCAACTCCGCGCTGGTCGTGCCATTCATCGAGGGGGTGCAGTCGCAGGGCGTGATCGCCACCGTGAAGCACTACGCGCTCAACGACCAGGAGTTCAATCGCCACAACGCGAGCGCCGACGTGGACGAGCGCACCATGCGCGAGATTTATCTCCCCGCCTTCGAAGCCGCCGTGACCAAAGCGCACGTTGACGCCGTGATGAACTCCTACAACCTGGTCAACGGCGTTCACGCCACGCAGAACGACTTCCTCAACCTGAAACTGCTCAAGGGAGAGTGGAAGTTCGACGGGATTCTTATGTCCGACTGGGACGCGACCTACGATGCCGTGGCCGCTTGCAATAACGGACTCGATCTGGAGATGCCCAGCCCCAAATTCATGAATGCCAGGAATCTGCTTCCAGCCGTCAAGGCAGGCGAGGTGAAGGAGTCCATGATCGACGAGCATGTGCTGCGCCTGCTGCGCACCGAACTGCGCTACGGCTTCACGACGCGCCCGCAGTTCGATCCCGCCGATTCCACGTATTCCGTCGCCGATCGGCCGATCGCGCTGGAAGAGGCTCTGGAGAGCATCACGCTTTTGAAGAACGACCGAAAAACTCTCCCGCTGGATCGGGCAAAGATCAAAAACATCGCCATCCTCGGTCCCGACGCTTACCCGCCGGTGACCGGCGGAGGAGGATCGTCCGAGGCATACCCGTTCCAAGCAGTCAGCATCCTCACCGGCATCGCCAACCTGCTTGGACCCGATGCGCACGTTTTCTATAGCCAGTTCATGCCCACGAGCGACGCCGAAATGAAGGCAATCGCGCAGGCTGACATGGTGATTGTTGCGGTCGGCTTCAATGCCAAGACTGAAGGTGAAGGCCACGACCGCACCTTCACGCTGCCCGCGGGCCAGGACGCACTGATCGAGCAGGTGGTTGCCGTGAATCCACGCACTGTCGTGCTTCTTACCGGTGGCGGCGGCATGGACGTGAGCCGCTGGATCGATAAAGTCCCCGCGCTCGTCCACCTCTACTATCCGGGCCAGGAGGGCGGCACGGCCGTGGCGCAGATTCTCTTCGGCCAGCACAATCCCGAGGGCAAACTCCCCGTCACCTTTGATCGCAGTTGGGACGAGAGCGCTTCAGCGAAGTGGTACCACGGCAATCCCAATGATGACTCCACGCTCGACACCACCGGCCCCAACGGCCAGCCGATCGACTACACCATCGAGCACATCAACTACGGCGATAAGCTGATGGTCGGTTACCGTTACTGGACCACGACGGGCAAGCATCCGCTCTTTCCGTTTGGCTACGGGTTGAGCTATACGACCTTTGCGTTCTCAAAGCTGGAAGCGCCGGCTACTGCGGCTGCCGGCTCAACAGTTTCCGTCAGCTTCGACGTAACCAATAGCGGCAGCGTGGCCGGAGCGGAGGTCGCCCAGCTCTATGTCTCCGACCCGTCGGCCAAGGTTGACCGGCCAGAGCGCGAGCTGAAGGGATTTGCCAAAGTGCGCCTCGCTCCCGGCGAAACCCGGCATGTGACCCTCTCGCTCGATGCGCGCGCCTTCAGCTACTGGGATGAAGCAGCGCATAAATGGACGATCGATCCCGGCAAGTTCGTCATCCATGTCGGCGACTCCAGCGAAAACACGCCACTAAGCGCCGACATCGTACTTCAATAGAAGTTTTACCTGGATTCGATGAGCGGCCTGGACGACTCGCGAGAGAGCCGCTCAGGCCGCTTGCCGTTTCTTCCGCACGCGCACCGGTCGGATCAAGATTTCGGCGGGTATGCGCAATTGCTTATTGAGGCGGCGGATCATCGCCAGGGACAACGGACGGTCGCGGCGGAGAATCTCGTAGACGCGCGTTCGATTGCCGATGATCCCGATGAGGGCTTTGTGATCTTCGCCCTGCTGCTCCAGCCTGAATTTGATGGCCTCAATGGGATCGGGTAGGTCCATGGGGAAATGTGTCTCTTCGTAAGCTTCGACCAGGGTTGTGAGAACTTCCAGGCGATCGCCTTCAATCGTGCCTTCACCGGCACCCCATAGGCCCTCAATTTCGCGGAGAGCTGCTTCGTAGTCGGCCTTAGTCTTAATCGGTTTCAGATGCATGTTGAATCATCCTCACGTCGATCGCGTCGTATTCTCTGTGCGTGCCCAGCCACTTAATGAAAACAATGCCGCGCCGGTAATCGATTGCGGCAACCAGGCGATAGGCGTTTCCCTTCAGGTTGAAGACGACTCGATCCGCTCCCACAATACTGGCGTGAGCGTAGCTCGCCTTCACCTCGGATGAGTTTTTCCAAGCCGCCTTCCGGACTTCCTGGAACCATGAATCGATCGCCGACTTCACGGCGCGCTGGTCCTTATGCCCGGCCAATTTTTCGACGAACCGAATCAACGTGCTCCGGGGGATCATGCGCACGAACCCAAGTCTACTATGTTCCCAAAATGGGTACAAGAAACAAGGAATAGGAAATTGCTTCGCCGATTTTCCAATCCTTAGGACGAGCCAAAGGTGAGTCTCAATCGGGGAAAGGAGTACTGAACTGGGAAAAGGAGTGCAGAACTGGGGAAAGGAGTACTGAAGTCGAAGCGCAGCGCGTCAAAGGTCGCGGCGCAGCTTGCGCGGTAGGCACATCCGCCAGTTGCTTGTGGCCCGCACAGGTTCCTTCGTGCCCGCAATCAGCGGGACTGCGATGATGGCAATTAGGATCGCTTCGATCATGAACTCGTACATTGGATCCCCCCTGGTCGGGTGTCTACGTTGGCAGCTTGAACTGAACGATAGCTCGGATCGAGCAAGAAAGAGAATCACCCTGGAGTGGGACAGCTGTGGACCATTTGCGGCACTACCTACTGTGGGGCAGGCACCTGCGGTGCGGCAGGCCATTGGATTAATGAGTCAGGAATAAAACAGTCTCCTGCTTCTCCCCGCACCCTCAGCGAGCCGATTCAAGCACATCCGCTGCGCGGTTAAGCGCCTGCGTCAGGACCTGCAACTGCTGCGCTGCCAGATTCGCATCCCCGGCGCTGATGGCCTCGTTCACGCCGGGCAGTACTACGGCCGCGTAGCCAGTGAGCTCGCCGGGCGCAAAGATGGTGTGCCGATACCAGGGACGATGGGGCAGGCCGGCGTCAGAGAGCAGCGCTGTCTCGGTTTGTCGCAGCGCGAGATTGAGCCGATCGAGGTCTCCGGAAGGTGTGGACTCAGCGCCGTAGGCGCGTTGCGCGGCTGCAGAAAACCGCGCGGCTGCCGCAAGCGCCGGAGCGAAATCGAGCGTACTCGAGTCCCGCATCGGCGGCGCGATGCTTGGCGGCTCCGAGATACGCAGAGATCTCGCGCGCATAGGCGACGTAGTCGTACGGCAGCACGTCGGCATCGGCCATGCGCATGCGCTTCAAGTCCCAGCACGCGGGCCATCTCCTGCAAATAAAGAAAGTGCGGATCGGCATTCTGCGTAAACCACGCGTAATCGTCAAAGGCCGAGTGATACACGCCATACGGTCCGCTGGATTCAATATCGGTCGAGGGCACACCCGCGTGTTGCAGGAAGGGCGTGAAATCCGATCCCGAGCCGAGATCGCCAACGTGCACTTCTTCTCCCGCAATGGGGGGCGCGTTCGACTCGTGGCTTTCATTTCCGCCCGAGGGATTGCTGCGCCACGACATATACACGGTGCCACCGAGAGGGCTGGGCACCGATCGCGCAATGCCCCGCATGAATTCCTTGAGCGAAGGCACGGCGGATGCAGTGAAATCCGGTCCCGAAACTGCGACATCGACATTGAAGTAGGCGACCGCATGATCCAGGGCATGGCCTTGCTGCTCCACCCACTCCGTGGAACCGATCAGGCCTTCCTCCTCGGCATCCCAACTGCAAAAGACCATGGTCCGTTTGGGGCGCCAGCCCTGGCGCAAAAGCGCGCCCGATGCCGTGCGCAGCTTCAAGCATCGCGGCCGTGCCGCTGGAGGGATCGACTGCGCCATAGACCCACGCATCGCGATGATTGCCGACGATGACCCATGCATCCGGCTCCTTTGAGCCCTTCACCGTGCCGATCACATCCCAGATGATGCGCCGTTGGTAGTCCTGCTGGGAAACCAGATGCACGCTTACGCCGCCCGGTCCCAGGTGGTAGTGGAAGGGCAGCGTCGCCTTGCCAGCTTTGCGGCACGCTCGGTCCTTGCAGCGCCCGCAGAATCGGCGCCGCATCGTGATAGCTGATAGGGATCGAGATGATGTGCGGCTCGCTGCCGCCCGGCCCATCGGGATGCGCGACGCGCGCCGAGTCAGGGAGGTCGAGCGTGGAAGCAACACCGGGAGTTTCCGGATCGCCCGGATACTTGAAGAGATATTGCACTGAGCCGCGCTGCACGCCGGTCTCTGGCCTCCATGGGCCCGTCGGGCCACGGATCGCCTTTGGCGTAGCCGTCGTCCTGCGGGTCGGAGTAGAGCAGCACTCCCACCGCGCCGCGCTGCTCCGCGAGATAGACTTTCACGCCGCGGAAATTGATGCCGTAGCGGCAGATGACGATCTTGCCGTGCAGATCGATGTGGCGCGCCGCAAGCTGGTCGAAATCTTCCTGACGGCCGTAGTTCGCGTACACTACTTCGCCCGTCACATCGCCCGAAGCGGAAGAGCCGTTGAACGGCATCACCACGCGCGGATCGTCCGCGGCCGTGTCGCCCGCGACATGCTCGGGCGTAGGACCGCTCATGAGCAGATGGCCGTTCTCGTCCCAGGCCTCGATGCGCTCCATTTTGGGTTGATTGAGCAAAACCCGGTAGGGAACAATCTCTGTCTCGAAGCCGTCGGCGCGGAACTTGCTCGCCACGTACTCGGCGGTCTTGAAGTCCTCCGGCGTTGCCGCCACGTGCGGTTCGGCGGTGAGAATTTTCAGCTCCTGGCCCGCAAGTTTGGGATCGGGAACGGAAAGGAACTTCTCTTCCAGCCTGGCTTCGCGGCTGAAATTGATGTAACCGAAAGAACTTTGCTGCAACGCTTGCTGTGCCGACAGCCCAGTAGCTGCGATGACAGAGAGAATTCCAACCGGCAAAAGAAGACACGCAAACGTGGCGCGGGATCTCATGCCATCGATCTTATGACACCGATCTCAATGCGCGCCGTGACCGCTCGGCAATGCGCTGCTAGCTCCAGTTTACGAAATACGGTGGCGAAAAAGCGAAGAACCCGCTCCAGGATGCGCTTTGGAACGGATCAGCTTGTATAGCCTAAATCGACCCAATCAGGCTTGCCGGTAGCCATCGAGCGCAAATAGGCGGTACAGCGCTTGCTGCGTGGGGTCCATCTCTGTGAGGGTCGTCTTCAGCTGTGGTCGCCCGGGGGAGCCGGACTTGCCTGCGGCTGGAAACAGATTAGTCACTTCCTGGATTCCGCCGAGGGTCTTGAGCAGCGCATGCATGCTCAGCGACAAACCGCTGTTCGCCGCCCGGCGCTGCAACAGGCTTCCCAGGACCAGCGCCAGCACACAGTACAAGGCGTGGACCCGTATCTTGGAATCAGTCCAATGGAACATGGGCTCCCAACCCAGGAAGCACGGATCCTTCATGCTCCGGAAGGCATCCTCGACGTGCGACTGACTGCGATAGCCCAGAACAATCTGTTCATTGCTCCAGTCCTTCTGGTCGGTGAACAGTATCCGTTTCCCTAACTGCAGCTTGATGCGGGCCCAGGCGGCAGCATCCGTGTGGTAGGTGATTTTTAGATTCCTTCCCTCTCCTGTCACCGCTACCGGAAGAATCTTGTGGATGTGTTGGCCGGAACAGATTTCCTTCACCTGCTTTTCAAGACTCTCGCGGGTATAGCCTTTTCCCTTGGCGCCCGGTCTTAGCGAGCGCCGCAGCTTTGCCTGCAGTTCTTCCAGCGCCCGCCGCTTTTTCCCCAAGTGCTGTTCGATCCCCCGGATCTGCTTGCGCTGCAATTCCGGGCTGAAGGTGACCACCAGGGTACGTTCCTGTTCCCAGACCACACGGTTTAGCCGCAGCGCCAGTACCGGCTCCAGACGCGTGTCCTTGAGGGGCTCGAACTTCTTCAACGGAATCGCCAGCAGATCGGAGTAGTGTGTCGGGACCAGCGAACCCACAAAATGGAAGCCGCTGGCATCCAGGATCTCCTGGTTGCTTGCCGAGTTGTTGCCTTTGTCGAAGACAAGGGTAATCGACTGGCACTGCTGTGCCAGCACCTTGTAGCGCTGCGTCAGCTCTTCCAGTGCATCGCGAAAGCTCACGCTGTCATGCTGATTGCCCGGATAGACCTTCCACAAAAGGGGGACGTGAAAGTCGACGCTCACCAGCAGCGCCAGGCCCACGATGCGCAGGTCCTCCCGTTTGCTCTTGGCATGACCCCGCTGCGGTAGTTTGCTGGTGTTCTCGGTGTCGATGAAGGTATCAAAGTTCGTGCAGTCGAAGATGAGGCTGTTCAGGTCGAGTTGGAACCTTTCCAGCAACCGCCGTGTCAACGCTTCGCTGATGGCCGAGATCTGGTTCTCTCCCAGCAACTCCATGTTGTCCCAGAAGCGTTGCGCAGAGAACTGTTCGGCCGAAACACCCAACCACCGTGGCAGTGGCGTCGCGCCCAGCCAGGCGGGCATCTGCCGCTTGCTGGTTGGGGCCAGGCAGCGGTTTATGGCTGCCACCAGCATGTACTGGCCGAGAGAGGGTCCCTGGTGACGCTTGGGGGCGTGTTCGTCGATGAGCTCGACCAGACGGATCTGCTGGGCCAGATCATAGAGGGCGGCAACGCCGCCGAACTGGGTCAGGCGGGCGCGGATTGGTTCTGCGTGTGGTTGCTGGAAGCGCCGAAGCAAGCTATCTGCTGTGCCCAGATACTGGAGGACAACGGGGCGCGGGCGGCCGTTTACGCGGCGCGACTCGACGAGGTAGTAATAGGGGTGTCCGTGGATAATCTTGCGCTGGATACTGGCCACGGAGTTTAGTGTATACCATACTTAGTAGACGTCAACCCGGATACCACTGCATGTGGAACCAGAGTTATAAACCTCGGAAAAACGGTCAAAGCATCGGCATTCGACGCAGCAGGCACCCTTGGCCTCACCTGTCCCTCGCGAATCTGCCCCCTAATGATTTAGTGTATACATTTTACTGGCCCGCCGCGACGCCTTCGCCGTGTCTCCCCCAGTTCGGCCGAACATGAGAAAACTCGCGCTGGGAGCGGGCTTTCCCGATCGCCAGGCCTACATCGCGGCCGATCGGATCAGATCACTGAAAAACTTTAGAGGCTATTTCGTAAACTGGAGCTAGGCCACAGGCTGCGTGCAATGGGCGCACCGCTTCGCAGCCAGGGGAATCTCGCTGAGGCACTCGGGGCAGGGCTTGGTGGCGGGCGGCGCGGGCGGCGCTACGGGATGCAGCCTTTTCATCATGAAGTTCATCGGCAGCACAAAAACGAAATAGACGACGGCTGCCACAATCAGAAACTCGATGACCGCGTTGATGAAGTTGCCGATGGTGATGTTGCCCTTGCCGAGATGAAGAATGATGTAGCCGAAGTTCGGCTGGCCCACGGTAGAGCCGATCACCGGGTTGATGATGTCACTGACCAATGAACTTACGATCTTGCCGAACGCTCCGCCGATAATCACGGCGACAGCCAGGTCCATCACATTCCCGCGCAGAATGAAGTCTCGAAATCCTTTGAACATTGCATCCTCCTTGCATGTTTCAGCATGTGCCGCAGGGCAAAAAGATGGGTACTTCGCGGCAGGAGTTGCCCGCCAGGCCCCGTCTTTGCCCATGCTACACGGCGCAACGGGCGGCGCGCAGGGGCTTTCGATTCAATTAAGGTACGGTGAGCAGGACCACGATGCCGGCGAGAATCATCAGGTCGGCGTAGAGAAGGATGAGGACGCCGGCGTGATAGAGGCTCCATGTGCGCTTCAGGCAGCGGGCCGTCTCCGCCATGCCCCACGCGGCCACCAGCAGCGCCACGAATTGCCAACGCGATCCGTGCAGGTTCTCGATATACGGGAACCCCGCCAGACGCAAGCTGGCCGCAAAGGCGCCCAACGAGAGAAGTACGGCGCGCAGCAGCGACTTTTGCCGTATATGGAGAAGGTTCAAACGAAAGCGCACAACCTTCCACTCTATCGCGGCTGAGTCGCATGACTCCCAAAGGATGAACGATGGCCCGGCGTGTGCCATTGCCTGTGGTATGGTTGCGGTGATCTCCACTTTCCGCGTTGACGCGAGGTTCCCGTCATGCCCCGAATTCGCCTCCAATGCAGAGCAGTATCGTTCGGACTGATCGCTCTTGCCTTCTGGGCCTTCTCAATGGAGAACCACGCTCAAGATCCCGATCCGGGCTCGATTCCAGTGCAAGGCGTTTTGATTGCGCCGGATAGTAGCCCTTTTGAGCTGAAGGCTTCAATCAGGGACGGAGGTGACCCCGAAGTTGTGGCCACCGTTGAAATGGAGTGGACGGCGCCCGATCATTGGAGGCGCACGATCCAGTCCAAGGATTTTTCGCAGACGCTGATCGTGAACGGCGAGAAAGCTTCGGAGCAGGACACCGGTTCTTATTTTCTTCTTGGATTGCGGACCCTCGTTACAGCGATGGTCGATCCGCGACCGATCATAGCCGCAATTCGGCCCGGCGACACCTTTCGCACGAAGGCAAACGGCTTGTCAAAGGAATCCGGAGCGGTGTGTTTCGATGGCACCATGAGGGCGTGCACGATGAGCCCGGGCGGACTCCACGAAACTGTGGGTGCAGCAGGCCATTCCGTAGAGTTTACGGATTATCGAGACTTCCACGGAAAGAGGATTGCGAGGCGGTTGACGTATGAGGCGTCCCTCGGAGACTTCATGACCGCAACTGTAACCGAACTGAAGGAACTGAAGAACCCGGATCCCGATCTCTTCGCGATTGACCATCCTACAGACCCCGCAAAGCAGATTCACATTGTGACGCTTGATCAGTCGGCGCTGATGAATCTGGCAACGGAGAAGCCGGAGATCATCTGGCCCCAAGTGCTGGACGGGAAGATTAGCGGGAAAGGAAGTTTTTACATTTCTATCGATCAAAACGGGAAAGTTCGCGAAGTCCATCCACTGCGCACGGATAATGAGCGCACGAATGATCCAGCGATCCGGCAGATCATGCGCTGGAAATTCAAGCCGCCAGTCGTGGATGGGATTCCAGCGCAGGTGGAAGGGATTCTGACCTTCGATTTGAATACGCGTGAATATGGCCCGAAGCAAATGCTGACGGACGCAGAGATGCGCAAACTCGCGACAAGCACGGCTGAACTCGTGGTTCCACCGGGCATTGTGCCGCCGGGCTCAATTGCCAAGATTTCGGTCGCAGTGGACGCAGATGGGTACGTCATTGAATGGATTCAAGTCGAAGGTCCAGGCCAACTGACAATTCCCATTGTTGAAGCGATGAAACATTGGAGCTTCAAGCCGTTCTACGTAGAGGGCAAGCCAATGCCCTATCGTGGCGAGCTTGAGTTTCACGTTAACTAGCTCGGTAACTTCCCGCTGCCCGGCTACTCCTGCACAATCGTCACGTCGCCGCCAATGGCGTTAATCACGACCCGGTTCCCGCCGGTTCCTACCCTTCCCTTGGCGTAGATGTACTTGCGTGGCGAACCATTGCTATAGTCCCAGTCACTGCTCTCGCTGTGCGCCAGCCCGAAGGGCTCGGTGATGTTCGGCTTGTGCCAACTTTCCTTGGTGTAGGCAAGCTTAATGTCGATGTCCATGGGAAAGCCTTTGGGAACGATCAACTCCACTTCGCCGCCCATGGTGCTCAAGTCGATGTTGCGGGCCTTCGCGCTTGAAGGAACGATCCGGACATTCACGTTCCCGCCCATGCTCGTGGCGTGAACCGAGTCGCCGGCAGCCAGAACGCGAATGTTTCCACCCATGGTCGTGGTGTCGACGGGTCCACCGGCGGTGTCAATCTCGATATTGCCGCCCATCGTCTTGACTTTGGCGACGGAATCGACATTCCTGAGGCGAATGGTGCCTCCCATCGTGTTCAGGTCCGCTCCCTGCGGAGCGTCCTCGACATCGATGTCTCCACCCATTTTTGAAATGTGGACTGTTCCCGAACTGTCCTTATATTCGCTCCCGTTGTCAAAGCCGGAATGCGTTCCGCGGCACCCGGCCAGTGAGAGGGCGCCGACGGAAAGAACCGCAACACTGCAAAAAAGGAACGAAGAGCTCAACCGGAGCCGATTTGCCACGCACAGAGGTTTCTTAAGGTCTTTCACGGGCGGTCCTCCCTGGTTTGCATATACGCTTTCCATCCAACCGGAGTTCCCATTTTGTTTTCTGGCCGAGCAAACGCGGGCGACCTTGCTTCGGTTGCCAGAATCCATTCGCGAGTCAGCCAGTCAGCACGACTGCCCCTACCGGCTTGCGATATTCCATACATGGCCGGAGGGCGAGAGGATGCGGCCGACGCGGTCGCCCCAAGGCTGATTCGCCACGGGCATAAGGACTTTAGCGCCTGAGGCAACGGCCCGCTCAACGCACGCATCTGCGTCGTTCACGTAGTTGTAGATCACCACGGGCGAGCTTCCATCCAGCTCCGGCGCGCGGCTGGCCAGGTGTGGAGACACGTCGTGAACCATGACCAAGGTGACGCCGATCTTGAGTAAGGCGTGAATGACGGCGCCGTCGGGGCCGGTCCGGCGCGATAGCTCTTCAGCGCCAAAGGCCGCTTTGCAGAATGCGATCTCGGCGGCCGGATCGGCGCAGACCAGCATCGGAATGACGCCGCGAAATTGATCCGCTCGTTCCTGCTGCATCGCAGGGTTCCTTTCTCGCTCAAAAATAGATGCGATCTCTGTCCTTGCGCCGTCCTACGGGACTGCCTGGCGATTCCCCGCTTTGCCAGATTTCTTCAACTGCTCCCAGTCCTTCACGGTCTGTTTGGCGTAGGAGATGGCGAAAGCGGCGATCGCTTCCGCGAAGGCTTCGCCGGAGCCGATGTAGCCGGCAATCACCTGCGCGTCGCCCGAGCGGCCATGGCCGCGGGCAAGGAGTTCGCCGCAGACTTCGGCGTAGGCTTTGAGATTCGTGCCGGCGAGATCCTCAATCTCAATCGATCCCTTGTGGTCGTTCAACTGGCGCACGAGATACTGACGGCCGCCGATGTGGGTCCAGCCCAGAAACGGATCGGTCTGGATCTGCATGAAGCGCTGCCCTTCGGCCACGCGCTGGCCATTGTGCGCCGGCGCGTGTGCCTCGGGGAGATACGGCGCGTAGGCCGAGGTTGGCTCTTCCTTAATCTGTAGAAACAGCGGATCGGCGGGGCTGTTGCCCTCGAGATAGATGCAGTAATCGCGCCAGCCCACCGATCCTGTGCCCACCACTTTGAAGGCCACATCCACGGGCTTGTAGAACGCGAGCAGGTGCTGCCGCTGCGGCTCCAGCATTTCGCGGTAAGGACCGAGCGAGGCCAGCACGGCTCGTGCCTGCGCTCCGGTGATGCGCGTGAGCATGGGCTTGGCTTCCTTGAAACGCCGCGATGCGCCGGAGCGCGATGAAGCCGGTTCGGTGAGTTGGTCTAAAGTGTGGGGTGGCGTGGCGCGCTCGGCCTTCGCAAGCGCGGCCTGCACCGGCTTAGCCAGGCCCAGGCGATGCACCTGGAAACGATTGACTTCGAGCTGCGGCATCTTGGCGAAGGCGCGCATCTGCTCGGCGTAGCGGTGGACGCACGCCTCGGCAGCGCGGCTCGCCGAGCTGTCTTTGTGACCCGATGCGCGCCCGGCCAAGACGAGCGATGTGGCCATGCGCTTCAGGTCCCACTCGAAGGGTCCGCGGATGGTTTCGTCGAAGTCATTGATGTCGAAGACCAGACGGCCATCGGGAGCGGCATAGGCGCCCAGGTTGCGCACATGTGCATCGCCGCAGAGCTGGCACATGATTCCTGTGGAGGACAGTTGCGCCAGGTCCGCGGCCATCACCGGCGCCGCACCGCGAAAGTACCCAAAGGGCGACTCGGCCATCAACTGGTACTTGAGGGCAACGAGCGCAGGCACGCGGCCGCGCATCGAGCGCTCGACGAGCGTTAATGACGAAACCTTACGCGTCTTGGCATCGAAGGTTTCGTGATCGTGGCGTCGGACTTGCTTGCGCCGTGCCTGGCCCAGCGCTCGGCGTTCTTGCGGAGTTGTCCACTGCATACCCCCGGAACATACACTGTCCGGTTCGGGCGCGCAATATGGCGGTCCGAGGGCATGGCATGGCTCAGGGCGTCTCTTCACATTTGCGAATGGCCTATGATCCTTATTATCGTTAGTCAATCGCCATGAATGACGAACTTGCGAAGTTGATTGAGAAGTATAAGCAATGGCCCGATTTCTATTCGGTCATTTTGGGCGACGTAAATACGCGAAGTATCAGCGGTGACACGATGCTTCATGCCGCCGTTATCGCGACCGACCGAGCCGACGTCGATCAACTCATTGCGTTGGGGGGGAACGTAAATGCGGCAGGCGACCTCGGCAACACACCGCTTCACGGAGCGGCGAGTCGCGGCTTGGTCGAAATCATACGCAAGCTCGTCCTGGCAGGCGCAAAGGTGGACGCGAAGAACGAGTATGGACAAACACCGATAGACCTCGCACGACTTAGACATTCGGGCAAGAATCTAAAGGCCATCCTCCGAGCTTTGCAGGGCAGAACGTAAACTCAAGTTGCTCGCCTGGAATCCCTTCTGGAGGAACTTCCATTGTCGCGTGTCGCCACGCTCACGCTTGCCGTCCTCGCCGCTCTGTTTGTGGCTTCGCCATCGCGTGCGGCGCATGCGCAGGAGAAGCCACTCACCATAGAGGCAATCTTCGCGAACGGCGGTCTGGTTCCCAACCCGCCCAACCAGATGTTCTGGTCTCCCGACGGCAAGCACCTGACCTATCTCGACGGCGGCTCGCTGATGGAGATCGATCCCGTGAGCGGCAAAGTCCACGTGATGGTGAGCGCCGAAAAGATGGTTCCGCTCCTGAGCAGCGGCGGCAGCGAACGGGACCGCGATCATCGCGAGCGCTACAACATGCCCGACTATCAGTGGGCGCCCGACGCCACGCGCCTGCTCTTCGACGCAGGCGGACGCTTGTGGCTTTACGATCTGCACAGCGGAACCGCAATCGAAATCGGCTTTACGGGAGCTGCTTCCGGCGACGATCCGAAATTCTCGCCCAACGGCGAGTACGTTTCTTACATTCGCAATCATGGGCTCTGGATTGCAAACCTTCACAACCCGGAGCTGCCCCCATTCAACCTGGCGCCCGCTCCCGCCGCCCCGGCCGACAAAGCGGAGACCATCCTCAACGGCGAGGTGGATTGGGTGTACGAAGAAGAGCTCGATGTGCGCAGCAACTACTTCTGGTCGCCGGACTCGAAGAATATTGCCTATCTGCAGATGAACGAGACCAACGTGCCGCAATATCCGCTCACCGACTGGATTCCCGCGCACGCGCAGGTCGAGTGGCAGCGCTATCCGCAGCCCGGCGACGCGAACCCTATTGCGCATGTCGGCGTGGTGAGCGCCAAGGGCGGCAGGACGACATGGATGTACGTTCCGGTCGACGACGGCGGCTATATTCCTCGTTTCGGCTGGGTCGATCACAAGACTTTGTGGATTGAGACCGTCAGTCGCGATCACAAGCACCGCGCAGTGTATTTTGCGAGCACAGATGACGGCCAGGCGCGGCTGATGCTCGAGATCGTCGACGACAAGTTTGTGGATGAAGATTACGAAGTGGCCGTGGGCGTTGGAGAGATTGTTCTCACGAGCTGGAAAGACGGGCACACGCACATTTATCTCTACAGCTACAACGAGGCCAAGCCGCTTGCTGCCGATGCAAAGCTGGAGCGGAAGCTCACGCACGGCGATTTCGATGTGAGCGGTGTTTACGAAATTGACCCTGGGCACAGGCGCGTTCTGTACGCGTCGAATGAGGGCAATCCGCTGGAACAGCAGGTGTGGGCGGTGAACTTCAACGGCGAGCGCCGGCAATTGAGCGATGGAACAGGATTTCACGACGCGAGTTTTTCGCCGGACGGGAGGTTTTTTGCCGATACCTACTCGACGCGCACCACTCCGCCAGTGGTTCGGCTGTGCCACGTTGAGGAGGGTGAGGCTTCAGGCCGCAGTTGCCGCGTGTTTTGGCAAACGCATGCGCTCGATGCTTACCATGTGCAAGCGCCGGAGCAATTCGAAGTGAAAGCCCACGACGGGACCACGCTCTACGCGACGCTGTTGATGCCGTCCGGCGCGACCGCTCCGGCAACCGTGCCGCTGATCGTGAATCCCTACGGCGGGCCCGGCGACCAGGAGGTAGTGAATCAGTGGAACCACCGCGAGAATCTGCTCTTCGACAACGTGCTCGCAGCACATGGGTTTGCCGTGCTGCGCGCCGATAATCGCGGCATGGGCGGTCGCGGCCGCGCCTTTGCACAGGCGGCGTGGCATAACTTCGGTCCGGTGCAGCTGGAAGACCAGTTAACCGTGATCGATGCGGCGCTCGCAAAAGAGCCGCAACTCGATCCCAAGCGGCTGGGCTGGTGGGGATGGAGCTGGGGCGGGACCTTTACGCTGTATGCCATGACCCACACAGACCGCATCCGCGCCGGTGTCGCCGTGGCGCCTGTCACCGATTGGAACGATTACGACTCCATTTATACCGAGCGCTATCTGGGTCTCCCTTTGGCCAACGCCGAAAGCTACCGCGACTTCTCCGTGCTGAGCACGGCAGCGCAATTGAAGGGGCGGCTGCTCATCGCGCAGGGGACCGGCGACGACAATGTGCACATCGGGAACACTGTGCAGTTTGTTCAGAAGCTGATTGAGGCCGGAATCCCCTACGATCTGCAGATTTATCCGCGCAAAATGCACTCCATCGAGGGAGCCGATGTGCGCACCAGTCTCTACAACAGGATTCTGGCGGAGTTCGAAATGTATTTGAAGCCGGAAGCGCAGGTTGCGGAAACAAAGTAGGGATAGGATCACGCAAGCACGAAGTGCCTGCAGAACACCCGTCAGGCTCTCCGTACCGGCCCGAATCGTGCAGAGCCCAGCCGGACGTGCGCTGCCCTTGGGCGACCTCACAAATCTGGGAAGCTTACGACGCTACACCTCGTGGTGGTGGAAGAGGTCGTCGTCATCCTTGCGGCCGCACTTCGTGCATTCCAAACCGCAGACCACAAGCACCGCCACGCCTAACGTGACCAGCACCGCCAAGGTGCTTTCATTCGCCGTGAGCCAATTCGCAATATGTTGCATATTCGGCCACCGTCCTCGGGGCCATTTCGCCCCGTAGCGGTCGTCTCTCTTATCGGCCTGATTGCTTAGACGATCATCTGCCGGTCGGGGACTGCTTTTCAAGCCCCATTTGGGGTATCTGCCTTTCACTGTGTGTGTGAGAATTCCTGTTGCACTATAGAGAATAAAAGGCGAAACTAAGAGCAACACATGGCCACTGCTCCCAATCCGGCCTTTTCACCCGCTCCCGATGACTGGCCCGAGGAGCTTTTGGCGCTGAGCGGGGAACGTGCCGGCGAGCAGCGCCAGCCGGAGCCAGTTGCAGCTGTCGGCCCCGCCACTGATTCGGCACTCAACTGGCTCTTCGTCGATCTCAACTCCTACTTTGCCTCGTGCGAACAGCAGGCCCGGCCGGAACTCCGCGGCCGGCCCGTGGCCGTGGTGCCGATGATGACCGACACCACCTGCTGCATTGCGGCCAGCTACGAGGCCAAAGCCTTCGGCGTCAAAACCGGAACCATCGTTGCCGATGCCAAACGCATGTGCCCCGAAATCGTGCTCGTCGAAGGCCGCCACGAGCTTTATACCGAATTCCATCACCGTATTGTGGGGGCCGTGGAAAGCTGCGTGCCGGTCACCGCCGTCTGCTCCATCGACGAGATGGCCTGCCGCCTCATTGGCCGCGAACGGCACTTACGTGCGGCTCTCGATCTTGGCATCAAGGTGAAGCAAACAATCCAGGAACGCGTCGGCACAATGCTGCGCAGCTCCGTGGGGCTGGCGACCAGCCGCTACCTGGCAAAGATTGCGAGCGACATGGAGAAACCCGACGGCCTGGTGGCTCTTCCGCTCGACATTCTTCCCGAGGCGCTGCGCCAGCTCACACTGCGCGACCTGCCCGGCATCGGCGCGCGCACGGAAAAGCGCCTGAACGAAAAAGGCTTGCGCACCATGGATCAACTGCTTGCGCTCGACTGCGACCAGTTAGGCGAGATCTGGGGATCGGTGTGGGGCCAGCGGCTGTGGCACTGGCTGCGCGGCGAAGACTTCGAGATGGCCGAGCTCGAATATCAAAAGTCAATTAGCCACTCGCACGTGCTGGCTCCTGAGATGCGCACGCCCGAAAAGGCCTGGGGCGTGGCGCACAAGTTACTGCATAAAGCCGCCATGCGCCTGCGCGCAAAAGGCCTCTGGGCAAGCAACATCGGCCTGGCAATCTGCTTCGCCGTACCGCGCAGCCAGAACACACCCGTCTCTCGTTTCGGCGTGCCGGCGCGCGGCTGGCGCAGCGAGATCAAGCTCCACGAGTGCCAGGATAATCAGACGCTCATCGCCGCATTGCGCCGGCTGTGGGATTCGCACCCGACGGGCGCGCAATACGAGCACCCGTACTTCATCGGCGTGCAGTTGAACAACCTCGTCCTCGACCGGCTGCACACGCTGGCGCTCTTCGACGGCCTGGAAGAAGAAAAGAGCCGCACGCGCCTCAACGCCGCCATGGACCAGATCAACGACAAGTACGGCATGAGCACGCTGGCCCCCGCCGCCATGCTAACGGCCTACAAAGCCGCGCCCACGCGCATCGCGTTCAACAGCATTCCCGATCTTTTTTAGAAGCAGGATCGCTAATCTGGAAGCCGAGTCGGCCGATAGTTGACAACAGGCGTATACTGGGTTTGAGCGACTGGTGCGCCGGATGGTACCTGTTAGCCGGGCGAGCCGCTCAATTTCATAGAAGGGCCGCCTACGGGTGGCCCTTCTGCTTTTTGGCTGGCCTGTTTCGGTCACCTCTTGGCACAACCGAGAAAAGCTCCGGTCGAGGGTGCCGGCTCATGCATTCGAAAACGGCCCTGTCATGCACCACGTTCCCGTACTGATCAGTTCGCCCGTTTGGGTTCTCAATTGCCTGCATGGGCAGGTTTCCGATCAAAACGGAGGCCGTATCCATCGCACTAACGATCTGATCAATTACATCCTGGATTGCGTACCCATCACGGACACAGCGGCTTTGGTAGATGTGACTTCCGAAGAAGACTACCTCGGCTACCACTTCTGGCAAATCGGGATTCCTCGCTTGGCGGTGCTGATTGATGCTATCCAGCTGCTCCTGTGTCAGTTTTCCGATTGCTATGGGCTTGACCTTCCACCCTCTTGAGATCTGTTCGAGGTTCTCCCGAATGAGATCCACCGCATGTGTATAGAGGGGCATCCCAACAGCTTAATCGCTCCCGACGCCGGTTGGGTAATCAGAGCTTGAGTCGTATTTGGAGAATCTCTGCTCGGGCCTCAATGCGCCAGCGCCTTCGGATTCAACCTCCCAATCCGCCCATTTGGCCCCACGACGAACGGCAGCGAGAGCGCGTTCCAGTCGCGGTCGGCGTCGGGCACTTCGTGTAGCGCCGGATCGGGGTGCAGCGCGCGCCAGTTCTTTCCGTCATCGGTCGAAATGTCTGTCCCATTCGGGCCGACGGCGATCCAGGTTTTTGTTGCGGCGTCATAGGCGACGGCGGAGCGGAAGCCGTGTGGCGGGGTTTGGGCGGCTTGCCACGTTTTGCCGCCGTCAAGCGTGAACGCGGCCGTTCTCTCCCCGTCGTCAGGTTTCAAGGAATCGCCGCCGACCGCGACGATCGCGGTTGCGCGCCCGATCGAGTTGGTCTGATCCGGTCTCTCCGCAAGCGAAAAAATTCCCGAGGATTCAGAATGGTTTCCGACCGGAATCTCTTTCCGCGCCCATTCTGTGTCCTGTTCAGCTTCGCTTAAGTCTTCAGGGGCGCATTGGTCAACGCAGATCGCCGTCTTGGCAATCGAATAGACGAAAGTGCCATCGTTGCCGCCGATGCCAAACTCGATGGCTCCATTGGATCCGGCAATCGACGAATTGCCCGCCGTAAACCCGACTAGGTCTTTGGTCTGAGCTTCCAGGCTCTTGTTCCGCAGCGCCGCCCACGTTCGCCCGCTATCACCGCTGTAGAACAGGGTGAAGCGGCCCTTTACCGGGTTGCCAAGCAACCATCCCCATTCGCGACGGTCGAAATACAGAGCATCCCAAGACCCTTCCTTGTCGAAATTTCGCAGGATCAGCTTCCACGTGTGGCAGCCGTCTGTTGTCTTGTAAAGCCGCGAGAGATCGCCTTTGCCGCTCGACATGACGATCGCCGTGTTTCCGTCGAGGGCCTGAATGCCGCGGAAATCCAGGTGCTCCGCGCCTCGCGGAACGGCGCAGGTCTGCCACGAGTACCCACCATCTTCCGAACGCAATACGGTTCCGTTCGCGCCCGAGGCCCACGCCACGCCTCCGTCCACGTCGATGGCGTGGAGGTCGGCTTCGGTGCCGGAGTCCTGAATCTCCCATTGCGCGCGGAGAACACCGCAAGCAGACAAGAGGACTGCGAACAAAATTGCCTGACGACGCATACAGGAACAGTGTAGAGCGAGACGGAAGGTTTCAAGTGTCAGGTTTGAGAGCTCTGAGATAAGGCACGGGTACCCCGGGTCTTGATTTTGGAACCTTGGGTACCCAGCGGCTGAGTTACCGTTTTGGGGCTGCATCCAGCGCCTTCGGATTCAGCTTGCCGATGCGGCCGTGAGGGCCGACGACGAAGGGGAGCGAAAGCGCGTTCCAGTTGCGGTCGGCGTCGGGCGGGTCATGCAGGGCAGGATCGGGGTGGAGCGCGCGCCAGTTCTTCCCGTCGTCCGTCGAAATGTCGGTACCGTTCGGGCCGACGGTGATCCAGGTTTGGGTCGCGGCGTCGTAGGCCACGGCGGAGCGGAAACCATGGGGCGGGGTTGCCGAGGCGTAAAACTTGTTCGAGCCGCCGGTGAACGCCGCAGTGTCTTGGCGGTCATCGACTGCCGTGTAGTCTCCGCCCACAACCACTATGTCTGCCTTCTGGCACGAGGGCGCTTTCCAATCGAATCCGCCGATTTTCTTTGGTTTGGGCGAATCAAACGAACCTGGCCGAATCGCCAAACTGAAGACTCCTGCGGATGCAGAACGGTGGCTGAATGGGATTCCAATATCACAGAAGCTCTCAGCGGAATAGTGACTGGGAACCGTAGAGCCGACGCTGTACTGAATCAGCCGCTTTCCGACTACCATCCAGTAGATGGCGTAAGGGTTAAGCCTTGCCAAAACCGAGTTGCTGGCTGCGAACGCCATCTCTCCGGGAAGCGAGAAGACAGACGAAACGCTGGGTTCCAATTCGTCGCGGGAACAGGTGATTCCAATTTCAAAATTCGCGAGGTAGAAGGAAGGTAATGTGGTCGTGTCCCGCGGATTCGATTTGTGTATAGCGGGATCTCCCAAAATCGTTCCTAAAATCCATTTAGAGTCTGCGCCACATTGTTCTCCCGCACCGGCTTGTTCTACATCTGTTACAACCGCATCCCAAAAGCCATCCTTGTCGGGGTTCGTGAACACCAGCTTCCACGTATGGCACCCGTCGGCGGTTTTGTACAGCCGCGAAAGATCGCCCTTCCCGCTCGACATCACGATGGCCGTATTAGCGTCGAAGGCCTGGATGCCGCGGAAGTCGAGATGGTCCGCGCCCGGCGGAATGGCGCATGCCTGCCACAGGTACCCACCGTCCTCCGTGCGCAGCACCGTGCCGTTCGTGCCCGAGGCCCACGCCACGCCCCCGCCTACGTTGTCGATGCCGCGCAAATCGGCCGTGGTGTGGGAGTCTTCGAGATCCCACTGCGCACGGGCCACAACGCCGCAGGCCGCAAGGAAGAGAACCAGGAGATAGATCTGCCGAGGCATACGAAAACAGTGTAGGCCTAGAGGCGTGCTTGGGAAGGGACTCCTTGCCGGGCCAGCCAAGAAAAATATATTCCGCGAGGCCAGGACGTCTTACACTGTCGGTGATCCCAGGAGAAAGATATGCCTGTGGCTCAGCTCACCCTCGAAATCCGCATCGAACACGCCCAGTCGCTCAAGGACCGCCGCCAGGTGGTGCGCTCGCTCAAAGACCAGCTGCGGCAGGGCTTCAACGTCTCCGTCGCCGAGCTCGATGAGGCGGTCACCTGGCAATCGGCGACGATTGGCGTCGCGGCCATCTCGCGCTCCCGCGACTACCTCCACGGCCTGATGGAAGAAGCCGAACGCGCCGCCCGCCGCATGGCCAACGAACTCGGCGCGGAGCTGGCCGACTCGTTCTGGGAGTACATCGAGAGCTAAGAACGAGCGAGTTAGCGCAGCTGGCGGAGCTGGATTTGCTACTCTGAATCTTTGGTTCGGCATTCGCAGCGCGCTCAATCCGCGCCGCCGCTCCGAGCCTTGAGGTACTTTCTTGCAACCCATTGCGTTCGTTGTCGGCGTCTTCGAGTTTTTCATCCTCCTTTTCTCTCTCAGCTTTCACGAATGCGCGCATGCATGGATGGCCTCGCGCCTGGGCGATCAGACAGCGCGCATGCAGGGCCGCGTCTCGCTCAACCCGGCGGTTCATGCCGATCCCATCGGGACGCTTCTGTTTCCGGCCGTGGTCATCTTCGGGCCGATCTTCGGCTTCCACCTTCCGTTCATGCTCATCGGCTGGGCCAAGCCCACGCCGGTCATCACGCGCAACTTCAAAAACATCGTCCGCGACGACAACCTGACCACGCTCGCCGGACCGGTTTCGAACCTCATCCTGGTCTGCGCCGCGACTGTAGCCCTGCTAGTGATGGAGTTCACCATGCCCAACGGCCGCGGAATCGTCATCACGTCGTTCTGGGCCGCCCTGCACATCGCCGACCCCAGCTCCGCGCACCCGGTCGCCCTGATGCTGAGCCTCGCCATTCTCATCAATCTCTCGCTCTTCTTCTTCAACCTGCTGCCCATCCCTCCGCTCGACGGCAGCCGCGTGGTGCGCAATATGCTGCCCTACAATGCCGTGCGCGCCTATGACTCGATCGGCGGCTGGCTCAGCTATCTGCTGATGATCTTCGTCGGCGGATTCATTCTCAACCTGGTTCTCTCGCCTGCGCTGGGCTTCATCTTTTCGCTGCTTTGGCGGCGCTGAGAAGCCGACAATAGCTGCCGTGCAATTCGTTGCGGGCGCGAATCTCGGATTGCCATTGCTATACAAACAACAATTTTTCTTCAGTTCATCGAGAATGCCGGCGTATGATTCGGGGAAACTCACTTTTCCATTGCGGGCAGGGAGGGAAAGCAATCCATGACTTTCGCCAGCACAGGCAGTCCGTTTCAAAATCCCGTCCAGAATGGCGAGGCGCAACAGAGCGCGCCCGCGAAGCACAGGGGCGTTCAGTTCATCGTTGCCCTGGCGGGAGCGGTTGGGTGTATCTGGTTTTCGCAGAAGATGCCGATCGACATGCATCATCTGCCGCCGGACCTGGCGGGAAAACTGCGGGCGATTGCGCCTTCTCTCGGCGTGTTTCTGGTCGGAATGTGCTGCTTCTTCTGGGCTGCGACGCTTTATAAGAACTGGGAGCAGCGGGTCGAAGCTCGCAAGGCGGAGAGTGAAGGTAAGAAGGTTAGTGCACGGCCCGAAGTGTCGACGCAGACCAGGATTCTTTGGCGCGCCGGCTATTTCTTGGTTTGCGTAGTGCTCATGGGCTTCCGGTATATCAACATCCTTTGGCCTACGCGCTCCTTAACCATCGAGAAGTACGACGTCTTTGCACTCGCGGCGGCTGTGGCTGCTGGGCTGTTGTTGCAGCATCGCGGGCAGAAGACGTTGATTGCACGACGCGACGATGAGTTTGGCAGAAAGCGCGAACCCATTGCCGTGGATACCACGACCATTGTTGCCGCTGCAATCGCTCTTTCGGCTGTCGCCGGCTGGGCGGTATACAAGGCAGCCAAGATGCTGGCGCCCACTCATGAGCGTGCGATCTTTAGCATTGGTATTGCAATCGTCGCCGCTGCTTTCGGCTTCGTCTTCGAAATGCTGAAGAAGAACAGGCAGGATCAGGGTTCGGGTAACATTCAAGCCATCACCGCCGACGCCGAAGCCAAGAACATTTCCCGGCGAAAGACGCGTAATATCGCTGTCCTGATGGCATTTGAAGCCGTCCTTCTCGGCGTCCTTTCCATTTCAATGCGGCCTGGGATCAAGGAGGCCATCTTCTACGGACAATTTGCACTGCTCTTCGTATTGATGAGGGCACTGGGGAGTTTAAAACTTTGGACCCTTAGGCTTGCGCGCGCTGGCCAATACGAGCGCGCCTTGCGTCTGAACCGCATCTGGGTAAATATCCCTGGATACGGAAGATCCCTGGAGGGTTCCATCCTGCTAAATGCCGGACGATATAGCGAAGCCATGACGTTCCTGAAGCCGCTCGCCTTCACAAGTCAAGGGAAGCCAAAGTTCAGAAGCATCGAGCTCTACACTTATGCGATCGCGCTGGAGAACAGTGGAAATCTTGCGGAAGCTGAGATTCTGCTGGACGAGGCGGTGCGAGAGGCACCCGACAGAGAAGGCTTCAAAGTGGCGCTGGCCACGTGCCTGCTAGCTCAAGAGAAGCGGGCGGGCGACGCCTGCCATTTGCTGGAAGAAGCGCTTCGCGCCGGCAACGGCAGAACGTCATATGCCAATCGTTCCGACGGCATCAAGAGAGTCGCGCGGTATGCCTGGGCGTTGGCCAGCAGCGGGCGCCGTACTGAGGCTGAGCAGAAGATCAACGAGGTTTTAGCCGAGGGGCGCACCCTCAAGCCCGGAGACGAAGCAGGAGTGCATTATTTTGTAGGGGAGACTTGGCGCGTTATGCGCGAGACCTCAAAGGCGCGCGCTGAATTCGAGAAGGCGCTCAGCATGGCTCCCGATGGCAACACGGCGATGAATGTGCAGAAAGGGCTGGCCAAGCTCAAAGACTACCCTTACGCCTGGTCGCGCTAAAACGACGTGACTCCTATACGTTCACGCAGCGCAGTCCGCGCAACATCCCCATTACAATAGGAAGAGCCATTTCAGCGACATTCTGAAAGCCGGCTTCATTCTCTTTTCCCATCGGGACGGAATCGAACCACACTATGGCAGAAGCGGCAACCTCCCCGGCAAAGAAGCGCGTTTTAAGCGGCATGAGACCCACAGGAAAGCTGCACCTGGGCAACTACATGGGCGCGCTGGCCAACTGGGTCAAGCTGCAAAATGACGAAGTTGCCCAGTACGAGTGTTATTTCTTCATCGCCGATCTGCACGCGCTGACGACCGACTACGCCGATACCTCCAACATCGCGCGCAACACCCTCGAAGTGGCGCTGGACTTCCTGGCCGCCGGCCTCGACCGGGAGCGCTGCACCATCTTCGTGCAGAGCCATGTGAAGCAGCACTACGAGCTACCGCTGCTGCTTGGAATGAGCACACCGCTCGGGTGGCTGGAGCGCGTGCCGAGCTACAAGGAGATGCAGGAGAACCTAGCCAACAAGGACCTGACGACTTATGGTTTCCTCGGCTACCCGGTGCTGATGGCGTCGGACATTCTGCTCTACCAAGCCGATTTCGTGCCTGTCGGACAGGACCAGCAGGCGCACGTAGAGCTAACGCGCGAAATTGCGCGGCGGTTCAATTTTCTCTACGGAACACCGGGTAGCCATTCCGTACTCCCCGGCGGGTCAACGGCAATGACCAGGATTATGTGGAGTGGCCAAGTGCCACCCCCCGATGATCTGGGGAAGATACAAGTCCCACCGCCCCCCGAGGATATTGGGAAGACAAAGGTAATCCTGCCCGAGCCGAAGGTGTTGCTTACGCCTTCGCCCAAGCTGCCCGGCACCGATGGCCGCAAGATGTCGAAGAGCTATGGGAATACGATCCTGATCAGCGACCCTGAGGCGGAAGTGCGCAAGAAGCTAAAGACCATGGTCACCGATCCAGCGCGCATCCGCCGCAGCGATCCCGGCGATCCCGACAAATGCCCGGTGGGCGATCTGCACAAGGTCTTTTCATCGCCGGAAACCATGGCCAAGGTGTACGAAGGCTGCCGCTCGGCGGGCATCGGCTGCATCGAGTGCAAGGGCTGGGCGGCCGATGCGCTGGTGCAGTTGCTTGCGCCGATTCAGGAGCGGCGCGCCGGCATCACTGAAGCGCAGGCGCTCGAGATTCTGGACGAAGGCTCACGGCGCGCCGCGGCACGCGCCGAGCAAACCATGGTAGAAGTGCGCGAAGCCATGAAGATGCCGCTCAGCACCGTGAAGAGCGTTTAGCAGACGCAATGACCGAACGAACACTCCCGTGGTGGCACAGGGCGCTTAAGTTTGCGCTGGGCGGAATCGTCGGGCTGTTCCGGCGGAACGGAAATGGCACTGCCGGCGGAGAGGTCGGCCCACCGGCCACGGCTATTGAACCGGAAATGAGTGCCGCTTTTCGCCCCGAAGCGCAGAAACAAGAAACTGACAGACAAGAAGAGAGTCGAGTGCAGCCGTCTACCCCTCGTTTGGAAACCGTCGTGGCGGGCGAACCTTTCTCGCCAGATGTCCTTGCAGCAAAGACCGTTGCAATGCACAACGAGCTGGCCGCTCGGGAAGCTGCCGATATCGTCGCCCAGACTGCGCCGGAAGAAGATGCTGCGGAGGTTGCGGAAGAGCCGTCCGTGAAAGCAGCAATTCCGGCGGTTCAGTTCGAGACTCCGCCAGAGCTTGCAGCGGCGGAAGAACCCGGCTGGCCGGATCCTGCCGAGCCGTGCGAAACAACGCCGCCAGCAGAAGCTGCATCGGCAGAAGAAGTGAGGAGAGCCATCGAAGTCACAGCCGTAGCAGCGCGGGAAGAGGACACCGCACCCGAACCCGAATCCGCGCAGGAAGAAGAAACGGCGCCAGACGGAATGGAAAACAACTTGCCCGAACCCGCGCAAATCGGCGATCCCGCATCGCAGGAGGCGACTGCGCCGAATCAAGCGTCGGCTCCCAAAGAGGAAGAAGCTCAGCACGCCGCTCGTGACCTCGAATCTGAGTCTGCGCAAACTAAAGAAAAGGTACTATCAGAAGAAGTGACTGAGCCCACCCATTTCGCCGCCCCCGAGGCCGCTGCCGCAACTGCCCCTGAGGCTGCCGCCGAACAGATCCCCGAGGAGGCAACCGCGCAGGCATCAGTGAATGAGGTCGTAGAAAGTTCGGCCGCGGAATCTGAACCTGTCCCCACTGCTGGGCCGGTGGAACCGCCGCCCATTCCCGCGCCTGCTCCGCCGGAACCCCAGCCTGCGCCTCAGCCAGCACCTGCGCCGGTGGACGCCGCGCCCACATTGCCGTTTGCCGAAAAGCCTGCCGCGCGCACCACGGCGGAGAAGGTCGCTGCCGCACTCAAAGCTCGCGAGGCCCGCGGCGAAGACGCCGATCAGTCGCCGTTCTCCGTCCTTGTGAACCAGGTCTACGACGGCCCGCTCGATCTCCTGCTCGATTTGATCCGGAAGCAGGACATCGACATCTACGATATTCCTATTGCCAAAATCACTGCGCAGTTTCTGGCCTACGTGGACCAACTGCGCGCCAGCGACATGGACGTGGCCGGCGAGTTCATCTACACCGCCGCGCTGCTCATCCACATTAAGAGCAAAATGCTTTTGCCGCGCGCACCGGCCGGGCCCGACGACGCTGCCGAAGATCCGCGCCGCGAACTCGTGGAGCGGCTGCTCGAACACGAGCGCTTCAAGAACGCAGCGCAGATGCTGCTCGAAAAGCAAATGCTCGAAGCCGCGACGTGGAGCAATCCGGGCGTGCGCGAGTTCAAGGCGGACTCCGAGGCCGAGCCCGAGATCGCAGCAGACACGACCGATCTGGTCCGAGTGTTTTCGAGCATCCTCGAACGCGCGCGCAATCGCCCCATCATCAATGTGGAAGAGGACTCGGTGACGGTGGGCCAGATGATTCAGTTCCTGGCGCGGCGGCTCACCATGGAAGACCGCCCGGTCGCGCTGCGCCGCATGTTGAGCCACACCAACTCTGAGCGCGCGCTGATCGCCATGTTCCTTGCGCTGCTCGAGCTGGTGCGCCTGCAGGCCATCCTGCTCCGCCAGGACCGCCACTTCAGCGAGATCTTCATCAAGAAGCACACCGGCTTCGACGCGCTGATGAATCAGGGTCTGGCCGAGGCGCGGGACGACTGGCGCTGAGCTATTTCGCGGAATCTGTGCTTTGAGCGCCGGCAACCCGGCCATCGCGCATCCATGCGCGAATGCTGAACACGTAGATCACGATACAGAAGATGTTGGCGGGGATAAATCCGGTCTGATGCGTCTCAAGGGCGATGTAGGAAATAATGAGACTGTTCGCCCCTGCGATCACAAAGCCGGCCCACTCTTTTCTTCCAATCAAAACTGTTGAAAGAACGGTAAGAACACACGACAAGTAATCCAGCCTGAACATTGGAGCCCGTGAAACCTCTTGCCTCCATGTTGAGCTGCGTGGGCCGAAAAGCTCAGTGACTCAACTCACTCCGGAGCTCGTGAGCGTATGCGCCGCGCCCTCTCCGATTTCGACCGCACAGCCAGCTTGTACACTGACGGTGATGATTCTGTTTCCCCGTAAGCTCAAGCAAACGGTGATCATTGCCGCGGCGGTCGCCTTACTCACGGGCGCGTGCCACACGTTTCTCCGCGCGCAACCAGCAGCGCAACTTTCGCCCGACGCCGAGCTCGCCGAGGTTCCATTGCCCGAGCCGGCCGTCGAAGCCCAGCCGCTCGCTATAGACCGTGGCGCAGCCGACCTCGAACAAACGCTCAAGCGTCTCGGCACCACCGCCAGTGTGCTCGTCATCGTGGCCCATCCCGACGACGAAGACGGCGCGCTGATGACGTATCTCTCGCGCGGCCTCGGCGCACAGGTCACGCTGCTCACGCTCAATCGCGGCGAAGGCGGGCAGAACGCCATGTCGGCCGAGAGCTACGATGCGCTGGGCCTCATCCGCACCAACGAGCTGCTCAAGGCCGACGAATATTATGGCGCGCACCAGCTCTGGGGAACCGAGGCCGATTTCGGCTTCTCGAAGACGCAGGAAGAATCCTTCGCCAAGTGGGGCCACGACCGCGTGCTCTACGATGCGGTGCTCGCGGTGCGCAAAGTGCGCCCGCAGATCATTCTCTCGACCTTCGTCGGCGCACCGAGTGACGGCCATGGGCAGCATCAGGTCTCCGGCGAGATCGCGCAGGAGGCGTTCAAAGTTGCCGGCGATCCCAACGTCTTTCCCGAGCAGCTCAAAGACGGTCTTGAACCGTGGCAGCCGCTGGCCGTCTACTCGCGCGAGCCTTTCGCGCCCATCACCAACGGAAAGATGTTCGACTACGCCACCGGAAAGTGGGCGCCGGCGCGATTTAAAAACTACGTCACAGGCGAGTGGATCGAAGGCGCGCTTCCGTCCGATGTGACGATTCCCGTGGGCACTTGGGACCCGGCGCTCGGGGAGACCTATGTGCAGATTGCACGCGAGGGCTGGGGCAAGCAGCTCTCGCAAAACGGCGGTGCCAATCCCGCACTCAGCGAGCCGGTTTCGTCGAGCTATCACCTGTGGGCTGTCGCGCCAGCCGCGGCGAGTGCGAATCCGAAGGCGGACGACGCGAGCCTATTTCAGAACAGCAAAGTTAACATTGATACGAGCATTGCCGGATTGGCGTCGCTCGCCGGTGCAGCGCCGCCTGCCTGGCTCAGCGATAACCTGCGCAAGATCCAATTCGATCTCGATGCATTTATTGCGGATTGCACCAACCAGGGCGGAGTTGAAGGCGCACATAAGTTGGCGCCAATCTATCGCGAAACACTCAATCTCTACGCGCGCGTCAAAGCGAGCGACTTGAGCGAGAAAGCAAAATCCGATCTTGCATTCGAACTCGGCCAGAAGCTCCATGAATTTCAGATTGCGTTGAAGGATCTTCTAGGCCTCGACATGGCGGCGTTCGTGGCGGGAAGCGACGGGCAGAGCTTCCCGGGCCGCGGCGCATCGGCCGAGGAATCCGCGCGCAGCGTTTATCCCGGCGAGGAGTTCGGCGTTCGGGTGCACACCTTCAGCGCCACAAACGGAGCCCAGCTCTCGAAGACCTGGCTCGAAACCGGTTCTGGCAAATCGTGGAACAAGAACGAATCTTCCGACGCGAAGGAGAGCACCGGGCCTGCCAATGCGCTTTTTCCCCTTCAGGCGCCCCAAAACGCGCAGCCCACTGAGCCTTACTTCACGCGTCCCACCACCGAGCAGCCTTACTATGACATTTCGAACCCGGCTTGGCGCGAGCGCTCCTTCGCGCCTTATCCGCTCAGCGCATGGGCCGAGTTCGAATTCGACGGTGTTCCCATCCGTCTTGGCATGGTGGTGCAGACTCTGGCGCGCGTCAGCGGCATGGGCGGCGTCTACGAGCCGCTGGTCGTCACGCCGGCCATTGGCGTCCGCGTCGAGCCCGAAGCGCGGATTCTTCCACTCGATAGCGGGCCGCTCCCGGTGCATGTTACCGTTCACGCCGAGCATGCTGCCGACGGAACGGTGAATCTGAAGCTGCCTGTGGGCTGGCGCTCCGATCCCGCCGAGCAGTCTTTTCATCGCAAGAGCGCAGGCGAGAGCGAACCGCTCGTTTTTTCTGTAACTCCCCCAAGCGATGTTGCGACGCGCGCCTACACCCTCCAGGCCGTGGCGCACGTCGAAGGCAAAGACTACACAATCGGCTGGCAGAGCATCGGCTACCCCGGCCTCCGGCCCTATAACGAGTACCAGCCCGCCGAGCTGCGCACGCGCAAAGCCGACGTGAAGCTCGCGCCCGGCCTGCGCGTCGGCTATGTGATGGGAACCGGCGACAGCGTTCCTGAAGCCATCGAAGCGCTCGGCGTGACTCCGCATCTGCTCACGGACGAAGAGCTTTCTTCCGCCGATCTGTCGCAGTGGAACGTGATCGTCATCGGCATTCGCGCCTACTCCGCGCGGCCCGCGCTCACTGCCGCGCAGCCGCGCCTCGATGCTTTTATCGAGCGCGGCGGAACTCTCATCGTCGAATACCAGAGCAGCACCTTTCCCGCGCCGCTTCCGCTGTCGATGAAGGGGATGGCTGAACGCGTCGTCGACGAGCAGGCGCCGGTGAAGCTGCTCGATCCCGCGAACCCGCTCCTCACCTCGCCTAATCAAATTACTGAAGCCGATTTCGATGGATGGTTCGAGGAGCGCGGCCACGGCTTCCTTGATAGTTGGGATCCGGGCTACACCGCGCTCACTGAAACCGCCGATTCGGGCCAGGACCCGCAACGCGGCGGATTGCTGGTTGCGCATCGCGGCAAGGGAGTGTATATCTATGTGGCCTACGCGCTCTACCGGCAATTCCCCGAGCTGGTTCCGGGCGCGTACCGCATCTTTGCCAATCTTCTCAGCGCCGGAGAAGAGCCCTCGCGCGCGCGGTAGCTTGGAGCGGCATATGGCTGAAGCAATTTCCTCCTCGACAAAACGAAGACTCGCCAAGGCGGACATCCAACAACCAGGTTGCCGAGTCAAAGTCTACGGAACCGTTAACACGGCTTTAATAATTCCTCGCACTTGGCAGTTGCATTGAAAGACAGGTAGAGGCGCGTGCGAGGCCGTGAGGAGGGAGTCTATGAAATTCGCATGCATACTCGCCGCAATTCTGGCAATGCCTGCTGTCGTGACGGCGGACGAAGCGCTGCCAGCAGGAACGATTCTTCCCGTGTGCCTGGAACGGAGCGTCAACGCGAGCAAGGCACATCCGGGAATGGAGATTCGCGCCAAACTGATGCAGGATATTCCCGGCACGTTTATTCGCCGCGGCGCGGTGGTGATTGGCCATGTGGTGAAGGTGAATTCATCTAGCGCGGGGCAAGTCAACCTAGAGATCGCCTTCGACGCTGTGAAAATGCACAGTCGGCAGATTCCGCTCAAGGCAGATCTTCGCGCTCTGGCTTCGTTCGTTGCCGTGGAAGAGGCGCAGATTCCGGAGGACATGTCTTCGCGCGGCTTGAACGAGCAGACGTGGACGACCGAGCAGATTGGCGGCGATCAAGTGTACCGCGGAGGCGGCCCAGTCGAAGAAGGCTCGACGGCCGTTGGCCAGCCGACGCCGTATGGCGCTTTAGACTCTCCCCTCACGCAGGCAGGCGAGCCGTGCCGGGGAGTCATGGACGATGCCAACCAGCCGCAGGCATTCTGGCTTTTCTCTGCCGATGCGTGCGGTGTTTATGGCTACAGCAACATCCGTATCGAGCACTCCGGCCGTACCGAGCCCGTGGGAACAATCGATCTCGTTTCCGTTCGCGGCAAGCTGATTCTCTATGGCGGCAGCGGCATGTTGCTTCGCGTCCAGGGATCGTGATCCGAAGAAGTGGATTCGGTTTCGGCGCCAAGTGTCTGCGTCCTGCGGCTGCTGCGCGGAGCGCCACGTATAAATATCTGCCTCCAGCTTCTTGCCGCACCCGATAACTTCCATCACTCAACCTGCACGGTTGTTTGAATAACTTGTAAATTCCTGCGCTTCTCCCGATAACTCCCTCCTGGCTTCTATGAATAATCTATAAATTCACCGCCATTCATGCGCACTTCAAGCCCTCGCCTGCATTGTGAAATCTCTGTGAATTCGTCAAATCTTAATCTTCCTCTGCAAGGCTGGAAGCACGCAGTTTTTCCCTAGTCATTGATTGTGTCTGCTGAATGCGACCGGGGGCGAGCAAATGCATGCGGACACAGCGCAGTTTTGAGAATGATTTTTGAAACCCACAGAGAGGCCCGAATGAAACGCACACTGTACGCGGCTGCCGCAGTTCTTCTGGCAGCCAGTCTCGTTGTTTCCCATGCGCAAACCAGTAACTCAACTACGCCGGCGAAGAAGCATGTCGCCGCCAAAAAGGCCGCAGCCCAACCTTCACCTGATGTCGAAGAACAGATCCGGGCACTCCGCAACGAAATGCAAAGCCAGATCGACAGCCTCAAGAGCGATCTTGCCCAAAAGAATGCCCAGTTGCAGCAGGCACAGCAGGATGCCGCGGATGCGCGCGCCGCAGCCGAAAAGGCCCAAGCCGCTGCCCAGGCCCAGCAGCAGTCAGTCACTGAAAACTCCAGCGCAGTTTCGACCCTGCAAAGCACTGTGAACGACCTGAAGACGAACCAGACTTCGCTGGCAACCACAGTTTCCGACGAAACCACGAAGATGAAGAAGGCGATCGACCACCCTGACACGCTGCACTTCAAAGGAGCGACGCTCTCCTTTACGGGCAGCTTCATCGCGGCTGAAACAACGAACCGCACCGCGGCTACAGGTGGCGATGTCAATACGCCCTTCACCGGCGTCCCGCTGCAGAACTCCGAAGCCTACAACGTGAGTGAGTTCTACGGCACGGGCCGCCAGTCGCGCCTGGCTTTCAAGGCCCAAGGCAAGAGGCCCAGCGTAGTCCTCACCGGCTACTACGAAATGGACTGGCTGAGCGCGGGCGTCACCTCGAATGGCAACCAGTCCAACAGCTACACGCTGCGGCAGCGCCAATTGTGGGCCGACGCCAAGACCGCTGGCGGCTGGGATTTCTCCGGCGGCCAGGGATGGTCGCTCGCAGCCGAGACCACGCAGGGGCTGACACGCGGCACCGAGATTCTGCCGGCCACCATCGACGCCCAGTACGAAGCCGGCTTTGTCTGGTCGCGTCAGTACAGCTTCCGCGTGAGCAGGGACATCGACAATAAGGCGTTCGTGGGCTTCTCCGTTGAAAACGCCCAGACCCTCAACCCGGGCGGACAGAACCTGCCCACCAACGTGCTGCTGGGCTCAGCCGGTACCGGCGGCGGCCTCTACAACGGCGGTGGAAGCTCTACAGGAACGGCACTGGCGAACTACTCCTTCAATTACACTCCGGACTTCATCCTCAAGCTGGCGGCCGAGCCAGGCTGGGGACATTGGGAGCTGTTCGGCATCGGCCGCTCTTTCCGCGATCGCATCTATCCGTCGGCGACCAACATCCTGAGCCAAGGTGTCTGCGGCAGCGCCACCGCGCCCTGCAACAACGTTGTGTGGGGTGGCGGCATCGGCGGCGGCGTCCGCGGACCTCTGGCCGGCAAGAAAGTCACCGTCGGTCTGAAGGGCCTTTGGGGCGATGGCGTAGGCCGCTACGGCTCGTCGACAATTGCCGACGTGACCTTCCGTCCCAACGGCGTCATCTCGCCGCTCCACGCCTTCTCCGCTTTGAGCACCGTCGAGTTGAATCCCACTCCGCGCTTCATGATGTACTTCAACTACGGCGGCGACTACGTCGGCCGCGACTGGCAGCTCGACAGCACCACGGGCGACGCCCTCAACGGCAGTGAGGTAGGCTACGGCGCACCCAATGCCGTCATGACGGGCTGCGGAGTCGAGCCTGCTCCCAGCACCGCCGGTGGCGAGCCAACTTCCGATCCGACCACTCCGAGCAACTGCAAGGGCAACAACAAGGACGTGCAGGAGTTCACTGCCGGCTACTGGTTCAACATTATCTCCGGTCATGAGGGCCGGCTTCGCCAGGGCATCCAGTACAGCTTGATCCGTCGCGATCTCTGGTCCGGCGCGGGTGGAACTGCCAATCCCGGCGGCGGCGCACACGGCGACGACAACATGATCTTCACCTCGTTCCGCTACTACCTGCCGTAGCGCGACGTTTCCCGCTACTTCAGCGAATCGGGGCAATCCACCACGCGGATTGCCCCGATTTCTTTGTGCGCTTGCGCTCAGCGGCAAATCTATGCCGCTTGCCGCGTTGCATGAACGGCAGCGCCGTGCGTGATGGCGTCGATGAGGCGGCGGCTGAATGCCGGAATGTCGTCGGGCTTGCGGCTGGTGATGAACTGGCCGTCGCTCACCACCTCCTGATCGACCCACTTGGCGCCGGCATTCACGAGATCGGTGCGGATGGAGGGCCACGAGGTAACCGTTTTGCCTTTGATGCCGGGGTGACTGTGTTATTGACGCTACTTGAGGATACGCGAGATATTTCTCTTTCCGTGGAGTACAGAGACAATTTCGAGCGGGATTGTCTCCGGTCGATAGATTACGGCGTAGTTCGGGTATCGGCTCAGTCTCCAGAACCGTAGATTACGGGTGGTGAGATCGGGACGTGTATGGCCGAGAAGAGAATTTTGAGCAACGAAGGCACAAGCATCAAAGACCGCGTTTTCGACTCGGTTGGCCGCTTCTTCGTTGTTCTCGGCGATGTAACACCAGATCTAGAATAGATCCGATCTAGCACGAGGAGTTAAGACAAAGCCGTCTATCGCCTTTCGCTGCGCCATTGCTCTTTCATGGCCTCAAGCTGGCTCCTTACATCGGCGGCAGCGATCAGTTCTCCACGTTCCGCCTGAAGAAAGCCTTCCTCAATGCGGGCCGACAGCGCTTGCCGTTCCTCGTCGGTCCAGCTTTCCTCGGCATCTTGCGCTTCGAGCGCGCGGCGCAATACATCTTCGGCGTTCGCGTATGCGCCGCTGGAGAGCCGCTTGTTGATAAGCGATTCAAGGTCCGGGGGTACGGTCAATTGCATCGGGGCTCTCCTTTCTTGGTGCTTCCCATCTTACGCTACGCTTTGGCCGACGTTAACTGGCCCAGGTCGGCGGCCAGCTTTTCGGTGCTGAAGGCCTCGATTACATCGCCTTCCTTGATGTCGCTGAAGTTGGCGATGCCAATACCGAATTCCATGCCGTTGGTCACTTCGCGGACATCGTCCTTGACGCGCTTGAGCGAGCCGATCTTTCCCTTGAAGACTTGCTCTCCATCGCGCATCACCTTGATTTCGGAATCGCGGCGAATCGAACCGTCGCGCACCGAGCAACCGGCGATGGTGCCAACCTTCGGAATCCTGAAGACCTTGAGGACTTCGGCGCGGCCCTGGTAGTTCTCCTTGAAAGCGGGTTCCAGCAGGCCCATCATGGCCAGACGAATCTCGTCCTGCAGCTCGTAGATGATGGAGTGCAGGCGGATTTCAACATTCTCCTGCGCCGCCAGTTCCGCCGCTTTGCGCTCGGGCCGCACGTTGAAACCGATGATGATGGTGTTCGAGGCCGTGGCCAGCAGAACGTCGCTTTCCGTGATGGAGCCGACACCCGAGTGCAGCACCTTGACGCGCACCTTCTCAGTGGACATGCGCATGAGGGAGTCGGCGAGCACTTCGACCGATCCCGTGACGTCGCCCTTGATGATGAGCGGCAGGTCCTTGATGCCCGATTGCTTGATCTGCTCCGACAAGCCTTCGAGCGACATGCGCGAACTCTTGGCAAGCTGGGCTTCGCGCTCCTTCATCTTGCGATATTGCGCGATGGACTTGGCCTTGTCGCGGTCGGTGACCGCAAGGAATGTGTCGCCGGCGTCGGGCATGGCCTCCAGGCCGAGGACTTCGACCGGAGTCGATGGGCCAGCCTCTTCGAGCGCGCGGCCGCGGTCGTCGAACATGGCGCGCACTTTTCCATAGGTGTTGCCGACGATATAGCTCTCGTTGAGGCGCAGGGTTCCGTCCTGCACCAGGACCGTAGCCACAGCGCCACGCCCGCGATCGAGCTTGGCTTCGAGCACGGAGCCCACGGCCTTGCGTCCGGGCGTAGCCTTGGGCGCTTTGATGTCGCTGACGAGGCAGATCATTTCCAGCAGGAGGTCGAGCTTCAGCCGCTTTTTGGCCGAGACTTCGACGAAGACCGTGCCTTCCTGGCCGGCGCCCGCCCACTCTTCGGGAATCAGGCCGCGATCGGCGAGCTGCTTCTTCACGCGATCGGGATTCGCTTCGGGCTTGTCGATCTTGTTGACGGCCACGATAATCGGAACCTCGGCAGCCTTGGCGTGATCGATGGCTTCGAGGGTCTGGGGCATGACGCCGTCGTCGGCAGCCACGACGATGACGACAATGTCGGTGACCTTTGCGCCGCGTGCGCGCATACGGGTGAACGCTTCGTGGCCGGGCGTGTCGAGGAAGACGATCTCGCGGCCTGAGGCGGGCGAGCCTTCCTTCGTGAACTTCACTTTGTAAGCGCCGATGTGCTGCGTGATGCCGCCGGCTTCGCCGCCGGCCACATTGGTTTCGCGAATAGCGTCGAGCAGCGAGGTCTTGCCGTGGTCCACGTGGCCCATGACGGTGACGACAGGGGCGCGCGACACTTCGACCATGTCGGTTTTCTCGGTATCGAGCACCTCTTCGATGGCCTGGTTTTCGAGCTCCTCTTCGTAGGTGATGACGTTGGCAGCTGCGCCGAATTTGGAGGCCACTTCCTTCACCATCTCGGCGTCGAGCGACTGGTTGACGGTGACGAAAACACCGCCCATAAGCAGAGTGGCGATGAGGTCCTTGGCGCGCACCTCGAGCTTTTCGGCGAGATCCTTGACGCTGATGCCCTCGGTCACGGTGATCTCGCGGGTGATGGGCACCGGCTCATTGCTGTATTGCATGCCGCCGTAACGTGGCGGCGGCACAAAGCCCTTCATCGGGCCTTCTTTGGTCTTGGGATACTGCTGTTGGCCACGGCCGCGGCCGCGCGAAGGTGCGCGTTGCGGGCGCGGCGTTTCCGTCGGTGGAGCACCGCCAGGGCCGGGACGCTGGCCAAAACCGGGCCGGGCGCCAAAGCCGGGACGCGCACCGAAACCGGGACGCGCACCAGGGCCTGCGGGTCCGCCTGGGGTGAATCCGCCTGGCCCGGAGCGTGTTGGGTGCTTGGGGCGCGGGCCTCCGGCAAAGGAGCCGGGTGCGCCAGGACCGCGCTGACCGGGTCCAGCCGGACCACCGGCAGGCCTGCGATCGAAGATAGGCTTGCCGCGCTGGATTCCGCCTGCTCCCGCAGCCGGCGGAGGAGGAGGAACAAAGGTTGATTTGTAAACGGGGCGCGGGCCGGTTTGCGGCATCACCATGCGGCGCGCAGGCGGAGCCGGTTGCACGCGGGCCGGGGGCTGCTGCGTTGTTGCAGCAGAAGTTGACTCGGCGGCGATGCTGGGAACGGACGCCGCGGATTCAGGCGCGGCTGTTTCGGCCGTCTGCGTGGCGACGGCTTCAGCCACAGGCGTCGGCACTTCATGCGCGGCCGGTTTGGCCACAGCTGGCTTTTCTTCGTGCGCAGCCACAGCGGGCTTGGTGGCGCTGGCCGCGGGATGCGCGACCACGACTACTGGCCGAGAGGCAGAAGCGGCGGCGGGCTTGGCAGCAAGAGCGCCTGCCGGCGGCTTCGCGGCAACCACGCCTGCAGGCGGACGGCTGGCAATCGCTGGAGCGGCCGGAGGCGGCGCGACGATGGGCGGGGCCTGGCGTGGCTGCGGAACGATCTTGCGCGGCTCAGGACGAGCGGGCGGCGCGGTGGCCGCCGGTGTTGCAGCCGGAGCGGCGGGAGCCGTGCGCACCTCGGGCTTCGCGGGCGGCTCGGGCTTGGAAGGCACGCGAACAGCTCGCGCCTCTTCTTCTGCTTTTTTTTTCTTGGCCAGAATGGCCTTCATCACATCGCCGGGCTTGGAGATGTGCGACAAATCGATTTTGGGCACAATGCCGGCTGCGCCCTGACGGCCAGATGCGCTGCCTGACGCGGTCCGCGACCCGTCTGTAAAGTGCGCGCGAACCTTATCAGCCTCGTCCCCCTCGAGCGAGCTGGAGTGGGTTTTGCCGCCCTCAACGCCCAGCTCCGGAAGAATGTCGAGAATCGCGCGAGACTTGATTTCCAGCTCTTTCGCGAGATCGTTGATACGAACCTTGCTCATCCGCCTCTTTTCACTTCTGTGCTGCCAAACCGCCGCTTAGTTGCTCATAGCTACCTCATGGCCCTGGCTGCTTTGACTTGCGTTCACATACGCATGGTTTCCGAGAACGGTGCGCATCTTACGCGCCGTCCTCTTTGACCGCCTGCTGCTCGTCTGTTTGTTCTTCTGGCGCGGCTTCGCCGGCGGAAACTTCGGCATCTGCCGCTTCCACTGGCGCTGTTTCTTCGCTTGCCGCTTCGTTTTCTGCTGCCGCTGTTTCGCCGCTTTCACTTGCTTCGCCGGACGCAGCCGCCTCGGCCGCCGGTTCCGCGGCGCCTTCTGCCGTTTCGGCTGCCTGCGCCTCTTCAAACTGGCCGAAGTAGTGCCGCACAGCCACCGAAATCTTCTCGAGCGTCTTTTCGCCAATGCCCGGAATCTCTTCGAGCTGCTCGGGCGTCATGTCGGCCAGCCCTTCCACAGTGGTGACGCCCGCGGCCACCAGCTTTTGGATGATGGTGTCGCCCAGTTCCGTCACCTGCTCGATAGGAGTGGTCGGCGAGCCGGCCAGCGCCTGCATCTGCTGCTCCACTTCCTGGCGCTTTTCCTCTTCGCTCTTGATGTCGATCTTCCAGCCCAGAAGCTTGGCCGCCAGGCGTACGTTCTGGCCCTTCTTGCCGATCGCGAGCGACAACTGCGTGTCGTCGACGATCACTTCGAGCTGCTTTTCGCCGAGATCGCTGATGGAAACGCGGCTCACCTTCGCGGGCTGCAGCGCCTTCTCGGCGAAGGTCGTAATCTCGTCGGAGAATTCGATGATGTCGATCTTTTCGCCACGCAGTTCGCGAATAATCGACTGCACGCGCATGCCCTTCATGCCGACGCATGCGCCCACCGGATCGACATCCTTGTCGCGCGACTGCACGGCGATCTTGGTGCGTTCGCCAGCCTCGCGCGCGATCGCTCTGATGACCACCGTGTTGTCGTAGATCTCAGGCACTTCAGACTGAAACAGGTTCTGCACCAGCTCCGGCGCAGCGCGGCTCACGATCACCTGCGGGCCCTTGGCCGCGCGATCCACCTTGAGCAGCACCACGCGCAGGCGCTCGCCCACGCTGAATTGTTCAATCCGCGACTGTTCGCGCTTGGGGCACCGCGCCTCCGCCTTGCCCAGGTCGAAGATAATGTCCTGGCCCTCGAGCCGCTTGACGGTTGCGTTCAGTACTTCCTTTTCGCGGTGCGCGTACTCCTGGAAGATGGTGTCGCGCTCGGCCTCGCGCACCTTCTGGAAGATGATCTGCTTGGCCAGTTGCGCGGCGATGCGGCCCAGAGGCGTGGTGTCGCGATAGATGCGGATCTCGCTGCCCACCTCGACGCCCGGCGCCAGCTCGTTGGCTTCTTCCAGCGTGATCTCGTTGACCGGATCTTCGATCTGATCTTCGTCGGCCACCACTGTTTTGTAGATATAAGCCGTAATCTCGCCGGTGTCCTTGTTGAGTTCCCCGCGCATGTTTTCCTGGGTCTTGTAGAACTTGCGCGTGGCCAGGGCAATGGCTTCCTCGACCGCGCCCACAACGATGGCGGGGTCGATGCCCTTCTCCTGGCTCAGGAGCTCGATACTCTGATATAAAGCGCTGGTGGCCATATCCGCTTGCTCTCACATCCTGCGTGCCGGGTGTTCTTGCATTCATCCCCGGCATCGCGGTTTCTCGTTCAGGGGACTAGGGACGTAGGGACGAGGGACTAAGAAACTGAACGCGCTTTCTACTCTCCAATGTCAGGTCCTGCGATTCAGCTTGGGATACGCTGTTCTTCTAGTCCCTAGTCCCTATGTCCCTGCCTTTTCAGATTTCCGGTACCAGATTCGCCTTCTCGATATTGCTGAGGGCGATCTCCACCGTTTCCACTCCCGCTTTGCGGCTCTTGCTGTTTTGCTTCATGGCCGCCAAATCGAGCGTGATCTTCTTCGTTTCCGACGGGGTTCCTTCGCCCGTCACCAATCTTCCCTGCCAGTGCCGGTTGTTGCGGACCGGCTCGAAGGTTCGCACCTTCACCAGGCACCCAGCGAACCGCTCGAACTCCTCCGGACTGGCGAGCTTGCGATCAAGTCCCGGTGAGGAAGCCTCCAGCGTGTACGACTCGCCAGGAACCAGATCCTCAACGTCGAGCAAAACTCCAAAGTCGCGGCTGAACTCCGCGCAATCCTCGTGCGTCACGCCGGAGAGCTGCTCGACGGCGAGCGAACCCTCCCGAAACTTCTCCGGCAGGCCTTTCGCGCCGTCCTGGTCTCGGGCGGTCGCTAACTGCTTGCCAAGCTCTGCCCGGCCCGCGGCGTTCTTTTCAAGCGTGACCCGCAGGATGCGGTCCCGAGCCGGCCCGGCGAGTTCAATGTCGACCACGTCCAGGCCGTGCGAGGCGGCCACCCGTTCCGCCGCCTTCCGGATTGCGTCGAGCCCTACCATGTATTTCGCTGCCCCTGCGGCAGCCAGATTCCCGGTTTCTTCCTGATTTCTCAGGGTTTACCGGGCAAAATTTGCTGCAAATAAAAAGTGGGCTTTCGGCCCACTCATCTCTCCGCCAGCCGGTGCGCACACGGTAAAACTGGCAGACAAACGCGTTGCATTCTTAGAATACTGCGAAACGCGGGGAATTTCAAGCACGGATGAGAGCGGAGTTAGCGTTGTTAGCGGAGGCTGGATCGCCGCGTGGAGGCTGCGAGCGTCACCGATTCTTGTAGAGAACTTGGCTCGCCGATTCAATGCAGACCATTTGCATGATTCCCGGCTGTTCCTTCGTAAACGGGCAAACTTTAAAATCACCCCACGCCTCGACATCCCAATTCATGTGCTCCGCGAGTTCCTCCGGGAGCGGCCAATCGTCATGATCGCCGAGAATCCGGTTTGTGCCAACCTTCCAAATCCGGAAGGTCGGACTGCCATTCCAAGCCGAAAGCCTCCCGTGGAGGGTAAAACACGCATAGACGATGTCCGGGTCGGTCTTGCACGCCTGCACCTGCTCGGCCACAACTTTCCCAAAGCGGGGAACCTTGGTGTTGTCCGGGAGTCTGACGGGAGGACTTTTGAGGTCCGTGGCGTACAGCCCCCAGTCATGAACGCAGTCGTTCCCGCTGGGAGGATTTAAATTGGACGGCCGCGCCAGGATGAGAACTCGGCCATCGTTTGTGAATCCCTGTGGTTCAACCGTGGCTTGGCAATGTCCCCAATGAAAAAGATCCCACGCATTCACCCATTTCACATCGTCTTGAGCTAACCCGACGACCGTAATCAGCTCGTTTCGGTAGTTCTCGTCGGTTGCATCCGAAGGTCCGTACGACTCCAGTAAAAGCCGTTGTCCGTCCGGCGAAAAATCGATGATCGACAGCTCACTTACGGCGACGTTCAACAGAGGCAGCGTCTTCTGTCCTTGGTGGCTAATGATTAGATCGGCATTCCTGTGACAGGTCCTGCTCTGAGGGCGCACCGCGTTCCCGATGATGTAAGCCCTGACCATTCCGTTGGAAACCGTCTCGCTGCGAAGGGTCCGACTCCCGAGATGATTTGGACAGTCTGGTGCTCCTCCTCCGGCTAAGGGTGCCCGCGAATCGGTTTCCTTGGTATTTTGCGCTTGTGAGAGTGCTGCAATCACCGTGAGAAGAAACAAGGAAGTTGCTACAGCGCGGATTGACATTTTTCGTGGCGCCTCAGACGGCCTGATTGTACCGCGAATCTCGAAATCTGCAACCGCGTACATTTCCGCAGATCCATAAACTGTTGACATGGGTCCTGACGAAACCGCCGAGCAGATCACATACGTTTCCCGGACCGACAACGAAACCCTGCTTGCCGCGGTTGCTGCGGGCGCGGCAAATCCCATCGCCGGCATCTATGGCCCGGAGTCGCTCAGTTGGCGTATCAATCGCGAGGCGGCGCTCTTCCTTGGCGCAGGCCGCGCGGCGCTGCTGCAGTTGGCGCATCCGTGGGTTGCGGCGGCTCTGGCCGAGCACTCGCACGCGATGAGCCGCCCCATCGCGCGTTTTCACGGTACCTTCCGCATCGTCTTCACCATGGTCTTCGGCTCGCTCGACCAGGCGCTTGCGGCGGCACGCCATTTGTACGCGCTGCATACGCGGATTCGCGGAGTTTTGCCGGAAGACGCGGCGCGCTGGCGGAGCGGCTCGCCCTACGAGGCGAACGAGGTCGCCGCGCTACGTTGGGTCTACGCCACGCTCGTCGAGAGCGCTGTGCTTGCCTATGAATGCGCGCTCGGTCCTCTCACTCAAGCAGAGCGCGAACAGTACTATGCCGAGACCAAAACGCTGGCTGCGCTCTTCGGACTTCCCGCGGCGGCGCTGCCGCAGGATTGGGAAGCTTTTGCCGCCTACAATCGCAGAATGCACGCTGCCGATAACGACTTGTTGGGCGTAAGCAGCGCCGCGCGCGCCATGGCCGACAATCTATTGAGTGGAGCGGGGACGTGGCTGCGGGTTCCGTTCTGGTATCGCGCTCTCACCGTGGATTGGCTGCCGGAGCGGTTTCGTCGCGAGTTCATGCTCGACTTCGGCGCAGCGGAGCAGCAAGCCGCGGCACGCGCCCGGGCCAATCTGTCGAGGATTTACGCCAGGCTGCCGGGCGCGATGCGCTTCAACGGCCCCTGGCGCGAGGCCCAGGCGCGGCTCGCCGGCCAGCGCGCTGACCTGCTCACGCGTTGGAGCAATCGCTTCTGGATCGGGCAGCCGCTGCTGCCGCAGGCCAAGGATTTGTTTTGCGCAGCAGGCGACGAAGCGCGACAATAGCGGAATGAAAAAGCTATGGCCTTTTCGCCTTGGCTTGGCTCGCGCTTGGGCCGGGGCTGTTTCTCTTTTCTCCTTCTGCGCTGCACGCCCTCGACAAGCAACCTGCAAGCGCCTATCGCGCGCGGCGCGTGGCGCTGGCCGGCGAGTTGAAGGGCGGCATCGCAATTCTGTTTGCCGCCGATGAGCCCGTGCTCGACTTCATGCCCTATCGGCAGGACTCCGATTTCTTCTATTTGACCGGTTGGACAGAGCCGGGTGCGGCGCTGTTGATCGTCGGCGATGCGCCGCGTGCTGCCACGCCACGCGTCTATGAGGAAATTCTCTTTTTACCCTCGCGCGATTTGCACATGGAAAACTACACCGGCGTGAAGATGGACGCGGCGACCCCCGGAGTGGCCGAGGCCGCGCGCATTGACCACGTGGAACCGATGACCGAGCTGCCCGCGGAACTGAACCGTCTGATTGCGGCCGATCGCGATCTCTTAAGCAATCTGTGGACGCAGCCCGGCTCCGCCGCGGCAAGCGCACTCATGAGCTTTACCGCAACCACGCTGGGAATCGCAGAAGCGCCGCGAGCGCACGACGTGACGGATCTCACCATGCCTCTGCGCCAGATCAAGGACGACGGCGAGATTGCGCTCATCAAGCAGGCATCGAAGGCGTCGATGCTGGCGCAGCGAGTGATGATGCAGTGGTGGGTGAAGCCCGGAATGACGGAGCGCGCCATCGCCGGCGCCATGACCGCCGTCTGGATGGAGAACGGATGCGAGCGGCCGGCTTACGCGCCCATCGTCGGCTCAGGACCGAACTCGACAATTCTGCACTACTCCAATAACGACCGCACCATGCAGGATGGCGATCTGCTGCTCGTCGACGCGGCCTGCGAATATTCGATGTACGCCTCCGACATTACGCGCACCGTTCCCGTGAACGGACACTTCACCGCACGGCAGCGGGAGATTTACAACGTCGTGCTCGGCGCGCAGCAGGCGGCGATCAAGGCCTTCGTCTCCGGTAAGTCCACCATCAACGACCGCGACCGCAGAGACCCGAACTCGCTCGATACGGTGGCCTACAACTACATCAATACGCACGGAAGCGATCTGCACGGTCAGCCGCTCGGCAAATACTGGCTGCACGGCTTGGGCCACATGATGGGCATCGACGTGCACGATCCGGCCAACTATCCGGTGGTGCTGAGGCCGGGAATGGTCTTCACCATCGAGCCGGGTGTGTACATTCCCGAAGAGAAGATCGGCATTCGCATCGAGTGCGATTTTCTCGTCACCGCTGACGGCAAGCTCGTGGATCTCGATGCCGGTTTGCCGCACACTGCGGATGAGATTGAAGCTGCCATGCAGGCGGGCAAGAATCCGGCGAAGTGAGAGAGATTCGAATAACAATGTCAAAGCACGAAAAGATTCAAATGGAGAAACTGGCTGCACTTGAAAGGGAATTTCGTGATCTGCTCATTCCATGTTTGAAGCAGTGTGCGAATGGCAGATGGGGTCTTTTCGGCGCTTATGACAAATACCCGGAGTTGAGGACGTGGATTCACTGGCCTGAAAAAGAGCGATTACACGAGTTGGCTTCGTCAATTCATGCAATTCACGAAGAGTTTGGTGGAATTGACCCGCTCTGCGAAGAATTCCTCAACCAATGTACGTTGCATGGGGCCAACGACCCGGGCGAGCCAAAACTTGCAAAGTCGTTTCTGACGAAGATCCAAAAACGAGATGGACTCGACGCTCAAGCGGAAACTTAGGCAGTAAGTGAGAACTCTATATGGATCCGCGCGACCAAATGGAACCGGCCGAGATCGATCCGCTGGCGAGCGCCTTCAGCGAACAACTGCTGGCGTGTCTGGACGAGTGCGCGCGCGGCCGCCACGGACTCTTCGGCGAGCCGATCGATGTCGACGAACCGGAAAAAGCCTGGCCGGAGGCGGCGCGGCTGCGCGAGCTGGCGATCGCGCTTCAGGCGATCCTCGCGCAGCAGGGTGAACGCAACGCGCTCTGCGACGAGTTCCTCGACCTATGCACCATGCATGGCGAAAGCCATCCCGGCGAACGCAAATTGGCGCGCATGTTTTTGGAGCGTATCGAGCGCGGCGAGGTGGGCGCGCCAACGGAAGAAAAGCCGTGGTGAGTTCGCTGCGCGAACGGACAACGACCATCGAAATGATTCGACAAGAAGAGTTCCTGGCACCGTCCCTACGGGACTCCGAATTCAAATCTTGGGTCCACTCACCCCACGCTGAAGCGCGGGGCTAATGAACACTGCGCCTACGGCGCGATTCCTACCACTGCACGCCGGGATAGAGACTGGGCAGGCGATAGACGTGGAACTGGTCGGCATGCGCAGTAGTGCCTTGCCACACAACCTGCGTGCCCGTCGGGTCCAGCTCCTGCACGATGGCGCCTTGTGCCGCCGCGCAAAAATCCACTTCGATATCGTTGTTGTCGAGCAGCTCGGCGTTGCCGCCAAAGAAGCTGAAGTAGGACGGCGGTGGAACGTAATGCGTCACCATGGTGGCCGTCATCTGGCTTTCGTTCAGCTCGAGCACCGGCATGGTCGAGTAGCATTGTGCGCTGGACTGGCCGGGCAGGCACTTTACCTGACCCGAGGGGAAGATGCGGTCGTTGCCATTGTCCATCAGCCCGATGCGGAAGACGCCGGTGGTGTTGGGCGTGAAGTAGTTCATGCCGTGCTGCGCATAGAACCAATCGGTGGGATCGGTAGCGCCAACCAGTTTGAAGTCGCCGCCTTCGCCCAGATGCCACATCACGTCGCCCGAGCCTGTGCCGTCTTCGAAGTCGATCTTGATGAGCCAATTCTGGTGGCGCATGGAAAGCAGCAGGTTGTGATCGTCGCTCGAATAGAGCATTCCGTTGGAGTGGGTCCAATCAGGAAAGTTCATGGGCCGCCGGTTGATGTCGAGGTGGTCGAAGGTATTCCACACCCAATCGGGATTGAAGTTCTGATCGACATCGACGAGCGCGTCGCCAATGACGGTGGTGCTTGGAGTGGTTTCGCCGGCGAGGTTGTTGAAAGTTCTGAGATAGGTAGCAAGCAGCACGAAATGCCCGTTCGGAAGCGCCAGTACAGCGTGATGAAAGCTTCCTAGTTGATACGGATTACCTTCGCCATCCTGGAAGTTTCCTGCGGCCAGCTTCTGATTCAGAGTCGTCATATTCAGGCTTTCGACGGTGTTGCCGTCGAGATCGATCTCGCGAATCTCGTTAATGACGCTGGAGCTTTGCGGCGTGGTGACCGAGGAGAGATACGAGACCAGCGTGAGGAAGTTACCGTTGGGAAGAAGCTGGAGGCCCTGGAGGTAATCGCTGCTCGAATGCGGGAAAGCGTAGGTCCAGATCACATTGCCGCTGAGGTCGGAGGCAAAAACCTGCGTGTCTGACGCTGGCAGGAGGGTGTTCCACAGCTCGATGCCGGGCTGCGGCGTAGCTCCGTTTGTCGTGGTCGCGCTCACCGGCGATGTGACCGGTGGCGTACCCGTCATGCATGTGTGATCCACGTCGTTCCAGGTGGCGCCGTCGTCGAGTGTCACCTGAGCGCGCATGTGATAGAGCGTGGATCCTCTCATGCCCGCGACCCAGGTTTGCGTTTCTCCGCCATTCGGCGACGGTGTAGGTACCTGCCAGGTCACGAGGCCGTAGCTGGTGGTGGTGCCGAACTGGACGTCCATCTTTCCCGGAGCGGGCAGGTAAAGCGAGTACTGCGCGACCAGCGGGTTACCGAGATCGGAGGGGCAACTCACCTGGCCAGGAACAATAATGGACACCACTGCAGTAGCGTAGTTCTGTTGCGCCGATCCGCTCAGAGCCACCGTGACTGTCACGTTTTCGCTTTGGGCAATGGAGGCCGGGGCCGTGTAGTCTCCGCTGGCGCTCACAGTTCCCGTGGCGGCGCTTCCGCCCTGGACGCCGTTGACGGACCACTCGGTTTGTGCGCCTCCGGTGACGGTCGCGGTGAATTGAAAAGACTGGCCCGGCGAGACGGCGATGTATTGCGGCGAGATCGTGACCGATCCTCCCTGGCCCGACGTGGGAGGCGGACCCGCGGGCGGTGAAGGCGGCGGGGTGGGCTGTTTGGATTGCGGTGCAGGGGTGTCGAAACTGGCGTTGCATCCGGCAAAGAGCACCGTCAGCGGCAGACACAGCGATGCCGCAAAAGCCATTGTGCGGGGAGCGTAGTTACGTCGTTGGGGCGTTTCCTTCACGGTTGAAATGCTCAAGAGCGCCGCTGTTGTTTTGGAGCGCTAGGGGAAGAAGCCTGATCCGGTGCAAATTTCCGGAAATCAGTGAGCGATTCGCGGTCTCAGTCGAATCTGCGACTCCCGAAAGCTCGCTTAAAGGATGCCAATCCGATTCCTCGCATTGATCCAACCGGGTAATCCGCCGCCGCGGGTACCCAGTTGGTTGAATTGAAAGGAAGACTCTGTCGGCGGGAATTGTGCTGCGCCGCATTGGCCTTAGAAACGAATGCCAATCGTGAACGGGATTAACTCGGTGATGCCGATGCCCGTCGGTTGCGTAACGGGCGGAGTGTGAATGTACAGGTAGCGCGCCTCTGCGAAGAACTCCGTGTGGTTCGTGTCGCCGTAGACGTTGGAGAAGCGGTGATAGAGGCCTAAGCCGCCGTTCGCGCCCCACTGGTTCGAGGAGAACGAGGTAGCAGTGACATTCTGGTAGATATACCCATAGTAGTAATCAAACGTCAGTTCGGGTGCCTGGAAGTTAGTTGACTTGTGGTACCAACCCGCGCCGCCCACGGCATAAATGCCGTTCGAACGTTTGGGCGTGAGATCAAAAACGGGAGAAGCGGTGATGGAGTTGATGTGGGTGTTGCCCGCCGTGATCGTGATGCCAGACGCAGCGCAATTTGAGTACGCTTGACAGGCGGCGTTTTCCGCCGAGATGTACGGGCCTGGCAGCTTGTCGTCCATGAACTGATACTCGGCGAGCACGGAGAAGCGATTGTTGAATCGGAGGCCGCCGCCGAGGGTGAAGTTGCCGCCCCAGGTGATGACTGGGAGAGCACCTGGACCGAACACGCCAGTTTCGTGGGTATCTTCGCCGGTGGGGGCATTGCCGCCCAACCCCGCTTCAAATGTCCAGTGATGGAACATGCCGTGGAATCCGTGACCGCCGCCGCTCGTTCCATACTGGCCCGCAGCGCCTCCTCCGGGCGAAGCCGCGGAACTGGCCGGAAGCGCGGGTGCAGCCAGCTCGGAGAGTTGGAACTGGCCCAACCCCGATTGGCTCGAGGAATAGCTGGAAGCCGCGGGAGCATCGTTGGAAGCGGTCGACTGTTGCGCTTGAGTGACTCCGGCTGCCAGCAAAATCGCAGCCACAAACACGCCTGTATGCCGCACAAGCGGCATCGAAATGAAGGAAGTCATCAAATCAACCTCAATACAAAGAATTGTTCAGCATCCGGCAAAAGCTGGCCCGACGTTGAATTAGACACCGAAATCGCCCCGAGGTTGCTCTAAAAGGGTGAAGTTGCAACTTACTTCTTTCCAATGTAGCGCTTTCCAGACGGGATGAAGCAGGAATTCTGAGGCATTCCCGCTGGAAGACTCGGAAGCATGGCGTTGCACATTGCGGGGTTTGTGCATCGGTGGGGGGTACGATAGTTAAGTAAAGGAGCCACTCGCAAGGCGAATATATTGATGCCCGAAAGCCATGATTCCCCGCATTCCCCCCAGGAAACCGATCGGATTGACCAGCGGAACGCGACGCTAGACCCGGAGAACTGGGCGGAGTTCTGCGCCCAGGCGCACCGGATGCTCGACGACATGCTGGAGTACACGCGCGAGATTCGCTCCCGTCCTGTCTGGCAGCCGATTCCGGCAGCAGTAAGGGCGCGGCGCAAGAGCGCTGTTCCGCGCTCGCCGTCCCCTCTTTCCGAGGTCCACGAGGAGTTCATGCGCTTCGTGCTGCCCTATACGGTGGGCAATGTTCATCCGGGATTCATGGGATGGGTGCATGGCGGCGGAACGCCGGTCGGAATGCTGGCCGAAATGCTCGCCGGCGGCTTGAACGCGAACCTCGGCGGGCGCGACCACATCCCCATCGAGGTCGAGCGCGAGGTGTTGCGCTGGGCCAGCGAGATCGCGGGCTTTCCTCCGGGCACATCGGGGCTGCTCGTCACTGGAAGTTCCGTGGCCAATCTGATTGCGGTGGTGGTGGCGCGCGAGGCGGCCCTCGGCAACCAGACGGCCGGCGCCAGAGCCGCTGCGGGAAGCAAGCCGCTCGCCGCCTACGCGTCAACTGCCGTTCATGGCTGCATCGGCAAAGGCATTGAGATTGCCGGACTGGGCTCCGATGCGCTGCGCCTCATTCCGACGGACAGCCATCTCCGCATCGACGTTGGTGCTCTTGAGCAAGCGATCCGCCGCGACCGCGAGGCGGGCGTCACGCCGTTTCTCGTCGTGGGCACGGCGGGCACGGTGAATACCGGCGCCATCGACGATCTCGCGAGCCTCGCCGGACTTTGCCAGCGGGAAAAGATCTGGTTTCACGTGGACGGCGCCTTTGGCGCGCTTGCCAAGCTTACGCCTGAGCTTGCCCCGCGGCTCACTGGGATGGAACGCGCCGATTCTCTGGCCTTCGACTTCCACAAATGGGGACAGGTCCCCTACGATGCCGGTGCGATCCTGGTGCGCGACAGCGAGGCGCATCGCCGCGCCTTTGCCCTGCCGGCCGACTATCTGGCGCGCGCCGAGCGCGGCATCTCCGCCGGCTCTCCGTGGCCCTGCGACTTCGGCCCGGATCTTTCGCGCGGATTTCGCGCCCTGAAGGTCTGGTTCACGCTCAAGGTTTATGGAACCGATGCGATGGGCAGAGCTATCTCCCACAACTGCCAGCTCGCGCGGTATCTTGAACGCCGCATCGCGGAGACGCCGCAACTGGAACTGCTGGCGCCAGTGGAACTGAACATCGTTTGCTTCCGCTATCGCGCGCAAGATCCGGACAAGCTCAACGCGAAGATTGTGGTTGCCTTGCAGGAATCAGGCATCGTCGCGCCGTCGACAACCCGAATCGATGGCAAGGTTGCGATTCGCGCAGCCATCGTCAACCACCGCACCAGCCGTAAGGAGATGGACGCTTTGGTTGACGGCGTTCTTTCGTTTGGAAGCAACATGGTCTAGCCAGGCACGCTCTTCGCGTTCGATCGCGAGGACCCCACAGTGCGCCAGGGCATTCGCCCCAAAAAGAAATGCCCATCCCAACAGGTTCGTCGGGATGGGCGTAGGAGGTTGAGGCTCAAAACCTGTGCGTGCTTTAGCTATTGCATCGCAAAGTTCACGTTCACATTGCTGGTCACTGCCACCGGATGACCATTCAGCATATAAGGCTTGAAACGCCAGCTCCGCACGGCGTTCACCGCAGGTTGGCGCAGCAGCGCGGGACCGTTGGTGGCGCGGGCATCGGCAACCGTGCCCTGTGGGGTGATGGTGATCACCACGGTGACTATGCCGCTCACATGCGAGTTCCGCGCGATCTCCGGATAATCCGGCGTGGTTCTCCGGGTCAGCTGCAATGCCGCCGAAGAGACGTCGATCGGCTTCGAAGGCGCGAACTGCACGTGCTCCTGCTTCGAACCGCCGATCATCGGAGCGCTGGTGCCGCTGCCCATCATCAGATTGCCCGAAGGCTCAGGAGCGGTGGGTGCCGGTCCGCTGCGCGGAATTTGCGACGGTGCGTTAAACTGCGCCGGGTTGACCTGCGGCGCAGCCGGCTGTTGCGTGTTGTCCGCTGTGTTGTCGGCGGATGATTCCTGCTGAGCCGATTGCGAGTTTTGATTCCCCTGTTGCGACGAAGCGGACTGGTTTTGCACATTGCCGGCCGCGCCGTTGGTCGCGTTCCGCGGGTCGGGCTTGCCGGAAGTGGTTGGCCCAAGCGTCTCGGTGGGATTCACAGTCGTGGTTTCGCCCACCGCCTGCTGCGTATGCGGCTGCGAGTGCGACCGCGAGCTGTACATCAGGTAACCACCACCACCGAGCCCGACGCAAACAACGATCGCACCGATCGCAATCGGGAGGGTTCGGCTTTTGCCTTCGCCCTCTTCGCTTTTGGCCTTCTTCTTCTGCTCGCCCTCGGGCCACAGGGCCTCGGCGAGCTTGGCTTCGGCGTTACGCTGGCTGGCGGGCGAATACTCGGGCCTGGCAGGCGCGCTCGCTTGCTTCGGACGAGGTGGCTGCCATGGCTGCTCGACTTCTGTCCTCGCGGCTGCCTTGGGCGGCGCAGGCGGTGCGGCCTTGGGAGCACGGACGACAGGCTGGTATGTGGGAACTTCGCGCTCCGGCGCCACGACTCTCGTGGCTGCAGGAGGACGAACGTCCACTGGACGAGTGCTTTGAACAGGTGCTTGTTTTACCGGCGCCGGAGCCGGTTGTTGTACTCCGCCGTCCCATTCGGCAAAGTCTTCTGGCAGAGTATCTGGGAATTCAGGTGTTGTTTTTACTTCTCTAGGTGCCATTTTCCATCAACCCCCTTTACGTAGGTCAGCCCTTTGTAGACTCGTGTTTCTTTGTTCGCGGCTGGCGGCGCGCTGGCGGGTGGCTGTTTCCGTTTGGCCGCGTCGCGATCCATTGCGCTGCCGGTCGCGCTGGTTGGCGCGGCGGCAGATTTGCTTTCGTTGCCGGTCTGCTCGCTGGGTTTCACCACAAGCGTGACCGAGGCTTGGGCGGCGGCGTACTTCACGTCGTCGTCCGGTATGAAAGTAACCATGAGAGTTTGCGTTCCGGCGGCGAGCAACGTGCCCTCCGGAGGCGAATAAACAAACGTTCCAGGAATGCTGGTCTTTGCGTTCAGTTGGTTGGTTCCGAGCGCCGTGCCGTAGAAGATCGGCGCGGGCGCCTTCCAGTCGATCGCCACTTCCCTGACTTCCACGACGGCCAACTGCACCGAGCTCTGCACCGGCGCGTAGTTAGTCGAGTCGGCCGGCACGAAGGTGGCTTCAACGGTGTGGGTGCCCGCGGGCAGAACCGATCCCGCGCGCGGGATGTAGGCGAATTTGCCCGGTACCGAGGCCTTGGCGTTCAGCTGCGCCACGCTCAGCGGATTGCCGGAGATGATCGCTTCCGGAGTCGCCCAGATGATCTTCGGCGTCGCCTTCTTGACCACCAGTGAAACCGAGGCTTCCGTCGCGAAGAAATTCGAGGTGTCGTCTGGCGCGAACTGCACCGTAATGGTGTGGGTTCCGGCCGAGAGCATGGAACCCGCCGGCGGCATGTAGGTAAACGAACCAGGACCGTTTGCCGCCGCGCTGAGTTGCTGCTCGCTCAGAGCGACTCCGTACTCGATCGGCTGCGGCGTGCGCCACACGATCGCCGGAACCGACTTCTCCACGACAAGGTTGGCCGAAGCGTCGGCTTCTGCGTAGTTGGCGTCGTCCTCGGGCAGGAACGTCGCGGTCAGCTGCGTGGTGCCGGCAGACAGCACCGCGCCCACGGCCGGGCGATAGACGAACACGCCCGGAATATCGGTTTCGGCGTTCAGTTGATCGTGGCCCAGCGGGGTTCCGTAGCCGATCGGCGATACCGGATTCCAGGAGATCGACGGCGTTGCGCGATGGACCGTGATGGACGTCGATGTTTCGACCGCCGCGTAATTGCGCGAATCCTCGGGCAGGAACGTGACCGACAGGGTGTGTGTGCCGGCCCTGAGCCGCTCGTCTTCTGCCGGCGTGTACACAAAGCTGCCGGGGACGCTGGCCTTGGCGTTCAGCTGTGTGGTGCTCAGCGGCGTGCCCCATTCGATGGGCGCCGGATCGTACCACATCAGCGTGGGCACCGCCTTGTTCACGGTGAGCTTAACCGCGATCTGCGTGGAGACGTAGTTGGCCGTGTCCAGCGGAGTGAAGACCGCCGTGAGCTTGTTCACGCCCGCTTCAAGCACTTGTCCGGAAGACGGAGTGTAGACAAACGATCCGGGCACAGAAGCACGAGCCTGCAGATGCTTCTCGCCCATATTCTCGCCGTAGGTGATTGGCTCCGGCTCCGGCCAGTCGATCCCAGGCACCGCTTTCTCGACGGTAAGCTGCACGGTGGCCTGCACGCTTTGATAATTGTTGGCGTCGTCAGGAACGAAGGTGGCGCTGATGGCGTGCTGGCCGGCTCCGAGCTTTTTGCCCAGCGGCGGCGTATAGGTAAAGTGGCCCGCGACGTTGGCGGAGGCGTTCAACTGATCGCCCGTCAATTCCGCGCCATAGGCAGTCGGCTTGGGAGCTTCCCAAGTCACTACCGGGTAGGCCTTGGATACCTGCACCCGCACATCGGCTTCGGCCGGTACATAGTTCGTCGAGTCGGCCGGCACAAACACCGCATGAACGATATGCACGCCGGCGGGAAGCACCTCGCCCTTGGCCGGCGTCAGGGTTAAGCTGCCTTCGACGGCGGTGGAGATGCGGAAGACGCGCTCGTTGAGCGGCATCCCGTACACCATCGAAATCTGCGCGGGCCACTCGACTGCCGGCGTAGCCTTATCCACCGTGAGTTCCAGGTGGGCTTCAACGACTTCGAGGTTTTTCGCATCGTCCGGCGTAAAGCGGGCCACAACCGTGTGCCTGCCGGCGGTAAGAACCTTTCCTGCCTCCGGCGTATACTCAATCGTTCCCGGAACCGACGCCTGCGCATTGAGGTGACCTTCGTCGAGCGGAGTGCCGAAGACGATCTGCGCCTCTGATTGCCAATTCAGCACCGGCATTCCCTTGGCGACGTTAAGTGTGGCTTCGAACTCTGACTCGGAGAAGTTGGCCGTGTCCTGCGGAGTGAAGTAGGCAATCAGCGCGTGCCGGCCGGCGCAAAGCACCTCGCCCACGTCGGCGCTGAACTCAAAGTTGCCCGGAACCTTGGATTGAACCGCAAAGTGCTCCGTGCCGAGCGGCGTGCCGTAGACGATGTCGGGCGGCTGCTGCCAGTTTGCCTCTGGCGTGGCGCGGGCAACGATCAGATTGGTGGTAGCCTTGCTCTCGCTGTAGTACTCGCTCTGTTCCGGCATGAACGTCGCCGTCAGCTTGTGTACGCCAGCCGGCAGTTGCGTGCCCTCTTTCGGGGCGTAAATGAACGACCCTGGGACCGACGACCTGGCGTTCAACTCCGTCGCGCTCAATCGCGCTCCGTAGAAAATAGGCGCGGGATCTGGCCACTCGATGTGCGGAAGCATCCGCGACACGGTGAGCGAAGCCACGCTGACCGCGGTGTTATAGTTCACCGGATCACTCGGGATAAAGATCACCGACAGAGCATGCACGCCTTCAGGCAGCACGGTTCCTGCCGGCGGGTTATAGACCAGCCTGCCATCCACGTTGGATATGGCGTTCAGTTGCGCATCCCCCAGAGGCGCGCCGTAAGAGATCGGCTCGGGCTGATGCCACGTGACCACAGGCAGAATCTTGTTGACGGTGAACGGCACCTCGGCCTCGACGGGATTGTCGGGGTCCTGCTGCGGAATAAAGAGCACCTTCAACGTATGCGCGCCGGCAGAGAGAACCTCGCCTGCCGCGGGCAGGTATTCAAAGGTGCCTTCCACGTTGGCTGTGGCGTTCAGCTGCGTGTGGTCGAGAGGAGTTCCAAAATCGACCGGCTCCGGCGCCGACCATGCCACTTGCGCTTCCACCTGAGGCGCCGGCGGCGCAACCGGGGCAGCAGCAACAGGCTCCGGTGTTGCCGGGCCCTGCGCATGCCATTTGCCGTCTTTGCCCTTCACATACACCGCGCCGCGGTACGTGCGCGTCTCGGTCTCGGGACCGGATGGTTCTGGCTGTGGTTTTGTCTCTTCGCCCTCTTCGCTGCGGCTGGAGAAGATGCTCAGCAGCCCGTCCGCCTTGGCTTTGCCTTTGGCCGGCTTTGCCTTTTTGCTGGTGGATTCCTCCTCCTCGCGCGCCGCTGCCGGAGCCGCTGCTGCCTTCTCCCCTTTCGGAGCGATCTCTTCGGCCATCTTCCGGATCGCCTTCGAAACCGGATTGTTGCTGCGCATGAGAGGAATGCCCTGGGCATGCATCGAACTCACCGCATCGTCGTCAGCGGGAATCTTCCAGCGCACGGGCACGGAAAGCATGCGCGCAATTTCCTGGTCGTCGATGGCCAGCATGTTGCGCTTGTAGCGGCTCAGGACCACTTCGATGTTGCGAAAGTCGCTGCCGAAATACTGCGAGATGAGCCGGCTGCAGTTGCGCAGATCGGCCACGTCCACCCGTGTCACCAGGAAGATCGGATTGGCGATCTGAAAGACGCCTGTGCCCCGCAGATCGAGACGCGAGCCCAGATCGACCACCACGTAGTCATAGCTGCGCTGCGCCAGTTCGAGAAGCGTCTTGATGTCGGCATCCTTGGGTTGCACGGAGACGTAATGACCCGGAGCCGCCAGCACCTGCAAACCGCTGCGGTCCGCTACCGTCATGCGCGACAACATACTGGCGTCGAGCCGCTCGATCCTCTCGATCGCGTCGGTGGTGGAGAACTCCGCGGTAATGCCTAGATTCAGTGCGGCATCGCCCAGTGGCAGGTCAAGATCCATGAACAGAGTTTTCGCAGCCGTGTGCTCGGCCAGCGCGATCGCAAAGTTCGTCGCCACCGTGGTCACGCCGGCGCCGCCTTTGGTGCCCATGAAGGCCATCAGCTTGCCCAACGTGCGCTTTTCCTGCTGCGCCGGCTGCCGTTTGGCAGCGGCGCGCACCATCGCGGCCACGATCTGGTCGCGATCCACGGGCAGATTCAGAAACTCGCGTGCTCCTGCGCGCATGCAGCGCATCAGAAGGTCCGGCGCCGGACTCGCGGAGCAGACCATCAGCCGCGCTGTCGATGTGTTGCCGATCCGCTTGACCAGGGCCAGCGCCTGATCCGGATCGCTGTCCAACTCCACGATGGCTACGTCGCATTCCCCGCCCAGCACATCGCCGTCGCCGATAGGAATCGATGGATAGTAGGTCTGTGTACGCACTTCGCCGCATTGCGCGTCGTAAAGGCAGTGCGCCAACTCCGAGCAATAGTGCTCATTCGGGCAAATCAGGGTAATTTTCAACCCGAATGCACCCACCGGATTATTCAGCTCGTCATTGCGATGCGATGCGACATCGTACTCGCCGGGTGTCGTTGCCATTTCCTTCTCCCGTTCTCTAATTACGAATTTGCCATTTCAAAAGGTACGGGCCGAGTCTCTATACCGATCTCCCTGGGGGGATGGGGTTCAGAACCGGTGCTTCGTCCCTTTAGGCTTGCTCTTCTCAGTTGAGTCCTTCTCTGGCGTAACTCGCCTCTCAACTCGAAACGATTCTAGCCTTCGCCGGAAACTCTTGAAATGCCACGGAATGACAACAGAACTAGTACTTTTGTGGACAGGAGCTTAGGCAACCTCACCCGGAGGGGGAAAGCTCGTGTGACACATCCGTGCCAGGCGATGCCGTATTAGGGCTCCTCGGCAGTTTGCATGCCCTCAGGCTATGCCGCAGGAGGATGCTGCATATAAAAGGAATCGCTCATCCAGCACTTCCCTCGGAAAGTGACTCTGGGGTGAACCAATCCACCAAAGTATGATCCCGAATTGTAAAGGTGTCCCACAATCCCACTTGAGTGGGAAGACCCGTTCTAGGCCTTTTCCCCTGTTTCGGCGTAAATTATCGGGATTTACCGATATTTCTATGCCTTTTGCCTGAAGATGAGGGAATTCCATTGAGCAACAAGCACCAGGAAACGATTCTTTGTTTGGGATAGTTCCCCCTTGCCTCGCTTTACAATCCCAGTATGTGTGGAATCGTCGGCTATGTCGGAACCAAAGAGGTTGTCCCTGTCATCATCGAAGGGCTAAGGCGTCTTGAATACAGGGGTTACGACTCGGCGGGCATCGCTGTCGGAAAGCCAGGCAACGCGCAGCTCGAAGTCTGGCGCGCGCCCGGCAAGCTCGGGAATCTGGAAAACGTCCTGCGCGACCATCCGCCGCAGGGTACTTTCGGCATCGGGCACACGCGCTGGGCCACGCACGGCCGGCCTACCGAAGAGAACGCCCATCCTCATCGCGATTGCACCGGCCGCATCGTCGTTGTGCACAACGGCATTGTCGAAAATTATCTCGAGTTGAAGCGGGAGCTCACCGCGCAGGGCCACAAGTTTGTCACCGAGACCGACACCGAGATCATCGCCCACCTGATCGAGCAAATGCAGAAGGAAGCCGAGGGTGCCGGCAAGCCGATCACCCTCGAAGAGGCCGTGCGCCGCGCGGCAAAGCGACTGACGGGTGCCTTCGCTCTCGGCGTGTTGAGCGCCTCGGAACCCGACAAAATCGTTGCGGCGCGGCTTGGCCCTCCGGTCGTCATCGGAGTCGGCGAGGGCGAGGCCTTTGTCGCCAGCGACGTCCCCGGTATCCTCCACCACACGCGCAATATTTATTTCCTCGCAGATGGCGATATGGCGATCCTCACGCGCGCGGGCGTTACGCTGACGGATTTCGATGGCAAGCCCGTAAAGCGGGAGCTGACGCGCGTGCAATGGGACCCCATCCAGGCGGAAAAGGGCGGCTATAAGCATTTTATGCTCAAGGAGATATGGGAGCAGCCGCGGGCCGTCACCGACACCACGCTGGGCCGCGTCTCTCTCGACTCGGGCTCCGTCTTTCTCGCCGAAATGGAGATTTCAGACGAAGAGCTCGCCCACGCCCGGAGCATCAGCATCGCCGCCTGCGGCACCAGTTGGCATGCGGCGCTCACCGGCAAATACATGATCGAGCGGCTTGCGCGCGTGCCCGTGGACGTGGACTACGCCAGCGAATACCGCTACCGCGATCCCATCGGCGGGCCCGAAGTGTTGGGTCTCCTGATCACACAGAGTGGCGAGACCGCAGACACACTCGCCGCGCAGCGCGAGATGAAAGCCATGGGCTCGAAGACCGTGGCCATCTGCAATGTTGTTGGCGCCATGGTAGCGCGCGAGGCGCACGGCTCCATCTACACGCACGCCGGACCGGAGATCGGCGTGGCCTCCACCAAGGCATTCACGTCGCAACTGACGGCGTTGTTTTTGCTGGCCATGAAGCTCGGCCAGTTACGCGGCAAGCTCGACATGACCGAATCCATCGCGCTTATCGGCGAACTGGGACGCATTCCGGCGAAGATCGAAGAGGTATTGCGCTCGCGCTCGTCCCAGTGCGAAGCCTTAGCCAAAGAATTTTCGACGGTGTCGGACTTCCTCTATCTTGGCCGCGGCATTCACTTCCCGATCGCGCTCGAAGGCGCGCTCAAACTCAAGGAAATCTCCTACATCCACGCCGAGGGCTACCCGGCCGGCGAAATGAAGCACGGCCCCAACGCGCTCATCGACGAGAACCTGCCGGTCGTGGTTCTTGCCACGCGCGACGCATCCGACCCGGCCTCGAAGCTGCGCTACGAAAAGACGCTCTCGAACATTCAGGAAGTCACGGCGCGCAGCGGTCGCGTCATTGCAGTGGCGACTGAGGGCGACGAAACCATCCGCGGCCTCGTCGAGCACGTGATCCATATTCCGCCGGCCCCGGAACTGCTCTCCCCGCTCATCGAAATCGTCCCGCTGCAATTGCTCGCGTACTACATCGCCGTCCGCCGCGGCTGCGACGTAGATCAGCCGCGCAACCTGGCCAAGAGCGTGACGGTGGAGTAGCCCGGCAGAAAGAAACGCGGCAACAACACACTACAAAATGACTTCGCGGCATCCGCAGGGCCATTCGCTATTTTGCGCCGGATTGTAGTATTATGTGCTATAGTTCATAGTGCTAGCAACAAGCCCATGCAAGTTTTCAAGACCCGTTGGTTTGCCCGATTTGCGAGACGCGAAGGAATCGCGCACGAAAGCCTTCTCGACGCGATCGCGCGGGCGGAGCAGGGCTTGATCGATGCGGATCTGGGCGGTGGGCTGATCAAGCAACGGATCGCAAGAAGAGGACAGGGTCGCTCCGGCGGATACCGCATGATCGTTGCTTACCGCATCCGGAATAGGGCTGTGTTTCTTTACGGATTCGCCAAAAACGAGCGCGAGAATATCGAGCACGACGAGCTCATTTCGTGGCGTCGCGTAGCTGATTACTGGATCTCGGCCAATTCGCAGAGGATCTCCGAGGGCCTCGAGGACGGCGCAATATTGGAGGTTGAAGATGACTAAAAAGAACAGTCGCATGGTCGAAGCGATTCTTGAGACTGCCGGCGATCTGCACCGCCTCGGCATGCTGAAAGATGAGGAATACCGTCAGATCACAGTGCGTCATCTTGGCCAAAAGCCTCTTCCTTCCGCCAAGCCGATCAGGGCCAAAGAGATTCAGAAAATGAGGGAAAACGCGAATCTGAGCCAGGCGGCGTTTGCTCGCTATCTCAATCTGACGCCAGGGTACATCTCGCAATTGGAGCGTGGAACGAAGCATCCGAAGGGACCGGCTCTTGCTTTGTTGAACGTGATCCGTAGGAAGGGATTTGAGGCGATATTTTAACGGCCTTGCCGGTGTCCCAAACGCCGAAGTTTCCTCGAAATTCCAACCGGACGCCCATTACGCCTTCACAACCGCCGCAATATCCGGCGAGCCATCGATAGCCTGCGCCAGCATTGGATCGGCCGCCATGGCATGAAGCAGCAACTCGACCACGTGTTGATCGATCTCCGTGGCGCGCGCGATGAGCACCGGGTAGAGCACCGTGCATTTCAAGCCGTCGGAGAATGCAAGCCGCGACTCGACCTTCACGGATGGCAAGCTGCTATCCATCCACGCTTCCACCTGCGCGTGCTGCCGCTCCACCTGGTCCTTGTATTCCGCATAGACTTCCTCAACCGCATGTTGAATGGCGTCGAGCACTGGCTTGTGATCCGCGCCGGGCTTCAGCTTCAACGAAACTTCGTGCCAGGAATAGTTGGTTCCGGGAATCTGCTTGTAGAGCGGCGTGCCGGTTTGAAAGAGCACGGAATTCGCGAACACAGCGACGCGGCCGGTGGGATGGAGCACAGATCCCACGCCCGCCATTTCCAGCATGTAAAAGCGGAACAGGCCCACCTCGATCACGTCTCCGGTCACGTTCGCTACTGTGATGCGGTCTCCAACGCGTACGCCATAGCGTCCCACGATGAAAAAGTACGCCGCAACCGAAAGCAGCACCGTCTGCAGGCCCACAGCCAGTCCCGCCGTGACGAAGCCGGCAAAGGTCGCCAGTGAGCTGAACTGCGTGACGGCTCCAAGAATGATCACGACGCCGCTGAGAAAGCCGATCGCCATGCGCCGGATCACCAGAAGCTGCCGCCGCCGGCGCAGATCCTGCACGTAGCGCGTGACAGCCCGCCGCCATGCTTCGCCGATGGCGAGGATGGCAACCAGAGCCAGAACAATGATGCCCAGACGAATCAGCAGAGAATGCATGATGCTGGCGCGCTCCGCATCCACTGAGGAGCGCCACGACACCAGGTTTCCCTGTGCTTGTTCGAGGAGCAGCAGTTCCTGGCTGATCGGGATCGAAACCGACGAGACTGCCTTAAAGGCATCGGTGAGCTGATCGTAGGCTTTTTTGTCCGTGGCCTCCTGGGCTGCGGTCGTTTGGATTTTTCCTTGGGAAGCCTGTGCCGCAGAGTTGTTGTTCTCCAGGTTGTTGCCCTCCTGGAGCGTTGCACGCAGGATGTTCACCAGCGGCGTTCGCAGATCGACGGCCTGCTGGTGCAGCTCTTGCAATGCATCGATGCGCGCGTCGATCGCATGTTCGGTCGAAATCAGCTGAAACAGGATCTCGCCCTGGTTGACGACGCCAGCCTCGCCCATCGACTCGAGGTTCTGCATCGAGTTCGCCACCGGCTTCACGTTGCTGTCGATGACCTCGGGAACCGAATGCTGCAGCTTGTCGATGTCGCTCTCCAGCCCCGTGTTGCTCTTGGTTGCCGACAATCCGAAGACTTTGCTGAGCGCATCCGACTCCGCGTCCGCGAGCTCGAGCTGGCCGCGCACGGCCTCCAATTGGTTACTGAGCTGCGCGCGCTGGCTCCGCGGCGCTGTGGCGATCTGCTTTTCGAGATCGTCTTGCTGGTTCTGGAGGTCCTGGATGCGCTGGCTCACCCGCTGTTGCGCGTTGCGCAAACGCTGTTCATCTCCCCCAGCAGGCGGCGTGCCCGCTTGCCCCTGCGACGGGATTCGCGCCAGCAGCGCGGCTTCGTCACGTGCGGATTGGAAAGCCAATTGGGCGATCTGCGTGGCAGTGGTTTGCGCCTGCTGGGCATAGAGAGTGTCGCTCGGCTGTCCCGTCTTCTGGATCGGGGTCACGGCCATGCGATAGTAGGCGATGACCTGGCTGAGATGGCGCAGGATATCCTTGGAGCGCTCGGCGACATTGATCCCGTTTGTCAATTGCGGGGGCAGCGGCTGAGGCAGCCTGGCCAGGCGCAACGCTGTTTCGGGAGCCGGAGCCGTGGGCTGGCCCGGTGCGGCTCCATGTGCGGCTTGCGCAGCCGCGTTCTCAGGCGATTTCGACGAACTGACGTTCGCATCGATCTTGTTCTGCGCAAAGGTAAACGCTGAAAGCAAGAGGCACGCCGCGAGCACGGTCCAGCCTTGGCGTCCAGGCAGATGAAAAAGTTTTTCGCAGCGATTCCGCATCTTGAAAGAGTTGGAGATTGAAAAAGCAAAGGCCGAGACGTGCAAAGGTCGCTTCGCCCGGCCTGATTTCCGTGCACGGATGCCGGCCGCCTGTCGTTGCCTTGCGCGCGGCCCGTGCTCTTCAGAACACTCTGTAGCTAATGCCGACGCTTCCGCCGTAGGGCCAAAGGGTATCGGGCGTCACGTGCCACTGCTGATATTCGAAATCGATGACGCGGATTTTGAATCTGCTGTTTAGCTGGTAATCAATGCCGGCGCCATAGGTAAAGGCCAGAGCCTTACCTGAAAGGTTTGCCATCGTGCCCCAGCCGATGAGCACCTTGCCGTAGGGCGTAAACCTGTGGAAGTCTTCCTTGATCGGGATGCGCGGCCCGATCGAGTAAGTGTTCTGGTAAATGCCAAGGTACTCGTTGAAGCGCAGCCAGTGGGCCTCGGCTTCAATCTGCGCCCAGCGGTTGAAGCGCGCGTCGCCAAAGGCTCCGACACCGTAGAGGCGCTGCGGACTGTTCTCGGCGACGCCACGGCCGGCATAGTCGGGCTGGAACACGGAGCCTTCTGCGCCGGCATAAATCGAGTAGCTGCGATGGAAGGCCGAAGCCGCGCTCTGTCCGTATGCGGTGGAACCAACTGCCAGCAAAAACGCGACGAATAGGAACGCCTGGAAAAAACGTCTCATAAGCCAGCCCAAATCCACTTTCTGTAAGATCGCCAATCGGCGGAAAAAGCCAGTCGAACTCGCACTCGATGGCCCCGCGGTGCGCCCCAAAAAACCGCAGTGCACCACAGGGTCCACGGAGTTGATGGTTTACGACTGCGGAGTTCCGGCAGCCGGCTTCTGCTGATCGGGTGGCGGCGCCGCCCCGCTCTGTGGCGGCGGCGGCGGTTGTGCCGGCGGAGCATTGTCGGGTGTCGCGACCGGCTGCTGGTCGCCGTTGTTGTTGGCAGGCACCTGCTGGTTGCCGTTGCTGTTGGCCGGCGTTTCCGCTGTCGGCGGCGTCGCCTGGGCCATGTCATAGCGCTGCAGCTTGTAGAAGATCGGCGTGACCTCGAACGGCATCTTGTCGCGGGCATTCATCGGCGCATAGCGCTTGGCGTTCAACATATGCACCTTGTCGTCCCACGGATCGGTCTTCAGCCAGCTCCCCAGTGGGAGGGCTGCGGTTTGCGCCAGGTCGTCCCAATTGATCTTGGGCGCCTGGTGCATCAAGGCCGCCATCCATGGCGTGCCGTCGGGTCTCAGCAGCGAGTCGCCCAACGTCGGAGTATTGAGCGATTTCAGCACCTTAGCGCGATCCACCAACTGCTCGTAGTAAAGCCCCGCGTTCGCCAGCCTGTCCTTGTACATGGAGTTCTCGAGATACTCCATCGCCCGCTTTGACGCCGTTTCGTTATCCACGTCGCTGTGGTTCATGTCGATGCGCTGGAAGGTGGCCGTGTCCGGGAAGAGCAGACGGTCGTTAAACGCGTAGCGCGTGTCGATGTGGTGGCCCATCGCAATGTGCGCCAGTTCCATTGCGATCACCGATGCAATGGCTTCTTCGCTAGGCAGACTGTCGATGAGACCCTTGCTCACGATAATGGTATTGCCAACCGTCGTAGCTTCAACCGTGTCGGTGAGAAGCACACGGCAATGAAGTTGGTCGGTGAAGGCGAGATTGTTCGGCACCACCAGATTGATGACGATCTGGCCCAGAACCTTTTCTTCGTAGCCGCCGGCATCGATCGGAGCTACGAGGCCTGCCTGCACCAGCCGGTCAATCACGTTATTCTCGGCCTGAGTCACCCACATCCGCGAGGCCTGCAGCGGGCCTACATCCTGCGAGTCATCGCTCTTGTCCACCGCATCGTCAACCTTCACGCTCACGTTTTCGCTGTCGCGCGTGGGCAGCTTGAGCGAGTAGCCCCAGAAGTGCGTTTGCGCCTTCAGGCCTGTGGGAGCGCCGTCGCTGCGTTGCGTTTCTTCCACATACACGGCAACCGGCAGCCAGACCCCCGGCTGCACGTTCATGCGCCAGCTATCGAAGTGGAAGAAGTGCTTATTCGACTCCGGATCGGACGAGCCAGTGTAAGTGCCGTTGAAGCGCACCACGTTGCCGTCCTGATCCTCGATCCAGATGCGCCCGTAGAAACGGCCGATGCCCTTCACGTCGCTCCTGGGATGCACGTCGAAAACCCAGGTGCGCACCGATCCCAAAAACTCGCGCCGCACAAAGCTGAACACATAGTGCTGCTGGTCGAAGCCGCTGGGGTCGAGAAACATCATCTGCATGAAGCCGGTGGGAGAGTAGGTCCAGTTCTGGTCCAGATGCAGCGCCTTGGTCAGGCCCGTGATCGCGTCCATAGAGCCTTTGAAGAAGCCATGCTTGTTCCCCAGTTCCTTCGGAACATATTCCTTATCGAAAAAGCCCTTGCCGAAATCCACGCGGCTCAGCATGTACTGGTCCGAAATCGGAACCTCGTAGAGCTTTACGTCCGGACGCGTGTTCTGGATGTAGGTTTCCACCAGCGGCGTGCGCTGCTGGATGTTCCGAATCATCACCTTTTCCTGCGCAATCGCCTTCTGCACAAGCGCATTCTGGTCAGGCGTGAGCTGACGGAAAGGCTCGAATTTCGGTTCCTTGTTTCTTGCGAACGCATAGCCCGTGCTAAGAGTCAAGATCAGCAGGGCGAGGGGGATCTTGCGAAACTTCATGTGCAACTCCTGGTTGAATACTACCTTGCTCAGTGTTTCCTCCGCCGCGCCTTGCGGCGCGTTTCGGCTGAGCGCAGGCCACGTGCGATCTAACAATCAATGATGCTACGTCAAATCGATGCTACGCCAGTTGGAAGGAGATCGTAATGGTTGTCGTAAGGTCAACCGGCCGGCCGTCGCGCGTCGCCGGTCGGAAACGGATCTGTTGTGCCACGCGTTGCGCTTCCTGGTCCAGCCCGTGACCCAGCCCGCGCACCACACTCTGCACCACCACTCGGCCAGAAGCAAGGAACGTGACCCGCAGCACCACGTCGCCCTCGATCCTCATCTGCCGCGCCTCAGCCGTGTACTGCACTGGCGGCTTGTAGAGCACTTCCAGGTCCGTAGCGTCCGCGGCCGCAGTCTGCCTCACAGGCATGGCAACCTGCGCCGTCGTCGTAGGAATTCCAGCCGACTCCACCTTCCCATAAGTACCCGAATTCCTCGTTCCGGTTGCGCCCGGAATTCCAGCCGATGCGACCCTGCCTTGCACGCCGTAGCCAGAACCGGCTCTGGTGTTGGTTCCCAGGCCTGTCGATCCCACTCTGCCTTGCGGCGCGCCCACCGGTCCATGATTATTGCCGTAAGGATTGCCAATCGCCGCTACGGTTGCGGGGCGCGTGGCGTTGGGATTCGGCATAACGCCAAACGTATCGCCAAAATGCACTTGGCCTACCTTAGGTTTGACTTGCCTGTTCTGCGCTGGTGCCGCGTCGTTGAGCGCCTGCTTGGGCTGAGGAGCCAGCCTGATCTGCTGCTTCTGTATCTCCGGCAGATTCACTTTGGCCTGGAGTTGTACGGGCCTCGGCTCCGGCTTGGGCTTCGGCATCTGGATCTGCCGAACCTCGGGGTGAAGCTCGATCTTCGGCTGCTCCGGCGGCGGCGGCAGCTTGGGCGGCGGTGGCTGCTTGAAGTGCTGCGGCGGTGGCGTGTTGGGTACAATCAGCTCCGTCATCTCATAGTGCTTCTGGATGACTTGCTTCGCCATCATTCCGACAAGGATGAGAGTGATCAGGATCGCCGTATTCACGGTCGAACTGATGATGAAGGATGCCCTTCTTCCCTCACCCTCAGGCAAAAGACCAAAGGTGAGTTGTGGTGCTGGGGAATAATAATCCGTCGACGTCGGCATGGTTCAAATCCTCGCTTCAGGGCCACCCTCGGGCGGCGTACGCCATTCACTGCTTACGAGCCATTCACTGCTTACGAATTGATCGGCAGAAACAGTGCTGCATTCGTGCCAGAAATCGTTTGAGCGATCATGATTTTTGGAGAGCGGCCCCAGCCGCGCCAAAAGCGTCTCCCCTGGAGATATGACGTCAAAATGCCGCCGAAGCGTTGCTATCGCTTGTTCCTGGATTCCGGTCTTCCCCTTTTCTTTGCGGAGGACGTGGCGCAATCCTGACCGGCGTCTCCACCCGGAACTTCGAACCCGGGTATGGGAATGGGGAGTAGTCATTATACGTGGTTTGCCCCGCCAGGCCAAAGACCGCGACCGTGCGACGGCACCCACTGGGGCGCACTGCCGTCTGGTTGGCGCGCAGATCGGATTCTCGGAACGGCGGGACGGCCGGCCTTCGAACATCCACTCTCTCCACCCAAGGCAACAGCGAAAAAATCGCCCCTTGCCCCTGGCAAAGACGGCGATTCCAATATAGACGGGATTCCCGGCTTCCCATCTCTGGACCTGCTTGCTGCGCAGGCCTCAGAGCCGGACTCGACAGGTCCCGGGAAACTCACCTGCTTCGCGGTCCCGCCAGGCATTGCTCCTATAGACTCAAATTAACCCAAATCGACTGGGAAAGGACAGCCCTTTCGTGAAGATTCTGGTTACGGGCGGTGCAGGGTACATCGGTAGTACTGTTACGGGATTGCTGACCGAAAAAGAACATAAGGTATTTGTTTACGATAACCTGAGCCATGGCCGCCGCGATCTTCTGCCACCCGGCGCTGAACTAATAGACGGCGAACTCTCCGATCGCGCTCACCTCGAAAATATCTTCATCGATGCACGCGACGCTCACGAACCTTTTGATGCAGTTCTTCACTTTGCCGCCCTCATCGAGGCAGGCGAGTCCATGCTGCACCCGGAGATTTACTTCCGAAACAACACCGCCTCGACCCTGTCGTTACTCGAGGCCATGCTGGCCTGCGGGGTAAAGCGGCTGGTTTTCTCCTCCACAGCGGCCGTCTACGGTGAGCCGGAAACCATTCCGATTCATGAAGATATGCGGCTTTCCCCCACCAACGCCTACGGCCAGTCCAAACTCCTCGTCGAACAGATGCTCACCTGGCTGCACCGCATTCACGGACTCCAGTACGCTTCCCTGCGCTACTTCAACGTGGCCGGCGCCGCCGAAGGCCCCGAGGGTATCGTGCGCGGCGAATCGCACCAGCCCGAGACGCACTTGATTCCGCTGGTTTTAGACGTGGCCCTCGGCCGCCGCGACTCGATTCGCATCTATGGCGACAACTATCCGACTCCCGACGGCACCTGCATCCGCGACTACATCCATGTCTCGGACCTCGCCGACGCTCACCTGCTGGCGCTCGACGCCTTGGCAGAGGGAAAAGGCCGTGAGGCCCCGCTCATCTATAACCTCGGCAACGGCCAGGGCTTCAGCGTGCGAGAAGTGATCGAATCAGCGCGCCTCGTCACCGGCCACCCCATCCCGGCGGAGATTCATCCCCGCCGCCCCGGCGATCCCGCGGTGCTCGTAGCCAGTTCTGCCAAAGCCATGCGCGAGCTAGGCTGGAAGCCACGCTACACAAACCTAGACGAAATCGTCCGCACCGCGTGGGTCTGGCACCAGAAGCGCTACCGCGGATAACATCGCTCAGGACGGGCTATGCAGCGCATCTACTTAATCTCGACCGGCGGCACCATCGAGAAGGTCTACTCCGAGCAGAGCGGAGTAGTGGAGAATCGCGCCGCGAAACTCGACCGCTATCTGCGTATGCTCCGGTTGCCCGATGCCGAAATCCGCGCCGAGCACCTGATGAACAAAGACAGCCTTGAGATGACGGACGCCGACCGCGCCGAGGTGAGGGATCGCGTGGCTGCGCTCCTCAATTCTGAGAGCGGGGAAGCCGCGCCCATCGTGATTTCGCACGGCACCGACACCATGGTCGAGACCGGCCGGTTTCTTGAGGACTCATTCCCCGATCTCAAAGTTCCCATCATCCTGACCGGAGCCATGACGCCGTTAGGATTCGAAGGCAGCGACGGCCTGCAAAATCTAACCGAAAGCCTGCTGGCCGCGCGCCTTCTCACGCCCGGCGTTTATATCGCCATGCACGGACAGGTCTTCCCCGTCAGCCGTGCGCGCAAGGATAAGGACAGGGCCACATTTGTCTGGGCTTGAGCGCGGGCGACGCGGCCGTCATTTTCACTTCTTCACTCTTTCACTCGTTCACTGTCTCGCGCTTTTGCCGCATACCGTTCACCAACCCAAGGACCCCATATCTCTGATCTCTGTAAAATAGACCTATGCCGATCTCGCGCGAGCAAGCTCTCGATTATTTCCGCTCTCCCGACCTGATCGGTCTGGGATTCGAGGCGGACGCGGTGCGCCGGCGGTTGCATCCCGAGGGCGTAGTCACCTACATCATCGATCGCAACATCAACTACACCAACTTCTGCACCGAGTACTGCACCTTCTGCGCCTTTTACCGTCCGCTGCCACGGGCCGGCAAACCCGATCCGCGCGCGGACGAAGGCTACATCCTCGACTTCGAGACGATCTGCGCCAAGATCGCCGAGACCCTCGAGATGGGCGGCACCGGCGTGCTGATGCAGGGCGGCATTCATCCCGATCTCAAGATCGATTGGTTCGAGCGGTTGTTCACGGGCATCAAGCAGCGCTTCCCGCAAATCTGGCTGCACTGCCTATCGGCGTCTGAGGTGCTCGCCATCGCCGAGTACTCTGGCCTCGACCTGCGCACCACCATTGCCCGTCTGCGCGACGCTGGGCTCGACTCGATTCCCGGCGGCGGCGCGGAGATTCTCGACGACGAGGTCCGGCACCGCATAGCGCGCCTCAAATGCGATACCAACGACTGGGTGAGCGTGCACCGCACCGCGCATCAATTGGGAATGCGCACTACCGCGACCATGATGTTCGGCGTAGGCGAAAGTTTCGACCAGCGCATCAATCATTTTGAAGCTGTCCGCCGGCTGCAGGAAGAGACTGGCGGCTTCACGGCCTTCATCCCCTGGAGCTTCCAGCCCAAAAACACCGCGCTCGGCGGACGCGGCTGGGACGAAGCGACTTCGGTCGAATATCTCAAAGTGCTCGCGATCTCTCGCCTCTATCTCGACAACATCGAGAACGTGCAGGCCAGTTGGGTCACCCAGGGATTGAAGGTGCTGGAAGTAGGCCTCCACTTCGGCGGCAACGACGTGGGCAGCGTGATGCTCGAAGAAAATGTGGTGAAGGCGGCGGGCACGTCCAATTGCACCACCGAAGAAGAGCTGCGCAGAATCATCCGCGACGCCGGATTCAAGCCCGTGCAGAGAGACACGCTCTACCGGACGATGTTCTTGAATTAGATTTCAGATTCGCCTTCGTTCCCTTTTGTAGCTCGTTGTGTGTGAAACCAGAGGCGCGCGGAGAATTCCTCTGCACCAGGAGTTCCGGGAATTCGGACATCCTTGCGTATTTCCCAAATCAGCCTTGAAATTCGGGCATTGTTCTCTTCGCGACGGTTATCCAAATTGAAAGAGGCGATGAGCGACTGAACAGCGTCTAGAACGCCACGCGAGCCAATCAGGTTGAGTGTATTACATGCTTGAAGGAAGCTCCGCTGCTCTCAGGGCTCGGATTGGGCCCTACGTTGCCGCTCAGCGCGGCTACGAATTCCTTGTACTGCTCATATTTCCACTTCCGCCAGTCGGCTTCTCGCTCTTTCATTTTGGTAAAAAGGTAGCTCAAAGCCGCTACGATCACGGCCACTGCACCAGCAATCGCTTCAATAAGGACTGGTGTATTCACTGCGTTCCACTATACTCGGTTCTTGCTCGCAGTTGTTGTAGCTTTTATGCTACACTTACTCCGTGTACGAGATCGTCCGTTACCGGGTTGAGTCGGGAAAGCACCCTTTCGACGATTGGCTTCGTTCTCTGCGGGACAAAACTGCTCAGGCGCGAATTCTCGGCCGGATTCGGCACCTTGAAAACGGTAACTTCGGCGACTGCGCGCCGGTTGGCGAGGGTGTTGCTGAATTAAGAATTCACGTAGGCGCAGGATACCGCGCCTACATCGGTCGTCACGGCGCAACGATGGTTATCTTGCTGTGCGGCGGAGATAAATCGACGCAACCGCGCGATATCGAGCGCGCCAAAGAGTATTGGGCCGATTGGAAACGGAGGCAGCTATGAAACATTTCGCAGCAAGCAGCCCCTATCATGAATGGGAGGTTGAACTCCTTCGTTCTGACCAGGAACTTGCGACCGAGTACCTCAAGGTCGCCCTCGAATCTCTCATTCATCCGGAGGAGCGCGGCGGAAGCCTGCTCATGCTTCGCGCCCTCGCCGAGGCCTACGGCGGCCTTGGCGCTGTTGCTGCCAATGCCGGCATCAGCCGTGAGTCTCTCTACCGCTCGCTCTCGCCCAAGGGCAATCCAACCTTGAAGACGCTAGTTGCCGTGCTGAACACGATGGGTCTTTGCTTGTCGGTCGTGCCGCAGAAGAAGAAAGCGCGGAAACGAACCGTGAAGAAGCCCGCAAGAGCCGCGCGGACCCGCGCAGCCGCGTGATGGCGGTTTTCCCGCAGTAGAAAACTGTCTGGTTTGATTCGAATGTGACGGCGTAGACCGGCGTTCCCCGATCTGCGGACTTACGTCTCCGACTCGCGGTCCTTCATGTTCTTCGCGAGCACCTTCTCGACCACGCGCTCCACATCCGACAGGAAGAAGCCGTTGGCGGGCTGCTGCACGGCCACGCGAGTTCCATGACCGAGGGCGGAAGCAATCTCGTTCCAGCGATAAATCGTTGAGCTTGCCGGGACGAGAATCGGCTTGGGTGCCGGCTCGGGAAGGGCGGAGTAGGTTGTCCAGATCGCTAGTGACAGCAGAATCAGGCCTTCGTAGATAAACTCAACCGGATCGTTGACGGTATTAATGCGAGAGCTTAGCGAGGCGACAATGAAGTCGCCTGAAGACATGATGCCCAAGCCGAGCGCTATGCCAAAGGCGTGATCGCGCACTGAAAGGCGCAGTGCGTTCATGCTGATACAAAGAAAGGCCAGCAGACAAAGCGCGAGAAGGCTGACCGAGTGCATCAGGTTATACAGAATTGCACCAGCGGTCCGTAGACTCGGGTGGGTGAATGAGACTGAAGACAGGCTGACTATGACGGAGACGAAAGCTGTCCAGCGGAAGATCACGATGGCGAGCTTTGCGATGCCCGGAAAGGGCGCAAGAGCGGAACGGAAGACCTCAACACAGATGAAGAAGAGTAGGATCGCCGCCGCCAGATAGGCTACGAAGAAGTCGATTGCGTAGATCTTGTTCAGCAACAGAGAGCGAGACTGGCTCCCAGCGTGAGAGGACCCGTAGAGCAGAATGAGCAGCAGAGGCGCAGAAACTGCGCGGAGCGCCAAGTAATAGCCCATGGCCCGGAAGCGGCGGTGCAGACCCTTGCGCCAAAAGACAATCGCCAGCGTGGCCCAGAGCAAAAGCTCCAGCCCAGTCATCAACCACATTGCGGGATTCAAGGACATAGGCGCTACCTGAGAACCTGCGGCAGCACACAGAATAGCGCCAACCCGCTGGATTCTCAATGAAAAACTGGACAACACGCCTACACTTTCGTGCTAGCCGACCGTCCCGCAGAAGTCTCAGTTAGTGCTAACGGCCCGAAGTCGAAACAACACAACCCAAAACGGGACACGGGGGGGCGGGCATAGCCGCGAGGGGGCTGGTCGCGAGAATCGAAGTGTGCCTCGGCTGAGCTTGCGTGGCGGCGGGAACGAAGGCAGCGGCACCAAGGCCGGCAACAGCAACAAGCAGGGCGAACATGCGAAGTGTGGTTTGCATTTGTGGTAACCTCTGATTTGAATTTGACAGCTTTTTCAAAGACAGTCTCGATTAAAACCGTACCCGGTCGTATAATATAAATCAAGTGTTTTCAAAAAGATAACTAATTTATAGGAAATATGATTACCAACGTCACCTCGCTAGGGGGTTCCCTGTGCCTGGTAACCACGTCTTGCGCCTTGATGCTGCCGCGTTTCGCAACATCGCTGCATGATAAAATAACAGTGGACCAACAAGCTCGATGCCCCCGTTTTTTCAATCGGTTATTCGCTCTTTCAGCACCCGGAAATCGTCTCCGCTGACCCTGGTTTGACGAATCTTGACTGGCACTCCCAGCCGAATGGAATTTTATGGCGACTGAAGTCTTGAGCAGCACGTCCATGCACGGCGACAACGATAGCTACACCGGCGAGAACATCAAGGTTCTCGAAGGGCTCGAGGCGGTGCGCCTGCGTCCCGCCATGTACATCGGCTCGACCGGCGAGATGGGGCTGCATCACCTTGTCTATGAAGTCGTCGACAACTCCGTGGATGAGGCGCTTGCCGGCTATGCGACAAAAGTCGACGTCGTCATCCACGTCGATAACTCCATCACCGTAGTCGACGACGGGCGCGGAATTCCCGTGGACACGATGACGCTGGCGGGCGGCGAAAAGATGCCTACGGTGCAAGTCGTTCTCACCAAGCTGCACGCGGGCGGCAAGTTCGATTCCTCGACCTACAAGGTTTCAGGCGGACTGCACGGTGTGGGCGTGAGTTGCGTGAACGCGCTTTCGCAGGAATTTAACGTCGAGATCTGGCGCGAAGGCCATACCTGGGAGATGGATTTCAGCTGCGGCATCCCCACCAGCGAGCTGCGCAAGACCGGCACCAGCAAGCGCCGCGGCACCAAGGTGCACTTTCTCCCCGACAAGACCATCTTCGCCACCACCGAGTTCAACTACGACACGCTGGCGCAGCGCCTGCGCGAAATGGCCTTCCTGAACAAAGGTCTCGAGATCACGCTCACCGACGAGCGCACCGCCGATGCCAAGACCGGCGAAGCGCGCCGCGCGGAGTTTAAATATGCCGGCGGCATCGCCGAGTTCGTCAAACACCTCAACCGCGGCAAGAGCGTGCTGCACGACAAGCCGATCGTCATGGAGGCCTCGCGCGACGGGGTCGAGATCGATATCGCGCTGCAGTATAACGACAGCTACGCCGACACCATCTTCTGCTTCGCCAACAACATCAACACGGTGGATGGCGGCACGCATCTCTCGGGTTTCCGCGCGGCGCTCACGCGCACCATCAACTTCATCGGGCAGCAGATGGGCCTCTTCAAAGACCTAAAAGAAAGCCTGAGCGGCGACGATGTGCGCGAGGGTCTTGTAGCCGTGATCAGCGTCAAGCTGCCGCAGCCGCAGTTCGAAGGGCAGACCAAGGGCAAGCTCAACTCCGATATCGCCGGCACGGTGCAGGCCTTCGTCAACGAGCGCCTGGGAATGTATCTGGAGCAGAATCCTCCGGTGGCGCGGCGCGTCATCAACAAGGCGATTGAAGCCGCGCGCGCGCGCGAAGCCGCCCGCAAGGCCCGCGACCTGACGCGGCGCAAGGGCGCGATCGACGGCGGCGGATTGCCGGGCAAGCTCGCCGACTGCAGCGAACGCAACCCGGAACGCTGCGAGCTCTACCTGGTCGAGGGCGAGTCGGCCGGCGGCACGGCCAAGCAGGGCCGCGATCGCAAATTCCAGGCCATCCTTCCGCTCAAGGGCAAAATTCTGAACGTGGAAAAGGCGCGCTACGACAAGATGCTGGGCCATGAAGAAATTCGCGCCCTCATCACCGCGCTGGGCACCGGCATCGGCAAGGACGATTTCGATCCCGCCAAGCTGCGCTACGGCAAGATCATCCTGATGACCGACGCCGATGTGGACGGCTCGCACATCCGTACCCTGCTGCTCACCTTCTTCTTCCGCCACATGACGGAACTCATCAAGCGCGACCGCGTGTATATCGCGCAGCCGCCGCTCTACAAGATCAAGAAGGGACGCTTCGAGCAGTACATCAAGGACGATCGCGAATTCGTGAAGGTGATGGTGAAGCGCGCGGCCGAAGGCATGATCGTGCGCCACGGCGAGGCCGCCAGCCGCATCGAGGGCTCCGAACTCAACCGCTTCATGGCGACTCTGAACGAGTATCTCGGTTTTGCGGAGAAGGTGGACAAGCGCATCCGCAACGAGAAGTTGACGGAGATGCTGGCCCGCGCCGAGCTGACGCACCGCGCCGACTTCTCGGCGAAGAACGGCAACGGAGTTCCGGAGAAGATTGCCGCTCTCCATGCGAAGCTCGTTGAGTTATCCGATGAGTTCCAGATCAAGGTGGCCAAGCCGGTCGAAGACGAGGAGCACCACACCTGGTCGATCTGCTTTACCGATGCTCAGGGCGCGAACCGCTGCATCGACTGGACCCTGGCTTCGAGCCCCGAATTTCGCCAAATGATGGCGAAGTTTTCGATCATCAAGGAATTTCTTGAGCCGCCTTTCCTGGTGGAGTACGCCGGCAAAGCTGCTGTGGCCGAGGAAGAGGAAGAAGCCGAAGGCGACGAGGCCAAGAAGGCAACCAAATCTCCCGCCCGCGCCCAACGGGTTTCGCGCGAGCCGGTCGAAAAACAGACCGCCCGCGAGCTCTTCGCCTACATCGTGGAACAGGGCAAGAAGGACTACCAGGTGCAGCGCTATAAAGGCCTGGGCGAGATGACGGCCACGCAGTTGTGGGACACCACGATGGACCCCGAGCGCCGCACGCTGCTGCTCGGTCAAGCTTGAGGACTATACAGAAACCGACGCCATCTTCACCACGCTGATGGGCGACGACGTCGAGCAGCGCCGCAAATTTATCGAAGACAATGCGCTCGACGTGAAGAATCTCGACATCTAAGTTTTCGGGCGCTCCCGGTGTTCTTCTTGGAATGACCGCAGTATCTTCCAGGGGCCGCTTCCATCCGAAAGCGGCCCTCAATCTTTTCCGGCCGGCTACCCTCCCAGCACTCGTCCGCGCCCGCCGCTCTTTACCGTGTACATCCGGGCATCGGCGATGCCGATGATGGCGTGCATCTGGGTGCCATCGCGTGGCGCGGAGGCCAGGCCCATGCTGGCGCTCACTTTCAATTTCAGGCCGCTCTTCATCCTGAACTCGGTTTCCATCAAGACGCGATGCATGGCCTTCGTCAGCTCAAGCGCGGCGCCGGCCTCAGTTTCCGGCATCAGGACCACGAATTCGTCGCCGCCGTATCGGAAGCACTTATCCTGCTTCCGGCTCAGTTCCTGCAGTCTGCGCCCGGTAAGGGCCAGTAGCTCACTGCCTACCAGGTGCCCGTGCTCATCGTTCACCAGCTTGAATTGGTCGAGGTCGAGAAACGCCAGGCTGACGGGGATCCGCAAATTGCTGCATCGCCGCAACTCGCTTTCGAGCACGTCGTAAAGATGACGAACATTGTAGAGACCGGTGGTGTCATCGGTGATGGTGAGTTGCTGAATGCGCGCCACGTCCTGCGCGTTTTCAATGGCGATGGCAGCGTGATCGGCCAGAATGTGCAGAAAGGCAATGGTGTAATCCGACATTTCGGCACGGGGATTCAGGATTTCAATCACGCCCCGGGTCCCTTTGCGCCCGCGCAAAGGCAGAGCGATGGCTGAGCGCACCGTGCGCGAACCGCTCGCGCCCGCTTGCTGCACGCGCGGATCTACTTCCGCCTCGGGAATGATGAGCGTCTCGCCGTGTTCGAGCACCCATCCTGCCAGGCCTTCGCCGCGCTTGACGCGCAGGCTCTTCAGCTTCTCCTGTTCCTCACCCGCCGCAATGGCGTAGTACAACTCCTGGCCGGAGCTGTCGAGCATCAGCAGCGTCCACAGCTCCGCCTCCACCATCCGCTCCATCTGCTCGAGGATGGTGCGCAGAATTGTGTCCAGATCGAAGCTCGAGGCCAGCGATCGAGCCAGCTGGTGAAATACGAGCAAATCGGCGAGCGGTATGCGTCCTTCCGTCTCGTGTGGCATGGTTGGGCCCTGGGGAGTAAGTCTTTGCATATTGTGTCACACAGGCTCAATCCCGAAATGTCAAGCTTGCGAGGCTTGGCCGGTTTCCGCTTTCTTAATTTCGCCCGATTCCTCGCTGCTGTGCGTTTCTGCTGGTCGCTCCGCCTTAGCCGCCAATGTGTACCATGGACCGCGATGGCTTGAGAAACTCCGGTTCCCCGATGTGATGGCGGGCTTCCTTTCCCTCGACTGTACGGACAATGTAGGCGCGAAGTTCCGCGTCATCGATCCCGGCCCGCATCCTCCCGTAGAGATCGTGCTCCACCTGCGAAAACAGGCAAGTACGGATTTTACCGTCGGAAGTGAGCCGCACGCGGCTGCACGCACCGCAAAAGGCCTGGCTCACCGGAGCAATAATGCCGATCTCGCCCACGCCGTCTGCGAAGGTGTAGCGCCGCGCCGTCTCGCTGGCTTCACGGTGCGGCAGTTCGACCAGCGGCATGGTCCGGCCAATGCGCTCTGCGATTTCCTTGAGCGTCACCACGATCTCCGGCGACCACAAACGGCCCTCTTCCAGCGGCATGAACTCAATAAAGCGCACCACCACCTGCTCTTCGCGGGCGAACCGCGCAAAAGCTTCCATTTGATCGTCGTTGAATCCGCGCAGGAGCACGCAGTTGATCTTGAGCGGCGTAAGGCCCTGGGCGCGTGCGGCACGAATGCCTTTGAGCACCACCGGAAAGCTGCCCGGCACGCGCGTGATCCGCTCAAAGACCGCTCGATCCACGGCATCCATGCTCACGGTGACGCGGTTGAGTCCGGCGGCTTTGAGCGGGGCTGCAAGCGATTCGAGCATGTGGCCGTTGGTGGTGAGCGCGAGGTCCAGTGGCTCGCCTGCCGGCGTGCGCAATCGCGCCAGCTCCTCGACCAGCTCGACGACTCCGCGCCTCAAAAGCGGCTCGCCGCCCGTAAGCCGCACCTTGGTAATTCCCAGGCCGACAAAGAGCCGGATCAGGCGCAGGTACTCATCATTGGTCAGCTCCGCATATTGCGCCCCCACCTCGCCTGTCCGGCAATAGACGCATTTGTAATTACAGCGGTCGGTGATGGAGACACGCAGGTCGTGGATCACGCGCCCATGACTGTCTGTGAGCGGCGGATGCGGCGATTCGGCGGAAGAAACGTGCAGGGAAGCTGCGGCCATCGGCTCTCTCTCAAGCGTATACCGTTTTGGATGCGGCTTGAAAGGCGAGGTCGCAGACAGCGCTGCCGCCTGCAAAGGAGGCGATAGCATGGATAGAGCAGTAGAGCCGCAAAACGGCCCACAGTATTGAAATCCCGGAGAAACCAGAAGAAGATGCCGGCAACGGGAGCCAGACCGATTGGCGCAAGCGACGCGACACAGGCGGCCGAGTCCGTGCGGCAGATGTTCGACTCCATCGCGCCTAGGTACGACCTGCTGAACCATGTGTTGTCAGCGAATATCGACCGGCTGTGGTGGCGCAAAGCGGCGCAGCAGTTTCGTGACGTTCTGGCGCGCCCCGACGCGGAGATTCTTGACATCTGCTGCGGCACGGGCGATCTGACGATGGCGTTGCTCAAGCTGCGTCCCTCCGGAGCCCGGCCCATTCTCGCTGCCGATTTTGCCCGCAACATGCTGATGCGCGGCGCGCAGAAGTTCGGTCGTGAAGCGCGCCAAACACCCGCGAAGAAATCAACCGGCACGCCCTACGCCATTCCCCTCGAAGCCGATGCGCTGCATCTCCCTATGCGCGAGGCATCCCTCGACCTGATTGTGACCGCGTTCGGGTTCCGGAACCTCGCCAACTACGAGGCTGGCCTGGCGGAATTCCATCGCACGCTCAAGCCCGGCGGGCAGTTAGGCATTCTCGAGTTCAGCGAACCGGGCGGGGCTTTGGGCAATGCCTACGCCATCTATTTTCGGCGCGTGCTTCCGGTGATCGGCAGGCTGATCTGCGGCAAGAACGGCCCGTACAATTACCTGCCTGCTTCCGTCGGCGCCTTTCCGCCGCCGGAGGAGATGATGGAGATGCTGCGGCGAGCGGGCTATGTGGACTGCGCCTGGCAGCCCTACACATTCGGCATTGCGGGGTTGTACACAGCCACGCGGCCGCCGGCGTCAGACCATTCTCAGCAGATCGGTGGCGCACTTCATGTGGCTGTCAATGTCACTACGGGGAATAAATGATGGAGATCGACGTTAATCAGATTTTGAGCAACTTAGTTGAAGAAGGTGCAATTTCAAGTTCTAGCTTTGTTGGATGTTCAGCGAGCGAGATTGCAGCTGTCGAAGCCCACTTCAATTGCGACCTGCCGAAGTCGTACCGAGCGTTCTTGGCGGTGGCAGGACGCGCTGCGGGGAAGCTCTTCAAGGGGACGGATATATTTTACCCAAGGCTGGTACAACTTCAATGCGAAGCGATTAGGCTGTTCTTGGAAAATGGCGTTCAGCAAACATTGCCCGAGAACGCAAAGGTCTTCTGCATGCACCAAGGCTACGAGGTTAACTACTTTCTGCCGGGTTCAGATAATCCAGCTGTCTATCAGTACGTTGAGGGGCAGAATTCTGCGACAAAGTCGTGGGAAAGCTTCTCTGAGTTCCTCAGGCAATCGATCCTACAACATAGAATGCTGTGGCCTGATTTAAGCTAGGAGGCCGAGGGCAGGGGCATAGAATCACAGGAAACCATCACCATTCCTTAGATGCATCATGAACTCCGCTATCTCCAACTCGCGGCCATCGGAAGTTCCCGCGCTGAACCTCGCCGCAATTTCAGCCGACAAACGCCGCGTGGCCTGGTGGTCGATGGCGGCGGCGGCGGCGATGACGCTGCTCAAGATCGCCGTTGGAGTGCTCTCCGGCTCGCTGGGCGTGCTGTCGGACGCGGCGCACTCCGGCCTCGATCTTGCCGGCGCGGCGCTCACCTTCTTCTCAGTCAACGTGAGCGACAGGCCGGCCGACGAGGACCACACCTACGGCCACGGCAAGATTGAAAACCTCTCTGCGTTCACTGAAGCGGGCCTGATGGCTTTCTCCTGCGCGTGGATCGTATGGGAAGCAGTCTCGCGCATCCTTTTCCGGGCGGTGAACCTGCACTATTCCATCTGGCCGGTGCTGGTGCTGCTCACTTCCATTGCCGTGGACTTCTGGCGTTCGCGGCAGTTGCGCGCCGTGGCCGAGCGCACCGGCTCACCCGCGTTGGCGACCGACGCTTTTCACTTCGGCTCCGATATGTGGGCTACGCTCGCGGTGTTGCTGGGATTCGGTGCAACATGGCTGGGAGACCGCTTCGGCCTTGCTGCCTTGCGCTTTGCCGATCCGGTCGCGGCCATTCTGGTTTCACTGCTGATTCTGCGCATGTCCGTTCGCCTGGGCCACGAAGCCGTGAGCGCGCTGCTCGACGAGATCCCCAAGGAAACCCGGCAGCGGCTCGTGCGCGAGGTCGAGCGCGTCGAAGGCGTGCTGGCGGTAGAACGCGCCCGTGTGCGTCGCGCCGGCGCCGGGCATTTCGTCGATCTCACGCTGGCGCTGCCGCGGCGCTTCACCTTTGAGCACACCGGCGAGCTGGTCAACGCCGCCACAGCCGCCGCGCAACGCGTATTGCCCGCGGCCGATGTAGTCATTCACACCGTCCCGCGCGAGAGCCATGCCGAGAGCATTTTTGACCGCGTGCGCGCCGTAGCCGCGCGCAACAACGTCTCCGTGCACGATCTGGGCGTCCAATCGCATCACGGACGCCTGCAGGTCGAACTGCATGTCGAAGTCGACGAGAACAAGAAGCTCAGCGAAGCGCACAGCTTCGTCACCGCGCTTGAAGCTGAGATTCTGCACGACGTGCCCGAGATCGACTCCATTCTCACGCACATCGAAAGCGAGCCGGCCACCATCGAGCAGCCGGACGAAGCCGCGATCGAGGACCGCAGAATCGAACAGGCGCTGCGCGCTGCGGCATCCGGGATTGCGGAGATTCTCGATGTGCACGCCATCGCCGTCGCCCGCAGACGCGACCACATCTCCGTCACCTGCCACTGCACCCTGCCCGACGATCTGACCATGCAGAGCGTCCACGAAGCGATCACGGCCCTCGAAGACCGCTTCAAGCTGGAGTGCCCCGAAGTTTACCGCGTCACCATCCATCCCGAGCCGGCCACGGATAATACGCGGTAGGGCGAGGCATGAGGCCGCACGCGATTTGATAGTAGTGCAGTTTGAAAATCAGCCTCTCAGCAACATCCACAGGCATGACCTTGCCAAGCCGATCTGCCCTCTTTCAAGAGGATGGGAACAGCCACCAAAGCGGCAACCGAGTCGAACCATGCAACGTGGAATGCTGCGTTGATAGCGAGGCCGGCGAGCGCGATCAGCGCAAGATATGCGCAAGTAGCTGATTGCACGGCATCGGCGGCCAAGGCTGCATTCTTACTGCGACGAGCCTCACAACGTTTGAGGAAGGCTAGAACAGGCATTGCGATCAACGCCGCGAGGGTGATAGCTATGCCCGTGTAACTCGTTGTAGGCCGCAACCGCAGAACCAATGATGCAACAGCAATCGCTGCGACCACGAAGGCGAGCACAAAAAGCAGAGCTCCCGCTGTTCGGCTAGCCCTCCGTTCCGAGATAGACATGCTCGGAATCCACTGCAAGAGCACAACAGTAGCGGACAGAAGCTCTACCAAGCTGTCGGAGCCAAAGGCCAACATCGCAGGGCTGTGAGCGGTTACGGCCGCATATGCAGAGACGCCGAATTCCACAAGCATCCATGCAAGCGTTACACCCTGAATCCAAAGCACTGAAAAGCGCCGCTTCGAAACACCGACGATGGCAGACTTCGAAGACCGAAAACCGATCTGTACGAGTTCATGCATCTTGTTCCATTCATGATGTCAGGCTCTCAGAAGAGGCGCAAGGACGCGGGGCAGATCCAGGGTCAAGTCTGGAGCTTCAAGCTGCGCCGCTACCTACGATTCCTCCCCCGTTCAGGGCTGATAAATTGGAATGAGGACTTCGCAAAGCCTTGAGACGGGCTGCGCACGCTGAAAGAACCAACCGCCCATGTTCCATCCCACAGAAGATATTCGCATTCAATGGACGAAGGTCGTCCTGCCGCCGGTCTTCCTCGAGGAAGAGCTTCCCCTCACCGAGGCCGCTTCGACCACCATCTTCAACGGCCGCAAAGAGATTGCGGCGATCCTCGACGGCCAGGACGATCGCCTCGTGGTGCTTGCCGGGCCCTGCTCCATCCACGACGTAAAAGCGGCGCGCGAGTACGCGGGCTTGCTCAAAGACGCGATCGCCGAGTTCGCCTCCGACCTGCGCATCGTGATGCGCGTTTACTTCGAGAAGCCGCGCACCACCATCGGCTGGAAGGGCCTGATCAACGACCCGCATCTCGACGAGACCTTCCAGATCAATGATGGCCTGCGCCTGGCGCGGCACCTTCTTCTCGACCTGGCCGCGATGGGCGTGCCCACGGGCACTGAATTTCTCGACATGATCTCGCCGCAGTACATCGCCGGCCTGGTGTCGTGGGGAGCAATCGGCGCGCGCACCACGGAGAGCCAGGTGCACCGGCAGCTCGTCTCCGGCGTGTCGTGTCCTGTCGGATTTAAGAACGCAACTTCGGGCGACATACAGGTGGCCGTTGACGCCGTGCTCTCGGCCTCTTACTCACACACGTTTCTCGGCCACACCCATCACGGCCAGTCGGCCATCTTCGTGACAACAGGCAATCCCGATTGCCACATCATCCTGCGCGGGGGGCGCAACTCCGCGAACTACGCGGCCGAGAGCGTGGCCCAGGCCGCAGCGCTGATGGAGAAAGCCGGCATCGCTGCGCGCATCATGATCGACTGCAGCCACGCCAACAGCCAAAAGGATTACCGCCGTCAGGGCCAGGTCTGCCGCGACATCGCCGCGCAAGTTGCCGCGGGAAACCGCAGAATCATCGGCACGATGATCGAGAGCAATCTGGTCGCCGGCGCGCAGAAGCTCGTGCCCGGCGAACCGCTGGTGTACGGCCAGAGCATCACCGACGCCTGCATCGACTGGAAAGAGACGCGGACGCTGTTTAGCGAACTGGCCGCGGCGGTTCGCGAGCGGCGGAGTCGTCGATAGCTCACCTGGCATGCACCTTGTTTTATGGAGTGCGGTTGTTTCCGCTCGGGCTCCTGGTGATCGAATCGCGCCTGTTGCCGAAGATCTTCGGAATTCTGCTGACCCTCGGCGGCGCGTCGCTGATGATCTGTTTCGTTCAGATGTGGTCTCCACATCGGCACCAGTCCTCGCAGGCTGACGCTACCGCCTGTAGACGTCGTATCCTCGCAGATGCGTCACCTGCATGAACTCCTGCATCAGCCGCTGCATTAACTCCGCGCGATCCGGCGTGGGATCTTCCCTGGTCTGCACGTCCGTCTTCACAATCAGCCAGCGAATGTTGCGCGCGCGCACCATCCCGGCGATCTCGGCCGGCGAGTAGGGATCGATAGTGGGATCGAAGAACGGCACCGGAAACTTCGGCGCGCGCCCGGTGGCGAAATAGAACGGCTCCTCGCCGGGAATGAGAACAATTCTGTCGTTGAAGGGAATGTTGGCCTGCGCGTAGCGCAGCAATTCGTCGATCTCCGACACATACGGCCCCGGCGTGGCCAGGCCCGCAAGCGCAGGAAACGCGGAGTGCTCTGGAGGGCCTTCAGGAAAGTTCGCATAGGAGAGCCGTTCTTCGCTCGCCGTATAGAAGCCCCCGCAGACACAGAGCGTAACGGCAACAACCACAGCGAGCGCAGGAACGAACCACGCCGAACTTGCCCTGCGCGGCAATACTCCCCCGAGAAACGCCAGCAACCCCGCAATCAACAAAATGAGCAGCGGCCAGATGCCGTAGGTCGATCCCCAAAGCTGCTGTGATAAAAAAGTGCCGTGAATGGCGGCGAGAAGCACAAGCGGCAGAAACAGACGCAGCGACGGCCGCCGCCTGAGTGCGGAAAGATTCACCACCGCCAGTGCAGCCGCCAGCACCAGCATCAGCGGCCAAAGCGCCAGCAACGCATCGCCACGCTCATCGGCATCGTCGTAACGCAGCAGTGAAGACAGCGCAAAAACAAGCGGCGCGGCGAGCAGCACACACGCCGCAATCCGCGCCCAGAGCTTTTTCCCAAGTCCCGAGCGCAACACAATCAACGCAGCCGCCACGCAAGGCAGCGTCCAGGCAAGCGTCGGATCGCGGTAGACGCCGAGCATGAGACTCAGTCCCGGCATGCGCCGCTTCCCTGCATACTGAATCGTCCAGTGGAAGTAGTTGCCGAGCCCCGCCGTCCAATGGATCGCGAGCACCGCGGCAAGCGTAGCGGCACACACGCCACTAACGAACGCAAGCAAATAGCCGGTCTTGAAAGGGCACGAGTTTACTTGTGCCGCTAAGGCCGCAAAGTGAGTGTGGGCTTTAGCCCCTGAGGGATGGCTTTGTCGAATTTCTAACTTCAGCCGGATGAGTAAGAGCAGGACCGCGACCACCGCCAGCAAAAGAAACGGCAGCCCCATGTTCTGCTTGAAGAACACCGGCACGCACGCAAAAACGCCAGCCGCCAACGCAAACGCCGCACCTTTCCTTCGATCGAGCTCGACAAAAAACCACAGCGCGACCACCAGCCAGAAGCCGCAATCGCAGTCGTACTCGGGATTCGGCACAATGCAATAGATGCCCAGGAACGTCAGCGGCGCGGCCAGAAGCAAAGCCACCGTCCACGCGCCGGCGACCCGTTCGCGCAGCAGGCTAAGCGCAATCCTCCACGTCAACACGGTCCCCAACCCGCCAACAATGGCGGTATAGAGAACGTGGTGGAAAAGGACGCGGCCCGTCAGGTAAATGATTGCGGCTTGAATGAGAAATGTGAGCGGCGCGTGCGCCAGGGGAAAGTCGCGGTAGGGAACCTGGCCGAGGGCTATGCGCTCGGCGGTATTGAGGATGTAGCTGAGATCGAAGAGGACGGCGACGTGCGCGTTCTGCCAGAGCACCACGCCGGCAGTGGCCGCAAACAGCCCCGCCGCGGCGACCCAGTCGCGCAGCGGCCAACCCGGCTCCGACAAGCCAGGTTTGAGTGCTCCCGCCTTGCCCCGACTTGCTTCGATCGGCTCCGGCCCGTTTTCTACCATCGATGAGGATAGTAATAGGCCCAGCTTGGCATGGAAAATATCGCCATCATCAGTGCCACGAACCAGCCCACCACCGTCCAGCCAAGAAAAATGTTCAGGAGCAGGATTCCCACGCTGTTATGCGTGTGCCGTACGGCGGCGATGATCGCCGGGAGGAAGTAGAGCGCGCCCATGAAGATCAGGAAGTGCATCGTAGCCCCCAATGTGTTCCCTGAGTGTTACGCCAAGTGTACCCCCAAAGTTCCCAGGATTCCTGCAAGGAATGTCGAACGCCCGGGGGTGCCTCAGGACACCGGCATTCTGAACATTGCCGTGCACAATGCAGCCGCACCAGACGTTTGCCGTGGTACAGTGGCGTATCCCCGAAGTCTTCCCCGGAACACAAATTAAATTCGAGCGTGCGGGCCATGCGAGAGCAAGGGCCTGTTTCGCGCCGAAATCTGTGAGGTCTGATGAAAGCCAATATCGCTGCAACCCTTGACCCCGCTGCAACTCGCGCAACTCGCGGGTCCGCCCAACATCCTTCCTGGCTGCGCCCCAAATACCTGCTCTTTGCGTTCATCGGGCTCATGTATGCCTATGTGCTCTGGCATAACGAGAGCTTCCTCATCAACTCCGCCAACCCGGAATGGTCGCACATCGCGCCCTTCAAGTGGATTCTCCTGCCCCACGGCCTGGCCGCCGGGTGCGCGCTCTTCCTTGCGCCCTTCCAGTTTTCCGAGCGTTTGCGGCTCCGCTTCGCCAAACTGCATCGCGTCATGGGCCGCTTCTATGTGGGCGGAGTTCTCATTGGCGCTCCCATCGGCATCTATATCCAGAACTTCGAAACCGTGCACCTCTATCACAATGACCCGGTGCAGTTTTCCCTCACCATTGCCACGGTTTTTGACGCGGGAATCTGGATGTTCTGCACGCTGATGGCCATGGCGTTCATTCTGCAGCGCAAGGTGCAGCTTCACCGGCAGTGGATGACGCGCAGCTTTGCCTGCGCCATCATCTTTCTTGAGGTCCGCTTCGTCCAGGGCATCTTCAACATCGACGACAAGTTCATTGAGATCATTGTCTGGAGCTGCGTGGCGGCGGCTGTTCCGCTGGCTGACCTCATGCTGCATCTGCAGGAGACTCTCCGCACACGCGCCGCTACTCTCAAGGCGAACCGTTCTGTGGCGCAGGCAGTCTAAGGCCGAACCTGTCCACAATTTCACGGAGCTTTCCACGATCTCATGGGGGCCGATCTGTCGCGTCCTCGCCCCATCGAGAGGCTTCGCACAGAACCAGCGCCCCTCGAAAAATCGCGCAGGAATTTCATCTTGCGCGGCCTTGAAAGGCCCACGTATACTCCCCACGTCCCCCTATCCCCAGGAAATACGCAAGGAGACACAATGCGAAAGATCAATTTAGGCCGGCTGCTTCTCGCCGGCATTGTTGCCGGTATCGTCGGAGATATTCTGGGCTACCTCGTCGATGGCGTTCTGCTCCAGCAGAACTGGGCCGATGAGATGCTTGCCCTCGGCAAAAACGAGTTTTCGATGACTCAAATCGTCCAGTTCAACACGATCGGGATCGTTTTCGGCATCGTTTCCATCCTGATCTATGTCGGCTTCCGGCCGCTCTTCGGCGCCAACTGGAAGACCGCGATCTACGCCGGCGTCACGGCGTGGGTGATCGGCATTTTGCTGCCGAACGCGAGTTTCATGTTTGTCTCGGGTCTTTTTTCTAAACACCTCATGCTCTACACCACGGCAGGAGGCCTGGTGGAAGTCGTGGCAGGCACGGTCGCCGGAGCATCGCTCTACAAGGATCTTCCGGGCGCCGTTCGTCGGTAAACCCGTGGATGGCAAAGAACACGCCGTGCAATGCGGAGGGAGCAGGGGCCTTCAGGCCCTTGAAAATGACGCCTCCAGTTTCGAGCGGCTTTAGCCACGGACCTTTACAACGTTCCACGTATGCCGGGCTCAACGATTCCGGGGAATGGACAGGGGTGGCGGGCCCGAATATCTACGCCCGACAGCATGCCCGCCTGCTCTTCGCCTTCTACAATAATTGAATCCGTATGCCCACCGTCGTCCGATCCCACGCCAAAATCAATCTGGGACTATACTTGGGCGCTCCTCGCCCCGATGGGTTTCACTCCCTCGTCACGGCCTATCAAACACTGGAAATCCATGACATTGTTGCAGTTAGTGCGACCCTATCTGACAAGGCGACTCTGCGCCTGACCTCCAACGATCCCTGCGTACCCTGCGATGAGCGCAACACTGCGTGGAAAATGGCTTCGCTGGCACTCGAAGCTCTTCAGATTCAGGCAGATGTGTCCATCCATATTGAAAAGCGCCTCCCCGTCCAGGGCGGCCTCGGAGCTGGATCGGGGAATGCGGTTGCCACTCTTAAAGGCCTGGAAAGAGAGTTGGAGAGGCAGGGACTAGGAACCAGGGACCAGGGATTGGGGCTTTACGACGCCATCTGGGCAGCGCGAAAGATGCAGATCGCCACCAAAGTGGGTTCGGATGTGCCGCTTTTTCTGGTCGGTGGCCTCATCCTGGGGCAGGACCGGGGACAGAAGATCTCTCAACTTCCCGACATCGAGCCAACCTGGTGCGTGGTAGTGGTTCCCGAGATCGGCGTCTCCACTCCACAAGCCTTTCGCGACTGGGACGCTCTCTGCGCCAAAGAAGGTTTGACCCCGGAGGCAAGTACCGATAGACTAAACAAGTTGAGCCGGGCTTACGTGGCAGCCCTTTTGGATGAGTCCGAGGGGGTGCGTAGGGCTGGCTCCTCCGGTGTCTTCTCCGCGGGAGAAGACCTGGCCGGACCGCAAGAGTCGACACACGCGTCGATATACGAGTCTGGGCTTGTCCGCACCGGGATCACGAGCTGGATCGAGAACGACTTCGAGCGAGTCGTCTTTCCCCAGCATCCCTCCCTTGCTGAGATCAAGCGAATTCTTGCGGCCCCGGGCACGCCGGAGGCAGCCCTCTATGCTGCGCTGTCGGGGTCCGGTTCGGCGCTCTTCGGGTTGTACCGAACCCGCGAAGATGCAGAAGAAGCGCGGGACCGGATTGAGATACTCTCCCAGGCGCTCAAGGTGCGGAATACGGTGCTGACACGCACCCTGCCGCGGCGAGAGTACTGGGAACAGATGTTGGAAGGCAGCCAGTAGCTGGTAGCTCGTAGCCAGTAGCTTCATCCTGCAGGGACCGATGTTCTTGGGTGATGCACGAAAGAGCTACCGGCTCTAGGCTACAAGCTGTTCTTGACAGTCGCCTTTGGGGTAAGTAAAACTCACGGACGGCTGACGAAAGTGGAGTTCGTTGGGCGATCGTTCAATGGTAGGACAATGCCCTTTGGAGGCATTTATCCTGGTTCGAATCCAGGTCGCCCAGCCAGGAAGACAGCCAGTAGCCAGTAGCTTCATTTCGCGGATGCCGACGGCAGTTGCAACGCAGGAAAAGAGCTACGGGCTACAAGCTACCGGCTACCGGCTCAACAACAAGAAACGCAGCCATAGCCAACCAGCATGGAGGTGCTTCAGATGGAAACAGGATCGTCCACGGTGATTTTGGAAGAGAAAACTCCGGGCCAACCAGCTCCGGAAAAACCGGAAGGCAACAAGGACGCACCCAAAGCCGGATCGGGAAGTGGGTCGGGCGAAGGCGCCAAGTCGAAGGACGGAAAGCCATCGGCCTCGCCGGAGCGCAAGAAGCCCGCCAAGCTCAGCGAGGATAAGCGCTTCAAGCTGTTTTCCGGCACCGCGAATCCGCATCTCGCCGAAGAGGTCGCCAAGCACATCGGCGTGACGGTCGGACAAACGAAGCTGCAGCGTTTTGCTGACGGCGAGGTTTACTTCCAGCTCCTCGAGAACGTACGCGGCGTGGATGTATTTGTGGTGCAGCCCACCTGCTATCCGGTGGATCAGCACCTGGTCGAGTTACTGATTATGATTGACGCGCTCAAAAGGGCCTCGGCGGCCCGCATCACGGCAGTGGTTCCCTACTACGGGTACGCCCGCCAGGACCGCAAGGACCGCCCGCGCGTGGCCATCAGCGCCAAACTCATCGCCGACCTGGTCACTACCGCCGGCGCCAACCGCGCCCTCTTTGTCGATCTTCATGCCGCGCAGATTCAGGGCTTCTTCGATATTCCCGTCGATCATCTTTTCGCGAGCCCCGTGCTCGTGAGCTATTTCCGCGAAATGAATCTGCCCAACCTCACCGTCGTCTCGCCCGATGCGGGTGGCGTGGAGCGCGCGCGTTTCTTCGCGCAGAAGATGGGCGCTCCGCTGGCCATCGTCGACAAACGCCGCACCGACATCAACGTTGCCGAAGTGATGCACGTGGTCGGCGACGTCGAAGGCCAGCACTGCCTCATCATCGACGACATCATCGACACCGCCGGCACGCTGGTAAAGACTGTGGACGCGCTCTACGCGAATGGCGCCGCCGCAGTCTACGCTTGCGCCAGCCACGCTGTGCTTTCCGGCCCGGCCATCGATCGCATCGCCAGCTCTCGTTTGAAGCAGTTGGTCGTCACCGATACCATTCCGCTGCGCGAAGCAGCGCAAAAGTTAACCGTGCCCGCAGGCGACGCGGCGCAAAGCTTGCCCAAGATCAAAGTGCTCTCCATTGCCGGCCTTCTGGGCGCGGCCATCGAGAGCATTCACATGGAGACCAGCGTGAGTACCTTGTTCTCCTGAGTTGTCAGTGGTCAGTGATCAGTTGTCAGTTTTCTTCGGATCAGTGATTGTTATCAATAACCATCGGCTAGTCGCCAGGGGCCATTTTTCAGTCGAGTCGTTTTTTTCTGACCACTGACCACTGACAACTGGCCGCTCACAAAGGGAGCGGCCTTCACCCCGTGCCCGATCTCAAAAAGAAACGAGAACACGAGAAATGCCTGAAGTAGTCGTAGCCACGCCCCGTCAGGGCAAGTTCAACAAGAATGCCGCGCGCCGCGTTCGCGCCGCCGGCAAGATTCCCGCCGTCCTTTACGGTCACGGCCACGAGCCGGTCGCGGTCGAAGTGGATCCCAAAACGATCTCCAAGATCCTCTACTCCGAGAGCGGCCATAACACAATTTTCGATGTGGAAGTCAGCGGCCAGCCCGCGGCCAAAGCCATGATCGTCGATTGGCAGCGCGAGCCCATCAAGGACAGCCTCATCCACATCGATCTCAAGCGCATCGCTCTGGACAAGGTGCTGCGCGTGCATGTGCGCGTCAAGCTGCTTGGTATTCCGATCGGCGTCAAGACCGAGGGCGGCATTCTGGATCAGGTGCTGCGCGAAGTCGAAATCGAGTGCCTGCCTGCTGACATTCCCGGCCACATCGACGTGGATGTGAGCGAGCTGGCAATGCACCAGGTCATCCGCGTAAATGGCTTGCCGCATTCCGACAAGATCAAGTATCTGACTCCTGAAGACGCCACCGTGGCGCACGTCGTCCACATTCGCGAGGAAGTGGTTGCGACGCCCGAGGTGGTGGAAGGTGCGGCTGTTGCTGGTGCGGCTGCGCCGGGCACGCCTGCTGGTGCGCCGGCTGAACCTGAAGTCATGAAGAAGGGCAAGGCCGAGGGCGACGCGGCGAAGAAGGCTGAAGCGCCGGCAAAGAAGTAGACCTTGGCGGATGCAAGCGAGATCGGTTGTTCCGGCGAGACCAAAACCCTCGCCGGAGGCTCCGGGCCTCAGGCTCAGAGTAAGACTCGGAGCGGTCCCTTTCTGATCGTGGGGCTCGGCAATCCCGGTCTCGAATATCTGTGGACCCCGCACAACGCGGGATTCATGGCCATTGATCGCATCGCTCAACAGGAGGGCGTTGTGGTCCAGAACCGGCGCTGCCGGGCCATGACGGCGACCTGCCGTATCGCAGGACGCCAGGTGGTTCTCGCCAAGCCGGAGACGTTTATGAACCTGAGCGGAGCATCCGTAGCCGCTCTGGTTGAGGAATTTGAAGCTGACCCATCGCAGGACCTGCTCGTCATCCACGACGAGCTCGACCTGGTGCTGGGAACCTTCAAAATCAGGGAGCGCGGTTCGCCGGCTGGGCACAACGGAGCCCGCAGCGTCACCGCCGCCCTGGGCACGCAGGAGTGGTTGCGCTTGCGCATCGGCGTGGGGCCGGATCTGCCTCCCGAAGCAATTGCCGCGGGAGGCGGAAAACGGCCGGGCAGGGATTATCTGCTCTCGCCCATGCGCAAGGCGGATCTGACAGTGCTCGACGAAGTGCTGGACCGCGTGGCAACAGCTACGCGCCGCATCCTCGAACAAGGCCCGTCAGCCGCAATGAACGAGTTTAATCGCCGCGACTGAATGTCTGCGGCGCGTAGTAACTAAAGACAGGGATCGGGCCGCGAATCACGAACCAGGATTCACGAGCCCGCGAACTGTTTGCTGAAAGCGGACAGCTGAGAGCTGAAAGCTAAGTGGAAGCGAAGTGCTTCCGCGGAAAAGGGAACACCGAATGCAACGTGTGTATGAAGTGATGTTTATCGTCCGTCCCGACGTGGAGGACGAAGAAGTCGAAAAGTTGATCGAGAGCCTGAGCGCCAACGTGAAAAACGGTGGCGGCACAGTCAAGTCGGTCGAGAAGATGGGCCGCCGCAAGCTCGCCTACCAGGTGCGCAAGTTTAACGACGGCAACTACATCCTCTTCACCATTGAGGCCACTGGCCCCGTGGTGCAGGAGTTGGAGCGCCGTCTGCGCGTCACCGAGCAGGTGATCAAGTTCATCTCCGTGCGCATGGACGAGGAAGAGAAGCGTATCGCCAAGGTGAAGGCCCTGCGCGGCACACGCCGCTCGGCAACGCCGCCCGAAGCTGCGCCCGCTCCCGCTCCTCACGCCGCCGCCCCGGCCCCGGCCGAACCAGCCCAGGCCAGCGCGTAAAAACAGGGGTTTGTGGCTAGTGATGAGTGAGTAGGAAGCAAGCCATTTGGCTGGCGGCGGCGAACCACTAACCACTATTCACTAACCACTCGCTGACACCTGAAACCCGACACCTGAAACCTGAATTGAAAAAAGGAAACGCAATGCCAGAAGAAACCCAAGCAAAAGCGTCCGCCCCGGCGGACGGACCTCAATCATCGCCAGCCCCATCCGGACACCGCTCGGACGGCCCTCGTTCCGATGGTCCACGTTCCGGCGGACGCCCCGGCGGCGGTCCCGGCGGACGCGGCAAGTTCTTTCGCCGCAAGAAGGTGTGCAAGTTCTGCACCGAGAAGATCGACGCCATTCCTTACCGCGACGTCCGGCTCTTGCAGCAGTTCGTAGCCGAGCGTGGCAAGATTGTGCCGCGGCGTTTGACCGGCGTTTGCACCACGCACCAGCGCCGCCTGAGCCGCGCCATCAAGCAGGCCCGCAACATCGCGCTGCTGCCCTTCGCCACAAGGCACTAACTCCGGCGAACCGCAGCGCTGTCATCCTGAGCGAAGGTCGCCGGAGCGACCGAAGTCGAAGGATCTGCGGTTGCTTTTCGGCGATTTTCTAGCGACTGTGGCACGCGACGCGCAAGCGGAACTCGATGGATCGACGCTGGAACGCCGCGCCGTAGGCGCAGAGTTGGTTAGCCCCGCGCTTCAGCGTGGGGTAGGGATCGATTGAAGAAGCGAAGCCCCGTAGGGGCGGCGCAAATCTGGAAAGGCGCGAGTTCAGCCGCAATGCGCTGAAGAATGCGTCGGGAACGCACGAAGTATCAGGGCGCGAGTTAACTCGCGCCGAAAATGGCGCAAAATGCGTCCGGGGCTTTAGCCCCTGCCGCGCGCCTTACAAACTTGGAGAATTCCCATGGAAGTAATTCTGAAAGAAGACGTAGCCAACGTAGGTTTTCGCGGAGAAGTGGTCAAGGTGGCCGACGGCTACGCGCGCAATTATCTTTTGCCGCGCAAGCTGGCCATGCAGGCCACCGCAGCCAACAAAGCCGTGATTGAACAGATGAAGGCCTCAGCCGCCCGCCGCTCCGCAACCGAGAAGGCGCAGGCCGAACTGGTGCTGGCCAAGCTCGATCCCGTCGTGCTCATCTTCACCCGCAAGGCCGGCGAGCACGGTCATCTCTTCGGCTCGGTCACCTCGGCCGATATCGCGCACGACCTGGCCGCGCAGGGCTTCGAGATCGATCGCCGCAAGATCCAGCTCGGCGACGCCATCAAGGGCCTCGGCGACTTCAAGGTGGCCATCCGCCTGCACCGCGAAGTCACCGCCCGCATCACGGTCAAGGTCCTCGCCGAAGTCAGCGAGGAAGAAGCAGCCGCAGCAGCAGCCGCTCCAGCCCAGGCGGCTGTCGGACAAGCTGCTGAAACGGCCGCCGAACCCGCCGCCGAAGAAGCCGCAGCGGAGTAGCTCCGGCCCAGCCCAAGCCGAATAGCCCCAGCCCTTAAGCAGTGTGAGGGTTGGAGCGCCCCGGTCGAGGCTTTGTAACAAGGGCACGGCTTTAGTCGGGCCAAACAAGGAACCCTCGAATTCCACGGGCTTTAGCCCCGGCTCGCCGCCTCTCGGCCCACCGAGAGGCGGCGGGAGCTTTCTGTCCGGTCTTGGACGCGTAGAAATCCCAGAGCCGAACGGGATCCTGCAGGTTGCTTTTCCCGAATTTCACTCAGCACAAAAAATGGTACCCCCAGGCCTGAATCCGGCAAACCCGTAGCCCCGGAGTCCCGCAGTTCCGCTTTCTCGTTCCCTCGTTCTCCTGCTTCACTCCAGCCCTTCGGCGTAGAGCGCATTGTTCCCGTTGCGCAGATCGCGGCCGTAGGAAAACTCGAGGCCCATTCCCAGCACGCGCAGCTTGAGCGCGGCTCCGGTGTCGAACATCCACTGCTGCGAGCCCAGCGCCGTTCCCGGATCGGCGATTTTGCCAACGTCTAAAAGCGGGCCGAGCGAGATCTTCACCAGACCGTTCGAGTATAGGTTTTTGTCCAGCTCCCAATTCTGCAGGAAGTACTCGCGGCCGAGCGGAGCCGAGCCCTTCAGCCCGTCGCGCGTGCCGATGTGCGCGTGCATCGGCAGATCGTTGTCGCGCTCGAGGCCGAGAATATCAAGCTCATCAAATGGCGCCTGGCCGAAGATCCGTCCCGCGCGCAGTTGCTGCGTAGTCTCGTAATCGTCGCCTCGCCTCTGCGGGAACCACCGCCAGCCAAGCGAGCCTGCGAGCTTCTCAAAACTCTGGGAAGGCGTGGACCACAGCCGTGCGGCATCGGCATCCGCTTCCGCGCTCAAAGTGAAACGATGCTCGGGAACGCGCCACAACACGCTCGTGAATTGCGCCTGCGGTTTCAGCTCAAAGCCCGGGGCCAGCAACTGCGGCGTCAGAACCGTTCCCGCCGCCACGCTGCGAAAGTCGCGATGCGACGCCTCCGCGCCCACCTGCCAGCCGAATTTTCCGCTCGCGTAGGAAGCCAGATCGAATCCGCCCTTCTCCGTACGCATATTGAAGCTGGCCAGCACCGTAAAACTATTGCGAATCGCCCAGTTTTCGTTGCGCAGATCGGCGCCCAACTGCCAGCGAATCTTCGCGTCGCCTTGCCACGGACCGGAGAGCTGCGCAAACACACGCCGCTTCTCTTTGTCCCAGCGAAACATCGAATCGAAGTTGATTGCCTCACGCCGCAGATCCCATAAGCCTGGCTCGATCGATTCAAATGGGATTCCGCGCAGCACGATCAGTGCATTCATCCAGCCCGCGCCGCCGAGTCCGTTCAGCTCGCGGGCGCGTAGGATTGCGTCAAAACGGCCATCGGCGCGCTCGTCAAGGTCGAGCTGAAACGTGGGAAAGATTCCCAGGCCGCGCAGCCGCGACTCGGTGGCAAGATACTGCGGCAACTCGAGCGTGCCGGCAGGCGCGAATGCGAACGCATGGTCGAGCAGCGCCGGAGAAACGCGCGCTTCAGGATCGGCGTGGACACTCGCGATCTGCGGCTTGCCCACGCGGTTCCAGTATTTGAGTGCTGCCTGAAGGTTGCCGTCGAGAAAGTAGAGCGTGGCCAGAAACTCGTTGGCATACGCGTCGCGCGGCGCAAGGCGCAGCGCAGAGTGCAGCCGGCGTTCGGCCAGCGCATTCTTCTTCTGCTTAAAAGCGACTCCAGCCAGCTCCACCGGGAAGCGCTCGTCGCGCGGCGCCAGCCTCCACCCCTCTTCGAATGCGCGTTCCGCCTCAGCCCAGCGCTGCGCGCTCGCCATGGCCATGCCCTGGTCGTAGTCTTCATTGGCTGTGCGCGGCGGCACGCGAGAATGCATTTCCGAAGTCTGAGCGCGCGCAACCAGGCCGACTGCGAGCAGCATGAAGATGAAGAATCGCCGGACCCGGCAAACGCCTGGCGCATTTGCTTCGCGCGCGATCGTGGCGGCCGCATTCATTGCAGCTTGGGAACGGCCAGCAGCGCCCAATTGCCCGTGGCTTTCCACTCATGCTCGAACTGCGTGCGAGCCTCCTTGAGCAGCTTGCGCTGCGCAGGATCGTTCAAGAGCACCACCTCGTCCGGATCGTCGACGCCCACCACCACGACATAATGCAGGGCCTCGCCGCCTTCCGGCTTCAGCGCGGCAATCAGCGGCCGGCCTTTGGCGATCTCCTGTTCGATCTCACCCCAATCGCCCGCATAGGCAAACGCGCGATAGTTGTGCTGTTGGAAGTAATTCACCATGGCTGTGGCGCTCACGCCATGGCGGCCCGGCGGCAGCGCCCGCAGAACCGCATCGGCATCGACGGGCGCTTGCCCAGGTTGGTGGAGCTTCTGCTGCCAGTACTGCATCACCATGGCGATGGCGGCGTCGCCGCAGCCTTCCTTCTGCTGGGCCACGAACGGCACATCCAGCCACAGGTTGACGCCGGATGCGGCCACCGCAACACCGCATCCGGCCAGCCAAAGCGCGGCCACCAGCACTGCGCGGCACTCCATACTTGCCCGCCTGAAATTACTTGCCCGCCTGAAATTACCTGACCGCCACAATGATGAGGATGAGCGCGGCAATCGCAACCAGAATGATCAGCAGATCCCGATCATCCAGGGTGCCGGCGGCAAATTCATTTTGGGCCTTGTTCGCCCGCGCCGCCAATTGCGACAGATCCTGATCGCTCAGCCCGGCAATCGCCTTCTGCACCTCGGTGGGATTCATGTGCGCCTTTTGGAGAGCCTGCTGGGCTTCGGCAGAACCCAGGAAACCTCTCAAGGTATCGATGTTCTGCTGGCGCGCGTTGGTGGCGTCCTGTCCTGCTTTCTGCAGTTCAAGCGGACTCACCACGTGCTGCGAGGTTTGCGCAAAAATAGTCTGGGGAACGGCAAATGCAAGAGCGGCAGCCGTCAACACACGAATCGGTTGCCAGGAATGGGGGAGCATAGGCGAACAACCTCCGGGGAAGAAGTTAGGTGCGAACCGGGAATTTGAGAACGTGAAAGCGTCCTCGTCGCACCCAGCTCGCTGGCAGCATTATATACAGCCGCACACCTCATCCTGTTCGAGGGAGTGAAGCGGCTTCCGGTTGCCCGGCCCATTGCACGGACTTCGAACTGCCCTTAGTTCCATGTCCTTTTCGAGAGAGCGCCACGCACCCATCGGAATCGCTCGCACTGGGGAATGGAAGGTTACCGCTTTCGCGCCCGTTCGCGTTGCAGCTCACGATAGAGGTCGCTTTTTGAACGGCCGAGTTCCCTCGCCAGGCGCTTTAGCGCTTCCTTTTCGTCGATGCCCTTTTCGACTTTCATACGGCCGATGCTCTCTTCGATTCTCGGCACGAAACGATCGGCAATTCTCTCTTTTTCCTCGAGCTCCTGTTCGAAATTGCCAAGTCTCTCCGATGCGGCAGCAGCGCGCGGCGCTTCGACGAGCAGGGTAATTTCGCCGCGAATGCGATCGCGCGCTGCGAGATTGGCGCGCACCTCGGCGACCGTTCCGCGTACAAACTCTTCGTGCACCTTGGTCAGCTCTCTCGCCACAACTGCGTTGAGCAAACTTCCCCAAAGTTCTTCAATGTCGGACAGGGTCGCAAGAATGCGGTGCGGCGCTTCGTAAAAGATCAGAGTCGGGGGCGTTTCACGCGGATTGAGTCGCGCAGCGGCAGCCAGGTCTTCGAGAAACGTGCGTCGCGCGCCGGCTTTCTGCGGAAGAAATCCGACGAAGTGGAACTCCCCGCTAGGCAGTCCAGACGCGATGAGCGCGCTCACGGCCGCATTCGCGCCGGGGATGGGAATCACCGGCACGCCTGCAGCGATGGCCTCGCGCACCAGCCAGCCGCCGGGGTCGCTCACGGCCGGGGTTCCCGCGTCCGACACCAGCGCGATTCGCTCCCCCGCTTTTAGGCCCTCAATCAGCTCAGCCGCGCGCTCCCGCTCGTTGTGCTCGTGGTAACTAACAGTCGGCTTGGAGATTTGAAAATGATTGAGCAGCTTTTGCGTCTGCCGCGTGTCTTCGCAGGCAATGCGATCTACACCGCGCAGCACTTCGAGCGCGCGCAGGGTGATGTCACCGAGGTTGCCGATGGGCGTGGCGACAAGGTAAAGACCCGGAGCGAGAGGTTTGGAATCGGCGGACATAATGAGACCACTCAATAGTAGGCGAAGAGAAATCGCGGCGATGAAGCGGGTACAGGAAGGCGAACCAGGCGGGGACCGGCTGAACTCTGACACCTGACACCCGAAACCTCTCCTTACTACTCGTCCGCGTCCATGCGCTCAATGCGCCGCTGTTCCGTCAACATCGCCCAGGAGCTCATCAGGTTCTGCGCGCTCACAATGCCCACCACCCGCCCGCTCTCGGTGACGGGAATCAGTCCCAGGCCGCGCCCTCCGGCGAGACGGGCAATCGTGGCGCCGAGTGTATCCTCCGGCCGCGCCACTTGGAAGGCACGCAACATCACCGCTTGCACGTAGCCGTTGCCGTCACTGCGCAACGCATCCACGATGCGCTGCCGCGAAATGATGCCCACCAGCTCCGGCCCGCGCACCACCGGAAACTCCTCCTGTAGAGAGTGCACGCAGCGATAGAGCGCATCGGCGAGCGTGTCGGAGGGCGAGAGCGTGGCAAAATCCGTCAGCATCACCTCGCGCATGCGCACCGTGTCCACCACCGACTGGAAGAGGACGCCCTGATCCTCCACCTGCGCGCCAATCATGATGAACAGGCCCGTCAGGCTGATCCAGTAGTCGTGCAGCAAAATGCCGCCGAGGATGGTCACGGCCGCCAGACCCTGGCCGAGGCCTGCGGCGGCGCGCCCTGCCGGCCCCATGCCGTGGGTGCGCGCAAAGGCGTTGCGGACGAGCCGGCCGCAATCGAGCGGATAGGCCGGAACCAGGTGCAACAGTCCGAGGAAGATCTCAAGCCACACCAGGCTGCGCAATAGATGATCGGGAGCAATGAAGGGACGTGCGAAGAGTTGAACCTGGCCGCTGGCGCCCAGAATCGCCGCTGCCGCCGCAAGACCGGCGCACAAGTTGGCGATGGGGCCGGCAAAGGCCAGCGCGAATTGCGCACTGCCCGTGTTGGCCTTTTCCTGACTCTCTGGATTCGCGTAAGCGAACAGCCCGCCGATGGGCAACAGCAGAATAGCTCGGAGCCGCAGTCCAAGCCAGGCCGCAACCAGCAGTCGCGCAGTTTCCCGCACGGCAACGGCCACAGACAATATCAGGAACAAAGCCAGGCCACTCGCCCAGCCTTCTGGTCCGCCCATGGCAAACAGCACCAGCACCAGCAGCGGGAAAAAGATGTGGACACGAATCTCCACACCCATCCACCGCCCAAAAGCCATCGACCAACCACGCATAGATCGATTGTAGAGGGTCCGGCGAGAAACGACACTCGGCGAGGAGCTTTAGCTCTCAGCTTCTCTGCGCCATGTTGCGTGAGCCATGCGGACAGTCCCACGTGCTTCGAGTGACCACAAAGGCGTTTATCAGGAGCTATTTTCAATGCGGGATACAAATCACGCTGGATGAGCGGTTCGGCCCGGCAACAGTTGACATTCGGTTATCCGCTGCCAAGCAAGCATTCACGGCAAATCGCGCCCGAAGGTTATGGCCATCGATCCGATCTTCGCGTCGATAAGCTCGGGCCACCAATCGAACGAAATGGTTTTGCTTTCACCAGGAGCCAGGGACACTATCGTTCCCAAGCTCATTAGCCGTTTTCGCTCATCTGGGTCGCGCCACGCAATGGGCCGCCCGTCAAAAGGAACTGCGAGATAGGTTCCCGGTGGAATTGCCAACTTCTCAGGCTCGGATGCGAGCTCGATCTGTGCTGAGTACGGTATTTCCAATGGGTTCTCTATCGGGATCAGTGCAAGACCAGTGACGGCTATGCCAGCTGCGGTTAATTGGGCTGCCGCCTGCGGCGTAAAACCTACTGAGAGAGAAGAAAGATCGTCGCGAATCACTGCCTCAATTGAACAGGCCGGGACGCCAGGTCTCACAACAAGAGGCTCACGCAGCAAGTTGGTGCCGCCGCAGGTGAGCGAAGAGACATACACGCCGCGAGAATAAGAGATATGAAGGGTGTATTGGCCTGGATACGTGCCTTTGAACTCAAAATTGGACGGGCTGCAGTCCCACTGCCAAGACATCTCGATACCCGAATGAGTTAATTGGTCTGTCAGTACGAAATTGGCTTCGGGGCCAAAATGATCCTCATCACATTGCGGCAGCGCTGCCTTCCGCTTCCCCTGCCGGGCAAGCTTCGCGCGAACATGTAAACGAATGGCGACGGGGTGCTGCGACGGAGCCTCAGTCAAAGTCACCGGTTGGTCCTTTACCGTGAATGCAACCGAGCCCAAGTAAGGGTCCTGGGTCCCGTCGGGCCAGGGCAGCAGTTTGCCGTTCACCGGATCGTTTGGAGGGTAGATTTGGAAATGCAACGTGTACTCTCCTGCAGGGGCGAACATACGGTTCAGATGGTGCCTGGTGGTCAAGTCCCCCTCGAAGGAGTCCCTAGAGGTGGCATAGTGGTTCCAACCTGTCGAATCTGTTTCGTGGTATATGCTCCAGTCCTCATTACCTGTTTTCCATTCATGGTTCCAGTATGTCAACGAGACAAGCTGAAACTGCTGATCGTTCACTGTGAGGTTGAGTTTGAGTTCGTCTCCCGGTTGAATCACAATCCTCATTGCACCATTCTGGCTAGGCGTACCGGGGTAGTAGGTGGTCGCGTACCCATGACCCGAATGCTTCGGATCTGGCTTGATAAAGGTGCGAAGAAGGTAGGTTCCGGGCTCAATATCGGTGATGCGAAAAGCCCCGTCAGCGTCGGTCTGCTGGTGAGTCTCCCACACGTTCGTCCATGTATACATGCCATTCTGCACTTCGTGATCCATCAGGCAGAGAAGGAGGTTTGCGACCGGTTTTCCTGTCTGGTCCACAATCCGACCGGTCACAGCCGCTTGCGGAAACATAGTTAAGGTCACTTGGATATTGCGTGGCTGCACATCCAAATTCTTAAAGCATATCGGCTGCTGTGGCGCCCGCACCAAGGAGCACGAGAATCCAGGCTTCTCTGCCCTTACAAACGTTGAGCCGATTGACACGCCACTGAATGCGAATTGACCTTTGTCGTCGGTGTACACAGAACGGTCATTCTGTCCCAGTAAAATATGCGCTCCAGGAATCGGCTTATTGTCTACTGTGCTGAGAACAACACCGCGAATCGTTGCGCTTTGAACAGCCGCAGACTGTGATGGATCCTGCGCTGCTGCGCTAGACAGGATGAGCACATGGACTGCGGCCAAGAACAGCATGCCGTACCATGCACTCCGGAAAGACCGCACGAAGCGCAACTCGTGAGAGACATTTCGTACAAAGTCCACAAGAGCACCATTGAGCATCGGTCTCAGTATAGGCGTGGAACCTGAGATTCACCCGGTTGGTAAGCGCTATTCCAAGATACCGAACCGGGTTCCTACCCTTTCGCAGCCCATCGCGTAAGAGTGAGGAAAGATACCCCCAGGCTTATTGATCGATCCCTAAAGCAACAATCTGGCTAGGAAGACTTTCGATTTATGCAAAATCGCACTCGCCGACTCGGATCACTACCCTGAAGTCGCCATGTGTTGAGGAATCTTCGCCATCTCGCCCATCCACCCCCCTGGCCGCGGCAACGTGCTTCACACTCACGCTTTTCTGTTCCCTGTTTCCTATTCCCTGTCCCTTAATGGTCAACATCGGCCCCGGTTCACCGTTCGCGATCGGCTATCCTCTTAGCCAATGCGCATCATCGCTGGAACCTATCGTTCGCGGAGACTCGAAGCACCGCCGGGCATGAGCACGCGGCCCACCAGCGACCGGCTGCGCGAGACGCTCTTCAACGTGCTCTCTCCACGCATCAGCGGAGAAGGCGGGGGCGCTGCATTTCTCGATCTCTACGCTGGCTCTGGCGCCGTAGGACTGGAGGCATTGAGCCGCGGAGCCGCGCGCGTGACGTTTGTCGAGCGCGCGCCCGCAGCCTTGAAGGTCCTGCGCAAAAATCTGGAGCAGCTGGGAATCGACGGCGGATTCGAGGTCCGCGCGGAGAGTGTGGCGGCCTTTCTCCGAGCTTCCACTAGACCCGGTCCGAAGCCAATACCGCACGAAGTGCCAAAGCCAGAACCGCACGAAGTGCCGGAACGCTACGATGTAGCATTCCTCGATCCGCCTTATGACGACCTCGAAGAGTACGCAGCCACACTGGGAACGTTGGGACGACGGCCTGAGATTCTCGCGCCGGGAGCTGTGGTTGTGGCCGAGCATCGGCGCAAACAAAGTCTCGACGAGCGCTATGGCTGCCTGCGGCGCACGCGGTTGCTCGAGCAAGGAGACGCCGCGCTTAGTTTCTACACTGTCGAACTCACCCTGGAGGGCTGAGTTCCCCAAACGGCACCATCGCGGAAAGCCCAAGCCGGAAACTTCGCACCTACACCTGTGAGCGCAGTCACTTTCAACCGCAGGGACACGGAACAAAGTAAAGGGTGATGGCGGAGCGAAGGGATTCGTCCGTTTCCTGCCGTCTACGGAGGAGAACGTGAAGAGCGCAGTCAAAATTCCGGCTTTCGCGGCTCTGGTTCTGCTGGGGGCGGGTGCGTTTCTGGCGGGTTGCAAATCGGCTCCCGACCTGACGCAGGATCAGGCAAGAGCGATGATTCAAGCCAAATACGATAAGGATCCCGGATCGGCATTTCAAATCATGATCGATGATTCCGGCATGCAGTTGGGCGTCCAGGCGAAGTACTGGACTGGCGTCAAGCGTTATCCCAACGGCTATTGGGGCGACTTCAAGCTGACTCCCGACGGAGCAAAGGTGGTGAAGCTCGCCAGCGGCGGCGACATGATCCAGTGGCGGCCAGACCCTCCGAGCGACCCAAATTACATGATCGCCATGGTCACTGTGGCCCCGGTCAGGCACAGCCCGCGCAATGTCGGCGACGTGCAGACGCTTACCGACAAAAGAACCGTGCGCTTCTCCGAGGATGTCGATCTCAGCAGCCTGCCTGCGCCTTTGCGCAGCATTGCGCAAAACCCCGGCAACCAGCTGAGCACGGACCGCATGGCGACTTTCGCACTGGTGAACGGAGCATGGACACTGGAATCGGTTCAGTAGCAAAGAATACAACCAACTCAAATGTCTAGCCGGATGTGGAATCGCATCCGGCTAGCACGCTTATGGCGGCCTAGGGTTTGCGCAAACCCTCCTCAGCTAGAAGCTCTTGGAATGCGGGGTTTCCACGGAGTATGGCCACGCTTCTGTCCCTGCCGACTTTCTTCGGCGTCAGGAAGCCCTCATCGATCGCAGCGCGCAGACTATCAATCGCGGCGTTGGTGTTACCAGCGCGGAGATTCGCCAGAGCCGTGTAGTAATCCACCGCGCCGTGGCCCTCTTTGGAGGCAGAGTTCCCGATATTCGGCCCATTTGGCTCTGAGAATATCTCTGGATCGAGGGCGAGTGCCTGCTGGTAGGCATCCCAGCCCTGGTTGTATTTGTGTTCCACCATCAAATCTGTACCCAGGTTCTTGAGCATCAGCGCCGAGCGGGGTGTCACTTTGAGCGCCGCGCGGTATTCGCGCTCCGCATCTCCGTACTGGCCTTGCGATTCATAGATGGTCGCCAGATTGTTCAGCGCATCGGCATAGCTGGGAGCGAGCTTGAGCGCTTGCTGATAGCAATGGATGGCGTCCCGATCATCGAACAACATTTGATATGCAACGCCGATCTTGTCCCAAACCGCCGCAGTCGTCTGCGGGGCCTTGGAATAGGCGGCAATCGCAGCTTGATACCTGTGGCGAACAATGTAGAGGTCACCCAACGCCTCGGAGTTCAGGGACTGCGGCCCCTTCACTGGCGCCGGGGCATTGCCGGTGAGCGATGGCGCAACTCGTTCAGCAGCCGGCTTCGGCGAAACGAGCAGATTTTGAACGGGAATCTCGTGGCGGGTCTGTGCGAAAGCGGCAGATCCCAGAATCGCGCCGGATCCCGCCAAAAGCGTCGCGTGCAGACACAAAGATCGCGCGAGCACCAACATCATGCCTCCCAGAGCGCGAATCGAAGGGGCGATGCGGCGCTCCTACCGTCGATGTCAAAAACCTGATGATCGATTAGAGCATTAAAACGTGTTTGGCTTGCATGAATATTGCTGTGAATTCTTTTGAAAAAAACGACTTCATTTGTCGCGGCTGACCCGATGCGAAGCCGCGTCCGCTCATCCTCTAGTTGTGTTGTTCGGCAAGCAATTGCCTGAAGGCCGCATTCTCACGGATGCTTGCGAACTCGGCGTCTGCTTGAATCTTCTTGCGCGTGGTAAAGCCTTCATCCAGAGCCAGCCTCAGGTACTGTAGAGCGCACTCCACGTAGCCGGCATGCGCGCAGCCCGCCGCCATGTAGTAGTTCATAGCGCCACGTTCGTGAATGCCCGAGGGGTCTTCAACCGTAGGGCCATCGTGGTCCGCAAACACTTCCGGATCGATGGCAAGAGCCTGCTTATACATCTCCCAGCCCTTGTTGTATTTGTGCTCGGCGAGAAGGCTCGTGCCGTAGTTCAAAAGAATTCTTGCAGATTTCGGATCGAGCTTGATCGCCTTACGATACATGTGATCGGCCTGGCCATAGGACTTCATCGAGGCATAGACCGTGCCCAGATTGTTCAACACCTGCGCGTTCTCGGGATCGAGCTTGAGTGAATCCTTGTAGCAGCGGCTTGCCTCGCTGTCGTTGAACATCATCTGGTAAGCGATCCCCATCTTGTTCCAGATCGCGGCTGTCATCTGCGGCGATTTGGAATAAGCAGCGATGGCGGCCTGGTAGCGCTGATGCACGATCAGCGAATCGCCAATTTGTTCCGGTGTCGGAGGTGTTTTGGGCGAAGCTGCGGGAGTGGCCGGAATGGTTGCGGACGTTGGCCTCGGAGCCTGGCTTGCGCCCGTTGCACTCTGCGCCAGGCACACGCCAAGCGAGATTCCGATCAAGGGGACGAAAAGAACCCAGCGGCTTGTCCTCAGCCCGCGCATCATCCCTCCTGCTGCACCAGGTCCGGTTCAACCGTCTCTGGAGAGGGGCGATTTCTCTGACGAATCGTCCACGTTAGACCACCATTAAAGCACCGTTCCTGGGCGAACGAAAGACACTTTGGGGTTACATTTAACGGCTAAAAGAGGCGATTCCATCGGGCGCTGTTCGAGAATCTGCTTGATTGCGCGCCCATGTCCTGTGGTGAAGCGCGGCAGTTCCTACACGGACGCACTCGCTCAAGTCAGCGGCAAACGGACCAACGAGCCTCCGATGAATTGTGTAAGTATATGATAATATATATATTTATTTATGATTTTTCTCCAATAAGCCGCTCCATGAGCGCGTCGAAATCCTCCAACCGGCCGTACTCGATGATGACCTTGCCGCGGCCGTTATGGTCGTCGATAGTCACCCTCAAGCCGAGGGCCCTTTGCAGTTGCTCCTGTGCGTCGCGCACGTTGGGATCGACTGCTTTCTCTGCCTTTGGATCCTTCCTGGCTTTTGCGGCTTGGGTCGATAAGGCCCTGCACGTAGCTCTCGGTCTGCCGCACAGACATGGAAAGTGCGGCAATGCGCTGCGCAGCCTTTTCCATCTCCTCGGCGTTTTCCAGCGCAAGCAGGGCGCGAGCGTGGCCGAAACGAGAGCTCACCGGCCTCGACGCGCGTTTGCACGCCACTTGGTAACTTCAATAGACGCAAGAAATTAGAGACAGTTGCGCGGTCTTTTCCCGTGCGTTGCGCCATTTGCTCCTGAGTCATGTGGAACTCCCGCGCCAGCCGTTCGAAGGCCCGAGCCTGCTCCATCGCGTTCAGGTCGGCGCGTTGCAGGTTTTCGACGATGGTGATCTCCATCGCCTGTTCGTCGGAGACTTGGCGCAGAATCGCGGGAACCGTGTTTTTGCCCGCGAGTTTCGAAGCCCGCCAGCGCCGTTCGCCCGCGATCAGCTGAAAGCGCCCGTTGCCAGGGGGCGAACCAGCACCGGCTGCACAACGCCATTCGCCGCAATGGAGGCAGCCAGCTCCGCCAGTTGCTCCTCGTTGACATGGGAGCGCGTTTGGAAGGGGTTGCGGTCGATCTGGTCGATCGGGATCTCGCGCGGCCGGCCGCCGTTCGGTGTTCGCCTGCGGGTGAAGCAGAAGCCGGACGAGGAATTAGGGAATCGAGGCCTTTGCCGAGAGCGCGGCGTTTAGGGTCGGGAACGGCAACATTTGTCATCGAAAGTTCCTTCATTTGCAGCAATGTCTGCCTCGGCGAACGGTCTTCCAAATCGAATGTGTCTGATTCGCCACAATCTTCCCGAGTCTGGTAGCCGCGAGTGTGACCGTTCGGCACGCCTGGCAGGTCACGAAGACTGCGAGATGGCCTCACTGTCCGAATTGCGTACGCGGCGTGACGCGACTTGCGCTCGGCTGCCGCGGACTTTCCATCTGGTTGCGCGCCAGAAACTCGCCGGTCATCTCGAAGTAGGCTTCGGTGCCGCGTGAGCGCGGATCGTAGAGCGCCACTGGCTTGCCGTGACTCGGTGCCTCCGCAAGACGCACATTCCGCGGAATGACTGTGCGATAAAGGATGTCGCGAAAATACTCGCGGAGAGTCTCGGTGACCTGCTGCGCCAGGTTGGTGCGATCGTCGTACATGGTCAGCAGCACGCCCTCGATGGTCAGGCTCGGGTTGTAGGCAGCGCGCACGCGTTCCAGGGTCGAGATCAGCTCCGAGATGCCTTCAAGGGCAAAGTACTCGGCCTGCAGCGGCACGATGAGGGTCTGCGCGGCGCAGAGAACATTCAAGTGTGAGCAGGTCGAGGGCCGGCGGACAATCGAGGAAGATCAGATCGTAGCTGCTTTCGATGGGCTCCAGCGCGCGGCGCAGACGAAGTGCCCTGTCCTCCGCGTCGGCCAGCTCGATGTTGATGCCGGTCAGGTTCTTCGAGCCGGGGAGCAGCCACAGCCGATCGATCATGCGTGGGCAGAACCGTCTGTTCTGCAGGGCTTTCGCCGGCAAGCACTTCGTAGATAGAGTGGCGGTCATCATCGCGCTGAAGGCCCAGCCCGACGAGGCGTTGGCCTGCGGATCGCAGTCGATCAGGAGCGTCTTCAGTCCCTCCAGCGCGAGGCACGCAGAGAGATTGATGGCGGTGGTGGTCTTGCCGACGCCACCCTTTTGGTTGACGATTCCGACGATCTTTCCCATGGCATTCCAGAGTAAAGGGAAAGCGCGCGGCGCACGGCGACTTGCGTTGTGGGAAATCGGCAGCACGGTTGTGGAAACCGCCGGAGGGCGGAGGCTCGGCGGAGGAGCAAGCGCTTGTGGAGAAAGAGCTTTCGCCGGGACGTTAAAAGTTGTAGTTGGAGCGAGGCAGAATCGCGCCGAATGGTGGAAAACTTGTTGTCGAGGTCGATTTTGTGTTCCTTTTCGGCTGTTTCGTTTTGCTGCAAAGGGTTGAATCCGATTTGGTCACGTGGAACCATTGACCCGGAAGTGGATACCCACTGATCGTCAGCGCCCGCGTTCCACGTGGAACGAGCTGAGACAAAGAAACCCGTGCACGCAAAACGCGATATTACTCCCCGGTGCTTCCACGTGCGATCCAATTCTGCTCGCGTATTGGCGAGTTCGTCGTTAGACTGATCGCTGGAATCCAGAAAGAAGGTACGAGTGGATTTCCCGAACGCCTTCATTGGCAGAAAGACTCAACCCACCGCAAAGACCTGGCAGCCACACTCGGCGACTCACTTGGTGCCTGGAAAGAGCTGACCGGCTGGCTGGCAGGCAAAGGCATCTCCACAAAAGAGTGGCACTCGGTTTCGCCCAAGTACGGCTGGGCGCTCCGGCCCAAGCTCAAGTCCAGAAACATCCTTTACTTGGGTCCGTGTTCCGGCTGTTTCCGCGTTTCTTTTGTTCTTGGCGATCGCGCCGTTGCAGCGGCGCGCGCAAGCGACCTGCCGAAAGCTGTCTTGAAGGAGATTGCCGGGGCGAAGCGCTACGCCGAGGGAACCGGCAGTCCGGCTGCTCGTGAAGACAGCCGACGATCTGGCGCCCATCCGAACGCTTGGTTGACATCAAGCTGCAGAATTGACTCGCTGGCCGAGCGCAAGAATGCGGTCATTGCCGAAAGGCAGCGCCGTCGGCTCGCTCCAGGAGATCTCTGCTCCTGCCGCGGACTGCACGGTCGCGAGCTCCGCGCCTGTGGTCATCAGCGCCAGCCAGCCATCGCTGCGACGAGCTTCACCGCTGCCGCCACTGCCTTGGGCATTTTGTCCACGGCCCGCAGGGTCACGCAATCGAAGACGGTACGAAGCGCTTCGGCCCGTCCCGCATGGACTTTGGCGCCGATCCCAAGCACTCGCACGGCCTCCTGCAGGAACGCCGCCTTCTTGCTCTGCGATTCGGCAAGGGTCACGGCAATCTCCGGCCGGCAAAGCGCAATGGGAATCCCCGGCAACCCGGCGCCCGATCCAAAGTCGAGCAAGGTTGCAATCTCCGCGGGCAATTCGTGTGCAACTGCAATAGATTCAATGAAATGCCGCGAAAGAATGCCCTCTTCGTCGCGGATCGCGCTCAAATTCAGGCGCTCATTCCAGCGAAGAAACAGCGAAAGATAGCTCTCGAACCGGCCTGCTGTCTCCTCGTCCAGCGGCGCCAAACCCGCCGCCTTCAAAAGCTGGTTGAGTCTCGCACTTGCCTCGCCTGCGCTCATCGGTCAGTTCCCGTACGGGAACGATTCTCGGGATCAACCACGGGGGCACTTGTCGCGCTTTCTATTTGCGGCGGCTGCCACCGTTCCGCTGCCTCGACAAACGCCGAAAAAATCGCGCGGGAGAACTCGCTCTGCGCATAGGTCCGCTCCGGATGCCACTGCACGCCAACAACAAAATGATCGCCATCATCCAGCTCCACAGCTTCAACGACGCCATCGAGGGGCGAGACCGCACTGATCCGCAAATTGTCGCCCGGCCGGCGAATCGCCTGATGATGGCTTGAGTTCACTTGGACGCCATTCATCCGGACATCGCCCGCTTCCGGCGCAGGCAGAATCGCGCTCAACCGCGAGCCCTCCACAATCTCCACCGGGTGCGCACCCACCACTTCGCGGCCGGGCCGGTGGTTTACCTCGGTCTTCAGGTCCTGAATCAGCGTGCCTCCGCGCCACACATTCAGATTCTGCACACCGTGGCAGATGGCGAGGATCGGCTTGCGCAGATTGAATGCGTCCTGCAGCAGCAGCTCGTCGGCGGCAGTGCGCGCAGGATCGTCGTCCGCGCACTCAGGCTGGCGCGCCTCGCCATAGCGCTCGGGGTCCACGTCGAACTTGCTGCCCGGCAACAGAACTCCTTCGACGCCTGTCAGCAACTTCGCAACGCGCTCCTGCGGCTCGCTCAAAGGCACCACCACCACCTCGGCACCGGCGGCCTTTAGCGCTTGGACATACTGCGGCAAGGCGCGGCCGTTGTACTCAGGGTCGCTGCTGGTCGGTTCAGGAATCGCAATGCGGACAGGCATAGTGTCAGTTTAAAGCGCCTGCTGGGCCGACCACGATTCGCGCATCGGGGGCAGTCGAGGTGTCCCTCAATGATAATGTTGTCCCCAGCGACAATTTAAAAAGTCACTGCGGACGGCAACTCGATGGGATGGTTTGGCAGATGGTTGGGGCGGAAGCCTCCTTCCTCGTCACGGGAACCAGTATCGAAAGCGCAACTGGTGCCGGCCAATTGGGCAAGCAGCCAGCCACATCTGGCCCTGCTCGAAAAGTTTCTATCGGCGCGTGAAGTCAATAACTGGTTTCTAGATCTCTGGGTACCAGCATTCGGAACGAATCCCCAGCGCGTTATAGATGGGCTGATTGCCCAAGGGGCACTGGAACTCGCGCCCACATTAGCTGACCTCAAGATGATGCTGTCGTCGCGCGGCTTGAAGGTTAGCGGCAAAAAGGCAGAACTTATTCAACGACTACTCGAAGCCGATCCGAAAGGCATGGAAGCACCCTATGCGCATCGAATGATCCTGCGATGTACGCCTGCGGCAAGTCAGGCTGTTTCAAGATGGAAAACTGAACAAGCGAAAGCTTTTGAAACGGCGGCAGACAATGTCATTGCTGCGCTTCGAAGTCGGCATTTCAAAGAGGCAATCTGTACCGCCGATGCGTACCGCAAGAACAAATTTGAGCCACCAGTCCATTCTGGAATATCGGCCATGACAATAGAACCCGCTCCGCGTTCCACAGAAGAACGTGCAAATGATCTCGCCACGGTCTTTACCATACGTCCAAAAATCCTGAATGAACTGAAACCGGAGCAATGGGAAGGCCTTTATCTCAATTGCGCAGTGTGGCAACTGCTCGGCCAAGTAGCAACCGAAAAATGCATGCCTGAATTCACGGTTATTAGAGCCATGAATTCGACGACAGCCACACAAATGCTGAGCTTTTATGTCAGACATCAAAGCGATCTCGCAAGGTACCGCGATTCGGGGATTACTAAGGCCGCTATCATGGGAATCGGAGGTTGCGAGGCGTGCTTGGCTCTAAAAGACAAGACTTTCGACCTTGACAAGCTACCTGAGCTTCCATACCAAGACTGTACATGTGATCTCGGATGTCGATGTATGACAAGAGCAGTCATGCAGTGGCCGGAAGAGGAAACATGATGCTATTGGGCGAATGGTCCTCTACGTCATTGAATCACGTTAAAAATAAGATCTCCATAGCCCCACACGACGGCTCCAACTATACCGATGGCAGTCACAGCCCAACTAAACATCGCCTGACGACGAATGAATTCATTGTAAAGCTTCCAAGACTCCGCAAATGTTCCGCCCCTGATTCTTTCGAGGAAATTGTTAATCCTGAACTGAGCAAATGCGGAAAATATTGCCGTAATCGAACCGCTTCTCTGAAACCAGATTCCAGGCGAATCGTTTTCCGGCTTCAGCCACCCACTGTATGCAAAAAGCCCTGCACCGATTGCACACACGATCAAAAAAACGATGAATCCCAACTCGATTTTTAGTTTTCCTTCGGTAGTCATTCCAAGACCTTCCCACCGTGATTTTCAAATCGCATTGCCTTCACACTGCGCGCCATTGCCCCCGAGATAATCTTCATGGAATGGTCGTCGGCATTCTAGCCTCAGCCCGCGCCGACTCGTTCATCATCGCCTCAATCGCCACGCGCAGCCGCTCAGTCAACTCGCCGTTCTGGCGCACCGACATTCCTTCAGTCTCGATCGGTTCGCCTACCTGCACGGTCAACTCGCCGGGATAGAAATGACTGGTGTGAATGGGCAGCAGATCGTAGACGCCCTTGAGCGCGATCGGTACCAGCGGCACCTGCGCACGAATCGCGAGATAAGCTGCGCCGGCCAGAAACGGCTTCAGCTCCCCAGTCGAGGTTCGTCCGCCCTCTGGAAACACAACCAACGGCATTTCCGCGCGCAATGCCTTGACCGCACCGCCAAGGCTTGAGAGCGTGGCGTGCGGGTTCGCGATATCGATGGGCATTTGGCCGGAGCGCAGCAAATACCAGCCAATGAAGGGCCACTGCCACAGCTCCTTCTTCGCCAGGATGCGGAACTGAAAGGGTAGCGCCGCAAACAGCACCGGAATATCCATGTACGACGTGTGGTTCGCCGCATACACCGCAACTGGATATTCTCTTGGTTTTGGACCGGCTTCAATCTTCAATTTAGATAGAGAAATCGCGACGCAGCCTCGCGCCCACGAACGCGCGATGCTGTGCTGCACGCGGCCGGTCTTATCAAACAGCGACGCAAGAAGCGCTGCGCTGCCACAGACCGCTACCCACAAAAAGAAGATGGGTGCTTGCAACACGTTGGACCGCCAGCGATAGAACCGTGGCAGCGGATTGGGGCGCGCGCTCATGGCTCTGTGTCCTTCATCTCCAAAAGCCCCGCCATCAGCATGGTCCGCGCCTCGCCCACCAGGTACACCGATCCCGAAACCACGGCCACGCCCCCAGCCACGGTCCACTGCGCATTCTGCAGCGCTTCGCGCACCGAACCCACCGCGACCGCTGCCGTGCCCGTCGCGTTTGCAGCCGCGAGCAGATCGTCGACGGCTGCGGCCCGCGCGGAATGGATGGGAGTGACAATCACGCGGTCGAAGAGTGGAAAAAGAATCTGCGCCATCTCGTTGAGCGGTTTGTCCCGCAGGCAACTGAAGATGAGCACTCGCGGCGCACGAGCTTCCAGAATGCTTCGGAGGCCCGCGCGCAGCGCCCAGGCCCCGGCCGGATTGTGCGCCACGTCGAGCACCCACTCCACATCGCCAACCGTGATCCGCTCCAGGCGTCCTGGCCATCGCGTGCGGCGAATGCCCAGCTCTATGACGCCAGGAGGTATGTTGAATCCGTGGTGCTCGGCCAACTCCACTGCCGCGGCAATGGCGAGGGCCACGTTTCTCTGCTGATGCGCGCCGGCCAGCGGCGAGTCTACCTTGACCGGCGTTCCCAGAGCCTTGACGGTATAGCTGCCCTTCGTTTCCACCGCCGGCAAGTAGTCTGCCGCGCTCACCGCCCGCATGATTAACTCCGTTGCCACCTCGCCAAGCACCTGGTTCGCCTCAGGATGCTGCGGCAGCGTAATCATGGTTCCACCGCGGCGCAGGATGCCTGCCTTTTCCCGGGTGATCGCAGTAATCGACGGGCCTAGCCACTCCATGTGATCGAGCGAGATGTCAGTAATGATCGAAAGCAGTGGCTCGACGACATTCGTTGCGTCTAGCCGGCCGCCCATCCCCACTTCGAGCACGGCGATCTCTACTTTTCTTTCAGTGAAATACAGAAAGGCGAGCGCCGTCAGCATCTCAAAGTAGCTGGGCTGTTGCGGGAGCTTCCGCTCCTTAACCATTTGGTCGGCTTGATCGCTGACACGGAAGAAAAGCCGGGCAAAATCGTCGTCGGCAATCTCCGTCCGGTTCACGCGGACACGTTCATTGGGCCGCTCAAGATGCGGCGAGGTATAAAGCCCCGTGCGCAGGCCTGCTTCCGTCAGAATCGATGCCAGCGTGGCTGCTGTCGAGCCCTTCCCGTTGGTTCCAGCAATCAGTACCACCGGAAACCGCCGCTGTGGATCGCCGAGCGCGCCCAGAAGTAGCCGCACCTCTTCCAGTGAGAATTTGCGCCGTGGCTGCCCAGCACGGGTGTGGAGCTCGGGCGCCATGGTGTTCAACTGTTCGATGGCTGCGGCGTAAGACATACGAAAGTTCAGTATAAGAGTGCGAACGAGTCCGTATCTTGCGCTGTCCCAAGCCTGCTCTCTTCGTTCTCCCAATGTGGACGAATGGCTCGTCGCAAGCTGTTCGATTGGAAGACCTTTGACCTCGCACCCACACAAGCTCCACGCATTCCACAGCCTCTAAGGATGCCCCTGTGGGAGTCATGGAAAAATGCGGACGCCTCTCATCTCTCGCGTACCGGTTATCCAAATGTCCGCATCTCCACAACCACGTTTTAGAAAACGCGCACCCACCTCGAACCTGCGCCTAGACGCTAGTTCGGCTCAATTCCCACTTTTCCTACCCCACCTACGGGTACTTCTAGGTTTTATTTATATCTCTCTATACTTATCCTCCTCCTCCGGTCCTTTAAGCGAATCCGGTCAGGAAGTCGACAAGGACCGAACCCTGCACGCCTTCTTTCTCCCGAAGGCGCGTAGTCTGGTAGTCCCTGTTTTCTTGTTCCCTTGCTCCCTCGGTCCCTTATTCCCTGTCTTTCCAGAGAACCAGCCCTGATTTCCACGCGCCTTTTTCGTTGGAGATCGCTACAATCAGGGTGATGAAATGAGACCGTTTCCGAGTGTCCGCAAGCTGTTGTACAGTGGGGGCATAGGGGCGGCTTCGAGTGCAGAGGGGTTGAAATGCCAGGTGTTCAAACGGAAGCCGAGAAGCCGGCCGGGCAATCAACGGCTCAGGGGGCAGCAATGGAGATTACCGTAAGCCGCCAGGATCTGGTGAAGGAACTCACGGCAACGCAGAGCGTGGTCGAGCGTAAGACCACCATTCCGATCCTGTCTAATTTCCTCATCGAGGCCGAAGACGATCGCCTGAACATCACGGCGACTGATCTCGACCAGGCTATTCGCACCAGCGCCGCTGTCAAGGTCAAGAAGCCCGGCTCCTGCACCATCCCCGCGCGCAAGCTCTACGACTACATCAAGCTGCTGCCCGACGGTGACATCTCGATCAAGCTGCTGGAGAACCACTGGGTGCAAATTCGCAGCGGCCGCTCAAACACCAAGATGGTCGGCATGGCGCGCGCCAACTACCCGCAGGTTCCTGAGTTCCCCTCGGTCGCCGCCACCAGTATTTCACTTGTTGCCCTGCGCACGCTTATTGCGCGCACCATCTTCGCTATCTCGAACGAGGAATCGCGCTACACGCTGAACGGCGCACTGCTCGTCCTGAAAGCCGAGTCGCTAGCCATGGTCGCCACCGATGGCCATCGCCTCTCGTACGTCGAGAAACCCAACGAAACTCTTGAAGGCATCAGCGGCGAAAAGCGCGTGCTCGTTCCGCGCAAGGCTCTCCAGGAGCTGCAAGTGCTTCTTGGAAACACCGACGCAGAAAGAATCGAATTTGCCGACGACGAGCACACGCTCTTCTTCCGCATCGGCCATCGCACTCTGTCAAGCCGCAAGCTTACTGGCCAGTTCCCCAACTTTGAAGCCGTGATGCCCCGCGACAACACCAAGTTCGCAGTGGTGCGGTCGAGCGAGCTTTCCGCAGCCATCCAGCGCGTCGCGCAGTTTGCCGACGAGCGCTCCGGCGCCATTCGCATGAAGCTCGAAGACAACGAGCTCAAGGTGAGCGCCAATTCAAACGAATCCGGCGAGAGCGAAGACACCATCGACACGCCGTACTCGAGCGAAGCCATCAGCGTGGGCTTTAACTCCACGTACATCCTCGACTTTCTCAAAGCGCTCGACAACTCGGGCGAGGTGAGGCTCGAATTCAAGGACGCGCAATCCGCCGGACAGATGCGTCCCGAAGATCCCGACGCGGAGTATAAGTATCGCTACGTACTGATGCCGATGCGCATCTGACGTGTCCGCTCAGAGATTGGCAGATGTCTCTTTCGTTACGCTCGCTTCTTCCCAGAGAGTACTGCCCGGAATTCAAATTCAGTCTCGCTGCGTGCAGTTAACGAAACCGACTGCGCATTGAATCGATATTCCACATCGAAATCAAGCGTCATCTGTTCTGGCACTGGGGCGGGATGAAGACCTGACCCAGCGCTAGACGAAGGCTCAATTAAGCAGCCATCAACCCGAAAGGTTGCGTTCAGTGCTTTCGCAATGTCAGTAACTATTTTTACGGCCGGCGAGTTCTTTCCCAGTTCGACGTTGCTGATGTGCTCTCTTTTAACCGACGTTTTTTCAGCAAGCTGCCCCTGCGTAAGTCCAGCGGTTATCCGGGCTCTTCGGATCTGTTCACCGAGAATTTCTCTCCATGGCATGTAAATATATTTACATCAATAGCTTTATCATGTAAATATACTTACGGAGCTTCTATGTTTTAACATGGAGGAGCCTGGGAGCACCCTTGCCGACCGGATGGATGAGCGAGCCCTTACCGCAGTATGAAAGACCACCTGTTGTCGAAACTGCGTTTGGGGTTGAGTTCGCGCAGCTGAAGGGATGGAACGTTGTCCACTACGGCATTCTCTGGGAGCAATTCAGAGATCGTTATCCGAAGTACGAAGTGCATCCGTATCTTCCGTTGTCAGGTCCCGCGAAGTTTGACCTCCAGGATCCCCCATTGCGCTGTTATTTCCTTGATGAGTCACGAGTTCAACTCATTCAAGTACGATCTGGTGCCTTCGTGCGAAATTGGCGCGTTATGCCACAAAACAATGTGTACCCGCGCTACAAAACCATTCGGCCATCGTTTCAACAAGATTACCAAGTCTTCGAAGGATTCTTGAATGAATTGGGTTTTCCACCCATTGAAGCTTGGAAATGTGAGGTCACATATGTAAACCATTTCGTTCAGGGCCGCGAGTGGACTGATCCCTCGTCGCTTCAGACCCTGCTCCCGGTACTCTCACACGAAAAACTTACGGGGCTCGTGCGCGACTTCTCTAACGCCACTTTTAGTTTCAGCTATCAGTTGCCAGAGGATGCTGGTTCGCTCCAGGTCGAGCTGATGCCGGGGTTGTCTCCGGACGGAAAGCAGATCATGCAGCTTACCTTGACGGCGGTGGCACGGCCCAAGGGGAGCGACCTAGCTAGTATTCTTGAATGCTTGGATAAAGGCCGATATGCAGTAGTGAAAGGTTTCTCTCAATTTACTTCACTCGAGGTTCAAAACAGGATTTGGGGGCGCGAATGGCGTACATGACAGCGTACATGACACTTCCTTCTTATGGCGAGGTCAGGAGGGAATTCAAGCGATCAGGCAACCCGTCTGCGTCAAACTTGGCCGCTTGGTCTCAACGGTCCAATGTAGAACCTACCAGTTCATGGAAGAACGACGTATTTGCGAGGCTCGCGAAGCTCGAATTGGGGCCAAATGTCGCAGGCTTTGGGAATTTCAGACTCTCTGAGTCGGCTGCCGGTCAGCTCCGTCTCCAGCTAGCAGAGATTTCGCTGCAGTCTCTTCCGTTTCCATCTGTGCTTGCGATTTCGGGACAAGGCGCTCAGCTTGAGTGGCGCACCGGAGACCGTTCGGTCGAGGTCACTGCCTTTGCCGATGGCGAGTTGGTCATTGAAGCAACTGAAAGAGGCCGAACGCCAGAAGAACTAACGGATGATGACGGACTTGAGGCGTACTTGAAGTGGCTCATTGGGGAAGCTGACCGCCCACTGCTATATGCCCCGGCACGATGACACTGGGATTCCAGGCGATGCGGTCCTGATAAGGGCCGTTCAGCCCGATTGGATCGAAGCCGAGACCGAGAGACTGAAATCCCCGACCTTCCTCGATGGCGAACAGGAAGCCTCATGTTTCGTTTCACACGAAGTAGGTGGAACCCCGGGCTTCTGCGAAAACATCTTGCCCGTACTTTCTAGGCTGTTGGGTTTCGATATTCGAACCTTGGCCCTAATCTCTGTGTTCGATGTCCGCCGGGCAGGCCTTTGGATCTACCGAAAGCCAGAAGAGTTTCATGATAATGCCGCACACGTTGTAATTTGTCCTCCAGACGGCATAAGCAAGAGTCAGTACGTAAAGCGCGCCAAAGCTCTGGCTCCCTTGGCCATTAAGACCTCGGTTCCCATCGAGAACTGAGCGACGTCAGATCGTTACACCCTCTCACTAACCGAACCTCCGATGTTTGTGCGACTCGCCGTTTGCCGCTCCTTCGGGCTGCAAGATAGTATGGATTCATCGGCTGCCAAGATCGCGCAGGCCCCGCATTTCATGCCTGCGTCATGCATCCCCGCAAACTTGGCAGACGTCTGGGCGGATTCAATCCAACGATGAAAATTCACGAGTATCAAGCAAAAGCAATCCTGGCGAAGTATGGCGTCGCTGTGCCCAAGGGCGAGATGGCGAACACGCTTGAAGAAGCCAACGACGTGGCGCGCAAGCTGTTTGCCGAAGGTGCGTCGGGCGTTGTAGTCAAGGCGCAGATTCACGCCGGAGGCCGCGGCAAGGGCGGCGGTGTGAAGGTGGCCAAGACGCGCGAGCAGGCCGACGAGTACGCGAAGAACATTCTCGGCATGACGCTGGTGACGCACCAGACCGGTCCGCAGGGGCAAAAAGTGCAGCGGCTGCTCATCGAAGAGACCGCGGCCATCGATCGTGAGCTCTATCTGGGAATCGTGCTCGACCGCGCGACGGGCAAGCTCACATTCATGGCGTCGCAGGCTGGCGGTATGGAGATCGAAGAAGTTGCCGCCAAGGATCCCACGGCGATCTACAAGGAATCGATTGATCCCGCAGTCGGATTCGGCGCATGGCAGGCGCGGAAGCTGGCCTTCGCGCTGGGATTGAAGCCCACGCAGATCAACCAGGCGGTCGCATTCTTGCAAAGCCTGTACAAAGCGTTCATCGAAACCGATGCGTCCCTCGTGGAAATCAATCCCTTCATCACGACGAAAGATGACAAGCTATTCGCGCTGGACGCCAAGATCAACTTCGACGATAACGCGCTGTTTCGTCACGCCGAGATCAAGGCGCTGCGCGACATCGCCGAAGAGGATCCGCTCGAAGTCGAGGCCAGCAAGTACGCGCTCAACTACATCAAGCTGGACGGTTCGATTGCGTGCATGGTGAACGGCGCGGGCCTGGCCATGGCGACCATGGACATCATTCAGTACGCAGGCGGCAGCCCTGCGAACTTTCTCGACGTGGGCGGCGGCGCGACGCAGGAGCAGATCGAGCACGCCTTCGAAATTCTGCTTTCAGACAAAAACGTGAAGGCGATCTTCATCAATATCTTCGGCGGCATTCTCCGCGTAGACCGTTTGGCGACCGGCGTGGTGGCAGCAGCCAAGAAACTCAACGTCAAAGCGCCAATCGTGTTGCGGCTCGAAGGGACAAACGTCGAAGAAGGCCGGAGAATTCTCAAAGAATCTGGCCTCAATTTTCAAGTCGGCGCAACGATGAAGGAAGCAGCGGAGATGGTCGTGAAGGCAGCGAAGGAGGCGGCATAAATGGCAGTCCTGGTCGATAAGAATACACGCCTCATCGTGCAGGGCCTCACCGGCAAGGAAGGCACCTTCCACGCCATGGGCTGTGCGGAGTACGGCACCAAGGTTGTCGGTGGTGTGACGCCGGGCAAGGGCGGAACCACGCACGAAGGCTGGCCGGTATTCAACACTGTTGCCGAGGCCGTAGAGAAAACCGGCGCAAACGCGACCATGATTTTTGTGCCGCCGCCATTTGCCGCCGACGCCATTCTCGAGGCTGAAGACGCGGGGATTCCGCTGATCGTCTGTATCACCGAGGGCATTCCCACGCTCGACATGGTGAAAGTGTGGGCGAAGCTGAAGACGTCGAAGTCGCGCCTCGTGGGGCCGAATTGCCCGGGCGTGATTTCGCCCGGCAAAGCCAAGATCGGCATCATGCCTGGACGCATTCATAAGGAAGGTTCGATCGGCATAGTGTCTCGTTCTGGGACACTCACCTATGAGGCCGTGCACCAGCTCACGCAACGCGGCATCGGGCAATCGACTGCAATCGGTATTGGCGGCGATCCCATTATCGGCACCACGCACATTGATGCGCTACGCCTTCTCAACGACGATCCCGACACCGAAGCCATCATCATGATCGGCGAGATCGGCGGCTCGGCCGAAGAAGCCGCGGCGGAGTTTGTGAAGCAACACGTGAAGAAGCCCGTTGTGGGTTTCATCGCCGGTCAAACTGCGCCGCCCGGACGCCGCATGGGCCATGCCGGCGCCATCATCAGCGGCGGCCAGGGAACTGCAGCCGACAAGATGAAAGCCATGGAAGCCGCGGGAATTCACGTGGTCGTTTCGCCGGCCGAGATTGGTGCGACGCTCGCGAAGGTGATCGGCAAAGGGTAGAAGCAGGGTGCGGTTTTAAATAGCTCCGAACTGACATAACCAAGCTGCTCCATCCCGCGCCTGTTGCGAAACGGATTGCAGTAACCCGCACTCGTAACGACGTACAGTTTCTGACGATCGTAACTTGTGCGTAAAAGCCATACAGTTGTCCGGTAACCCGCCTGCATTACTTCGGACCTTAGCTTTTTCCTGGAAATATTCGAGCAACCAACATAGTTGCGTGATAATCGACCTATCGTTTTATCACGGGGCCTCCTGCTGTTTTTTCGTCGCTGGACATGCGACCTTGAGCTTTTTTGCAAGCTGGATTTGCTTGCGTGAGCGAAAGATTGCATACACTTCGGCGAACAACAAGCGGAGTTCCGGGATTTGCGGTGAATCTGCATGAGTGAGAGTGGTTCCGCATTCCGCGGAACTTCTCACGCCTGCGCTGAGCCTGGACTGCGGTTTCGCACACCGGGCCGGCACCGTCACCGCTGCGAGTAATGTTGCACCTTTCCCTGGATGAATGAGTGATTTCTTGCGGGTTCTACTGCGAATAGACCGTCTTCCGGCGCAGAGTTCAACCGGTCAGGCCGCACGCGCGAGGAATCTCGGAACTGCGTTGGCTTTTATGGATCGTCCTTTGCCGGAGCCGGCTGGGTTCCAGCCGGTGACGTATCGCTTTGCGGATTTGCGGCTCAAGGCCGATGGCACGCTTGTGCGCGGGGAGACGGTGCTCAAGCTGCCCGCGTTGGAGCTTGCCTTATTGCGCGCTCTCCTGGTGCGGCAGGGTAAAGTGGTCGGGGCGAGCGAGCTGAACCGCGCGTTATGGGGCGAATCGCATCCTTCCGGTCACTCGCTCGCGGCATATCTGGCATCGCTCAAGACGCTACTCTCTCCTACGGACTGCATTGAGAGCGTATATCGGCGCGGGTACCGCATCCTGGCCACTGCGGAGCCGGCCCAACCGGTGCCTGCGAAGTCGCTGCCTCTCGTGGCCATTCTGCCTTTCTCCACCGGGTACGACGTTCCCGAGTACATCGGTTTGGCGCTGACCGAGCAAACCATGGAGCAATTGCGCGGCGCGCGTCCCGCGATCGCTTCCATCGCCGCACGGGATTCGGTGCACGCGCTGGCGCGGCGCGGATTGCCGCGGCAGGAGATTGGCAGGATGCTTGGCGCGGAGTTCCTTCTTGCCGGGGAGCTGACGGCGACTGCGGCAAGCCACCGGCTGCGCGTGGAGATGATCCACGTTGAAAACGACACGCCGCTCTGGATGGAAGATCTGATTGCGAAGCGCGATGAGATCGCGGAGCTGGCAGCCGAGCTGGCCAATCGCGTGAGCAGACGGCTGCACGGGGCCGCAATATCGATTCGCGCTGAAGCCGCGCCTATCGGAGGGAACGAAGTCTCGGAAGGCGAGCGCGAAGCTCGCGACCTGTATCTGCGCGCTCATTGCGAATGGCAGAGCATGGAGCGGCACCACATGCAGAACGCCATGGGCCGTCTGCTGCGCGCAGTGGAGCTGGATAACACGTTGACGGTGGCGCGCGTCGATCTTGCGCAACTGGCCGTTCTCGAGTGCATCTACGGTTATTTGCCTCCGCGCATTGCGGCCGCCACCGTGCGCCGCGCTGCCGCTGGCATTCCGGAGCTCAACGAGCAAGCTGTTGCCCTGTTGCCGGCGCTGGCTTGGGTGCAGTTTCATTTCGATCGCGATGCGCGCTCGGCGCTGCGCATGATGAAGCGTTCCGAGGCTCTGCCTTACGATCCAACCAACACGCGGGCGCGCAGTTGGGTCTTGCACGGCCGGCACAGATTCGGCGAAGCCGTAGAGTTGCTGCGCGCTGCTCTTCGCATCGATCCCTGGTCGCCTTGGCTGCAAGCAGCGCTGGCGTGGTCGCTGCACCTGGCCGGCGAGCGGGATGCGAGTGTCGCGCAGACGAACAAAGTAGTCGAGCACTTTTCCGATTACGACAACTCGCTCTTCTTTGCCGCAATGATCCTGGCCTACAACGGAGAAACCCAGCGCTCCCTGGAAGCAGCGAAGACGCTCACGGCGCGCGCTCCGCACTACGATCTTGCGACCTCAGCGCGCGCTTATGCCTTGGCTTGCGCCGGGCAACGGGACGAGGCCCGCGAATTGCTCGATCGGCTGCATTGGCTTGGCCGCGAGCGATATGTGCTGAACACGCTGAATGCGGCGACGCATCTTGTGCTGGGCGAGACGAGCGCGGCGCTCGCAGAGCTGCGTGCGGCGAATGAAAGCCGTTGTCCCTGGTTCTTTCAGATACTCGGCGATCCTCGGCTCAAGCCACTCCACGAGCACCCTGAGTTCGGCGAACTCAAAGCGGTCCTCGCCGCGATGGAAACCGACGCCGGCAATCCAGCGCCGTGATTACTTTGCGAAAAGCGTAAGGTCAATGCCATCGCCCATCGCTTTGTAACCCGCGTCGTTGGGGTGCAGATGGTCGCCCGAGTCGTACGCCGGATTGAAGCGCGTGGGATTCTGGGGGTCGCGCGTAATCTTGTCGAAATCGATGACGCCATCGAAGACGCCGCTGGTGCGAATCCAATCGTTGACAGCTTCGCGAACCTGTTCGCCGGCATCGGAGAAATATCCTGCGCCGCCGTAGGGCGTGAGCGTGGCGCCGAAGATCTTCAATCCATGCTCGTGCGCCTGATCGGCGATCTGCTTCAGGCCCCATTCCAGTTGCTGTGCGGTGATCGCGTCCGACGGAGACCGCGCGAATTCTCTCATCCCGATGTCATTGATACTTTCCAGCACGGTGACATCACGAACATCGCTTTGCGCGAGCACGTCGCGGTCAAACCGCGAGAGCGCGCTGGGACCGTGGCCCTCGTTGAGAACGCGGTTCCCGCTTATGCCCGCATTCAGCACGCCGACGTGAACTGAATTTGGGTCCTGGTTGAGGCGAGCAGCCAGCACATCGGTCCAGCGTTGATCGGTGTTTCTCGTGGAATGCATGCCATCCGTGATGGAATCGCCGAAGGCCACGATGGCGTAGGAACCGGGCACGGCGGCCACATCGATGCCGTCGAAGAAGTACCACGATGCAAGCACCGTTGGCTTGGACAGTTTCGGCGCAGCCGACACATCGCCGCCCGCAACATAGTTGTCCCCACCGGCAAGCCAGTGATAAGTCTCGGCGCGCATGGGCTGCCTGGGCAGATAGAAACTCACTGCCACGTCGGAGAATGGCGCAACCGCAAGAGCCACCGGATCGGAAAAGACGGCGGCGCCCGGAGCAACGGTCACGGAAGCGGCGCCGCCAAACGTGACGGCGCGGTCGCTGTCCGGCTGAATAGCTCCGTCGCCGGCGCTCAGCGCCACGTGGGCGTCGCTAATGGTGAGGGGATCGAGCCCGAACTCGTTGGTGAAGCGGAGCCTAATCTGTGCGCCGCCGGCCGAGACGTGCGCGATCTCGCGCAACGTGACGCCCGAAAATTGGCGCAGGTCGTTCTTCTCGGTCTGCATGGGCGACGCGGCCCAGGTTCCCACCCACTGCGGTTGCGGTGCAGATTGAGAGCGGCAAGGCGCGATGGCGGTGAGGATAATGGTAGCGAGTACAGCGGAACGGAACTTGAACAAGCAGGCTCTCCTGACTGCAAACGCACGAGCTTCGGCGTCCCGTTTCGATCCTAGCAGTCTGCGGCGAGGGCCCCGTACAAACGGGTCCGCATTGGGCTTCTCCGTTTCCTGATGGTTCCCTTATCCCCCGGGTGTTACAAACAAGAGACAGGGCACCGGCGGAGCCTGCTCAAAAACCGGCGTGGCAGCAGCCGGCTTTTTCAGCCAGCCACTTGGCCATCGCTTTGAATCCACTGGGAGGCAGGTTCTCGACCCCGATCATGAACGCAAGCCATCCAGTGGAACTCGAACCTCTCTACGGCGATTACCCGCTCGACCACGCATTCGACGAGATGCGCGAGCCGGGCGGCGAGGTGCGGGCTCACTACCGGGCGCTTGCCGAAACCCTTGCCGCACTGCCCGCCGAAGAGTTGCAGCGCCGCAAGCAATCGGTCGACCTTTCCTTTCTCACGCAGGGCATCACGTTCACTGTTTACGGCCGCGAAGAGGGCACCGAGCGCATCTTCCCTTACGATCTGTTGCCGCGCCTCGTCACCGCGCAGGAATGGGACCGCATCGAGCGCGGGCTCACGCAGCGCATTACCGCGCTCAATCTCTTTCTGCGCGATGTCTACTCCGACGCCAAAATCCTCGCCGACCGCATCATTCCCCGCGAGCTGGTTTATAGCTGCAGGCATTACCGCCGCCAGATGCGCGGATTACAGGTGCCGCGCAACGTCTACATCGCGGTCGTCGGCAGCGATCTTCTGCGCTTGAACACCGGCGAGTTCGTCGTGCTCGAAGACAACCTGCGCGTGCCTTCGGGCGTCAGCTACATGCTTACCAATCGCCGCGTAATGAAGCGAACCTTTCCGCAACTTTTTTCGAGCTGCGGAGTGCGGCCCATCGAACACTACCCGCAGTTGCTGCTGGCCACGCTGCGCTCGCTCGCGCCCGAGGGAAGGCCCGAGCCGAACATTGTGCTGCTCACCCCAGGCGTCTTCAACTCCGCTTACTTCGAGCACACGTACCTTGCGCGGCAAATGGGCATCGACCTCGTGGAAGGGCGCGACCTGGTCACGCACGACAACATCGTTTACATGCGTACCACCGACGGCCTGAAGCGCGTCGACGTGATCTACCGCCGTGTGGACGACGATTTCAGCGATCCGCTGGTCTTCCGCAGCGACTCCGCGCTCGGGTGCGCGGGCCTGTTTAACGCCTACCGCGCCGGCAACGTGACAATCTCTAACGCCTTCGGCACCGGACTCGCCGACGACAAGGCCGTCTACGCCTACGTGCCGCGTATGATCCGCTACTACCTGAATGAAGATCCGATCCTGCCCAACGTGGAGACGTTTTTGCTCAGCGAGGAAAAGGAGCGCCAGCATGTGCTCGCGAATCTCGACAAGCTGGTGGTGAAAGCCGTGGGCGAAAGCGGCGGCTACGGCATGTTGATTGGGCCTCACTCGACGGCCACGCAGCGCGAAGAGTTCGCGCGTCAGATTGAAGCCAACCCGCGCAACTATATTGCGCAGCCCACGCTCGATTTTTCGCGCGCTCCCTGCCTGATTGACGATCGTCTGGAGCCGCGCCACGTGGATCTGCGGCCCTACATTCTTTTTGGCGATAAGGTGAACATTGTCCCCGGCGGATTGACGCGGGTGGCGCTCGAAAAAGGATCGCTCGTCGTCAACTCCTCGCAGGGCGGCGGCAGTAAGGACACATGGGTTCTGGAATAAGCGAAGATTTTTCCGTGTCTCGTCCCGTCCGCTTCAACGCCGAAGGGGCGGGAAGCCACCACTTCCGGGAGAGCCGAACGATGCTATCGCGCGTTGCCGACAGCCTCTACTGGATGAGCCGCTATCTGGAGCGGGCGGAGAATACCGTGCGCCAGCTCGACGTGACCATGAGCCTGATGCTGGACACGGGCGGGGCCAGCGTTGAGGTGCGATGGCGCCGCATGATGGCTGCGCTCGGCAAGCAGACGGGAACGTTGTGGGATGGAAGCCTGGAGACAATGGCGCACCAGCTGGTCTTCGACCGCGCGGCGCCGGCTTCAGTCAGGTATTGCGTGAATGCTGCGCGGGAAAACGCCCGCCAGGTGCGCGAAGAAATCTCGACCGAGCAGTGGCAGCGCCTGAACCGGCTCTTTCATCAGGTCCATTCGCCGCAGACAGAGATGCAGTTCCAGTCAAATCCCAGCGACACGCTGGCCTCGATCATCGATGGCATCTATCTCTTCAAGGGCACCACGGACACCACGATGATTCACGGCCAGGGCTGGCAGTTTATCCGCCTCGGCCGCTATCTTGAGCGCGCCTACGCCACCGCGACGCTGCTCGAGGTCTATCAGCAGGATCTGTTTCAGCCCGCGGCCGACGAGCGCGACGGCCATTTGTATCTCGAAATGGTCGGCCTCCTGCGCTGCTGCACTTCGTTCGAAGCGTACTGCCAGGTGTATACGGCAGATCTTACGGCCGGACGCCTGGTGGAGTTTCTCATGCTCAACCGCGACTTTCCGCACGCCATCCGTTATTGCGTCGACGGCATCCGCCAGGCCATTGAAGCCGTCCAGCAATCAGGCGGCCGCCGCGCGCCGGACGATCTGACCGCAGGCATGGGCCGGCTGCACGCCATGCTTGTGTACACCTCGATCGGCGAGATTCTCTCCGGCGATCCGGCCGCATTTCTGCACACCATCCGCGCGCAGTGCCTGCGGATTCACGAGATGATCTACCGCTATTACGTGCACTACTCAATCCAATCGGCGCTGGCCGTTTGAGAGGCTGAATAAGAACTCACGGAGGGAGAGTTTTCGCTTTGAAAGGGCACGACTTCAGTCGTGCCGAAAGTGGTAGGGAATACGTTGGGCTTTAGCCCCTGAGGGACGTTTTCCAGACTGAGCTAAAAATACATCCCTCGGCGGCTAAAGCCGAGTTCATTTTGCATGGTTTACGGCACGGCTGAAGCCGTGCCCTTTTCAAACCTTCGAGTTTTTTAACAGGTCAATTATGAACTTCTATTCCATCCGACACCTCACGCGCTTCCGCTACTCGCACTCCATCAGCGAGAGCATCATGGAGACGCGCATGCATCCGCGCTCCGACTCGAGCCAGCACTGCCTCTCGTTCGCGCTCTCGGTCAGCCCGCGCTGCCGCGTCTTCAGCTATCGCGATCACCAGGGCAACAACGTCCAGCACTTCGACATTCCCGGCGAGCATAACCAGCTCGTCATCGTCGCCGAATCCGTGGTAGAACAGCAGCCGTTCCCCGAGCTTCCCCTGTTTCTCACGCCCAATGCCTGGAACGAGCTCGATGCCCTGATCGAAAGCGGCGATTACTGGGAGATGCTGCTGCCAAGCACCTTCGCACGGGAGACGCCGGCGCTGATCGAGCTGGCGAAAAAACTGGACGTGGCGCGGCGCGGCGATCCTCTCGATCTGCTTCTCGAGCTGAATCAGCGCCTCTTCGAGTACTTCGAATACGTGCCCCGCTCCACGCGCGTCGATTCGCCGATTGATGAAGCCATCCTCAGCGGCAAGGGAGTCTGCCAGGATTTTGCGCACACCATGATTGCGCTGCTCAGGCATGTGCGCATTCCCGCGCGCTACGTCTCCGGTTATTTATTTCGCGGGCTCGAAGATCACGACCGTTCCATACCCGACGCGACCCATGCGTGGGTTGAAGCGCTGTTGCCGCAGCTTGGCTGGGTGGGCGTCGATCCCACCAATAATCTGGTCGCGCACCATCGCCACATCCGCGCCGCCGTGGGCCGCGATTACGCCGATGTCCCGCCTACCCACGGCGTCTTCCGCGGCCAGACCGCAAGCGAGCTTTACGTGGCTGTGCAGGTGGAGGCGGGCGACCAGCCGCCGCCGCTCGATCGGCAGCTTCCCATTCCCGAGGACTGGAGCGTGCTGGTGGAGCGCGCCCAGCAGCAGCCCGAGTCCAGCGCGCCCTTTATCGACATTCAGCAGATGCAGCAGCAACAGTGATCGCCTCTGGAGCACCTCTCCTCTTGATGTAAAGTGACGACCTCGCCGGTCCGCAGCTCTTGCCCCGGAGGGGCGCGGCGAAGTGAACTAAATAACTCTATATCAGCAGGAGATTTGGCCTAATCCGTGAACGGATCGATCGTCTGGATGGCGCCGTCGGCGTTAAACTTCAACTCCGTCATCTTCACTGAGCGCAAATGGCTCTTATCCGACAGTTGAACGTCGTGATAGAAGAGCCACCACTTGCCCTTGAATTCGATCACCGAGTGATGGGTTGTCCAGCCTTGCACTGGTTCGAGGAAATGCCCTTTGAAGGTGAACGGACCATACGGATTGTCGCCAATGGCGTAGTCCAGATAATGCGTGTCGCCGGTCGAATAGGTGAAGTAGTACTTTCCGTTGCGCTTGAAGAGCCACGAAGCCTCGAAGAAGCGCCTATCGTGATTGCCGGCCAGAACTGGATGTCCGCTCTCGTCCAGAATCACCACGTCCCGAGCATCGTGCGCGAATCCCTTCATGTCCGCTGTCAGCCGGGCAACCTTGGCGCACAACGCGGGCTTGTCATCCCGGTGCAGATCGGTGTCCGAGCCGTTCGGATCGAACTTGCCGCTTGCCCAACGCTGCAGCTGGCCGCCCCAGATGCCACCGAAGTACATGTACGCTTCGCCATCATCGTCCACAAACACCGCGGGGTCGATGGAGAAGCTGCCTTTGATCGGCTCCGGTTCAGGCGTGAACGGACCCGCAGGTGACTTGGACGTCGCGACACCGATGCGGAATACGCCTCGATGGTCGCGAGCCGGGAAGTAGAGATAATAGGTGCCGTTTTTATAGGCAGCATCCGGCGCCCAGAACTGTTTCTCCGCCCAGGGAACATCCTCGACCTTCAGCGCCACTGGGTGCGCGGTTGTCGGCCCACCGGGCTCATCCATCGACAACACAATGTAGTCGCGCATGGCATATTGGCTGCCCAGATCGTCATCGGGAATTCCCGCGTCGATGTCGTGGCTGGGATAGACATAAATCTTGCCCTCGAAAACATGGGCGGAAGGATCGGCGGTGAAAATGTGCTTCACGAGCGGTTGCGACAGATATCCCCGCCCGTTCGGCGCGCGCATCGCATTTGGATTTGTCATGTGCTCTCCTGCTTCAAGCGTAAATCTTCGCCCTGCCGCGGAACCGGCAAGTGAAGTACGCTGCCCTTCCTCGTTCACAGTTCTGAGCGCAGTCTGGCATTTTCAATCGCCTTTCGGCGCCTCGTCTGCGCCCATTGCCTTCAGCCGCATCTGCGCCAGCCGCCAGGTTGAGGTGGGAAGCTCGAGCGGATCTTTCGGCTTTTCGAGCTTGCGATAATCGGCGATGGCGATCTCGCGCTCGCCGTATTGCTCGGCGATGCGGCCGAAGACGTACCAGACCTGGTCGTTCGGCTCGATGAGGTCCCAGTCATCCATGGCGCGCAGCAACACTTCGCGCGCGTCTTTGGTGTCTCCTGCTTCGGCATAGAGGCAGGCGAGCGTGTGCAGGATGGCCGGAGAGTCCTTTTCGAGTTCCGTGGCGCGAATGGCCTCGGCGATGTCCGACTGTTCCACCTTGCCAGTGAAGAGCGCATACCATGCGTCGTCGTTCAGGAGCATCCCGTCTTCCTGGCCAAGGCTGGCGAGTTTCTTCGAATCGGCGCGCGCCGCCGCGATGTCTCCGCGATTGGATTCGATCTGGATCTTCATCTGGAAAGCGTCGCTGTCGTTCTCAAGCAGCTTGAGCCGCGCATCGACAAGGGCAAGGGCCTCGTCGTAGCGGCCCAACGCCATCAGCGGCACGACGTTGTCGATGAATGCCGTCTTCGATTCCGGCTCGTCTTTGAGGAGTTCCGAGGAAACCTCGAGCATGCGCGCGTAGTTGTCTTGAATGCCGTAGCCGTCAGCCAGCGCAATCCGAAGATTAGTGCGCTCGCGATCGCCTGCCGCATCCTTAAGCCCGGCTTCAAGCAGTGCAACTCCCTGCGCTGCGGTAGGCTTTGACGTCGCCAGAATCGATGCCGCGGCCAGCTTCATCTTGCGCGCATCGGCGGCTTCGCCTTTCATCCAGAACCGCGGAAACACCGGCCCGCCGAGAGGATCGTCGCCGCCTTCCAGATGCACCTCATCGCGCAGCCAATCCAGCAGCGCCTTGGCGCCTTTCAGGTCTCCCGCGCCGATCCTGTCCAGAATCTCCAGCGCAACGGCATCCGGCTCCTCGGATGTGCCGAGAATTTTGTACGCGCCATCCTCCTTCACCAAGAAGATGGCCGGGTTGGCCACGCCCGAGATGCCGAGCTTTTCCCAGTAGCCGGTCGCGTCGCTGCCCTCGCCCTTGGGATCGGCCTCCTGCAGGTCGACGTCGAGCTCCAGGTCCATCGAGTCATCTTCGCGCGCCAGGGCGGCGTTCCAGACTTTGCCGCGCTCGATGATATGCTTCAGATCCTCCGCATCCTGTTTCTCGAGTACGATGCGCGCATTCCGGCTCAACACCGCTTCGAGCTTTGCCTGTGTCAGATCGGGATCGCGCGTGACTAGCCAGTAGTGTTTGGCGGCGTCGCCCGGCGTGTTGGCAAATTGAATGTCTTCGTGATGCTTTGCTTGCCGCAGGAGCCGTGCAATCCCCATAGCCCAGGTAGCGTTATCGCCCGATGCGCCAGCCTCCAGAAAGTCGGCGCTCTGCGGGTACTGCCGAACGCGCATCAGCATCTTGCCCGCCGTCATTGCAATGTCTTTGTAATCGTCTTCGTTGGACGCGCGCTTGTTGGCCTCATCGAGTCCCGCCTTGCTGCCGTCCGTCATGGCCATTGAGGCGGCCATCAGCGCGCGCGGCTGGGGATTCAGCGCCTGGGCTGCTTTATACGCTCCGGCATAATCGCCCCCATAGAAGAGCGTAAAGGCCAGGTTGTCGCTCAGCCCGAGATCGTTCAGCTCGTCCTGGCCGAGCTTCTCGTATTCGGCAATCGCCTCCTTCATATGCGACTGCTCGCTGTAGCGGCGGCCCACGGAATCGTATTCGAGCAGCAGCGCCAGATCGGCCTGCGTGGAATGGTCGTCGGGATCGAGCTTAATGGCGGCGCGATAAGCTTGGGCCGCGCCCTCCAGGTCGATGCCCGGCCGCATCTCGCGCCCCACAAGGTCGTGCTTCAAAATGTCTGCCAGCATCTTTTCGGCCATCGCAGAATTGGGATCGAGCTTCACAGCAGTCCGCGCCTCCGCGCGCGCAGCCTCGCCCATCCCTGCCTGCAACAGCACGTTTGCCACCTGCAGGTGATGCACAGCTGAATTTGGGTGGGCGGCAACCAGCGCGCGATAGCTGGCCAGAGCTTCCTTCACCTTGCCGTCGTGCAAGAGCGCCGCGCCCTCCGGCTCAAAGTTCAGCACAATCGCGGGGCCTTCCATCAGGTCGGCTACCTTGTTGCGCAGTTCGGTGGCCTCTGCAACCGTGTAGCGGCGCTTCACTGAATCGAAGGTCAGGTGCGCCAGCACAACTCCGTTCTGCGCAGTGGAGAATTGTTCGGTAAGCAGCGCCGGGCCGAGCACGATCTTCGCATCCTGCGGCAATCCTTTGGGCACGTATCCGGCCGGCGGCACGATGCGGTAATTCCACTCCGTGGTGAACGGCGCATTCAGAAACCAGTCGGCGGTGCGCGGCTTTTTCCGCTTGTCCTGGCCTTCCGCCTTCTTCTGTTCTTCAGTCTCTTCCTTGCGCTTCAATTGGTCGGGCAAGGGCATAAAGAGCGATTCCACGCGGATGGCCACCTCCGCGCTCTCAAGCGCCGTGTAGCCGCGTTTGGCTTTCTCGCAGGCGATCGTGAGCTGGAACGGCTTTGAGAGGTCTGCGGGATCGGAGCGTTCCACCTTGGTGAGATTGTCCGAGACATACTCCGACTTCACGTAGCCGCGCAGGCCCTCGCGCGTGTCCTTGTCGGGCTTATCGGCGTAGTAGGCGCGATAGCCGGATTCAAAGCCGCCTCTGGGTTCAATGGTCTCGACAATACTGGCGGGACCGTTGTCGGCGAGCGTGATCTCGCGATTCTCAACCAGATCGTTATCTTTGGATGATGACTCGGGAGTCTTGATCAGCCCTGTGGTTTCGGCACGAGTGATGAGGGCCAGACGTCCCTGGTCGCCCATCGGCAACTGGCCGAGTTGCGCGTAGCGGTCCGTCGCATCAATCCAAACAGGATTCTTGCCGGGCACGTAGACGATGGCGTGATTGAACAGCCCCATGCCGGGCAGATCGGCAGGCACATCCATGCGCGTCTCGACGCTGAGGAGCGCGACATAGGCGGGAATGCCCGCGGCGCGCAGCATGGCAACCATCAGGGTGGCCTTGTCTTTGCAGTCGCCGTATTTTTGAGCGAGAGTCTCTGCCGGGTCATGAGGGACAATCGCGGCTTCGCCGAACTCGATGCCTGTGTAGCGCACCTCGCGGTCGAGATAGTCGAGGATCGCGGCCTCTTTCTCCGCAGCGGATTTCTTATGCGCAATGAGCGGCGCCACAACGCTTTCAACAGCCTCCGCGCTCGCGCGGCTGTCGACAATCTTTCCGTATTCCGTCGCAATACTCTGCCACGATGCGCCCGTGGAGAACTCGATGGTCGGGAAGATCACCAGCTCAGGCGGCAGATACGGGTCGCGAACATCGATGCCGTCGAGCGCGCCAATGTCGAAGGTCAGCGTCACGCGTCCGCCGTTCTCAGTGCGCACCGGCTTCACGCCAGGAAGCAGCAACAGATTGGTACGCAGCGGCAAACTGGCGGGATAGTCGAAAACCACGTGGCTGTGCGCCACCGGAGCATTCTCCTCGCCGAGCAGGACGTGTCCCACGGTGCCCGGAGCGAAGAGCGGCTGCGTATCCGTCCGCGTGAACTCCTCTTCCACCACCACGCCCGGCGCGATAGCCGGCAGCGGCGCGCGCAGCACCTTGTCGTCGCTGTAGATCTTGTAGTCGCCGCCGCGCGCGGGAGCTTCGTTGATGGTGCTGGGATCGAGCATGTGCTCGCTGAAATCCGGCGTAATCACGCGGGCGCGAATCACCGGCCGCACCTCGTGCCACGGATCCCACCCGACCGAGAGCGAGTCCCAGCCTTCCGCGCCTTTCTGCGTCAGCACCTTATAGATGTAGTGGCCAATGTGGACCACGCGGCCGGTTTCGTCGAAGGTATAGCTCTCGTCTTCGCAGAGCATAGTCACGTTCGCGCCTTCCGGCGTGGGCGCTGCCGACGCGGCCTGATAGAGAGCCTTCGGATCGAGGGAGAAGTGCGGCGCAGCCCACGGTTCGCCAGAAGCCGGACCGGCGGCCGGAGCGGCATTGGGCGCATCCGGAAGCGACTGCGCGGGCGCGGCGAACGGCAGTACGGCAGCAAGGAAGGCAACGAACAAACAGGGCAGATGAGAACGCAGATTGGAGAGGGACACAAGGCACCCGGCAATTAGGATTGTGAAAACCACGGTAAACCGGGCGGAGCAGATAAGCAAGCGGGCTGGGACTTGCTGTGGTCCTTTTCAGCTTTTGAGCCTATTTAACAATAGAGGGGAAGTTGGACTTTTGGGGATGCGGGGAGTGCGGGTCCATCTGGCACAAAGTTCGTTACCAACGCTTCCAGCATCGGATGACGCAAATCCTCAGTAGCCCCGACGTGGTAGAAGTGCTCTTTGGTAATCACTTGGAACTGTTCGTCTCCCCAATGCTGCATCGACACATTGGAGCGAAATTCATTACTGTGCCAAGTCGAGAGTACAAATTTGCAAGGAAGCACAGCGAGCTTACGAGCTAGACGGTCCTCGTCATCGCTCGACCAACTGTTGAAATAATCGACGTGTCGGCCGGCATAGGGTGGGTCGGCATAGACAAAGTCGCCTTCACTTGCTTCTGCGAGAGCGTTCTCGAAGGAACAGAACCGGAACTCCCAATCACTTCGCGACATCAACTGCGCGATGGATGAAACTTGGTTGCAGATCTTCGTTATGTATGCTGGCGCAAACCGGTCCGGCTTGCGGCAAAATGGGACGTTGAAATGGCCTTTTCTATTGAACCGCATCACACCGTTGAAGCAAGAACGGTTCAGGAAAAGGAAATCCAAAGAATTGGGATTTTTGTTGAACCGTTCACGAACTTCGTAGAAATAGTCCTCGTCCCGCGCCAATAAAGTCGCGCCATTTTCCCGCAGGTGATCGCGAACTTCGGCGACAGAAATCTGATGCGATTGGAGATCTTTGTAAAAGTTGATGATATGTTTGTTGGAATCGCAAAGTAACGCTCTGCTGGGTTGGATATTCAGTGCCACTACGCAAGTGCCGCAAAAGGGCTCAATCCACCGGGAAAACTCATGTTTTCCGATGATTCGACGAATATCGGGCACAAGCTTCGTTTTGATGCCCTGACATTTGATCGGGGGTACCAGTGGCATATCCCTCATGCTACACCGTCTTCGTTTTCCGGGACGCTGCCATTATCCGCATCGGTGGCCTCTGCAGCTTCCTCTTCTCCCAATTCGACAATTTCCCGTTTGTGTTCGCGAAGTGTGTCGACTCCCCGTTCTTTGTATGCGGCATAGGTCTTCAGGTTGAGGTAAGGTCTGTCGATTTCAAGAGCACGGGCCATGTCATTCGTCAGGAAGAACATCCAATAATCGTCATAAACCTCTTCGCCCAGGGCGGCGAACGGCCCGGTGCCTTTCAGAAGATCCTCAATTCGCGTTACAGAGCCGATATTCTTTGTGTTGCCGCTTCCTGGTCGGGCCGATGCGACTCGGAACTTCGGCTGCGCAAAGAATTGAAAATCTCTGATGACCGACGGGATTTTTTCGAGGTCCTTCAAGTCAAACGACGTTCGCTCATCAATGAAATCCTCACACTTGGAGTAGATTACCCCTAGAACGAAGTGGCCAGAATATTCTGCGTATGGGTACAGCGTATTCTTGTTGCTATCCCGTTTCCTGAAATACCCGGTAAACGCCCCAAGCGTCATCCCATTAACTTCCGACTGGTTGATCCGATACGTGCTCTTGATGTCCACAGCGAATTTCCGGCCAGAATCCTCGTGTATGAAGGTCAAGTCGGGATAAAAATTCTGGTGCGGGGACAGTTCAATCTTGAGACCATTATCCTTGCCGAACTTAACAAAAAGAGGAAACAAGAGCAGTTCAAGGACTTTGGAAGTAATCTTTGTATCCACTGAGATCGTATAAATACGCTGGTATATGTCAATGAATCCTTTTATGATCCATTCCCCCTCGTTCGTCGCGACCGCTTTTGCAAAGGAATCCGTATAAGCCTGGAGCCGCTTTAGAAATTCGTCAGGCAGCATCGTCGTCGATCCTCAGGGTATCAATCAAGACTATACGAGCCTTTGCGGCCCCGAAGAAAGCAATCGCAATTACAGCGCTGTTACGGATCTCGAGGGAGGTTCGGGCATCAATTTTTCCGAGTGCGACAGATCATCGCGTTTGCCGGTAATTTCCCGCTTCTGGCGCACAATAGAAACAAATCTGAACAACCGGCTGCAGAATCTGGCCGCGAGCCTCCTGTCGCCTGGGGAGTCTTGGGGACAAGCCTTTGCACAGCAAGATCTTGCAGGATCAGGACCGGAGGGACGAGGATGGGCGCATTGAAAACAAGGCACTTCTTAACCAGCAGCCGGCGAGACGCAGACCGTAAGTCTTTTGCCCTCTAGATTCTGGCCACAAGTGCCTGAAAACAGAGATTTTATCGGTGTTACTGCTGCTTAAAGCGATGAAAACAAAGATCTTCCTTCCAGAATATAGGGGGGTACACCCCCCTTTACCAAAAGATCAACATCGCAGCGCAGCCAGCCGAAAGGCACCTGTTTTGACACAAAAATCCGAACTCTGCATTCCGAACCGGCCAAAATCCTGAACAATGAGTCAGCTCGCCTGGCGCACCTGCGCCGCGATCCTTCGTAGCTCCGGCAACACCTTGCCGAGCGCGGTCGGCTCGGCGTCGCGCTTGCCCAGGGCAAAGTAGACATCGCGATAGAGCGGATAGAGCTGCTCGTACACGGCAGCCGATTTCGCATCGGGCTCGACGGTGCGCAGCGGCAAACAAACCGCGGCCTGCGCTTCTTCGATGGTCTTGTACGCACCGGCAGCAACCAGCGCCATGATGCCCGATCCAAGACTGGTGGGAATGCCTGAAGGCACGAGCACAGGCTTGTTCAGCACATTCGCGTAGACGCGATTGAGAATCTCGTTCTTCTGCGGTACGCCGCCCGCGTTAATCACGCGGTCGATGCGCACGCCATGCTCGGCCATGCGTTCAAGAATGATGCGTGTGTGGAACGCGGTGCCTTCAATGGCGGCAAACAGCTCATCCTGCGCCGTGTGCAGCAGGTTCCAGCCCAGCGTTACGCCACCCAGTTCGGGATTGACGAGCACCGTGCGGTCGCCGTTGTCCCAGCTCAGGCGCAGCAGTCCGGTCTGTCCAGCCTTCCACGCGTCCAGCCCTTCGGAGAGCGCGGCAACCGTGGTGTTGGCGCGCTTCGCGATGGCGTCGAAGATGTCGCCCACGGCGGACAAGCCGGCTTCAATGCCCGTGTACTTCGGATGCACGCTTCCTGGCACCACCCCGCAGACGCCGGGAATCAGCTCGGCTTTTCGCGCCATGGCGATGATGCAGGTCGAGGTGCCGACCACGTTCACCACATCGCCTTCGCGCACGTTGGAGCCAATCGCGTCCCAGTGCGCGTCGAATGCGCCCACAGGAATAGGGATTCCCGCGCGCAGTCCGAGTTCCGCAGCCCACTTGGGTGAAAGACGGCCGGCGATGTGGTCACTGGTCAGGTATTCGCCACCCATTTTCTCGCGCACGCCGGCCAGGAGCGGATCGACAGCGACCAGAAACTCCTCCGGCGGCAGGCCGCCCCACTTGGGATTCCACATCCACTTGTGGCCCATGGCGCAGACGCTGCGCTTGAGCGCGCTCACCTCAGTCACTCCCGAGAGCGTAGCCGCAACCATGTCGCAATGTTCGAGCGCGGTAACGAATTTTTCTCTTGTTTCCGGATTCGTCCGCAGCCAATGCAGCAGTTTGGCAAATCCCCACTCGTGCGAGTAGACGCCGCCGCACCACTCGATACCTTCGAAGCCAAGCTCGTGCGCCTTGCGCGTGATTTCCTCGGCCTCGGCGAAAGCGCGATGATCGCACCAGAGGTAGTATTCGTTGAGCGGCTCGAGATTCGCGCCCACAGGAATCACGCTCGAACCTGTCGTGTCGAGCGCGATGGCAGCAACCTCAGCGCCGTTCACGCTCGTCGACTTGAGCACGTCCTTTGTGGCCGCAGCCAGCGCCGCCATCTGGTCGAAGTGGGATTGCGTAGCGTAGTTGGGATCTTCGCGGCGGCGATGCAGCGGGTAAGAGGCTGAAGCGGTGCCGATGGGGCCTAGCTTACTGTCAACAAGGGTGACGCGAACGCTGAGTGTGCCGAAATCGACGCCGGCGACGATAGCCATGAAAGTTGTCCTGAGGTAAACGTTTGCTGATCCGGAGATCAGAGTACATCATTGCGGAGGGGCGCGTCTTGCGACGGCAATATCTTGTGGTGAGGCAACTCCGGGATCGCGCGGAGCCCGACCGGAACCGCAATCAGAGGGCAAACCGGGAGTGCCGGGGCTTGTGGGGTGTCATCCCAAGGCCCCTATGCCCAGGCAATTCGACGGACACTTGTCGACTTTTCATATCTTTCTTCGAACGGCGCTTGACCCTGCCCTTACGTCAGGGTCAAAGATATCCAAGGTGAGACCCATGAGCACCTTCCGCATTCAGGAGTTCGCAAAGCTTGCCGGCGTTACTGTACGGGCATTGCATCATTACGACCGGCTCAAGCTGCTATCGCCCGCGCATCGTTCGGAACAAGGCTATCGGCTCTACTGCCACGAGGATCTCGGCCGCCTGGAGCGGGTTCTCGTGTTGCGGTATCTTGGGCTGTCGTTGCGCGAGATCGCCACGCTGCTGACCGCCGCAGTTGGCGGTGGCGCAGAACCGCTGGCGGTCACGCTTGCGCGCCAGCAGACGGCGCTCGGTGAGCGGCGCGATGGCTTGGATCGAGTCCTGCGGGCCATCAAACATGCACAGCAGCGCGCACAGGATCCTGCGGAACCCGAGTGGCTCCTCTACCAGACCATCCTGAAGGAGATACAGATGCAGGAAGCCACAGACTGGACGGAGAAGTACTACAGTCCGAAGGCCGTTGAGGTGCTTCGGGAGCGGCGGGCAGCCATGACGCCTGAACAAAAGGCGGATGCTGGTGCGCGATGGCGGGCTTTGTTGGCCGATGTTCAGAACGCGCTCGATCGCGAGGTGCCGCCAGACAGCGCCGAAGGCCGGGCGCTGGTCGCACGCTGGATACGCCTAGGCGACGAATTCACGCTCGGAAATCCGGAAATTGCCGAAGGGTACCGGCGGATGCATGACGACGAGAGCCATTGGCCGGATGACGAGAAGGCCGCCATGCTCAGGGCGATCCGGCCCAAACCTGAGCATCGGTCCTTTTTTGATCAGGCGGTTCAAGCCTGCCTGCGCCACGGATGATCAATGCGGGCCGCTCCCTTCACATGGAGCGGCTTTTTGCCTTTCGCGAGGGACAAGGAGAGGACGATGGTCGCGCCCAAGAGAAATTTCTTCGCGGTAATTACGTTGTTCTTTGTGGCTCCGCTGGTGGCGGAGTATCTGCTGGGAGATCTGCCGCTAAAGCTACTGACGGCACTGATCGTATTGGCGCCGGCATACGGCGGCGGGGCAGTATTGATTCGCGAGACAGCGCGGCGAACGGGTCGTGGCTGGCCGATGATGCTGATGCTGGGCGCGGCCTACGCGTTGATCGGCGAAGGCTTGGTGTCGCAGTCGCTCTTCAATCCTAACTATATGGGGAAGCACTGGCACCTGCTTTACCCTGCTTATATTCCGGCATTGGGTATCGGAGGGTGGTGGACGTTGTTCATGGTCAACCTTCACACCTTCTGGAGCATGGGCGTTTCCATTGCGCTGGTGGAGGCGCTATTTCCTGCCGACGCCGAAGTGCCGTGGCTCGGGCCGGTTGGTGATTCGGTCGTCGCTCTCGTTTTCGTGCTTGGTTCAGCCGCGAACTTCGGCATCGGTTTCAAGCAGAACCATTTTGTGGCATCGAAGGCGCAGTTTCTTGGCGCCGCAGCAGCGTGCGCATTGCTGATTGCATCTGCGTTCCTGATTCCGGCGCGGAGATCGCACAGGACCGGCGGCAGCGTGCCGAGCCCGTGGATCACAGGAGCGATTGCATTCGTCCTGGGCATGGGCGTATTGCATACGCCGCCGCAGTGGGGCTGGGCTGCGGTGGGTGCGTTTCTGGCGGTCGACGCGGTCTTTCTCGTTCTGATCGCTTTCTTTTCGCGGCAAACCGGATGGAACGCGCTGCATGTCCTGAGCCTGGCCGCGGGCGGCGCTCTGGTTTACGGCATTCGCGCGTTCACTGCGAAGCCGCTGATGGGCGGATTGCTATGGATGCGCATCAGCAACACGATTTGTCTCGCCGCCGCGGTGTGGCTGATATGTTTATGCGCGAGACGCGTCATCCGCTACCAGGAATCTACTTCTTCGATCCCGGCAAAAAGCTCGTGAGTTTGCCGAGTACGCCCGGTTTAGCAGGCGGCGCGGTAGCGGGTTTGGCGGGTGTTCCCGCGGGCGGCTTCGTGGGCTGCATGGGTTGAGAAGCGGGCGCAGACGGAGCAGGAGGCGCGCCATCGACAACCTGCGCGTGAGCCAATTGCTGCGGCGCGGTCGCATTTTCATTGTTCTTCACGAGAATCGTGATGCGCCGGTTCGAAGGATCGAAGGGATTGTTTTTTACGCGCAGCATCTGGTCGGCGAAGCCGCGCACCTGTGTCACCTGGTCTGGGCGCACGCCATCCTGCTGCAACAATCGCCGCGCTGAGTTGGCGCGGTCGGCGGAGAGCTCCCAGTTGCTGTAATTGGCGTTGTTGGAGTATTGCGCGGCGTCGGTATGGCCCTCGATCAGCAGTTTGTTGGGAAGCGTCTTGAGCTCCTTGGCCAGCAGCGCCAACAGCTCCTGCCCGCTGGAGCTCAATTGTGCGCTTCCACTCTGGTAGAAAGTCCCGCTTTTTGTTTCCAGCAGCTCAATGCGCAGACCCTCCGGCGTAATCGTAATCTCAATCTGCTTGATCAGTTTATGAAGCTCTTTGTTGGCCTGAATCTCTTTCTCTAGTTTCTCCTTGAGCTCCTGCAACTGCTGCTGGTTCTGGCTGGCCGCGGGGGTTGTGCCTTTGCCGCTCTCCGGCATTGTGGTGCCGAGCAATGAGGCGGTTCCTTTGGGGTCGTTGAAGTATCCGGCCACAGCCTTCTTCACCTGCTCGCTCTGGCTCATCAGCCAGAGAACGATAAACAGCGCCATCATCGCGGTGACAAAATCGGCGTAGGCCACCTTCCACGCGCCGCTGTGGTGGCCGCCGTGGCCGCTCACCTTCTTGATCACGATGATGGGTTGCGCTTTAGCCGCCATCGCTTTTCCCTTTTCCTGCCTTTAAGCCGCCACTGCCGCTTCCGGCGCCTCAGTCTTGTTCTTGCAGTGCCTCTCCATCTCGTCGAAGCTGGGCCGAGCATGCGCAGGAATGGCGCGCCGCGCCATTTCAATCGCGATCATCGGCGCCGACCCCTTGAGAAACGCCAGCAGCAGCACGCTCAACACGTGCAGGTACTCGTTATGCTCGTCGGCGAGCTTGCGCATGTTTGAGGCCAGCGGTCCCACCACGCCGTAACACAGCAGGATGCCGAGAAACGTGCCCACCAGCGCCGCAGCCACATGTTTGCCGATCTCTTCAGGCGGCCCGCCCAGCGCGCCCATGGTGATGACTACGCCGAGCACCGCAGCCACAATGCCCAGGCCGGGCAGGGAGTCCGCCACCGTGGTAAGCGAGTCGCACGGCACCGATGCTTCGTGATGATGGACCTCGATGTCGAGCTGCATCATCTGATCCATGTCGAACGGCTCCACGCCGCCAGTGATGGCCGTGCGCAGCGTGTCGCAAACGAAGTCGAGCGCGTGGTGGTCGCCGAGAAAATCGGGATAGTTCTTGAAGATGGCGCTCTCCGCCGGCTTCTCCACGTCCATCTCGACGGCCAGCAGTCCCTCTTTCCGCACTTTGTTGAGGAACTGATACAGCATCTTGAGCGTGCTCAGATAGCGCCCTTTGGTGTAAGAAGAACCTTTCAGCGTGCTCATCAGGCCGGCTGCGATCGCCTTCAAGATGCGCATGGGATTGGCGACCAGCAGGGTTCCGGCGGCTGCGCCCGCGATGATGATCAGCTCGGCGGGCTGAAGGAGAACAGCCATGTGGCCCTTCTCCATCAGGAAGCCGCCAATGATGGAAGCGAAAACCAGGAAGATGCCTATGATGGCAAACATGGCGAATCCTCCAGTGGTGCATCCGGTGGGTGGCTAGCGGAAAGAAGCGTCGCGCGGTTGCCGCCTTCGCGGATGCTGGTTACCACGGCTTCGCGAGCGCGATCGAGCATGTGCGTCAGAGTCTCGCCTGGATCGCTCGATGCCTGCGCCGCGCCGATGCTCGCGGTAAGCGAAATGCGATCGCCCCACCAGCGAAAGTCCGCCGTGCGCGCCATGCCAACAAGAGTTTTGGCGTGCCCCGTAAGCATCTCGGCGTTGCGCTCATGGGCGATAACCAGAAATCCGTCGCCGGACCAATAGCCGATCTCCTCTCCGGGACGCAGTCCGTGGGCGATCGCATAGTAGACCTTGTCCAGCATGGCCCGGCAGGCCGCAACGCCATGCGTCTTGCGCAGCTCAGGCGCTTGATCGACGTGGACGCGCAGAATACCCAGAGGCGCTCCGCCGCGGCGAAAATCGTCGAATTCGATTTGCAGCCGCTCCAGCAGATCGGCGCGCGCGGCGTTGATGTCGGAGGTATCGATGCTTTCGATTTGCGGCAGCGCATCCTGGCTCTCCACAGGATGAAAGAGCACTGCCCATCCGATGCGCTCCCCCATCCCGTTGCCGAGAACAATCATCCTGGCGATGACGGGAACACTGCGGCCGAATTTGTGCTGGATCTGCTCGACGAAACGGCGGTTCTCAGGTGCTGTTCCGGGCTGCTCGCGATTCTCTTGGGTCCTTCCGTTTCCCACCAGCCGCTCCAGTTCCTCCGGCATTTCGCGGCCCAGCAACTCAATCCCGGAGTACCCGGTGATGCTTTGCGCAGCCTGGTTCCAGAACATGACTTCACCTTCTCGGCCCAGAAGACCAACACCGTCTGGCAGACTGTCGAGAGCAGCTTCGAACAGTTCCATGCGATCGGTCACAAAGAGTCTCCCGCCCCGTCTGAAATCAAGTGGCATACCGCCCGGAACAGCCTTGCGAGCGGACACGGCGGCGCACATCGCGCTATAGTTCTCCATCGGCGTAAGGAGGCAAGAACTTCACGGCGCGATCCCGTGATGAGAGATTTTCGATGTGGAAATAGATGAGGGCGTTCTAGACCTTTAGAAACTCCGCACCCACTCAATGATCGAGCGAACAGCCACGCCACTGGGGCCCTTCGCGATGTATGGCTTGGAATCCTCAATCCACGCCATGCCCGCGATGTCGAGATGAATCCACGGCGTGTCTTCGGCGAAGGTGTGCAGGAATTCGGCAGCAGTGCTCGCTCCGCCATAGCGGCCGCCGGCGTTCTTAATATCGGCGATATCGGACTTGATGAGGTCGGCGTACTCGTCGCCCAGCGGCAGCCGCCAGAATTTCTCGCCGGAAGCAGCAAGAGCGGCTGCGAATTTGGCGTAGGCAGCGTCGTCATTCGAGAAAACGCCCGCGGAGATTTTGCCCAACGCAACAGAAATTGCGCCCGTCAGCGTGGCCGCATCGATCAGATGCGTAGCGCCGAGTTGCCGCGCGTATGTAATACCATCGGCTAGGACCAACCGTCCTTCAGCATCGGTGTTGATGATTTCGATGGTTTTGCCGAGCTTGTCCGCAGCCAGCGGCATCGCGGTCTGCACGTCGCCGGGTTTTTGCGCAGTGCCCGACGGCATATTTTCGGCCGAACAGACGATGGCAATCACCCGCACTTTGGGCTTGAGCAGCGCAATTGCGCGCATGGCGGCGATCATGGCCGCGCCTCCGGCCATGTCGTACTTCATCCGGTCCATATTGTCGGCGGGCTTGATGGAGATGCCGCCGGTATCGAACGTGATGCCTTTGCCAACGAGGCCGAGAATGGGGCCATCGGTAACGCCTTCGGGTTCGTAGCGCAGGACGATGAGCGCGGGCGGCTCCGCCGATCCCTGCGCCACGCTCCAGAACGCCCCCATCTTAAGCTCATGCAGCTTCTCGGTGGAATGGACTTCCCACTTGAGCCCAACTTCCTGCGCCATCAGCGCGGCGCATTGCCCGAGAATCGTGGGCGTGAGCTTGTTGCCCGGCTCGTTCACCAGCGAGCGCGCAAAATTCTGGCTCTGGCCAATGATCGTGCCCTCGTTTACAGCGGCATCGAGGGCTGCGCGGTCCGCATCGCCTGGCGCCGCAACAGTGAAGGTCTGAACGCTCTGGTCCTTGCGCTCGCTGCGATACGTATCGGGATCGAAGTCGCCAATAGTCGCGCCTTCGACTGCCGCAATCGCAATTGTGTCGAGCGCCAGTGCGTGGGGCAGGTCCTGGAAGAAGTTTTGTGGGAGTACAAATGCAACGTCGCGAATCCCCCGCGGCTTGGCAAAGCGTACCGCTGTTCCAGCGGCCTCGCGGAAGCCGTGCGCCGTGACCTTCGCCAGCTTTCCCAGACCCACGATCAGCAATCGCTTCGCCGCAAGGCCTGCGGGCGCGTACAACAGGAGGGTTTCGTTGGCACCGGCTTTGTACTCGCCGCTCGCAAGCACTTGGGCTGTGGCGGCCTGCACCTGCGCGTCGCTGGTCAGCAGCGTGGGCTGCGGCTTTATATTCGCGCCTTGGCCGGTTTGGATGTCGGCGGCCAGTACCGCCAATAGCTCCGTGGCAATTTCCGAGAGGGGGGCGAGGGAAAGCTCAATCCGCATATGCCCTATTCTTTACGCAGCGCGCGCATTCAGGCAAACGCGTTCAGCGTCCTGCAACAAAAGTTGCAATGGATTGCCACAAATGCAGCTTTCCCAGATGTGTCCGCGCAAGTTAACTTGAATCCCGGGAAGAAGAGCGGCGCGATGCAACTTCTTGCACCTACGCTGCGATTCGCTTTCGTCGTATTCTGGAGTGAGTCGAGAACAGCTATGAGGACCTTCACGCTCGAAGAAGCGCAGTCGTTGTTGCCCGTGCTGGAGTCACTGCTCAAGCGCGCCATGGAGGGCAAGCGCTCGGCGCAAACCGCGGAGTCGGATCTGGCCCAGTTGGCGCAGCGCATTTATTTTGCTGGCGGCATGAGAGTGGATTCCGCAGGCGTGGCCCGGATGCGCGCGGAAATGGATTCCAATCTGACGTGCGTGCGCGAAAGCCTCGCGGAAATCGATTCCATCGGCGTGCAGGTGAAGGATCTCGAAGCCGGCTTGCTCGATTTTCCCTTCCAGCTGGATGATGAAATCGTTCTGCTCTGCTGGCGTATCGGTGAGCCGGCTATCGAGCATTGGCACGCGATGGAGGCCGGATTCAAAGGCCGCCAGCCAGTAGACGAGCGCTTCCGCCGCCGCACCGCTTCCGGCAATTGGCCTAACTAAGCTCCCTTCGTGATGGTGCAGTCAAAAGGCTGATCTCGTGGGCGAGGCAAACCTCATCCCATTACTTTCATCTAACTACGCATAGACCCTGAGAGCTGGCATCGATCATGGCCGCGCCCTTGGTCCAACTGAGAATGAAGGGCTTAAATTGATTCGATTACACGCAACCTACATTCCACAATGCTTCAGGCTGTGCCGCAAATATTTCCATCAAAGGAGATCGCTGTATGCACAGTAAAATTCTTTTCGCTGTCGTCACAATCAGTTTCGCCATGGCCTGCTACGCAACCCCTCGACCTCTACAGGCTCAGGCGGCATCCCCTCAACCTTCTGAAAGCACGGCTCAATCGTCGCCCGCGGACGCACCCTCGACGAACAGCAACACCGTTCCACCGGCGGCCGCAACTGAGGCTGCGCAGATGGTTCCCGCGCAGGCGCAGCTCGCTCAGAATCTCGACACCAAAAACCTGCAGCCCGGCGAGCAGTTCAAGGCCGTACTGAAGGGCAAGATTCACCTGAAAAATGGCGTGGAGCTTCCCAGAGGAACGGCTCTCATGGGAACAGTCGCAAGTGAAACGGCGCCTCCAGGCGCGAAGTCGGAATTGGCATTGCGGTTTACGCAAGCCGATTTGAAGAGCGGCAAAACGATTCCCATCGAAGCGACCATCGTGGGCGTTGCCCCACCGGAAACGCAGGATGACGCGCAGGCGGAGTTAATGTATAACGCGCCACCCAATCGATGGGATGGCAGGACCCTGGCATTCGATGTGAACGGCGCGTTGTCGGGCATCGATTTACACAGCAGAATCGCCGGGCAGAACTCGGGAGACTTTATATCGGCGAAAAAGAGCAACCTGAAACTGGGAGTCAGAACCCAGATCGCGCTCGCCATTGGTCCCCAAACCACGAACGGGTCCAACGGCGGATATTAATTGCAAAGATTGAGGTTGCGCGCCGAAGCCGGCCATCCCCACCGTCACATGCCGGGGATCGGCCGGCTAAGGTCGAGCGCTTCCCCGGCGAATATCGTCTAATTCCTCGAAAGCACCCGTGCGCGGGCGAGAGCTCTGGGTCAGGACGGCCCGTGCTCGAACGCGGTACCCTCTTGAGTAGAGTTCATTGAGAGTTCTGAAGTGTGTGCGTAAAGCGCTTTCCCCCGAACCGCGCCAGCGCAACCTCTTTGACCGGCTTTGTGCGAGGAATGACGATGAAGACCATCTACGCCGCAGTTCCGCTGGCAGCCGCAGTTTTGCTCGCAGGATGTGCGGGTTTCTGGGACCCGCTTCCCACCACTTCGACGACGACCACCACGTCAACCGCCCTTTCAAGCGGGTATTTCTACGTTCTCGATTCTGGCCGCACGGAGATCGGAGGGTACGACGTTTCATCGGGCACGCTCCAGCAGCTTTCCGGCAGCCCTTATTCGCTTACTTCGTTCACTACCGCCACGTCGAACTGCATCGCCATCGCGCCTGGCGGAAAATTTCTCTACGTGGGCACACAGGCCGGCATCTTCGTCTACTCGATTCAATCCAACGGCTCTCTGAACCCCATCAGCGCTAGCAACGGTGGCGATCTCTCTCTCGACGAGCCTTCGGCGATGCAGGTGGATCCAAGCGGTTCCTGGCTTGTGGACGCATACGCGACGGGAACCTCAGGGAACAACGGACTTCAGGTGAATGCGATTCCCCTCAACTCGAATGGAGTCCGCGACACTAGCCGCAGCGAACAGATGCCGAACAATTTGCCGAGCTTCACCAATGCAGCCCTCACAACCAACAGCTTGGCCATCTCCCCGGCTGTACAAAGTGCCAGCCAATATGTTTTTGTGGCCGCCGGAGAGGCGGGCACGATCGCGATTCCATTCACAGCCACCAATTCAAGTCCCTTGAACATAGCGGGTATCCAGCCATTCTCGGTGCTTCACTCTCCCGGTGGCGCAATATCGGTAGCAGTGGATCCTAAAGACCGGCTCTTCTACATCGGCGAAACCAACGCAATTACCACCACCACCGCCGACACAGGCGGGTTGCGCGTTTTTGACTACAGCACGTTCAATGACAACACGGGTACCACGCCCCTCTCCAGCGGCGGAACTGCGCCCAATGCCATTCTTCCTGAAACGTCCGGCGGTTATGTTTACGTTGCGAATGCCCTCGGCACAAGCACTGGCAATATTTCATGGTTTTCCGTTTCGGCCTCGGGATCAAGCTACGCTCTCACCGCGGGGAGTAATGTGGGGGCGGGCGTTAACCCCAAGGGCTTGGCGGAAGACAGTACTAACAATTTCATCCTGGTGGAAAGTTCCGGTGGCGATCCATATCTTGGCGCTTACATTTTTGATACGACGACCGCCGGGCAACTGGATTTGTCTCTCAATGACAACACTTATTCTGCGGTTACGGTTACTGCCGCGCCCTAAGGCTCTCTGCGCGTGAGTTTGGATTGGCTATCCCGCGAGGGCCAAGTTGTCGACATTCGATTCGAATAGAGAGTTCCCATTCCACGAAACTGGCCCTGGAATCAGGCTGCATTTAGCGGCGCCCATTTTGATCCCTGACCTCTGAAGCCTGCCGGTGGTATTCTCTAGGCAAGCGCAACAAGCTGTGTCTACTCCTCCGCCAACTCTATTTCCTCGCTCTCTCCGGCGCTCCGGAACTGTCTTTGCCGTTTTGATCGCAGCGCTGACCTGCCTCTTTCTCGGCTGCGCCCGCCTCCATCACGAACACCACGAGATGGTCTACGTCTCATCTCCCCGGCCTCTCTACCTCAAGGATCGCGTAGCTCCGGTGGCAAACCGTGTGTGCGAGGTTTCGAACGGCGAGCCGCTGGAAGTGCTCGAGCACGGCCGCCGCTTTCTCCGCGTCAAGACAGCGAAAAACGAGATCGGCTGGATTCAAGAGAATGCGGTTATCGATCAGAAGACCTACAACGGCTTTGTGAAACTGGCCGCCGAAACCAAAAACGATCCCGCTGCGGGCAGGGCCACGCTGCGCGACGATCTCGCCATGCACCTGCTCCCGGGCCGCGAGACACCGCGCTTCTATCTGATTCCGGGCAATTCGAAAGTGGAGTTGCTGGCGCGGGCTTCGGCTCCGAGAAAGCCCGCGGAGGTCTTCGGGCCATTACCTTCGCTGAGTTCAGCGAAATCCGCAGCGCCTGGGAAAAGCGCGCCTGCCAACGCCGCCACAAACCCGGCCACCAATTCAGGGACCAAAGCGAAATCCGCAACTGCTGCGAGTGCAAAATCAGCACCCGCTTTGAATGTGAGTCGTAAAGCCGGAGCCGCCAAAGCACAACCTCTGCCCGCAGCCACTGAAGAAACCGAGCCGCCCGAGATGGACGACTGGTGGTTGGCGCGCGATCCGCAGGGCCATGTGGGTTGGCTGCTCGCCAGCCGCGTCGATATCGACGTTTCAGACGACGTGGCGCAATATGCTGAGAGCCAGCGCATCATGGGCGCATGGGTGCTCGCGAAGGTGAACGATCCTGACTCGGGCCTGCAGAACCACGTCATTCCGGAATACCTGATGGTTCTTGCGCCGCCCAAATACGGCCTGCCTTACGACTTCGACCAGGTGCGCGTATTTACCTGGAGCCTCAAGCACCATCGCTACGAGACGGCATTCCGCCTGCATCCTATCCAGGGCTATCTGCCGGTGCGCGTTTTCACCCAGAACGCGGCGAGCGGCGCAGCGCCTGCCTTCAGCTTCGAGCTGGCAACAAGCGGCAACCTCACCACCGATCCCGCAACCGGCATTGTGCATCCCGTGGCTCCGCGCACCATCGATTACCAGATGATCGACACGCGCGTCGAGCGTATCGGCGCAGACAAAGCGCCCATACCCCTGATGCACGAGCCGGACGAGAAAAAGCCTGAGAAGGCTGCAAAGAAGCACAAGGGCAAAGGCTAGGTCGAACTCAGAGTTTCCGTGTTACCTTTTCGGCAATGCGTTCGTGAGGGTACTACGTAGGTCCTGTCGCTGAATATCAGAGAGAGCGGAAACATTCAGGATGAATAGTGCTCCCGAAAGATACTTCAGGACCATCACGTCCTTCGTTTCCCTCCAATCCGCGTAAAGGTTCCAACTGAATTGGCTGGATGCTCCGGCCGTATTTCGGATTGAGATTCCCGCCGGCGCGATGTTCACGGTGAATTCTCCCAGCATCTGGGGATCTTTTCGATAGTTGCGAAGCAGAATCGCCGGTTGGACACGCGCCAGAAGAAACATCCAGACGACGACGATCACCACAATAGGCCCCACATTGAGCAGCAGGAGAAGCGGGGAGTTGATCGGCTTGGGCTTGACAGTGACGGTGACCTTGGCTGCGGTCATTGCCTTCAACAGGTCTTCGTGGTCGGCCGGCAGAGTGGTATGGAACTCGTCTCTGAGTGAGGCCTTTAGGTGGCCTCGCAGTTCGATGCCTTGGATGGTGGCGTCCATCACCTCACCGTTCTCCACCTTTTCGTAGAGGACGGAGTAGCTATATTCCACATCCTTGCCTATGTTCGCGCTTTTCGAAACGATGGCCCAAAGCATCAGCACACAGATGGCGATAAAAACCCAGAAAACGATCGTCTTGAGGCCCGCGTTCCCGGCCCGTCTTCCGATCCCAAGCTTCAATGCCTGCGCATACTGCTTTTCGCTGATTCTGTAACTGAATTCCATGCCGCCAAGGCTACCACGAATTCGCACTTTGCGAGTCGCCGCTGGGCAATGCGCGGCGGTATAAGCGAGAGAACGGTTCAGCCTCTCGGCCGCATCGTCGGCCCCTTCCGCGTCAGGTGCCACACGCCCAGCGCCAGTGCCAATGCGGCCAGACTATACGCCAGCACAGCCGTTTCGCCGCGATGAATCTGCCAGCCCTTCCAGATCGCCACGGCGCCGGCGATCAGCATCACAATGCCTCGCATGCGACTCACGCGCACTTCCTTTCTCGGGCTTCTGCTCCATGCTGCGAAGATCGCATCTATTGTAGGGCCTGTCCCCTAGACCAAAGCCTCGCCGATTGACCCGGCCAACGGGCAGTGCCTATGGTGAAGAGGTGAAGGATGCCACTCTCCAAGGAATTTCCATGCCTGATTCTGTTGCCATCGCTGCGCCGCTTAAGAAGACCGCGCTCAACGCCACGCATCGCGCCCTCAAGGCCAAAATGGTCGACTTCGGCGGCTGGGAGATGCCCGTTGAATACCCGTGCCCCGGCGGTGGTCTCATTGCCGAGCACATGGCCGTGCGCACCGGCGTGGGCCTCTTCGACGTGAGCCACATGGGCGAGATTCAGTTTCGCGGCCCCGGCTCGCTTGCTGCCGTCCAACACATCACCATGAACGATGCGTCGAGGCTCGCCGACGGCCAGGCGCATTACTCCGCGCTGCTCACGCCGCAGGGCACGTTTGTTGACGACATTCTCGTCCACCGCCTCGGCGCGAACGACTATCTCCTCGTGGTCAACGCGGGCACCACCGAGAAAGACTATGCGTGGATGAAGAAGCAGGTCGGCGGCTGGCCCGGCATTCACCTGAGCAACTACTCGAACTATTATTCGCAGCTTGCAGTGCAGGGACCGCGCGCGCTTAAGACGCTCGCCAAACTCACCAAAGCCGATCTCGCCGCCATCAGGAATTATCACTTCACCTGGAGCACGGTCGCGGGCATCCCCAACACGATGATCGCGCGCACCGGCTACTCGGGCGAAGATGGATTCGAGCTTTACATCCCCTCCGATGAAGCCACGACCGTAAAAATGTGGAATGCGCTCCTCGAAGCCGGCGCGGATTTCGGCATTCGTCCATGCGGATTGGGCGCGCGCAATACGCTTCGGCTCGAAGCCGGCATGAGCCTCTACGGCCACGAAATCTCCGAAGAGATCAACGTCTTTGAGGCCGGGCTCACGCGCTGGCTCAAACTGGACAAGGGCGAATTCCTCGGCCGCGAGGCCTTAGCGGCGATCGAGGCTCATGGCGGACCCAAACGCAAACTCATCGGCCTCGAAATGGTCGAGCGCGGAATCGCCCGCGACGGGTATTCCGTACTTTCAACCTCTGCAGGAAGTGATTGGCCAGTAACTTCGGGCTCCCCCGCGCCATTCCTCAAAACCAACATCGCCATGGCCTTTGTCCCCGCAGCCGTAGCCGATTCCGCGTCGGACGTTCTGGTCGATGTGCGCGGCAATCGCGTCCGCGCCCGGCAGGTTCTCTTACCCTTTTACAAACGGCCGAAGAAGGCTTGAATTCGGGTGTCGAACCATGGCAACCACGCTTCCAACACCGGCGCACACTTCCCTCAGCGGCTCGGTTCTCGTCCTCATTCAATTCGACGTGAGCGAAGAGCTGCGCCTCGACCAGTTGCAGCAGGCAGTCGATGCGCGCACCGTGCAGCAGCCCAAGGTCAAGCACTCGGTGCCGGCCTACGTGCGTTATCAGCGCCCGCCAGTTGTCGGCCCGCTCGAGCCGCTCATCCTATCGAGAGGCGAACGGCTTGAGGGCGAAATCAAGTACTACGACTACGGCGTCGTCAGCGTCATCTACCAGCTCGCCTTCTCGGGCGACTGGGACAGTCTCGTTCAGCTCGCCAGTCGCTGGGTGTGGGATGTGGATTTTGCCGCGCGCGTCGAGCCTATCGTGCGCCAGCGCCTCGAGCGCAACCAGACCGCGCTCATCAAGCCTTACACGCGCTGGCTCAGCGAAGACTACTTCATCTTCCACGTGCGCAATGAGGAGCCTTCCCGGCCCGCCGCCGATGTGATGAATGATCGGGGATTAGAGATCGCGCAGATCGTGCGCGGCGACCGGCAGCGCCTCTCGGCAAACGAATGCTCCGAGGTGCTGCAATCGCGCGCTCTCCTACTACGACACCGACCTCGCCGTCATTGGCTGGAACGCTGCGTTTCTGCTGGACTCGAACGACGGCGCGGAGTCCGCCATTCAACTACTCGAGTACGCCAACTCGCAGCTGCTCGAATTCCGCCACTACGACGAGCTGCTCACGGGGATCCTCGCGAACGTCTACGACTCGCTCGAACGCAAGCGGCCGTTCCCGGTGCGCTACCGCATGGCGCGCTCAGCCACGCGGCTGCACACCGTGCTGCTCGACATTGCGGAGCTCACCGAGCGCGCCGACAACTCCATCAAGTTCCTCAGCGACATGTTCGCCGCACGGCTTTACCGGCTCGCTGCCACCAAAGTCGGTGTACCCGATTACCGCGATCTGGTGGAACAAAAGCTCAAAACCGCAGAAGATCTTTACCACGACATGATTGAGCAGTTCAATCAGTCGCGCGGCTTCTTCCTCGAAGTCGTCGTAGTTCTCATCCTGCTCATCGAGCTGGTGTATCTCTTCTTCGGCAAGGTAGTTTGAGCCGAGTAGTAAGGACGTTAGGACTTTTGAAATGCTCGTGCCGCGCGCGGCGCCGCAATCAACGTGAAGGCAATCAGAAAGATGGAAGCGGCGACGTAGGCGAGGTGGCCATGGCGCATGTCTTCCGCGACCAGCTTGACTGCGACGAGCACAAGGGCCGTGTAACCCAGCCACGTGAGCTCGCGGCGAAGCCAGCGGGCGCCACCGAAAACCAGCGCCAGCGCAGCTGCGCACAAGACGATGGTGCGAATCAATGCGAGGTGATGCGCACCGGGGATGACACGGAGAGAAGTGAGCGCAACCAGGCCGTCGAAGAACAGCGCCATCACGACGCCGGCCGCAAGCGCGGCAAAGCCTAGACGCAAAATCGTCTGTATCCATCCCGCAACTTCGCGGGGAGGCGCGATCGCGTAACACATCACTGCACACATCGCGATCGACCAAACACCTGGCGCCGAAGCGCCGCCCGGCGTTCCGGCGAGCGCGTCCGCCAGAAAAGTCAACAGTCCCGATGCCGCCGAGGCAGCGAGTAAAAGCATCATGCCGTAGAAAGCGAAGGACGCCCAGCGCTCCTGCCTGCTGAGCCACGTTGACGCCAGCGCAGCCGCGGCGAACACGGCCAACGATGCGAATCGCGGCAGGCACAAGAAGCTGCCGGCGAGAAGCAGCGCCGTGCTCCATGCGGCGAAGACGTTCATGTTGCGCACCTCGGGCGCGCGCGCAAAGACGGTGAACACCGTGGCATAACCGGCGGCCGAGAGAACCAGGCAAGCCACGCCGAGAATGGCCAGTCCGTAGGGCTGCGCGAAGTCGGCCAGAGTCACCGCGGCCAAGAGAAAGGCAAGTATCGTTTGAAGGGTGTCGAAGGCCGTGATCTGTCGCGCGCGAAGAACCGTCTTTACGCCCGCGCTGACCGCAAAGACGACAAAGATCGTTAGGCCGGGCACAAGCAATGCGCCGCGGGTGAGGGCCGGGAACTCTTCGTGCGCGGCTGGCCCGGCGAAATAAACGTAGATGAGGCACCAGATCAACGCATCGGCGGCGAGAGCGAAGAGCGCGGCCACGTCGGGGAGACGATCGCAACCGGGCACGAACTCGCAAGCGGCCGTGAGTAGAAGCAGCACCACCACAAAGGGCAGAAGTGTATGTGAGGCGATGGCAAGCGCGAGCGCAAGAGCAGCTGCGGCAAATGAAGTGACTCGCACCACCGGTTTGAGGGCTCGTTCCGATGCAGGGGCGTGAATGCAAAGCACGAACGCCGCGAGCGCGAAAGCGCACACCACCACCGCTGCAACGGCGGGGGACAACACGTTGAAGCGCAGCGTCAGCTCCCAAAGCATGGGAGCGAGAATGAGCGCCGCGGTGCCAGCGTAGATCGAGCTCGTTACGCGCGGTTCCTTCCGAACTCGCGCCGCCCCGATAAGCCACAGAAATGCGTAAAGGATTCCGGCAACGGCAACGATGAGGCGCGGGACAGGGCTCGACTCTTCGATCGCGCGCAGCACATAGGCGCCCGCAATTCCCAGCAAAGCTTTGCCGAGCACCGGAAAAAGACTGCCTGCCTGTGCGGAGGATTCAACGGCCGAAGTCAGCGTGGAGACGGTCGCTTCCACGTTTGTCGAGGGATCGGGCCAGCGTGCGATCGCGGGATCATCGGGCGCGCCAACTCTCGATTCCACTCTCTCGAGACGATGGTCGAGCGCTTCGAGATGCTGTTCCAGCGCGCGCAGGTCTTTATGAAGCCGCTCGATATCTTCGGAAAGATCGTTCATGATGCGCACCGGATCCTTCGCCCGACTCCGTGCTCAGTCGCCTGCTGCAACTTGGTGCAGGCTCTTCTCCGGCCACGGCGGCAGCAGCTTGACCAGCGCCCACAGGAAGAGCAACGGCAGAATGGTCAGCCCGATAGCTACCAGCAGTCCTTCGCGCGTCACGAGGGCCATCTTGTACGTGGTGTAGCCGAGAAAGCTCTTGGAGAATAGCTGTCCGCCGATCACCACGTTCCAGCGCATGGCAAAGACACTGATCATGATCAGGCTGCCGCAAAGAACGTAGATGCGTTTGCGCGTGACCTCGCTGAACTTGGCCACCTGCGTCAGGAAGAGCAGAAATAGCGGCACGAGAGTTCCCACAATAATCTGCAGCACAATCTGCGAGAAAAAGAGCCTGGTGTGCACCATGAAGTCGAGGCTGCGGAACGATTCGTCGGCCTCGTAAATGCGGTGCACAAGGTCCAGCATCTCCAGGCTGAAGTCGATGATGAAGATGTAGAACATGTACATCGCGATGGCATCCACGCAGCGTATGTCGATGGTCTGGCGACGCAATTTAGTTACCGCCATATAGATCAGCATGACCGCCGCGACGCCCGATACCATGGCCGAGAAGATGAACACGACGGGCATGAGCGGCGAGGACCACCACGGATTGGACTTGAGCGAACCGAAGATGAAACCGACGTAGCCGTGCAAGAGGAACGCCGAAGGGATACCGATGAGGGTGACGATCCAGCCAACTTTTTCATCGATGTGGAGGGATCGTTCGCTAATGTTGCTGGAGCCCAGCGTCATGATCTTGTAGATAACGCGCAGTAGGCCCTTCGATTGCTGCGACAGAATCACGATGTCGCGGCGGTAGTCGAGCCAGATCTCGAAGACCAGCACGGCCATCAGGTACCACAGGTACACGTAGCCGAACATGGCCATGGCCGAAGTGGCGTGGGGCGTAAAGTACATCTCCGGCGAGCGCTCCGGGTGCCCCAGGTGCAACTGCAGCGGCAGCGGCGCGTCGAGCAGAAACGCCAGCGCCGTGAGCAGCGCCAGGCGGTACGTGGGCTTGACTGCTTCGACGCGGAAGACGCGCTCCAGCGATGCCAGGATGAATGCGCCCGCCACCAGCCCTGTGATGTAGGGATACAAAACGATCAGGATGCTCCACTGCAGAGCATATTCGTTCGGATACATGAAACCCACAACGCCGTTCATAGAAACAGCTCCCAGCTCTTAGCTTCTAGCCTCTCGCTCGTCATGCTCATCGCAATCGCCCAGGCCCTTGTTCCCTGCTTTAACGCACCGACCCATCCAGCCCGTAGTAGTACGCTTTTGCGCCGGTGGCCATCTGCGGCTTCAACACTTCCACGGGATGCGTCTTCAGAAACTCGTGAATAGGATCGTTCGGATTCTTCAAGTCGGCCAGTTGTCGCGCACCCGTGGGGCATGCCTCGCAACACGCCGTGGTGAGCCCTTTGGTGATGCGGTGATAGCACAACGTGCATTTGTCCGCCACGTGCTTCGTCGGATGAATGTAGCGGCAGCCATACGGGCAGGCCTGCACGCAATAGGCACAGCCCAGGCAATACTTCTGGTCCACCAGCACCACGCCGTCAGGCGTGATGAACGTCGCACCTACGGGACACACCTGCGTGCAGGGCGAGTCGGCGCAATGGTTGCACATCTTCGGCACGAAGAAGTACTTGCCCGCGTCCTCCTCCGCAACCGGGAAACCTTCCTTGCCGCCGTCGGGCGAAATCACCTCGGGGTTGGTCATGTTGGTGTCGGTGACGTGATAGCGCTCCACCCAGGTGCGGAAGTAGCCGTCAGGCACGTCGTTCTCCGTGGCGCAGGCGCGCACGCAGTTGCCGCAGCCAATGCACTTGGGAATATTGATGAGCATTCCCCACCAGTGCTCGCTCATCTGGTAGTTGGGCGAGGCCTCGGGAGTGCCGGCCTCCACAAACTTCCAGGCCACGGCCGCGGCTGGCAAAAGAATCAGCAGATGACGCCGGCTGATATTCATTGCGCACCTCCGGTGGCCGGACCCGCGCCGGCATTTGCTTCGGAACCCATCGCCGGATTATGGGGGTTATGGCAGGTCTCGCAGGGAACGCCGCCCATATGTTGTGCCGGATCCACCTGCGGGAAGTCCTTGGGCTTGGCTGCGGTTGCCGTGTGGCAGCGCACGCAAAGCACCAGCGTGTCCGGCTTGGTAGGAGTCACCGACATTGGATCATCGGCATGGCGGAGGAGAGGAGCATCGGGGGGAATCGGAGGCACGATCAGGGCCACGAAACGCTCATAGAGGTTCCCCTTGGGCTGCGGCGGCGCAGGCAGACGCTGAAAGAGCGCTCCGTGGCAGGCCTCGCAGTTCACGTGGGCATGCGCGCCCTTTGTCTTGACGCCGGCAATGTCCGAGTGGCAGCTCTCGCATGTCTCGTGCCCGGCAAACTTCGGCGGGTGCGCGGCAATCTCGCCGATCGCCGCCCCGCGATAGTGCCCATATTGCCCAAAGGTCTTTGGAACCACGTAGCCGCGTACCACCAGAAACACCAGGAACGCGACCACAAAGAGCCCTGCAAACCGGAAAAGATGTGCTGCATCCTTCATGAAGCGCCGTCTCCATCGAGCCACTTCCGGGAGGGAGCGCTGTGATCAGCAATGTGATTTAGCGCACTCCCGATACCTCTAGAGTCAGGCGCAAGCCAGCAGACTGTATGTGAGAAGCCTCACAATGCGATGTGATGTGGTGCACGTGAGGAGACATATTTGGACGCGACTTCGCGTGCCGGATCTCTACGATTTGCGCGACGACCAAATGAGCTGCCGGATTCCGAACGCTTCCGCAGTCCCTATGTCCCTAAGTCCCTGGTCCCTCGCTTTCTAATCCGTGGTCCTTGATCCCTAATCCCTGCCTTCTTGTTCCCTCGTTCCCTGCCTCTGTATAGTCAAGAAGGAATGTCCACCACCCCGAACAGGCCCGCTACGGGCAAAAAGACAGACAAAGGCTTCGTTTATCTGCCGCTCATTGCCGGCTGGCTCGTGCCCGGCGCCGGTCATTTCGTGCAGGGCAAGTGGGTGCGCGGAACTTTGCTCGCCATCTCGATCCTCGCCATGTTCGTGCTCGGCCTCGCCATGCAGGGCAAGCTCTACACCGGCGCGCAGGACGTTCTGGACATCCTGGGCATGGCCGGCGACCTGGGCGGCGGATTGCTCTACATTGTCGGCCGCGGCCTCGGCCTGGGCACGCAGCCCATCCAGACCACGGTGGCCGACTATGGCACCAAGTTCATCGTTGTTGCCGGCATGCTGAACATCATGTCCGCCGTCGACGCGCACAATCTGCGCACAGGGAGGAAGCAGTCGTAATGCATCCCTCCCATTTCACTGCGGTGCTGCTCTTCGCGCTGTTTGCCTCCACCGTCTTCGGCATCACCATGCGCGACACGCCGCGGCGCATGTTTCGCTACGGCGCCTATTGCTTCGCGCTGTTCGTCGGCTCGGTGATCGTGCTCAGCTGGGTGATGTTTTTGATCGCGCGGTGAAGTCGACGGAGTTAGGCCGATTCCAATCGACAATCTCGTTTCATACGCGGCAGATGCACGCGGCCCGTCAGCTCTATTGGCGCGAGAAATTGCCGCTCTTGCCGCCGGTCTTCGATTCGAGGCGGATTTCGCGGATGACGATGGATTTGTCGAGGGCCTTGGTCATGTCATAGACGGTGAGCGCGGCGACCGCGGCGGCGGTGAGCGCTTCCATCTCAACGCCGGTGGGTCCGACCGTGGCCACAGTGGCCCTGATACTCACACCGATGCGCACGCCGTCCTCCACAATCTCGGTCCCGACATCGACGTGCGTGAGCGCCAGCGGATGGCACATGGGAATCAGCTCGGCGGTGCGCTTGGCGGCCTGTATACCGGCGAAGCGCGCCACTTCAAGTGGATTGCCCTTGGGGTTCGAGGGCAGGGCAGCGAGCACGGCGGCGGATAGCTCGACGAATGCCGAAGCCGTTGCGGTGCGGCGCGTGGGCCGCTTGGCGCCGACGTCAACCATGGTTGCGCGACCGGATGCGTCGAAATGTGAGAGCTTCGCAGGGTGCGGGAGTTTCGCCATGATGCTCCTTTTTTTCCTTGACGTATCAATACGTTGGTTATGCGCACATTGGCTCTGCGGCGCAACTTCAGCTTCGGCCGCGCCGGCTAAAAAAGAAGAATGCGAACCGTTGCGCCTGCCGGCAGACGATTGCAGTCGTCGGGCACGACCAGGAAGCAATTCGCCCGCGCCATCGCCGTCAAATCGCCCGAGCCCTGCCATGCGACGAGCGCAACTTCAGGCACAGGACTGGCGAAGGTGCAAGCGGCGGGCAGAAAACGTGTGAGGCCGGGCTTTACCTTCACGTCCTCCGTCAGACGCGCCAGAGCAAATCGTGGTCCAGGTTCCGCGCGGCCAGCCAGCGCGGCCAGAATCGGCGCACCGAACAGCAGAAAGGTGACAGCAGAGGAAACCGGATTCCCCGGCAACCCCACAAAACACTTCGTGCCGTTCCGGCGCTTCGCGCGGTTCTGGTCTTGGAGGGATTTCGTGGTACGCCCACGGATTTCTCCGAAGACAACTGGTTTTCCCGGCTGCATACGCACGCCGGTGAAGTGAAAGCGCGCTCCGAGGCGAGCGAGTGCCGGCTCAACCAGGTCGAATTTGCCAGCCGAGACGCCGCCGGTGATGAGCAGCAGATCGGCTGCGGCGGCGCGGGCGAGCGCGGCGTCAAGCGATTCGGCGGTGTCGCGCGCAATCGGCAATATCCACGGCTCGCCGCCAGCCGCGGAGACCATCGCGGCCAGCATGGCGCTCGATGAGTTGCGAATCTGGCCGGGCTTTGGCGTAGCCGCGATGGGCACCAGCTCATCGCCGGTCGAGAGAATTGCCACGCGCGGCCGAGCGTAGACCGCAAGCTCCGCCGCGCCACACGACGCCGCCAGCGCGATCTGCGCCGCGCCGATCAGCGTTCCCGATCGTAGCAGAGCAATGTCTTTCCGGGCCTGCGCGCCTCGCGCCACGATGTTCTCGCCTCGTTCGACGGTGCGCGGTGGCAGGAGACGGATCGTCGGGGCACCTTCGCTCCTGGCAGCCTCGACATGTTCGAGCATGACAACAGCGTCTGCGCCACGTGGGATCGGCGCGCCGGTCATGATCTCCCAAACCGTCCCGCGCGCAAGCGGGCCGGAGGGAGGGTCGCCGGCGTGAGTCGAGCCGGAGACGATGAGCGGGCGATGCTTCGAGATCTCCGCGGCGCGGCAAGCGTAACCGTCGCGTGTCGAGCGGGAAAACGGAGGCTGGTCGGTATCGGCACGAATTGTTTCGGCAAGCACCCGTCCCGCCGCCGCGGCCAGAGGCACGCGTTCCGTCCCGTGCTTGCTGTGCGCAAGACGCTTCGCGTGCCTGGACACGCAATCCGCTGCTTGCGCATAGCTCAGCAATTCCCCGCTCGAATCACCAACCATGGAATGGATTGTAGATGGAGAGCCTGAGAGGAACAGCAAGCGGCCGGAATTGACGGAACTGGACTCACGCATCACGGCGACTGCATGTTATGCAAAAGGAGCCAAAGACAAGAATGGCGTCCGCCGCGGCGGACGCCCTTAGATCGTTGTTCCAGCGGCTGGTCTACTTCTTCTTGGGAGCGCTGTAGGAGGAATTCACCTTCTCGCCAGCCTGTTGCAGGATGCTGGCTACCTCCCCAGCGAACTGCCCGTCGGGCGCCAGTTCCAGATATTTGTGGTAGGCCTCCCCGCAGCCTGGAGGCAGGACGAAGTGATTGCTTGAGTCCACAGTAGCGTTTATCACCAGCCCCTGGGCCTTGAGGTAGTACATCAGAGCGAGGCTCTTATCATTGGGATCGGGATCACTCTTGATAGCGATGTCAGCGGCCGCAGCCTGCGCGGCAGGGTTGTTCTCCTGGAAGAAGATGACGGCCTGATTTCTGAGATAGAGCTGCGCGTTGGGCGGGTCGGCCTTGGCGGCTGCGTCAAAAGCGGCATTGGCCTCAGGTACCTTGCCGGTGCGCGCATAGATCTCGCCCAGGCCTGCTTGCGCCTGGCCAAGAACAGAGGCGCGGGGCTTCTTGGAAGCGGACTCGAGATCGAGCGCCTTCTTGTACGACGTAATAGCATCGTCGTATTTTTTGAGCCCTGTCTGCCCGAAGCCCAGCTGGACCCACAACAAGGGTTCATCGGGCTTGAGTTCGGAGTCCTTGCCCATCAGGCTTACGATGTCGTTGAATTTAGCAGTCTTGATAGCGGCATCGGTGGCGTGGTCGATGTCCTCCTTGTCCTGGCCGACGGTCTTTAGATCGGCGTTCAGCTTCGCGATAAGGACATTGGCCTTCAGCGCCTCGGAGTTCTTCTGTTTCAGCGCCTGGAGTTGCTTCTTCTCATCCGAGGGCAGCTTGTCGATGTACTCCTGGCGGGACATGTCGAAATCCTGTTGTGTGTCCTGCCCGGCTTCGATCTTGACGCCGCGGAATGAATCGACCATCTGACCAGCCGGCGTATCGGCCTGGCGGTAGATCACCATGTAGGTTCCGGCAGGCGCCTCACCGGAGTAGTTTCCTGTGTCATCAACCGGGAAGGTGTACTTCAAAGTTGAGCCGCCATCGGTCGAGAGGCTCACCGAGCCGCCGTTTTGGGCCTCACCAGTAGGATTGATCACCTTGCCGTGAATCTTGCCGGTCTTTGCAGGCGACGATGCATGAATAGGCGTGAGAGCGAGCGCCAAAAATCCAGCGGCAGCCAGGCGCAGCCAAAGTGAAAGAGTGCGTTTCATGTGTTCTCCTTGAGAGCGGCGGGAAGCAATGCAGCCCGCAGGCTCAAAAACTTCAGTTCATCCGAGGCGCGGCGCGAAGCCGAACGCCTTTAGCAGGCAAAACCCACGTTAAATCCAATCCAGCACCCTGCACAAGTGGGGCAGGCGAGCTGCGCTCCAGGCGCAGCGGGATTTGCTCGAGGAAATGCGAGCATTCTGGCGGGGAATTGCGCACCGGCCGCCCCTGTTTCCCACAGCTACGATGTGCCGCGTTCCCTACGGCTCTCATGGTAGTGCGGCAAGCAAAACTGCACGTGTGGCCTGTATCACATAGCAAAAACAGGGCACTCGGCGCGGTTTGCGGGCTGAGTGGAGTTAGGCTGGCGCGCCGCACAGGCCATAAAATCAGTGTATGGGAACGGTAATTCGCAATGCGACTTCGGCTGATGTGCCACAGATTCTAGCGTTTATACGTGCACTGGCGGTGTATGAGCGCGCGCCGGATGCGGTGGTTGCGACCGAGGAGGGCCTTTTACGGGATGGCTTTGGGCCGACTCCGTTCTTTTCGTGCCTGATGGCCGAACACGATGGCCAGCCCGCAGGTTTCGCGCTGTTTTTTTATAACTACTCTACGTGGATGGGCCGGCCGGGCATCTACCTTGAGGATCTGTTCGTGCTGCCGGAGTTGCGTGGTCGTGGCATTGGCAAGGCGCTGCTCCAAAGGGTGGCAGCCGTCGCTCTCGAAAAAACCTGCCAGCGCATGCAGTGGGCGGTTCTGGACTGGAACACGCCGGCAATCGACTTCTATCGCGCCATGGGTGCCGAGTTTCTGGATGAGTGGCGGAATGTGCGGCTGGGCTGCGAGGCGCTTAAGCGTCTTGCTGGGGGCGTGGAGAATGGAGCGGGTGTGCAGCCGGAAGAAAAGTCGCAGGCGGGTGCAGCGCGGTGAGGATTCGCGTGATTGGCGGCGGACTGGCTGGACCTGAAGCGGCGCTGACGGCGGCCCGGCTGGGTTGCGAAGTTGATCTTTATGAAATGCGCGCCGTGGTCGACGGAAAGCCGCGCCTCACGCCGGCCCATCAGACAACGGATTTTGGCGAGCTGGTCTGCTCAAACTCGCTCAAGAGCGAGTCGGAGTGGACGGCGCCGTGGCTGCTCAAGCAGGAGATGCGGCGAGGGCACTCCGTGCTTTTATCCATTGCGGATGCGTGCGCAGTACCAGCAGGCCACGCACTGGCCGTGGATCGCGTCGAGTTCTCGCGGCGCATTTCGGAAGCCATTGACGCTGAGCCGCGCATTCGCGTGATTCGCGAGGAGGTCACTCGCCTGGATGATGACCCGGTCCACAACCAGAACGGCACGAAGTGCACTGTAATTGCGACAGGGCCGCTTACTTCGGACGCGCTGAGCAAGGAGATCGAGAGGCTGACAGGCGCGGGGCATCTGGCGTTTTACGATTCCATCTCGCCGATTGTGGATGCCGAGTCGATCGACATGAGCCGCGTGTATTTCGCGGCGCGCTGGGACAAGGGAACCGCCGACTACATCAACTGCCCCATGGATCGCGCAGAGTATGACCGCTTTTACGAGGCGCTGGTTGCTGCGGAAGCCGCGGAGAGCAAGGAGTGGGAGAAGCTCGAATATTTCGAAGGCTGCCTGCCCATCGAGGTGCTTGCCGTACGCGGGCGCGACACGCTGCGCTTCGGGCCGATGAAACCGGTGGGCTTGCGCGACCCGCGCACCGGCAAAACGCCGTGGGCCGTGGTGCAGTTGCGCAAGGAGAATCTGCGCGCCGACAGTTACAACCTGGTCGGCTTCCAAAATCATTTGAAATTTGGCGAGCAGGCGCGAGTGTTGCGGCTGATTCCGGGCCTGGAGGATGCGCGCTTCCTGCGCTATGGGCAGATTCACCGCAATACCTACATCTGCGCGCCAGCGCTGCTCGATGAATGTCTGCGACTTTCACCCCACGTTGAAGCGGCGACCCCCAAGGCCTGTCATCCTGAGCGGAGTTTGGAGCGTTCTTTTCTCCAAACGGAGCCGAAGGATCTGCAGTTCCAGCCCGCTCCGCAGCACGCAATCCTCTTTGCCGGCCAGATCAGCGGGGTGGAGGGGTACACAGAGTCAATCGCGACGGGAATGCTGGCAGGGATTTATTCGGCGGCGATAGCGCGCGGCGAGGAGCCCGTGCCGGTTCCGCGCGCGACGGCGCTCGGTTCGCTGGTTCACTACATTACGCACGCCGACCCTAAAGACTTTCAGCCGGCTAATATCACCTTCGATCTTCTGGAGCCGCTCGAAGAAGAGGTGCGAAAGAAAATTCGCGACAAGAAGGAGCGGCACCGTCTGCAATGCGAACGGTCACTCGCGGCCTTTGACGCGTGGCGGGGGTGACAAATCCGACAGTGGCACCTACCGCCTGAACTGCCGCCGAATCGCAAGCAGAAACAGCGCAAACAGTGTTGAAGTCAGCAAAGTCTCGAAAATCGCCAGTACCCGTCCCCACGGATAGGCTGGCGCGTACTCGGCGCTCCTCTGAAAGGTGGCCGCATCCACGGAAGTGATCACGCTCTTGCCCGCCAGTCGCGCTTCCGCCCACAGGTTCGGCCTCCATCCATCCCCGGTTCGCCAAACCGAGGCGTAGGTTTCCGCTTGCCTGGACCCTTGCCGCATCAATCCAACTCCGGGAATGGGCAACAACGCCGCAGACAAGACCAAGGTTGCAAGCAGCCACACCATCGGCTTTACAAAATTGTTTCCGTAGTCGCTCGCATACCGGTAGAGGGCCACCAGGCTCAACATGCGATGCAGCCACTGCCCTAGCCGCAGAAGTCGTCCACCCGTCGGCCCAGCCAGCCGCTTCATCTCCATCTCACCGAAATGAAACTCATTAGCCGTCCAGAAATCCAGGCGGGAGTCGTAATTCTTCTTCAACTGGTGATAAATCTGCTCCACAGCACGGTAGTCGCGCTGACCGTCTCTCTCCAATCCTGTTGCGTACTCTTGTTTGAGATCAATCGTCTCTTCGAAGACTGCAATGCCGTGATTGTTCCTCCGAGTTCCCCACCGTGCCGATGAGGCAAACCAGACCTGACTCACATCGCAATCATGGAAAAGGGCGCGGCTCAGATCGACATCGTCGAAGATGATCTCGCCGGGCTTGTAGAAGCGCGCCAGCGCAAACACAGCGCTGGGTTGTCCCGCAATCTGAGGGGCAAACTTCGTACGTCGAAATTCAGCTTGGTCGAAAAACCGGCTATGATGCCAGTTCGCCGTCCCGTTAAAGTTTGTGTCCACAAAACGCGACGTCTGCATGAAAGTCGCGCCGGAAAAACGAACCTCATCCTTGAAGTGTGCAGAAGAAAAGTCTGAATCCTGCGTAAAGGTCGCGCCTCCAAGGTTGGCATCTTGCGTAAACGTCGCTTGCCGGAAGTTTGCACCCTGTGCAAAAGTCGCATGGCGGAAGTACGCGTTCTGTTTGAAGATTGCATCACAGAACCGTGCTTCCTTTGTGAAGTGAGCTGCGGAGAATTCTGCGTCCTTTTCGAAGACAGCCTTGTTGAAGTAAGAGTTCCCTGTGAAGATCGCCCAAGAGAAGTCGGCGTCATGAGTGAAGGTCGCTTCCAGGAAGTCGGCGGTCTGCGTAAAGGTCGTCTTCCTAAAATTTCCCCGCGTCATGAAGATTGCTTCGTTGAAATCTGCATCCTGAATGAAGGCTGCATCAATGAAGTTTGCGTCCAGCGTGAAGATCGTATCGACGAAGTTTGCATTCTGCACGAATATCGCTCTACTGAAATGTGCTTCCTGCGCAAAGGTGGCCTTTCTAAACTTGCAGATTGCTATAAATTGCCGCCCTATGAGATCGAGTTGTGGAAAGACAAAGCGCTCGAAGTGAGCTTCGTTGGCCCCAGCGTCTTTCAGAATCCCCTCAAACTCTAACCAGAATGCGTCGAATAGCAGTCCTCGTCGAAAGAGTGATTCTGGATGCTTGTTTGGATCCTTCGAATGCATGAGGCATACAGGTACCTCGTCCACCCCATTTGGCGTAACGTGGAGTTTGCGCCCGCATCTAAGGGTGTCACCGTCGCCCATCCAGACCGGGCAGCCCGCCAGAGCACCGTTGTCCTCCGCCGCAGAGCTCTCGGCCCGTTCAATCTCCGGCTCCGCTACCGTGCTCTCAGCGAACGTCGTTTCCTGCTCATCCGCCATAATGCGCGAGTATACCAATCGCAACTCGCCCACCTGGGAACCTTTCTACGCTCTTGCGTGTCCAAAAGAAAGTAGGGTTTTGCGTGGTACGGCGGCGCGGCGCGAGCGTTTACCCTGAAGATGGGGCTGCGACTCGAGCGCTGTTTCGTGCGCGGCCCAAGGAGTGAGGGTTGTTGATGCGGCGGTTGGCAAAGATCGGTGGAGGATTGGTGCTTGGGTTTTGTGCGGCCGCGACGTGCGCTCAGGCAGGACAGCCTACGGCTGCCGAAAAGAAGTCGGCGACCGCCATCACGCTTCCGCCTTCGCCCCATGCGGTACTGCCCGACGCATTTGACGGCTGGGAGACTGCGGAGCCTTCGAAATCGATCACCGATCCTGCTCAGGTCGATCCAGCTAATGCCGCGGCGCTGAAGGAATATGGGTTCAACGCAGCCATTGTGGCCAACTACAAGCGCGAGGGCGAAACATTGAGTCTGCGTGCGCTGCGCTTCGACGACGCGAGCGGGGCCTACGGCGCATACAGCTATTACCGGCAGAACGGCTGGCCGAAGGAGCAGATCGGAACCGGCGCGGCTTCAGACAATAACCGCGTGGTGTTCTGGGTGGGAACGACGGTTGTCGACGCGAGCTTCTCTCACGTGGGGCCGATGTCGGCAGGAGAATTACGCGAGATTGCGCGCCAGTTGCCCGCTGCGAGCGGCAATCGCGCAATTCTCCCGCCCATCCTGGCGAGCCTGCCGCAATCGCGGATCGATCCGCAGACGACGCATTATGCCGTGGGCCCGGCCAGCTATGCCGGTTCGGGTGGTGTGTTGCCGTCGTCACTGGTCGACTTCGACAAGGGCGCGGAAACGGTGACAGCGAGCTACTCGCTGTCCTCCGGGCCGGCCACGCTCACGCTCATCGATTACCCTACGCCGCAGATGGCGCATGCCAAGGTGGACGCGATTCGCGCGTACCTGAAAGCCGGCAACCAGGCGCAACCACCCTGGCCCAAGCCGCTCACCGATTCCGACAGAGCTTCGCTCGAGGTGCGGGACAGCGGTCCGCTGGTGGCGATCGTCAGCGGCGATGCGATTCCCGATGAAAGCCATCGTCTGCTCGAGTTGGTGCACTACGAAGCCGACGTGACGGCGATCCCTCAACCCGTTGAGTCAGAGATTGCAAAGACGGGCAAGCTGCTGCTGGGCATCACGGTGATCAGTGTGGTGGGTGGTTCCGCCGCCATTTTGCTGGGAGGGTTTCTGGGTGGTGGTAGGGCGCTTTACCGGGTGGCCAGGGGCAAACCGGCCTCCTCGGTCTTCGACGAGGAGTTCATTCATCTCGATCTGCGGGATAAAACTTCGGACGGGGTTGAAGCAATCAAAGGGCCGCATCCGAACGGTTAATGGCGGCGCAAGCCTGTGGAAAATTGGATATAAACCCTAAGAAACTAGGCAAATTCGCGGGAAATAGCGTAGATTTGCTGGCGAATAATCGGCGAAGAAAAAGTCATCCGGTCTTGACGCCTTTGATTATTAAATTATTGAAAATAAAGGGGTTTATTTTCGTGCAGATTTTTTCTTGACACCGCCTCCCCCCGCACCTACTATGCAGCCAGAAAGTTCTGATGGGTTTGCCTCCGTTGGAACTATTCTCCCTAAGGGAAGAGCTGCCCAGTTGCCGGGCGGCTCTTTCCGTTTACGAGAGCTTTTTTGCGCTTTCCGGGGTTCCGTCCTCCGTTTTGGGCATGGAATCGGTCCATTCGGCATCGCACTGTTCGCAATGCCAGGTGTTTTCGGGGTCCACGCCTTCAAGCACCACGTCGTCCGATCCGCACTTCGGACATTTGGGCTCGACGAACTCGGGAATCTCCTCTTTCGATTCATCAATGATCTGCTGTGGAATCGGTTGAGCGGCGATGGCGCGTGCCTGATCGAGCTGATCGGCCGCAACGAGAACCTGGATGTCTCCGAACATCACCGATTGCGATGTCGTCGGTACAAATGAAGTGGTGTATCCACCAAAATTGAACCAGCTTTCAATGCCAGCGCGACGCAAGCGCTTCCTGAAGCTGCGCTGCCTCTTCCCGGGTGTAGCATTCGCAGAGCGGCGTCTTCCATGTGTAGTCGTGCGGGCCGCCGTCATCGGGGAGTTCCGGAGAGTCAGGGACAAGTTGTGGCGTCTCCCCGCCAAAACCGGGCACCCCACCTGTCGGCTGCACCTTGATGAAACCGGGCAGTTGCGATCCAAAAGTAACCGGCTCGGAAACCTCTGCTTCGCGCGGCGCACGAGCAGACTCCGGATCGCCGAGTCCCCGGCTGCGCATCTCGCTGCGCAGCGCTTGCTGCGCGGTTTCGGTGAGATCGGCGAAGTCGTGGGCGAGCTCAAGCAGTTCTTCGGGCGACTTCTCGCGGTACGCCGCGGTGAGCCTTTGCCATTCCTGAACAGGATCCATTTGCATGGGCAAAAGTATAGCTCGGCACGGAAAGAACTGCCTCTGGCTGTGCAAAGTTCCATCGAGCCTACTCGCTCAGCCGTGCTAATCTCCGCCTGTCCCTCTTAGGCTCCAACTCTGCCTCTCGGATTCTGCATGCCATCGTATGGCGCGGAAACCCGAACTGCATCGCCGGCTGATCTTCTTCTCAACGTGCGCATTGCTGGTGGCTGCATTTGCGCGCATCGATCACGCGATTCTGCGCATGCACAGCCTGCAGTATTTGTGCCCTGACCTGCTGCTCTCGCTTGGCGCTGGCCGCGATCTGCTGGTAAATCGTCGCGTACACAAGGTGTTACAGAGTTGGGCTGCCGGCATATCTGGGGTCGCAGTTGATCGTAATCTACTTATGGCAGTCGCGCCGGAGTGGTGGATCCATTTCACGCATGCCATCGCCGGATGATCCGAAGCTGCGACATTGCGCCTGCCTTTACCTTCCATTGGCCGAAAGATACAATCGAAGATGCAGGCCGACGTAGCTCAGCTGGTAGAGCAGCTGATTCGTAATCAGCAGGTCGTCAGTTCAAGTCTGACCGTCGGCTCCAGAATCCGTAAAGCGCACTGACCTCTCCAATGCGAGAGGTCATTTTATTGGAGCCTGAATCCCCGTTAAGCCATTACTTTTCTGGGGCGTGCGCGCATGATCACGGGATGGGCGCAAGTGCATGCCGAACGTAATCTTTCGCCGGTTACGGTTGGCTGCGGAGAAGCACTTTGTGGTCAATGTTCATGCGGCGAAAGCTGCATTGCCCCGTTCGGCATCTTGCCATAGATTTGGAATGTGAGAGGTCGGAAAGGCGGGTCTATGCACGATGCACTACTTAAGCTTTACCTGAAGCTACAGAATCTACGCAGTGATGACGCAGGCCAGGATCTGATCGAGACTGCGTTGGCGACGGCGCTGATTGCTATCGTGGCGATTGCGTCCATGAAAAAGGTCGGATCGTCGGTCAATACGGTCTTCTCGAATATCAGCAGCTCGCTCGCGTAGCGTCTGACGGCGCACAGATCGGTTTTCTTGTACACGCAGGATCGCCCATCCGTAGAGCCGACGGGCGGGCGATCTTGCGTGAGATCATCTTCAGAAATATCGAGCCCAAAGTCGGCGCGGCAGTCTGCCTCTGAACGGGCGCAGCATCATTGAATAGCAAAGCCGAAGGTGGGCTCTTGCTCGGCGTGCCAGAGCTTTTTGTAGCTTTCCTCGCTACGGAGCAAATCAATATAACACTTTGTGGTTAGTGGTTCCTAGCGGAAGCTGCATTGCCGTCATTAATTCCCACACCTACTTTTAAAGTGAAGGTGAAAGGGAACCCCCGATGAATAACATCCTGCTCAAAATCTACCTGAAGATGCAGAACCTTAGCCGCGATGAAGCAGGCCAGGATCTGATCGAATATGCATTGGTGGCTGCCCTGATTGCTGTCGTGTCAATTGCGATGATGCGCAAAGTTGGGTCGGCCGTGAATATGGTCTTCTCGAATATCAGCAGTGCGCTCGCGTAGCGGCTGGTGGCGCACAGGTCGGCGTCCTTGTACACGCAGGGTCGCCCATCCGTAGAGCCCACGGGTGGGCGATCCCGCGTGGGATCATCTTCGCAAATATCGAGCCGAAAGTTAGCGCGGCAGCCGTGCCTATAAGTCAATGCCGCGTCATTGAATGGCGAAGCCGAAAGTCGGCTCCTGCTCGGCGTGCCAGAGTTTTTTGTAACTTTCCTCGCCACGAAGTAGATCGATCCACGCGACTCCTTCCTCTGCTGCCTGCTCGATCATGGCGGCCAGCAACAAGGTTCCGGGGTGGAGCTCGGCATATTCGAACGAGTGCGTGATGAGGTAGAGATACTGCGTCCGCGCTCGCCGGTCGTGAGGGTCGACAAGAGAATACGCGGCGGCGATCGGTTCGCCGTTCAGGCGCAGCAGAAGCAGCCTCAGCATTCCTTGCTTCAGCAGCAGCGGGATGGCCTCCTGATGAAAGGCCAGGACTTTGGGATCGGCCAGCAGGCCTGGCCGGCCGACTGACTGCCAGCGCATCGTGTGCAGGCGGACGAGGGTGTCGAACGCCTCCTTCCAGGTCTGCTCATCTGCCAATTGCAATTCCAGCTTTCCGCTTCGCGCTGCTCGATTGCGATAATAGCGAACGTTCTGCCGCATCTCCTGCGGGAAGGCATCCAGGTGAACCGCGCGGATTCGCAAGCAACTTTCCGAGCGGAATGACTCAACCTCGCGCCGATCCTCCCGGCGCATGGCCTTAAAGAGCTTTGAACTCTTGCGGAGCTGGACGGCAACCATGGAATTCCATCCATCCATGCTCAGCACACACTCGAGCGCGAACTTCACATGCTCGACCCGGCAGTCGGGTGAAAACACGCCATCGAGGTAGTCGGTGGTTCCGACCCCGAGCAGCAGCAGACGGCTCACGTCCTGTTGCGGCTCACGACATGCGTAGAAAGGCAGAAAGGCGATTGGCCAGGTGTGCCGTGAAAGGACCACAGCAGCGAGTCCCGGCTGACCGAACTGCCGCCACCATGGCAGAAGCCACGCAGGGCTCTGGAAGGGAGTCGAATTTCCGTCTTCATTCCACAGAGCGTTCCACGAGGATTGGAAGGCCTCGAGCTCGCCCGTGGTGCGGAGCAGATCGCAATGGCAGCCGTCAAACATGGATTTGCTCCCCGAACGTAAAGCGCGTCAACTTGCCGTAGAGATTGTGCAGAGGTTCGTGAAGGTTGCAACTGGGAGCGACGCGAAAGCGCTCGAATTTGAAGGGGAAATGGCTCAAAATCACCTACTGCGAAGAGAGCACGCCAACCCGCTCCTAGCGCGATTGTTTCGTCGTCCGGATGAGCAAAAATGAGCATTCCGGCAGGTGCAGACAGCGGCGAGCTTTCCACCATGTTGCTCTTGCTAGAAGGCCCTGGGGTTTCGGCATTTGCAACTTTCAAACGCACTCACGCCTAAGCCGATCAGATGCATCGCGGAAGCGTTTGGCTGCTGTCCAAAGGTCGCAACATGGACGCCGTACTCGCAATGCAATGCATTCTCGAAACTCATTGCGCCACGATTTCTTCCGCTGGATCTTGTCGTGGCTAATGGGTTTTGCGGGAGAGGTTCGCCGCTGCGTTTACCGGTCTGCACGTGTACTAAGAAATCTCTGCAAACATGCATCGCGGGCGCTCCAGATGCGGGAAGAGATCGGAGCCATTGCGGTGCAGAAAATGGCGACCACGCAGCACGCGATGCTTGATCCGCGTCAAACCTTCGCTCGATGCGGCAGTCAATTCATCAGGTGGTTTTGGCGGCGCCTGTTCATCCATTCATTCTCTGAAGGCTCTTCATGGCAGCCACCGGGAGGTTTCAAAGCCAGCGTCTCCGGGACGGCCGCGAGGGCGCGTTGAATGATCGCGAGCAAGTCCGGAAGCTGGATCGGCTTGCTGATTCTGATCCATTTGTGCCAGGGAAACGGAGTTGTAGCACTGCCCTCCTGCCCGGCTCCCGAGATGACTACGATAGGAAGTTCGGCATGAAAATCGCGCACTCTGGCTGCGAGACACATTGCGTCCACGCCCAGCGCGTCAAAGTCGACAACCCAAAGATTGATGTCGCGCCTCTCGAGAAACTGCTGCTCGGCTCGATCGGAGCTTGAGCATGTGAACACAGAAAAGCCCAGGTGCTGTAGATACGATCGCACCAGAACACAAAACAGATGATCGTCGCTGAGCAGGACGCACTTTACCGACCGGCGAAACCCTGCCAGATTCAGCTCGTCGGGGTCGAGTACCATGCTTTCGCTCCTGGCGTATCTCATCGGTGCGAAAGCCGGAGCGGCTGCGGATGCCGAAACAGGACGAGAGAGGGATTTAACACGGTTCAACATAGAAATAGACACTCGACTGATCGCGAAACTGGAGGTTCTTAACCTGTTCCCTCAGATGCGGGCGGCGAGCGGCGGGAGGCCTCTCGGGAACGTCAATCCGTTTGGTTGCGATTCGGAGAAAGCGGTTGTTTTGACGGCACGAAAGCAGTTGGTCTTTGGCTTCCGGCCGATTCTTGCGAGACAATCGGTTCAGCGGAGAATTTTCCGGCCCTGCGAGAGGAACAATGAAACTGCGAATCAAAGGAAACACCTTGCGGCTGAGGGTTTCGCGGTCTGAATTGACGAGTTTGCTGAACGGCAATCGCGTGGAAGATGCGATTCAGTTCACCGCGGCGCCGGAATCGCGCCTGACCTACGGCCTGCAGGTTGCTCCGCAAGTGAAGCCGGTAGAGATCGAATGGAAGCCGCAAAGCGTGACGGTTTCGATCTCGGAAGAACAGATGAAGAGTTGGGCCATGGAAGCCGAGGTGGGGATTTACGAAGCGGTCGATCTCGGTCCCGCCGGCGCACTCGCGGTGATGATCGAAAAGGACTTCGCCTGCCTCGAAGGCACTGAAGAGGAGAACGCCGACAGCTTCGCAAATCCAAATGCAGCTTGCAAATAGCGAAGCTTGCTCGGCTTTTCCTTCTTCGATCCGGATCGTAAAAGCGTGGATCGGGACAAATCTTTGAAAAAGCGGCGGATGCAGCGGATTGCGTGCAGGAGGGATTGACAAGACTTTGGCGCCCTTTTGGAGATCATTCCCGCGTAGGGTAATCTCGGCCGATGAAGAGGGTGCTCAATAGCCCCTCTGGCAATGGTTATGAAGTGAGAAGGCGGCTGACGCCGAGGCGATCGCGATGGAATTTGGCCGGATGGCCACCCAGACAGGCGATATTCGGATTGACGCTCAGAAAGCCCTTAATGATCGAATTCGAATCTGTATTGCTGGGACAGTGGGTGTAAATGGTGTGGCGCTTGCCACAATTTTCAAGACTGCAATCGCCTTCGATGACCAGCAGGGTGTCTATGCCATTGATCCTGCCCATGAGCAAATCCGTCGAGAGACGGATGGCCGATGAAGGGATCTCAGCGATCGACGAGTAGCGGTTGCAGAGAAAAGTGATGGGCCACACAGCAGTGTGAAGAAACTGCGACGAACCAGCCCAACCAAGGCGGCTTTGCGGGGGAAGGGCGATCAACTCGCGGCATCCTGGACACGGGAAAGAATAATTGAAAGGCAATCTGGCCCTCTGATCTAAACTGCTGTCTGAACGCAAGCCAATAGAAAACGGCGAAGAGGAGGGGAGATCCCGATGTACGGGCGTGCCCTTCTCAACCATGCCCAGGCCCTCCAAGCCCACGGATGCTGGTCGTGAGGTAAGTCCAAATTTGGGCCAGGATGCACAGACTCGCGCACGTTTACACGCCTCGACGGGATTTTCATTCCGCTGGAGGGATGGCAAGGCCCGGTAGTTTGCTGCATCTTATGATGCAGCTAAACACATGCGAGGTTGGCTGGCCTGGCGCAGGATTAGAAGAGTTGAGCCGAGGATCGAACTCCTGAGCCTAGTACGCGCAACTCTCTTTCTTTCAATGATTGCAAGCCGCCTAACCACTCGTAACTTTCTTCACCAAACCCACACATGATGCGCTCGCGATCCATCCTCGCGACACGAAGGTTTTTTCTTCACCGCGGTACAACCCGGATTTGGCCTCGCTGCATCCCACTAGAACGCCGCAAAAGCGGGTCTAAGTTGCCGTGCTTCCATGCACGGTTTTTCCCCAAGCGTTTTCTTTGCGCGCGAGGTAATGACCGGTATGGAAACGATGGTTCAGCAAGTCCCTGAAGGCCAGGGTGCGGAGAATGGGCACTCCCCGAACACGTCCAATGGATCGAACGGGTTGAATAGCCTCGAACCCTCCGTCTCCGAGTGCATGGTGGCCATTCTGGAGGGTCTGCACTCGATGCGGGCGGGCGATTTCAGCGTGAGGCTTCCGGTCTCGTGGAGCGGATTGCCGGGTAAGATTGCCGACAGTTTCAACGATATTGTGGCGGCGAACCAGCAGATGGCCCGCGAATTGAGCCGCGTCGGGCAGGCGGTCGGCAAGGAAGGCAAGATTCGCGAACGCGTCCACTTTGAGCGCCGCAAGGGCGCTTGGTCTGACATGGAGGTCTCTGTCAACACGCTGGCCGAGGACCTGCTGCGGCCGACGACAGAGGTGACGCGCGCGATCGCCGCTGTGGCGCAGGGCAATCTGACGCAAACCGTACAGCTCGACGTGGATGGCCGGCCTCTGGAAGGCGAGTTTTTGCGCTCGGCTAACATCGTCAACACGATGATTCAGCAGCTCGGCGTCTTCACCGCTGAGGTGACGCGCGTGGCCCGCGAGGTGGGCACGGACGGAAAGCTCGGCGGCCAGGCTGTGGTGCCCGGCGTGGCCGGGACGTGGAAAGATCTGACGGATTCCGTGAACTCCATGGCCAGTAACCTGACCGGCCAGGTGAGAAACATGGCCGAAGTGGCTACGGCCGTGGCTTCTGGCGACCTTTCGCGCAAGATTACGGTAGACGTGCGCGGCGAGATTCTGCAGCTCAAGGAAGCCATCAATACGATGGTCGATCAGCTGCGGTCCTTTGCTTCAGAAGTGACGCGCGTGGCTCGCGAAGTGGGCACCGATGGCAAACTCGGCGGCCAGGCGGTGGTGCCCGGCGTGGCCGGCACGTGGAAGGATTTGACCGACTCAGTGAACGCGATGGCCGGCAACCTGACGGCGCAGGTGCGAAACATCGCAGAAGTGACGACGGCCGTGGCCCGCGGCGACCTATCGCGCAAGATCACGGTGGACGTGAAGGGCGAAATTCTGGAACTCAAAGACACCATTAACACCATGGTGGACCAGCTCAATGCGTTCGCGGGCGAAGTGACGCGCGTGGCGCGCGAAGTGGGCACCGAAGGCAAGCTGGGCGGCCAGGCCAACGTGCCGGGCGTGGCTGGTACATGGAAAGATCTGACCGACAACGTGAACTTTATGGCCGGCAACCTGACGGGCCAGGTGAGAAACATCGCCGAGGTGGCAACGGCGATTGCGAACGGCGACCTTTCGCGCAAGATCACCGTGGACGTGCGCGGCGAGATGTTGCAGCTGAAAGAGACGCTCAACACAATGTTGGACCAGCTGAACCGGTTCGCGGGCGAAGTGACGCGGGTGGCCCGCGAGGTGGGCACCGAAGGCCGGTTGGGCGGACAGGCGAACGTGCCTGGCGTGGCCGGAACCTGGAAAGACCTGACCGACTCCGTGAACTCGATGGCCGGCAACCTGACGGGCCAGGTGAGAAACATCGCCGAAGTGACGACGGCCGTTGCCCGCGGCGATCTTTCGCGCAAAATCACAGTGGACGTGAAGGGCGAAATTCTCGAGCTTAAGAACACTATCAACACCATGGTGGACCAGCTCAATGCGTTTGCCGGCGAAGTAACGCGCGTGGCCCGCGAGGTGGGCACCGACGGCAAACTCGGCGGCCAGGCGGTGGTGCCCGGCATTGCGGGTACATGGAAGGATTTGACGGACAACGTCAACTTCATGGCTTCGAACCTGACGGGCCAGGTGAGAAACATCGCCGAAGTGGCGACGGCCGTGGCCCGCGGCGACTTGTCGCGCAAAATCACGGTGGACGTGAAGGGCGAAATTCTCGAGCTTAAAGACACCATCAACACCATGGTGGACCAGTTGAACGCGTTTGCCGGCGAAGTAACGCGCGTGGCCCGCGAAGTGGGCACCGACGGCAAGCTCGGAGGTCAGGCGCAGGTGCCCGGCGTGGCCGGCACGTGGAAGGACCTGACCGACAACGTGAACTCCATGGCCAGTAACCTCACGGGCCAGGTGCGCAACATCGCTGAAGTCTCTACTGCCATTGCGACTGGCGACTTGTCGAAGAAGATCACGGTCAACGTCTCGGGCGAAATCCTGCTGCTCAAGGAAACCATCAATACGATGGTGGATCAGCTGAACCGGTTCGCCGGCGAAGTGACGCGCGTGGCCCGCGAGGTGGGCACCGAAGGCCGTTTGGGCGGCCAGGCCAACGTGCCCGGCGTGGCTGGAACCTGGAAGGATTTGACCGACTCCGTGAACTTTATGGCCGGCAACCTGACCGGCCAGGTGAGAAACATCGCCGAAGTGACGACGGCCGTGGCCCGCGGTGACTTGTCGCGCAAAATCACTGTGGACGTGAAGGGCGAAATTCTCGAGCTCAAGAACACCATCAACACCATGGTGGACCAGTTGAACGCGTTTGCCGGCGAAGTAACGCGCGTGGCCCGCGAGGTGGGCACCGACGGAAAACTCGGTGGACAGGCTGTGGTGCCCGGTGTGGCCGGAACGTGGAAGGATCTGACCGACTCGGTCAACTTTATGGCCGGCAACCTGACGGCGCAGGTAAGAAATATTGCCGAAGTGGCAACGGCTATCGCCAACGGCGATCTTTCGCGCAAGATCACCGTGGACGTGCGCGGCGAAATTCTACAGCTGAAAGAAACGCTGAACACGATGGTCGAGCAGTTGCGGTCGTTCGCTGCCGAAGTGACGCGCGTGGCCCGCGAAGTCGGATCGGAAGGCCGGTTGGGCGGCCAGGCGAACGTGCCCGGCGTGGCCGGAACGTGGAAGGACTTGACGGACTCAGTAAACGCGATGGCCGGCAACCTGACGGCGCAGGTGAGAAACATCGCCGAAGTGACAACGGCCGTGGCGCGCGGCGACTTGTCGCGCAAGATCACGGTGGACGTGAAGGGCGAAATTCTGGAGCTGAAAGACACCATTAATACGATGGTGGACCAGCTGAACGCTTTCGCAGCCGAGGTAACGCGCGTGGCCCGCGAAGTGGGCACCGAAGGCAAGCTGGGCGGACAGGCGCAGGTGCCCGGCGTGGCCGGAACCTGGAAAGATCTCACGGATAACGTGAACGTGATGGCGGCGAACCTTACCGAACAGGTGCGCGGCATTGTGAAGGTGGTGACCGCCGTCGCCAACGGTGTGCTCACGCAGAAGCTGACTGTGAACGCTAAGGGCGAAGTAGCCGCGCTGGCCGAGACCATTAACGGCATGACCGACACGCTGGCCACCTTTGCCGATCAGGTAACCACCGTGGCCCGCGAAGTGGGCGTGGAAGGGCGGCTCGGCGGTCAGGCCAACGTGCCCGGCGCCGCCGGAACCTGGAAGGACTTGACCGGCAACGTGAACCTGCTGGCCGACAACCTGACCAACCAGGTCCGCGCCATCGCCGAGGTGGCGACGGCCGTGACTAAGGGCGACCTGACGCGTTCAATTCAGGTGGAAGCCCGCGGCGAAGTGGCCGAACTCAAAGACAACATCAATACCATGATCGACAACCTGCGCCTGACGACCGATCGCAACACCGAACAGGACTGGTTGAAGACCAACCTCGCGCGCTTCACCGGAATGCTGCAAGGCCAGCGCGACCTGGGCACGGTGGGCCGCATGCTTCTGTCAGAACTGGCGCCGCTCGTGAATGCACAACAGGGCGTGATCTATCAGATGAGCAGCGAACCCAAAGCCGACGACGCGACCTTGGTTCTGCTCTCTACCTATGCCGACACGCCGGAGGGCTATGTTTCAGAGGTGCGCATCGGCCAAGGCTTGATCGGCCAATGCGCTTCGGAAAAGCGCCGCATGCTCATCACCGAGTTGCCGCGCAATACGTCGCCGATCCGTTCCGGCCTGTTCAAGGCCAAGCCCAAGAATGTGATCGTGCTGCCGGTACTCTTCGAAGATCGCGTGAAGGCCGTCATCGAACTTGCCACTCTGGCCAGCTTCACGGCATCGCACCTTTCCTTCCTGGAGCAGCTCACGGCTTCCATCGGCATCGTGCTCAACTCGATTGAAGCTACGATGCAAACCGAAGGTTTGCTGAAGCAGTCGCAGCAACTGGCTGCCGAACTGCAGACGCAGCAGAAAGAGCTGCAGCAGACCAACGAGCAGTTGGCGCAAAAGGCCCAACAGCTCGCCGAACAGAACACAGAAGTGGAGCGGAAAAACCAGGAAATCGAGCAGGCCCGCCGCGCTCTGGAGGAGAAGGCGCGGGAGCTGGCGCTCACTTCGAAGTACAAGTCGGAATTCCTGGCGAACATGTCGCACGAGCTGCGCACGCCGCTCAACAGCATTCTGGTGCTGGGCCAGCAGCTTGCGGAAAATCCGGATGGCAGCCTCACGCCCAAGCAGGTGGAGTTTGCCCGCACCATTCACGGCGCGGGAACCGACCTGCTCAACCTCATCAGCGATATTCTCGACCTCTCGAAGATCGAATCGGGCACGGTCTCGGTGGAAGCCGAAGAAATCTTTATCGGCTCATTGCTCGATTCCGTTGCGCGGCCGTTCCGGCACGAGGCGGAGAACCGCAGGCTGGTTTTCGAGGTGAGCAGCGATCCCAAACTCGGACGCAGTCTGGTTACGGACTCCAAGCGCCTGCAACAGGTGCTCAAGAATCTGCTCTCGAATGCATTCAAGTTCACAGAGCAAGGCAGCGTGCGCCTGAAGGTATTGAGCCCTTCGGCGGGCTGGAGCACCGATCACCCGATCCTGGGCGGCGCACGCTCAGTCATCGCGTTCGAAGTGACCGACACTGGAATCGGCATTCCGCCGGAGAAGCAGCGCATCATCTTCGAAGCCTTCCAGCAGGCGGACGCGGGCACTAGCCGCAAGTTCGGCGGCACGGGCCTGGGCCTCGCCATCAGCCGCGAGCTGGCCAGTCTGCTCGGCGGCGAGATCCAGCTCAAGAGCGCTCCGGGACAGGGCAGCACCTTCACTTTATATCTGCCGCAAACCTACGTCGGACCGGCAGCACCGGCCGTGGCCAAGCCGGAGAAGAGCGGCGCGTCCGCTTCGCCGGCAGTGCTCACGACTGTTTCGGTTGTCGAGCACGAGGCGCGCGTGGAAGACGATCGCGGCAATCTCGCGGAGGGCGACGCCATTCTGCTGATCGTCGAGGACGATCCGCATTATGCGCGGGTTCTCTACGACCTGTCGCACGACCAGGGATTTAAGGTGCTGGTGGCGCAGACGGGCGCGGAGGCGCTGGCGCTGGCGCACGATTACAATCCGACGGCCATCTCGCTCGATGTCTTCTTGCCCGACATGCTGGGCTGGACAGTCCTCAATCATCTCAAACAGGATGCGAGGACGCGCCACATCCCCGTGCAGATGCTCACGCTCGACGAAGACCGCCATCACGGCCTCTCGCGCGGCGCATTCGCATTCGTCACCAAGCCTTCCACCACCGAGGACATCGAGGCTGCGCTGGCGCGCATCCGCGAGTACTCGCAGCCGCGGCGCAAGCGGCTGCTGGTGGTCGAAGACAATCCTGCCGAACAGCTCAGCGTTTGCGAGCTGCTGGGCCACGAAGATATCGATATCGACGTGGCCGACTCGGGTAAGTCGGCGCTCAAGCGTCTCGAGGAATCGAACTACGACTGCGTGGTTCTGGACCTGCGCCTGCCGGATATGACGGGATTCGAAGTCCTTGAGCAACTGCGCGACACGCCCAAACTGCAAGACCTGCCCGTTGTGGTCTTTACCGGCCGCGAGTTGTCTCCGGAAGAAGACGCGCAACTGCACACGCTGGCGCGCAGCGTGGTGGTGAAGGATGTCGAATCGCCGGAACGGCTGTTGGATGAAACCGCCTTGTTCCTGCACCGCGTAATCGCCGATCTGCCGCCAGGCAAGCAGCAGATGCTCGACCGGCTGCACAAATCGGACGACGCGCTCGCGGGGCGGAAGGTGCTGGTGGTCGACGACGACGTGCGCAACATCTTTGCGCTCTCGAGCGTTCTCGAGCGGCGCGGCATGACCGTGCTCTCGGCCGGCACCGGGCGCGAGGCCATCGCCACTATCGAGTCCACGCCCGATCTGGCGATCGTGCTCATGGACATCATGATGCCGGAGATGGACGGCTTCGAAACCATGCAGGTGATCCGGCAGAATCCGTCGCTGCGCCGGCTGCCCATCGTTGCGCTCACTGCGAAGGCAATGAAGGGCGACCGCGAACGCTGCCTCGAAGCCGGAGCGTCGGAGTATCTGGCAAAACCTGTGAACACGGAACAGCTGCTGTCTGCATTGCGGATGTGGCTGCACCGGTGAGGAAGTGAGCAAGAGAGCGAGGACAAAGATCGGTCAAAGCAAAGGTTGGGGGTAAAGCTACGAGTACACGCATTCTATTTGTGGATGACGAGCCGACGATTCGGCTAACGCTTGCCATGATTCTTAGGAACGAGGGATTCGAGGTGACAACCGCCGACACCGTTCGGGCGGCTCTAGAATCGATCCAAAGTAATGAATTCGACATTTTGCTTTCAGATCTCAACATTGAGGAGCCCGGGGATGGATTTATCGTTGTGAGCGCCATGCGCCGGATTCAGCCGCGCGGGCGCACCTTCATCCTGACCGGCTATCCGGATTTTGAAACCGCGCTGACTGCGATACGGAACCAGGTAGACGACTATTTCACCAAGCCGGCTGACATTAGAAAGCTCATCGAGACATTCAAGCAAGTGAGCACGAACGTGCCGCGGAATCCGCAGCGACCGCGGAAAAGGGTCTCAAGCATCATTCGCGAACACTGCGAAACCGTGATCGAGCGGTGGTTTGCCCGTTGTGCTGCAAATCCGGAGCTATCGGGAGTGCCTCTTTCCCGGACGGCGCGGATCGACGATCTTCCCGATGTCCTATTGGAGGTCGCGGATCGCATTGAGCAAAATACTGAGAGCATGAGCGAGCGGGCGATCGATGCCGCTGTGAGGCACGGCGTCACAAGGCGCGAGCAGGGTTACACAATCCCCATGCTGCTGGTGGAGTCTTCCATACTCGAGAAAACGCTGGCGGAACTGCTTCAGGAGCACCTCTTGTCGATCGACATCAGTACGCTCATTCCCGACGTGAACCAGATGTCGGAATCGATCAATCGAGCGCTGGAGACCTCGGCGCGCACCTTCTTGGACACCGTATTCTACGCCGGGTAGGATGTGGGACGAGCAAGTCAAGGAAATATGGAGCCGAATCGCCACAAGGGCCAGGAGTAGCAATGGAAACACAAGAGAAGGTCAACATCTTGATGGTGGACGACGAGCCGGGAAAGTTGCTGGCCTATGAGGTCATTCTCGGCGATCTGGACGCGAACCTGATCAAGGCCTCTTCTGCTTCGCAAGCGATGAATGTGCTCCTGAAGAACGATATCGCCGTGGTTTTGATGGACGTTTCCATGCCGGAAATGGACGGCTTCGAGCTTGCCAATACCATCCGCCAGCATCCGCGCTTCCAAAAGACGGCGATTATCTTCATCTCCGGCGTTCACCTTACGGATTCCGATCGCATCCACGGCTACCGCAGCGGCGCCGTGGACTATATTTCGGTTCCGGTGATTCCGGAGGTTTTGCGTGCCAAGATCGCAGTTTTCGCCGAGCTGCACCGCAAGACGCGCGAGCTCGAGCGCCTGAACCGCGAACTGGAGCAGCGTGTGGAAGAGCGCACATCAGAGCTGCGCGAGAGCGAGGCACAATTCCGCACGCGCGCCAAGCTGCTGCAACTGGCTTCGGAAGCCATTATGGTACGGGATCACGAAGATTGCATCCGGTTCTGGAATGGCGGCGCGGAAAACCTGTATGGCTACCGGAGCAGCGAGGTTCTCGGGCAGAACATGCACCAGCTTTTGCGGACGATTTTTCCGGCGCCGCGCGAGGACATCGAGCGCACGCTCCACGACCACGGTTGGTGGGAAGGCAATCTGGTGCAGACGACGAAGGATGGAAGGGAAGTTGTCATTGCCTGCCGCAAGACCATCGATCACGATTCAGATGCCGTGCTCGAAGTGAACCGGGACACTACGGCGCAAATCAGGGCGGAAGAGGCGTTGCGGGAATCGGAGAAGCTAGCCGCCATGGGCCGCGTTGCCGGAATCATCGCGCACGAGATCAATAACCCGCTGGCCGCGATCACAAATCTCTTTTTTCTGCTGCGCGCGCATCCTTCTCTGGACGACGACGCACAGCGTTTGGCCGCGATGGCTGAACAGGAACTGCAACGGGTATCGCATATCACGAGGCAGACGCTCAGCTTCTATCGCGAAGCCAAACGGCCCATCTCGATTCTGATTCAGGAACTGATTGACGACGTGCTCGCGCTCCAGGAGCGTGAGCTGACCAATCATCGCATCGTGCTGCGCAAGAAATACGGCCCCTCGATTCCGATCCTCGGCTTCCCAGTCGAGCTCCGTCAGGTGTTCATGAACCTGATTGCCAATGCCGTACAGGCCATGCCGGAAGGCGGGCAGCTCCGCTTACACGTGAGGGAAGCGACAGACTGGAGCACGCAGGCGCGCGGCATGGCGGTCTCCATCACGGATACGGGCAGCGGCATCCGCCCCGAAGATGCCAAGCAGCTCTTCCAGCCGTTCTTCAGCACCAAATCGACGAAGGGAACCGGACTGGGGCTTTGGATCAGCAAAGGAATTCTACAAAAGTACAACGGCTGCATCTCGTGCCGGAGCTTGTTTCATCGCAAGGGTTGCTTCACGTCCTTCCACGTCTTTATCCCGGTGAACGGAATTGCCGGCCGCGCCAGCGGCGAAGTGGCAAAGCCGGAGTCTGCCGGCGCGCCCGCGGACAATCACGCCGCCCATCAATCTGAAAGGGACAGACGCGGCAAGGTCTCAACCGTCGATGTCGTGTGAGCGATCGGCAGGAATCGGGTTGTTTAACACGGCGACGCAATCGGGTGGCAGTTCAATCGTGCCCTCCGCGATGCCGATCGTCGCTCGCGAAGCCAGTAGGAGCGCGCTCGATTGCGCGACCGGGAAAGAGGCGTTCTGCGCACCCAGATTGCACAGCACTCCGATGGTTCCCCGCTCATACCGAAGCTGTTGTTTCCCCTCATCGAAGGTAACGCGGATATTGCCCGGAGCGCCGTTATTCAGGCACGGAGTCTTGCGGCGCAAACCGATCAGTGCGCGGTACCACTCGAGCATCTCTGCGTGCTCGCGCTTCTCTAATTCGTTCCAATCGAGTCTCGACGCTTCAAATGTGCGGGGACTCTCCGGATCGGGGATCTTGTCCGGGCGCCCAACCAAAGGCTGCAAACTCGCGCTTTCTGCCTTCGGAAACGAGCTGAGCTAGTTGCTTGTCTTCGTGACCGGCAAAGTACTGGAACGGCGTTGACGCTGCCCATTCCTCGCCTTGGAAGATTAAGGGCACAAATGGACTCAGGAGATAGATGGCCGCGGCGATCTTCGCTCGATCGATGCCGGCAATGTGACTAATTCGATCACCGATGGCGCGATTGCCGATTTGATCGTGATTTTGGATGTACCCGAGAAAGCAGTGCTGCGACAGAGCGCACGCCGGCTTGCCATGCAGGCGCTTCCGATAGACGGAGTAGATTCCGTCGAAAACAAACGTGTGCTTGAGTGCCTTGGCCAATTGCGCAAGCGAGCCGAAGTCGGCGTAGTACCCAGTTCTCTCGCTTGGACAGAGGACCGCAAAGAGCGCGTGATGAAAATCGTCGCTCCACTGCGCGTCGATTCCGTAACCGCCTGCCTCGCGCGGCGTGACTACACGCGGATCATTCAAATCGCTTTCAGCGATCAGAACCAGGCTACGGCCCAGCGCAGCCTGCAGAGTTTCCGCTTCGCTCGAAAGCTGCTCAAGAAAATGAATCGCAGAGCGATCGACGAAAGCGTGGACAGCGTCGAGCCGGAGTCCGTCGATGTGGTAGTCGCGCATCCACATCAGCGCGTTATCTACGAAGAATCGCCGCACGTCGCTTGCGCCGGCGTCTTCAAGATTCACCGCCCCGCCCCACGGCGTGTGGTCGGAATCCGTGACGTAGGGGCCGAACCTGCCAGTGTAATTTCCTGAAGGCCCGAAGTGGTTGTAAACCACATCGAGCAGGACGGCCAATCCTTTGCCATGCGCGGCGTTTACAAAACGCTTGAGAGCATCGGGACCACCGTAGGGCTCATGAACCGCAAAGAGCGCGACGCCGTCGTAACCCCACCCGTGCCTCCCATCAAATGAGGCCACAGGCATCAGCTCGACATGCGTCACGCCGAGCTCAACCAGATAGTCCAGCTTCTCAATTGCGGAATCGAGCGTGCCCCCGGCAGTGAACGTGCCTACGTGCAGTTCGTAAATGATGGCGCTGGCGAGAGGAGGCGCCTGGAAACCCGCGTCATTCCAGGCGAAACGACTTTGATCGTAGATCCGCGAAAGACCGTGCACTCCGTTGGGCTGCCACAGGGAACGCGGATCAGGATAGACCTTTGCATCGCCATCGACTAAAAGCCCGTAATCGGTTCCGTGGCCTGCGTCCCCAGCATCAAGTCGCCACCAGCCGCGCTCGTCGGGGCCGTCCATGGCGCACGCCTCGCCGCCGAGGCTGACAGAGAGCCGCTTTGCAAGCGGAGCCCAGACCTCAAATCGGTGCATCGCCTATCCTTCCTCTTTCGCGAGAAGCGCCACTGGGAATTGCCTGAAAAGATTCTGCACTCGCAGCGAACCGCCCTCGAAACTCTCTTCGGTGAAGACGTGATTCCAGTTGCCCCTGGGAAGCTCGACAGTCGTGGAAGCGAAGTTGCCATCGAGTTTAAGGTTCCATCGCGGCGCAACCACCGCAATATTCTCGCCGCGCAGATATGCCACGAGATGATTCTGCCTGGGGCCTTTGGCGGCGACCGGAGTGTACGCCGCATCCTTGCCAAACCAATCGGGGTGTTCGAGCCGTAGATGCAATGCCTTAAAGATGACCCACAGTTTCGGCAGGCCGTCGTCCATTCGCTTCAGAATTTCCTCGATCGGCATTCCCTCTTCGAGTTCGGCGAGCATCGAGCGCCTGATTGCATAATCGACGGCCCCACGATTGTCGGGATCGACCAGATGCAAATCCCAAAGCTCGCTTCCCTGATAATGATCGGGCACGCCGGGCGCGGTGGATTTGATGAGCGTTTGCGCCAGGCTGTTGATTCGCCCAGGCAGCAAAATCCGCGACACAAGTTCCTCCAGATCCTTTACGAACGCCGGCGACTCGTAGATACGCTCGATGAATGTGTGCAGTGCGTCTTCAAACTCCTTGTTCTGTTGCGTCCAGCTCGTGTGCTCCTTTGCCTCACGGACGGCCTTTTCCATGTAGGCCAGCGTGCGCTGTGGGGAAATGGGCCAGGCGCCAATCAGAGTTTGATAGAGGAAGTACTCTGTATTGCGATCGGGAAACTCGCCAACTTTAAAGATACGATTGATATGCGACCAGCGCCGCAGCGCGGCACGCCATACGCCAGGAGTCTCCGTCAGAACCGCGAGTCGCGCGCGCACATCGTCGGCGCGCTTGGTGTCGTGCGTGGAGAGCGTGTTCATGGTCTGCGGATGGAGCCGCTGCATCTTTTCGCAGAATCCGTGGAACTCTTCGAGAGTGACGCCGTTACGCGCGGGCGAGCCGCCTACTTCGTTCAAAGCGATCATGCGATTGAAGCAATAAAACAAGGTATCCTCGATACCCTTGGCCATCACGGGCGCAGTGAATTGTTGAAAGCGCAACAGGAACTCGTTTTCAAGTTCGCCGCGCGCGCGCAGGCGAAGCACGTCGCTCATAAAGTCGAACAGTCCCGGTTCGATGTCGGTGCGGCGGGTCTTGGCAATCGATACCGCGAGCTCGATGGCAGCTTCGTCTTCCTCGGTGATCTCGCCCCGCTGGGGAACGACGTAGGTTCTGTAGATATTAAATACTGCGGCAACCTCGCGAATGGCGCGCCGGATCTCGGCTCGCGTGTAATCCCGGCGGTCGCGGTTGCTGTTACAAATTTCGACAAAGATCTGGGCCAGCCGATTGACGTCGCTGCCCAGAGCTTCGTGCTCCACATCGTGCTTCTTGGAGCAGGCCAGCGTGTTCCAATCCTCTTTCCGGCCTGTGAACTCCCGATAGATTTTGTCGATTTCGGCGAGGCCTTCCGGGTGCACCAGAAGCCCGTTGCACATGTTCAGAAAGTCGTAGCCTGTGGTTCCATCGATGGGCCAGTTGGCGCGCAGGCTTTCGGAGGGTTGGAGGATTTTTTCCGCGAAGATCAACGCGTCTGGCGCAGCCGAACGCAGCCGGGCAAAATACTGCTGCGGATCACGCAAGCCGTCAGGGTGATCGGCGCGCACGCCATCCAGAACGCCTGTGCGAAGCCACTCAAGGACCCGCGCATGCGTGGCAAGAAAGACATGAGGCCGCTCCATCCTCATGCCGACCAGCGTGTTGATGTCGAAAAATCGCCGATAACCAAGCTCCTGATCTGCCGTGCGCCAATAGGCCAGCCGGTAATGTTGAAGATTCAGTATGGAATCGAGAGCATCGTGGTCTTGGTTCAGGTCGTTAGCCACCTGGCCGATGGCTTCAGAAGCTCCGGGCGTCTCGCTGCAAAAGCGCTGCAGCAGTTCGTAGAGTACGGTTTTGTCGCGATGCCGGGCGGCCACTGCTTCGTCTTCGCCAGGTTGCGGCAGAGGCAGCCGCTCCAGGCTGTCGGCAATAAAGCTCAGGGTCGGAGCATTCAATCCGCTTTGCCGCGATCGACAGGGGAATGGCCACAGACTGCGGTGAGAGCGGAAACACATGATCGAAGTAGCGTACCCGGAATGACCCGCAGTCGTACTCCATAACTAACTCACCGGCGCTCAGGATCTGTCCGTATTGTCCGCTAAGCACCGGAATCAGGACTTTATTCTGGAGCTTTACCTCGGGCGAGTTCCAGTCAATGTCAAACCAGGTTGCGAACCGGCTCGAGGGTCCGTTTTCCAGTACGTCCCACCAATACCGGTTCTCCGGACCGGTAGCCATGTGGTTCGGAACAATGTCAAGGACCTGACCAAGGCCGAGTTCGTTCAAGGCTTCGCAGAAGCGTGCATGCCCCTCTTCGCCGCCAATCTCGGAGTTGACGCGCTGATGGTCAACGACGTCGTAACCGTGCCGGCTACCCTTGGCGGCCTGAAGATAGGGTGAGCAATAAAGGTGGGAGATTCCGAGTGACTTTAGATAACTGGCTGTCTCGGCGGCATCCTGAAAGGTGAAACCGGCATAGAGCTGTAGCCGGTAATAAGACGAAGGGATCCTCCTCATGTCTTGGTTTGATGCATCCAAGCCAGCATGAAGCGTACTCTTTTGCCGGGGATTCCTTATCCCCTGGGAGCAACGCCACAAAAAAAAGGAACGAACTTTGCCCTCTTTTCCGAGAAGGCGACACGCGTCGAGCTCTGCCTGTTCGATGCCGATGGCCGTGAAACCGATTGCGTCTGCCTGAGGGAACGAACCGCGCACGTCTGGCATGGGCTTGTCCGCGATATCCTGCCCGGTCAGCTCTACGGATTTCGCGTGGAAGGGCCGTGGGAGCCGGAGAAAGGCCTGCGGTTCAATCGCAACAAGCTGCTGGTCGACCCCTATGCGCGGGCGATCTCAGGCGGCGTGGACTGGAAGGGCCCCATCTTTTCGCACGACGCGCTTTCCGGCGACGACCTGAAGATGGATACCCAGGACAGCGCTGCCTCAATGCCGAAATGCGTGGTGATCGATGACCGGTTCGATTGGGGCAACGATAAGCCACCATGTACGCCGCTGGCCGACTCGGTGATCTACGAAGTACACGTCAAGGGATTTACAAAGCTGCACTCGCGCATCCCCAAGAATCTGCGCGGAACCTACGCCGGGTTAGCGCATCCACTATCCATCGAGTATTTCAGGAAACTCGGGATCACGGCGGTCGAGCTGATGCCGGTCCATCATTTTATCGATGAAGGCCATCTCATCGACAAACAGCTGAGCAACTATTGGGGATATAACACCTTGGGTTACTTCGCTCCTATGTCGCGGTATAGCTCATCGGGCGACGTGGGTGGCCAAGTGCGAGAGTTCAAGGAGATGGTGAGGGCGCTGCACGACGCAGGGATCGAGGTCATCCTCGATGTTGTGTATAACCACACCTGCGAAGGCAACCATCTTGGCCCCACGCTGTGCTGGAAGGGCATCGATAACACAAGTTACTACCGAACAGTCGCCGACAATCCGCGTTATTACATGGATTACACCGGGACCGGTAACACGCTGAATGTGCAGAATCCGCAGGTCCTCAAGATGATCATGGATTCACTGCGCTACTGGGTTACCGTCATGCACGTGGACGGGTTCCGCTTCGACCTGGCGGCGACCCTGGCGCGGGAACTGCATGATGTCAGCCGGCTGTCGTCGTTTTTCGACACCATTCATCAGGATCCTACGCTGGCCGATGTGAAGCTCATCGCAGAACCGTGGGACGTGGGCGAGGGCGGATACCAGGTCGGGCGCTTTCCCGTGCTGTGGGCGGAGTGGAACGGTAAGTATCGCGATACCGTGCGGCGATTCTGGAAGGGAGATGAAGGTCAACTCTCGGACTTTGCCTACCGGCTCACCGGTTCGAGCGACTTATACCAGTTTGATGGCAGAAAGCCTTATGCAAGCATTAACTTTGTCACGGCCCACGATGGATTCACGCTCTGCGACTTAGTCACTTACAGCGAGAAGCATAACAAAGCAAACAAAGAAAGTAATCGGGACGGCTCGGATCACAACGATTCCTGGAACATGGGCGCCGAGGGACTTACAGACGATCCCGAGATCAACAAGAGGCGCGAGCGCCAGATACGCAACTTTCTTGCCACGTTGATGCTGTCGCAGGGCGTGCCCATGCTAACCGGAGGCGACGAGTTTGCACGGTCGCAGCGCGGCAACAACAATGCTTACTGCCAGGACAATAAGCTCACCTGGTTCGATTGGAAACTGGATGACCAGCGGAAGCGCCTGCTCGACTTTACCAGCCGGCTCATCCACTTCCGGCTGGCGCATCCCAACCTGCACCGGCGCAAGTTTTTTCAGGATCGCGAGATTCGTTACCGCAACGGCGGCGTTGTGGTGCACGACATCGCCTGGCTCAATCCCGACGGACATCCCGTGAGCGACGAAGTGTGGTCGACGGGATGGGCGAGGTCGGTGGCTCTCCTGCTCAACGGGCAGACCCTGCAGATCACGGACGAAGAGGGTAGGGCGATCATCGACGACTCCTTTCTGCTGATCGTGAACGCCGCGGACTCGGGGGTGGAGTTTACGCTGCCGCAGCCGGTGAATTCGCCGGAGTGGTCGCTGGTGATGGACACGGAGAATGTGGAGAATCCATTTGCGGAGAGCAAAGTGGGAGACAAGATCATTGCCGGAGAAAGGTCGCTGAAGCTGCTCAGCGATGAGTTATTCACCTAACATCGCGCGGGCCTAGCTCACGGTCTCAGGGATGCGCCTCGTCCGTCGGGACTTCGAGAGCAACCTCCATCTGCGGCGGATTGAGGAGAGTGCTCTTGACCAGGCAATGCTCTACAGAGCGTATCAATCCATCTCTCTGCTCTATCGTGAGGTTCACGGGGCTCTTGACCTGGATTTTAAAGTTGCCGAGCCGCGCGGGAGCTTTGAGCTTTTCCGCCGTGACCGACACTGCGACTCCGCTTGTCGCAAGCTTGCGCGTGCGCAGATACTCGGCTGCATAAAACGCCGCACACGTGCCCAGCGAACCCAACAGAAATTCCGGCGGAGTCATGCCGGAATCTGTACCGCCATTCTCTTGCGGCTGATCGCAGACAACCGTATGCGAGCGGGCCTGGATCGCGAACTTTACTCCATCAATCTGATCGATACGAACTTCCATATGAACCCTCCAAAGATTTTCAGCCAAGCCTAGGATGCAACGGTCACACTAGATAGAAAGTCCTGAAAGCGCCTAAACGTTACACGAGAAAACATAAATTCTGTAATTGATTCACAAGCTAGTGGTTCGACGAAACGCCTTCTTCCGCCGGTTTGCCGATAAGCCGCAGATACTCCCGCGTCATGAGCACGTGCATGCGCTGCGCCACATCGGGATCGCACGCGACTTGGAATGACCGGCAGCGATCGATCGCCGTGCGCAGATCCTTGAGAAAAGCCACACATGCCGGACATTTTTCAATATGTGCCCTCATCTGCTCGCAGGTCCGCGGCTCGACTCGATTGTCCATGTATTCAGAGAGGTTTGCGAACAGCGCGCGGCATTCCTTGGGCCGTTCTGCGACCGCACTTTTTGGGTCGGGCGACTGTTCGGGCACTCCTCTCAGGAGCGAGCTCATCTCCTTTCTCACTGCAAGTCTTGCCCGGTGAAGCCTGACGCGCACGGTTCCCGCCTGGAGATCGAGGATCTTTGCGACCTGTTCCGTGGAAAGCTCCTCCATGTCGTGGAGTACCAAAACCATGCGCAGCGAGGTGGGAATGCGCAGAACGGCTTCGTGCAGGAGACGATGCTGCTCGGATTGGATGGCCTGGTGTTCGGGGCCATTTTCCTTTTCGAGAAGAAGCATCGCAAGTTCGGCCTCGCCGGGCATTAACGCGTCCAGCGAGAGTTTCTTTCGCGCGATCTCCGAGTGGCCGCGCCGGATGCGATGACAGCGGTTTCGCGTGACGGTATAGAGCCAGGCCGCCAGCGAATTCGCATCCTGAACTTTGGAGAGGTGTTTGAGCGAGCCGAACAGCACGTCCTGCATGGTGTCTTCAGCGTCCTCACGATGCCCGCACATCTTCATGCTGAATGAGAAGACCGTGTTCTGCAGCAACCCAATGGCCGCTTCAATCGCCTCGGGAGTGTTCTTCCGGAGCAGTTCCGATGCCTGGATTAGTTCGGGTCGCATGATGCTTGTGCTACTTCCAATATATAAGGATCGCGAATTCCTCGTTCGCTCTCAATCCTTATGCACATGCAGACTGCAATTCGAACTATCCTCGAGCGCCGCCTCAATCATGCGGAGTCCAATCGGACAGACAGTCTTAAGCCATTCTCGAAGGTCCTGCTGATTGCCGGGTGCATTCGACTGCACGACGGCTCGCAGCAGCGCCAGGGCGAGCGCCATCTCGGAGCCCGGGCGATGCGACTCAAGCAGGAACATCTCCCGGTACACGTCGTCTTTCAGGCGATTGGCCCTGCGGGTCTGCACCGACGCGCCGGCTTTTGCCGCTCTGCGGTCGCTGCTTCCGGGTTTTGACGCGCAGTTCCCTGAACGGGCCATCTCTCTTCCCCTTGCTTGCGGAGTACATTCGTGTGCTGGCCGCGGCGTAGGTTCCGGCTCGGAGAAAGTGTCAGCTGCCCTGCCTCAAACCCATCGCGCGCAGAATGGCCATCGCCGGGCACCAGTTCGTAAACGCCGACTGGAACAGGTTCAGCCCGACGAATACGGTGAGCCATACCCAGTAATGGGATACATAGAGAGTGAGAGCAACCGACAGGAGCACGATCGCTCCTGCCATCAGACGTAATCCGCGTTCCACGGTCATTGCAAGACTCCTTCGTGTTCTTCGGTTTCAACCGCACAGGTTACAGGCGCTTCGGATTTCACGTGCACCAGGTAGTAGAGGATGGGAATCGTCGGCCACGACAGGAAGGTGGAAGCGACGGCTCCGGCGATAAGCGAGACAGCGAGGCCCTGAAAGATGGGGTCTGTGAGAATCACGCTCGCGCCCACTACGACCGCGGCCGCCGTCAGCAGCATGGGGCGGAAGCGGATCGCACCTGCGTCAATGACAGCCTCGCTTAGAGGCGCTCCCTGCCGCCGCCTCAGCTCGATAAAATCGACGAGAATAATCGAATTGCGCACGATGATTCCTGCGCCGGCGATGAAGCCGATCATCGATGTTGCGGTAAAGAAGGCTCCCAGCAACGCGTGAGCCGGCAGGATTCCGACGAGCGTCAACGGAATCGGAGCCATGATGATGAGCGGCACCACGAACGAGCGGAACCAGCCGACGACGAGCACATAGATCAGCACGAGCACCGCGGCAAACGCCAGCCCGAGATCGCGAAAGACTTCAATGGTGATCTGCCATTCGCCATCCCACTTCATTGAGTAGTGATCGGTCGATTCGGGCATGGTTGCGTTGTAGCGCGTGAGAGTGTAGCCGGCCGGCAGTTGGAGCCTGTCGAGCTGCTTATTCATTTTGAGGATGGCGTAGACCGGGCTCTCCTCCGCGCCGGCAACATCGCCCGTGACATAGACCACACGACGAAGATTCTTGTGGTAGATGCTCTGCTGAATGGTTTCCTTGTCGATGGTCACAAGCTCCCGCAGTGGAATCATTGCGCCGTTTGCGCCGGGCAGATGGATGTTCTCGAGTGCCTGTTGTGAAGAACGGTCCGCGCGCGTGAATTGCACTGTTGTGGGAATCGGCTCACGCGCACGATCGTCGTGCAGGAGCCCGACTTCGGTTCCCGATGTGGCCAGGGCGATTGCATTGGCAACGTCGGCGACTGCAATTCCGTTCTGCGCCGCCTTTACCGCGTCGACGTGAATCGCAATGCGCGGCTGCGGATCTTCGACGTACCAATCTGTATCGACGACTCCCGGCGTGCTCTGAAAGATGGACTTAATCTGCTGCGCTAGTTTCGTCTGGCCCCCCAGATCGGGACCGTACACCTCGGCCACCAGCGTCTGAATCACCGGCGGCCCCGGTGGCACTTCGCTCACCTGAATGCGTGCGCCATATTCGCTGCCAACCTTGTCGAGAATTAGCCGGAGACGCTTGGCGATACTGTGGCTTTGTTCGTGACGCTGCTTTGCCGGAACCAGGTTGACCTGAATGTCCGCCTGGTTCGGCATGTGCCGCATGTAGTAGTGGCGGACCAGGCCATTGAAGTTGTACGGCCCGGAGGTTCCGGCGTAGAGCTGGTAGTTGAGCACGTCCGGCTGCTGCGCAAGCTCGTTGCCAAGCGCCTGGGTCACAGCGAGTGTCTGTTCGAGCGGCGTGCCGTCGGGCATGTTGACCACAACCTGCAATTCGCTCTTGTTGTCGAACGGCAACATCTTTACGCGCACGAGCCCCAACGGAACCAGCGCGACGGAGATCAACAGCAGGCCGAGCACAGCAGCGAAGAAGATCAGCCGATTCCGGCCCGAAGCAATCAGCGGCGACATTACCTTGCGATAAAGCCGTGTGCGCCAGTTTTCATGCTCCGGCTCCAGAAGGTGCGCCCCGCCCAGATGCTTGCCGAGGAGCCGCATCGCGGCCCATGGCGAAACTACGAATGCCACCATCAGCGAGAACAGCATGGCCGCCGATGCGCCGACGGGAATCGGCCGCATGTAGGGGCCCATCAGCCCGCGCACAAAGGCCATGGGCAGAACGGCCGCAATCACGGCAAAGGTGGCAAGGATGGTCGGGTTGCCCACTTCGGCGACTGCTTCGATCGTCACGGTGCTGCATGAGCGATGCCGATTCTCAGTCAGCCGGAAGTGGCGCACGATATTTTCGACGACGACAATTGCGTCGTCGACCAGGATTCCAATACTGAAGATCAGCGCGAACAGCGTGACGCGATTGATGGTGTAGCCGAGGAAGTAAAAAGTCGACATGGTGAGCGCGAGCGTCACCGGAATGGCCAGCAGCACTACGCCCGACTCGCGCCATCCCAGGAAAAGCGCGACAAGGAACGTTACGGAAAGCGTCGCCAGCAACAGGTGCTCGAGCAGCTCATCCGATTTTGCCTTTGCGGTCTCACCGTAATTGCGCGTCGTGGTCACGTGCACGTCGGCCGGAATCTGCACGCCCTTCATCTCATCGATACGCTTAAGAACGGCGTTCGCAATATCCGTTGCGTTGGTCCCCTTACGTTTCGCCACGGTGATGGTCACGCCTGGGTATTGCTGCGGCGCGCGGCCCTGACCGGCGCTGGCATTGGTCGTGCCGAACAGCACGTAGTTGGCAGGTTCCCCCGGCCCATCGACGATTTGGTCGGCCACATCGCTCAGGTAAACGGGACGGCCATGATCGACAGCGACCACCACGGATTCCAAATCCTTGCGATCGACGAAGAGGTTTCCGGCATCGACGCGGATCTCGCGATTGTTTGCAGAGAAGCTCCCCGCCTGCAGCCGCGCGTTGGCCGCCTGCAGATGCCCGACGACGGCGAGCGGCGAGAGACCATACGCATTCAGTTTTTCCGCGTTCAACATCACGCGCATCGTGCGCGGCAGGCCGCCGATCACAGTGCTTTCGGAGACATCCGGAACCTGCTCGATATTGTGTTGAACCTCATCGGCGATGGCGCGCAGTCGATAGCCGTCGTAATGCTCTCCCCACAAGGTCACGGCGAGGATCGGCACGTCGTCGATGGAACGGGCTTTGATAATCGGCTGCGTGACGCCGGGAACAGCCTGGTCGAAGTTCGAATAGAGCTTGCTGTAGACCTTGATCAGCGCGTCTTCCTGCGGCGTTCCCACGAGAAAGCGCACGATGACGAGGCTCTGTCCGGGACGGGATGTCGAATAGACGTATTCAACGCCGGAGATCTGGTGGACGAGTTTCTCGATGGGCAGGGTTACGCGCTCTTCGACCTCCGCCGGAGACGCGCCGGGCATCGCTGTCGTAATGTCGAGCATCGGCACGAGGATCTGCGGATCTTCCTCGCGGGGAATGATGGCTACTGCAAAAACTCCGAGCGCAAGCGATGCAACGATCACGAGCGGAGTCAACTTTGAATTAAGGAAGGCCTGCGCGAGGCGTCCGGCCAAACCGAGGCCGCGAATGTTGGAATTTTCCTTCATGGCTGGACCTCGATGCGTTTGCTGGCGAGGTCGCGATCTGCGGGGTTGTCCACAAGCCGCTCGCCGCCTGAAATCCCGGAAAGGATCTCAACCTGGTCCCCATGCGCTGCTCCGAGCGTCACGTAACGCAACTGCGCAATATTGTTGCTGTCGAGAACGTATGCGCAGGCAAGCGATCCGCGCATCACGACCGCCGATCGCGGCGCGACGACCTCCTGCCTGGTTCCTGTCGGAATCTCGGCAGTGGCGTACATGCCTGCGCGTAGATCTTGCGCCGGCGGGAGATCGATCTTCACGAGGAAACTGTGGCTCGATGCATCTGCGGCGGGCACAATCTCCGATACCGTGCCCGTTGGGTCCGAGGTCGCTCCGTCAATTGAAACTTCAATCTTCATCCCGAGACGCACCGACGCAATTGCCGATTCCGCGACGGTAGTGTCGAGCTCAAGCGGCCCTGCGCTGTCCATTTGCAGCAGCGGCACACCGGGCGATGCGAGAGCGCCGGGATCAACCATGCGCTCGGTGATCACTCCTGAAAACGGGGCGACGATCCGCGTATAGCTCAGCATGGCGCGTGCGCTGGCCTGCTGCGCTTTCATGGCCTGTGTTTGCGCGCGCATGGCGTCCAACTGGGCCTGAGCAGCCTCTGCACGGCGAGTGACTTCGTCCATCTCCTGCAGGCTTACGCTCTTCTGCGACTGCAATTGCTTGTAGCGGGCGAGCGTGCTTGCGGCCAGTTCGGCATTGCTCTCCGCGGCGGATTGCTGCTCTTCCTGAGCCTTCACCGCGGCATCCGCCTGCTCGAATGACGATTTCAATGTGGAGTCGTCCAGCACCACCAGCGTCTGCCCCGCCCGGACCGAATCGCCTTCATGCACCAGAACCTGCTCGACGCGGCCCATCACCTGCGCCGAGAGAGTCGCAGTCTCGTGCGCGTGCAGCGTTCCCGTCGCTTCCAGCGTGACGGGAAGTTCCGCTTCCTTGCTCTGCACAATCTGCGCCTGTGCGGTCTCTACGGCGGCGGGATGCGCCGACTTGCTCGACTTGCAGCCGATGGCCGCGCCGGCGATTAAAGCAATCGCGCCAAGGTATCCAAAAGTCTTCATTGCAAATCCTCCGCTGCGTCAGGAGTCAGAGTCCCGGTCGCAAATAAAAGTTGTGCGTACGCCATGGTGTTGCCGTACACGGCGTGCCAATAGTTTGTCTGCGCTGAGCGCTCCGCATCCTCGGCCCGCAACAAATCGGTAAGCGTGGCCAGGCCGGCTTCGTAGCGGTTCTTGAGAATCCTCAGGCTTTCAGTCGCCTGGTCGATGGCGGCGCGCGCGGTATCAAGCGAGAGTTGTGCGGTTTCGCGCTGGATATGCGCCTGCGTGACCTGTAATCCGATCTGCTGGCGGTATGATGCCACCTGCGCATTCACGCGATCTCTCGCCGCGATTTCGTGCTCCAGTTGAGAACGCTTACTGAAGGGCGCAATGTCGATTGTGAGCTGCACGCCGGCAACCCAGTTGTTGCCGCCCGTTCCGGCGAAGGTTGGGCGATCCTGTTCCCAGTTGCCGTAGGTTGCGATGCGCGGGCCAAAGCTGTCCCTGGCCGCGCTGACGGCTTCTATCTGCGCCGCTTGCGCCTGGCTGAGCGATTCAAGGTCCGATCTCGTCTTGAACGATTTCTGCAATTCCTCATCCAAGGACATTTGCGGAAAATCGCGCGGGGTCATCGGCGCGAGCGACGATTCCTTTAGCTCCGGCGCGCCCATTGCAACGCGAAGCTGTGCCCACGCCATCTCAAGCTCGCCCTTGGCGGCAATCGATTCCTGTTTGCGCGCGGCCAAGTTTACTTCAGCCGACATGCGATCCGAATCCACAGCAAGCCCGGCGTTGACGTGATCGCTGACCGAACTCAGCAGAGCTTCGGCAGTTTCCTGCTCGTGCTGCGCCAGCGCCACTTGCCGCTCGGCGTAGAGCACCGACTGGTACGCCGCGACCACGTCGAACACAATCTTTCGGTTGACTGCCTCGGCCGATGAGTTTGCGCTCTTCTTCATCAGGTCGGCGCTATGGATGGTCTTTTGCGTCCTGAAGGAATCGAAGGCCATCCACGATCCAGAGAACCGCGAAGCAAAATTGCCCACAGGCTGCGGCCGATTCAGCGAGTTCAAAGAGAAATCGGCTTGCGTAAAAGCCTGCTGCCGCAGCCTGGAGCCGAAAACATACACCGGATCGTCGCCGCGCGAGATGTCCTCGGTAAAACTCAGTTGCGGAAGCAACTGCGTGCGGGCAAGCGACGCGTTCGCTTTCGCTTCCCGCGTCTCCGCCTGCGCCACGGTTGCTTCCGGATTGGCGTCGAGCGCCCGCTCGATCGCCTGTTTGAGCGTGAGCGGTTCCTGTGCTGCAACCGCAATGGAAATAAGCGGACCAATGAAGATGAGCCATGTCGACCGGCAAAATATACGTTTCATCCCGCGCTGACTTTCCCTTTCTGCTGCCTCTACTCAAGGAAAGTCACTGGCGCTTCCATTCGTTACATGTCTGTATACAGATTCGTGACGGGAGACGAGGAAACTGGGGGCGCTGCTTGCCTCAAGCCTTAGGGCGATGAGCCAGCAAGCCTGGACAGAATCCGCTGAAACAACGGGGGATCAGGCCTGCGCGGCCGGTTTTCCACGAGTTTTTATCTCACAGTCACAGCCGACTGTGACAACAGGCACATCCTGCGGCTCGCGGGGAGGTTCAAAGTTCCAGCCGGACCTACTCCGGGGAGAGTGTCTCTGCGGTAAGGATTTGCCCTTTTGTTGCCGAACCCTTCCGTTGCGGCTGGCGCCGCTGTTCGCATTCTTTCTTTCTCTTCCTCACCGGGCGACGGTCTGTGTAGATCGCATGCGGCCGCGGGCCCATCGCCGCACGCTGAAAGGGAGAGGAATCATGTCCACCGCCGCTCCTCAAGTTCCTCACGCTAATATTGCGGACCAAGAGCGCTTGCTCATTGACCAGGCCATCGCCAAACACCGCAACCGCCCCGGCGCGCTGCTCGGCATTCTTGGGGATGTGCAATCGGCCAACGCGCACAAGTTCCTCTCCACCGAGGCGCTGCGCTACATCGCAGCTGAAACCGGCATTCCCCCCGCGCGCGTCTACAGCGCCGCAACATTCTATTCGCTCTTCAACCTCGAGCCCCAAGGCGACCATGTCGTCTGCGTTTGCCGCGGAACCGCCTGCCACACTCGCGGCTCGCGGGATCTTCTCCAGAAGCTCTGCCTCGATCTCGGCCTGAGTGACCGCGAACCCGACGAGAACAGCGAAGCCGACAAACTCCTGCTCACTACCGCCGATCATCGCTTCACCGTACGCACCGTGGCCTGCTTCGGCCAGTGCGCGCTCGCGCCCGTCGTCGAAGTCGACCACCACATTCTCAGCCACGTAAACGAGCGCACGTTGCAGCGCGAAGTCAAATCGCTGACGCAAAATTCGCAGGCACAGGGGAGGAAGTGATGCCGCGCATTCAGGATATTGGCGCGTTCAACGCAGTGCGCGAGGCCGGATTAGCCAAGCTGACCCCCTCCATTCCACGCATCACCGTTGGCATGGGTACCTGCGGCCGCGGCAACGGAGCGGAAGAGGTTTTTCACGCGTTGAACGAATCCATTCAGCGCAGCGGGCTCGACGTCGTGCTCGCCAGCGTCGGGTGTTTCGGCCCGTGTTTTCAGGAGCCCATCGTCAGTATCCGTCTTCCCGGCAATCCCATTGTGATGCTGCGACGCGTTCAGGCCAATGACGCCGCGCGCATCCTCGAAGGCCTCTCCGCCGGTACATTCCCCTCCGATCTCGTCTACGCGAAGATCGAGGAGTGGGACCACGTCACCGCGCACGTGCGCTACGGCCAGGGCTATCCCAAGATTCCTCTTTGGAACACGCTCCCCTTCTTCAAGGGCCAGAAGAAGATTGTTCTCCGCAACTGCGGGCTCATCAGCCCCTCCGACATCGAGGAGTCCATCGCCGTCGGCGGCTACCAGGCGCTCTATAAAGTCCTCATCGATGGCCGCACCGACTCCGTGATCGAGCAGATCAAAGCCTCGCGTCTGCGCGGGCGCGGTGGCGCAGGCTTCCTCACCGGCAACAAATGGGACTTCCTGGCCAAGGCCAAAGCCGACGCGAAGTACATCATTTGCAATGCCGACGAGGGCGACCCCGGCGCATACATGAACCGCAACGAGATCGAAGGCGATCCGCATTCCATGCTGGAGGGAATGATCATCGGCGCCTACGTGACCGGCGCAACTGAAGGCATCGTCTATGTGCGCGCGGAGTACCCGCTCGCCGTGCGCCGCCTGAGCCGCGCCATCGAGCAGGCGCGCGAATACGGTCTGCTGGGCGCGAACATTCTCGATCGCGGTTTCAACTTCGATATCGAGCTGGTGCAGGGCGCAGGCGCCTTTGTCTGCGGCGAAGAGACCGCGCTGATCGCGTCGCTCGAAGGTTTCGCCGGACGGCCGCGGCCGCGCCCGCCGTATCCCGCGCAGAAAGGTCTATGGGGACGTCCCACCAGCATCAATAATGTCGAAACCTGGTACAACATCGCGCCCATCGTCGCGCGCGGTCCTGCCTGGTTTGCCGAGACCGGCAGCGCCAAGAGCCCCGGCACCAAAGTGTTTTCTCTGGTCGGCAAGGTGCAGAACACCGGCCTGATTGAAATGCCGCTGGGCACGCCGCTGCAGAGTTTCATCTACGACATCGGCGAAGGCGCCACCAACGGCCGCCGCATCAAAGCCGTGCAAACCGGCGGCCCTTCCGGCGGCTGCATCCCCGTAGAAATGTTCGACACGCCTGTCGATTACGAAAGCCTTGCGCAGCTCGGCTCCATCATGGGCTCCGGCGGCATGGTCGTGATGGACGAAGACAATTGCATGGTTGACGTCGCCCGCTACTTCATCGAATTCACGCATTCGGAGTCCTGCGGCAAGTGCGTTCCATGCCGCGTCGGCCTCAACAAGGCTCTGCGCACGCTCAATTCCATCACCGCAGGCAGCGGTACGACCGAGCATTTGAATCTTCTCGATGAGCTTGGTCGCATGATTCGCGACTGCTCCCTTTGCGCGCTCGGCCAGTCCGCGCCCAATCCCGTGCTTACCACGATTCGCCACTTCCGCGACGAGTACGAAGACCACATTCTCGCGCACCGCTGCCGGGCCGGCGTCTGCCAGGAGCTTGCGCTTTCGCCCTGCGAGAATAGTTGTCCGCTGCGCATGAACATTCCGCGGTTCCTCTCGCTCTACGCCGCGGGCCGGCTCGACGATGCCTTCCTGTCGGTGATCCTCGACAATCCATTGCCCGCCTCGACGGGCCGCGTGTGCCAGCATCCCTGCGATAACCGGTGCCGCCGCCAGTCCTTCGATGAAGTCGTGAACATGCGCGAGGTGCATCGCCTCATCGCCGACTCCATCTTCCAATCCGACCGCTTCGACCCCATGCTCCAGCGCATCCTCGAGCGGCGTCTTCCATCCACCGGCCACAAGGTCGCCGTCGCGGGATCCGGTCCCACCGGCCTGACTGCGGCCTTCTATCTCGCCATGCTCGGCCATGACGTGACCGTCTTTGAAGAGCGCAGCGAAGCCGGCGGCATGTTGCGCTTCGCCATTCCCGAGTACCGTCTGCCCAAGGCAGTGCTGCGCCGCGAGCTTGATCTCATCGAAGGCGTGGGCGTCAAGTTCGTATTCTCGACGCGCGTCGGCTTCGATCTTCCACTCAACGATCTGGCTTCGAACTTCGACGCCGTCTTCATCTCCATCGGAACCTGGAAGGAATCCTGGCTCTACCTGCCCGGAACGGAACTCAAAAACGTATTTCCCGCGCTGATCTTTCTTGAAGCCGTGGCGCGCGGCGAAAAAGTTGCAGTCGGTTCCCGCGTTGCCATCATCGGCGGCGGCAATGCCGCCATCGATTCCGCGCGCACCGTGCTGCGCATGGGTGGGCAGGCGACGATCCTCTATCGCCGCGAACGCAAAGACATGCCCGCCATTGACGAGGAAATTCAGGCCGCCGAAGAAGAGGGCGTGCGCTTCGTCTTTCTCGCCGCACCGCATCGCATCATGGGTGGCAGAGACGGCAGCGTGAAAGCCATCGAGATTGTGAAAACCCGTCTCGGCGAGTACGACAAATCCGGCCGCCGCCGCCCCATCCCCACCGACGAGGTGCAGCGCTTCGAGTGCGACAGCGTCATCCTCGCCGTCGGCGAAACCTTCGACATGGACTTCTGCCGCGCCTCCGGACTCGAGCTCAAGGAGGAAGGCACCATCGTCGTCGATCGCTTCACCTTCGAGACCAGCCGCCAGGGATTCTATGCGGGTGGCGACGTCATTACCGGCGCTTCGAATATGTCGAACGCCATGAGCGGCGGCAAGCAGGCGGCGCGCAAGATCGACGAGCGCCTCATGGGAAACCAAGCTTCGGGTCCAGACAAAACGGCAATCGCCCGATGGGACCAGCTCTTTCCCGAATTCGAGTACAGCCACGCCGCGCCACCGGAGGCAAGTCTCTCGCGCCGGCACACGGCTCGTTTATTGCCTGCCGCCTCGCGCGCGCACACGCAGCAGGAAGTCGTCGCCAACCTCAGCCCGCAGGAAGCCCTGGAAGAGTGCCGCCGCTGCCTGCGCTGCGATCTCCGCGGCACACCCAGCGCGAGTTGAGGAGAGAAACGAGGAAAACCGGTAACTATGGAAACCAAGGCAGCCACAAAAATCGTCTCGGTTCGCATTGACGGCGAACTGGTGACTGCGCGCGAAGGCGACACCCTCCTCGATGCCGCGCGCGCCAACGGGAAATACATTCCCACGCTTTGCTACCTCAAAGGCCTCAGCGCCGTTGGCGCATGCCGCCTCTGCGTCGTCGAGCTGGCCGGCACAGACCGCCTGTTGCCCGCCTGCACCACGCCTGTGCAGGAAGGCATGTCGATCCAAACCCAATCGGCTCGGCTCACGCTCTACCGGCGCATGGCCATCGAGCTTCTCCTCGTCGAGAGGAACCACATCTGCTCTTCCTGCGTCTCGAACGGCCATTGTGAGCTGCAGTCCATGGCGCAATCGCTCGGCGTCACGCATGTGCGCTACGCCTACAACAACCCTCGCCTCTCCGTCGACATGTCGCATCCCCGCTTCGTCCTCGATCACAATCGCTGCATTCTCTGCACCCGTTGCGTCCGTGTCTGCGCCGAAGTAGAGGGTGCGCACGTCTGGGAGGTCTCCTCGCGCGGCATCTACTCGCGCATTGTGAGCGACCTGAAGGACGATTGGGGCCACGCCAGCAACTGCACCGCGTGCGGCAAATGCGTGCAAGCCTGCCCCACCGGCGCACTTGCGGAAAAAGGCTACTCTGTTCACGAGATGGTGAAGGACGGCGACAAGATCAGCCGCCTCGCCGCACAGCGAGCCACGCAGTCGGTCTAGAGAAGTGCAAGGAGACTGCAGCGAAATGGCCTTCGCCCAAGTGTCCCCAGTCGTTGCAAAGGCAACAGACCTTGGAGCTAAATGTTTTGTTGGCGTCCCCGACGGGATTTGAACCCGTGTTATCGCCGTGAAAGGAATTCTTGAACCCGTAACTTGTTGAAACCAGAGGACACGGATGGCTCCCAAAGTGCCTCTAAGAATGCCAAAGGAACGCTTATTGGACGCCAATCGGACGCCAGATTTCAGCCGCCAGCAAGATGTCGTAGCCTAGAAGAAGATGGTCAAGGAACTTCAAACACCGCCCGGTTACACCGTGCTCCTCACAGAAATCAAGGAGCGTGTCCGCACTGCCCAAGTGCGCGCAGCCCTTTCTGTCAATCGGGAACTGATTCTGCTCTACTGGTCAATTGGCCGGGATATCCTGGCGCGGCAGAAGGCGGCTGGCTGGGGAGCGAAAATCATTGACCGGCTGGCCAAGGACTTGGGGGCAGAGTTTCCCGGTATCGAGGGTTTCAGTCCGCGAAATCTCAAGTATATGAGGGCTTTTGCCGAGGCGTGGCCGGAAAAGGCAATTGTGCAACAGCTTGTTGCACAATTGCCATGGGGCCATCAGACGCACCTCTTGGACAGGGTCAAGGACAAGTCCACGCGGGAATGGTATCTGAAATCCGCCATCGAACATGGCTGGAGCCGCAATGTTCTCGTTCACCACATTTCGACCCGGTTGCATGAGCGACAAGGTAAGGCTCTTACGAATTTTTCGAGGGCGCTTCCGCCGGAAGGGTCGGACCTCGCGCAGCAGATTCTCAAAGATCCATACCAGTTCGACTTTCTGACGCTGGCCGCAAGTGCCAAAGAGCGAGAGTTGGAACGCGGGCTGCTCACGCATCTTCGTGATCTATTGCTGGAACTTGGCCGGGGCTTTGCCTTTATCGGTAGCCAGGTTCCTCTCGAAGTGGCTGGACAGACGTTCTATATCGACTTGCTTTTTTATCATGTTCGGCTTCACTCTTATTTCGTCATCGAATTAAAAACAGGTCCATTCAAACCCGAGTATGCCGGCAAAATGAACTTTTACCTTTCCGCCGCAGACGACCTGTTGCGAACGGCTCAAGATGCGCCGACGCTCGGCCTGCTTTTGTGCGAGAGTCGCAGTGGTTCCATCGTCGAATATGCGCTCCGCGATATGACCAAGCCGATTGGCGTATCTACATACCGGGTAACACGCGAACTTCCCGAGCCGCTACAGGCCGAGGTTCCTTCCATCGAAGATTTACAGGAAGTTGTTGAGAAGCTGCGTTCCGAGTTCAAGGAATCTACAAAAACTCGAAATCGTCAGTCATCGCCGGATGAGGAATCTGGCTCACGCTGAAATAGACTTGGATATCCGGAATCCTTATGGAGAGTGGGCTGGCCGATCAACCTATCACTTGGTCCCGTTCAGGCCCTCCCGGTCGAGCAGAGATTGCACTCTATCTTTGATTTCCTCCCTGATGGCTCGAACTTCATCAACCGGCAGTCCTTTGGGGTCGCGGAGCGGCCAGTCGTCGCGGCGAAGTCCCGGTACATAGGGACACTTGTCGCCGCAGCCCATGGTGATGAGGAGTTGCGCGTCCCGCGCCAGTTCTTCTGTCAATTTCTGAGGCCTGGCGCGGCTGAGATCAATTCCAATCTCCTGCATCGCAGTGAGAACTTCGGGGTGAACACGCAAACCGGGGTCCGTGCCAGCCGACACAGCCAGTGCCTTGTTTCGATCAGCGAGTTGGTTGAAAAATGCAGCAGCCATTTGCGACCGGCCGGCATTATGAACGCAGGCAAAGATGACCTTATACATTCTGTTTCTCCGTTATCAATGAATTGACCTTGGTGCACCACGCCTGGCTTGCCATCTGGACTGGGTCCCACGGACTGCTCAATGGCGGAGTGTAGCTTAGATCGAGATCCGAGATCTGATCAACCATCATTTCGTGAAAAAGCGCGCTTGCGAATAGATCGAGGCGCTTCGATACTTCAGCGCCCCAGGCACCCATCAACTGCGCTCCAAGCAAGCGGCCAGTAGAGATGTCGCCAGTCACGCGGATGTGAAGTTGAGTAGCGCCGGGATAGTAAGCTTTGTGATCGTTGATTACGCTTTCGGTCGTAAAAGGATCGAGGGCTTCTCTTGTTGCCTCGTCGTGCCGCAAGCCCGTTCGCGCAATGACGAGATCAAAAATCTTGACCACCTGGGTTCCGAGAGAACCGGCGAACTCGCGATCGCCACCCAATGCGTTTTCGGCAGCAACTCGCCCCTGTTTATGGGCCGTCGTGCCGAGTGGCAGATAAGTGTTTCGATTGAGTAGCCGGTGAAAAGTCTCCCCGCAGTCGCCAGCAACGTAGATATTGGAAAACCTGGTCTCCATTCTGCGATTCACCTTGAGAGCGCCCTTGGCTCCGGTCTCCAGGCCGGCTTCAGCTCCCAGAGCAGCGTTGGGTTTTACGCCCACGGCCACAAGAACCATCTCGCAATCCTGATCGAAATGATTGCTTCCTGAGACATGAAGGTGGCCCCCATCGCGCGTAATCCGATGCACTTCAACGCTCGGACAAACCTTCACGCCGTGATCTTGAAGCTCGCCGGCAACAGCTCTCCCGAACTCCGCATCGACCGTAGACAGCAAGGTGGCTGGACGGCAGGCGACAGTGACCTCAATGCCCCGATGAGTGAGTGCATCGGCCATCTCAAGGCCGATGTAGCCAGCGCCGATGATTACTGCCCGCTTTGGTTTCGCCGTTTCGAGGTAATCGCGCACTGCGAAACTGTCGTGCATGGTGTGAAGTGGAAACACGCCGGGAGACCGCCATCCTTCGATGGGCGGCTCCTGAGGTCCCGCGCCCGTGCCGATTACGAGTTTGTCATAAGGTAAGGTCAGTGAGCCTATCATCCCGGCATCTACGTCGACCGTCTTTGAGGCGGCATTGATGCGTGTCGCCCTATGCCCACGGCGAATGTCAATGCCCTCGAATTCGGTCCGATGCGCGAGGCTGCGCCAATCGGGAGTTTCTCCACTCAGAAAGAAGGGAAGGCCGCAGATGCTGTAGTTGGGGAAATCATCCGCCAGCAGGACGGTGACTTCGACGTTCCGATCGAGTTCGCGTGCGCGAAGAGCCGCGCTGATGCCTGCATCACTGCCACCAATGATCAGCAATTTCATCCGAGACCTATTGCTTTCCGATACTGTCGATTTCTCTTTGCAGAGCGAAGGTGTCGAGGGTTGCCAGCGGCAGGCAGAGGAAGAGGCTGATGCGGCGGTCGAGCACGGAAAATGCGTCGGCGAAGGCACGCTCGATCTCCGCTGGAGTGCCTTGCGCTGCGGCGGGATCGGGGACGCCCCAGTGAGCCGTCATTGGTTGCCCAGGCCAAAAAGGGCAAACCTCGCTCGCCGCTTTGTCGCAAACGGTAAAGACGAAGTGAAGCGGCGGCGCATCAGGGCCAGAGAACTCGTTCCAGGACTTGCTCCGGAGATTCGCAGTGCTTAGGTCGGCCTTCTCGATTTGGTGAATTGCCTCTGGCCGCACAATTCCGGCAGGATGGCTACCGGCGCTATAGGCGGTGAAGTTCGCCGCGCCTTTGCGGTTCATGATCGCCTCAGCCATAATCGAACGGGCTGAGTTACCAGTGCAGAGAAAGAGCACGTTGTAGCGAGCCATGTCGAATATCCTCTCAGAAAACGGTTTACGCTGTGTTAATTCTGATCACGCGGTTCCTTAGGAACAGCAGGCTGGCCCGCAGCAAGGTTTGTTCGCGGTGATTCCGGGCTTGATTGCGTAGACCTTCACACTGGCGGCGGCAGCGTTGATGTCGTACCGCGAAAGTAGTGTCTTGAGTTCTTCATGCACGGACGCGGTTTGAGCAGGCACAGACGAGCAACACGTCGCCTCAATGACCTGAAGCGGATTGGATGCGTCCATTGTTGGCGAGCAGCAACCTGACTGGTTCTCGACTTTGGCGTATGCGTTGAGATCCTTGCCGCTGTCCACGATTTCGACGTGCTCGAAACCTGCCGCGAACAGCCCAGCCCGATAGTCTTCGATCCGGATAGCCCCGGCAATGCAGCCAACATAGGCGGCGATGCTGCTGGCGACAGCTTCGGGAAGTTCGTGCTTCAATGCGATATCGCTCACGGCCACGCGGCCGCCTGGCTTCAGAACCCGGGCGATCTCACGGAAGACGGCCGGTTTATCCGGAGCCAGGTTGAGAACGCAATTCGAGATGACGCAATCGACTGAGGCATCGGGCAGAGGAATCCGATCTATGGTTGACTCGTAAAACTCAACGTTGGTGTAGCCGCCTGTTTTGGCGTTTGTCCTTGCCCGCTCGATCATGGCTGGAGTCATGTCAATGCCGATGGCGCGGCCCTCCGGCCCGACCATCTTCGACGCCAGAAATACGTCGAGACCACCGCCGGAGCCAAGATCGACAACTACCTCACCGGGCCTAATGTGGGCCGTTGCCGTTGGATTGCCACAGGACAGCCCCATGTTGGCCTCAGCAGGAATGGAGGTCAGTTCTTCCGGGGTATAACCGAAAGCTTCCGCTACCGCCGTTACGCCCGCATGGTCGCTCGACAGCGAACTCTCCGCTACCGCGCCGTATTTCGACCTTACCGACTCCAGAATCTCTTCCGTCATGATTCCCTCCAAAGTCATATTCGTTAAAGCGACTATATCCCTTGCCAACATATTCGTCAAGGCGTATAAGTAATTCATGGCACCAAAATCTGCTCAGTTCAATATGGAGCGCTTCTTCCAGTCGTTGGGCGACAATACCCGCCTCCGCCTGCTCAACCTGATGGGAGACCAGGAGATTTGCGTATGCTATTTCGTCGAGATTCTTGGGCAAGCTCAGCCCAAGATTTCCCGTCACTTGGCCTACCTTCGCAGCGCAGGAATCGTTGCGGCGCGGCGCGAAGGAAAGTGGATGCACTATCGAATCGTCATGCCGGAGAATCTCGGTGCTGCACAGGTGCTGCGACAGACGCTGGCGTGGCTCAAAGAAGACCGGACCATGCAGGCGGATCGCGCGCGGCTGGCAAAAGCTTGTTGTAGCCCGACAAAGTTCGTTGCTCTACAATGTGCTCCCGTTCCAATTCCGGTCGATTCACAAAACTCAATTGAGGTCAAGTAATCATGTCCAGCAAACCATACACACAGGTCCAGAATTGCGCGCCGTCACAGCGGAAACACCTCTCATTCCTCGACCGCTTCCTCACACTCTGGATTTTTCTTGCGATGGCCATCGGGGTGGCTCTTGGTCACTTTGTCCCAGGCTCCGCAGGGTTCGTCAATCACTTTCAGAGCGGAACAACGAACATCCCGATCGCCATTGGGTTGATTATCATGATGTTCCCGCCGCTGGCGAAGGTTCGATACGAGAAACTGCATGATGTCTTCCGCAACAAGCGCGTGCTCGGATTATCGCTGATCCAAAACTGGCTCATCGGTCCAGCTCTGATGTTTGTCCTCGCCATTGTGTTTCTCCGTGGCGAGCCTGCCTATATGCGCGGCCTCATCCTGATCGGCATTGCGCGCTGCATTGCAATGGTCTTGGTGTGGAATGAACTGGCCGACGGCGATACCGACTACGTTGCCGGCCTGGTCGCCATCAACAGCGTCTTTCAGGTGCTCTTTTACAGCCTGTACGCATGGGCCTTCATCACTGTGCTTCCCAAGTGGTTCGGCCTGCAAGGAAGCATCGTCGATGTCAGCATCGCCCAAATCGCAAAGAGTGTTGCCATTTACCTTGGCATTCCATTCGTCTCCGGCTTCATTACACGATTTGTCCTGATTCGCATCAAAGGTGAAGAGTGGTATCGCACGCGCTTCATTCCGCGCATCAGCCCTCTTACGTTGGTTGCCCTGCTCTTCACGATCTTGGTGATGTTTTCACTCAAGGGCGACCTTATAGTGCGTTTGCCGCTCGACGTAGTGCGCATTGCAATTCCGTTGGTTGTTTACTTCCTCATCATGTTTTTGGTCAGCTTTTGGATGGGCAAGCGACTCGGCGCAAATTACGCGCAATCGGCCACGCTGTCGTTTACAGCGGCGGGCAATAACTTCGAGTTGGCAATCGCGGTTGCCGTTGCCGTCTTCGGCTTGAACTCCGGCGAGGCGTTCGTCGGCGTCGTCGGACCGCTCATCGAAGTACCCGCGCTCATCGGACTCGTTAACGTCGCGTTTTGGATGCGGAGGCGTTACTTCACCCACGAGAACATTGACTTCACTGTTCACCCGGCTGAAGATGCTCCATAAGACGACTGCTCTGCAATTATTCCCCCTGACTTCGTGCGGGCTTAACAGTGGGCGAAACGGCGGCGATCAAGATGAACAGCAAAGAACACTGGGATTCAATTTACCAGTCCAAGAGTGGTGAGGAAATGAGCTGGACACAGCTTGAACCGCACTTGTCCCTGGAGCTTATTCGAGAGGTGTGCTCGTCGGGTCGGATAATTGACGTGGGGGGCGGGACATCAGTTCTCGGGGAAAAGCTTTTGGACTTAGGCTATGACGTTACGGTCTTGGACATCTCTGAGGCAGCACTGGAACGCAGCCGGAAACTGGTTGGAGCCAAGGCGAGCAATATCCAGTGGGTCGCCGCAGATGTGACGGCCGAGCCCAACCTCGCGGTTTTCGATGTTTGGCATGACCGGGCTGTCTTTCACTTTCTCACCTATCCGTGTGACCGGGCCGTCTATAGGAGGTTATTGTTGCAATCGGTGCCAGTTGGTGGACATGCCGTAATCGGTTCGTTTGCACTTGATGGGCCGGAAAAATGCAGCGGACTCGAAGTTCGTCGATACGATGGTCCGATGCTTGCAGAGGAACTCGGTTCGCAGTTCGCTCTTCAGAAGAGCGAGTCGGAAATGCACACGACTCCGTGGGGCAAGCAGCAGTCCTTTCATTTCAGCCTTTTCAAGCGGCTCTGATTGTCCATTGGATTTATAAGGTGGAATATGATGCCAGAACTCGTGCAGATCGATGTTCAGCGGTCGAAGCCCGTCGGCGCTTGTGCTCCGAAGCCTGGTTTTGCTGTGCTCTGGTTACAAATAGTCACGCTGACGTGGATGCTCGTGGAGTTCGGCGTGTCTGCATACGCCGCTGTAATTGCTCACAGTCCTGCGTTATTGGCTTTTGGCTCAGACAGCTTGGTAGAGGTTCTGTCTGCTGCCGTTGTACTCTTGCGATGGATTCCAAACTTTCCCATCACGGAACGGAAGGCAAATCGTGCGGCTGGAGTTCTGTTGTTCGTGCTCGCGTTTGTGGTTGCGGCAATTGCTGGCGCATCATTAGCTTTGCGGTTGCGGCCTGAAACAAGTTTTGCAGGTTTAGGCATTACCATCGCCGCGCTAATCGCAATGCCTATTCTGGCCTATCTTAAGCATCGTGAAGCTCGCCGCAGCAAGAATATTGCTCTGGCCGCTGATGCAGTGCAATCCGCCATGTGCGCATACCTCGCGCTCATTACGTTGGCCGGACTCACGGTAAATGCGGTATTCCATATCGCATGGTTCGATTCGATTGCAGCTATAGTAGCCATTCCGATCCTCGTTAAAGAGGGCCGATCGACTTGGCAGGGCCATGGGTGCGGATGTTGTTAGGAATCGGATAACGAACTACTCCGCGCAGGCTGTTGGAATAGAACCCAAAGAGATTCAAGCAGGCTATCGACCAAGAAGCGCCGATATTGCTATTGCCCCCGGCACAACAATCCACGGCTGAATTTTCCAAAGCGTTAGAAGTGCAAAGGCCGAGAGCGCAAGCCAGAAGTCGCCTGATGTGTGAATGGTCGAAGTCCAGATTGGCTGGAAGAGAGCTGCGACCAAGATGCCAACCACACTTGCGTTGATTCCTCGAAGGGCTGCTTGCGCATAACGATTTCTACGCAATGCGCTCCAGAACGGCAATACCGCCGTCATGGCGAGCAGACCGGGTGCAAAAATCCCGACCAGTCCGACTAGGCCGAACAGAAGTGGGATAGCGCCAGGGCGTATAGCAGCACCCAGATACGCTGCAAAGCAAAACAGCGGACCGGGAAGAGCTTGCGCGGCTCCATATCCCGCTAAGAATGATTGCTGCGATACCCATCCGGGGGCTACCACGGAACTCTCAAGCAACGGCAGTACAACATGCCCGCCGCCAAATACAAGAGAACCGCTGCGGTAAAAAGATGAAAATACCGTCAGCCCGAAGATCGGGAAGAAATGGGCGAGGAGCGGGGTAAAGACAAGCAGCACAAAGAAAGTTGCTGCCGAGGCTATACCTGCCGATTTTGGCAACGACAACCCGACATGCTCACTCGCGCCATAATCCATTGAACAAAACAGGCAAAGTCCCGCCGCAGCCCCACCCGCGATAGTGATGAGTGTGGCCATCTGTGTAGGTAAGAATAATGTCAGGCCCGTTGCGACGATGGCGAGTGCAAGGCGTGTTTTGTCCGGTGCTAGGGACCGTTGCATGGCCATCACAGCCTGTGCCACAACCGCAACTGCGACAAGTTGAAGCCCGTGGAGCAGTCCCTGGCCGACACTCCCTTTGAAGAACGAGTGGCCAAACGCAAAAGCAAGCATCAAAAGGGCAGATGGTAAAGTAAAGCCGATCCAGGCCGCTAAGCCACCTAGCCATCCAGAACGAAGTATGCCAACTGCAAATCCGACCTGACTGCTCGCTGGACCAGGCAGTGATTGCGCAAGAGCAATGATCTCGGCCATTGTACTTTCGCTGCACCATTGCCGACGCTCGACGATCTCCTTTCGGAAATAGCCGAGATGGGCTATTGGTCCTCCGAAAGATGTGCATCCAAGACGAAGAAAGACGAGTAGAACTTCCAGGCTGGACCCACGGGACAAGGCGGATTGTGCTGTTGCAGGAGAGGAATTACCAGGCATGTCGCCACCTTTCATCCAACGAGAGGCTTCCGGCGCCCAGCAGCATAATCGCAATCAGACCAACGAACATGCAGAAGTCTGTGCGTCCCTCATGCATTGCGGCCCAGAACCCT